>NZ_LQOT01000079.1 GCF_002101585.1 Mycolicibacter engbaekii | reverse complement strand
TCGTGAAGACGGGGCCAGATCAGACCGTCACAACAGCACACCCGCGACCACACAGGTGGAGCCACTTCAAACCGTCCACCCGGGGCCAAGTCAGGCTGTCACAGCCACTGGGGTTGAGGCTGGCGCCGAGGTGGTGTTGCCGTCCCGGTATGTGCCCGGTGCGCGGCCCGGCTGGGTGCTGCTGTCAGGTGACCGGGCGGTGCCGGCTGATGTGCCGAAGCACGGCTTGATCGACATGTTGGGTATATGACGGCGGCTGCCATGCCGTTCCTATCAGCGCCACACTGGCCGTGGGGAATGCCGCGCTTCGGGCTGAGCTGACTCCGGTCCAGGGCGGAACGTTCGACGGCTGCCGATCCAACACAGTTGGCGTGGCGCCGCTGGGACGTTATGGGTGCTGGCGCCTGGGGGGCAGGTTGAACAAGCGCACGGGCGCCGAGGATGACCTCGACGCCCGTGCAGAGTTTGTGTGTTCGGTGGGTTCTATCCCACCTGTTCGCCTTGCAGTTGAGAGCCCGAAGCTCTTACCACAACGCACGGCTGAGAGCCCGAAGCTCTTACCGCAAACACCACGCTACCGCGCGGCGTGTCGCAACTCAACTATCGGGGCGTCTGGTGCGTGGTGGCGACTACCGTGGGTTAGGACGTTCACGCGGTCGGTCCGTTGATCTGAACCGAACGTGTCGACGCCGAACGCAGCGGCCAAGCGCGCTGCCACTCGACCTTTATGGCTGTTTGCTGATGAGTCGGCGCGTCGCTGGTGTGCGACTGCGCCAGCGACCAGATCGGCTAGTTGAAGTCCGTCAGTGCAGACGGAATCGGCACATATTGCTGATACCAGCCCGACACTGCGAAGGCGCTGGTTAACCATGGATCTCACAGTGTCGTCAAAGGCGATCCCTGCTGGCGTAGTCCTCCTGTCGAGTACTGCACTAGCTAGCTCCCGTGAGTTGAGGCTACCGATAAGGAGCTTTGCTGTGATGCGTGCGTGGACCATCCATTCGGGGTCTCGACAGTTAAAGGGGTTGGGATCTTTCGAGCGATCAACGACACACGCCGTGATATGTGCGTCGGAATCTTCGAGGGCGTCGATCACTTTGTAGTAAGTCGTTAGCTTTCCTCTTGAAATGCGGGTGAACTTGAACTCGCTGTCATGCGAGAACTTGTCGCGGATATCTTCGATTGCCCGCAAGAGTTTGCCTGGCTTGCGTAGTTTCACGGCACCCACTACGAAGAACGATCCGCTGCTCGCGCGGGCTGCGCTCTCATCGACGAAGAAGGTAGAGCACGGGTAGCCAGGGGGGACCATTAATGCATCAGGTGCCTGGTTTGCCAACGGGTCACCTCCTGGTCGAGTTACAACGATGTCACGATACCGGTAGTAACCGGCTAGGGCGAATGTCGCGTGCCCAAATTTAGGGGTTAGACGGCGAGCCGGGGAGCGACGTGCGGATGCCAGCTTCTAGCCTTAGCTTCATGACATATGACAGACAGATGATCCCGATCGGGGAGGTGCAGCCCGGCTACACGTTGGTCGTGGACCGCGGCAACGGGGAGCAGCTGTTCCGCGTCGAGGCTGCTGAATTCAGTGCAACACAACAGGAAGACGGCAGTTACAAACAGATCCACAGATTGAGGTCTGGCCCGGTGGACGGCGGCGGCGCGCCGTGGGTGATCGAAGGTCCGCCCGACATTATGGTTTGTCGGATCACGGGTCGGCCTTCTTAACCAGGTCGATGGCTAATCCTCGGAGTTAGCGACGGCGGCCGGTTCCAGGCGCTCCAACGTTCCACCTGAGGCTAATCTCGCGGTCTTCCTTGCTGTCCGGTAGTTTTTTCTTGGGGATGTCCGGCAGTTTCTTGGGCCGAGGGTCAGGGACGCCCCGTATCGGTTTGAAATCGACGCCCTCGCATGATTTTCCGGTTAGCCGTCTGACGTGCTGTGGGATATCTTCGCCATTTTCCAACGTGAAATTTTTGTGACAGACAGCGCATTTAACTTGCTGTGCCATTTGAACCCCTAGTCTTCATCTAGCGCCGCTGGCACTCTACCGACCATCGGTGACGACCCCGGCCAGCCGCAGGGCCGCCCCAGCGTCGGCTGGGCCGAGTGTGGTGACGGAGGCTGCGGCGGCTGGGTCGCCGGCGCGCAGCATGGCCGCCGCCGTGGTGATTGCGCCGAGTTGGCCGGACGGCTTTGGTGGTCATCCTGGGGGCCACGCGGAGTTAGCGGTCGCCGCTTCGCAGCCTCGATGGCGGTCACCGGCGGCCGGGTCTCTCAACGGCCGACGTTGTTGGCGCCGCCGAGCAGTAGCGCGGCTTGCATGTCGGCGCTCCCGCCGGCCGCATACACAGCGAACATTGCTGGCCCGGCGGCTCGGTCGTTGGCCCGCCAGAGGGCGGCGGCGTGAGTGATGGCGTCAAGTTGATCCCCGGTGCTGTTCATGCGGGCAGATTAGCACTGAAACATGTTGTGGGGGAGTTGATTTAACGCGGCATGTTCGGTGCGCTGTGACGACAACCTTGACGACAACCAGGCGACAACCGCAGGTGTCCGCTGATGCCCGTGAAGGTATTCGAGCTGGGAAGTAGTGTCCGCCGGTATACGCTGAAACGCGAGAGGCATAGCTGGGGGTCAAGTGGTCGCAGGTTCAAATCCTGTCAGCCCGACCAAGAGAAGCAGGCTTTGACCTGTTGTTTCGCCGGAGGAGGCCCACAGTGGTGCAGGTGGTCCTGGGACCACATTGGGACCACATGGGGCAGGTCTCACTGCATGCGTTGGCAGCTGCTCGTCCGGTTCCGAGTCCGCGTAACTGTTGCGACCGGGACGCTAGGGGAGCGTTATGCCAGATGATCTGACTATCGACCGTCCGCTGGGTATCGACGGGCAGGCATGGACCGCAATCGTTGGTCACCGCGACCGCTTGGCGGAAGCCGTGGGCGGCACCGACGGGTCACTAATTCTTGGCCGCGCGAAGGAGCTTGCCGAGTCCGTCGCGCGGGTCGTGATTACTGAACGCGGGGAAGTAGCTCCAGCCGCAACAGATTTTCCAGCGCTTGTCGATTCTGCCCACGCAGTGCTCAAACGCCAGCCGGGTGCACATCTCAGTGGTGACCCCGAGCTACGCAATCTCGTCCAGAGCGCGATGAAGATCGTCAAGAGTGTCGGTGTCATCCGCAACACCTTTGGCTCCGGTCACGGCCGCGCTCGCGAGCCTGTGGTCGAGCAGGAGATGGTCGATGTCGTTGTTCCAGCGACGATGTTGTGGGTGCGCTGGGCCCTTCGCCGACTGGCGCCACTCATCCTGGGCCAACCCGCAACTTTGATCAGTGACCTGCTCGACGGTGCGGTCTTCTATAAGGGAAACCTTGCAGAACGACTACGGGCTGCCAACATCGCCGATCTTGATACGTCGATTCAACAGAAGCTCGGGAATGCGGTAGGCATTCGTGCAATGCGCGATACCGTACTCGTCCAGGCCGAGGGTGTTCAAGCATGTGCGAACTCTGATTCTCTGGAGGACTGGCCGCCGCACTACCGGCGCGGTGTGGTGGACGGCCTGCTGTTCGACGAGAACGGCAACGCGCGGCCTACACGGTGGGCCATCGAGCGAATGCCGGGACTTCTTGGCCCGATCGAGAACCAGGCCGCCGAGCTGGACAGGTTGCATTTGCTTCTTGGCAACGAGCATTTCCAAACTGGCGACTATCCGACGGACCGCGAGCTGTGGTCCTTCGCTAAGGGACTCAGCGAACGGTTCGAGCAGTCCGCTCGCTCGCAGTGGTCAAATATCGTCTCGCTCTTCGCTCCGGGCGCGCCATTCTGACCCGGCCACTACGTCGGGTAGCGGCTTAGATTGCCCGCAGCTTGCGGCCAGCCTTCGATGACAGATGCCGCGCCAGCAACTCGCCGGCATCAGCAACGGACTGCCGATCGGGATGCAGGTAGCGCTGGGTGGTGGTGATGCTGCCATGGCCGGCAATCTTGCGCAGGCTGTGCAGTGGGACACCGGCATCGGCCATCCAGGTCAACCCGGTATGTCGGAGACCGTGGCGCTTCAACTGCTCGTAGCCCAGCTTTGTCACCACCTCGTCCCACGAGGTCGCGTCACGCAGGGTGGCGGTGGTGATGCGCCCGCCCCGCGGGCCGGTGAAGAGCCGGGCGTCCGGTTCGCCGTCTGCGACTTCGATCCGCCGCTGGACGAGATCGCGGATCGACTCGATTAGCGGTACCTGACGTGCCCGTCGGCCCTTGGTGTTCTTGTCGACCAGCCCGCCACCAGACGCGCTCGTAGCGCCATCTTGAAGTGCACCGGGAGACGGCGTGGTCTGACGGCAAACGGTCCAGATCCAGTTCTTGGTGTCGATGTCGCCTATCAGACAGCCGGAGACCTCGCCGATGCGCGCGGCGGTGCAAGCCTCGAAGATCACGGCGTCGCCCCAGCCCTGGTATTTATCGGCGGAGTTCGCAACCAATGCGTCAGCGAGGGTCACGAGAGCGGACCAGTCCGGTAGTGCCAGGGCGCGTGGGTCGTCGAGTTCATCCTCGGCGAGTTTGTACTCGCGTTGCCATCCGCTGATGCGCGCCGGGTTTCGATCTATGATGCCGTCGCGGTGGGCCTGCTCCATGACCCGGACCAGCACTGCGAGGCTGTTCTTCACAGTCGATCGGCTGCAGTCGTCGGCGATCCACGCGTGGACGGCCCGATCGACCGCTCCGTTGGTGATCATGGTGAGAGGCAGATGGCCAAGCGACGGCACGACTCGCTTGCGCCACCCGGCAAGGTACGGATCGGTGGTTTTGCTTTCGAGGCCACGCAGCGCCAGCTTCATGTTGCCCGTGCCGTAGTCGGAAAGTGTCGTGGTTGCCGTGTTGGGATCGATGCCGCGGCCAGCGGACTGGCGCATCCGAGCGATCCAGTCCTCGGCGGCTTCGCGGGTGGTAAAAGTCTCGGATTTGGAGACTCGCTTTTGGGCCGACGGATCGACCCACCGGACACGTGCGCGGTACACTCCGCCGGAGCGCGGTTCGATATCGGCCGATAACGAAATGCCCAGTGGCAGAGTAACTTTGTCGGCCACTACGCCACCTCGCTTGGATCGAAGCGCCGACTGGCGAGCCACTTCTCAACGTCGTCCGAGTTGTACATGAACACCCGATCAGATATTTGAACGAATGCCGGGCCCTGCGGCGGTCGCGCGGTTCGCCAACGTCGGATGGTCGACGCGTCGACGTGAAGGAGTTCGGCAAGCTCGTTGCTACTGTACCAATGCCCATCCACAAGCATCGTTGGTTCACGCCCCTTCCTTCAATGCGCTGCGCCCGGCGAGCCGTTGCTCACGAGCGCGAGTAGAAGCCGAAACGACCAGCAGGCGGTCACCGACGTTGTCGTAGCCCGAGCGGTCGAACTCCCACATCAGCGGCTGGACGGTGGTGCCCTCCGATCCCGAGTCGGCCTGCTCGCGGCGCCAGGCAGCGCGCTGGTCACGCAGCGCCTTCATGGTCGTCGAAAACTGTCGGGACTTGCTCGTCACGTGCCCTCGGAAGCCGAGGGGGCTGCTGAACGGATCTGTGACATCTGGGATCGCTTGACGAACAGTCAGGCTGGAAGGATGTCGTTGTGCCTAAGCCCTACCCTGAGGAGTTCCGTCGCGATGTCGTGCGCGTGGCGCGCGAGCGTGGCCCTGGGGTGTCTGTCGAGCAGGTCGCCCGGGATTTCGGGATTCACCAGACCACGCTGAACTCGTGGCTTCGTTCGGCCGATGCCGACGAGGGCCCGAAGTCGATCGCCTCGCCTGAGGTGCTGCGGGAGAACCGGGATCTGAAGCGGCGCAACCGCCTGCTGGAGCAGGAGAACGAAGTCCTGCGCAAGGCTGCGGCCTATCTGGCGCGCGGATCACTACCGGGAAAAGGCTCTACCCGCTCGTGAAGGAGCTGGCCGCCGCCGATGCCCCGATCAGGGTGCCGGTGACGGTCTCGTGCCGGGTACTGAAGCTTCACCGCCAGCACTACTACACCTGGCTGACCGCCCCGATCACCGACGCCGAATACGACGAGGCCCACGTGGCGAACGCGATCTTCGACGCCCACCGCGACGATCCCGAGTTCGGCTACCGGCTGCTGTTCGATCAGATCAACGCCGCCGGCCACGAGGTGTCCGAGCGCACGGTCTGGAAGATCTGTTCGGCCAACCAATGGTGGTGTGTGTTTGGCAAGAAGCGCAGGGGCAAGAAAGGCGTCGTCGGCGCCCCGGCACACGAGGACCGGGTACGCCGCGACTTCACCGCGCGCGGACCAAATCAGTTGTGGCTCAGTGATATCACTGAACACCCGACCGCCGAAGGCAAAGTCTACGTCTGTGCGGTCAAGGACGTCTGGTCCAACCGGATCGTCGGCTACTCCATCGCCGAGCGGATGACTTCACAGTTGGCCGTTGACGCCGTCGAATCCGCTGTCGCCCGCCGAGGCGGCATAGTCACCGGGTGCACACTGCACACCGACAGAGGAGGTCAGTTTCGTTCCCGCAAACTCCAGCAGACACTGTGGCGTCACCACATGCTCGGCTCTATGGGACAAGTCGGCTCCGCCGGAGACAACGCCGCCATGGAGAGCTTCTTCTCCCTGCTGCAACGCAACGTCTTGGACCGCCAACGCTGGGCCACCCGTGACGAACTGCGCATCGCGATCGTCACCTGGATCGAACGCACCTACCACCGGCGGCGAAGACAAGCCCGCCTGGGCCGATTGACCCCCATCGAATTCGAAGCCATCATGACCGAGGCAGCCAATCAGGCCGCCTGAAGAACTGTCACAGAATCGTTCAGCAGCCCCTCCCGTCCGCCGCCACGGACCGAGCCTTCGTGCACCCAATCTGTGCGAAGCCGCATGCAGCCCTGCCTTGTGAGAACTTTCTTTACTGAGATCAAGACGAGCCTCGTCAGGAGCCGTTACGCGCCAACCAGTCTGAAAGTGCCGCCTCGAGAAGCTGGCTGTCGTTGAGTCCAAGCTTTTGAGCACGCGTCTGGACATCCTCCAGCACGTGTGGGTCCACTTTTCCGGGGACCCTCACTGTGTCTCCTGGGGGCAGCGGTGTAGGGACCGTGCTTAGTTCGTCGCGAGGGAAAAGGTCGATAAGCGACAACATCTGCTCAGGGGTGATCTCGATTTGTCGACGTCGGGTAAGGCCCCATTCGAGCCGCTTCAATTGTGCCGAGTCTTTGCAGATGCCTTTGTTGTGGACGAAGTCGTTGCGGATTAGGCGGATGTCTCCGAAGTAGTCGTTGCGGACGTCGCTGCCTCGGATGCGTTCAGAGGTGTGCTTATCGAAGCAAGTCGCGATCCTTCCGCGGAACTGCTCCTCCCACAGCGAGAACGCGTAGCTGAACCACTGGGCGTATGCGACGGCCTGGGCTTCGGGGTAGCTATCGACGGTTTCTCGACCAGCGCCTGCCATCACGATCACGGCGCCCCCGTTGATCGCGGACACCAAATCTTGCATGTGAACTCGGCCTGGGCCGCCACTGTCGGCGTACATGAGCGTCTTGACGTCGAGGTAGTGACCGACGTCGGTTGGTTCCAGTCCTTGGAGGAATCGTTGGTGTGGCCGTTCCCATTCCTCAACCTTCTGAATAAGGACATTGTGTGAGGTCAGCGTGACGACGAGGGAGATGAGCAGTGCGCGCTCAAGTTCACCAGTTATTTCGTCGATGGTGGCGTCGTGTTCGGCCATCTGCTCTTCCAGTAGGGGTAGGGCATCTTCGATGGAGTCGATGAGAGCGCGCAGGGTTGTGCTGAACTGGTCACCGAGTGAGAAATCGTCCATTGCCTTCGCGATCGGGGCGAGCGCGTCGGCGAGGTGAGACTCTCCGCCGAGGTTTTGGCTTCTTAGTGTCAGCTTGATGTTATCGCGGGCGATGCCGGTCATAACGTCCTTGTCGCGTTCGCTTACGACTCGTACACCTTGCATACGGGTTGCGGCCTCTGCGTACATCGCGACGGATTTCTCAGCCATCTTGAGCATGGTCAAAGCCTCGCGAAGGACTCCGAGCCACCGCTTGCTACGACTCTGCTTGTACATTGAGCACCTCCTTGGAGAAGATAGCCGCGCAAGCCGACAGGAATGGGGTTGGCTCACTGGGGCTGCTTGGACGGTGCGTGTCGGCCAGCAACTAGTGCGACGTCCTGCGCCGCTGTGCGCGGGTCGGTGCCGGCGGTACCTTCACGAACCGAATACTCATCGACTGGTGGTCGGGGTTCTCTTCGTCCGCCGTCCCAATCACCTGGTCGATGACCTGCTTGCCCTGCGCCATGAGCGGTCCGAGCTGCTTGTACCGGAAGCCGTGCTGATCGAAGTACACGAAACTGCTGCTGTGAGCGGGGATGTCGGTGCCGTCGAGGTTGCTGATGACGATCCCGGGTGGAGGGAATGGTCACGGCCTGAGAGTCGGCCCCCACTAGCGGATCCTTGCGGTGGACCCGCCGCTGATTCTCCACCAACAGCTTGATCGCACGGTTGTGACCGTTGGCCTTGTCCTTTTGCAGGATACGGGGGACGTATCGAGATAGGAGACGGTGTTCAAGGTTGCCGAGGCCCGCGCCCACTGAGTGGGTGCCAGTCTTCCGCCCAGGTGGAAATTGTGCGTATCTCAGGCGGAAGCTGTCTGCGTCCTGCGTGACGTTCGTGGCCGTATCGAAGTTGGCGATTTCCGCGATCAACGGAATCTGACGGAAGTCGAACCCGGCGACGACGATGGCCAGCCTCTTGTCGGCCCAGGACAACTTGGAGACTCGGTTCTCCGCCTCCTGGCGCAGTGCCTGCACACCGGGAACGAACGCGGGGTAGTCGCACAGGACTTCGGCGATCCATTCCGCCGTCGACTTCCTGGCGCGCCGGTCGATGCGAGCGATGCCGGTGAACCCCGCCGAAAAGGTCTGGTTCCAGCAGACCAGCTTGGTGTACTCATCGTCGAAGATCTGCCCATCCAGGGTGAGTCTGCGGTCCGACACCTGGATGATGCGGTCCCCGGAGAAGACGGTCTGAAGCAGAGTCACCCTCGTGCTTTCCGATCAAGAGCCCTGAACTGCTTGATTTGCTTGCGGCGAGTCATCGGCTTGGTTTGGATCGCATCCAAACCGTCTACAACACACCGAATTTCACGGCGTAGGACGGTGAAGTGTTCGATCAGGTTCGCACGTTGCTTCGCCTGGTAGCCGCCATCGAAGACTTTGTCGCTCGTGGGCGGTGTTCGGGTCTCGTTGAACGCGGCGCATGTCGATTCGAAGGTGTCGACCAGAGTCTGGAGCTGTTGAGGTGTGGGGGCGACGAAGCTGCCTTTGGTGAGCGCGATGGACTCGCTGAGCTTGCGTAGCTCGCCCTCGACGTCGGCAGACGGAATACGGTCCTGAAGCTGGTTCAGGATCTTCTCGATTCGCCAGTAGTCGAACCGGTGCAGGTTGTTCCGCAACTCGTTGCGCAGCGGGGTCTGCAAGTCGCGGACCTGCGCGTACCGCGTGTACTGATAGTTCACGATGCCCAAGAAGAGGGAGGCCAGGCTGATCAGGATTGCCGCGTAGGTCACGTTCATGGTTCGACGGGCGCGATCAACACGGCTTGTTTGCTTGCTGCGTCCCGTGAAGAGGAGACGATAACGTGCGCGACCTGGGCCTGAGAGACCACGTGTTCAGCCAGTCACTTGGTCTCAGCCGGAGAGCCATCGGAATCGTCCATCGGCGACGCGGCTTTCTCGGTCTGGGCCTTATCTGCGAGGTATTCGCCCATCCGAATGAATCCATGCCCGGCAGCCCCGACGGCCTTGAGCGCCGAGCCGGAGACCGCGTCGATCACAGCTGCCGCCGCGTCCAGGACACCAGGAGTGCTGACGTTCGACCACTCCCCGACCTGGTGGCGCCGGGCCTGGGCGAAGCGGTCCAGCTCGTCACGAAGGGTTGAACGATGTTTGGCTAATTCTCGAACTGCCAAGAACCGGAATCCCTCGATGGGTTCCGGTTTTGCAAAGTCGTGAAGCAGGCGTATCGCGTCGCGATATAGCTTGCCGTCCTCGACAAGTTGATGACGGATCAGTTCGTTTAGGTCGTCGATCACCCGCTGCCGGTGTTGCGGCTCCTTCTCCCCAACCCGGGCCAGTCGTAGTAGCTGCCACCGGTACAGCGAATCCTCGGCGACTACCAAAAGGCTCAGGGTCTCGCCCAGCTGCTTGTCTTCGACCGCCGCGCCGAGCTTGGCGGCTCGTTTCTGGACCGAAAGAGTGGAGTCGAACGAATCGAGGACTCGGCTCACATGGTTCCGGAGCTGCTCCACTGTCACGTTCAGTGCGGGCCCCAAGCCCGCCACAGCGTCCCAATCGGTATCGGGAAGCACGCCATGCTCATCGAGGAAATCTGTGGCCCGACGAATCGACAGGTGCGTGCCGAGGACGTCGCCCGCACGCGAGGCCTGAGCGAGGTCCAAGATGGACTCCACCTTGCCCTCAACCCGACGTACAGCTTCCTCCACGTTGGCAATCGCCGCCTTGAGCGCCATTTGCGTGGCGATCAATTGAACTGCGGCCATTTGCGGAGGTGCGATCTGCGCCGGTGCCCACTGCAGCTGTTGCAGGAACAGTCCGTCGCCGCCACGCGTCATCATCCTGAAGTAGCCGTCAGTTCCGGGAATCCAGTTTCCCACGCGCAGCGCGTTGACGCTGTCGGGATGAAGCTGCACATACTTCCCCGAATCCGCGAGAATCCCTGCCATCCCCGCCAAAAGGCCGGCGGCGGTGCCGACCGAGGATTTGTTGATGCCGGATACCCGCATCGTCTTGCCAGCGACCGTCCGCAGGCGTGACAGGTAGGCCTCGACAGCTTCCGGATCGCCGGCAACCACGAGGCCGCCGGGCTGAACCGATACTTCGACTTCATCGCTTCCGGCCGGCAGTGGAAGGTTGTCGGGGCTCTCGTCGGACACGGTTGCTCCTGCTTCTGGGTTGTCGATCTAACTGGCGAATGTGGTTTGTAATCATCGTTTTCCGTGCACAGACTGCCCTAGGGCGTGTACCCGAACTGGTCCAGCCGTCGCCGAGCAACCGCTATCTCGTTCTCGCTGAACAGCTCCGAAAACTTGGGCTCGACTACGAGGGCCTCTACGGTCAGGTCAAGCCGCTCCCGCTCCCACAGTTCGCGGAACCCGTCCGAGATTGGTCGGGACGCCAACAGTTTGTGTGCGGTCTCCAGCGGCCCGTGTTGCGACAGCATGCTCAGGAAATAGGAGGCCTTGTACCCCGCCTCTGAAAGGCCGCGGTCGTACACGGCCTTCATTTGTTGCGAGAAATCGGCCTCGATGTCGCTTGGTGGTGAGTCGCTGGGAACCTCAGCAGCCGTCGTATCCGGCTCTCCGGACGCGATGGTGCCCTCGATTTCAACGAACCGCAGCAGTGCGTCCACCGACGTGAAGACCCTTATCTTCAGTTCTTCCAGGCGAGGCAGATCGGCATCGTCAGGATCGAGTTCGAGGACGACGGGATCGCCCAGCTCCTCTTGAAGCCCCTTGGGCCAGAAGGCTTCCGCGACCGCAAGCACGGCGCCGGTGTCGGGGTCTGGGATCTCCGCGTCCACTTCCGGCTCGGCATAGCCCCTGCGCTTCAATTCGGCGACAAGTTCACGGACCTGCTCACCGCGCGGGTCGTCGATGTCTTCATCGGCAACCTGCAGACGGTCCAAAGCCACGTTGTCGTGCGGGCCTTCGGGGTTACGGAGGGTTTCGAGGAAGGACTGCGCCGAGGCGGCCAGAAGCTCACGGCGGGCGGCCAGGAAGTCTGAATAACGCTCTACCCGCCACAGCTCAGGATCGGTCGGAATCCACTGCGACTCCAAAACACCCGGATGCCTGGCCTGTACCTCCGGCAGATATTCGGCTGGGTCACGCATCCCGATCTTGATGTTGGTGTCCTGGGTGAGGAAGCAGAAATTGGCGAGCGCATTGATCTCGTTGCGGTCGAATCCGTGGTTGCGCAGCAACGCCTTCGGAAAGATGTGGTGCACCTGGAGCGAGGTGAGTTTGCCGAGAAGCTCAGCACGCAGTTCCAGCCCGCTACCGAAGTCCCGGGCACCATCAACTCGGGTCAACAGGTACAGCAGGGGGTAGAACCGGGAACCGCGAGTCGAGCCGGCGAAGTCGTCGGGGCCGATGGCCAGACGTCCACCTCGGACACGTTCCAGTGTCGAGATCAATGCATCGACTCCGCCCCGCTCAACCGCCTCGTAATCCTGCTGCAGGTAGGTCTCCGTCGAGCCGCTGAACCGGCCCCAGAGCGCGGAGTGCACGTACCAGTACAGAACTTTGTCGCGGTGCGCGCCGTCGGTGAATCCGCCGCCGTTGAGCTGCAGCAGCCGGGTGATGACGGGTGTGGCGTAGCGACCCATCAACACCCGGTCGTGGTCGAGGCCCAAACGTCCAGAAGCTGCGTCGAGGAAGGTGCCGATGTGGTTCACCGACTTGCCGAGGGCCGCCTCGAAATCGGGGGCGGACAAATCGCTCAGGGAGGAGAACAGTGCCCGGCCGGTCGCGACCGCGGTCGCGTTTCGCAGCAGCCAGTCCAGCGAAAACCGGAAACCGGCCTTCTTCCAGCGGTCCAGGTTGTCGCGCAGTTCTTTTCGGGCATCGGGCCATTCGGCGCAGAGCTTTGCCAACGCGAGGTCGCCCTTGGAAAGTTTGGTGCCGCCAGAGTTGACTTTGTTGAAGATGTCGACGACCTCATCGACCGTCTTACCGGCGCCGGTGATCTTCTCGGAGTTGAAGTTGCGGTTCTCGATCTCTTTGATCCGGTTAAGCCGTTCAAGGTAGGTGTTGAGCACTTCGCGCTCGACGTCGGGAAAGGCGCTCAAGTACTCAAATGGCCCCGTTCGGAACAATTCGGTGACGTTGACCCAGGTGGGGTCACCGGCCATCTTGGTGGGTGCGTAGAACTCGAAGGACTGGGTTTCGACATTGAAGTGCAGCCCGGTGAACGCACTCGGGTCGCCTTCGAAGAACGGGGGAGGTGTGCCGCGAATGACTCCATACATCGACGTGACGCGCTGCTGCCCGTCGAGCAGCAGTTGTCGCGTTCCACTGCCCGAGGAGGCCCCACGAACAGTGACATCGTCTGATGTCGTCTCCCACATCAGCAGGCCGCCGACCGGATACGCGCGGTACAGCGAACGCATCAGGCCGCGGACCTGGTCGCGGTTCCAGACGTAGCCGCGCTGGAATTCCGGGAGAAGCACGACGCCGGAATCGATTTCGTCGAGCAAGGTAGACAGGCGGGTCACGGTAAATCTCCTGTTCAGTTCGTCTCAAGCGCGGTCAGGAACGAGCTGGGTTCGCCGTGCCAGGTGATGAGCAGTTCCTCACGCGCCCGAGTGCAGGCCACAAAGAGTAGGCATCGTTCCCGTTCCAGGTCTTGGTGGTGCGTCTGCTTGTCGGCCTCGGCCGGAGTGATGGCGTTGGCGGCGGGTACCAACTTGGCGCTGACACCGGCGACGCACATGCAGCGGAACTCCAAACCTTTGACGCGGTGCATGGTTCCGACGCGTACAGCATCGTCGTCATCGGAGGCTTTCGCCAGGTCGACGCTGTCGATCCCGGCCGCCCGCAGAGCACTTCCGATCTTCGACGTCAGCCACTTGGCGCGAACGGCGATCCCGACCTCCGACCGTGCGATGCCGCCCTCGATCCAGGCCTTGACGGACGCGGCGATGAATTTGGACTCGGCATCGGCACTTTGGTGCCCACTCAATGTCGGCGGCTGTCCGTGCACGTAGGACTTGCAGCCGGCGATGGAGTCCAGCCCGCCTTCCATGTCGTCGATCGGCTCGCCGCGCAGCAGGCCGAGGCTCCAGCCGAGAATCTCGGCCGTGGTGCGGTAGTTGATGTTCAGCCGGGAGGACCGGCCGGCGATGTTGATGCCGACTTCGCGCAGGCTGACCCGGTTGTCGTAGATGCGTTGGTGGGTGTCACCGGCGATGAAGATGTCGTCGGGCGCTTCTCCGACCGCGGCCCGCAGCAGCCGCCATTGGTCGGGGCTGAGGTCCTGCGCCTCGTCGATGAGGATGTGCCGGAATGGTTTCTCGGAGGATTCCTCCAGCAGGCGGGTCGCTTCGCGTCGGATGGATTCGTGAGTCCACACCCCCTGCTGGGTGAGGGCGTGTTCGAACTCCCAGATGACCTGCCACACCTGGGCCCGTTGGGCTGATCCGAGTGGACGCCCGCGTCCGGTTCGCTTGGCGGCGAGGTACGCGTCGGCGGTGCTGATGCGACGGGCCAGCACCACCTGGCGCCATTCCTCGGACAGGAACACCGGGGTGAAGGTGCACTCGAGTTCGTCGATCAACCTGGCCCACAACGCTTTCTCGTCCTCGGCGCCGAGCAGGTGCGGTGCACCGTGGGTCTTACGGAAGACGCGGTGCGCGACCCGGTCGACATGGGACACCTCGATCCGGCTTTCGGCCTCCTCGTCGTCGATGAGCATGTCGAGCCCGGACTGCAGCGTGTCGGACAGGGTGGAGGTGAAGGTGGTGACCAGGACCTTGCCGTCGCCACGACGGGCGAGCATGTGCGCGCGGTGCAGGGCGACGACGGTCTTGCCGGTGCCGGGCCCGCCGGTGACCCGCGCAGGGCCCTTGTAGGCGGCGTCGACGACGGCGCGCTGGGTGGGGTGCAGGTATACCCGCCAGGTGGCGAACGGGTAGGCGAAGACGTCCATCAGTTCGTCGGGGCCGCTGACGAGGACGACGCGGTCGCTGCTGCGCAGGATGGCCGCATCGATGTCCTGGGTGTCGACGGGTTCGTTCAGGATTTGCGCACCGAGATCGGACCACACCTCCTCGGGGGTGAAGCCGGCGGCGAGGCCGAACAACACATCCCACTGCGTCTCGGGCAGGAAGGATTTCGCAGCGTCGAGCTGTCCGGCGTCGGTGACGGTCCGCGCAAACGCCAGCACCTTCTCGTCGATGCCGAGTTTGGTCAGCTCGCCGTCCTTGATTTTGGCGAAGATGGGGGTGCCTGCGCTCTTGGCGGCTTCGGTCATCGGGGATCTGGCGGTCGAGTTCGGCTTCGTCGCGGATCTCGATGCCGCCGGTCGCGGAATTGACCGAGAGGTTGCTACGTTGCGCCCACGCGTAGGCGTCGTCGTGGTGCAGCACCTTCAGCAATGTGTAGACGTCGCCGGTGGCGGGGGCCAGTACGATACCGCGCCAGGCCTGGTCGATGCGGATAGACCGGAACCGCGGGTTGCGGGCGTTGGCGATCTTCTCCAAGTGAAGCCCGGTGTGGGTGGCGGCGTCGAACTCGTCGAAGACCTCGGCGACCCGTTTCGCGACCGGCTTCTCCATCTTGGCGAGGTCGGTGATGAATCCCTTGTCAATGGCGAGTGGCATTGTTCTTCCGTTGCTTGACTATTCGAGGTGACGGGGCCCATGACCGGCGGGCGGATCGGCGAGCGGCTTCCAGCCCTTGCCGCCGTTGGCAATGGCCACGGCCATGCGGTCGTAGGCTTCTAGCACGAGGCGTTTGGTGCGATACTCGCCGAAGTCGCGTTCCTCGTACTTGCGGACGACAAAGAACGAGTCGAGGACATGCTCGGCCTCGTCGCGATCGAGGCCGTAGATGTGGAGGAAGCCGGCGTCGAGATCGGCACGTAGTTGGGCCCTGCGCGCGGGATCCCAGCGGAAGGGCGGGCCGGCGTCGCCGAGGTCTACGGCATAGGGTCTCAGCCGAGACGAAGTGTACGACAACTCCAAGACATAAGGCTCCAGCCAATTGCCGAGGCTCTTGCTTTGACGCCATGGGGTTGGGCGTTCGAAGGTGGCGGGATTAGGCGTAGCGAGCTGCCGAACGATGTTGTACGTCATGTGGGTACCACTCAGCTTCTGGCGTGCTACGAAATCGTAGATATTGCTCGACCAGAGCCCGTGGAGTTGGATGGCCCGCATTGGGTCGTCTGGGAAAGCGATGGGAAAGACGTGACCCACACCGGATAGGGGGAGCACAGACGGTACGTAGGTCCGCTCGTTACTTGCATTGGTGATGTCGCGCCAGCCGACAAGCCACTTTCGATCCCAGCGATCTTCGACCTTGGTGTCTACTTCCGAACGCTCCACCCAATACCGCGCGAGCGGCTCTAGCTCTGGGTTGTCGTGCTGCTCATCGGTGAGCCGCGGCAGGGAGCCGACATTCAACTGCGCCTGGGTAGCGTCCTTGTAGGTGGAGAACCGGTGGTCGAAGTGGCTGAGCATCTTCGCTTCGTACAGCGGCACGTACTCCTTGTTGCCGCGGGTGTAGGACCAGCCGTTGAACTTCGCGTCGGTGAGGTCTTCGGCCGTGTGGAACAGCCCGGAGTCGTTGGCCATGTCGAAGAGCCGTGCGAACGAGAGTCCCCAGGGATTGCCGTCGGGGTCGCCGTCGCGGATTAGCACCGGATGCCGGGAGTAGATGCCGAGGGTGATGTCGGCGTCCTTGCGGCTGCGGAACATCGGCAGTGTTCCGGTGTTCGGGTTCAGCGCAAGCACTTCGTCGGCGGCCAACTGGAATCGCTTTTCGGGGACATCGGAGACGTGCCGGTTGAGGAAGGCGAACTTGGTGCGCCGCACCGTGCGCTGCGTACCAGTCATGGTCGTGACGGCGAACCGAACGCGATGATCGACATCGCGGAAAATCTTGGCTTCGTTGTCGAAGTCGTAGAACGCATACAACCGGTGATTGCTCAACGTGTCGGCGAAGAACGGTGCGGTCGTCTTGTCGGTCGCCAGGCCGGTGGGTGTGATGATGCCGGCTGCGCCGGAGGGGTTGGTGACGGTGCGCATCGTTTCGGCGAACACGCTGTAGGTGTTGACGTCACCTTGCCCGGTGAACGGGTAGCGGCCACTCTTGAGTAGCAGGTGTGCGGTGCCGTCCGATTGCCGCAGTGCGGCACGGTAGGCGCGGTGCAGATCGGGGTCGGTGTCGGCGAGGTTGTCGATCATCTTTTTGCGGATCGCCGCGGTCGCCGCGCTTTCGATGTCGGGTCGGCCGGCGTTTCCGAAGAACTCCTTGTCTTGGATTTTCACCCGTTCCCACGGCGGGTTGCCGACCACACAGGAGAAACCACCCGTCCAGCCGGTGTCTGGGTCGGCGCTACCGTCATCGGGGACCGTGAAGATGCCGGGGAACTCCAAGTGCCAGTGGAAGAAACGGTACTGCCGGGCCAGGGCATTGATCTGGCTGATGAGGGTGTCCGGTACGGATTCCGGGGCTTCGGATAGTGCACGCATGGTGGCGTGGGTGATGCCCTGCCCCGAGGTGGTCGCACCGGTCTTGGCTTGCACGAACGCCGCGCACCAGGCGTCGGCCACCAGTTTGGCGGCCACCAGGTCCGGGTCGGTTTCCAGGCGGCGCCAGGCGTCGGCGCGGGCACGCAGGGCGGCGACGGAGGCGACGGTGCCGGTGTCGGCCTCGTGCGCGGCCTTGGTGAACTGGCTGGTCTCGACGTTGAGAGTTTCGGCGCCGAAACTCAGCGTCAACTGGTCTTGATCGACTTTGCGCTCGGATTTGTTGCGGGCCTTGAGCTTCTTGGTCCAGTCCTTGTCGTCATCGCCGAGAGCGACAAGAGCGGTGTCGGGGATGTTGTGCCGCAACAATTCCGGGGTGGTGCCCAGCAGCGCATTGCCTACCCGGAAGTGCGCGTCGAGGAAAGGGAAGGGACGGTCGGCGTCGAACGCTTCCAGCCAGAGCGCCACCTTGGTGATCTCGATGGCGAGGTCGTTGAGGTCCACGCCGTAGACGCAGCGCTCGATTACATCGGCGGTGGCCGCCCGCAGCGCGGCCGGGGTGGATTCGGTCTCGCCGGTGCGCACGGTGGCCAGGGCGGCGGCGATGCGCCGTGCCGCGGCGACCACGAAATGCCCACTGCCGCAGGCGGGGTCGACCACGGTGAGATCGAGAAGGGCCCGTTCGGGGTCGGCCTCGCGGATGGCTTCGTCGATCAGCGGGTCGAGTGCCTCGTCGAGAACCAACGCGATGAGGTCGGAGGGGGTGTAGTAGGAGCCGGACTTCTTGCGGTCGTTGCCGGTCGCCACGTCCAGGGTGAAGGTTCGCTCGTCGGCGTGGTAGCGCGGCGTGTAGGCCAGCAGGCCCTCATACATGCCGCCGAGTTCCTCGCTGTCGAGGTTGCGGTAGTCGACCGGGCGTGGCAGTCCGGTGACCGGGTCGTCGATCTGGGCCAGTGCTCGCACCGCCGCCAACAACGCCCGGTTGGGCAGCTTGGCGCCATCGAGAATGCTCAGCGCGTCCCGCGAATACAGGCTCGCGCCCAGGCCGCTCAGTCCGAGGGCGGGCAGGCCGTCGCCGGCCAGCGCGTCGGTGACGATCTGGTGGGCTTCCCACAGGTCGGTGTGCCAGCCGCCGATCGGTTCGGCAGCCAGCCGACGCAGCCGTGCCGTGGAGAAGTAGTCCGAATACAGGGTTCGCGCGCTCTCGGGGACGTCGGAGCGATGCAGCAGGTCACGGTCTTCGACCACGAACAGCACGATCAACCGGTAGGCGATGCGCAGCAGCGCGCGCTGCAAGTCGCGGTCGGCGTCGGTCGCCGCGGCCAGGGTCTCGCGCAGTGCCACGTTGGCTGGGTGCGCGACGAACCCGGTACCCAGCTCCTGCAGTGCGGCGGCGATGCCGTGCTGCAGGTTCAGCAGTGCACGGGCGCCGTCATCGATGGCGGTGGTGCGCCAGCGTTCCAGCCAGCAGTTATCCAGCTTCGGTTCGGTGACCTCGATGTCGGCGTCTTCGGCGGAGTCGTCGCTGTCGGCTTCGGGTTGTGCCGCCTTGGCTGCCTTGTCATCCAGGCGGGGCGCAAATCGGCTGGCATGCACCGTCAGGAACAGCACCCGGAAGTCGGCGTAGAGCTGGTCGGTGAAGATGGCGTCGAGGTCGAATTCGACGAAGGACTGCCTGGTGAGACTGGAGGCGTCGCGCAGCAGACGCAGCTGGTGGCCGTTGGACACGATCGCCCACAGGGCGCGGTCCTCGCGGTTGAGGTAGTCCTGCACCATGGCCTGCGGTGCGCGTGCGGTGACCCCGGCAGTCTTGGCGTCCAGGTCCACGCCCGCACCGACCAGGTGCAGCGGCACCCAGGCTGCGGCGTTCGCCGCGTCGGGCCAGGCGACCCGATGGGAGATGGGGAAGTGCGGGGCCTCGGTCTCGCCGAGCCCGGGCGGCACGGCCAGCCCGCCGCTGATGACATCGGGCCGGCCCCAACCGAGTTCGTAGAGCAGGGGCAGCAGCCACTTGTCCCGGGTGAGCTTGGTGGCGGCATCCCCTTCGGGCAGCCGCTCCAGTGCGGCGTGCCAGGCGCGATGCGCGGCCAGCATGGCCTCCCAGGCGCGGGCGATGGCCCCGTTGACCGCCATCCCCGGCGACAGTTGATAGCCCTCGGCGGTCTGACCGGGCATCCGCAGTTCGTTGGCGCGCGGGATCGCCTCGGCGGGCAGCGCGGTGCCGACCGTACGGACACCCTTGAAGACGTTCAGCGCGCTCATCGGGCACCCGCCTCCGGCAGGAACACGTAGACGCCGAGGACATCCGCGGGTGGCAGGAACCGCACCGTCGGCGCGCGGCCGCCGGCCTTGGAGGCGCTGCGTACCGCCTGATGCTCGGACACCAAGTCTTTCGCCGCCTCCCTACCGGTCGTGGTGAGGTGCTCGGTGAGCGCGCCCAGACGGCTCAGGGCACGCCCCAACTGCATCCGCGCCAGCGAATCATCCACGTTGCCAGACGGTTGCAGGGTCAACAGGGCGTCGACCTCGGCCTGCGGAAGCCAGGTCAGGGTGTCCCCGGTCGCGGTGAACGCCAAGAACTTGGCTTCCTCAGCGACCTGGGTGACGGTGGTAGCAGCGCCCGGGAGGGTGATCTCCAGCCGGTGGCGCACCATCAGCAGTGTCGTCACCTTGCCGACGTCGCGGGTCCGCATCACCCCAGCGCGGCGCGCGGGGCGGGCGGCCGGATCGAGCCGGGAGTCGAGCGCGGCGTCGAGGACATACCGCGACAGCGCATCCACCGTGGCATCGGTCCGGGTCAGCACACTGTGCCCGGTCGGCACCGGCAGCGAACGGTGGAAATGAAGCCGGCCACCCTTGGCAGGAGGGAGCTGGTCGCGTACTGCCGCCGGCAGGGTGTCGATGACCGCGGTGAACCCGTCATCGGTGTCGCTGATCGGCGCCCCCAACAGCGACAGCGCTGTGCGGGTGAAGGTTTCGACGTCGGCTGGCCCGCCCAGTGCGCGTCGTACCTCGGCCAGAGCCGCCTCGACGGTGTCGGGTTTCAGTCCGGCTTGACGGAACCGCGACCGGGACACCTTCTCCCGCTCGGCGGCGTTGGTCCATTCGACCTCAACCTGGTCGGCCAGCGACTGGGAGGTGGCCGCGCCGAAGTCCAGGGTCAGCTGTTCGGCTTGCTTGCCCCGCAACAGCAGCGATTCCCAGATCGCCTTCATCACGGTGGTGGAATCGACCGGGATCGGCACCGCGACACCGATGCTGCGCTTGATGTTCTCGTGGCGCCGGATCAGCACTTCCAGCACCAGGCCGTCGATGCCGTTGTCCTCGCCGTAGTAGGTCACGGTGCGCACGGTGGGTGCCTGCTGGCCGAACCGGTCGACGCGGCCTTCCCGCTGTTCGTGGCGCGTCGGATTCCACGCCAGGTCGTAGTGCACGACGGCAGTGAAACCGTCCTGCAGGTTGATGCCCTCCGACAGGCAGTCGGTCGCTATGAGTAGTCGGGGGCCGTCATGGGCGCTAAGGGTGTCGACGCGGGTCTCACGTTCCTCCGGCGGCAGCGTCCCGGTCACCGCGTCGATCTTGAGGTCCTTGATCTTCGCCAGTGCTGTGCCCAGGTGTTCGGCGAGGTAGTCGGCGGTGGGGATGTAGCGGCAGAAGACGATGGGGTGGTAGCCCTCGTCAATCAGTTCCTTCAGCAGCGGAATGAGGCGCTTGAGCTTGGCGTCGGAGCGTGGCCCTTTGAGAGCCGCGGCCTGTGCGGCCAACTCACGCAGGCGCTTCCGTGCCTTGGTGTCGGTCTCGTCACTGTCGCCGGTGTCAGCGCCGACGGTGACGTCCTCGGCTTCCGTCGTGTCGTCGAGGTCGGTGTCGAGCACGCGCGGTTCGGCGTAGGCGTCCACGTCACGCTCGTCGTCGGCGGTGGCGACCGCGGAGCGGTTGAGCAACGTCTGCTCGGCTGCGGCCGGACTGGACGCCAGACACCGCAGCAGTGCGATCGCTGACCACCAGCGGACGCGCTGGCGCACCGCGCTGAGCTTGGGGTCGGTGACCTGCTCGCGGACGTAATCCATCACGTCGTCGAACAGTTGGCGATATCCGGCGGTGAGCTTGTATGCGGATTCGGTGGTCTCCCGTTCTGGGAACGGGGTGTCCTCCTTGAATTCGCCGCGCAGATACTCGCGGATGTCGGCGCGCTGGCGCTGGATCATGTACCTGGCGAGCAGCTTGCGGTCGTCTTCGCGGTCCCGGCCGGACAGGTCGGCGGGCAGGTCGCCGAGCCTGTCGTCGAGCAGACCGATCAGCGACTGCCAGGCGGTGTCGTCGCCGCTGTGCGGGGTTGCGGTCAGCAGCACCAGGTGCCGGTCCTTGTCGTCGGCGAGTTTGCGCAGCAGGGTGTAGCGCAGATGGGCCTGGCTCGATGTGCCGACACCGGCGCCTGCCACGCAGGTGTGGGCTTCGTCGACGATCACCAACTCCGGGCAGTGCAGGGCGAATTCGTCGCGCCGGGTCTTCTGTTTGACGAAGTCGGTGGAGATCACCAGATGGGGGTGATGTTGGTAGAGGTTGGAGCCGAAGGGGACACTGCGCATCAGCCGGTTGACCGTGGACGGCAGCAGCAGCTTCGCGTCGATGCCGAACTTGTGCCGAAGCTCGCTCTGCCACTGCGGCGCCAGTTGCGGGGAGCACAGCACCGCCAATCGCTGCGTCTCGCCGGTGGCCAGCAGCTCGGCGGCGATCAGTCCCGCCTCGACGGTCTTACCGATGCCGACGCCGTCGGCGATCAACAGCCGGGTGACGTCCTGGTTGGCCGACATCATCAACGGAACCAGCTGGTAGTTGCGGGGGGTGACGGCCAGGCGAGCGAACGACCGGAACGGGCCGCCGCTCGCACTGAAGGAGAGCCGCAGCGCGTCGCGCAGCAGGCGGGCCCGGCCGGCGTCGCCGCGGTCGTCGACCGTGGGTGGCTCGAAGGTGGCGGAGGCGAAGTCGTCGATGTCGGGCAGTAGCACGGTGGTTTCGTGCTCGTGCCCG
This sequence comes from Mycolicibacter engbaekii, assembly GCF_002101585.1. GTDB lineage: Bacteria > Actinomycetota > Actinomycetes > Mycobacteriales > Mycobacteriaceae > Mycobacterium > Mycobacterium engbaekii. The sequence continues at coordinate 13,869 of NZ_LQOT01000079.1, read as the reverse complement.
CCGAGCGGGCGGACCAGCAGCGCGCCCTCTGGGGAGCCGGGCAGCACCAGCCAGTCGCGGCCACGGGCGTTGACGAGACTGCCGGCCGGGTAGTCGAGCGGCGTCATGCGTTGGCCCTGGCTTCGCCGAAGATGCCGCGGTGTTCGGCGATCGTCGTGAGCCAGCCAGCTTCGCCATCTTGGTGGTGGAACCGCAACACCAGCCAACCGGCCTCGTCTTCGAGCTTCATGCGTGCCTGTTCGTCCTTCTCCTGCTGATGGGCTGCGTCGTGATGGGGGCCATCGACAAAGACGGCGACGTCCATACCGTCGACGTGGTAGGCGAAATCGGGCCGGACGTAGAAGCCGGTGACGATTTTTTGGGCGTCATCGGGCAGGCGGTAGCCATGCTGGACCAGCAATGCCAAGAACTTCTTCTCCAGCTCGCTGTCGCAGGCCTGCTCGAGTCGCTCGAGTTGAGCGTCCGGTGCCTCACCGCCTGCTCCGACGACAACGTTCGACACAGCGATCCGCTTGAGCAGATCGCGCACGCAGTGTCGGTCCAGGTGCTGGTGGTCCCACTGGTTGCTGTAGGACAGCAAGCAGTCGTAGCACGCTTGCGCGCAGTCTTCGGTCGCGTGGGGGGCGCGTTTGCGGTCTTCACCGGCGTCGGGATCGAAGTGCAGAATCTCCAGTGCTTTTCGTGCCACCCGCGTGAGCTGCCCATCTTCGGCGGCCAACCTGCGCAGCACGCCGGCCCCACCTTCAGCGGCTTCGAAGAACAGCAGTCGTGACCACGCGTCGTCGCCGGTGTTGGAGGGCAGGGCCTCGACCGCGAGTTCGGAGCCTTCCAACTGGTAGACGGCTTCGATACCGCGCTTGAGCGCATACATCGCGGCCATCCGCTGATCGGTCCCGATCGAGGGATCCAGATGCAGCAGCAGGGCGTTGCGGTGGTCCTCGACATAGGGGATCACCCTCTGGTACCGCGGCGCCTCGCCGTGCACGTTCTTGGCCAGGTCGGCTTCCTTGCACCAGCGGCCTTCGACGGTGTCGAGGACGTAACCGCGGACGTCTTTGTCCTTGCGGCGGCGCAGGCCGACGTTCATCCGGCGGATCAGCGCGGTGTCTCCGTAGGTCATGGTGCCGAGTTCATGCCCGCCCTCGATGATGGTGCTGGTGAGCTGTCCGGCGCGAACCCCGTGTGGCACAAAACGAATGGTGGTCACAATTTCGTGCCCGGCGCGCTGGCGCTCTTCTTCGTCGGCGCTGATACGGTCACGGCGACGGGTCTTGACCGACAGCAGCCGCATCAGGTTGCCCATGGTGGCCTCGATGCCGAACGGGCTGCCGCAATGCTGGCAGAGGTCAGGCTCGGTGGACTCGTGCAGGTACCCGCAGGCACCGCACCGCTTGATCTCACTGATGTGCACACCGGTGCCGTCCTCGCGTGCGGGCAGGCTGACCCGGTTGACCTCGTACCGGGCGCCCTCGTGATAGATGAACGCGCCGGGGCCGAACTCGCTGATGGCCACGAATCGTGGGCGTTGGATGAAATCGCCCTCCCCGCCGCTTCGGGTGCGGCGTTCGGCCGGAATGAACGCCGACAGCGGGAGTCGCGGGAAGGAGTAACCGGGTAGGAAGCCTTCCGACGCGAAGTAGCGGTAGGTGTAGAAGTCGCCCTGCAGCACGTCGTCGACTTGGCCCTTGAGCAGGTCGAGTGCCGCTCGTGCCTCCGAAATACGGCCGCGGGCACGCTGTTTGGATGCCTCCGAGGCGCCGATGGTCTTCAGCGTCTGGTTGGCCTGGTCGAGTTCGTTCTGCGCTTCGTTGTACAGGCCGCGCCAGCGGTCGGCGGCATTGTTGAAACGGGCCGGTGCTTTGTCGACGGTGTCGGTGACCCAGGTGTCGGTCCACCACGGGGCGCTGGTGACCTCGGAGGCTGCTTCCAGCACTGCGGTGATCGCGGTGATCGCCTCGGCGCGGCTTGATTTCGACTCGATGGTCGCGAGCACCTCGGGGCGCAACGGCTGTCCCGGCTGGTCGATCTCCAACAGGTCGACCATGCTGGCCTTGAGGTCCAGGCCGCACTTGACCAGCCAGATCGAGTGGGCGTGGGCGCGAACTAGATCCTGGTTGCCCAGCTCCAGCCGCGGCGGTGCCACCGCTCCGGCGACCATGTCCTGACTGCGGCGGAAGTAGTAGGCGTCGTGCGCGTTTCCGGTGGCGCAGTAGGTCAGGGCGATCGCCGGCTGACCGGACCGACCGGCCCGTCCGGAGCGCTGCGCGTAGTTGGCCGGGGTAGGTGGAACATTGCGCATGCCGACCACATTGAGGCTCTTGATGTCGACGCCGAGTTCCATCGTGGGAGAGCAGTACAGCACCGGCAGCCGGGCTTCGCCGAATTCTTCTTCGCGTTTCTGGCGTTTCGAGGGCTCGACCTGCGCTGTGTGTTCACGGGCCTGCAAGCCGACGAGCGAGTTGGCGGTCTCGGCATAGAGGGCTTTGAAGTACGGGTTGACCCGACCCCCGGTCTGGTTGCTGCGGATGGGGTCCGGCGCCCGATGCTTACCGTCACCGGGATGCCAGGCGATGAGATCAGCGCGCAGCTGGTAGCCGGTGGGCCGCTTTGGTACCGCGATGCGCACCAGAATGCCCGCCTTGGCCATGACCTCCATCAGGTGCTCGATGATCGCCTGGGCGTCGGCGGTCTTCAGTGCATGCTGGTATGCGGGGAAACGGTTGGGGCGGCGCAGCCAACGCCCGAACGCGCCCAAGCCGGACAGGTGTAGGTCCGCCCCGGTGCCGGCCACGTTCTTGGGCCGCCCACCGGGGTAGGCCAGGCCGCTGTACGTGCCGGCTTCATCGGAGATGGCCCACGGGTCTTTCAGCCATTCCCGGCTGGCCCGGCGGACGGCGTCGAACTTTTCGTCGGTAAGGAATTCGGTGTCGATGCACAGGTTTCGGCGCAGTTCGTCGAGGAGGACATGCATCACTTCGCGTCGCGTCTCGGAGCCGGCGCCGGCCAGGGGTTCCCCGCAGCCTGCCCATTTGTCGTCGTGGGCAGCGAGCTCGTCCACCCCCTCGTAGGCCAGGCGTAGCTGTCCGGTCTGCTCCAGGTTGGGCATGGTGATGCGCCAGCCGCGCTTGAGATCGGCCCACAATCGGTAGGTGACGACATCGCGCAGCGCCCGGGTGATCTTCTTGCGGGGGATGGGTTCGTCGGCGGTTTCCTCGTCGCGGGCGAAAAATTTCAATCCCTTGCCGCTGAGGGCTTTGACGACTTCGGGTCCGAGGTTCTCGTCGGTGAGGGGTTCACCGTTGCGCTCCTCGTGGTCGGCAGCCGCGCGGAAGAGAGCCGAGCGGATCATCCCCACCAACACGAAGTCGTTGAAATGGCCGGCCTGCAGGCTCGCGTCCTGGCGGTTGTCGCTGAACGCCAAGAACTTTCGCGCTTCGACATCGAGATCGTCTTCAGTGCGCAGAGTCCGCACGACAGATTGGGACAGCACCGTCACGGCACTGGCGCGGCCCTCGGTGCCGAGGCTGGCCACCCGGGAGAATTGCGACTGGCGGGTACTTTCGTAACTGGTCTTGCAGGATGGGCAGAATTCGAGGCGCTCGAAGAACGCCACCGGCATCCCGTCGTCGGTGATGGTGCCGAACTCGTCGACACGTAATGAGCTCGGCATCTTGGACACCCGGGCTTTGTCCAGCGCCTGGCCGGACCCGCTGGACACGACCCAGTCCTCCGGTACCAGCTCCAGCAGAGCAGGATCGCTCGGGTCCGGCCACGGCGAATTCGTCAGGAACAACAGGCCTTCAGCGTCGGGGTGCTCGACCAAATCGGAGTTGGGGATACGGGGGCTGAAGTTCTCACCGCCGCGCTCCAGGTTCACGACCAGGAACTCCTGACCGCACTCGCGGCAGAACGCCAGTGGGAACAGGGGTTGACCCAATGGGCGGTTGGGCGCGCTGCGCTGATACTGCGTGGTGAGGTATCGCTTCTCGGGGGGCTCCAGCGTGGTGTAGACGGTGTCGCCTTTACCGATGAACTGATGCAGCTTGAACGCGAACAGCGCGCGGCCCTGCGGATCGCGCGCGCGGGAACCTGCAAGCAGCAACTCCTGCAACTTCTGCTCGCAGGCAGTTTGGTCTACCCCTGTTTCGGTGTGCAGTTTCTTGGCCGCGTCTTTGAGCTTTGACGGTGGGCGTCGTGCGAGCTTGCCCTCGTCGTCGGTGTGCAGGCCGAAATGGTGTTCGGTCCAGACGGCCAGGGGGTCGCACTGCAGTGCTTGCCAGTCCGTCGGCGCCGATTCGGCCAGGCGGGCCGTGAGCGCGGCGGGGTCTGTGTCGCCGGTGGTCGCGCGGCGGAGGGTTTCCCCGACAATGTTGGCGGCCGGGATCGGGACACCGAAGATTCTGGTTGCCAACTCGGCGACTTGCTGGCGCTGCTCGGCTTTGGTGCCCGGGCCGGCGAGTGTCGCACTGGTGCCGATGCACTGGATGTCGTTCGATGTGACGGCGCTGCACAGTCGGCGGACCAGCATCGCTACGTCGGCGCCCTGGCGGCCGCGGTAGGTGTGTAGCTCGTCGAGAACCAGAAATGACAGGTTCGCCGCGCTGCTGATGAGGTTCTTGCGCTCCTTCGGGCGGGTGAGCATCAGTTCCAACATGACGTAGTTGGTCAGCAGGATGTCCGGGGGAGAAGCAAGCGTCTTCTCACGCTCTTCCCTGTTCTCCTGGCCGGTGTACCGGGCGAAGCTGACTTTGGGATTCGTCTTGCCGAGGAACTTCTCCAGCTCATTGCGCTGGCTGTTGGCCAGGGCGTTCATCGGATAGACGATGATGGCCCGCACGCCTTTGCCGGATCCCTCGCGCAGCACCCGATCGACGATCGGAACGATGTAGGACATGGACTTGCCCGACCCGGTTCCGGTGGTCAGCACGTAGGACTCGCGGCGGTTGGCGATCTCGAAGGCGTCGGTCTGATGGCGGTGGAAGGCGATCTCGTTGCCGGCCGGGTCACGGAAGATGTTGGACGACTCGGGGTCGAGAACACCCTTGCCAGCCAGTTCGCTGACCGTACCGCCGGACTCGAACGCCGGATTCAGGGCGAGCCAGGGTTCCGGCCAGAGCAGGCCGTCGGCGATCTCCTTTTCGACCTTGCTGCGGATTTGGTCGTCCTTGATCTCCAGGAAGCCCTTGACGAAGTTCTCGTAGTCGCCCAAGACCTCGTTCAGGACACCGAACGCGTCCATTGCGGCGCCCCCCTTTCCTCGACGTCAAGCACCAAACGAAGCTGACCTTACTTTGCGGGGCCGACAGTGCGGGGGATTGTCACGCGGGCGAATGGAACGTGGACCGACTTTCGACTTGAACCCGTCAAAACGAAGGGGCAGCCTTCTACCGCGCTGGTCGGACAAATAGCGGACGGTGGAACTGCTCACCTTCGGGATGATCGAACCGTTCCCAGCCCAGCGAGGCCCAGAACCCATGCGCCTCCTCGCTGTACGCGAACAGGCGGCGCTCCGGATGCCGCATCTCAAGGGAGCGCACCACCGAGGTCCCGACGCCGCGACCTGCCGCCGCGGTGGCCACCTCGATGAACTGGATCTCCAGCCGCTCCGCCCCGGGCTTCGGAACATCCGAGTATTGAGGGTTGATGCCGCCGGGGTCATCAAGTTCGACGCGAGCTACTTCTACGCCGTCCTCCAGCACCTGTACGAACCATGGCTCGCCGACGTAGTAACCGCGGGGCTCATTCCACCAGCGCTCGTTCGCGTAGGCGACGGTCCAGTCGAACGGCGGCAACCATGAGTACCGGTCCGCTGAGCCTCTGCGGTGATCGATGAGTTCGATGGCCATGGCGGGGTCAGGCCTGCATCTCGAAGGGCACCGAGGAGTAGTACCGGTCGAACTCCTGGTAGTCCGCGATTCCGCTGAGGAGCCGGGCCACTGCGAGCTCGTACTGGTTGATGCGCAGACCTTGGTTATCGCGGCCCAGCGGCACGATCGCCCCGCCACCGTCGACGTAGACGTAGTTCACCCGGTCCACCAGCGAGCCGCGCCAGAAGATGTCGGCGATGCTGATCTCGCGGATGTTGGAGTCCGGGAAGTTCTCCGACCACGCAAAGGACAGATTGCGGTCGTGCTGGCTCTCCGGCATCCCGTAGGAGATCGTCAGGTCGATGTCCGGCCGGTACACGGCTACCTCGGTGTGGCTGTCGTGCTCGACGCCTGACGTGCCGTCGGCGGGGCTGCTCCACGAACCGAAGCGATCTCGGTACGTCGGCCCCCGCCGCCGTGATCCTCGACCAGTCGCGTGACGTGGAGCTGATGATGATCGTGCGAAGTTCGTCAAGTGTCATGGTTCCTCCCCGGGTGTAGCGGTGCGGCCGGCGTTCGTGCGGCGTGGCGACAGGGTAGGCGTCGCTGCCGACAGCCCTTACGGGTTCGGGGAGGGCCTGCTGGCGATACCCGTGCCGTTCATCCGGGACCACAACACCTGCTGGACGGTGAGTCCATCTGCGGGCGGGGGCTGCGGCGATACCAGGATTCCCCGCGGGCCGCGCTTCGCGATCAAATCCGCGGGCGGTGCCAGGTACTTCTCCCACAACGCGTCCCGCAACGTCTTCGCATGCTCGCGGAACTCCACCACGAGCGGCGAATCGTCGGCCGGCCCACCCGACGGTGACACGAAGACTCGGATTGAATCGAGCTCATCGGGGTCATCATCGAGGAAGTCCGCGCAGACAGTGACGGTCTCAAGGTCCCGGGACAGACGATGTGCAACGTGATCGTGGCGCCACCCCATGAGAGTTTCGTGGAACACGACGCCTCGCTCGCCTCTTGCGGCGCGCAGCAGATCGTCGTGGGCGAGCTTGCGTCGCTTCTCGCTGACCGCCATCCGCCCGTAGCTGACGATCGCAGACTCCCACAGCGCGCGGCGATGGAACACGTTGGCCGCGACATTGGGGACCTTCGACCTCGCGGCGAGGACCATGTCGACGTGGATCAGGTCCGCCCAAAGTGAGGCCCACTTCCCGATCCTGTTCGCGTCGGGCTCGGCAAGCTTCATCCTCCGGACTCGGTACGTCTCATTCGTCATGGGCGGATGACACCTCGTCAGGGGCATCTACGGGTTCGAGCATCACCACCGGGATCACAGCCAATTCGATCCGGCGCCCGTCGTCCTCGGCGGCGAAGACGTATTCGGCCCGCCGACTCGGGTCGGAGTCATCCGCGGTAAGTAGGTGACGCGGGTGCCCGCGAACCGCGGCTTGGAGGCGATCGATGATCTCGTTTGGTGTCGACCGCTTGATGAATACGATCAACGCCGCCTTGGTGTCACGCCACACCAGGTAGCTCAGCAGCTGGTCGAGTGCTGAGGTCGCTCTATTCGCACCGGCCCACACCTTGCATTCGGCGATGAAGACGTTGCGGCCGTTTTCTCGAATGAGGATGTCGGTCTTGCCCTCGCCGTTGAACAGCTCACCCCCTGCAGCCCCCTGCCAGTAGCCGTTCAGTGTTCCGAGCAGCAGATCCCGCAGCGCCTCCTCTCCGAGGGCGCGGATCGCGGGCGTACACGTGCGTTCCAGTGACCGTGCCCAGTTCTCGACGACGTCAAGGATGTCCTGATAGATCGCCTTGTCGAGCACGGGTTCGGGCGTGAACTCCGCCGAAGCTCGGCGCTGTTGTAGAGGCACCTGCCTGCGCAGGGCTGGGACAGGAGGCCGCGGTACGCCCGTGGGCGTGATCGGGATGTTCAGTGCGGAGCTGATCCGCCGGTTCTCGGTGATCCGTGCACGTCGCGCCTCTGCGGCCGCCTTGAGTTCACGCTCGACTTGCTCTCGGTGGATCGCCACGTCGCGGTTCGCCCACGTGATCCGTCTGTCGACGTCCTCGCGCACCTCCGCCATCTGTCGCTCCACGAACTCGGTGGAGAGCTCGGTCGCCTCAATTTCGAGCTGGACGCTGCCGTCCCTGATCGTCCCGCGGTCGGATCCCAGCGTGAACTGCGACGCCTGCCGCCGGAGTATCTCGGCGCTGCCCGTCAGCGGCCAGGAGATGGTCAAGCGGCTGCCCGGGATGCGATAGTCGCGACGTTCCCCGAACTCCATGGTTGAGCGTTCAATCGTCGTCTCCTGCACCGGTGTTCCGGCGACGGCGGTCCAATCGACCGAGACGGGTTCGGGCATATGCCGCCTGAGAAGGCCATGCACCAGCACGTCGATGTTCTCGCTCAGCAAGGTGTCGGGATCGAGATGTTCAAGTTCGTCGAATGCGGTCCGAGCGCTCTGTCCGAGTAGCTCGGCCAACTGCGGCCCACGCATGAAACCGTTCATCGGTTGCTCCCTCACCTCCTCGCGGCGAGCCGAGTTTATTCTTCGGAGCCGACAACTCACGGTGTTGACGTGGGCGGGTCGGTTGCCCATAGGCCTCCGGCCGACGCGACCCCGCTCACGCACGGGGCCGTCGATGACACCGTGATGAGATGAACCTGTGAGTCGCAACAAACCACCTCGGGACACCGCCCCGAAGATGGAGCCCCTGTCGTCAGACGCCACGCACGAGGTGGCCTTCTTCAAGCGATACCGCGACGACGACGCGGCGCAGACCTCACCCGGTTTGAATGCGCTACTGGGGTTCCCGATGAACGTTCGGGCACGTCTCCTCGCGACCCTCGCCGCCGTGGCGAAGGCGCCGCCGAAACGGTTCGCCGGCGGCGGGCAGTGGGAGGCGATGCACGGCGACATGACCGGCTACTTCGAGGCGCGCGTCACCTCGAAGACCGCAAATGGGAAGTGGCACTTCCGGTTGTTCTGCCTTCTCGACTACGACGAGACAGGGAAGACCTCGCCGCTTCTCACTGTGATCGACGGCGCTGCAAAGCCGTACCAGACGACCCTGCCCGACTCGCGCTACGCAGAGGTCCGCGAACTGGGCAACGAGTACCTCGCGCGCAATCCCAGGTCGCTCGCCACCGAGGAAGATGTCCGGTCCGCGATGTGAGCGTTCTAGGCGCAGGCCCGCATGGGTGCGGTGATCCGGGTGCGCTCGTCCTCCGACATCGGTGTGAGCGTCACCTTCATGCCCAGCGCCGCTGCGACCTCGGCGATGGTGCTGAGCGTCGGGTTCACCGACTCGGACGACAGGAGTCGCCGCACTGTGCTGGGGTCGGAGCCGATCGCGCGGGCCAGTGCCGCCTTACTCAGCTTCTCCGTGCCCCGCGCCTCGTCGAGCGCGTTGATAATAGAATCGATCGCCTCGATCCGTGCCGACTCCGCGGCGTACGCGCGAGCGAACTCGGGGTCGCGACCCTCAAGTTCAAGCAGCGTGTTGAACACGTCATTCATGGCGATCACCCCTTTCGGATGTGTGGCAGGACGTAGATACCGTAACATAAATGCCACGGTCGAGGTAGGGGCTCACGAGTCGTCGCGCACCCTCGTGCGGCAGACCCACCTGGCGACTGCAGGCCGTAGGTGATGGGACCAGCTTGGGACCGCACGTTACGCGCGATGGTGAACGACCTGCGCATCTGCAAACGTTGCAGGCTCCGATCGAGGCCGCCGCAGATTCTGTGACCTGGGACAACGCGCTACCGCCACTTCCTGGGGGTCAAGTGGTCGCAGGTTCAAATCCTGTCAGCCCGACAGAGTTTTAGCAGGTCAGACGTGTTAGCCGGCGTCGACGGCCAGGCGGGTTACGGCAACTGATACGGCAAACCAGCGTCGGAGTACGCAGGTAGCTTGTGGCCATGGGCCAGCGGCACAATGGTGAGGGCACGGTCTATAAACGCCCTGATGGCACCTGGGCAGCGCAGCTGAGCTACGTGGACCCGATCACCGGACAACGCCAAACGCCGGAGCTTCTATGGGCGTACCAAGGCGGTGGTCATGAGCAAGCTCAAGGAGGCCCGTCGTACCGCTGTCGTTCACCGCGGCAGTCCTCAGCGCTGTCCCGGTCCTCCTACTGCACGACAGGTCGTGCTCACCCCGGAGTACTACTGGCCGCCTGTGGTGAGGCCTGGCATGCCATCCCGCCCTGCTTTCCGAGCTTATACCGGTGGTAACGGAGGAAACGGCCGTCCGAGGTGGTAATGGTGCCACCGGTGCTGATGGCGACGCGCCCGCGCCTGGATGCTCCGGCACCCGTGGTAGTTCCGGCGGCAATGGCGATTCAGGGGGTTCAGGCAGGCTCAAGTCTCCGGCAAGGGAGGCGCGGGAGGTAACGGCGGTATTGGCCGCGAAGCCAATGGCAGCGGGCTCGGCAACCAATGGTGTATTAGGCGATCCAGGTCGCCCCGCGAAATGGACGCGTCACTAGAGGTTAGCCCTAGCTCCCGGGGCGGGCCATGAAATCTGGACTACCTTGACCCGTTCACTGCCGAGGTTGTCGGGCCCGGCCAATGTAGATGTCGCTCGGCGTAGTTGGTCGCTCGGCTGCGTCATCCGGTCGGGGAGAGCTTGCGGCTCGGAAGCATTACCTCCTGGAAGGATTGGGAAAAAACAGGACAGCGGTACCTTAGTTCTGAAAAATAGGCGGAAACATGGTCGGCAGCCTGAAGAGGGGTAAGTGGACAATGCGCACATGGCGTAGTCGGCCGCGCAATTGGCAGATTGCGGTCCTGGGATGCGGCGCCTTCATAATTTTGACGGGTTGTGCCGCCCCCTTCGGCAGCTGGGTCGGTTCGTCGGAGTCATACCGGTGGGGCGAGCATGTGGTGGATACGGCGGAGACGCTGGTGGCGCGGGCAGGTGTTGACTATCGCAAAGCCTGCGAAGCAGCGATCGGATCAGGCGAGATGTTTGCAGACAGCCCGGTTCTTAACCCGACCCCGCCGCCGAAGAACTTTGACAGGACTGATGCCATAAAGGGTTGCCTCGACCAGCTTCACAAGCGGCGGGGGGGGCTGACGCGATGGTGACTAACTACCGTCGAACTTGCGCCTCGTGCACGCACGGATGGACCTCGCGTGGCCGATTGCGAACTGCCCCCGGCGGCTTGGACGGCCTTCGCCATGTTATGAAATTAGGCGCGCTGATGGTCCGCGTGATGGTGCCTTTAGTGGCCACGCTTTGGTGCTTCGCCTTAGGCCTCGCGACTTCCGCGCTGGCGGACCCGGACGACTGGGTGGACAGCGTGTGTAAACCACTCCCCTTGTTGCCTGGCCCACCGGCATTGCAGAATGCAACTCGGTCAGCGATGTGCTCATCGTGGGATTCCCTAGTCTTAACGATAGGTCAGTATGCCCGGCCTTCTGACCTTGATAGAGACATAAGAATATATCGGGAGGGGACGCCAGTCGCCGTGAAGAAAGACTCTGACGGTTCGACCTGGATATTCATTGCGAAAAAGCTGAACACGCTGCGTCCATTGGAGGCCCATGGCTTTAAGATCATATCTCTATAGTCGGACCCATCAGTGCTCGGAGTGCGGTCCGGCCGACCGCGGTATGCATGCGGTCAGGCGTTCGGTGTCGGCCATTGAGTGGTCTGGTCCTCGGGTGACGTAACACGCGACCGGTCAGATCGCTGATCCTCTGATGGGTGCGGAATTCGGCGGTACATGAATGTGAGGACACGCGATAGAGAAAGGTCTTTTAGTGACAACTGCTAAGCCAGGTTGGTATGACAACCCCAACGGCCCCGGGAAACGGTGGTGGGACGGCCAGGATTGGACTGCTGAGACACGCGAGTCGCAATTGTCGCAGCGTTGGGCTAACAGACCTCGAATGATCGAGGGCCTGCCCCTGAAAGCCAGACCATCGACTGGACCATTCGATGGCACGCCCTCCTGGCTGGCTTCGATTCGCGATACGGGCGAGGGACGGATTGAACGCGGTGGCTCACGGTGGGTAGCCGGGTGGGCAATCGTAGCCACTGGTGCAACGCTGATGCTGTCTTCGTTTCTTGAGTGGGGTTCCACCAGGAGCTACGGTTACGCCATTTCGATAAACGGTCACGGTCATGCCACCGTAAAACCACCGCCAGGAGCGGGTTTGAGCGGAGCCTTCGCGGCTGCTCGCGTCAAGGACGACGTAGAAGCTACAGCCAACAATCCCGGAGCTTGGGCCGTCATTGTCGGGTTGATCGCGATCGTCGTCGGTGCGGCCTACCTTTGGACCGAATGGCGAAGTATTGCAGCGTTGGCGGCTGCAGTATTAGGCGGTCTCGACCTTCTTCTCTGCCTCGTAAATGTGATGAATGTGAGCGCTTTGTTCGGCGACTCGAACGCAGGTAGTTACTCCGTGGGTTTTGGCTTGCTGCTCGCCTGCGCGACGACTCTCACCCTCGTTGGCGTAGGCATCACCGGCTTTGTGCTGGAGCGGTCTGCCATAAGTTCGCGCTCTCAAAAGTCCGAGCAATGATCAGTTGCTCGGTATTGTCTCCACTACCTTTGGCTTGCGTCGATCAACATAAGTCAGTCATTTAACGGCGGCCCAACTGGTGGTGATTGTCGGCGGAATCGATGATCGCGTGGGTCGTCTTGTGGTGCGAGCTGGTTCAGCGGCGGTGCCGGTGAGGATTGCCCTACTGCACGCGCCGCAAAGTCCTGCTCCACCTGATCGAGACTTGGTGCGCGTCAGACTCAGAATGGCCTTCTGGGAGGGTCTCAAGTGCTGAGCCGGCCGGGTCGCTGGGGCCTAAGCGAATAAGTCCTGACTGATTGCGGTCACCAATTACGCGTACGCGTCTAACGTCGGGATTTGCTCGGGGCACAGATACCGAATCGCGGCGACCTCAACAACTGCAGCAGCATGGTCATTGAGCCGTCCCGGTAAGTCCGGAGACTCCCGATCTTGGGAGGATTCGAGTTATGGGACGTGCAAGCAGGTATCCCGCTGAGCTTCGAGAGCGCGCGGTGCGGATGGTGGCCGAGGTCCGCCCGCAGTACCCCTCGGAGTGGGCGGCAATCACCGCGGTGGCCGGCATGTTGGGAATCGGTACTGCGGAGACGCTGCGGACCTGGGTTCGTGGCTCGCAGGTCGATTCCGGTCAGCGACCCGGTGTGACCTCGGCGATGGCCCAGGAGAACAAGGCGTTGCGCCGCGAGATCGCTGAACTGCGCCGCGCCAATGAGATCTTGAAAGCAGCGGCGATTTTCTTCGGGGCCGAGCTCGACCGGCCCGGGAAACGGTGATTCGGTTTATCGCCGAGCACAAGGACTACCAGGTGCCCGGCTCTGATGGTGGGGCCGGGCTTCGCTGGGGTGTCGAGCCCATGTGTGCGGTGCTGTCGGCCAACGGGGTGTCGATCAGCCCGTCGACCTACTACGAGTGGATCAACAAGACCCCGACGCGCCGCCAGGTGCGCGAGGCCGAGCTAGTCGAGATCATCAGCACTCAGCGCAACGACGCCAAGACCGGCAAGTTCGTGCAGACCCTGGGCTCACGCAAGATGTGGATCCGGCTGCGCGGCCAGGGCCACGATGTGGCCCGTTGCACGGTGGAGCGGATCATGCGCGCCCAGGGCTGGGAGGGGGCCCGCTATGGGTCCAAACACAAGACCACGATCAGTGACGACAGCCATGCCCGTTACCCGGATCTGGTCGATCGCCATTTCTGCGCTCCGACGCCAAATCGATTGTGGGTAGCCGACTTTACGTATGTGGCGACCTGGAGCGGTTTTGTCTACGTGGCCTTCGTGATCGATGCGTTCAGCCGTCGCATTCTCGGCTGGAGGGCAGCGAGGTCGATGACCACGCCGCTGGTTCTTGACGCCCTCGAGCACGCATTCTTCACTCGGGCTCAAGAGGGGCACTACGATCTGCGTGGCCTGATTGCGCACAACGACGCCGGCGCCCAGGGCGGATTCAACTGGTCGTCGCAACGCCTTGACTGTGGAGGTGTTCAACAGTGGCGACGAAGGATTGGGCTGCGAAG
>NZ_LQOT01000078.1 GCF_002101585.1 Mycolicibacter engbaekii | reverse complement strand
AAGCCGGAAGCGCCGGGGGTGGCGGGGCCGGTGCCACCGGCAAGGGTGCCGGCGCCCGCGGGGCCGGTGCCTCGACGGCAGGCACGGGAGCCCGCGGTGGTGGAGCCGGCTGTCCGGCCGGGGCGGGCGGTGCCGCTGGAGGCGGTGGCGCGGGCGTGACCACCGCGGCCGGCGGAGGCTTTTGCGGGGTGACGATATTGGCCCGCACGTCGGGCCGGTCCTGGTTGGCCGCCCGCATGCCCACCGCCAGCGCGATCGCCAAGCCCAGCACGCCGATCACGAACAGCGCCGCGACGCCGCCGGTGACCAGCATTGGCTTGCGCTCCCGCGGCTGGACACCGGTGCTGAAGTCCAGCATCCGGGAGTCGACCAGGGCGGGATCGTCGGCGACGTCGGGAATCGCACTGTAGGCGAGCGGCTCGTTGTTGGCGGTGGCGTTGTAGTCCACCTCGTCGCCGTAGGCCATACCGGGCGCTGCGGCATAGGCGTAGGCGCCGGCCAGCGCGGGGTCGAGTTCACCGGTGCCCGGGTCCTGCGCCCAGGCCTGCGCCCGGGTGGAGCACGAGAACAGCGGGGCGTGGGCGCTGGCCAGCGCAGCGCCGCGGGCCAGGGCCATGTCCGGTTCCTCCGGCACGCTGACCGGAAGCTGGGTGGCTTTGTCGAGTTCCGGTTTGATCATCGCCACGTTGACACCCGAGCCGACGACGAACAGTCCGTCGGGCTGAGATTCCAGGCGCTGGGCGTTGGCGGCCAGTTCGGTGATCTCGCCGACGGCGCTGTCGTCGTCGGGTGACAACGATTGGCGGTGGATCTCGGAGATCGAACCGTCGTCGGAGTTGACGACGGCCAGGGTGGCGCTCTCCGGCTCGACGAACAGCAGGGCCGTGCGGGCATACCGGGTGGCACTTCCCACCGACTGCGCCAGCGCGGCGGCGGCCAGGAACGCCGACACCAGCATCACGTTCTCGATCTTGCGGCCGGCCAGCGCCTCGCGCAGCGCCATCGCCTCGGCTTCGCTGCTCCAGGTCACGCCGGTGGAGCTGAGCTGGTAGCCGCCTTCGCGGGCACCTTCGTGGGTGCCCAGGATCGCCGACACCGCCCGTTCGGTGGCGGTTTGCGCCCCGTCGGGGATGTCGAAGTCGTCGTGTTCCACGGTGAGCCCGTCGGCGTTCTCGCCTTCCACCAACACCATGCGGACCGCCGAGGGCGCCACCGACACCCCGAGAACGATCTCCACGAAAACCTCCCCTGCTGCTGTTCGGCCCGGTATGCGGGCCTTACCCCTGCCAGGGCTGGCCGAAACCGGCTTCATCGCAGCCGCGGGGCGGCCTGCTATCCGAGGGCTACCCGGACTTGATGAAGTTCTGGTACGAGCGGGACGGCGTCGGCCCGCGCTGGCCCTGATATTTCGACCCTACGCGTGTACTGCCGTAAGGGTGTTCTGCCGGACTGGTCAGGCGCAGCAGACACAGCTGGCCGATCTTCATGCCCGGCCACAGGGTGATCGGCAGATTCGCCACGTTGGACAGCTCCAAGGTGATGTGCCCGGAGAAGCCCGGATCGATGAACCCCGCGGTGGAGTGGGTGAGCAGGCCCAGCCGCCCGAGGCTGGATTTGCCCTCCAGCCGGCCGGCCAGATCTTCCGGCAGCGTGCAGCACTCCAGGGTCGAGCCCAGCACGAATTCGCCGGGGTGCAGCACGAACGGCTCACCGGGCTTGGGTTCGACCAGCGTGGTCAGCTCGTCCTGCTGTTGCGCCGGGTCGATGTGGGTGTAGCGGGTGTTGTTGAACACCCGGAACAGGCTGTCGAGGCGGACGTCCACGCTGGAGGGCTGTACCAGGGCATCGTCGTACGGTTCGATGCCGAGGCGGCCGGCGGCGATTTCGGCCCGCAGATCGCGATCGGAGAGCAGCACCGCACGAGCGTATCCGCTGTACCGCGCCCCGCGGCGGCCAGACGCAGAATGGGACTGAGCGCGCCGCGGGCATGCGATTCTGCGATTGCGTGTGGGGTCGGTGAGCCGCTTGGCGCGAGATGTTAGCCTTCCAAGGCACCAGTGCCGATGTAGTTCAATGGCAGAACATCAGCTTCCCAAGCTGAATACGCGGGTTCGATTCCCGTCATCGGCTCCACTATCTACCAGGCGTTTTATCTCACTAGCTCCCCCGGATCGGGGAGAGGCGCGGTAAGTAGAAGAGCGGGCTCTTACGTCAGTTCGTTAGCCACTCACTGACGCTGCCGTGGCGCGAACACGTCCCGGAGCGATGAGTGCTGTAGGAGTAGTCGCCGTCTCGACACCTTGCGGTCGCGTTCGGCGGCGGGCCGCCTGGGCCGACACCTCCTGAGGGGGACCCGTTTGGTGGTCCAGTCGCTATGCGGCTTGGGGTTGGTGGGTCGAGGTCCACTGTAAGGCGAACTC
>NZ_LQOT01000077.1 GCF_002101585.1 Mycolicibacter engbaekii | reverse complement strand
CTGACCGCGCTCACTGAAATTCCCCACTGACGCTCATCGAAATTCCCCACCCGTGTGGCTCCGCCGAGAAGGGCGGGCCTCCCTCGATGCTGCTGGTGTCTGACGCCAGTAGCTCCAGTCGAAGGAGGCCCGCTTTCTCATGCTCACATGGGAGGACGACATGGAAGTACACGCCCTACGAAAACGTGGTTGGTCGATCTCTGCGATTGCCCGTCACACCGGATTCGACCGCAAAACAGTCCGCAAGTATCTGGCCGGCGATGGCAAGCCCGGAGTGCGGGCCAGGTCGGGTCCGGATCCGTTCGACCCGTTCGTCGACTACGTGTCGGCCCGGCTGGTCGAGGACCCGCACTTGTGGGCCCGCACCCTTTACGACGAGCTCGAAGACCTAGGTTTCGGGCTGTCGTATCAGAGCCTGACCCGCAACATCCGCACCCGAGGTTTGCGGCCGGATTGCCAGGCTTGCCGCACCGCCACCGATCGGCCCAACGCCATCATCGCGCATCCGCCGGGTGAGGAAACCCAGTGGGACTGGCTGGAATTGCCCGATCCTCCCGAGTCGTGGGGTTGGGGCAAGAAGGCGTTCCTGTTGGTCGGATCGCTGGCACATTCTGGGAAATGGCGGGCAGTGCTCTCACCGTCGATGGATCAACCGCATCTGGTCGCCGCGATCGACAAGATTTGCCGCGGCCTGGGTGGACTGAGCAGGGTGTGGCGGTTCGACCGGATGGCCACCGTGTGTGATCCCGGCTCAGGTCGAGTCACTGCATCGTTTTCCGGGGTGGCCAAACATTACGGGGTGTCGGTGGCGATCTGCCCGCCGCGCCGCGGTAACCGCAAAGGTGTGGTCGAGAAGGTCAATCACACTGCCGCGCAACGCTGGTGGCGCACCCTGGCTGACGACATGACCGTCGAACAGGCCCAAGCCAGTGTGGATCGTTTCTCCCGTGTGCGCGGGGACACCCGCATTCGGGCCACCGTCGGCGGGCGATCCTCGGTGGCCGTGGTCGCCAAGGCCGAACCGCTGGCGCCGGTGCCGGCGGCGCCGTATCCGGTGATCGTGTCGCAGTCCCGGACCGCCTCGCGCCAAGCGTTGGTGTCCTACCGCGGCAACCGGTACTCGGTGCCACCGGAGCTGGCTGCCGCGCAGGTGACGATCAGCCATCCAATCGGTGGCCAGTTCTGCGACATCGCCACCACGAGTGGGATCGTGATCGCGCGACACCGCATGGCTGCCGACGGGCTCGGTGTGATGGTCCGCGACAGCGGCCACATCATCGCCCTGGACACCGCGGCGATGGCCACCGCCAACCCCGGGCGACCGCACCGCCGCAAGGAACGCATCCCACCCGGCCCGGCCGCCAAAACCGCTGCCGCACAACTGCGTGCGCTCCGCGATACCACCGCCAATTCTGCCGAATCAACCACGCCATCAACCGATTCCACTGTCATCGACCTGTCCGTCTACGAGCGGGCCGCCCAGAAAAGGACCCTGCAATGACCCCCACCCCACGCACCCCGAAAACCACCACCGAGACACCGGCGGCCGCGGCAAGCCGCTATCAGCAACTGCGGTCGCACCTGGCCGAGCTTAAACTCACCGCTGCCGCCGAGGCCCTGCCCTCGGTGCTCGACCAGGCCACCGCCGAGGGCCTGTCGATCACGGTGGCCCTGGAGCGGCTGCTGGCCGCCGAAGTCGATGCCAGCACCGCCCGCCGCCTCGCTGGAAGATTGCGGTTCGCCAACCTGCCCACCCCCGCCACCCTCGCCGATTTCGATGTCGACGCCGCCGCCGGCATCGACCGCGCACTGATCGACGAACTGGGCACCTGCCGCTACCTCGAATCGGCAACCAACGTCCTACTGATCGGCCCGCCGGGCACAGGAAAAACGCACTTATCAGTTGGATTAGCAAGGGCCGCAGCACATGCCGGATACCGCACCTACTTCACTACCGCCGCCGACCTGGCCGCACGCTGCCACCGCGCCGCCATCGAGGGACGCTGGGCCACCACCATGCGGTTCTACGCCGGCCCAACACTGCTGGTGATCGACGAACTGGGCTACCTGCCACTACCAGCTGAGGCAGCCTCGGCGCTGTTTCAAGTCGTATCCCAACGCTATTTGAAGACCAGCATCGTCATCACCACCAACCGCGGGGTCGGCGCATGGGGCGAAGTACTCGGTGACACCACCGTCGCCGCCGCCATGCTCGACCGCCTCCTACACCGCTCCGTGGTCATCAACCTCGACGGCGAGTCCTACCGGCTACGCGACCACCACGCCGCCGCCGAAAGCCTCCGCCGAGCCGCCACCGGAACCCGTCAACCCCTACACTGACCGGTGCTCACAGGTGAGGAATTTCGGCGAGCACACCTGGGGACGTTCGATGAGCGCGATCA
>NZ_LQOT01000076.1 GCF_002101585.1 Mycolicibacter engbaekii | reverse complement strand
GCGATGCTGATGGCCGGCATCGACGGCATCAAGAACAAGATCGAACCGGCGGCCCCGGTCGACAAGGACCTCTACGAACTGCCGCCCGACGAGGCCGCCAACATCGCCCAGGCCCCCACCTCACTGGCCCAGGTGATCGACAATCTGGAAGCCGACCACGAATACCTCACCGAGGGCGGCGTGTTCACCCCGGACGTGATCGAGACCTGGATCAACTACAAGCGCGAGAACGAGATCGCCCCGGTCAACCTGCGCCCGCACCCCTACGAGTTCGCGCTCTACTACGACTGCTGACGAGCTGCTGGCGACCGCCGGCCGGGAGTGCCGGCCGGCGGGGCGTCAGCGGGGGGCCAGCCCAGCGATGATGTCGGCTGCCCGGGCCGCGCGGGCGCTCCGATAGGAGGTACCCGCCCACAGGCTGGTGCCGTGCGGGTCGTCCATGGCCACTGCCGCCGCCCGGATCGGGGACGTCATGTGGTGGATCTCGGGATAGCCCACCGGTGCCACGTCTTCGAAGGAACGCGTGAAGTCGTTCTCCAGGCTGCGCGCGTAACGGCCGGAGAACGCGCATGTGACCGTGGTGTTGACGAATTCCGGATTGGTCAGTGCCGCACGGTGGGTCGGGTTGGTGCCTGCCTCGTGCGCCAGGAGCAGGGCCGTTCCGACCTGAGCGGCCACCGCGCCGCGGCGCAGCACACCGCTCACGTCGGCCGCCGTGCCGAGCCCGCCCGCCGCCACCAAGGGGACGCCAGGGTGGGCGTGGCCGATCTCCGCCAGCAGGCTCTCCAGGGAATCGGTGCCCGGCACCGTGTCCGCGGCAAAGGTTCCCCGGTGCCCGCCGGCGTTGGGCCCCTGCACCACCAGTGCCTCGGCACCGTGCCCCAGCGCGACGCCGGCTTCATAAGCCGATGTCACCGTGACCACGGTCAGGATGCGCTGCGACCGCAGCAGCTCCAGGATGTCGGGCGCCGGTGTCCCGAAGGTGAACGACACCACCGTGGGCCGCAACTCCAAGACCACCTCAAGCTTCTCCGACCAGCAGTCGTCGTCGTCGAAGCGGGGCTGGCCCAGCTCCACCCCGTAGTGCTCGGCCAGCGGATCCAGCAGGACGGCATATTCGTCGAGCAGCACGATGTCAGCGGCACTGGGTTGGGGCACAAAGAGGTTGACCCCGGTCGGGCCGGTGGTGGCGACACGGGCCGCAGTGAGATCGTCGGCCAACTGCTCAGCGGTGCGATAGCCACCGGCGACGAAACCCAAACCGCCGGCCTGCGATACCGCCGCCGCCAGCGCCGGTGTGCTGGGACCGCCCGCCATCGGAGCGCCGACCAACGGGACCGCGAGTTCGGAGAAGCTGAACGCCATTGCCTTAGCCTGCCATCGCCCTCAAACGCCGCGGAAGCGCCCCTTTGGAGCGGTACGGCCCGAGGACCGCGACGCCGTAGGGCTGGCGCAGCAGCCGCCTGGCCACCGCGTTGACCTCATCGACGGTGACCGCGGAAAGTTCTCGCAGGGTGCGTGCGATGGGCCGGTGCCGGCCATAGTTCAACTCGCTGCGGCCCAGCCGATTCATTCGGGAACCCGAATCCTCCAGGCCCAGCACCAGTCCGCCGCGCAACGACCCCTTGGCGATCCGGCACTCTTCGGCGGTGATACCGTCGCGCGCCACCGACTCCAGCACTTCGGCGGTGACCGCGGCCACTTCGGCGAACCGGTCCGGCTGGCATGCGGTGTACACCGAGAGGGCACCGGCGTCGGCAAAGGTGTCCACCGACGAGTAGATCGAGTACGCCAGACCGCGAGCTTCCCGTACCTGTTGGAAGAGCCGCGAACTGAGTCCGCCGCCCAGGGCGGTGTTGAGCACCGCCAGCGCCTGACGGTGCTGCCAATGGCGTCCGGGCGCCCGCACCCCCAGGGACATGTGGGTCTGGTCGGCATCGCGGTTCACCACGGTCAGGCCGGGGGAACCCGGAACCCGTGCCGCCCCGCGCCGTGGAGCGGCCGGGCGCTCGCCGCGAATCAGCCTGTGCCCGAAGTGCTCTCGGACCATGGCCACCACGGTCTCGTGGTCGACATTGCCGGCGACGGCGACCACCATGCGCTCCGGTGTGTAGCGGCGCTGGTGAAACGAGCGCAACTGCGCGCGGGTCATCGCCGACACCGATTCCACGTTGCCGATCACCGGCCGCCCGATCGGATGGTCGCCGAACAGCGTCGACAAGAACACGTCGCCCAGTGCGTCCTCGGGGTCGTCGTCGCGCATCGCGAGTTCCTCGAGGACCACGTCGCGCTCGACTTCCACATCGGCGGCCGCGCAGGACCCGTTGAGCACCACATCACTGACCAGCGCGACCGCCAACTCCAGGTCGGTGTCGAGCACGTGGGCGTAGTAGCAGGTGTGCTCCTTGCCCGTGAAGGCGTTGAGCTCGCCGCCGACGGCGTCCATCGCCTGGGCGATACCGGCCGCCGTGCGGGTCGGGGTCGCCTTGAACAGCAAGTGCTCCAGGAAATGTGCCGCCCCGGCCACGGTCGAGCCCTCGTCGCGGGATCCGACGCCGACCCAGACACCCACCGATGCCGAACGAACCGCGGGGAGGTACTCGGTGACCACCCGCAGTCCGCCCGGCAGGGTGGTGCGTCGCAGTGTGGAGCGCGGTCGCGCCCCGGTGTCAGCTGTCGGCAGCCGCGGCATCGGCAGGCTCAGCGGACCCAGACTTTTGGGCCGAGTCCGCCGCGTCTGCCGCGTCCTCGACGGGCACCAGCGAGATCTTGCCGCGGTTGTCGATGTCGGCGATCTCCACGCGCAGCTTGTCGCCGACCTTCACCACATCTTCGACCTTGGCGACCCGCTTGCCCTTGCCCAGCTTGGAGATGTGCACCAGCCCATCGCGGCCCGGCAGCAGCGACACGAACGCGCCGAAGTCGGTGGTCTTGACCACGGTGCCCAGGAAGCGCTCGCCGATCTTCGGCAGCTGCGGGTTGGCGATGGCGTTGATCTTGTCGATCGCAGCCTGTGCCGACGGGCCGTCGGTGGCGCCCACGAACACGGTGCCGTCGTCCTCGATGGAGATCTGCGCACCGGTCTCCTCGGTGATCGCGTTGATCATCTTGCCCTTGGGCCCGATCACCTCGCCGATCTTGTCCACCGGCACCTTGATGGTGGTGACCCGCGGCGCGTAAGGGCTCATCTCGTCGGGTTCGTCGATGGCCTCGGCCATGACATCCAGAATGGTCAGCCGCGCGTCCCTGGCCTGGGCGAGCGCACCGGCGAGCACCTGCGACGGAATACCGTCGAGCTTGGTGTCGAGCTGCAGAGCGGTGACGAATTCCTTGGTGCCGGCCACCTTGAAGTCCATGTCGCCGAACGCGTCCTCGGCGCCCAGGATGTCGGTGAGCGCCACGAAGCGACGCTCGGTCTTGCCGTCCACCTCGACGTCGTCGGAGACCAGGCCCATGGCGATTCCGGCGACCGGAGCCTTCAGCGGCACACCGGCGTTGAGCAGAGCCAGCGTCGAGGCGCAGACCGAACCCATGGACGTGGAGCCGTTGGAACTCAGGGCTTCCGACACCTGCCGGATGGCGTAGGGGAACTCTTCGACGCTGGGCAGCACCGGGACCAGTGCGCGCTCGGCCAGCGCGCCGTGGCCGATCTCGCGGCGCTTGGGCGAACCGACCCGGCCGGTCTCACCGGTCGAGTAGGGCGGGAAGTTGTAGTGGTGCATGTAGCGCTTGGACTTCTCCGGTCCCAGCGAGTCGATCTGCTGCGCCATCTTCATCATGTCCAGCGTGGTGACGCCCAGGATCTGGGTCTCGCCACGTTCGAACAGCGCGCTGCCGTGTGCCCGCGGCACCACTGCGACCTCGGCGGACAGTGCCCGGATGTCGGTGATGCCACGTCCGTCGATGCGGAAGTGGTCGGTCAGGATGCGCTGCCGGACCAGCTTCTTGGTCAGACTCCGGTAGGCCGCACTGATCTCCTTCTCGCGACCCTCGTAGGTCTCGGCCAGGCGCTCGAGCACCTCGGCCTTGATCTCCTCGGTGCGGTCGTCGCGCTCGGCCTTGCCCGCGATGGTCAGCGCCTTGGCCAGCTCGTCGGTCGCGACGGAAGCCACCGCGTAGTAGACGTCGTCGCCGTAGGCGGGGAACAGCGGGTATTCGACGGCCGGGCGCGCAGCTGCATCGGAGAGCTCCTTCTGTGCCTTGCACAGCGCCGCGATGAACGGCTTGGCCGCTTCGAGCCCTTCGGCCACCACGGTCTCGGTCGGCGCCTGGGCTCCGGCCTGGACAAGTTCGATGACGTTCTCGGTGGCCTCGGCCTCGACCATCATGATCGCGACGTCACCGTCTTCGAGGCTACGGCCGGCCAGCACCATGTCGAAGGTGGCGCGCTCCAGCTGCTCCACCGTGGGGAAGGCCACCCAGGTGCCGTCGATGAGCGCCACCCGCGCCGCACCGACCGGGCCGGAGAACGGCAGGCCCGCGAGCTGGGTGGACGCCGATGCGGCGTTGATCGCCACCACGTCGTAGAGGTCGTTGGGGTTCAGGCTCAATACCGTGACGACGACCTGGATCTCGTTGCGCAGGCCGTCGACGAACGACGGGCGCAGCGGGCGGTCGGTGAGGCGACAGGTCAGGATCGCGTCGGTGGACGGCCTGCCCTCGCGCCGAAAGAACGAGCCGGGGATGCGGCCGGCCGCATACATCCGCTCCTCGACGTCGACGGTCAACGGGAAGAAGTCGAAGTGCTCCTTGGGCGCCTTACTGGCGGTGGTCGCCGAGAGCAACATGGTCTCGTCGTCGAGGTAGGCGACGACGCTGCCGGCGGCTTGCTGGGCCAGCCGGCCGGTCTCGAAGCGGATGGTGCGCTTGCCGAAGCTGCCGTTGTCGATGACAGCGGTGGACTCGAATACGCCTTCTTCAATTTCAATTGCAGACATGGAAGCCGTGCGGCCTTTCCTGGTTTATTCAACTGTTTCGCAACGTCAGACGTGCGTCAGCGAAGGACCTGGATGCGGCTACGGTCGTCGATCGAAGCGGCCGGATCAAGACGTACTGTCAGACCCGGCTGCCACTACCGAAGACCGCCCGACACAGGTCTGGCTGATCGCAGACGGACGTGTCCCGTCGTGACGTGCCGGAGTGGCGCACGCGGATGCGGGGGCCACACCGATGTCCGGGCCTAGTAGGCCCGGAACGGTCTCACTCTACACGGCAGCGGCTGGCGACTGCCCCGATCGTCGTCAGCGACGCAGGCCCAGGCGCTCGATGAGCGAGCGGTAACGCGCCACATCGGTCTGGGTCAGGTACTTGAGCAGACGGCGACGACGGCCGACCAGCAACAGCAGACCGCGCCGCGAGTGGTGGTCGTGCTTGTGCTTCTTGAGGTGCTCGGTCAGGTCGGCGATCCGCTTGGTGAGCAGGGCGATCTGGGCTTCAGGCGAGCCGGTGTCGGTCTCGTGCAGGCCGTAGCTGCCCAGGATTTCCTTCTTCTGCTCGGCGGTCAACGCCATGACAAATCTCCATCGATAGGTCCCGCGAATATCAAGTCGGCGGCCACCGCGGACTGCAGCACACCGAGGGGCGAGTCTAACAGCGCCAGGGCGCTCGTCCTAACCGCGCAACCGGTCAGTCACTGTGGAGCAGGTCGCGGGTCTTCTCGACGTCGGTGTTCATCATCGCCACCAGGTCCGCCACCGAGTCGAACTTCTTCTGCCCCCGGATCCGGCTGACGAAGTCCACGGCGACGCGCTGGCCGTACAGATCGGCGGTTTCATCGATCACGAACGCCTCCACGGTGCGGGCCCGTCCGGAGAACGTGGGGTTGGTGCCCACCGACACGGCGGCCCGGCAGCGCTGGCCGGCGACGACAGTGCCGGGAATCTGGCCGTGGCCCAAGACGGTGAACCATGCGGCGTACACCCCGTCGGCCGGGATCGCCGCGAACGCCGACGGAGCCACATTGGCCGTCGGGAAACCCAGACCGCGCCCGCGCCCGTCGCCGCGCACCACCAGACCCTCGACCCGGTGCGGCCGGCCCAGGGCCTCGGCCGCCGCCGCCACGTCGCCGGCGTCCACGCAGGACCGGATGTAGGTCGAGGAGAAGGTGACCGACTGGGTGGCGTCGGCGCGCTCGGCCACCAGCGAGACCGATTCGACGCCGAACCCGAACTGCTCACCGGCACGGCGCAGGGTCTCGACATTGCCGGCCGCCTTACGGCCGAAGGTGAAGTTCTCGCCGACCACCACCTCCACCACATGCAGGTCCTCGACCAGCAGCTGGTGGATGTAGCGGTCCGGGGTGAGCTTCATGAACTCGGGGGTGAACGGAATCACCAGGAACACGTCGATGCCGAGCTGCTCGACCAGCTCGGCGCGGCGCGCCAGTGTGGTGAGCTGCGCCGGATGGTTGCCGGGGTAGACCACCTCCATCGGATGCGGATCGAAGGTCATCAGCACCGTCGGTACGCCGCGCGCCTTGCCGGCCTTCACCGCGTGGGCGATCAGTTCCGCATGGCCGCGATGCACACCGTCGAACACGCCGATGGTGAGCACGCACCTGCCCCAGTCTGTGGGGATCTCATCCTGCCCCCGCCACCGCTGCACGGGGACAAGCCTAAACTGTCCGGTTGTGAGCCCTTGGGAGCAGTCGGATGGGCTGAGTAGCGTCGCTCAGGACTATCTGAAAGTCATCTGGACGGCCCAGGAGTGGTCACCCGACAAGGTCAGCACAAAAATGCTGGCGGAAAAGCTCGGGGTGTCCGCCAGCACGGCATCGGAGTCGATTCGCAAACTGGCCGACGCGGGCCTGGTGGACCACGAGAGATACGGTGCGGTGACGCTGACCGACCAGGGCCGTCAGGCGGCTCTTGCGATGGTCCGCCGCCACCGCCTGATCGAGACGTTTCTGGTCTGCGAACTCGGCTACGCCTGGGATGAGGTGCACGACGAGGCCGAAATCCTCGAGCATGCGGTGTCCGACCGACTGGTCGCCCGTATCGACGCCAAGCTGGGGTTTCCGCAGCGCGACCCGCACGGCGACCCCATCCCGGCGCCGGACGGGCAGGTACCCACTCCCCCCGCACGTCAGCTGTGGGTGTGCTCGGAGGGAGAGGCCGGGACCGTGGCCCGAATCTCCGATCACGATCCGGAGATGCTGCGCTACTTCGCCCAGGTGGGCATCAGCCTCGACGCCCGCATCCGGGTGCTGACCCGTCGCGATTTCGCCGGGATCATCTCGGTGGCCCTGGACCAGGCCGGGGACGCCGACGGCGAGTCGGCCACGGTGGACTTGGGCAGCCCTGCCGCCCAAGCGATCTGGGTGGTCTGACCCACTTACCAGAGCAGGTGTACCTGTTCGGCCCAGCCGAGGAGCTTGTCGACGGCAACGCTCGCACCGGCGTCGGTGCGGATCCGGCCGTCGTAGTGCCCGAAACACAGATGGGTTCCGGGCAGCGGTGACCGGTGATGAAACGGCGTGAAGGTCAGGTCCACCTGGTCGGAGTCCGGCGTGCGGATGGTCCACGGCCCGGTGTATTCGGGGTAGTGCCAATCCAACTCGGCGCCGATCTTGGTCAGACGACCGTCCACGCAGAGCGCGTTCTCGGTACTGCCCGTGCCCACGGTCCACTTCCCGCCCAGTTGCAGACCGACGACGTGGCCGTCGGTGTGCCCGGAGGCCGCGCCCCAGTTCCACAGGGTGTTCGCGGGCCAGCGACCACGTCCGTGGTCGAGGACACCCCAGCCGCCGTCGAAGTCATAGGTGGTGTCGCCGACCCGCACAACGCCCGACGCCGGGCGCGCGGTGTGCTTGGCGGTGTACTGGAACCGCTTCGAACTCCAGGGCACCACCACCGCCATCGTCTCGTGACCCGGCGGCAGCGCGACAAACAGGTCACCGGTCATGGGTCCGGCAGATGTTCTGCAGGAGAAGCGAATCCGGGTACCGTCGGCTTCGGTGGTGAGATCGATCGCCACCGTTCCGCGCGCCCGGGCCGGCCCGCCGCCGAGGTTGTCGGGCAGGGTTATCCCCCAGCCGCCCGGGTGCGCGCAGCTGCGGGACACCGCACGGCCGGAATAGTCGAGCAGGTACACGTTGCTGACCCCGAGATAATCCAGGTCGGCAACGGTGACCGCGACCAGGTGCGTGGGGGTGGTCAGACACCAGTACTCCCACCGCTTGGTACGCCCCCAGCCACGCAGTCCGGTGCGGTGCAACGGTGTTCGGGTCCAACCGACGGCCGCAGGGTTCAACGCCCCCGACGCATCGCACAGCTCGACCGCCTCGGTGATCTCACGTTCGTGGGTGACCACGGCGGCCTACAGCGTCGCCGGCCGGATGACGACCACCGACTTGGTGCGCCGGGGCGCATCCTCGAGCAGTGCGATCACCCGGCCGTCCGGTGCGGTCGCCGCGTACACGCCGTTGATGCCGGCGGGAGACAGCGGTCGGCCGTGGCCGGCATCGAGTGCCTCCTGCTCGGTCAGGTCCCGGCGGGCGAAGGCGCGCAGACAGGCCTCATCTATGGGGTAACTGAGCACTGGATGCTCCTGCAGCTCATCGAGGGTTCGGGCCTGGTCCAGCCCGAAGCTGCCGGCCCGGGTGCGCCGCAGCGCCGTCAGGTGCCCACCGACTCCCAGCGCGGCGCCCAGGTCGCGGGCCAAAGCCCGGATGTAGGTGCCCGCCGAACAGTCCACCTCGACGTCCAGGTCGACGAACGGATCATCGCGCCGTACCGCCAGCAACGCGAAGCGCTCGATGCGCACCGGGCGGGCGGGCAGCGCAACGGCCCGGCCCTCGCGCACCAACTGATAGGACC
Organism: Mycolicibacter engbaekii; assembly: GCF_002101585.1. GTDB lineage: Bacteria > Actinomycetota > Actinomycetes > Mycobacteriales > Mycobacteriaceae > Mycobacterium > Mycobacterium engbaekii. Next base: position 277,688 of record NZ_LQOT01000076.1, on the reverse strand, counting down.
GCTTGCCGTCGACCTTGATGGCGCTGACCGCCGAGGGCACTTGCGCGATATCGCCGCGCAACCCGGCGATCGCCGTCTCGATCTGAGGCTCGGTGAGATGAGACGCCGACGTGGTCTGCAGCACCTCGCCTTCGGCGTCCTCTGTCGAGGTGGTCTGCCCCAACCGCACGGTGGCGGCATAGGACTTCTCCGACGCGGTCAGCAGCCCCAGAATCTTGGTGGCCCGTTCGATGCCGATCACCAGCACGCCGGTGGCCATCGGGTCCAACGTGCCCGCATGGCCGACCTTGCGGGTGCCGAACGCCCTGCGGCATCGCGACACCACATCGTGGCTGGTCATCCCGGCGGGCTTGTCGACGATCACCAGGCCGGCCGCCACGGATCCGCTCACAGGACGATCGCCGTCAGTACCAGGCCACCCGCCACCGACCACCGCCCGCGCAGTGTCGTCAGTGGCGGCCCGGACCGCGCCGCGGGATCGATCAGGATCCGCGAGGCGAAGCTGCCGTCGGTCTCGAAGGTGATGTGTGCGTCCTCGAAGCCCAGCCACCGCCCGGTCAGCGGGAACCACGCCTTGTAGGTGGCCTCTTTGGCGCAGAACAGGACTCGGTCCCAGTGCCGATCCTGGGGCAACGCCGCGAGCTCAAAGCGCTCGACGGGAAGGCTCACCGCGTCGAGCACGCCGTCGGGCAGCACGTCGTGCGGCTCGGCATCGATTCCCACCGACCGCACGTCGGTGCTGCGGCCCACCACCGCGCCGCGGAAACCCGCGCAGTGGGTCAGGCTGCCGACGATGCCGGCGGGCCACGACGGCTCGCCCTGCTCCCCCTTGAGAATCGGGACGGGCGGTTGCCCGAGTTCTTCCAGCGCCAGCCGGGCGCAGTAGCGGGCGGTGACGAATTCATTGCGGCGCTTGGCGACCGAACGGGCCACCAGTGGCTCTTCCTCGGGCAGCGGAGCCAGGCCGGGCGGGTCATCGTAGCGCTCGGCCCAGGCCAGCGAGCCCCTCGGCGCTCCACAGAGCACCGTGTCCAGCAGCCTGCTCATCGGGCCTGCCTCTGGCGTAGCCGCTCGGCGAACTTCGCACTGGCCTCGCGCATCTCGTCGGTGATCGCGAAGTGACCGCCGAACTCGTTGAGGTAGCCGGGCGGGTACTGCGGGTCGGGCAGTATCTGGCGCAGCCACCGGTGCGGGCGCCGTCGGCGCCATTCCCGCGGGTAGCCCACCGACACCTCTTCGAAGCGCACCCCGTCGTAGTAGGTGGTTCGCGGGATGTGCAGGTGGCCGTAGACCGAACAGGTGGCGTTGTAGCGGGTGTGCCAATCGGCGGTTTCGACGGTGCCGCACCACAACGAGAACTCCGGATAAAACAATGCGTCGCAGGGTTGGCGCACCATCGGAAAGTGGTTGACCAGCACGGTCGGCGTCATCCAGTCGAGTTCTTCGAGGCGCTTGCGAGTGGCGGCCACCCGGTCGCGGCACCAGGCGTCGCGGGTGCCGTAGGGCTCGGGCGACAGCAGGAACTCGTCGGTGGCCACCACGTTGTTCTCCCGCGCGATGGCCAGCCCTTCGGCCTTGCTGGTCGCTCCAGCGGGAAGGAAGGTGTAGTCGTAGAGCAGGAACATCGCCGCGATGGTGGCCGGGCCCCCCTGCTCGGTCCAGACCGGGAAGGGATGCTCGGGCGTGATGACGCCCATCTGGTCACACATGTCGACCAGGTAGTCGTAGCGCGAGCGGCCGAAGATCTGCATCGGATCCTTGTTGGTGGTCCACAACTCGTGGTTCCCGGGCACCCAGATCACTTTCGCGAACCGCTTGCGCAGCAGGTCCAGTGCCCAGCGGATCTCGTCGGTGCGCTCCGCGACGTCGCCGGCGACGATCAGCCAGTCGTCACCGGTAGCCGGGTACAGCGCCTCGGTGATGGGCTTGTTACCCGAGTGGCCGGTGTGCAGATCGGAGATCGCCCACAGGGTGGGGCCGTCGGCGGCCCTCGGCTCGTGGGTGGTCACGAGTTCCGAGCCTAATGGGTGACCGGAATTAGAACGTGTTCTCGCCTTCGAATCAGTGGCGGGCGCCACAACTTGTACACTGCCCGGCAGAGCATCGGGCGGAAGCAAGGAGTGTCATGCTCACCAAACTGCGTCTGATGACCGCGGTAGGGGCGCTGGTGATGGCCGTCGTGGTGGTCTGCCAACAAGCACCCGTCAACGGCGTCCCGGGAAGTGCGGGAGTCGACCTGCGTTCCACCGGCATACCGTTGGCGCCCCCGACCACGTCGAGCAAAGCGGTCAACCTCACCAACCCGCGCCCGTTCGACGCCTGCGAAGACATTCCCTTTGACGTCATCGCGCAACTGGGTCTGGCGTTCACTCCCCCCAAGCCGGTCGAGGGTGTGCGCTGCGAGTTCGACGCGGGCAATTACCAGATGGCCGTTGAGACTTTCGTGTGGCGCAGCTACGACGAATCCATCCCCGCCGACGCCATCGAGATGGACATCAACGGACGCCGGGTGGCGCAGTACTGGGTGATGAAGCCCACCGAGTGGAACAACCGCTGGTGGGTCTCCTGCATGGTGGCTTTCAAGACCAGCTACGGACTGATCCAGCAGTCGCTGTACTACTCACCGGTGTACTCCGAGCCGAAGGTGGACTGCCCCTCCGAGAACCTGATGCGGGCCCATCAGCTGGCACCGCACTACAAGTACTGAAGGTACTTCAGTCGTGACGTCCACCGCCTCGGCCCGGCCGGCCCGCCCGCGTCTTAGCGATGTCGTCCTGAACCGGGCGCTGCGGCAACTGCCACCGCCCACCACCGGCTACACGGTGCGCCGGGAACACGTCCCGATGCGCGACGGGGTGGAGCTGCGGGCCGACCATTACCAGCCGACCGGCGACGTGGCCGGCACCCTGCTGGTGCGCTGTCCCTACGGCCGGGGGTTCCCGTTCTCGCTGGTATTCGCCCGGATGTTCGCCGCCCGCGGGTATCGGGTGATCCTGCAGAGTGTGCGCGGCACCTTCGGCTCCGGCGGGGTGTTCGAGCCGATGGTCAACGAGGCCGCCGACGGTGCCGACACGGTGGAGTGGCTCCGCGCGCAGCCGTGGTTCACCGGATCCTTCGGCACCGTGGGGCTGTCGTATCTGGGCTTCACCCAGTGGGCGTTGCTGGCCGACCCGCCGCCGGAGCTGGCCGCCGCGGTCGTCACCGTCGGACCGCATGATCTCTACCAGTCCACCTGGGGTGTCGGGTCTTTCGCCCTCAACGACTTCCTGGGCTGGAGCCACATGATGGCCCACCAGGAGGTCCGCCCCCGGATCAGGGCCGGTCTGCAGCAGCTGACCGCCCAGCGCCGGGTCAGACGGGCCGCGGCGGCCCTGCCCCTGGGGACGGCGGGACGCGCACTTCTGGGCACCAGGTCGACCTGGTACGAGTCCTGGGTCGAGCACCCCGACCGTGACGACCCGTTCTGGGACAGGATGCGTTTCCCGGCTGCGCTTGAGGGAACTCGGGTGCCGGTGCTGCTGCTCAGCGGCTGGCAAGACCTGTTCTTAGATCAGACGCTGACACAGTTCCGGACGCTGCGCGACCGAGGGGCCGAGGTCGCGATGACCGTCGGCCCGTGGACCCACACCGAGATGCTGACCAGAGGCCTGCGCACCGTCACCGCCGAATCCCTCGATTGGCTCGACACTCACCTGGCCGGGGCCGACGGGCCGTCGCGAACCAGCCCGGTCCGGGTGTATGTCACCGGCGGCGGTGGGTGGCGTGAGTTTCCGGATTGGCCGCCGGCGACGACCGCGCGCACCTGGTGGCTGGCGCCGGGCGGGCGCCTGGCCGCCTCCCCCGTGGCCGACGACACCACGGACGCGGTCAGCTTCACCTACGACCCCGCCGACCCCACGCCGACGGTGGGCGGGCGGCTGCTGGCCCCGGGCGGCGGCTACCAGCGCGACGACGTTCTGGCGCGCCGCGCCGATGTGCTGACCTTCACCGGTGCAGCCCTGACCGAGGATGTCGACGTCTTCGGCAGCCCGGTGGTCGAGCTGGCACATTCCAGCGACAACCCGAACGTCGACCTGTTCGTCAGGGTCAGCGAGGTCGATGCTCGCGGGCGGTCCCGAAATGTCAGCGACGGCTACCGCCGGCTGACGCCGGCCGCCGGAACGGTCCGCATCGAGCTCGACCAGATCGCCCACCGGTTCGCGGCCGGCTCGCGCATCCGGGTGTTGATCGCCGGCGGCTGCCATCCGCGGTTCGCCCGCAATCTGGGCAACACCGAGCCCGCGATCAGCGGCGCCGCACTGCTGCGCGCGACGCACACGGTGCAGCTGGCCGGCTCACGGCTGCTGCTGCCCGCGCACGGCCGTGACAGCCTTGACCAACAGGTCTGACATCAGCCGCTGCGGATCCAGCTGCTCGTCGGCGCTGCCCATCACCACCACCGACGTGTGGTCGTCGAGCGCCGCTGTGTACAGATAGTCGGGATCGTCCTCCGGGTCTGCGACGGTCAACTTGACCCCGGTCGTGGTGACGCCGCCGATGTCCGGTGCCGGAATACGCTCCACCGTTCCGGTCGCCTGGGGCGAACCGGACAGCGCGATGCGGTCGCAGCCCGCCGGAGCGGCTTCCGGGGTCACGGAGTCAGGGGATCTCAGGGCGACGACATACATGTTTCCCTGGTCCCCCTGCCCGATCACCCCGGCGGCTTCGGTACCGGCCTTCGGGTCGACGTAGCGCGGGATGACCACCGACCGGCATTGCGGCGGGTCGACTTGGGCCTGGGTGAACGCGGCTACCGCGGACCCGTCGATGTCGGACTGCGCCAAGGTCTTTGCCGGGTGCGCCTGCGCGGTGAAGCCCTCCGGAAAATCATTGGCGACGGCATCGATGCGGGAGACGTCGTAACGCGGCGCGGCCGGCTGGGCAGCGGCCGGCTGGGGCGCCGCCGAGCCCGCCGGGGCCACCTCGGCGTTGGTGGCGCACCCGGCGAGGGTCAGCCCCACGCCGAGCGCGCCCCCCACCACGGGCCCGATGACGGCCCAGCTACGACAGGGCTTGACCGACATTGCGGTCACCACCACCACCAGTGGTGCCACAAGTGGTGATGGTGCCGCCACCAGTGATGGTGGTGGTGCGGTCCCCACTGCGGCACGGGTCCCGAACGCAGATCCGTGCCGAACACGTGGTCGGCCGGAGCGCGATCGAGGCCCGCGCGGTTGCCCAGCGCGGCTGGAAGAGCGGGTAGGTCGCCGTGGATCTCGACCACGGCGGGCGGTTGCGCAGCGGCCCCTCCCGGAACGGCCTGCGCCGGTCCGGCCGCGCCGATCACCAGCGCACCGCCTACCGTGCCGGCGCTGACCACCGCGGCGGCCACGCGTCGACTGGCATTCCGTGACATCACCATGGTTTCCTCCCTTGCCAAGAACCCTGAATTCTTTTGATATTCGCGAGATTAGCACCCCAAAGGCGGGCCGACAATGGCCGACGACTACATTTTTTGGATGCTCGAAACATTTCTTGTCTGCGCGTCGATCCCGACTATCATCGCAGGTCACAGGGCGTTTACTGAACTACTGAACCACTGATTCACGCGGATCCGTATTTCATGCGATAAGGACTTATGAGCGCACTTTCACAAAACAAATCAACCCTCTGAACAATGGCATGAAAACATCTGCCGCCTTTCGGTCTGCATAATGCGGCGCATCAGTGGCCGGGACATGCGAAGATGCGGTGACGGAGGCAACGAGCATGAAGCAGCTCTACGAGCGCCACAGCACGGCGAGTACCCCTGAGCGCCTTGATGCCGCGGTGCGCGCTGCGATCGGCGACCACGCAGCAGCGCACCAGCTCGGCGACGTGCTGGCGCAGGCGCAGGCGATCTGCGAAACCCACAGCGTGCGGCTGTACCGCGGTGGGCTGCTCGCCAGGATCACCGGCTCGGCAGACGCGGATCGCGAGCACCGGAGCGTGGCCGCGCTGACCCCGCGCTACCTGGTCATCGCCGTGTCCGGCGAAAAACGGGGAACCCACGTTCGCTCGGCGCGGCTTGAGGCGATCAGCACCCGTCCCGGCCTCGCCGGGGTGCCTGACTTCGGCGTCGACGTCGTCGGGCACTGGTCCGGCGCGACCGACGATCAGGCGGACGCCGGGTTCTACCTCGGTCTCGGCGCCGACCAGAGCGGGCAGGATTTCGCCGACCGGCTGCGCGCCGCGGTCTCTGCGGCCAAAGCTCGCTGACCTAGGCTTTCGGCGGTTCCGGGGGCGCCCCGACGAAGGACAACGCGGCGGCGGCGCCGGTTGTGCCCAGCAGGCCGGTGCCGCAGTGCGGTCCCGGATGCCCGGTGAGCGGCTACGCTGGCATGAGCACCAGGGTGAGGTGCCACCGCAACCGAAGGTCCACACGATGAGAGCTTCCAGCGATCCCCTCGACAACCGCGGTTTCGCCGTCCCGGCCACCGGCTGGGCACCGGCCCGCGAGCCGGGCATGAAGCCGACCGAACCGATCCCGCTGCGTCAGACCCGAACCCGCCGGACGGTCGACCTGTCGCCGGCCCAGCACCGCGGGCTCGACCTCTGGCAGCGGGAGGCCGCCGACCGCGTCGGCTGTGCGCGGATCACCGGCCAGGAAGTCATGACAGCGCTGATCGACCAACTGCTCACCGACCCGGAACTGTCCGCCCAGATCATTCGGACCCTGCGGTCGCGCCGGTAGTACCGACGCGCCCACAGGGTCCGACTTCGTCTAGCCCCGCTCGGAGCTCACTCGGCCAGGATCGCCGTGCAGTTCGAGCGGGTCGGAACACCGTTGAAGCGATCGCTGACCCAGGCCATGCTGCGCTCACCGTCGACGAACTGCGGCAGCAGGATATTGATGTCCATCTTGTTGAACAACGGCGGCTGCTCGTTGGTCCACAGTTCGACGTCGGCGCCTTGGGTGCACCAATCACGCGCGGTGTCATGAGCAGACGTGTACGGCGCCAACGGGTCCCACCGGTTGTGCGAGATATACACCGGGCCCTTGGGTTTGATGTTTCCGACCCGTTGCGAGGCGAAGATCGTCTTGAAGGGCTCGGAGGTGGCGATCGCATTCAAGTCGTCCTTGAACCAGAACTCCAGGTGGCGGAAGGCGTAGTCGACGCCACCCTGCACCAGGCAGGTGTGCCCGCTCCAGTCCAGCATTTGGACTCCGCGCGGGGTCAGCGAATCCCAAATGGGTTGCTCGGTCTCGGGATACGAAGCCTGGATACCGCGCAGCAGGTAGCCGGCGAGTACGGCCAGGAAGTTGCCGTCGACGGAGGGAATAGCCTCGACCACGTTGGTCAACGGTGCGTTGGCATAGGTACCCACGATGTTGAGTTCAGGCGCATAGGTTGACGCCAGCTCGGCCGCCGACAACGACGCCTGACCGCCGGACGCCCAACCCCAAAATGCCACCGGCCCATGCGGATCCAGAGAGGTACCGGGCAGCTTCTGAGCCGCGCGGGCCGCGTCGAGCAGCGCGGTTCCGGCAGCGACCCGGTTCAAGAACTGAGGCGACTGCGGGCCGTGCGTGCCCAGCCCGACTCCGTCGGTCACCACGATCGCGAAGCCGCGGGCCAGCAGCGTAGCGATGAAGCCCTCTTCGTAGTTGAACGTCAGGTCGAAGCCCTGCGAGAAGTGGATGCCCTGGTCTAACAGTCGCGACGGGGCGCACTGCTCACCGACTCCGTACGGACCGGTCGCATAAGCGATCAGGGGGCGCGGGCCGTTACCCGGCCAGGGCACGTCGGGTTCGATGTAAGCCCCGGTTACCGCAACCGGATGCGCCTGAGCATCAGTACTGCGGTACATGATCCGCGTTCCGGTTCCGACGAAGGCGCCCAGCTGACCAGAAGGTTCCAGCACCAGCCGCAGCGGTTCGGTCCGGATCAGATCACCCGGCTTCCCGGCCGGAAGCGGGGCCGGAGGCGTGTAGAAGGCCTCGTATTTGATGTCGTCGGCCTGCGCCACCGGGTCGGCCACCAGAGTGAGCGAACCGGCGGCCAGCGCCATCGCCGCTACGACCGCCACCGTCCGGCGGCCGGATCGCCGGCCGGCGGCCGGCGTGCCTGCTGAGCCGGCGGTGGTGCAGTCAGTACGCGCCCGCCATCGATGGATCACCTTGGACAAGTCACCACGACTAATCGAAACCCTCATTGACTCTTCCTCTTTGGACGCTTGGACTGGCGGCACACCAGGCGCGCTGTGATCACCGTGCGTCGGACGGCGATTCAGAACGGAATGAAATGTCACTCCATGACGATTGGCAACAGGCTGCCCACTAGTGAGCACAGGTCACAAAGCTGTGAACAGCGGCTTAGCGTTTGATAACAATTAGCGCCACGGCGAGCCGAAATTGGCGCCTCGGCAAGTTTCGCTGGCCCGCCACCGGCCGCCGCTTCCCCCCGCACACCGTCACACCGGCTGCGCGCGTCGCATCGGCGATCCTCCCCGGCACCTTTGAAATCACCTTGCGTTTTAGAGCCGGCCACCGCATCGACGCTGTTCAGCGCCGGTTAGCGGGGTTCGCTGGGTCGGCGCGCGTGTTGGCCCGCGCCGAGTCCCCCGCGTTGTATCTCGTGGCAGCGCCAGACATCCGGTGCGCCACTTCATTTCCCAAGGAGCCCCTATGACCGTCGTCACGGAGCGACCGGCCGCCAGCGGCCAGGTCCTCGCCCACGTGCTCGCCACCGCTGACCGAGTCGCCGAAGAGTTGCGCGAGACCGCCGCGGAGCGCGACCGGGCGAACGGCACGCCGCGCGCCGAGATCGAACTGTTGCGCAGCAACGACCTGCTCCAGATCCAGGAGCCGGTCGAATACGGTGGGTCCGGTCTGAACTATGCGCAGGCCTCGCTGGTCACCCGGCGGATCGCCCGCGGCGACACCTCCATCTCCCACCTGCTCGGTTACCACTACGCCCAGACCCGGGTCGCCAGACTGTTCGGCACGCCGGAGCAGGCCGACGCCCAGTCGCGTCGCAACGCCGCCGAGAAGCTCTTCTGGGGCGGCATCCAAAACCCGCGTGGCAGCACCGGATTGGTGCTGACCCGCGACGGCGACGGCTTCCGGCTCAACGGCAGCCGCACCTTCGCCAGCGGCGCCAGCACCGGTGACCAGCTCTCGGTCACCGCGCTGCTGGACGGCTCTCAGGTGTTTCTGTCCCTGGACGCCCGCGGCGGTCGGCAAGGTTTCACCTTCCTCGACGACTGGGACAACATCGGCCAGCGCCTCACCGACTCCGGCGGGGTCCGCGTCGTCGACGCCCGAATCGAACATCACGAGGTGCTCGGTGAGGAACCGTTCACCGGAGGCACCCTGAGCCCGTACCAGACCCTGATCACCCCGCACTGGCAGCTGGCGTTCGTGAACTTCTATGTCGGGACCGCCGAGGGCGCGCTCACCGAGGCGCTGGACTGGGCCAGGACCAAGGCCACCCCCTGGGAGTCCTCGGGTGTCGACCGGGCGACCGACGATCCCTACATTCTGCAGATCGTCGGCGAAGTGGTCAGCCAGGTGCGCGCCGCCGCCCTGCTGGCCGACCGGGCCGGCGAGGCGCTGCAGAACGCCATCGACATCGGCCCCGGACTGACCGAGGATCAGCGTGCCGAGGCCGCGATCGCGGTGTACGAAGCGAAGTACCTCACCACCGAGGTCGGCCTGCAGGCCGTCAGCCGGCTGTTCGAGATCCAGGGGGCCCGTGCCACCACCAGCGCGTACGGCTTCGACCGGCATTGGCGCAACCTGCGCACGCACACCCTGCACGACCCGGTCGCCTACAAGGCGCGCGAAGTCGGTGACTGGGTGCTCAACCACCGGCACCCCGAATTCTCGCTGTACCGCTGATGGCCATCACCCTGCATTGGTTCCTGCCCACCAACGGCGACTCCCGCAGCGACTTGAGCCTGGGCAACGCCGTTGGTGCGGCAGGCAGCCGCGTGAACAACCCCTACGGCGCCGACCGCGCACCAGACCTGGACTATCTGCGCATGGTCGCCGGAGCGGCGGAGAAGCTGGGGTTCGCCGGGGCGCTGACCCCGACCAGCAGCTGGTGTGAGGACGCGTGGGTGTTCACCGCGGCGCTGAGCCAACTCACCACCCGGTTCAAGTACCTGGTGGCTTTCCGCCCGGGACTTCAGGCACCGACGCTGGTCGCCCAGGCGGCGGCCACCTTCCAGCGGGTCTCCGGGGGCCGGCTGTTGCTCAACGTCGTCACCGGCGGTGACGACGTTGAGCAACGACGGTTCGGCGACGACCTGGACAAAGACGCGCGTTACCGGCGCGCCGGGGAGTTCCTGACCGTGTTCCGGCAGTTGTGGTCCGGCGAACCCGTGACGTTCCACGGCGATCACCTGTTCGTCGAGGACGCGACCATCGTGCCCGCAACGACCTGGCCCGAGATCTATCTCGGCGGGTCCTCGGCGGCCGCGGTCGACGTGGCGGCCGAGCACGCCGACGTCTACCTGACCTGGGGCGAGCCGCCCGCGCAGGTCGCCGACAAGCTCGACACGGTGCGCCGGCGGGTCAAGGACCTGGGCTCTGACCGCCGGGCCGCCGGCGACCTGCGGTTCGGAATCCGGCTGCACGTCATCAGCCGGCCCACCGCGGCCGAGGCCTGGGCCCAAGCCGACCGGCTGCTGGCCGGGCTGAGCCCCGAGCAGATTCAGCGGGCCCAGCAGATCCAGCGCAGCTCCGGATCCGAGGGCCAGCGGCGGATGACCGAACTGCACGGCGGCCGGACCGACAACCTCGAAGTGTCGCCGAACCTCTGGGCCGGCGTCGGCCTGGTCCGGGGTGGAGCCGGCACCGCCCTGGTGGGCAGCCACGAAGAGGTCGCCGATCGCATCGAGGAGTACTACCGCCTAGGGCTGGACGAGTTCGTGCTGTCCGGTTACCCCCACCTGGAGGAGGCGTTCTCGTTCGGGGAGGGTGTCCTGCCGATTCTGGCCGAACGGGGTCTGCTCGGCCCCACACCGACTACCTAAAAGGAAGACAAGGCAATGCCGACCTACCCCCTCACGCCGCTGAGCTTCGCCTACTGGGTCCCCAATGTCAGTGGCGGACTGGTCACCTCGACAATCGAGCAGCGCACCGACTGGAGCTACGACTACAACGTCGCCCTGGCCCGGATCGCCGAGGAAGCCGGATTCGAGTACGCGCTGACCCAGGTCCGCTACACGGCCAGCTACAGCGCCGAGTACCAGCACGAATCGACGAGTTTCAGTTTGGCGCTGCTGCTGGCCACCCAGCGGCTCAAGGTGATCGCCGCGGTGCACCCCGGGATGTGGCAGCCCGGCGTACTGGCCAAATGGCTGGCGACCGCCGACCACCTGTCGAACGGGCGCGTCGCGGTCAACATCGTCAGCGGCTGGCTCAAAGACGAGTTCACCAAGCTCGGCGAGCCCTGGCTCGAACACGACGAACGCTACCGGCGCAGCGCCGAGTTCATTCAGGCGCTCCGCGCGATCTGGACCGAGAGTCCGGCCAACCTGGCCGGCGACTTCTACCGGATCCGCGATTTCAACCTGGCACCCAAACCGCTGTCGTGGGAAGGCCGGCCCCACCCGGAGATCTTCCAGGGGGGCAACTCCACCGCGGCCCGCGCCAATGGCGGCCGTTACTCCGACTGGTACTTCTCCAACGGCAACGACTTCGACGGTGTCACAGCGCAACTGGCCGACCTTCGCCGGATCGCCGCCGATTCCGGCCGCGCCGAGGCGCCTCGCTTCGGCCTGAACGGTTTCGTCATCGTGCGCGACACCGAGACTGAGGCCAAAGAGGTGCTGCGGGAGATCATCGCCAAGGCCGATAAACCCGCGGTCGAGGGATTCGGCGCGGCGGTGCGGCAGGCCGGCGCCTCGACCGCGGACCAGCGGGGCATGTGGGCGGACTCCAGCTTCGAGGACTTGGTGCAGTACAACGACGGCTTCCGCACGCAGTTGATCGGTACCGCCGAACAGGTCGCCGAGCGCATCGTCGCCTACCGGAAACTGGGCGTGAACCTGATCCTCGCCGGATTCCTGCACTTCCAGGAGGAGGTCGAGGCCTTCGGCCGCAAGGTGCTGCCGTTGGTGCGCGAACTGGAGGCACAAGCCGGCCTGGCGCCCGCACCCGCGCCGGCACTGTCGTGACCGCCGGAACCGCGGTGCGCCTGGCGAACCACGCCGAGGCGGTCGCCGCGGCACAGGCATTCGCCGACGCCGTGCGCCCCGGCGCGGCCGACCGGGACCGGGCCGGGAGCGTTCCGCGTGCCGAACTGGCCGACTTCGACCGCTCCGGTCTGCCGGCGATCACCGTACCGGTGGCCGACGGCGGGTCCGGGCTGGGACCGGGAACCCTCGCCGAGGTGATCCGCACGATCGCCGCCGCCGACCCGGCGTTGGCGCAGATCCCGCAGGGCCATTTCCTGGCCGTCGACATCCTGCGCCTGCTGGGCACACCGGACCAGCGCAGCCGGCTCCTGCGCGCGGTGACCCAAGGCGGCCGTATCGCCCCGGTCCTGGCCGAACGCGGGGGCACGCACGCCCTCGACCTGAAAACCCGCCTCGTCGCCGACGGCCCGGGATGGCGCTTGGAGGGGGTCAAGTACTACAGCACGGGTGCCATCACCTCGCACTGGCTGGCCGTCAGCGCCCTTGACCCCGACGACCAGCTGGTCCTGGCGTTCGTCGAACGCGAGCGCGCCGGGGTGCGCATCGACGAGGACTGGTCGGCGATGGGCCAGCGTTCCACAGTCAGCGGCACAACGACTTTGGACGGCGTCCGCGTCGATGCCGGATTCGTCCTGCCGTACGGAACGGTGTTCGCCGCGCCCCAGTTGCTCGGGGCGCGGGCGCAGCTGGTGCACGCGGCAATCGAGGCCGGGATCGCCGAGGGAGCACTGGCCGACGCCGCGGAGTTCGTCCGCACGCGCAGCCGGCCGTTCTCCGAGGCCTACCGAACCGCCCAGGCGCCGACCGCCGCCGAGGATCCCAACATCCGGTTGCGGATCGGCCGGTTGGCCACCCGCACACGTGCCGCGGTGCAACTGCTGCGCTGGGCAGCCGCCGTCCTCGACGAGTCGGGTCTGATTCCGGCCGGCCCGGACACCGCGGCACAGGGGTCGATCGCGGTGGCGCAGGCCAAGGCGTTCGCCAGTGAGGTGGCGGTCGATGTGGCCAGCGAGCTGTTCGCGTTGACCGGTGCCAGCGGAACCGACCTCAAGCACGGACTGGATCGGCATTGGCGCAATGCCCGCACGCACAGCGTGCACGACCCCGTGGATTGGAAGTACCACCACATCGGCGCATGGGAGCTGACCGGGGTCCGGCCGCCCAATCACGCGCAGATCTGACCCGGCGAGCTCGTCAGCCGACGCTGTCGCGGACCCTCGCGGTCGTCGCGGCGAGCTCGTCGGCCGTGTACACCGGGTCGCCCAGCTCAGCGTCGGCGATCGGCAGCTGAACCCAGCTGGAGCACCCGGCATACTCAGGGCTGCGCTCCAGCCGCACCGGGACCGACAGCGGCAACACCTGGACCACCAGCACCGTCAGCCGGTGCTTCGGCCGGAAATCCAGCCGGTCGGCACGCACCGATTCCGCGGTCCAGATGTGCAGGTCAGCGATGTCCTCCAGCGCGCCAGGCCGGTCGACAGGCAGCGCCGCAACGACTTTCGCCGCCGCGCGCACCAGTATCTGCTCGGCGGTGGAGTCCGCGGCGGCCGGCGCGAGCAGGTCACGGTGTTCGGGACGAACGCGCTCAGCGTGGCTGTGCACCGAGGTAGGGAACAGCAGGAACTCGTCGGCGCTGACTTCGAATCGCTTCTCGTGAATGCCGCCTTTGCGCAGCAGAATTCGTTGCCGACCCGCCAGCAGCGCCGCTACGACAGCGCTCCACTCCTTCAAGGCCATACCGTGCATTCCCCTCAGCGTAGCCCCGGCTACGGTGAACTGGTGAGCGACGACATTCTGCTGGTCCACACGCAGGACCGCATCCGAACCCTGACCCTCAACCGTCCGCAGGCCCGCAATGCGCTGTCCGCGGCCTTGCGCGACGCCATCTTCAGCGCGCTGGCCGCCGCCGATGCCGACGCAGATGTCGACGTGGTGATCCTCACCGGAGCCGACCCGGTCTTCTGCGCGGGTCTGGACCTCAAGGAGTTCAGCGAATCCACGGCGCTGCCCGACATCTCCCCGCAGTGGCCGCCGATGACCAAACCGGTGATCGGCGCCATCAACGGCGCGGCGGTCACCGGCGGGCTGGAATTGGCCCTGTACTGCGATGTCCTGATCGCATCGGACCAGGCCCGGTTCGCCGACACGCACGCCCGCGTCGGCCTGTTGCCGTCCTGGGGCCTCAGTGTTCGCCTCCCCCAGAAGGTCGGGGTCGGTCTGGCCCGCCGGATGAGCCTGACCGGCGATTACCTGTCGGCGTCCGACGCACTGCGGGCCGGCCTGGTCACCGAAGTGGTGCCCCACGATGAACTGCTTGCGACCGCACGCGCCGTGGCCGGCTCGATCGTCGGCAACAATCAGGCCGCGGTGCGGGCGTTGCTGGCCTCCTACCACCGCATCGACGAGTCGCAGACGGCCACCGGACTGTGGATCGAGGCGATGGCGGCCAAGCAGTGGCTGCACACCGTGAGCGGCGCCGACGTCGCCGCCAACCGGGCAGCCGTGCTCGAGCGCGGGCGCTCCCAGGTGCAGTAGCGCCTCACCAGTTTGGAGTCCCGGGCGTGACTGCACCCCGACCGCGCCACCGGCTTGACGAAAAGCCCAGGTAGACAGTCATTTGCCGCCACGGCGGCGAGGCCGCGATTAAGGTGACCTGGTGATCTTCTGCTGGTCGGCGTAGCCATGGCCCCGCACTACCCGCCCCATTCCCCGTATCCGTACGGCCCGCCGCATCCCTATGGCAGCTTCCCGCCGCCGCGCCGCAGGCCTTGGGATGTGATCGCCGCGATCCTGCTCGCGGTGTTACTGATGTTGGCATGCGGATTCGGTGTGATCCTGTCGATGTACGCGGGGATGATCACCGACAAGTGCTCGGGGGCCCGCCACTGCAGCGACAGCCTGATCTACGCCGCCTACCTGGTGACCTGGGGCGGCATCGGGGCAGCCCTCCTCGTCACCCTGATCGGCATGGTCCGCAGTGGGCTCAGTCGGCGCACCATGATCGGCTGGCCGGCGCGGGGTTGGGCGATCTTCGTGCTGACCTTCGCTGCGGGTGGTCTGCTGTTGAACGCCGGCGTGGGCGGCTGACCTACGGCCGACCAGCCCGCACCCATCGCCCCGACAGGGCCCGCCAGCCGACGAACAGCAGCCGCAGCACGATGAACGTGGTCAATCCGGACCAGATCCCGGCCAGCCCCCAGTTGAGCACCAGGGCCAGCCAGGTCAGCGGCAGGAAGCCGACCAGGGCACTGACCACCGTGGCGGTCCGCATGAACGCTGCGTCCCCGGCACCCAGCAGCACGCCGTCGAGCGCGAAGACGATTCCGGCAAGGGGCAATTGGGCCACGAGAAACCACCACGGCACGCCGACGGCCGCCAGCACCGCGGCGTCGCCGGTGAACAACCCCGGCACCACAACCCGGCCCGCGGCGAGCACCGCGGCCAGCACCCCGGCCGCGACCGCCGAGAACACCGTGACGCGGACCGCCACCGACCTCGCCTGGCGCACCTGCCCGGCGCCGAGCGCCGCGCCCACCAGGGCCTGAGCCGCGATCGCCAGCGAATCGAGCACCAGCGCCAGAAACGTCCACAGCTGCAGCACGATCTGGTGGGCAGCCAGGGCCGCCGCCCCGAACCGGGCCGCCACCGCGGCTGCCGAGACGAAGCAGGCTTGAAAAGCCAGCGACCGCACCATCAGGTCCCGGCCCAGCACCAGTTGCCTGCGCAGCACCGCAGCGTCGAGCCGCAGCGAAACCTGCTCGGTTCCCAAGGCACGCAGAAACAGCAGCGCCGCAAGCCATTGGCCGGCACAGTTGGCCACCGCCGAACCGGCCAGCCCCCACCGCGGCAGGCCCAGTGCCCCGAACACCAGCAGCGGGCACAGCACGGCCGACAACGCAAAACCGGCCACCACGTAGCGCGGCGGACGCGAGGTGTCCTGCACGCCGCGCAGCCATCCGTTTCCGGCCAGCGACACCAGGATCGCGGGCACTCCCAGGATCGCGATCCGCAGCCAGGGCAACGCGGCCTGCGCAATGCTGTCACGCCCGGCCACCGCCGCGACCAACGGCACCGCGGCGGCCTGCACCACCACCACGACCAGCACCCCCAATCCCAGTGCCAGCCATGTCGCCTGAACCCCCTCGGCGACCGCGGCAGGTCGGTCGCCGGCACCGAAGTGGCGCGCCGCACGCGCGGTGGTGCCATAGGACAGAAACGTCGCCTGCGAACCCACCAGGCCCAGAATCAGCCCGCCGATCGCCAGTCCGGCCAGGCCGAGCGCCCCGAGCCGACCGACCACCGCGGTGTCGAACAACAGATAGAGCGGCTCGGCTGCCAGCACCACCAGCGCCGGCAGCGCCAGCGCCGCGATCTGGCGGCCGCCGGCAGTGCTGTCGTGCATAGCCACCATCTTGGGCTAGATCGGGACGGCTCCCGACCGCGGGACTAGCCCAGGGCGGCGACCAGGGACCCGACCACGTCGTCGATGTCCCCTGCCGCGGTGTAGCCGGCTGCCAGCCGGTGTCCGCCACCGCCGAACCCGCACGCCACCGCCGCGAGGTCCACCGTCGCCTTAGCGCGCAGGGACACCGCCCAGCGCCCCGGTTCGGTCTCCTTGAACACCGCGGCCACCTCGGCTTCTGCGGTGGTGCGGACGATGTCGACGATGCTCTCCACCTCCTCGGGCCGGGCGGTGGTCCACTCGAGATGGTCGACGACCGCATAGACCAGCCCGCGCCCGCCCGCGGCATCTCCCAGCAGCCGGGCCTCGGCCAATACCCGCGACAGCATCGTCAGCCAGCCGAACGGATGAGTGTCCATCACCGCGCGGGCGACCGCCGCATTGTCCACTCCGGCATCCACCAGTCGCGCCGCCAGCCGGTGCGCGCGAGCACTGGCCCACCGGAACGATCCCGTGTCGGTGGCCAGCCCGGCATACAGGCAATGCGCCACGTCCACATCGATCGGCTCGCCCCAGGCATCGATCAGTTCCGCGACCATCATGGTCGTCGAATCCGCCGTCGGGTCAACGAAATTGGCGGTTCCGAACAGCTGGTTCGAGGCATGGTGGTCGATCACCAGCAGTTCGGGCGCGGCAGCGGCCTGCTCCTGCAGCTCTCCGAGCCGGTCAGCGCTGGAGACATCGACGGTGACCACCAGATCGGCGTCGCGGCGCAGCGCCTCCGGGCCGACCAGCAACGCCCCGCCCGGCAAGGACTGCAGCGACTGCGGCAGCGTGGCGGGGCGGGCGAAACTGACCTGGGCGGATTTGCCGCGCCGACGCAGGACCGTCGCCAGCGCGAGCCCGGCACCGATGGTGTCGGCATCGGGGTGCACATGACAGATCACCGCCAGCGTGCTCGCGCCCGTCAGCAGGTCCACGGCTGCAGCGGCATCCACCCGCCGGCCCGTGGGCAGCGGATCAGTTGACCGGCTGCTCACCGTCACCGCTGTCGTCGGCGCCCGCTGATCCGGGCACCTCCCGATACGGGTTGGGGTCTCCGACCGGTTGCTTACCCTCCCGGATCCGGGCCAGGTCGGCGTCGGCGGCCTGAGCTGCGGCCAGCAGTTCCGCCATCCGGTGCGCCGCATCGGGCACGGTGTCCCGGACAAACGTCAGGGTGGGGGTGAACCGCACCCCGGTTCCCGCGCCGACCTTGGACCGCAGCACGCCCTTGGCCCCCTCCAGGGCGGCTGCCGCGCCGCCGTAGTTGGGGTCGTCGTCCAAGGAGCGGCCGAGCACCGTGTAGTACAGGGTCGCGTCGTGCAGGTCGGCGGTGACCTTCGCGTCGGTGATCGTCACGCCGGCCAGCCGCGGATCCTTGATCTCGTACTCGATAGCCGAGGCGACGATCGTCGAGATCCGCTTGGCCAGCCGGCGTGCGCGTGCCGGGTCAGCCACGGTTAGGTCCGCGCCTTCTCGACGAGCTCGTAGGTCTCGATGACGTCGCCTTCCTTGATGTCGCTGTAGGTCAGCGTCAGACCACACTCGTAGCCGTCGCGGACCTCGGTGACATCGTCCTTCTCCCGGCGCAGCGAGGAGACGGTGAGATTCTCGGCAACCACCACCGAATCACGCAGCAGCCGCGCCTTGGCGTTGCGGCGCATGATGCCGGAGGTGACGAGGCAACCTGCGATGTTGCCGACCTTCGAGGACCGGAAGATGGCGCGAATCTCCGCGCGCCCCAGCTCCTTCTCCTCGTAGATGGGCTTGAGCATGCCCTTGAGCGCGCTCTCGATCTCCTCGATGGCCTGGTAGATGACCGAGTAGTACCGGATCTCCACGCCTTCGCGGCTGGCCAGCTCGGTGGCCTTGCCCTCGGCACGCACGTTGAACCCGATGATGATCGCGTCCGAGGCCGAGGCCAGGTTGACGTTGGTCTCGGTGATGCCACCCACGCCACGGTCGATCACCCGCAGGGTGACCTCGTCGTCGACCTGGATTCCCATCAAGGCCTCTTCCAGCGCCTCGACGGTACCGGCGTTGTCGCCCTTGAGGATCAGGTTCAGCTGGCTGGTTTCCTTCAGCGCCGAGTCCAGGTCCTCCAGCGAGATCCGCTTGCGCGAGCGCGCCGCCAGCGCGTTGCGCTTGCGCGCACTGCGCTTGTCGGCGATCTGGCGGGCGATCCGGTCCTCGTCGACCACCAGCAGGTTGTCACCGGCACCGGGCACCGAGGTGAACCCGATGACCTGCACGGGCCGCGACGGCAGCGCCTCTTCCACGTCGTCGCCGTGCTCGTCGACCATGCGCCGCACCCGGCCGTAGGCATCGCCGGCGACGATCGAGTCGCCGACTCGCAGCGTGCCGCGCTGGATCAGCACGGTGGCCACCGGACCGCGACCGCGGTCCAGGTGTGCCTCGATCGCCACACCCTGGGCCTCCATGTCGGGGTTGGCCCGCAGGTCCAGGGCGGCGTCGGCGGTCAGCAGCACCGCCTCCTCCAGGGCAGCGATGTTGGTGCCCTGCTTGGCGGAGATGTCGACGAACATGGTGTCGCCGCCGAAGTCCTCGGCAACCAGCCCGTACTCGGTGAGCTGCCCCCGGATCTTGGCCGGGTCGGCACCTTCCTTGTCGATCTTGTTGACCGCCACCACGATCGGCACGTCAGCAGCCTGGGCGTGGTTGATGGCCTCCACGGTCTGCGGCATGACGCCGTCGTCGGCGGCCACCACCAGGATCGCGATGTCGGTGGCCTTGGCGCCGCGGGCACGCATGGCGGTGAACGCCTCGTGGCCCGGGGTGTCGATGAACGTGATCAGCCGCTCGGAGCCCTCGAAGTCGACGGACACCTGGTAGGCGCCGATGTGCTGGGTGATGCCGCCGGCTTCGCCCTCGCGGACGTTGGCCTTGCGGATGGTGTCCAGCAGTCGGGTCTTGCCGTGGTCGACGTGACCCATGACGGTCACCACCGGCGGCCGGCTCTGCAGATCCTCCTCGCCGCCCTCGTCCTCGCCGTAGGTCAGGTCGAAGGACTCCAGCAGCTCGCGGTCCTCGTCCTCGGGCGAGACGACCTGGACCACGAAGTTCATCTCGCTGCCGAGCAGTTCCAACGTCTCGTCGCCCACCGACTGAGTGGCAGTCACCATCTCGCCGAGGTTGAACAGCGCCTGCACCAGAGCAGCCGGGTTGGCATCGATCTTCTCGGCGAAGTCGCTCAGCGACGCACCGCGGGCCAGCCGAATGGTCTCGCCGTTGCCGTGCGGCAACCGCACCCCACCGACGACCGGCGCCTGCATGTTCTCGTACTCGGCGCGTTTCGCCCGCTTCGACTTGCGTCCCCGCTTGGGCGCGCCGCCGGGCCGACCGAAGGCACCGGCCGCCCCGCCACGCTGGCCGGGTCGTCCGCCGCCACCGCCGCCGCCACCGGGACGACCGCGGAACCCACCGCCGCCGCCCGCGGGCGCGCCGGCAGCTCCACCGGGACCGCCGGGACCGCCGCCGCGGTAGTTACCGCCGGGACCGCCGGGCCGGCCGGCGGGCGCTCCGGGACGGGCACCGCCGCCGGGCCGCGGCGGGCCACCGGGGCGCGGGCGGCCCTGTGCGCCGAAGTTGCTGCTGCGTCCGGGCATGTTGCCCGGGGTTGCGCCACCGCCGGGACGCGGCATTCCTGGCCGGGGCGCTCCGCCCGGGCGCGGCGCCTGCGGGTGCGGACGCGGGATGGCGCGCTCCACCGGCTGCGCCGAGGAGAACGGGTTGTTGCCGACGCGCGGGGGACGCGGAGCACCGGGCTTGGGCCCCGGGGTTGCCGGGCGCGGGCCGGGAGCGGGCGGTGCCGCGGGTGCCGCGGCGGCCGGCGGGGGCGTCTCGGCGACGGGCGCTGCCGGAGCAGCCGGTGCCGCCGGCTTGGCCGGGGCGGGCGCGGCGGGCTTGGGGGCCTCGCCGTTGCCGGTGGCCGCCGGTGCCGCCGGCTTCGCCGGGCCCGGAGTTGCCGCGGGGGCTGGGGCGGCGGCCTTGGGGGCCGCCGGGGCAGCGGGTGCCTCGGCCTTCGGCGCGGGCTTGCCACCGCCGAAGGACTCACGCAGCCGACGCGCGACGGGGGCTTCCACGGTTGAGGATGCCGACTTGACGAATTCGCCCTGTTCGCTCAGGCGGGCGAGAACTTCCTTACTGGTGACACCGAGTTCCTTGGCCAACTCGTGTACGCGGGCCTTTGCCACTACTTCTCCTGTCTATGAGGCGACAGCGGTGGTGGGCCGCGCCTCGGGTTTAGCTATGACGCATTGTCATCGGGACTTCACGGTGTGCTCATGTTCTTCGCTACCTGTTCTGTTGACCGGAGTGGTTGAGCTGGTCTTCCAATCCCTCGAAGTACTCCTCCACCCCGGATACATCCGGAGAACCGCTGATCCGCAGCGCCCGCACGAAAGCCCGTCTCCGAATCGCCGCGTGCAAGCACTCCGGTGCGGGATGCAGCCATGCCCCCCGCCCCGGCTGGTTGGCCGCCCGGTCAACGATCACGGCACCATTGCCGTTCTCGGTTGACACCGCGACCATCCGAAGCAATTCGACGGTCAACGCCCGTTTCCGGCACCCGACACACGTGCGCACCGGTCCGTCTGGGCAACGGTGCATCCGCGAGGCGGCTGTCGAAGTCTCGCGCTGGATCACGGCTCAGTCTACCCATAGAACGGCGATCACCCGAACCAATGGAATTCGAACCCCGTCCTGCGCTTTCTCAGGTCTCCTGCGCCACACCCTGACCTGCTGCGCGCTCGACTCCCTCGGCACCGGGTTCCGGGGTGTCGCTGCGGATATCGATGCGCCAGCCGGTCAGCCGGGCCGCCAGCCGGGCGTTCTGCCCTTCCTTGCCGATGGCCAGAGACAACTGAAAGTCCGGGACCACCACGCGCGCCGCCCGGGCAACCGGGTCGATCACCGTGACCGACACCACCTTGGCCGGCGACAGCGCGTTGCCCACGAAGCGGGCCGGGTCCTCGTCGTAGTCGATGATGTCGATCTTCTCGCCGGCCAGTTCGCTCATCACGTTGCGCACCCGTTGCCCCATCGGACCGATGCAGGCGCCCTTCGCGTTGAGCCCGGGGACCTTCGAGGCCACCGCGATCTTGGATCGGTGCCCGGCCTCGCGGGCGACCGCGACGATCTCCACCGAACCGTCGGCGATCTCGGGAACCTCCAGGGCGAACAGCTTGCGCACCAGGTTCGGGTGGGTGCGCGACAGTTCGATCCGGGGCTCGCGCAGTCCGCGGGTCACCCCGATGACGTAGCAGCGCAGCCGGTCGCCGTGCTCGTAGGCCTCGCCGGGGGCCTGCTCCGCGGGCCGGATGACCCCGTCGAAACCCTTGGCCTCGGTCCCCAACCGCACCACGATGACACCGCGGGCGTTCTCCCGGGCGTCGCGCTGCACGACGCCGGCGACGATGTCGCCCTCGCGGGCGGAGAACTCGCCATAGGCCTTCTCGTTCTCGGCGTCGCGCAGCCGCTGCAGGATCACCTGACGCGCCGTCGTGGCCGCGATCCGGCCGAACCCCTCCGGGGTGTCGTCGTATTCGCTGATCACGTTGCCGTCGGCGTCGGTCTCGCGCGCCAGCACCCGCACCACACCGGTTTTGCGGTCGACGTCGATCACCGCGTCGGCCTGGTGACCTTCGGTGTGACGGTAGGCGGTGAGCAGAGCCGACTTGATCGTGTCCACGACCACATCGACCGAGATGCCCTTGTCGGCCTCGATCGCGTGCAGCGCCGCCATGTCGATGTTCATAAGCGCCACTCCTCTTCGTCGCCGGCGCGGGTCATGCTCCGGCCTCTGTTCCGGTGTCCCGGGCCTGCAGGCCCGCCAACTCCAACTCACGCGCGCTCGGCGGCGAGAACTCGACTTGTACCACCGCCCGACTGATGTCACTCAGCGGCAGGCGGCGCAGGTTCCAGTCCCGGCCGGCGCGCACGACCAGCGTCACGACGTCATCGGCGACCACGCCCATCCGGCCGGTCAGGGTGCTCTCGTCGGACAGCGTCAGCTCGACTTTGCGGCCGTGCGCCCGGCGGAAATGTTTCGGGGTGGTCAGCGGCCGGCCCACCCCGGGCGAGCTGACCTCCAGCACGTACTGGCTGTCGAAGTCCAGGGTGTCGAGCAGCGCCGAGGCCGAACGCGACAGCGCGGCGGCGGTGTCCAGATCCAGCGGGGTGTCGCCGTCGGCCACGACGGTGATGCGCGGCAGCGCATCGCGCTCGTCGACGAGGACCTCTTCGATCTCATACCCGGCACGGCTGAACTCAGCATCGAGCAGCTCGATCACCTGTGTCTGGGAAGGTAGCCCGGTGGGCACGGCGAGCTCCTCGTCTTGAGTTGTCCAGTCGGCGCGTTCCCACGCGCCGGGCGCGGCCAGGAACCAGTCATCAACGATACGCCGTGGGCAACACAGCCACAGCAAACCGGCAAAAGCGCGAGTCAGAGTATCGCGGCCCGTTGGCGGCCACGTCACGTCCCCCGGATGCGGGCGTGGTGGCAGGATGTCTTAAATGCCCAGCCCCCCATCCGCCATCGACCGACGGCGCGTGCTGACCGGGGCCGGAATGCTCGCCCTGCTGGCGGTCGTGACGCCGGCCTGCGGTTCGGCCCCGACCCCGCCCGCCATCAGCGAGCTGGAGGCGCAACGCCAGCGCGCGCTGCGCGACAGTGCGCTGGCGGCCGCTGCGGCCGCCGCGCTGACCGACCCGGACGCCAAGGCGCTGAACGCCGCACTGGATCAGGTCTCGCAGGAGCGTGCCGAGCACGCCCGCTCGCTGGCCGCCGAGATCACCCGCACCACCGGAAAGCCCATCCCCGACGACTCGCAGGCCACTGCGGCGGCGCCGGATGGCTCGGGTCCGACGGTTTCGCAGGTGATCAGCGCTTTGCGGGAGGCCGCCGAGGGTGCCGGCGCGCTGGCTGTCGCGTCGTCGGGCTACCGGGCGGGACTGTTGGCCTCGATCGCCGCCGCCTGCACCGCCTCCTACGCTGTCGCCTTGGTGACGCAGGCATGACATCTCCCGAACCCGGCCCGGTCTCCGGGCCCGACGCCGCGCTGCGAGATGCGCTGACGACCGAATACGGTGTCGTCTACGGCTACGGCCTGGTGTCGGCGTACTCACTGCCGGAGTTCAACGGCCTGGTGGTCACCGCCATCCGCCGTCACCGCGAACGCCGGGACCGCACCATCGCGCTGTTGACCGGCCGCGGTGTTGCGGTACCGCCCGCCGCCGCCGGCTACCAGGTGCCCACGCCGGTGACCACCTCCGATGACGCGTTGCGGCTGGCGGTCCGCATGGAAAACGACACCGCGACAGCCTGGCGCGCGGTGGTCGAGCAGGCCCACGAGGCCGGCGACCGGGAATTCGCGGCGACCGCGCTGGGCCAGAGCGCGGTGCTGGCCGCGCACTGGAGCCGCGCACTGGGAGACTGGCCGATCACCCAGGCCTTCCCGGGCGGCGCGGACTAGCCGGCCGCCGGACGGCCTGCTGGGGTCGCGGCCCGGGTCCCGGTCAGCGCCCGAGCGCCGCCAGGACCTGCCGGGCCAAGTCCGCACCCACGGCCAGCTCACGGGTCTCCCCGGAGAAGCGGTCCCGCAGTTCGACGACACCGTCGGCCCAGCCGCGTCCGACAACCACGATCCACGGCACCCCGAGCAACTCGGCGTCTTTGAACTTCACCCCCGGTGAGGCCTGCCGGTCGTCGAAGAGCACCTCCAGACCGAGCCGGTCCAGCTCGGCGGCCAGCTCGGTCGCACCGGCGCGGGCCGCGTCGTCTTTGTTCGCGATCACCACGTGCACATCGAAGGGGGCGACCTGCGACGGCCAGCGCAGGCCCAGTTCGTCGTGCTGCTGTTCGGCGATCACCGCGACCAGCCGCGACACCCCGACACCGTAGGAGCCCATCGTGAGCCGCACCGGACGGCCGTCCTCGCCGAGGACGTCGACACCGAAGGCGTCGGTGTACTTGCGGCCCAGCTGGAAGATGTGGGCGATCTCGATGCCCCGCGCGCTGACCAGCGGACCCGCCCCGTCCGGCGAGGGATCCCCGTCGCGGACCTCGGCCGCCTCGATGGTGCCGTCGGCGACGAAGTCGCGCCCGGCCACCAGCCCCACCACATGCTTACCGGGCGCGTCGGCACCGGTGATCCAGCTGGTGCCGTCCACCACTCGCGGGTCGACCAGGTAGCGGACTCCGTTGTCCAACAACGCCTTCGGTCCGATATAGCCCTTCACCAGGAACGGGTGCTCGGCGAAATCCTTGTCGTCGAGCAGGGTGTACTCGGCGGGTTCGAGGGCTGCCCCGAGCCGCTTGTCGTCGATCTCGCGGTCCCCGGGCACCCCGATGCCCAACAGTTCCCAGTCGCCGTCGGGTTGGCGGACCTTGAGCAGGACGTTCTTGAGGGTGTCGGCGGCGGTGACGGTGCGGTCGAGGGCCTCGTTGGCCCAGTCCACCAGGGTGGCGATCGTCGGGGTGTCGACCGTGTCGTGGATCTGCGGCTCGGCCAAGCCGTCGAGCGGCAGCGGCTCGGGGCTCGCGGTGACCACCGCTTCGACGTTGGCGGCGTAGCCCGACTCCACACAGCGCACGAAGGTGTCTTCACCGACGGCGCTCTCGGCGAGGAACTCCTCGGAGGCCGATCCGCCCATGGCGCCGGATACCGCCGAGACGATCACATAGCGCACGCCGAGCCGGTCGAAGATCCGCTGGTATGCCGCGCGGTGCGCGTCGTAGGCGGCGGCCAGGCCCGCTTCGTCGACGTCGAAGGAGTAGGAGTCCTTCATCACGAACTCGCGGCCGCGCAGGATCCCGGCGCGGGGCCGCGCCTCGTCGCGGTACTTCGCCTGGATCTGGTACAGCACGACCGGGAAGTCCTTGTACGAGCTGTACTCCCCCTTGACCGTCAGGGTGAACAGTTCCTCGTGGGTGGGCCCGAGCAGGTAATCGTTGTCGCGGCGGTCCTTCAACCGGAACAGGCCGTCGCCGTATTCGGTCCAGCGGTTGGTGGTCTCATACGGCGCGCGCGGCAGCAGCGCCGGGAACAGGATCTCCTGGCCGCCGATGGCGTTCATCTCCTCGCGCACCACCCGCTCGATGTTGCGCAGCACCCGCAGGCCCAGGGGCAGCCAGCTGTAGAGACCGGGGGCGATCGGCCGGACATAACCAGCCCGCACCAGCAGCTTGTGGCTGGGAACCTCGGCATCGGCGGGGTCGTCGCGCAGGGTGCGCAGGAACAGTTCGGACATCCGGGTGATCACAGCGGGAGAGCCTATCTTTCGCGACGGGCGGACGCCGACTCGCACCGTGGAGCCCGCCGGGGCACCGGCGCCGCCTCCGGCGGGCTAGAGCTTTCCGGCCTCCACCGCCTCAAGGGTGTGCTGGGCGCGGGCGATCTGATCGGCGGAGAAACCGATGAGCAGCGCCGCACCGCCCACCAGCAGGGCGATCGCGGCCACCCACAGCAATGAATAGGTGTAGCCATGCCCCAGCGCATCCAACTGGGCGGGGGTCATGTTCTTCACCGGACCGCTGGTGCCGCCGAGGTAGAGCGTGCGCGAGGTTTGCACGGCCTGGATGGCGACCAGCACCACCGGACCGCCCAGGTTGTAGACCATCAAGGTGATCGCCGAGACAGGACCGATCTCGCGGGGACCCACCTCGGCCAGGGCGCACAGCGGCAGGATCACCGCGATCATCCCGATGCCCACCCCGCCCACCACGATGGGCATGAACAGATCCGGGAAGTACGGAATGTCGCGCGTCAGCGTGGACCCGTACAGCATGGCGCCCCAGACCAGCGCGCCGCCGCCGATGACCAGCCAGCGCGGTGCGGTCAGCGGCGCCATCCGGGCCGCCAGCACGGTGCCGAGCCCGAATGCCACCGCGAACGGGATGAAGCAGATGCCGGCCCGCAACGCCGAGTAGCCCAGCACGTCCTGCACCAGCAGCGCGATCATCACCGTCAGCGTCAGCATCACCCCGCCGGCCATGAACAGCGCGACGAACGTCATCACCCGATTGCGGTTGTCGAACACCTCGGCGGGAACCAGCGGGTTGACCGCGACTCGTTCGACCAGAAAGAACCCGGCGAAGAACACCACCGCGGCCGCGGCCGAGCCGAAGACCAGCGGACCTTTCCAGCCCTGCGGCGGGCCTTGGGTGAACACCAGCACCGCGGCACTGCACCCGGCGGTGGCGAGCAGCGCCCCGGGCAGGTCGAGGCGCAACCGCTCGCGGTAGGTCTCGCTCACCCGCGCCGCCGCGATCGCGATGATCACGATCCCGATCGGGATGTTGATCAGGAACGCCAGCCGCCACGACACCACGGTCAACGCCCCGCCGAGCACCAGGCCCAGCACCGAGCCGACGCCCTGCATGGCGGCCGACACCGCCAGCGCCTGATTACGGGCGCGCCCCGGGGCGTAGGTGGTGGCGATCAGCGCCAGGCCGGTCGGTGCCGCGACTGCGGCACCGATGCCCTGGACGGCCCGGGCGGCGATCAGGGTGGCGGGGTCGGTGGCCAACCCGCAGACCAGCGAGGCGAGCGTGA
The DNA here is from genome assembly GCF_002101585.1 of Mycolicibacter engbaekii. Lineage (GTDB taxonomy): Bacteria > Actinomycetota > Actinomycetes > Mycobacteriales > Mycobacteriaceae > Mycobacterium > Mycobacterium engbaekii. Next base: position 250,502 of record NZ_LQOT01000076.1, on the reverse strand, counting down.
ACAGGCCCACCCCGGAGATGAACGCGCGCTTCTGCCCGATGGCGTCGCCCACTCGGCCGCCGAGCAGCAGCAGGCCGCCGAAGGTCAGGACGTAAGCGGTGATGACCCAGCTCTTGGCGGCATCGGACAGGTCGAGATCGGCCTGCATCCGCGGCAACGCCACCACGACGATGGTGCCGTCCAGCGTCGACATCAGCTGCATGCCGGTGATCGCCAGAACGGCGATCCCGAGCACGCTGGTCGACAGCGAGCGGCCAGCCGACTGGGCATCCCCCGGTGCCGCCATAGCTGGCCAGCTTAGCGACAGCGGACCCGCTCAGCCGGGAATTCGGGGTGAAGTCACAGGGTGCCGGCGCCGAAGGCGTCCTGCACGTCCTGGGCGTGCGCAACCTGTTTGGCGGTGTAACCGATCAGCAGGGAAATCGCGCCGACCAGGACCGCCACCGCGGCTATCCACAGCAGCCCGTAGGTGTAGGCGGAATCCAATGCGGCGATCTGCGCCGGGTTCATGGTTTTGACCGGCATGTTGGTGCCGCCGAGGTACAGGGTGCGCGAGGTGATCACGGCCTGGATGACCGCCAGCACGATCGGTCCACCCAGGCTTTGCAGCATCAGGGCGATTGCCGAGGTGGGGCCGATCTGGTCGAAGCCCACGCCGGTGATCGCCGACAGGGTCAGCGGCACCACGATCACGCCGATCCCGAGCCCACCGAGCACGATCAACGTGACGAAGTTCGGGAAGTACGGGAGGTTCCGGTTGATCGTCGAGCCGTAGATCATCGCGCCCAGCAACACGACGCCGCCGGAGATCACCAGCACCCGGGGTGGGAACCGGCGCACCAGCTGCGAGGACGCCGCCAGGCCCACCCCCAGGCCGATCACGAATGGGATGAATCCGACTCCGGCGCGCAGGGCCGAGTAGCCCATCAGATCCTGCACGTACAGACCGATGGTCACGGTCAAGGTGAACAGCACGCCGCCGGCGAGGAAGATCGCCGCGAAGGTCAGCAGCCGGTTGCGCTCCTTGAACAGGCTGAACGGCACCACTGGGTTCTCGGCGGTGCGTTCCACCACGGCGAACGCGAGCAATGCCACGATCGCCAGCACGCCCGAGCCGATCGTGACGACCGAGACCCAGCCCTTCTCCGGACCGATCGTGAAGGCGAACACCGCCGCCGTGCAGCCCAGCGTGGCCAGCAGCGCGCCGGCGGCATCCAGCTTCATCCGCTCCCGGTGGGTCTCGGTCAGCGCGGTGCGGGCCAGGTAGATCATCAGCAGACCGATGGGCACGTTGATCCCGAAGGCCAGGCGCCACGACACCTCGGTCAGCGCGCCGCCGATCACCAGGCCCATCACCGATCCGACGGCGGTCATCGCGCCGAATATCGCGGTGGCGGCATTGCGGGCCGGCCCCTTGGGGAAGGTGGTGGCAATCAGCGCCAGTGCGGTCGGCGAGGCGATGGCCGAGCCGACGCCCTGCAGGAGCCGCGCGATCACCAGCGTGGGGGCATCCCAGGCCACGGCACACAGGACAGACGCGATGGTGAACAGCGCCACCCCGCTGATGAAGGTGCGCTTGCGGCCGATGGTGTCCCCGAGCCGCCCGCCGAGCAGCATCAGGCCACCGAAGGTCAGCACGTAAGCACTGATCACCCAGCCACGACCGGCGTCGGACAAGCCCAAGTCGTCCTGGATCTTAGGAAGCGCGACGATGGCGACGGTGCTGTCCATGGTGGCCAGCAGTTGCATGCCGCCGATGGCGATCACGGCGTAGATGAAGCGACGGGACGGCAGCCGGGAGGCGACATATTTGCTGGTCCAGCTCACGAGATCGGAGCCGGACCGCCCCGTGGGAACCGATCCGCCAGCACTTTCGGACCGCTGTGCGGTCACCCGCCCTGCATCATCGAGTGCAGTCATAACCGGCTACCCTACAGGAAATATTAAGAGCTGTTTAAACCCCGAAGTCCGCGACCGCCCCGATAATCACGATTGCGGGAGGTCGGATGCCCTCGGCGCGGATTTTCTCGGGCGCGTCGGCCAGGGTCGCGCGCAGCGTGTGCTGGGCGGGGGTGGTGCCGTGTTGCACTACCAGAACCGGTGTATCCGCAGGTCGGCCGCCCTTTTGCAGGATCGCGCTGAATTGTTCGATGCGCTCGATCGCCATCAGCAGCACGATGGTTCCGCGCATCGCGGCCAGGGCGTCCCAATTCACTAACGATTCGGGATCGTCAGGGGCAACGTGGCCGCTGACCACCACAAACTCGTGGTTCACGGCGCGATGAGTGACGGGCACACCGGCCAGGGCCGGTACCGCTATGGCACTGGTCACACCCGGCACAACGGTCACGGGAACACCGGCTTCGGCGCAGGCCTGAACCTCTTCGTAGCCGCGGGCGAAGACGAACGGGTCGCCGCCTTTGAGCCGCACCACGAATTTGCCGGCCCTGGCGCGATCGATCAGCAGCGCGTTGATGGCGTCCTGGGCCATCGCCCGGCCATAGGGGATCTTGGCCGCGTCGACGACTTCGACGTTCGGCGACAGCTCGGCGAGCAGCTCGGGCGGGGCCAGCCGGTCGGCCACCACCACGTCGGCGTGGAAGAGCATGCGGCGCCCGCGCACCGTGATCAGCTCCGGATCGCCGGGGCCACCGCCCACCAGTGCCACGCCGCCGCGCACCACATCGGCGGCGGCCTGCGCCTCGGTGATGGTGCCGTCCTGCAGGGCCTCCCGGATGGCCGAGCGAATAGCCGCCGACCGGTTGTGCTCGCCACCGGCCAGCACGCCCACCGACAAACCGGAATAGCCGAAGGTGGCCGGGGTGACTGCGGACCCGTCGACGGCCCGATCGGCACGCACACAGAAGATCTGGCGCCCATCGGCCTCGGCCACGACGGCCGCGTTGACCTCCGGGTCGTCGGTGGCGGCGATTGCGTACCACGCCCCGGCCAGATCCCCGTCACGATAGGTGCGCGAGACCAGCGTGATGCCGGGCCGGCGCCCGTCCAGCGCTTCGACCGCCGGAGTGGCGCTGGGTGCGATCACCGTCACCTCGGCACCGCTGTCCACCAACAGCGGCAGCCGGCGTTGCGCAACGCTGCCCGCGCCCACGACGACGACTTTGCGGCCGGCCAACCGTAAACCGGCCAGGTAGGGGTTCTCGGTCACCCGGTAACTCTAGTGGCGACCGCGAGCGCGGCGAAGCCGGGCACAGCGGGTCGCCACCAACGAATCCCGTGGCGACCGCGAGCGCGGCGAAGCCGGGCACAGCGGGTGTCAGGTGAGCTCAAGCTGTCGGCTGCCCCACTCCCACACCTGCTCGAACAGCGCGGGCTGGTCGGCGAGCCGGGTCCCCAGCGAGGGCACCATCTCGGTGAGCACCGGCCGCCAGGCGGGGAATTTCGCGGGGAAACAGCGCTGCAGGACCTCAAGCATCGCCGGTACCGCGGTCGAAGCACCGGGCGAAGCGCCGAGCAACCCGGCGAGGCTCCCATCGGCGGCGCTGACGATCGTGGTGTCGAATTCCAGACGCCCAGCACGGATCACCTGCACCCGTTGGCCTGCCCGGATCTCCTGCCACTCCGCGTCCTGGGCGTGGGGCAGGAACTCGCGCAGCGCATCGACCCGGGCGCCATGCGTGCGCCGAAGCTGGCCGAGCAGGTACCCGACCAGTGCGCGCTCCCGGAAGCCCGTGCTCACCAGCGATCTCGCGTTGCCGGCGCGGACCGACCGCGGCAAGTCCGTGAGGCGACCGTGCTTGAGAAACCTCGGCGACCAGCCGGCAAAAGGGCCGAACAGCAGCGAAGCGGCACCGTTGACCGTTCGGGCGTCCAGGTGCGGGGCGGTCGTCGACGGCGCGCCGGCGGCCGGGGCGCCGTACACCTTGGCGCGGTGCCCCGCGGTGAGCCGGTCGTCCCCGCAGCGCAGGAAGACCCCGCTGATCGGGAAACCGCCATAACCGCGGGCCTCGGGTATCCCTGAGCGCTGCAGCAGTCCCAGCGTCGCTCCCCCGGCGCCCAGAAAGACGAAGGCCGCCTTGAGCCTTCGGGGTTCGCCGGTGCGGCGGTTGCGAAGACCCAACATCCAGCCGCCGTCTGACGCCCGGTGCAGCGAGCGCACCTCGTGGCCGAACAGCGCCGCGCTGCCGTGGCGCGTCCCGTAGTCGATCAGCTGGCCGGTCAGCGCCCCGAAGTCGACGTCGGTGCCATGCTGAGCCCAGTCGAGTGCCACCGGGACGGCGGGACTGCGGCCCGCCGCCATCGCCGGCAGGCGGGCGGCGAAGTCCCCGAAATCGGTGATGAACTCCATCCCGCCGAACAACGGATTGTCGGCCAGTGCCTGGTGCCGCCGTCGCAAATAGTCCACGCCGGCGGCGCCCTGCACAAAGCTGACGTGCGGAATCGGATGCACGAAGTCCCGCGGTCGCCGCAGAAGGCCGTGCTGCACCGCGTACGCCCAGAACTGGCGGGTCACCTGGAACTGCTCGTTGACCCGAATCGCCTTGGCGATGTCGATCGAACCGTCGGGCAGCTGCGGGGTGTAGAAAAGTTCGCACAACCCGGCGTGGCCGGTGCCCGCGTTGTTCCATGGGCCGCTGCTCTCGCCCGCGGCGGCCTCCAGCCGTTCGACCACGGTGATCGAGGCGTCCGGCTCCAAACGCCGAAGTATCGCCCCCAAAGTGGCGCTCATGATCCCCGCGCCGATCAGCGCTACGTCGGTCAGCTCGGTCCGAACCGATGTGGCCACGCCGTCAGACTATCCAGGACGGCACCGACCCGCCCCGCCCAGCCCCACCTGCCGTTAGGCGTCCACACCGTCTAGTCTTTCGCAATGGAGAGCTATGACCTTGCGATCATCGGAACAGGTTCTGGCAACAGCATTCTCGATGAGCGCTACGCCGATATGCGGGTGGCCATCTGCGAGCAGCAGACTTTCGGCGGCACCTGCCTCAACGTGGGCTGCATTCCGACCAAGATGTTCGTCTATGCCGCCGAGGTGGCCAACACCGTAGCCGGGGCCTCGCGCTACGGGGTGGACGCCCACATCGATCAAGTCCGCTGGAGCGACATCGTCTCGCGGGTGTTCGGCCGGATCGACCCCATCGCTGCCGGCGGCGAGGAGTATCGCCGCAGCCTGCCCGGTGTCGATGTCTACGGCGAGCACACCCGGTTCGGCCCGGTCGGCTCCGACGGCCGGTACGTGCTGATCACTGCCAGCGGTGAACAGTTCAGCGCCGAGCAGGTGGTGATCGCGGCGGGGGCGCGCTCAGCGATCCCGCCCGCCATCGCCGAAAGCGACGCGCGCTACTACACCAGCGACGATGTGATGCGCATCCCGGAGCTGCCCGAGCACCTGGTGATCGTCGGCGGTGGTTTCATCGCCGCGGAGTTCGCCCATGTGTTCTCCGCGCTGGGGTCGCGGGTCACCATCGTCATCCGCGGCTCGACAATGCTCAGGCACTGCGACGAGACCCTCTCCGAACGCTTCACCCGGATCGCCGCGGCCAAGTGGGAGGTACGCACGCACCGCAACGTCGTCGCGGTTCGCGACGACGGGCCGGGTGTCGTGGCGCAGCTCGATGACGGCTCTGTCCTGCACGCCGACGCCATGCTGGTGGCAACCGGACGGGTACCCAATGGCGACCTTCTGGACGCCGGGCAGGCCGGAGTCACTGTCGCCGGCGGCCGGGTGAGCGTCGACAAGTACCAACGAACTACTGCGCGAAACGTTTTCGCGCTCGGCGACGTCTCCTCGCCATATGAGCTCAAGCACGTCGCCAACCACGAGGCCCGGGTGGTGCAACACAATCTGTTGTGCGACTGGGACGACGTCGACGCGATGCGGACCACCGACCACCGCTACGTGCCGTCCGCGGTGTTCACCGACCCGCAGATCGCCTCGGTTGGGTTGACCGAAACACAGGCGCGGGCAAAGGGTCTGGACATCTCGGTGAAAGTTCAGGACTATCGCGACGTGGCCTACGGCTGGGCCATGGAGGACGAGACCGGATTCGCCAAGATCATCGCCGAACGCGGCACCGGACGGCTGCTCGGCGCACACATCATGGGTTACCAGGCCTCGTCGATCATCCAGCCGTTGATCGGCGCGATGAGCTTCGGAGTCACCGCACCGGAGATCGCCCGCGGCCAGTACTGGATCCACCCGGCGCTGCCGGAAGTCATCGAGAACGCTCTGCTTGGGCTGCAGTGATGGGGTCGCAGGTGAAGTCCAGCCTGTTGTCGCGGCAAGACCTCGACTTCCTGCTGTTCGACTGGCTGCGGGTGGCGGAACTGACCGGACGGGCCCGATTCGCCGAGCACTCGCGGGAGACTTTCTCCGACACCCTGGACTTGTGCGAGCAATTGGCCACCCGCTATTTCGCTCCGCACAACAAGAAGAGCGACGCCCACGAGCCCACCTTCGACGGGACCACCGTCACCGTCATCCCGGAGGTCAAAGAGGCCCTCGCTGCGTGTGCCGACGCAGAGCTGATCGGCATGGCGATGGACTATCACCTCGGCGGCGCGCAGCTGCCGGCGACGGTGGCCCAGGCCGGGTTCGCATGGCTGATGGCCGCCAACGTCAGCACCGCCGGCTACGCCATGTTGACCATGGCGAATGCGAACCTGCTCGCCAAGTTCGGCACCGAGGAGCAGATCGCCGCCTTCGTCAAACCCATGATCGCCGGCCGCTTCGCCGGAACGATGTGCCTGTCGGAGACCCAGGCCGGCTCGTCGCTGGCCGACATCACCACCCGCGCGGAGCCGCGCACCGACGGCACCTACCGCCTGTTTGGATCGAAGATGTGGATCTCCGGCGGCGATCACGAATTGACCGACAACATCGTCCACCTGGTACTGGCCAAGATCCCGGGCGGTCCGCCCGGCACCAAGGGGATTTCGCTGTTCGTCGTGCCGAAGTATCTGGTGAACGCCGACGGCACGCTGGGTGAGCGCAACGACGTTGTGCTGGCCGGGCTCAACCACAAGATGGGCTTTCGCGGCATCACCAACACGGTGCTCAACTTCGGCGAAGGCGGGCACCTTCCGGGCGGCGAGGCCGGCGCGGTGGGCTATCTCGTCGGCGACGAGCATCGCGGCTTGAACCACATGTTCCACATGATGAACGAAGCCCGGCTGGGTGTCGGGATGGGCGCGATCGCGCTGGGCTACACCGGCTACCTGAAGTCCTTGGACTATGCCCGCAGCCGACCGCAGGGCCGCCCGGTGACGACGAAGGATCCGCGTGTGCCGCAGGTTCCGATCATCGAGCACGCGGATGTCAAGCGAATGCTGCTGGCACAGAAGTCCTATGTCGAGGGGGCGCTTGCCTTGGCGCTGTACTGCGCGCGGCTTGTCGACATCACCCACACCGCGGAATCCGACGACGAACTCGAGCAGGCGTCCACATTACTGGACATCCTCACCCCGGTCGCCAAGAGCTGGCCCTCGCAGTGGTGCCTGGCCGCCAATGACTTGGCGATCCAGGTGCACGGCGGCTATGGCTACACCCGCGAATACGACGTGGAGCAGCACTACCGGGACAACCGCCTCAACCCGATCCATGAAGGCACGCACGGAATCCAGAGCCTGGACCTGTTGGGCCGCAAAGTGGTGCAACGCGACGGGGCCAACCTGACCGCCGTGCTCAAGACGATGACCGAGACCACCGCCGGCGCGCATCGGGCGGGCGGTGACCTGGCCGAGGCGGCAACCCAGCTCGACGCGGTGGTCCAGCGCCTGGCGCAGGTCACCGCGGGCATGTTCGCCTCCGGTGACATCGAGGCCGCACTGGCCAACAGCGCGGTCTACCTGGAGGCCTTCGGCCATCTGGTGATCGCCTGGATCTGGCTGGAGCAGTTGTTGGCGGTCGATGGCAGGTCCGGCGACTTCTTCGACGGTAAGCGCCAGGCGGCCCGCTACTTCTTCCGCTACGAGTTGCCGAAGACCGGACCGCAGCTCGACCTGCTGGAGAGCCTGGACCGGACAACTTTGGATATGCGGCCGGAGTGGTTCTGACCTGCATCGATAGGAGGCCTGACCACGGTGTTCAACCCCGGGGACCGAAGCCCGCTGGTGCCCCGATATGCACCCATGCCACAGTCTGGTCCAGACTGTGACATGACACCTGTCAAGTTTTCGATGACCGCGAGGAGTCCCAAGTGAGCGCGCCGACCACCCACCGCAACACCAGCGAGCACGGCCGAGTACTCGCCGACCCCCAGGCCTACACCGATAATGAGCGCCTGCACAGCTCACTGGCCTGGCTGCGCGCCAACCAGCCGGTGTCGTGGGTGGACGCCCCGCCGTACCGGCCGTTCTGGGCAGTGACCAAGCACACCGACATCATGGACATCGAGCGCGACAACGAACTGTGGATCAGCGAACCGCGTCCACACCTGCTGCAGGCCAAGATCGAGGACCGGGTCAGGGCCGACCAGGAGGCCGGCATCGGACTGCGCACGCTGATCCACATGGACGACCCGCACCACCGGGACATCCGCAAGATCGGTGCGGACTGGTTCCGCCCCAAGGCCATGCGCGACCTCAAGGTCCGCGTCGACGAACTGGCCAAGCGCTACGTCGACCGGATGGTCGAGATCGGCCCGGAGTGCGACTTCGTCAACGAGATCGCCATCAACTTTCCGCTGTACGTGATCCTGTCACTGCTGGGCCTGCCCGAAGAGGACTTCCCGCGCATGCTCAAGCTGACACAGGAGATGTTCGGCGGCGAGGACGCCGATCACCAGCGCGGCCAGGGCGGCGCAGACGAGATCATGGCCGTGCTGCTGGACTTCTTCAATTACTTCTCCGCCCTGACTGCCTCGCGGCGGGCCAACCCCACCGGGGACTTGGCCTCGGCCATCGCCAACGGCCGTATCAACGGCGAACTCATGTCCGACATGGACACGCTGTCCTACTACGTCATCGTCGCCAGCGCCGGCCACGACACCACCAAGGACGCCATCTCGGGGGGCCTGTGCGCGCTGGTCGAGAACCAGGACCAGCTCGAGCGTCTCCAGAACGACATGAGTCTGATGCCGCTGGCAGTCGAGGAGATGATCCGCTGGTCCACGCCGGTCAAGCAGTTCATGCGCACCGCCACCCGCGACACCGAGGTGCGCGGTGTGCCGATCGCCAAGGGTGAGTCGGTCCTGCTGTCCTACGTCTCGGCCAACCGCGACGAGGACATCTTCGACAACCCATTCACGTTCGACGTCGCCCGCGACCCCAACAAGCACCTGTCATTCGGCTACGGCGTCCACTTCTGCCTGGGCGCGGCTCTGGCCCGCCTGGAGCTCAACAGCCTGTTCACCGAACTGGTGCCGCGCCTGGAGTCCATCGAGTTCGCCGGCACGCCCGAACTGTCGGCGACCACGTTCGTCGGCGGCCTCAAGCGCCTTCCGGTGCGGTACTCGATGCGCTGACACCGGCCGGCGAGTCGGAGTCGGTTGGGGGCTTCCTGCCGGAGACGTGCAGGAAGCCCTCGACCGTGGTGGCCACGTGCTTACAGCGGCGTGACGTAGGCCGAGCTGATTCCGCCGTCGACCAGGAACGTCGACCCGGTGATGAAGGAGGCGTCATCGCTGGCCAGGAACGCGACCGCGGCCGCGATCTCCTCCGGCTCAGCGAACCGGCCCACCGGTACGTGCACCAGCCGACGCGCGGCGCGCTCGGGGTCGGCGGCGAACAGCTCCTGCAGCAGCGGGGTGTTCACCGGCCCGGGGCACAGCGCGTTGACCCGAATGCCCTGGCGGGCGTACTGGACCCCGAGCTCACGCGACATGGCCAGCACGCCGCCCTTCGAGGCGGTGTAGGAGATCTGGGAGGTGGCCGAACCCATCACCGCCACGAACGACGCGGTGTTGATGATCGATCCCCGGCCGGCCGGCGCCATGTGCCGCAGCGCCGCCCGGCAGCACAGGTACACCGACTTGAGGTTGACGTCCTGAACCCGCTGCCAGGCGGGAAGCTCGGTGGTTTCGATCAGGTCGTCGTCGGGCGGCGAGATACCGGCATTGTTGAAGGCGATGTCCACCGAGCCGAAAGTCTGGGCGGCGGTGTCGAACAGCGCATCGACCTGCTCCTGATCGGAGACGTCGACCTGGACGAACAGGCCGTCGAGCTCATCGGCGACCGCGGCGCCCGCCGCCTGGTCGAGGTCACCGACCACGATCTGGGCGCCCTCGGCACGCATCCGCCGCGCGGAGGCCAAGCCGATTCCGCCACCGGCGCCAGTCACGACGGCTACCCGGCCGGCCAGGCGTTGGGTCAGATCGGTCACTGCGTCTCCTTCACTGCGATGAATACGTTTTTGGTCTCGGTGAACGACAGCGGGGCATCCGCGCCCAACTCCCGGCCCAAGCCGGACTGTTTGAAGCCCCCGAACGGCGTGTTGAAGCGCACCGAGGAATGCGAATTCACCGACAGGTTCCCGGCTTCCACGGCCCGCGACACCCGCAGCGCCCGGGACAGGTCGTTGGTCCAGATCGAACCGGACAGCCCATAGACGGTGTCGTTGGCCAAGGCGATGGCACCGGCCTCATCCTCGAACGGCAGCACGGTCACCACTGGGCCGAAGATCTCCTCGGTGACGCACCGGTCGGTGGCCGCCGGAGTCAACACCGTTGGCGGGAACCAGAAACCGGGACCGGTGGGCGCTTGGCCACGAAAGGCGACCGGGGCGTCGTCGGGAACATAGGACGCCACTTTCTCCCAGTGCGGGCGCGACACCAGCGGGCCCATCTCGGTGTCGCGTGATGTGGGGTCGCCGACCACGACACCGGCCACCGCGGGCTCCAGCAACTCCATGAACCGGTCGTAGACGCTCGCCTGCACCAGGATTCGGCTACGGGCGCAGCAGTCCTGCCCGGCGTTGTCGAACACGCCGTAAGGCGCCGTCGCCGCCGCCTGCTCCAGGTCGCAGTCGGCGAACACGATGTTGGCACTCTTGCCGCCGAGTTCCAGGGTTATCCGCTTCACCCCGGCAGCGCCGGCCTGCAGCACCCGGGTGCCGGTGGTCGTGGAACCGGTGAAGACGATCTTTGCCACGTCCGGGTGGGTGACCAGGCGCTCCCCCACCTCCGAGCCGCGACCGGGCAGCACCTGCAGCAGGTCGGGGTCCAGACCGGACTCGACCGCCAGTTCCGCCAGCCGCAGCGTGGTCAGCGGGGTCCACTCGGCAGGCTTGATCAGCACCGCGTTTCCGGCGGCCAGCGCCGGAGTGAAGCCCCATGCGGCGATCGGCATGGGAAAGTTCCACGGGGTGATGATCCCGACGACGCCCAGCGGCTCGTGAAAGGTCACGTCGATCCCGCCGGCGACCGGGATCTGCTTGCCGGACAACCGTTCCGGGCTGGCGGCATAGAACTGCAGTACGTCGCGGACGTGCCCGGCTTCCCATTGGGCAGCCGAGATCGGATGGCCGGAGTTGGTGACCTCGATCGCGGCCAGCTCATCGATGTGGTCGCCGACCACCGCGGCGAAGTCCCGCAACGCGGCGGCCCGCTCGGCCGGGGCACGTTTGGCCCATCGCTTCTGGGCAGCCTGCGCTCGGCGCACGGCATCGTCGACCGCCGCGGCCTCCAGGTGCTCGACGGTGTCGAACGGCGCCCCGGTGGCCGGGTTGATGAGTTCGTGGATCACTTGCTCACCCGCGCCAGCTCGTAGGTGCGCGCCGCCGCCACCAGCGCGGCGAACAGGCGCAGATCCTCTGGGGATTCCTCGGGATGCCACTGAACCGCGAGCACGAAATCCTCCCCGGGAAGCTCGATCGCCTCGATGACCCCGTCGTCATCGCGCGCACTGACGACAAGTTTCGCACCCACCTCGGCGATGGCCTGATGGTGGTAGCACTGCACCTGGCAGGTCTGGCCCACCAGCCCGGCCAGCCGGGTTCCGGCGACGGTGTGCACCGCCATCGGCGTGAAGACACCGTTGCCGGCCCGATGCCCGCTGTTGCCGATCACGTCGGGCAGATGCTGGTGCAGTGTGCCGCCGAGTGCGACGTTGAGCACCTGGGCGCCACGGCAGATCCCCAGCACCGGCATGCCCCGGCGTATCGCCTCGGCCAACAAGGCGAATTCCCATGCGTCCCGGGTGGTGTCGGGCCGATCCGTCTCGGCGTGCGGCTCCTGGCCGTACCCGCCGGGGTCGAGGTCCCGGCCGCCGGTGATCACCAGGCCGGCCACGCCGTCGAGCACCCGCGTCGCGATCTGTGCGTTCACCGGTTGTGGCGGCAGCAGCACAGCTGTCCCGCCGGCGGCGGTGATGCTCTGGATGTACTGAGCGGGCAACAGGCCCGCACGGGCGTTCCACACACCGAACTGCGCCCGGTCCAGATAGGTCGTCAGGCCGACTACCGGTCGGTCGTCGAGCCTCGCTGAACCGCCCTGCCCATCCGCCGGTCCCAGCTTCGCCTCTCCTGCGTCGAGCCTCGCTGAACCGCCGGTGCCGGGTTCAGAACCGCTCAAAACCCCGGACCCTCTCCCAATCGGTCACCGCGGTGTTGAAGGCATCCAGCTCTACCCGGGCGCTGTGCAGGTAATGCTCGACGACCTCGTCTCCGAAAGCCTTGCGTGCCACCGATGATTCGGCGAACAGCTCTACCGCACCGGCGAGCGTGGTGGGTAGGTGCGGAAGCTCGGCCCGGTAGGCGTCACCGTCGACCGGGTCAGGCAGGGCAAGGTCGTTGTCGATGCCGTACAGCCCCGCGGCGATCAACGCGGCCACGGCCAGATAGGGGTTCACGTCGCCGCCGGGAACCCGGCACTCCACCCGCATCGAGTCACCGTGGCCGAGCACCCGCAGCGCGCAGGTGCGATTGTCCAAGCCCCACGCGATCGCCGTGGGCGCGAAGCTGCCGCCGACGAATCTTTTGTAGGAGTTGATGTTCGGCGCGTAACACAAGGTCAACTCGGGCAGCGTGGCCAACACGCCGGCCAAGAAGGCGCGGAACAACGCGGACATGCCGTGCGGTGCGGTCGGGTCGGCGAACACCGCAGAACCTTCGGTGCTGCGCAGCGACAGATGCACATGGCAGCTGTTGCCTTCGCGTTGGTCGAACTTCGCCATGAAGGTCAGGCTCTTGCCGTGCTGGTCGGCGATCTCCTTCGCGCCGCTCTTGTAGACGCTGTGGTTGTCGCAGGTCGTCAGCGCATCTTCGTAGCGGAAGGTGATCTCTTGCTGGCCGGTGTTGCACTCACCCTTGACGCCTTCGCAACGCAGGCCGGCGCCGGTCATCCCCCGCCGGATGTCGCGCAGCAGCGGTTCCAGCCGCGTCCCGGCGACCAGGCCGTAGTCGGCGTTGTAGTCCGTTCCCGGGGTCAGGCCCCGGTAGCCGTCTGCCCACGCCTGCCGGTAGCTCTCCTCGAAGACCAGAAACTCCAGTTCCGTGGCGGCGTAGGCAACCAGGCCCCGCTCAGCCAGCCGGGCGCATTGGGCCGCCAGAATCTGGCGGGGTGCCACCGGGACCGGGCCGCCGTCCGGCCAATGCGCGTCGGCGAGCACGTGGGCGGTGCCGGGCAGCCACGGAATGCGGCGCAGGGTGGCGAAGTCCGGTTTGAGCACCATGTCGCCGTAGCCGGTCCCCCAGTCCGCGATCGAGTAACCGGGGACGGTGTTCATCTCCACGTCGACGGCCAGCAGGTAACTGCAGCATTCGACACCGTGTTCGGCGACCTCGGCGATGAAGTGTTCGGCCGCCACTCTCTTGCCGACCAGCCGGCCCTGCATGTCGGCGAAAGCCACCACGACGGTGTCGATCTCGCCGGAGGCGACCAGTTGCCGAAGCTCTTCCTGGGACAGCATCGCAGGCCGGGTCATTGCACTCCTTCGCCGACGACGATTCCCCTGACATTGAGAGTGCTGTCAGGCTACCCGCCCGCGATCAGTCATTGACCTCCAGCCGACGGAATTGCGCCGAGCGGTAGCAGTCCGCGCAGGTGGAACGGCGGATCTTGCCGCTGGTGGTGATGGGCAGCGAGCCGGGAGCGACGAGCACCAGGTCAGCGACCCGGACCCCGTGGGACCGGGAGACCGACGCCGACACATCTTTCTTCAGAGCGGCCAGCCGGTGCAGCTCCTCCTCGACGGTGCTGCCCCGCGTCTTGACCTCGGCGATCACCACCAGCTTCTCGCCACCGTCGCCGCTGACCGGTACCGCGGCGACGCGGCCGCCGGTGAGCTCCTGCACGGTGGCCTCGATGTCGTCGGGGTAGTGATTGCGGCCGTCCACGATCAGCAGGTCCTTGATCCGGCCGACGACCACCATCTCGCCCTCGTGGATGACGCCCAGGTCTCCGGTGCGCAGCCACGGCCCCACCGGTGTGCCGGCAGACGGCGACCGCAGCTGTCCGCCGAAAGTGCGTTCGGTGGCCTCCGCGTTGTGCCAGTACCCGCCGGCGACGTTGGGCCCGTGCACCCAGATCTCCCCGACGCGTCCATCGGGCTGCTCGGTGTGCGAGTCGGGGTCGACGATGCGCACCGTGCACGCCCGAGGTGCTCCGACGCTGACCAGTTCGGACCCGCCCGGCACGGCCTCCGCGGTGCCGGCGACCAGGTTCTCGTAGTCGAGCCGCAGGGTCACGGGGCGGTTCGTGCGCGGCGCCGAGGCGACGTAGACCATGGCCTCGGCAAGCCCGTACGACGGCGCCACCGCGTTGGCGGGCAGGTTGTACGGGGCGAAGCGTTCGGTGAAGCGGCGGATGGTGGCGGCGTGGATGCGCTCACTGCCCGACAGGATGGTGTGCACGCCGCCCAGGTCCAGACCGGCCATGTCCTCATCGCGGGTGCGGCGTGCGGCGAGTTCGAACGCGAAATTCGGCGCCGCGGTGAATGCGCAGGAGTTGACGGCGAGCTGCTCTATCCACCGAAAGGGCTTCTGCAGGAACGCCATCGGGTTCATCAACACCGACTGGCGGTCCAGCAGGATTGCTCCCATCACGCCCATCAGCAGGCCCATATCGTGGTAGAAGGGCAGCCAGGAGACCAAGGTGGTGCCCGGCGGCGCCGTACGGTCGTCGCCGAAGTAATCGGCCATCACCTGCTCGATGTTGGCGAACACGTTGCGGTGCGAGACCACGACGCCCCGCGGCGCGCCGGTCGAGCCCGACGTGTACTGCAGCAGGGCGGTCTTGGTCGTCATCGCGCCGGTTCCGGCCCAGGAGACCGGGGCGTCGAGATCGATCAGATCCACTTCGATGACAGCAGGAGACCTACCGGCGCTGACGCATCCCGCAATGTCGCCGGCGACGGCCGACGTGGTGAGCACAGCGGCCGGTGCGCAGTCCTGCAGCGCGGCGGTGACCCGCTCATCGCGGCTGCCGAAGGCCGGTACCGGTAGCGGGACCACGATGCAGCCGGCTTCCATCGCACCGAGGAACCCGACGATGTACTCCAGGCCCTGCGGCGCGAGCAGCGCCACGCGATCGCCGGGCGCGGCGACCGCGGCCACCTCGGCCGCGACCGCCTCGGTGCGAGCCAGAATCTGAGACCAGGTCAGCGTGTCGGAATAGGCGGCCGGATCCAGCTCATAGTCGATGAACGTGTACGCCGGCCGGTCAGGCCCCTGGCGAACCCGTTCGCGCAGCAACGCCGGTATCGATTGCCCCCACGACAACATGCCATTCCCCCACGGATGCTCAGCTTGATCCCCCGCCGACGCACCCCCTTGCGCCGGCTAGCCGCAAACTACACCCCGCGGCTTGGCATCACCAGGTGCTGGCCCGCAGCACGATCTCCATCGCCAGTTGCGCGGTGAACTCCTGGGCGCTGCGCCGCCCGGGCAGCGTCACCAGGCGGTGCTCGCCGTAGACGAAGCGCTGGCTGGCCTTGGCCACCGACGCCGTGGCCCGGGAACTGACCAGGACGGTGGTGTTGATTTCGACCGGGGGGCAGCGCTCGTCGCGGATCACCCCGCCCAGATCCGGTGCGCGCGGATGGCCCCGGTCGAGCGCCACCAGGCCGGTGAAGCGGTCCGGGCGGGTGGCCGCCAGTTCCCAGGCGTTGTCCGCCCCGGTCCGGTCGCCCACCAGCACACCGCACTGCACACCCAGCGAGTCGAGGATGCCGATCACCGACTTGGCCGTCAGGCGAGGATCCGCACCGATCACGATGGTGCGCAGCGAGGCCGTGTGCAGCCGTTGGCAGAGCGCGTCATAAGCGGTCAGCGGGTGCTGCGCGGCGGCGAGCACCACGACCACCGACCCGTTTGACGGGCCTGCTGAATCGACGGGGATGGGGAACCCCTCGATGGTCATCATCGTGCCCGGCATCTGGGCCACGCTACCGCCAATCGGGCGGCGCGGGGGCGGTTTTGGGCGCCCCACGGTGTGCGCTGCAGACGACAGCGCCGCGGTCAGGGAAGCGTGAGAATCTCGGCGCCGTCGTCGGTGACCACGAGGGTGTGTTCGAACTGAGCACTCCACTGGCCGTCGCTGGTGACCACGGTCCAGTCGTCATCCCAGATGTCGTAGTCCAGGCCGCCGAGGTTGATCATCGGCTCGATGGTGAAGGTCATGCCGGGCTCGATGACGGTGTCGACTTCGGGCTGGTCGTAGTGCAGGATCACCAAACCGTTGTGGAACGTCGGCCCGATCCCGTGGCCGGTGAAGTCGCGGACCACGGTGTAGCCGAACCGGTTCGCATACGCCTCGATCACCCGCCCGATCACCGACAGGGCACGGCCCGGTTTGACCGCCTTGATGGCCCGCATGGTGGCCTCGTGGGTGCGCTCGACGAGCAGGCGGTGCTCCTGCGAGACATCGCCGGCGAAGAAGGTGGCGTTGGTGTCGCCGTGTACTCCGTCGATGTAGGCGGTCACGTCGATGTTGACGATGTCGCCGTCGGCGATCACGGTCGAGTCCGGGATGCCGTGACAGATGACCTCGTTGAGCGATGTGCAGCAGGACTTGGGAAAGCCCTTGTAGCCCAGCGTCGAGGGGTAGGCGCCGTGGTCGACCATGTACTCGTGGGCGATCCGGTCGAGCTCGTCGGTGGTCACCCCCGGGGCGACGGCCTTGCCCGCCTCGGCCAGCGCGCCGGCGGCGATCCGGCCGGCCACCCGCATCTTCTCGATCACCTCGGGCGTCTGGACCCACGGCTCGGTGCCTTCGGCGGCCGTGGCGCGGCCGACGTACTCCGGTCGTGCGATGGACCGGGGCACCGGCAACGTGGGCGATATCACGCCGGGGGAAAGCGGGGCTCGAACAGGCATTGGCCCAGCTTAACGGAGCTGGTCAGCGCCGCCAGCGCAGCTTGCGCCGGGGGCCCCGGATATCCACCGAGCCGCACACCACGCGTCCGGTCAGCACCAGGTGCGGAACTCCCTCGGCAGGCGGGTCGCTCCGGCGGTCGCGGGCACTGCCCCCGTAGACCTCGACGTCGTCGATGGAGGCACTGGCGCCCTCGGGCAAGCGGATGTCGACGGAGCCGAAGCGCATGTCGAGTTCGATGACCACCACCGGCCCGGCGAAGCGCGCCTTGGTGAGGTCGAGGTCGACCGAGCCCAGGCGCCGCACCAGGGCCAGCCGGGTCGGCACCACCCACTCGCCGTGGCGTTTGAGCGATCCGGCCCAGCCGCGCAGCTCGACCCGGTCGGCGGCCGAGGTGACGATGGCCCCCGGTCCGGGCAGGTCCCCGATCAGGTTGTCGAGGTCCGAGCGCATCCTGGCCTGCGAGACCTGCGCGGCGCGTTCCTCGAACTCTCCGATGTCGATCAGACCCAGCGAGACGGCGTTGTGCAGACGGCGCAGCGTGCCGTTGCGGTCCGCATCCGAGATGCGCAGCAAAGCGGCCACGTTGTCATCGAGACCGGTCATGGTTTCCCAATTTACCGGCGCCGGCCAGGCTGCGCAGTCCACGGACGACGGCGCGCGCCGCTACAGCAGGAAGTTGTCCGGCAGCGAGTCGAACATCACCTTGGTCATCCGGACGGCGTACTGCGAGCTGCCACCACCGACGATCAGGGAGGCGAAGGCCAGGTCACCCCGGTATCCGGCGAACCAGGAGTGCGAGCCCCCGGCGAATTCGGCTTCCCCGGTCTTGCCGAAGACCGGGCCGCAGCCCGCGATGTCGCGTGCGGTGCCGTCGGTCACCACCAACCGCATCATCTGACGCAGGCCGTCGAGGATCTCCGGGTCCACCGGGGCACCGACCGGCCCGTTGACCGTCGTCGGCCGGCCCTCGATCAATCGGGGTACCGGCGTGCGCCCGGCGGCCACCGTCGCCGCGGCCAGGGCGACACCGAACGGGCTGGCCAGCACCTTGCCCTGACCGAATCCGTCCTCGGTGCGTTCGGCCAGGTCGACGGTCGGCGGCACCGAACCGGTGACCGTGGTTATGCCGTCGACCAGGTAGTCCACTCCGATCCCGTAGCGGCTGGCCGCCTGCGACAGCGCGCGCGGCGGCATTCTGCTGGCCAGCTCGGCGAAGGTGGTGTTGCAGGAATCGGCGAAGGCGCGCGACATCGGCACCAGCCCGAGGTCGAACCCGCCGTAGTTGGGAATGGTGCGCTGGCCGATGTCGAGGACGCCGGGGCAGCCCACGATGGAGTTCGGGGTCGCCATGTCCCGTTCGATCGCCGCACCGGCGGTGACCATCTTGAACGTCGATCCGGGCGGGTACAGGCCGGTGGTGGCGATCAGGCCGTCGGAGTCGGCGGCCGCGTTCTGGGCAACAGCCAGCAGATCGCCGGTCGAGGGCCGGATCACCACGATCATGGCCTTGTCGCCGCGGCTGTTGACCGCGTTCTGGGCGGCACGCTGCACCGCGCGGTCCACGCTGATGGTCAGCGACGGTGCCGGCGCCGGGTCCACCTCGTGCAGCACCGCGACGTCGACGCCGTTCTGGTTGACGCTGACCACTCGCCAGCCCGCGGCACCCTCCAGTTGGGTTCCGACGGTCTTCTTGACCTCGCTGATGAGCATCGGCGCGAAGTGGTCGTCGGTGGGCAGCAGTTCGGCGTGCGGCGTGACCACCACTCCGGGCAGGGCGCCGATGGCGGCCTCGACACGGTCGTGCTCGGCTTTGCGCAGGGTGATCAGGTCGAGCGGGGTCACCGAGGAACTGGCCTGCTCAGCCAATCGCTGCGGGTCGCTCAGGTCCGCGTCGTAACCGCGCAGCGTCTCGACCACCGCCAGCGCGGTCCGCATCAGGTTTCTGCCGGCCCGGCTGGCGTCGAGCTGGTAGTTGTACACGTAGCCGGGCACCAGCACGTCGGTGCCGCCCGCCTCGTTGACGGCGGCGCGGCGCGGGGGGTCGGCCCGCAGCGCGAAGGTCTGGTGCTCGCCCAGCTTGGGGTGCAGGTCGGTGGCCGTCCAGCGCACCGTCCAGTGGCCTTCGTTGCGGACCATTTTGAGCTGGCCGTCGTAAGCCCAGCTCCGGCCCTTGGGCAGCGTCCAGGTGTAGCGGTAGGCCACGCTGCCGGTGTCGTCGTTGTAGCGCGAGCTGAGCACCTGGGCGTCCAGGTGTTCGGCCTGCAAGCCCGCCCAGGCGGCGTTGAGCGCGCTGCGCGCCGCGGAGGGGTCGTCGCTGAGTTCCGCGGCGGCCCCGGTGTCCCCGGAAGCCAGGGCGGCGAAGAAGCGCTCGGCGACGGGCCCGGGGCCGTCGGGGCGCGGAGTGCAGGCGGCCAGGCCCGCGGCGGTGAGCAGCACGGTCACCAATCCCGTGACGCGTGTGACGAATGAGCTTGCAGTTGACATTGGGGCTGATGTTACGAAATAGAAACGGTCGCCCCACGGAGGCGCACCGAGATCGGATCGCTCAGTCGCCGATCGGCGGCTATCGGGATCGGTCGACAGCGGGGTGCTCACGAACGTGTACTCAGCGCGAAAAACCTCGAATCTTTTCGCGCTCAGTGCACGCTCGGCGTCGGGCTACCGCCGCCGGGGCACTCAGTCGAGCAACACGGTCGCGAAGGTGCCGACCTGAGCGAAACCCACCCGCTCATAAGTGGACCGGGCCACCTCGTTGAAGTCGTTGACGTACAGGCTCGCGATCCGTCCGGTACCGACGATCACCCCGGCCAGCATGGCGGTGCCGCCGGTCCCCAGCCCACACCCGCGCCGGTCGGGGTGCACCCAGACACCCTGGATCTGCGCCACCGTCGGCGACTGCGAGCCCACCTCGGCTTTGAACACCACCTCGCCGTGCTCGAAGCGCGCCCAGGCCCGCCCGGCCGCGATCAGGTTGGCCACCCGCCGCCGGTAGGCGCGGCCTCCATCGCCGGCGCGCGGATCCACGCCCACCTCGCCGATGAACATGTCGACCGCCGCCACCAGGTAGGCGTCGAGCTCGTCGGGACGCACCTGGCGCACTTCCGGGTCCATCGGGCACGCCGGCATGCTCTGCAGCGCCATCAGCGGTTGACTTTCGCGCACATCGCGCGCGGGGCCCCAGGATTCGGCGAGCCGCTGCCACATCGGCAGCACCAGCTCGGCGCGGCCGACCAACGACGAGCAGCGCCGGATCGCACTCGCCGCCTTGTCGGCAAAAGCGGTGAGATCGGCGGGCGTTCCCCGCAGCGGAATCAGGTTGGCCCCGGCGTAGCACAGGGATTCGCCCACACCGCCGCGCGTCCACAGCTCGCCGCCGATCAACCGCGGATCGACACCGTGGTCGGCCACCCGGGCGGCGACCATGCAGGAGCCGACCGGATCCTCGGCCAGCACCTGCCAGACCGCTGCCGCATCGCTCACCACGGACACCCGCCGCTGGGCGAGACGGAAATCGGGTGGAGCCGACATGGTGACTCTTTCTGGCGTACTCAACGGCCGGCTAATCGGCTGTGATCAGCTTACGGCGACGGTGGGCGAACCGCCCGAAGATCCCTCACCCATCTCCGCCGCCAGGCGCATGGCCTCCTCGATCAGCGTCTCGACGATCTGTGCCTCAGGCACGGTCTTGATCACCTCGCCCTTGACGAAGATCTGGCCCTTGCCGTTGCCGGACGCCACACCCAGATCCGCCTCGCGGGCCTCACCCGGCCCGTTGACCACGCAGCCCATCACCGCCACCCGCAGCGGGACGTCGATGCCCTCGAGCCCGGCGGTGACCTCGTTGGCCAAGCGGTAGACGTCGACCTGCGCCCGCCCGCACGAGGGACACGACACGATCTCCAGACCCCGGGGCCGCAGGTTGAGCGATTCCAGGATCTGGTTGCCCACTTTGACCTCCTCCACCGGAGGTGCCGACAACGAAACCCGGATGGTGTCGCCGATCCCGCGCGACAACAACGCACCGAAGGCCACCGCGGACTTGATGGTGCCCTGGAACGCCGGGCCGGCCTCGGTGACGCCCAGGTGCAGCGGGTAGTCGCACTGCTCGGCCAGCAGCTGGTAGGCGGCCACCATCACGACCGGGTCGTTGTGCTTGACGCTGATCTTGATGTCGCCGAAGCCGTGTTCCTCGAACAGCGACGCTTCCCACAGGGCGGACTCCACCAGCGCTTCCGGGGTCGCCTTGCCGTACTTGGCCAGGAAACGCTGGTCCAGCGATCCGGCGTTGACGCCGATCCGGATCGGGATGCCGGCGGCACCTGCCGCCTTGGCCACCTCGCCGACCCGGCCGTCGAACTCCTTGATGTTGCCCGGGTTCACCCGGACCGCGGCGCAGCCGGCGTCGATGGCGGCAAAGATGTACTTGGGCTGGAAGTGGATGTCGGCGATCACCGGGATCTGGCTATGCCGGGCGATCTCGGCCAGCGCGTCGGCGTCCTCCTGCCGCGGGCAGGCGACCCGGACGATGTCGCAACCCGAAGCGGTCAACTCCGCGATCTGCTGCAACGTCGCATTGACGTCGTGGGTCTTGGTGGTGCACATCGACTGCACCGCGATCGGATGGTCGCTGCCCACCCCGACTCCACCCACCATCAGCTGGCGGGTCTTGCGCCGCGGGGCCAGTGTGGGCGCAGGGGCGGCCGGCATTCCGAGGCCGACGCTCATGTGAGCTCTCCTGTCAAAACAGCCTGATCGGGTTGACCAAGTCGGCGGTCACGGTGAGCAGCATGTAACCGGCCACCACCGCCAAGACTACGTAGGTGGCCGGCATCAGCTTGAGATAGTTCACCGGCGCCGCGGCAACCTTGCCGCGGGCGGCTCGAAGCACGTTGCGCAGCTTTTCGAACAACGCGATCGCGATGTGCCCGCCGTCGAACGGCAGCAGCGGCACCAGGTTCAACACGCCCAGGATGAAGTTCAACTGGGCCAGGAAGAACCAGAACGCCACCCACAGCCCGTGATCGACGGTGTCGCCGCCGATGATCGACGCGCCCACCACGCTGATCGGGGTTTCGGGGTCACGCGGCCCGCTCGGGTGGCCGATGGCGTTCACCAGCGCGCCGACCTTGGAGGGAATGTTGGCCAGCGACTTGCCCAGCAGCACCGCCAGGTCGCCGCTGAAGGTGAACGTCGCCGGGACCGCGGTGACCGGGTTGTACTGCGTCGGCCCGAACTGAGCGGCCCCGACACCGATCGCGCCGACGGTGCTGGGCACGGCCTCACGATCGGGGCCGTCGGCGATCCAGCGCTGGGTGGGCGCCACGTCGACGTACTTGGTCAGCTCGGCGCCGTCGCGCTCGACGACGAACGGGGTCCGGCCGTGCTGTTTACGCACCGCCGCGGCCATCTCCTCGAATGTCGACACCGGCGTGTCGCCGACCTTGACCACCACGTCACCGGGCTCTATCCCAGCAAGTGCCGCCGGGCCGGGCCCCTCGCAGTCACCCAGTTCCCCCTTGACGACTTCCGGTGCCACACAGTCCGTTTTCCCGATGACGGCGGTGGTGGGTGCGTGCAGGTTCGGCAGGCCCCAGATCACCGCGATGATGTAGACCAGCGCCAGACCGATGACGAAGTTCATGCCGGGACCGGCGGCCAGCACGGCGACCCGCTTCCAGGTCTTCTGCTTGTACATGGCGCGGTCGGTCTCATCAGGCGCCAGTTCTTCCACGGCGGTCATCCCGGCGATGTCGCAGAAGCCGCCGGCCGGGATCGCCTTGAGCCCGTATTCGGTCTCGCCGCGCCGGGTCGACCACAGCGTGGGACCGAAGCCGACGAAGTAGCGCCGCACCTTCATGCCAGTGGCCCGCGCCACCCACATGTGACCGCATTCATGCAGAGCCACCGAAACCAGGATGGCCAGCGCGAACAGCGCGATGCCGACCGCGAACATCATCGAGTGCTTCCGACCTTTCTCGTAACTACAGCCTCGACGGCGCGAGCCGCACGCTCCCTGGCCCAGCGCTGCGCGTCGAGTACCTCATCCACGGTAGCGGGTTGCGCGGCCCACTGGTCGGCGGCGCCCAGAACCTCGGCGATGGTGCCCACGATCGCCGGGAAGCCGATCCGGCCGGCGAGGAAGGCCTCTGCCGCCTCTTCGTTGGCCGCGTTGTAGACCGCGGTCATGCAGCCACCGGTCTGCCCGGCGTGACGGGCCAGCTGCACCGCGGGGAAGACGGCGTCGTCGAGCGGTTCGAACTCCCAAGTTGACGCGGTGGAGAAGTCACAGGCCGCCGCCGCGCCGGGGACCCGGGCGGGCCAGCCCAGGGCCAGGGCGATGGGAAGCCGCATGTCCGGCGGGCTGGCCTGCGCGATGGTCGACCCATCGGTGAACGTGACCATGGAATGCACGATCGACTGCGGGTGCACCACCACGTCGATGCAGTCGTAGGGGACGCCGAACAGCAGGTGGGTCTCGATGAGCTCGAGACCCTTGTTCACCAGGGAAGCCGAGTTCAACGTATTCATCGGGCCCATCGACCACGTCGGGTGGGCACCGGCCTGCTCGGGGGTCACGTGCTCCAACTCGGCGGCGGTGTAGCCCCGAAACGGCCCGCCCGAGGCGGTGAGCACCAGTTTGGCGACCTCGTCGGGGGTGCCGCCCCGAAGACACTGCGCCAGCGCGGAGTGCTCGGAGTCCACCGGCACGATCTGGCCGGGCTCGGCCGCCCGCATCACCAGTGGGCCGCCGGCGATCAGCGACTCCTTGTTGGCCAGCGCCAGCCGCGCCCCGGTCTCGAGTGCGGCCAGGGTGGGCCGCAACCCGAGCGCGCCGACCAGCGCGTTGAGCACCACATCGGCCTCGGTGTCATACACCAGGCTGGTGACGGCTTCGGGTCCGCGGTAGGGGGCGTCGAGCGCTTCGCCGATCTGCGGGTCGGCGACGGCGATGTTGGCGACCCCGGTCTCGGCCCGCTGCGCTGCCAGCAGCGCCGGGTTACCGCCGCCGGCTGCCAGTCCGACGATCTCGAACCGGTCCGGGTTCGCCGCGACGACCTGCAACGCCTGGGTTCCGATCGAGCCGGTGGAGCCCAACAGCAGAACTTTGATGCGGCGGCCCGTACTCACCCACCTATTGTGCGCCCGCGTAGTTGCCGAAGCTCCAGAGGTTGCCCTCGGGGTCGCGAACCGCGAACTCGCGCGCGCCGTAGTCGGTGTCGCTCAGCGGCATGACCACCTCGGCGTTGTGCTCCAGAACCCGTTGGTACAGCGCGTCGGGATCGCTGGTGACGACGTAGCCGCCCGCGGTGCCCGGTTCGCGGCACCAGTCGTTACCGGGCTTGTGACTGCCGAGCATGATGGCGCCGACGCCCTCCGGCCAGCGCAGTTCGGCGTGCGCGACGGTATCGCCGGTCTCGCCGTAGCGGGCCGCGACGACGAAGCCGAAGGTCTCGACGTAGTAGTCGATGAGCTTCGCGGCGTCATGCGCTTGCAGGGTCAGCCAGACGGTCGGATTCGAAGGTGTCATGCCCCCACTGTGACCGCTGGGGGTGGCCGCCGTCTTGAATGTTTTGGAACTCTTCGGCCAGCCAGGCTCCCGGGGACACGCCGGCGTACCGAACGAACTCGCGGCTCAGATGGGCCTGATCGGCGTATCCGGCCGCGGCCGCGACACCGGCCAGGTCGACACTGCCGTGCCGGCGGGCCTCCTCGGCCAGCCGGGCGGTCGCGTATTCGAAGCGCATCAGCATGGCCACCGCCTTGGGACTGTGGCCGACCTCGCGGCGGAACAGGGTGGACAGATGCCGCTGACTGATTCCGCTGCGCTCCGCAACCCGGGCCACCGGCATCCTGCCCCGGCTGCGGGCCAGTAGCTGCCAGGCGAAGATCAGCTCGGGGCGCACGGCGGCGTCCCGCCGGCGATACTGCTCCGCCAGATACTCCGAGACGACCCCGAACACCTCCGGCCACGACCGCCCGGCGGCGACCTGCTCGTGCAGGCGCAACGCCCGCCGGCCCAGCATCGGTGCTCCGTCGAAGTCGCTGACGCTCAGTTCGGCGGCCGGCACACCGAACAGCGCGCGAGACGCCAGCGGATGCACCGCCAGCTGAACCCCGGCCTGCCCGCTGGTCTGCGCCACCCGGGCCGCGTGGGTATGCAGGCCGCCGAGCAATACCGGAGCGGGCCGTGCGGCGGCCAAGGTGTCGAGCGATGCGGCCGCGCGCACCCCCTCGTCGAGGCTGACGATGAAGGTCAGCGTCGATGAGGGCATTCCGCGGTGGACGCCGTCGGGGACATCGAACGCGCGATAGCCCACCATCGACGCCACGCCGGGGGCGATGCGGGGCGGTGCAGTCGCGAAATCCCAGATCCGCGGGGCGCGTGCGGTGTGCTCGGCCATGGTGTCCACGGTAGATCGGCTGAATGGGGGTATGTCAGAATGTCGCGCAGTAGTTGCACAGGCGAACTGAAGGAGTCGAAGTGGCCAGTACCGAGGTGGAGCGCCACACTGGGGTCGACCCCGTCGAGGTGCCGTCTGCGGCGTGGGGTTGGAGCGCGATCAACTACCGGACCTGGCACATCGTCGGTTTCGCCATCGTCGGCTTCCTGCTGCTCATGCTGCGCGGAAACCACATCGGCCACGTCGAGGACTACTTCCTGCTGGGATTCGCCGCGCTGACCCTGATCGTCGTCGTGCGCGACATCATCGGCCGCAACCGCGGCTGGCTGCGCTGAGCGCACCCGCCTGAGCGTCCGCTAGGCGTTCTCGGCCGCCAGCTGGCCGCAGGCGGCTGCGATCTCCCGTCCGCGGGTGTCGCGGACCGTACATTCCACGCCCTGAGCCCGCACGCGCCGCACGAACTCCCGCTCCGCCGGCTTGGGACTGGCGTCCCATTGGCTGCCCGGCGTGGGATTGAGCGGAATCAGGTTGACGTGCACCAGCTGCCCCAGCGCCTTGTGCAGTTTCTTCCCCAGCAGGTCGGCCCGCCAGGGCTGGTCGTTGACGTCGCGGATCAGCGCGTATTCCACCGACACCCGCCGGCCGGTCACGTCCGCGTAATAGCTTGCGGCGTCAAGGACTTCGGCGACCTTCCACCGATTGTTGACCGGCACCAGCGTGTCGCGCAGCTCGTCGTCGGGGGTATGCAGCGACAG
Source organism: Mycolicibacter engbaekii (assembly GCF_002101585.1). Taxonomy (GTDB): domain Bacteria; phylum Actinomycetota; class Actinomycetes; order Mycobacteriales; family Mycobacteriaceae; genus Mycobacterium; species Mycobacterium engbaekii. Next base: position 224,129 of record NZ_LQOT01000076.1, on the reverse strand, counting down.
CGCGAGCGTCACCCCGAGGCGCTCGTCGGCGAGCTTGCGGATCGCCGGGGCCAGTCCGACGGTGGACACCGTCACCGACCGCGCCGAGATCCCGAAGCCGTTCGGCGGCGGCTCGGTGATCCGCCGCACGGCTGCCACCACCCGGGCGTAGTTGGCCAGCGGCTCCCCCATGCCCATGAACACGATGTTGGAGAGCCTCGCCCCAGAAGATGAAGCACCGCCGCTGTCTCGTAGCGTCACCGCCGCCGACCGCACCTGCTCGAGAATCTCGGCGGTGGACAGGTTACGGGTCAGCCCGGCCTGCCCGGTGGCGCAGAACGGACAGGCCATGCCGCAGCCGGCCTGCGAGGAGATGCACACGGTGTTGCGGCGCGGATAGCGCATCAGCACCGACTCGAACTTGGTGTCATCGTGCGCCCGCCACAACGTTTTTCGGGTCTGTCCGGAATCGCATTCGATCTCGTTGGCAGCGGTCAGCAGTGCGGGGAACAGCGCGTCGGCCACCGCGGAGCGCACCGCCGCCGGAAGGTCGGTCATCAACTGCGGATCGGCGAGCAGTCTGCCGTAGTACTGCTGGGCGAGTTGGTTGGCACGGAAGGCCGGCAAGCCCAGTTCGGCGACGGCCGCGGCCCGCCCGGCCGGGTCCAGGTCAGCCAGGTGGCGAGGCGGCAGGGCGCGTTTGGGTGCGGTGAACACCAGCTGAGGCGTCATGATCGGTTCCAGTATGCCTGTGACTCAGAGAACGGTTAGGACGATCCAGGTCACCACCGCCGCCGGCAACAGCGCGTCGAGTCGGTCCATGATGCCGCCGTGACCGGGCAGCAGACGGCCCATGTCCTTGATGCCCAGATCCCGTTTGACCTGGGATTCGATGAGGTCGCCGAAGACGCCGGTGAAGACGAGCAGCAGCCCCAGCGGTAGGCCCACCCACCATGGCCGGTCGAGGAACATCGTCACCGCGAACACGGCCGCGGCAACACCGGCGACCAGTGAGCCGGCCAGCCCCTCCCACGACTTCTTCGGGCTGATCGCCGGCGCCATCGGGTGCTTGCCGAACAGCACACCGACGGCGTACCCGCCGATGTCGGAGAAGACCACCGGAAACAGCAGGCACAGCACCCGGCCCGGTCCGTTGTCGCGGAAGACCAGCAGGGCAGCGAAGCTCATGCACAGCGGCACCCAGACGGCGATCAGGATCATCGCCGACATGTCCCGCAGATAGTTGACCGGGGTGTGGTTCAGCCCGCGATGCACCAGCCGCCAGATCATGCAGATCACCACGGTGGCGCCGAAAGCGCCCAGCACTCCCCTGGCCCCGAACGGCAGTGACAGCCACAGCATCGCCTGGCCGCCGAGGGCCAACGGGATGAACGGCACGTCGTAGCCGGCCTCACGCAGCCGCCTGGTGATCTCGTGCGTGCCGACCGGCGCGGCCACCGCAAGAATCAGCACCCAGAAACGCGGGGCGAACAGCAGCGTGTAGACCAGTGTCCCGGCCAGCAGTACGCCGACGGCGATGGCCGCCGGAAGGTTGCGTCCGGCTCGCGACTGCTTCGGTTGCGGAACCGCGGCGTCTACGCCGGTGTCATGGTTGGCCACGGTTGTGCCTGCTGGGCGGTCCCTAGACCTCCAGCAGCTCGCCTTCCTTGTGCTTGACCAGCTCGTCGATCTGCGTCACGAACTGCTGGGTGGACTTGTCCAGATCCTTCTCCGCCCGGCCGACCTCGTCCTCGCCGGCATCACCGTCTTTGCGGATACGGTGCAGCTCCTCCATCGCCTTACGGCGGATGTTGCGCACCGAGACCTTGGCGTCCTCGCCCTTGGCTTTGGCCTGCTTGACCAGCTCCTTGCGCCGCTCCTCGGTGAGCTGCGGCACGGCCACCCGGATCACCGAGCCGTCGTTGCTCGGGTTCAGACCGAGGTCGGAGTTGCGGATCGCGTTCTCGATGGGGCCCAGCTGCGACGCCTCGTAGGGCTTGATCACCACCAGGCGCGCCTCGGGCACGTTGATGCTGCACAGCTGGGTGATGGGGGTCATCGACCCGTAGTAGTCGATGACAATCCGCGAGAACATGCCCGGGTTGGCCCGGCCGGTCCGGATGGTCGAGAGATCGTCACGGGCCACCGACACGGCCTTCTCCATTTTCTCCTCGGCATCGAAGAGAGCCTCGTCGATCATGTACCCCGCTCCTCGTTATCTTCGCTGTGGCACGGCCGCTGCGGGGGCATCCCCCATCGCGCCCGTCAGCTGGTGACCAGTGTCCCGATCTTCTCACCCGCGACCGCCCGCGCGATATTTCCGTCGGTCAACAGGTTGAACACCAGGATCGGCATGCCATTGTCCATGCACAGGCTGAAGGCAGTGGCATCGGCCACCTTCAGTCCCTGCTCGAGCGCCTGGCGGTGGGTGATCGAGGTGAGCAGCTCGGCGTCGGGGTGCGTCCGCGGGTCGGCGGTGAACACCCCGTCGACCGCCTTGGCCATCAGCACCACCTGAGCGCCGATCTCCAGCGCCCGCTGCGCCGCGGTGGTGTCGGTGGAGAAATACGGCAGACCCATGCCGGCCCCGAAGATCACCACCCGGCCCTTCTCCAGGTGCCGCTGTGCCCGCAGCGGAATGTAGGGCTCGGCGACCTGACCCATGGTGATCGCGGTCTGCACCCGGGTGTCGATACCTTCTTTTTCCAGGAAGTCCTGCAACGCAAGGCTGTTCATCACGGTGCCGAGCATGCCCATGTAGTCCGAGCGCATCCGCTCCATGCCGCGCTGCTGCAACTGGGCGCCACGGAAGAAGTTGCCGCCGCCGATTACGACAGCGACCTGCACACCGTCGCGGACCACTTCGGCGATCTGGCGTGCGACCTGGGCAACCACGTCGGGGTCGAGCCCAACCTGCCCGCCGCCGAACATCTCCCCACCGAGCTTGAGCAACACCCGCGAATAGCGGGGGCGGCGACCGGCCGGGCGGCCTTCGTCGGTACTCGTCGGCTCCGTCATCAGGCTCCTTTGGGCTGCGCGGATATGACAGCGCCATCGCGGTTAACGTCCGCGACGGCATCCTCATCCTGCCCTACCGGGCAGGTCAAACACAGCGCGGGGTCGCGACACCCGCATCCACCCCTACAGCATATGAAGAACTTTTCAATTGATGCTTTGGTTGGTATGGTTTCGGCTGTGCCGAACTCGCTGCATCAGGTCAAGGCCGAGTTCTTCAAGACCCTCGGGCACCCCGCCCGCATCCGGATCCTGGAGCTGCTGGCCGAACGCGACCACTCCGTCGGCGAGCTGCTGCCCGAGATCGGGATCGAGGCATCGAACCTGTCGCAGCAGCTCGGCGTGCTGCGCCGCGCCGGCGTGGTGACGGCGGCCAAGGACGGCAGCGCAGTGGTCTACTCCATCGCCTCGCCCGTACTCACCGAGCTGCTCGCCGTGGCACGCAAGGCCCTGACCGGGCTTCTCTCCGACCAGGTCGCCATCCTCGATGACCTGCGGGCCGGCCAATGAGCTGGCTGACCCGGATCCGTGCGCTGGGCCGCATCACCGAACCGGCCGGCGCCCGCCCCCCTGCCGCCGCCGACCCGCCCGCCGGTGTCGCGGGATCGTGCCAGATCCGCCACGTCGACGCCGGATCCTGCAACGGTTGCGAGATCGAGATCGCCGGGGCGTTCGGCCCGGTGTACGACGCCGAACGGTTCGGCGCCCGACTGGTCGCCTCGCCGCGGCACGCCGACGCCCTCTTGGTCACCGGGGTGGTCACCCGCAACATGGCCGAGCCGCTGCGCAACACGCTGGCGGCCACACCACAGCCCCGCAAGGTCATCGCCTGCGGCGACTGCGCGCTCAACCGGGGCGTCTTCGCGCAGGCCTACGGCACGGTGGGCGCCGTCGGCGAGGTGGTCGACGTCGATGTCGAGATCCCCGGATGCCCGCCGCGGCCCGAACAGATCCTCGCCGCCCTACGGTCGGTGACCGGCCGGTGAGCACCACCCCGGCAGCACCGCACCGCCAGGCCGTTGCGGCAGCCATCAGCGGTGCGGCAACAGCCGGGGTCGGTGCCGCCGGAGTCGCGATCGGCCTGGCGGGCGCCTTCGCCACCGTGCCCGCCGTCCGCATCGATTGGCTGGTTCCGCTGCTGGGCGTGCAGCTGCGCATCGATGCGCTCGGCGGCTTCTTCATGGCGCTGACCGGCGCGGTGGCAGTGGCGGCGGGCCTGTATTGGATCGGCTATGCGCGCCACGAGCGCTACGGCGCGGTCCCGCTGGTGGGCCTGCCGCTCTTCGCCGCCTCGCTGCTGGCGGTACCGGCGGCAGGCTCGGTGACCACTTTCCTGCTGGCGTGGGAGCTGATGGCACTCACCTCCCTGGTGTTGGTGCTGACCGAACAACAGCGCGCCGAGGTCCGTTCGGCCGCGCTGAGCTACGCGGTGATGACACAGTTGGGCTTTGCCGCGCTGCTGGTGGGCATGGTGGTGCTGGCCGCCTATACCGGCGACGCCTTCACCAACACCGGCGTGCTGCCCGAGCCGGCGCGCAACACCGTGTTCGTGTTGACACTGCTGGGCTTCGGCTCCAAAGCCGGGCTGCTTCCGCTGCATGCCTGGTTGCCCAGAGCGCACCCGGAGGCACCCAGCCCGGTCTCAGCGCTGCTCAGTGCCGCCATGGTCAGCCTCGGCGTCTACGGGATCATCCGTGTCGACGTCGTACTGCTCGGGCCGGGCCCCCGGTGGTGGGGTCTGACGCTGTTGATCGCCGGGGGCGCCTCGGCGCTGTACGGCGTGCTGCAGGCGTCGGTGGCGACCGACCTCAAACGGCTGCTTGCCTACTCGACGACGGAGAACGTCGGGTTGATCACCCTGGCCCTGGGCGCGGCCCTGTTGTTCTCCGGTGCCGGAGCGCGTGATGCCGCTGCCGTCGCCGCGGTCGCGGCATTGCTGCACCTACTCGCCCACAGTGCGTTCAAAAGCCTCGGCTTCCTGGCGGCCGGGTCGGTGCTGGCCGCCACCGGCCTGCGCGACCTGGACCGGCTTGGCGGACTGGCCCCCCGAATGCCGGGCACCACAGCGCTCTTCGGGGTGGCCGCGCTCGGCGCCGCCGGCCTGCCCCTGGGCGCCGGATTCGTCAGCGAATGGCTGCTGATCCAGTCGCTGATGCACGCCCGGGCCACCGACGACGTCACCCTGACCCTGGTGACACCGTTGGCGGTGGGTGCGGTCGCACTGACGGCCGGCCTGGGGGTGGCCGCCATGGTCAAGGCCTTCGGCATCGGATTCCTGGCCCGTCCGCGCAGCGATGCCGCGGCAGCGGCCACCGAAGCGCCGGCCACGATGCTGGCCGGGATGACGCTTGCCGCCCTGCCCTGCCTGATGCTGGCCGTCGCGCCGGGCACCGTCGGGCCACTGCTGCGCGCGGCGCTCGACACACTGCCCCTCCCCGGCGCGGCCCCGGACCTCGGAACGTTCCTGCGCCTGCCCGGTCTGGGCGCCTCAATGTCCCCGGGGCTGCTGGCCGCCGCGCTGGCCGCCGCCGCCGTCGTGGTCGTGATCGCTTCCCGCTGGCGTGCGAGCACCCGCCCCAGCGCCGCCACGGTGCCGCTGTGGGCCTGCGGAGCAGACGATCTGAGCCCCCGGATGCAATACACCGCAACATCGTTCGCCCAGCCGCTGCAGCAGGTCTTCGATGATGTGCTGCGCACCGACACCGCCGTCGAGGTGACCCGCCAGGCTCCGTCGAGCTACTACGTGGACCGGATCGCCTACCGCACGCGGGTGGCCGACGTCGTGGAAGAACGCTGGTATGCCCCCCTGCTGCGGGCCGTGGCCGCCGCTGCGCAACTGGTGCGGCGTGCCCACACCGGCAGCGTGCACCTCTACCTGGCCTACGGTGCCGCGGGAGTGCTGATCGCCATGCTGGTGGCGCGATGAACGTCATGGCCTACCTGGCAGGAATCGTCCAGGTCACCGGCGTGATCTTCGGCGCCCCCCTGGTGGTCGGTCTGATGCGCCAGGTCCGGGCCCGCGCCGAGGGACGCGCCGGTGCCGGGATCTGGCAACCGTGGCGTGACCTACGCAAGCTGCTGGGCAAGCAGAATCTCAAGCCGCTGGGCACCACCTGGGTTTTCGCCGCGGCGCCGACCGCCCTGGCAGCGACCACGCTGGTGATCGCCGCAACCGCTCCCCTGGTGGCGACCGGTTCACCACTGGACCCGGTCGCCGATCTGATCACCGTTGTGGGCCTGCTGTTTTTGGGCACCGTGGCATTGACCCTGGCCGGTATCGACACCGCGACAGCCTTCGGCGGAATGGGCGCCAGCCGGGAGATCACCATCGCCGCCCTGGTGGAACCGACCATCCTGCTGGCGGTGTTCGCATTGTCGATCCCGGCGAACTCGGCCAATCTGGGTGCCATCGTCGGGCATACCAGCGAGCAGCCCGGACAGGTGCTCTCCCTGGCGAGCGCGCTGGCGTTCGTCGCGCTGGTCATCGTGATCGTCGCCGAGACCGGCCGGCTGCCGGTGGACAACCCATCGACACATCTGGAGCTGACGATGGTGCACGAGGCCATGGTGCTCGAATACGCCGGGCCGAAGCTGGCGCTGGTCGAATGGGCGAGCGGCATGCGCCTGACCGTGCTGCTGGCGCTGCTGGCAAACCTGTTCTTGCCCTGGGGCATCGCCAGCGCGCACCCCGGTGCGCTCGACGTCGTCCTCGGGGCGGCGGCGATCGCACTCAAAGTGGCCGTCCTGGCCGCAGCCATGGCCGGCGTCGAAGTGTTCCTCGCCAAGCTACGGCTGTTCCGGGTACCCGAACTGCTCGCCGGCTCCTTCGTGTTGGCACTGCTGGCGGTGACGGCGGCGAACTTCTTCACCGAGGCGGCCGGATGAACGACGCGTGGATGAACTACGTCAACATGCTGGACCTGGCTGCCGGTGGCGTGCTGCTGGCCGCGGTGCTGGCCGTCTGGCACCGGGACCTGTCGGTGGTCGTACGCCGCCTGCTGGTCGCCCAAGGCATCGCGTTGGCCGCCATCCCGGTGATTCGCGGTGTGTACGAGCATGATCGGGCCCTGCTGATGGTGGGTGTCGGCGTGCTGGCGGTGCGGGCCGTTGTACTGCCGGGGTTGCTGCACCGGGCACTGGGAGCCGAACGCCGGGAATCGGCGCCGCTGGTCGGTACCACCGCCGCGCTGCTGATGGTCACCGCGCTGGTGGTGGCGGGCTTCACCATCGCCCAACCGGTGGTCGCGCTGGCGCCCAGCACCTCGACCAACGCCGCCCCGGCGGCCATCGCCACGGTGCTGATCGCACTGTTCATCATGGCGACCCGCCGCCATGCCATCTCCCAGGCGGTCGGGCTGCTGATGCTCGACAACGGGATCGCCGCAACCGCTTTCCTGCTTACGGCCGGCGTCCCGCTGATCGTGGAGCTCGGCGCCTCGCTGGACGTGCTGTTCGTCGTGATCGTCCTGGGCGTACTGACCGGAGCGCTGCGCAAAGCCTTCGGCGGTGTGGATCTGGACCTGTTGCGGGAGCTGCGCGACTGATGACTGCTCTGATCCTGCTTCCCCTGCTGGCACCGGTGCTGGCAACGCTGTGTGCGCTGGCGCTCGGCTGGCGCAGGCTGACCGCCGCCGCCACCGTGGTATCGGCTCTGACGATCCTCGGATGCGGTGCCGCGCTGGGCTTCCAGGTCGGCGACCGCCCCCATCTGGCGGTGGACGGCCTGCTGCGCGCCGACGCGCTCTCGGCGACCATGCTGATCGTCATCGGCGTCGTCGGCAGCCTGGCCACCTGGGCGAGTATCGGCTACATCGATGCCGAGCTGGCGAACGGGCACACCGATGCGCGTGGCGCACGCCTGTACGGCATTCTGACCCCGGCGTTCCTGGCGGCGATGGCTCTTGCGGTGTCGGCCAACAACATCGGCGTGGTGTGGATCGCGGTGGAGGCCACCACGGTGGTCACCGCGTTTCTGGTCGGCCACCAGCGCAGCCGGGCCGCCCTGGAAGCCACCTGGAAATACGTCATGGTGTGCTCGGTGGGCATCACCATCGCCTTCCTGGGAACGGTGCTGTTGCACTTCGCCGCGTTGCACGCCGGGGCAGGCAGCGAGGACGCGTTGAATCTCGACGTGCTGGCCGCCCATGCCGGGGCCCTCGACCCGGCGGTGACCCGATTGGCCGGTGCACTGTTGCTGATCGGCTACGGCGCGAAGATGGGCCTGGTGCCGTTTCACACCTGGCTCGCCGATGCGCACAGTCAGGCCCCGGCGCCGGTGTCGGCGTTGATGAGCGGGGTGCTGCTGTCCGTCGCGTTCTCGGTTCTGATCCGGATCAAACCGATCATCGATGTCGCGGTCGGGCCTGGCTACCTGCGGAACGCACTGCTGGCGGCGGGACTGGCGACGCTGCTGATCGCGGCCCTGCTGCTCAGCGTCACGGGCGATCTCAAGCGGATGCTTGCCTACTCGTCGATGGAGACGATGGGCCTGATCGCGATTGCCGCGGCTGCCGGCACGCAGCTGGCGATCACCGCACTGCTGCTGCACGTCGCGGCCCACGGTGTCGGCAAGACCGTGCTGTTCCTGGCCGGCGGGCAGCTGCAGGCCGCCCACGGCACCACGGCCATCGGCGAGATCACCGCCGTACTCGGCCGGTCACGGCTGGTCGGCGGTGCGTTCGCCGCCGGGATGGTGATCCTGCTGGGGCTGCCGCCGTTCGCGATGTTCGCCAGCGAGGTGGCGATCGCGTCCGCGCTGGCCGACGCCCGGCTGGCCTGGGCGCTGGGCCTGGCCATGGTGGCGCTGGTAGTGGCGTTCGCCGCGCTGGTCCGCAACTCCGGCCGGATGTTGCTGGGCAGCCCGGACGCCGGCAGTCCGGCGATCCGGGTGCCGGTGACGGTCGCCGGTGCGCTGGTCGCCGGCGTCGTGCTGTCGCTGGCCCTCGGGGTGACCGCAGGCCCGCTGTCCGGCTTGTTCGACACCGCCGCAACTCAACTCGGAGTCCGCTGATGGCTCCGATCACCCGCAGGCACGCGATCACCGCCGACCAGCTCGTCGGTGCGGCAACCGATCTGCTGACCGACGGCTTCCGGCTCGCCCTGATGGCCGCCCACGACGACGGCGACGCCCTGCGGGTGGTGTATCTGTTCCTCGCGGGCCGCCCAGACCGCCGTACCGAGCTGACCCTGACCGTGCCCGCGACGGACCCGGTGATCCCTTCGCTGGCGCGGCTGTCGTTCCAGGCCGGCCGCTTCGAACGCGAGATACTCGATCTGTACGGGATCACCCCGCTGGGCCATCCCCAACCGCGCCGGCTGGTCCGGCACGCGCATTGGCCTCCGGATTGGCATCCGATGCGCAACGACGCCGGGAATCCGGGCGATTTTGTTGCCGCGGATCACTTTCCCTTCCTGACGGTCGAGGGTGCCGGGGTCTACGAGATTCCGGTCGGGCCGGTGCACGCCGGCCTGATCGAGCCGGGCCACTTCCGGTTCTCGGTTGTCGGCGAGTCGGTGCTGCGACTCAAAGCGCGCCTGTGGTTCGTGCACCGCGGAATCGAGCGGCTGTTCCAGGGCCGTATCGCCGGCGCGGCAGTCGATCTGGCCGAACGGATCAGTGGCGATACCTCCGCCGGCCACGCCCTCGCGCACAGCCTGGCTGTCGAGGATGCCCTCGGCGTCGACCTGCCCGATGCCGTGCACCGGCTGCGAGCTCTGCTCATCGAACTCGAGCGTCTCTACAACCACGCGGCCGACCTGGGCGCCCTGGCCAACGATGTGGGTTTCGGCCTGGCCAACTCCCACGCCCTGCGGGTCCGCGAACTGGTGCTGCGCATCAACGACCAGGTGTGCGGCCACCGGCTGCTGCGCGGCGCGATCAGCCCCGGAGGCGTTGCGCTACAGGCCCTCCCCGATCCGGATCGGCTGCAGGCGCTGGCCGACGACATCGCTGAGATCGCCGAGCTGACGCTGGGCAATTCGATCATCTACGACCGGTTCGCCGGGACCTCGGTGTTGCACCGCGAAGACGCCCTGGCGATGGGCACCCTCGGGTACGTGGCGCGGGCCAGCGGACTTGTCACCGATGCCCGCCTGGACCACCCCACCACCGAGCTTCCGATCACCGAGGTAACGGCGAGCGGGGGTGATGTACTGGCCCGCTACAGCGTTCGCCGCGATGAATTCGCGGCATCGGTGGCCCTGTGCCGCACCCTGATCGACAACCACACCGGCCCGATCGCGGTGCGGGAACCCCTTCCTGCGGTAGCGGGAATCAGCAGCGGGATCGGCATCGTCGAGGGCTGGCGCGGCAGCATTGTGCACCGGGTCGAGGTCGGGGCAGACGGGTTGCTCCGCCGCGCGAAAATCGTGGATCCGTCGTGGTTCAACTGGCCCGCACTGCCGGTGTCGATGGCGGACACGATCGTCCCGGACTTCCCGCTGACGAACAAGAGCTTCAACCTGTCGTATGCCGGAAACGATCTGTAGCTGCTGGGCGCAGAGCCCCTGTATGTCAGGATATTTGGATGATTGACGTGGACAGCGCCCCGCTGGGTTACCTGCTGTATCGGGCCAGCTCAGCGCTGCGACCGCAGGTGACCGCAGTACTGGGACCGCTGGGTCTCACGTTGCCGGAGTTCGCCTGTTTGCGCGTGCTGTCGCTGCGCCCCGGGCTGTCCAGCGCCGAACTTGCCCGCCACGCCGGAGTCACGCCCCAGGCGATGAACACCGTGCTGCATCGGTTGGAGAACCGGGGAGCGGTGAGCCGCCCGGACTCGGTGCCGTCCGGCCGGGCGCTGCCGGCGACGCTGACCGAAGCCGGCCGGGACTTGCTGACCAAGGCCGAACAAGCCGTGCGCGTCGCCGACGGCAGGGTTCTGGCCGCGCTGAGCACATCCGAGCAGCATCGGCTGCGGGAGATGCTGGAGCGGATCGGCGCGGAGTGCACGCCGGGTTGATGCCGGCGTTCCGCTGCGCCGTGCCGGCGGGTGCCGCTTAGGCGCGTTCGGCGATCGTGTGCCAGGGTTTGGCGGCCTCGAGCTCATAGGCCAGCTCCAGCAGGCGGGCCTCCTGCCCGACCGGTGCGCTGAACATCATGCCCACCGGCAACCCGGCAGCCGATTGCGCCAGCGGCAAGGAGATCGCCGGCTCACCGGTCACGTTCTGCAGCGGAGTGAAGGTCACCCAGTCCATCAGCCGGTCGATGATCTGCTCGTAGTCGGCGGTGGGGTCCAGGTGGCCCACCCGCGGGGTTTCGTGGGCGAGCGTCGGGGTGAGCGCAACGTCGTAGTCGCCGTACAACGGCGAGGTGTGCCGCCGGCGCACCGAGGCCAACCGGGCGACCGCCAGCGGCAGCCGGTACAGCTGGCGGGTGGCATGGCGATCCAGTCCCAGCGTCAGATTGTCCAGCCGGGTGCGGTCGAAGCTGGGGCCGAACATCCGTCGGCCGCCCTTGACCAAGGCTGTGGACAGGAATGCCCAGTAGAGCAGGAAGTCGTCGGCGAAGCTCGCCGGAACCGGCGGCTGGTCCAGGTATTCGACGTGGTGGCCGAGTTCCTCGAGCAGCGCGGCGGTCTTCAAGGTGAGCTCGCGCATCTCCGGCGACGTCTCCCGGGCGATCGACTCGGTGGTCACCGCGACCCTCAGACGCTGGGTGCTCGGCCCCCGGACGTCGCCGATCGGCGCCAGCCGGGGGTTGCGCGAGATCCGTTCGGCTTCTGCGTAAAAGGCTGCCGTGTCCCGAACCGAACGCGTCACCACCCCGTTGAAGACGATCCGCAGCGGCATGGCGCGCAGATCCTTGTCCAGCGGCAGCCGGCCCCGCGACGGCTTGAGCCCGACCAGGCCGTTGCAGGCCGCCGGGATGCGGATGGACCCGCCACCGTCGTTGGCATGGGCGATCGGCACCACGCCGGCGGCGACGAATGCCGCCGACCCCGATGACGACGCCCCGGCCGTGTAGTCGGTGTTCCACGGGTTGCGTACCGCACCGAGCCGGGGATGCTCGGCCGAGGCGCTGAAACCGAACTCGCTCAGCTGCGTTTTACCCAGGGCGATCAGCCCGGTGTTGCGGTACAGCGCGGCGAAGGCGCCGTCGGCTGCGGCGGGGTGCGGCTGCCAGGCGTCGGTGCCCTGCATGGTCGGCATCCCGGCGACGTCGACGTTGTCCTTGACGAACGTCGGCACACCATGGAAACGCCCGGAGCCACCCCGTTTGGCGGCATCCCGTGCCTGGTCGAACGCCCGGTAGGCCAATGCGTTGAGTTCGGGATTGACCGCTTCGGCGCGCGCGATGGCGGCCTCGGCGAGTTCGACGGGCGACACCTCGCCCGATTGGAGTCGTTCGACCAGACCGAGCGCGTCGGAGTTGCCGAGCGCGTCGTCGCCGAAGGCGTGCACAAGTTGCATGCCGGTGACACTAGTCGACGGGCAGGGCGGCGCTGTGCCGACTCGGCACTGCCCGGCTCCGGCGGTCGGATGCACTTATGCCCCAACGAAAATCGCCGCCATGCCCGGAAACGGGCGTGGCGGCGATTTCTCTACGACCGGAGATTAGGCCTGGCCGACCTCGAACCGCACGAAGCGGGTCACGGTCACGCCTGCCTCTTCCAGCAGCGCCTTGACGCTCTTCTTGGAGTCCGACACCGAGGACTGCTCCAGCAGCACGACATCCTTGAAGAAGCCGGTGACCCGGCCCTCGACGATCTTGGGCAGGGCAGCCTCGGGCTTGCCCTCCTCCTTGGCCGTCTCCTCGGCGATGCGGCGCTCGTTGGCCACCAGGTCGGCGGGAACGTCGTCACGCGTGAGGTACTTGGCCTTGAGCGCGGCGATCTGCAGCGCCACGGCGTGGGCCGCCTCGGTGTTGGAGCCCTCGTACTCGACCAGGACGCCCACGGCCGGCGGCAGGTCGGAGGCCCGCTTGTGCAGGTAGGTCTCCACGTTGCCGTCGAAGTAGGCGACCCGGCGCAGCTCAAGCTTCTCGCCGATCTTGGCCGACAGCGCCTCGATCGCCTCGCCGACGGTGCGGTCGCCGGCCTTCGCGGCCTTGAGCACCTCGACGTCGTCGGTCTTGGCCGCGGCGGCCGCGGTCACGACCTCCTCGGCCAGCGCCTGGAACTCGGCGTTCTTGGCGACGAAATCGGTCTCGGAGTTCAACTCGATCAGGGCGCCGCCCTTGGCGGCGACCAGGCCTTCGGCGGTGGCGCGCTCAGCGCGCTTGCCGACGTCCTTGGCGCCCTTGATGCGCAGCACCTCGACGGCCTTGTCGAAGTCGCCGTCGCTCTCGGCCAGCGCATTCTTGCAGTCCATCATGCCTGAGCCGGTGAGTTCCCGAAGCCGCTTGACGTCGGCAGCGGTGTAGTTCGCCACTGTGGTGTGCCTTTCCTACGATGCGTCGGTGGTGGTGTCGGCGCCGGCGGCGGCGTCGGGTGCAGAGGTGGTGGCGCCCGCCAGCAACTCCTGCTCCCACTCGGCCAGCGGCTCAACCGCGTCGGCCTCAGCCTTGCCCGCACCGTTGCCCTGACCTGCCCGGGCCTGCAGCCCCTCGGCCACCGCGGAAGCGATGACCTTGGTCAGCAGCGCCGCCGAGCGGATCGCGTCGTCATTGCCCGGGATCGGGTAGTCGACGAGGTCGGGGTCGCAGTTGGTGTCCAGGATCGCGATGACCGGGATGCCCAGCTTGCGGGCCTCGCCGACGGCGATGTGCTCCTTGTTGGTGTCGACGACCCAGATGGCCGAGGGCACCTTGGCCATGTCGCGGATACCGCCGAGGCTGCGCTCCAGCTTGTTCTTCTCGCGGGTCAGCATCAAGATTTCCTTCTTGGTGCGTCCCTCGAAACCGCCGGTCTGCTCCATGGCCTCAAGCTCCTTGAGGCGCTGCAGACGCTTGTGCACGGTGGAGAAGTTGGTGAGCATGCCGCCCAGCCAGCGCTGGTTGACGTAGGGCATCCCGACCCGGGTGGCCTCGGCCGCGACCGACTCCTGCGCCTGCTTCTTGGTGCCGACGAACATGATGGAACCGCCGTGGGCGACGGTCTCTTTGACGAACTCGTACGCCTTGTCGATGTACGTCAGCGTCTGCTGCAAGTCGATGATGTAGATGCCGTTGCGGTCGGTGAAGATGAACCGCTTCATCTTGGGGTTCCAACGACGGGTCTGATGCCCGAAGTGGGCGCCGCTGTCGAGCAGCTGCTTCATGGTCACTACGGCCATGGCTGTATCCAGCTTTCTTAGTGTCGGTTGTCGCCCGGCATCGGGTGAGGCCGGGCCCTGGTGCCTGCTGAGATACCGGACCCCTGTCGGGGACCATCCGGCATCCGGTTGTGGTGCAGACACGCGAAGTTAGTCCGCTTGACGCGAACTGCGTAGCCGAGTTTACACCGTCCCAACAGGTGCTTTGTCCACAGCGGTGACTGGCCGGTTTCGGGGCCGCCGGGTGCACTGGGGGCATGCGATTTGCGGCGTTGTTGCTGGCCGCCAGCTTACTGCTCGCCCCGCCGGCGGTGGGCAGCCCGATCCGGCTGGATTGGCCGCTGCGACCGCGCCCGGCGGTGGTGCGGCCGTTCGACGCACCTCGCCCGGACTGGCGGCGCGGTCACCGGGGCGTGGACCTGGCCGCCGAGCCGGGCCAGCCGGTGTACGCCCCGGGGGCCGCGACAGTGGTGTTCGCCGGGCGGTCCGGTGGGCAGCCGGTGGTGTCGCTGGACCATCCCGGCGGGCTGCGCACCAGCTACCAGCCGGTTTCGGCGAAGGTGCGGGCCGGACAGTTGCTGGCCGCGGGATCGGTGCTCGGCACGGTGGAGCCCGGCCATCCCGGCTGCGCCGCGCCGGCCTGCCTGCATTGGGGCGCGATGTGGGGTCCGGCGTCCCGCGCCGACTACGTCGACCCGCTGGCGTTACTGGCCTCGACGCCGATTCGGCTCAAGCCGCTGTCGAGCGGCTAGGACGCCAGCACCCGGCGCAGAAAATCGGTCATCACGGCAACGACGGCCTCGGGCTGGTCCCGTTGGACCCAATGGCCGGCACCGGCGATGACTTTCAACTCGGCGTGCGGGATCAGCGCAGCGGCCGCGCGCGCACGCGACACCGGCACGCCGACATCCCGGTCACCGTGCACGATCAGCACCGGCCGCGCGATGTCCGCCAGTCGCCTGGTGTAGTCGGTTCTCAACCGGTTCCACAACATCTCATTGCGCTGCCATTGCTCGAAAGCGGTGAACCCGGGCTGGCGGGCGGCCGCGACGATCTCCGCGACCAGCTCCGGGGTGCGTTGCGCCGGGTCGCGGATCAGGGATTTGAGGCTCCAGGCCAGGGCCGCACTGTTGGTCGCCATCGCGCGGGTGGCCAGATCGAGCGCGCCGGTGCGCTGCATCGCCCAGGCCAGCAGGTGTCGTCCGCCGTGCAGCCGCGGCATCAACCCATAACTGTCCAGCAGCACCGCCCCGGCGACGCGTTGCGGCCGTGCCAGCACATGGCCGATGGTCAGTCCCCCGCCCAGCGACAGGCCGCCGATGGCGTAGCGGTCCAGGCCGAGCGCGTCGACGAACTCCCCGACGTAGGCCACCAGCCGTTGCTGCGTCACCCGCCAGTCGGGCAGCGGACTGGCACCGCAACCCGGATGATCGGGCGCGACGACCCGAAAGCCGCCGGCGGCCAGCCGCGGTCCGACAGCACCCCAGGACAGCGCCGCGTTGTCGGTGCCGCCGCCGTGCAGCAGCACCACGGTGCCGGCCGACGGGTCGTCGGGGCGGAAGTCGAGGTAGGAGACCCGCGCTGAGGGGAGGTCGACGAATTCCCGCACGGTCACGCTCGCGGATGGGCCTGATCGTGCACGGCACGCAGCCGGGCAACCGTGACATGGGTGTAGAGCTGGGTGGTGGCCAGGCTGGAGTGCCCGAGCAGTTCCTGCACGATCCGCAGGTCTGCCCCGCCCTCCAGCAGGTGCGTGGCCGCGGTATGGCGCAGCCCGTGGGGACCCATGTCTGGTGTGCCACCCACCGCGGCGACGGTCTGGTGCACCACGGTGCGGGCCTGGCGGGGATCAAGGCGCCCGCCGCGGGCGCCGAGCAGCAGCGCCGGGCCGGATTCGGCGGTCGCCAGCGGCGGTCGCCCGCGCCCGAGCCACGCTTGCAGGGCTTCGGCGGCGGGCTCCCCGAACGGCACGGTCCGTTGCTTGTTGCCTTTGCCCACCACCCGCAGCACCCGCCGGGAGCTGTCCACGTCATCGATGTCGAGTCCGCACAGTTCGCTGACCCGTACCGCTGTGGCGTACAGCAACTCGGTGATCAATCTGTCCCGTAACGCTAGCGGGTCTTCTTGTTGGGCACCGGATTTCGCGGCATCCATCACTTCTTGAGCCTGGTCGCGGCGCAACACCGCCGGCAGTGTGCGGTGGGATTTCGGCAGCTGCAGGCGAGCCCCGGGATCCGATGTCAGCAGTCCGCGGCGCGCCGCCCAGGCGGTGAAGGTCTTGACCGTCGAGGTGCGCCGTGCCAGCGTGCTGCGGGCCGCGCCGACGCCGGCCTGGGTGGCCAGCCAGCTGCGCAGCAGCGGAAGGCTCAGCTCATCGATGCGGCTATGTCCGCGTTCGGCGAGAAACCCGAACAGCGATCGCAGGTCGCCGAGGTAGGCGCGCCGGGTGTGGTCCGACCGGCCCCGCTCCAAAGCCAGGTACTGGTCGAACTCATCGAGAATCGCGTCCACCGGGCCACGCTCTCAGACCGGTTGCCCGCAGCCTCAGGTGACGCGCCGCAACGTTTCCGGGGTGAGATCAACCCGTGACGGATACCCGTCCACCGCCATGATCAGGTCGGCCTCGGCCAGCAGCGAGCGCAGCACGTGCACGATTCCGGCGGTCCCGCCCAGCGCCAGTCCATAGGCATAGGGCCGGCCGATGCCGACCGCGGTCGCCCCCAGCGCCAGGGCCTTGATGATGTCGGCGCCGGTCCGGACCCCCGAATCGAAGAGCACCGGCATCCCGTCGGCGGCGGCCACCACATCGGGCAGGCAGTCCAGGGCGGGTAGTCCCCCGTTGGCTTGACGACCGCCGTGCGTGGAGCAGTACACGCCGTCCACACCGCCGTCGCGGGCGCGCCGCACATCGTCGGGGTGACAGATGCCCTTGACGATCAGCGGCAGGTCGGTCAAGGACCGCAGCCACGGCAGGTCAGCCCAGGTCAGCGGATTACCGAAGGTCTGCACCCAGGACAGGATCGCGGCCTGCGGGTTCTCCTCCGGCGGCTGGGCCAGGCTTGCGCGGAACACCGGGTCGGAGAAATAGTTGGCCAGGCAGTGACCCCGCAGCTGCGGGAAGTTCGAGGTGGCCAGATCCCGCGGTCGCCAGCCCGGAACCCACGTATCGAGGGTGACGACGATCGCCCGGTAGCCCGCGCCCTGAGCGCGCTGCACCAGACTGGCCGCCAGCTCCCGGTCCTTGGGGGTATACAGCTGGAAAAACCCCGGGGTATCCCCGAATTCGGCGGCGACGTCCTCAAGCGGGTCGGCGGTCAGGGTGGACACCATCATCGGCACGCCGGTGGCGGCCGCCGCGCGCGCACTGGCCAGGTCACCGTGTCCGTCCTGGGCACAGATGCCGATGACGCCGATCGGAGCCATGAAGACCGGCGCCGGCAGCCGCAGTCCGAACATCTCGACGGACAGGTCCCGCTCGGCGGCGCCGACGAACATCCGCGGTATGAGCCCCCACTTGTCGAAAGCCGCGACGTTGGCCCGCTGAGTGCGCTCGTCACCAGCGCCCCCGGCCACATAGGACCACACCGAGGGGGAAAGGGCTGCAGCGGCTTTGGCCTCCAACTCGGTGTACGTCATCGGAAGCGACGGCAACACCCCGGCCAGGCCCTGCAGGTAGATCTCGAACTGGTAGTCCCCGAATGCCATGGCCTCATGCCCCGCGCTCTGCGCCGGCGGCCTCGGCAGCTTCGGCGGCGGCGAGTTCCTTCTTCCACTGCCGGAAGGTCTCCTCGGTGCGACCACGCCGCCAGTAACCGGAGATCGACGCCCACTTGGCGTCGACCCCGCGCTCCTTGCGGATATAGGGCCGAAGGTTGTGCATGACCGCCTGGGCCTCGCCGTGGATGAACACCTGAACCCGGCCGGGCAGCCACGCGGCGGTGGTGACCGCCTCGATCAGCGGGTCGTTGTCCCCGGCCCGTTCCTGGCCCACCAGGTCGGCACGTGCGCCACGGTGCAGCCAGAAGAGCTCGACTCCCTCCGGCGCGTCCAAGGCGATCTCGTCTTCGGGGCCGGCCACTTCGATGAACGCCTTTCCGACCGCACCGGCCGGCAGTGCCTCCAGCGCCGCGGCGATGGCCGGCAGGGCACTCTCGTCACCGGCCAGCAGATGCCAGTCGGCGCTGGGGTCGGGTGCGTAGGCGCCATTGGGACCCATCAGGTACACCGCATCTCCGGGCTGCGCACTGCGGGCCCACGGGCCGACAACACCGTGGTCACCGTGCACCGAGACATCGATAGCGATTTCCCGGCTCGCCGAATCGGCCCGCCGCACCGTCAGGGTGCGGATCACGGGGCGGTGCTCCTCGGGCAGTCCGTCGAAGCTGTCCAGCGTCAACGGGCGCGGCAGCGCGTCCACGTCGACCTCATGGCGCACAAAGAGCACCTTGACGTACGAATCTGTGAAATCGCTGGGCGCAAAGGTGTCAAAACCACTGCCGCCCAAAACCACTCGAATCATGTGCGCCGAAGCACGTTCGGTTCGGACAACTTCGAAAGTGTGAACCGGTCGCCCCGCCACGCTGCCTCCGTTCATCGGCCTGCCCCAGCCGACTATACGAGCTACCGGCGGCCGCGGACGATCCCCCAGCTGCCGTCGCGCCGTTGCACCAGACCGGCGAGCTCCAGCATCGCCAGCGGCGCGAGCACCTGCGCCGGGGCCAGCCCGGCTGTCCGGGCGACCTGATCGACGGTGACCACACCGCGGCCGGGCAACGCCTCATAGACCTGACGCTGGTCGGCGCTGAGCCCGTCCAGCGGCGTGGCCGGCCGGGGCGGATCCTCGGCCAGCTCGCCGACCCGGCCCGCCAGCTCGATCACGTCACCGGCCCGGGTCACCACCTCGGCACCGCCGCGCAGCAGCACGTGACAGCCTGCCGAGGCCCCGCTCGTGACCGGCCCGGGAACTGCGGCAACCGGCCGGCCCAGCCGCCGTGCCCACGCGGCGGTGTTGGCCGCGCCGCTGCGTATCCCGGCCTCCACCACCACCGTCGGTCCGGCCAGAGCCGCCACCAGCCGGTTACGGGTCAGAAAACGGTAGCGGGCAGGGCGGACCCCGGGCGGGTATTCGGTGACCAGCAGACCGGCCGCACCGATCCGCTGCAGCAATGCGGAATGGCCTGCCGGATAGGCGATGTCGACTCCGGCGGCCAGTACCGCCACCGTCGTTCCGTCCGCGGCCAGCGCGGCGCGGTGGGCTGCCCCGTCGATTCCGTACGCGCCGCCGGACACCACTGCGACGTCGCGTTCGGCCACTCCGGCGGCCAGTTCCGCGGCCACCGTTTCCCCGTAGGACGTTGCCGCTCGAGTTCCGACGATCGCCACGGCCCGCTCCGCGACGGCATCGAGGCGTGCCGGGCCCACCGCCCACAGCACCAGCGGCGGCCGGCAGTCCGGGGTTGCCGCGGCGCCGGCGCCGCTGAATGCGGCAAACGCGAGCGTCGGCCACTCGTCGTCGTCCGGGGTGATCAGGCGGCCTCCGCGCCGGGCCAGCACCTCCAGATCGTCAGAGGCGACATCGAGATCACGCCGGAACTCGGTGTGCCGGGCCAGCTCCGGTTCGACCGCACCACGGCGGATCCGCTCTGCCGCCTCGACCGGGCCGACCCGGCCGACCAATGCCGCCAGGTCCGCGCGCGGTGGCTCAGCGACCCGGGACAGGTATGCCCAGGCCCGCAAGACGCTGTCCCCCGCGCTCATCGGCCCCGTCCCGCCTGACGAAAGCTCAGGGCGGCGCAGACCTCGTTGGGCCCGGGCGCGGTCCGCCCCGCCAGATCGCTCAGGGTCCACGCGACCCGCAGGGTACGGTTTGCCCCCCGGATCGACAGCAGCCCGCGGTCCAGCGCGGTGCGCAACGGTGCCATCGCCTGGCTGCTGAGCCGAAACCTGCGTCGCAGCAACGCCCCGCTGACCTCGGCGTTGGTGCGAAAGCCGTGCGGCCCCCAGCGCTGGGCGGCCGCGGCACGCGCGTGGGCCACCCGTGCCCGCACCGCCGCCGTCGACTCCCCGTCGTCGGCCGAGAACGCACCCGCCCGGACCGGATGCATCTCCACCCGCAGATCGACCCGATCCAGCAGCGGACCCGACAACCGGCCGAGGTAGCGCCGCTTCTCCATCGCCTTGCAGGTGCAGTCCCGGGGATCGGCCGGTGCGCACGGGCACGGATTGGCCGCCATGACCAATTGGAAGCGAGCCGGATAGCAGGCCACTCCGTCGCGCCGGGCAAGCCTGATCTCGCCGTCTTCCAACGGTGTTCGCAGCGCCTCCAAGGCACTGACCCGGATCTCGGCACACTCGTCGAGGAACAGCACCCCTCGATGCGCGCGGCTCACCGCGCCGGGCCGAGCCATACCGGAGCCCCCTCCCACCAGTGCCGCGACGCTTGAGCTGTGGTGCGGCGCGATGAAGGGCGGCCGGGTGATCAGCGGTGCGCTGTCCGACAGCATGCCCGCAACCGAGTGGATGGCGGTGACCTCCAGCGACTCGCTTTCGGTCAACGGTGGCAGCAGGCCGGGAAGACGTTGGGCCAGCATGGTTTTCCCGATTCCGGGCGGCCCGGTCAGCAGCAGATGATGCGAGCCGGCGGCAGCCACCTCGACGGCGAACCGGGCCTGGGCCTGACCGACCACCTCGGCGAGGTCGGCGGCCGGCTCGGCCACCGGAGCCGCCGTGGCGACGCGGTCCCGCAGCCGTGCCGCCCCCCGCAGCCAGCCGTACAGTTGGCGCAGCGTCGCCACGCCGTAGACATCGATGCCGTCCACCAGGCTGGCTTCGGCGAGGTTGTCCACCGGAACCACCGCAGCAGCCCAGCCGTCGTTTTTGGCGGCCAGCACCGCCGGCAGCACCCCGTGGACCGGCCGCACCCGCCCGTCGAGCGCGAGTTCCCCCAGAAGTACGGTCTTGTCCAGCAGTGACCACGACGCTTTGCGTTCCGCGGCGAGCACCGCCGCGGCCAGCGCGACATCGTAGACGGAGCCCATCTTGGGCAGCGTCGCCGGCGAGAGCGCCAGGGTGAGCCGGGCCGCGGGCCAACGCTGGCCGCTGTTGGTGATCGCCGCCCGCACGCGGTCGCGTGACTCCTGCAGAGCGGCGTCGGGCAGGCCCACCAGGTGCACCCCGGGCAGCCCCGAGGTGATGTCCGCTTCGATCTCCACGATCAGCCCGTGCAGGCCGCGCACCGCGACCGAGAACGCCCGTCCCAGCGCCATTCAGCCCACCCCCTGCAGATGGGTGATCTGCACTCCGTTGCCCGGACCGATCCGCACCCTGATCACGTCGAGGCGGACCGCTTCCCACCGGTATGGCTGGCCCACCAGCCAGACGCCGGCCAGCCGGCGCAGCCTGCGCACCTTCTCCGGCGGCACGGCGTAGGCCAGCCCGCCGAAGCCGTCACCGGTGCGGGTCTTCACCTCGATGAAGACCACAGCGCGCGCCGCAGGATGGTGTGCGACGACATCGAGTTCGCCATACCTGCAGCGCCAGTTGCGGGCCAGAATCGACCACCCCTGGCCGATCAGGTAGTCGACGGCCGCTTGTTCTCCGAGCGCCCCCAGCGCGGCGCGAGTCCTGGTTGTCATGCCGGTCAGGGTGGGTCACCACCCCGACAGCGTCGCGCCCGCCGGTTGCCAAATCCACTGTCTCAGCGGCGGTTATCCCCAGTGCCGGCTTCATCCACAGCGACGAGCAGGACCCTCGCCGGTAGGGCGACCGGGCGGGTCGGCCGGCTTATCCGGCGTGGGCCCCCGGTGCACGCACGATCAGCGGCACGCCGGGAAAGTAGGCGGCCATCTCGCTGCGGGCACGGCGCAAGGCAGCGGTGCCGTAACCCTTCTTGCGATGCTCGGGGTGGATCCAGATCCGCACATTGACCTCGTTGTGGTGCAGGTCGCCGAAGACCATGCCCACCTTCTGCCCGCCGGCGACGGCGACGAGCCATGCGGCGTCCTCGTCGTCGACCCGCGACAAGCCCGAGTTGATCTCGTCGTCCAGACCACCGGCCGGGCCGCCGGACCCGTCTCCGCTGGCGCCGACGTCGGCGGTGCGCAAGGCGAAGATGTCGCGATCGTCACCACCGAACGGGCGCAGCTGGAGGGAGTCCGAAGAACTCGCCGGCCGATCCCCAAGGGTGAACGTCAGCTCGTTGTTGAGGTCGTCGAGTTCATCGGCGATCCGGCTCCGCGCGTCCTTGGTCAGCTGGTCCAAGCACATGCCGATGACCGCTTCGCAGCCCAGCGGCGAGACGCCGAGCAGCTCCGCGATGGCCTGCACGGCCGAACTGCGGTCGTCGGATTCGACGATCACATCGAGCACCTCATGGCGACGCTCCATGGCCTTGAGCAGGGCGTCTGTGATTTCGCGGCGGGAGACGGCACGGTCGACAGCGGTCATGCGAGCCAGCGTAGACCCAACTCGGCGGGACCGCTGCGGTGTTTACTCCGGAAGCCGCAGCTCGGGCTTTTCGACCTCTTCGATGTTGACGTCTTTGAAGGTGACCACCCGCACCTGCTTGACGAACCGGGCGGGCCGGTACATGTCCCAGACCCAGGCGTCGGCCAGCCGAAGCTCGAAATACACCTCACCGTCGGCGTTGCGCGGCACCATCTCGACGCTGTTGGCCAGGTAGAAGCGCCGTTCGGTCTCCACGACGTAACTGAACTGCCCCACGATGTCCTTGTATTCGCGGTACAGCGAGAGTTCCATCTCGGTTTCGTACTTCTCGAGATCTTCGGCACTCATCTGCTCAGCCGTCCTTCTGCTCGGTTCGTCCCCATTGTCCCAGTCGCCGCTGCACCGGCCATCGCCACGTTCCGCACGTTGACGTACGAGAAACGATGCTGGCTACACGGTCCCAACGCTGCCAGCGCCGCGGTGTGCGCCGCAGTGGAATACCCCTTGTGCTCGGCGAAGCCATAACCGGGATGGTCGGCATCCAGGGTGGCCATGTACCGGTCCCGGCTGACCTTGGCCAGCACGCTCGCCGCAGCGATGCACGCCGCGGCACCGTCGCCCCCGATCACCGGAAGCGAGGGCATGGGCAGCCCCGGCACCCGGAACCCGTCGGAGAGCACATAGCCCGGCCGCAACGCCAGGCCCGCCACCGCGCGGCGCATTCCCTCGATATTGGCGACATGCACCCCACGCGCGTCGACGTCGGCGGGTTCGATGAACACCACGTGATAGGCCAGTGCGTACCTGCAGATCAGCGGAAACAGCTGTTCGCGGGCCTTTTCGGTGAGCTTCTTGGAGTCGTCGAGCGCTGCCAGTGCCGCAGGCTTGCCCGGCCCGAGCACGCAGGCGGCCACCACCAGCGGACCGGCACAGGCGCCCCGACCCACCTCGTCGACACCGGCGACCGGACCGAGCCCACTGCGGTACAGCGCCGACTCCAGTGTGCGCAGCCCCGGCGAGCGACGGATCACCGGGCGCGGTGGCCAGGCCGGAGCCATGGTTAGGGATCCTGCTGCGGGTTCGTCGCTCGGACCAGTCCCCAGCGCGACGGCGGCCACGCGATGAACCTGGTCTTACCGATCACGTTGGCCACCGGCACGGTGCCGGCATCGACGTCGTCTCCGGTGCACAGGATCCGGCGCTGCATGTCGGGCTGCGCCTGCACGGAGTCACAGTGCGCACGCGAATCCGACGAATGGGTGCGGTTGTCACCCATCACCCACAACCGCCCCTCGGGAACGGTCACCGGACCGAACTCGTTGCCCAGGCAGGGATAGACCATCGGGTCGACCATGAGGGTGGCCGGGTTCAGGTAGGGCTCGTGGAGCGGCTTGCCATCGACGGTCAGACCGGTGTCGTTGCGGCACTGTACGGTCTGACCGCCCACCGCAATAACCCGCTTGACCAAGTCGTTCTCGTCCGGCGGCACGAAGCCGATGAAAGACAACGCGTTCTGAACCCAGCGCACCGGAGTGTTGCTCGATCGGATCGATTTGTAGCCCACGTTCCACGACGGGGGCCCGCGGAATACGACGACGTCGCCCGGCTCCGGAGTGCTGAACCGGTAGGTGACCTTGTCCACCATGATGCGGTCACCGACGCAGCCGTGGCAGCCGTGCAGCGTCGGCTCCATCGACTCCGAGGGAATCAGGTAGGGACGCGCTACGAAGGTCAGCGTCAGGTAGTACAGCACCAACGCAATCGCGATCAGCACCACCGACTCGCGCAGTGCGCTGTGCTTGCCGTCCTCGGCTGCCTCGGCTGCTTCAGCTGCCTCGGGAGAACTCTCGGGTGACGGACCCGTGGTTTCGGTCACGAGATCAGCGTAATGACCGCGTCAGCGGTGCCCTTGACCGACCGGAGAAAGCCCCGCGCGGGCAAGATCAGCGCTTTTCCTTGATCTTGGCCTTCTTGCCGCGCAGCTCACGCAGGTAGTACAGCTTGGCGCGACGGACATCGCCGCGGACCAGGACGTCGATGTGGTCGACGTTGGGCGAGTGCACCGGGAAGGTCCGCTCCACACCGACGCCGTAGCTCTCCTTGCGGACGGTGAACGTCTCGCGAACGCCGCCGCCCTGGCGGCGGATGACCACACCCTTGAACACCTGGATGCGCTCCTTGGAGCCCTCGATCACCTTCACGTGCACGTTGACCGTGTCGCCGGGGGCGAAGGCCGGGATGTCGTCGCGCAGCGACGCCTTGTCGACGATGTCCAGCGTGTTCATTGCGGAAACACTTCCTCGCAGGTCGCGGCTGCGGACCGACCGCGCGCTTCGTGCGCATTCGGACGGCTACCGAGCCGATGGGTTCGGGCATATTGTCGCACCGTGCGGAGACCGGAACGCCAGGACCCCGCTGCAGAACCAACCGGCGACAACTGCTCAATTGTGCCAGACGCGGCGCAACCAGTGAAATCGCGCAAATCACCGCTGGTCGTTGTGCGCCGAACCACCGTAACCGTGATAATTCTGAAGGCGACCGAACTGCGCGCGCCGAACGTCCACGCGGTAACCTATCCGCCGGGCCGATGGCAGCAGTGTGGCAAGCCCGCAACCCGATGTCGGTGCACCTACGCGTCAAGGAGGCCTACCAGCCGTGCGGCCATCGATGCTCCTGCTGACCGTCGTCATGGTGATCTCCACGGTCGTGTTCGGCTGCGACGAGAAGGTCTATGGCGCCGACGCGGTACGGCCCACGCCGTACAGCGCGCCTGAGGTGGCCCCGGTGGCCACCATGATCGATGTGCCTCGGGCGCCGGCGATTCCGCCGGCCGCGGTGGTCGAGGGACTCGCGGCGCGCATGCAGGAAGCCACCGACGACGCCGCCCAGGTCGGCGCCAACATCTCGGTGGCCGTGCTGGACCGGATCACCCACCAGCTGATCACCAACGGCAACACCCGCCCGATCGCCACCGCCTCGGTCGCCAAGCTGTTCATCGCCGACGACCTGCTGCTGCACCAGCCGGAAGGCGGCCTGTCGGCCGACGACCGGGCCGCGCTGGATTCCATGCTGCGCGCCTCTGACGACGGGGCCGCCGAGACGTTCTGGAACCAGAATGGACGCAACGCGATCATCACACGGGTGGCCGCCCGCTACGGCCTGGCCGGCACCTCGCCGCCGTCGAACGGCGCCTGGTGGAACACCATCAGCACCGCACCGGATCTGGCGCGTTATTACGACATGCTGCTCAATGGGTCCGGCGGCCTGCCCCCGGCCCAGGCCAGCCTCATCTTGAGCAACCTCGCACTGTCCACCCCGAGCGGGCTCGACGGCTACCCGCAGCGGTTCGGGATTCCAGAGGGTCTCTACGAAGAGCCGGTCGCGGTGAAGCAAGGCTGGATGTGCTGCATCGGCAACAACTGGATGCACCTGTCGACCGGCGTCGTCGGACCGGACCGGCGCTACATCGTGGTCGTCGAGGCGCTGCAGCCCAGCGACGATGCCACGGCGCGCAACACGATCACCGAAGCCGTCAAGACCATCTTCCCGGGCGGGCGGATCTAGAAAAGGCGGGTCGCCGTTTATGCCCCGGCGATCGCAAGCGCGGCGAAGCCGGGCGCAGCGGGTCGCCGTTTATGCCCCGGCGATCGCTAGGGTTCCAGCAGATCCGGACGGCGTTCGCGGGTCCGTGCCACGGCTGCCTCGTGGCGCCACGCATTGATCCGGGCGTGGTCACCGGAGAGCAGGACCTCGGGTACTTCCAGGCCGCGCCAGCTCGGCGGGCGGGTGTAGCTCGGCCCCTCCAAAAGCCCGGCGCGATCCG
Organism: Mycolicibacter engbaekii; assembly: GCF_002101585.1. Classification (GTDB taxonomy): domain Bacteria; phylum Actinomycetota; class Actinomycetes; order Mycobacteriales; family Mycobacteriaceae; genus Mycobacterium; species Mycobacterium engbaekii. The sequence continues at coordinate 197,677 of NZ_LQOT01000076.1, read as the reverse complement.
GGGAATGCGAATCGTCGCGTTGTGAAGCCGGATTGCCCAGCACTCCGGGCATCAGGCGCAGCACCGCCTCCAGCATCACCAGAACCGCGGGCTCGCCGCCGGCCAGCACGTAATCGCCGATCGACACCTCTTCAACCCGCATCCGCCGGGCCGCATCATCGGCAACCCGCTGATCGATGCCCTCATAGCGGCCGCAGGCGAACACCAGATGCTGCTCCAGGCTCCAGCGCTGCGCGGTGGCCTGGTCGAACAGTCGTCCTGCCGGGGTCGGAACGATGAGCAGCGTTTGCTCCGAACAGATTTCGTCCAGCGCTTCACCCCAGACCGGCGCCTTCATCACCATTCCGGGGCCGCCACCGTAGGGGGCGTCGTCGACTGAGCGGTGGACGTCGTGAGTCCAGCGCCGCAGATCGTGCACCCCCAGCTCCACCAGGCCGGTCTCGATGGCCTTGCCGGGCAACGACTGCCGGATGGGATCGAGATAGGACGGGAAGATCGTCAGGACGTCAACTTTCACGCCGCGCCTATCCCTCCAGGTCGAGCAGACCCTCAGGCGGGTCGATCACCAGCGTCTGCTCGGCCAGCGACACCGTCGGCACGAATGCGGCGACGAACGGCACCAGCAGTTCCCGGCCATCAATCCGCTTGATGGCGAGCAGCTCGCCGGCGGCGGTGTGCAAGACCTCGGTGACGGTGCCCACCGGCTCCCCCGCCGTGTCGCGGACCGCCAGCCCCTCGAGCTGGTGGTCGTAGAAGGTGTCCGGCTCGGTGATCGGCGGCAGCTCCGCGGTGTCGACCACGAACAAGCTGCCACGCAACGCGTCGGCACCGTCACGATCCCCCACCCCGACCAGACGCAGCAACAGGCGTGCGCCGTGCGGACGCGCCGCTTCCACGACATAGTCGCGTTGCGGCGCACCGGACTTACGGGCATGCAGCGTGGCGCCCGGGGCGAATCGCAGCTCGGGGTCGTCGGTGCGAACCTCGACGACGACTTCGCCGCTGATGCCGTGGGCCTTGACCACCCGGCCGACCGTCAGCTCCATGAGCCGGCCTGCTACCGGTCGGTGTCCACCACGTCCACGCGGATGCCGCGTCCGCCGATACCGGCGACGAGGGTGCGCAACGCGGTGGCGGTGCGACCGCCCCGACCGATCACCTTGCCCAGGTCGTCGGGATGCACGTGCACCTCGACGGTACGGCCACGGCGATTGGTCACCATGTCGACCCGCACGTCATCCGGGTTGTCGACGATGCCGCGCACCAAATGCTCGACGGCGTCTGCCACCACGGCACTCATGGCCGCGGTCAGCTCTCGCCGGCCGACTCGGCGGCCTCGGCAGCGGGTGCCTCGGCGGGAGCCTCAGCCTTTTCCTCAGCCTTGTCGGCTGCCTTCTTGGCCGGTGCCTTCTTCTTCTTGGCGGTGGTGGCCTCGGTGGTCGGACCACCCTCGGCCTCGGCCAGCGCGGCGTTGAACAGCTCGAGCTTGCTCGGCTTGGCGGGCTTGACCTTCAGGCGGCCCTCGGCGCCGGGCAGGCCCTTGAACTTCTGCCAGTCACCGGTGATCTTGAGCAGCTTGAGCACGGGCTCGGTGGGCTGGGCGCCGACCGACAGCCAGTACTGGGCACGCTCCGAGTCGATCTCGATCAGGCTCGGCTCTTCCTTCGGGTGGTAGCGGCCGATGACCTCGATGGAGCGGCCCTCGCGGCGGGTGCGCGCGTCAGCAACCGCGATGCGGTACTGCGGGTTGCGGATCTTGCCGAGACGGGTGAGCTTGATCTTGACAGCCATGAATCACTCCTGCGGTATCACGCTGCAATTCAGCGATGCGGGCGGGTTTGCCCACATCCGGTTTTGCCTCGCGTGTTGGTGTCACGCCACGCGGAAACCCGACAGGATCGCGTCGCAGGGCGGACAGCGCTCCATTGTGCCAGAAGCACGGCGGTCAGCAGAAATTGCCTCAGGGCATCTTCTGGAAGCACTTGGTCTCGGAGCGCCGGCTCATCCGCCAGCCGTCGGCCGTACGGACAAACGCATCGTCGTACCACAAGCCCAACAGCATGGTCGGGTCGTTGTCCGCGCGGAACACCATCGGGTTGAAGCAGAAGGTCCGCGCGGTGGCGGTGTCACCGTCGACCTGGATGGCCGGCAGGCCGAGCATGTGGGAGTAGCCGGCGAAATTGGGCAGCACCTCGGTCAGCCAGGCCTTGACCTCCGGGAAGCGTCCCTCGATGCCACCGAACGCCCGGTAGTCGATATAGGCGTCGGGGGTGAAGACGGCGTCCAGGCCGTCGAAGTTTCCGGTGTCGATCGCGGTCGAGTAGTCGACCAGCAGTTGCTGGATCTCCCAACGGTCCGAAATTTCCTGTTGGCTCAGCATCCCCCGATTCAACACTGCGGCCGGTCGGGGCCGGTAAGGTATGCCGCCATGCGGAAAATCCTGGCCGCAATCGCGGCTTTCGCGACGGTGTTCGCCGCTCCCGCGCTCAACGCCCACGCCGATACCGCGCAGCCCGTCGGCTCGGCACCGGTGCCGGCCGGCCCGGCACCGAACTGGCTCATCGCCGACCTGGACTCCGGGCAGGTGCTGGCCGAGCAGAACGGCTACGCCGTGACACCTCCGGCCAGCACAATCAAGGTCTTGCTGGCATTGGTCGCCCTCGACGAGTTGAACCTCGAGGACACCACCGTGGCGACCGTGGCCGACACCCAGGTGGAGTGCAACTGTGTCGGAGTCCGGCCGGGCCGCAGCTACACCGCGCGTCAGCTGCTCGAAGGCCTGCTTCTGGTGTCGGGCAACGACGCCGCCAACGCACTGGCGGACATGCTCGGGGGTCCCGAGGAAGCGGTGGCGAAGATGAACGCGAAGGCCGCTGCGGTCGGCGCGACGGCGACCCACGCCAGCACCCCCTCGGGGCTGGACGGCCCCGGCGGGCCGGGAGCGAGCACCCCGCATGACTTGGCGGTCATCTTCCGGGCGGCGATGGCCCATCCGGTCTTCGCCGAGATCACAGCGCAACCCTCGGCGGCCTTCCCCACCGATTCCGGGGAGCGTCCGATCGTGAACATGAACGAACTGCTGGCCCGCTATCCCGGGGCGTTCGGCGGCAAAACCGGCTTCACCGACGCCGCCCGCAAAACCTATGTCGGCGGAGCGGCCCGCGACGGCCGCCGGCTGGTGGTTGCGCTGATGTACGGATTGATCCGGGAGGGCGGCCCCACCTACTGGGACCAGGCGGGCGCGCTGCTGGATTGGGGCTTCGCACAGTCCCCCACCTCGGGCGTCGGCAGTCTGTAGTCGGCAGCGCCCCTAGTACAGCCGCCCGCGCAGCATCACCACATCGGGACGCCTGAGCACTTCGGGGCCGCTGCGCGGGTCGTCGGCGAAACACACCAGGTCGGCCGGTGCCCCGTGCTCCAGTCCCGGTGCCCCCAGCCACCGCCGGGCGTCCCAGCATGCCGCGCCCAGCGCCTCGGTCCGGCTCAGACCCACCCCGGTCAGGGCGTTGACCTCATCGGCGATCCGGCCGTGGGCCACCATGCCACCGGCATCGGTGCCGGCGTAGACGGGCACGCCGGCCTCCCGCGCCGCACCGACGCGCGATCGACAGCTGGCGTGCAGGGCGCGCATGTGCGCGGCGTAGGTCGGGTACTTGGCCGCCGAGTCGGCGATGCCGGGGAAATTGTCGATGTTGATCAGTGTCGGCACCAGCGCGGTGCCGTGGTCCAGCATCATCGCGATGATGTCGTCGGTGATCCCGGTGCCGTGCTCGATGCAGTCGATCCCGGCGTTGATCAAGCCCGGTAGCGCGTCCTCGCCGAAGACGTGCGCGGTGACCCGTGCGCCGTGGGCGTGCGCGGCCTCGATGGCCGACTTCAGCACCTCGTCGGACCACAGTGGCGCCAGGTCGCCCACCGCCCGGTCGATCCAGTCGCCCACCAACTTCACCCAGCCGTCGCCACGAACGGCTTGGGCAGCAACGGCTTCGGGGAGCTGATCCTCGTCATCGACGTTGATCGGCAATCCGGGGATGTAGCGCTTGGTCCGGGCCAGATGCTGCCCGGCGCGGATGATCCGCGGCAGGTCGTCACGGTCGTCGAACCCGCGGGTGTCCACCGGTGAACCCGCGTCACGGATCAGCAGGACACCGGCCCGGCGCTCGGCCTCCGCCTGGCGCACCGCCTCGTCGACGTCCACCGGACCGCCGGGCCCGATGCCGACGTGACAGTGCGCATCGACCAGTCCGGGGATGATCCAGCCGTCGGAGAAGACGGTCTCGGCGCCGTCGACCGGCTCAAGGCTGATGGTGCCGTCGACGATCCAGAACTGCACGGGTTCTTCGTCGGGCAGCCCACGGCCCCGTACGTGCAGCGCCAAGCTACTTCTGACCCGGGAAGTTCAACTTGGACAGGTCGAAGTCGGCCAGCCCGGGCGGAAGTTCGTTGAGGCCCTCGGGCATCTGCGACAGGTCGGGGAACCCGGCGGGCATGCCCGGTCCTCCGGGGCCGAACAGGCCGCGTACCTTCGGCGGTGTCGGCCCGCGGTTCTTGCCCTTCTTGCCGGCTTTGCCCTTGCCGCCCTTTGCCTTACGGGTGGCGCTCTTGCGCCCTATGCCGGGCAGACCCAGGCCGCCCATCATCGACGACATCATCTTGCGGGCCTCGAAGAACCGGTCGACCAGCTGGTTGACCTCCGCAACGGTGACGCCCGAGCCGTTGGCGATGCGCAACCGCCGGGAGGCGTTGATGATCTTCGGGTCGGCCCGCTCGGCGGGCGTCATGCCGCGAATGATGGCCTGCAGACGGTCCAGGTGGCTGTCGTCCACGGCGGCCAGCGCGTCCTTCATCTGGCCGGCGCCGGGCAACATGCCCAGCAGGTTGCCGATCGGACCCATCTTGCGGATCGCCAGCATCTGCTCGAGGAAGTCCTCCAGAGTCAGCTCCCCGGAGCCGATCTTGGCGGCCGCCTCTTCGGCCTTGCGGGCGTCGAAGACCTGCTCGGCCTGCTCGATCAGGCTGAGCACGTCGCCCATGCCCAGGATCCGGCTGGCCATCCGGTCGGGGTGGAAGACGTCGAAGTCCTCCAGCTTCTCGCCGGTGGACGCGAACAGGATCGGCGCCCCGGTGACTTCGCGCACCGACAGTGCCGCGCCACCGCGGGCGTCACCGTCGAGTTTGGTCAGCACCACCCCGGTGAAGCCGACTCCTTCGCGGAACGCCTCGGCGGTGTTCACCGCGTCCTGGCCGATCATGGCGTCCAGAACGAACAGCACCTCGTCGGGCTGCACGGCATCGCGGATGGCGGCGGCCTGCGCCATCATCTCCTCGTCGATGCCGAGGCGCCCGGCGGTGTCGACGACGACCACGTCGAAGTGCTTGGCCTTGGCTTCGGCCAGACCGGCAGCGGCCACGGCCACGGGGTCACCGGGCACACCGGTGTCACCGGCAACCGAGGTGCCCGGGTGCGGGGCGAACACCGCCACCCCGGCGCGCTCCCCCACGACCTGAAGCTGGTTGACCGCCCCGGGGCGTTGCAGATCGCAGGCCACCAGCAGCGGGGTGTGTCCCTGGCCGCGCAACCAGGTGGCCAGTTTGCCGGCCAACGTGGTCTTCCCCGCACCCTGCAGGCCGGCCAGCATCACGACCGTGGGCGGGGTCTTGGCGAACGCCAGTTGGCGGGTCTGGCCGCCGAGGATGCCGATGAGCTCCTCATTAACGATCTTGACGACCTGCTGAGCGGGGTTGAGCGCACCGGAGACCTCAGCGCCTTTGGCACGCTCCTTGATCCGCCCGATGAAAGCGCGCACCACCGGCAGCGAGACATCGGCCTCCAGCAGGGCCAGCCGGATCTCCCGGGCGGTGGCATCGATGTCGGCGTCGGTCAGACGCCCCTTGCTGCGCAGCCCCTGCAGGGCCCCGGTCAACCGGTCGGAGAGCGATTCAAACACGCCGCCAGCCTATATCTGGTCTTACGCAGCGGGTGGGCAGGCGAAGGAGACAGCCGTGCACGCCGAGGCCAAGACGGCTCCAGATCCGGCGGACCAATTGTAACGGCAATGTTAGATAAATCGCACAGTTAATGCCGTGATTCCCATTCGTTAAACCGCTGTTTCCGAGCTTTCACACCCCATGGATATCGGTTAAAGATTCACACTCAACTGCTAAGTAATCGTTACCGACCACCGCTTTAGCTCAGATTTCTGCCAAGCTTTGGCCATCGAAAGCCAGCCCGCCGATAGCTCAACAAAAGCGATTCGGCCTCTTGCGAGGAGGACGCATGTCGTCGTTCGTTAAAGCACTCCCCGAAGCCATGACGCACGCTGCAGGGCAATTGGCAGGAATCGGTGAAGCGCTGGCTACTGAGAACGGTGCCGCAGCGATCCCGACCACCGTGATTGCCCCCGCCGGGCTGGACCCGGTGTCGGCACTGCAGGCCGCGGTGTTCACGACTTACGGGACGCTTTACCAGTCGATCAGCGAGCAGGCCCAAGCGGTCCACCAGCAGCTGGTGCAGGTCCTCGGGCTCAACGCCACTGCATACAACACCGCCGAGGCCACCAACCAGGCCACCGCGCAGGCCGACTCGGCCATGGACTGGATCTTGCACACCTTGCTCGGGGTTCCGGAGAGCGGCAGCAGTTCCTACTTGTCGAGCAACCTGGCCAACATCGAGAACATCGGTGTAGGCAACTGGGCCTCGGCAGGTTCGGCATTGCTGGGCCTGGCCGGTGGTGGTCTGCTCGACTTCCCGGAGGAGATCGCCGCCGAAGGCGCCGCGGGCCTCATGGGGTACGAAGCACCCGTGTATACGCCGGTCGGCGCACTGCCCGTGGCGGCCGGCATGGGACAGGCCACCACCGTCGGCGCCCTGTCTGCGCCGCCCGCCTGGGCCGCTGAGACCGCGGCAGCCTCGGCTGCCAACGCCGCTGCAGCGCCGGGCCGTTTGGCTGCGGCGGCCGCGGCGAGCAGCGTGGCTGCCCCGCACGGCATGTCTGGCATGCCCGTCATGGGGGCTGTGCCGGCAGCCATGGCCGCCGCCGGAGCCGGCCATGCGGCCGGGAAGTTCGGCGCCCCGCGCTACGGCGTCAAGCACACCGTCATGCCCAAGCCCAAGGCCGTTTAGCAAACCTGCCCCACCGACGAGAATGGGATTACGTATATGTCTTTTGATTTCGGAGCGTTACCCCCGGAGGTCGTCTCGACCTGGATGTACACCGGAGCTGGTTCTGCACCTCTGATGTCGGCCGCAGGGGCGTGGAGCAGCCTGGCCGCTGAGCTGGAGGCGGCGGCGGCATCGGCCCAATTGGTGATCGCCGAGCTGGTCGGCGCCGACTGGACCGGTCCTGCGTCAGCAGCGATGGTCAGCGCCGTCGAGCCGTATCTGACCTGGCTGCAGACCACTGCGACGGCCGCCTTCCAGGCCAGCTCGCAGGCGATGACCTCAGCGGGAGCGTTCGAAGCCGCCCGCGCGGCCGTCGTGCCTCCGCCGGTGGTTGCCGCGAATCGGGCGCAGCTGGCCGCCCTCGTCGCGACGAATTTCCTGGGCATCAACACCCCGGCGATTCTGGCCACCGAAGCCGCCTATCTGGAGATGTGGGCGCAGGACACCATGGCCATGCTCGGCTACACCACCGCATCGTCCAGCGCCTCGGCGCTCACCCCGGTGGCTCCGGCACCCCAGACCAGCAACCTGGCCGGCGCGGCGCTCGCCACTGCCGGCTCGGCCACCGGTGGGGTCCAGCAGGAGTTGAATCACACTCTCGGCTCGCTGCAGGGCGTGCTGTCGGGGCTCGCCTCGCCCTTCGCGGGGTCGGCCCAAGCGACGGCCGACCTGGGGAATGCGGTCGACCTGTTTCTCGGCACCCCCTTCTTCGCCAATATCATCAACAGCGGCGTGAACACCGCGGCCTGGTTCACCACCACCGCGATCCCGACGGCGATATCGCTGGGCCACACGGTCGCTCTTGCCGGCCCGGCTGCCCTGGCATCCGACGTCACCGGCACCGACGGCCTCGCAGCCGGTTTGGGTTCCGGGGTTCTGGCAGGCATGACTACGCCGGTGGGCGCGGCTGCTGCCGGCGGGGCTCCCGTCCTGGCCGGGCTGGGACAGGCCACCAACATGGGCGGACTGTCGGTGCCGGCCAACTGGCCGACCGCAGCCGGAGCGGCCAGCTCTCAGGTCTCGGCGCTCGGCGGCTCGGGTTGGACCGCCGCTGCCGACGAAGCGGCTGGGGTGCACGCGGCACCTGCCGGAATGGTCCCGGCGGGCGCCGGTGGGCGCGGCGGCCTGGGCTCGGGCGGCACCCCGCGCTACGGCGTGAAGCCTACGGTGATGCCCAAGCAGGTGTTTGCCTGACAACCGGGGCGATGACCTGATCGCTGGAAGCAGCGGGAGAGTCACTGTCCAACCGCACCTCAGGTGCAGGCTTGACCGGCCTCCGCCGGTCCCCTGGACAAGTCCGGTAACGGATGCATCCACAGTTGAGGCCGATAATGCAGGCCTGGGGACCGGCGGGGGCCACTTGCGGTGCGGGGGCCATGACGCCCGCGGGGCCGGGCGCCGCGACAGCAGTACCCAGCGACAAAGATTCAGCGCCGGTCAATCCGGCTGTGAAGGCTATTCCTACAGCGCCCAACAGTGTGGCGGTCTTCCTTCCGAAACGTCCCATCGCCCTCGCCATCCCTATGTTTCGTCCGTGTTTTCCATGTTTCGCCTGTGTTTCGCCTCGCTCACACGGTACGTGCGGATCCTTACAGCTGGCTGATCCAAAACGCTCCGGCGCGCGGTAGTAGCTGTATGTCAGCGAAGACGAAACTGGCAATGACGGAATCGCAAAAACGTCTGCTACCAGCTAGAACCGTCCGAGAACCGACCGGAACCTTCAGGAATGCCAGCTCAGAACGGGCGATTTGCCAGGGGTAGCTCCCAGGATTTTCTTTGAATACTGCTGGGTATAGATAAGGTTTCGTAAAGCTCACAGTCGCCGCTTAATGCGCTCCTCGCCGGCGGTCGCCAGCGGCGCAAGCGCCGCCACCGTCGCACTCGGAAGACCCGCTGTGGGGCCCTCAGAGGCCGCCCCGGGAGACCTCCCAGAAGCCCGCTGTCGATTTAGTACGGGTTATCGCCAAGTGGCGGCACCGCCAGGAGAAAGACAATTCTGTCGATAAACCAAAAGCGTATTGGTAGAGAAATACACCGACGTCCGGAGAAATGGCGCTCGCATCCCCCGACGCGGACTCATTGCGGGAAACGCTGGGCCAGCGCCGGCCGGATATGCCGAAGCGGCGCCGGGTGACTCCCGGCGCCGCCAGCAAAGATTTCTATTACGCGGAGCGTTACACCCGAACGGCTGGGGTGACGCGACCCGAGATGGCGTCCGCGGCCACCCGTAGGGCGGTGTCGACGCGGTGGCTGATCTCGCGCGCCGCATCGAACAGCCGGCTCGTCAGGTCGTGGCCGTCCCCGATACCCAGCACCGCACTGATCTCGTCGGTGTAGCGAGCCGACAGCAGATCGTCGCCCCGGCCGCAGACCCGGTGCAATTCGGTCCGCACGTCCAGCACGGTGCGATATGGTCCGCGCAGCGAGCACCGGCGCAGGCTTGGCCGCCGCGGCCCCGGGGGCTCGACAACACCTGCGACCGTCAGCGCATCGAACAGCTGCACGTCACGCAAACCGCCGCGGCCACCCTTCAAATCGGGCTCGGGGCTGTCGGCGATCTCTCCGCTGCGTTGCCACCGGGCCTGTGTCACGTCGAGGAGCTCGCCGTAGCGGGAATCGAATCCCTGGCGCCATTGCCGGCGGACGCCGGCGGTCAGGCGCGACGTCAGCAGCTCGTCGCCGGCGATGTGGCGGGCGTCGAGCATGGCCAGGGCGACGAGCATGTCGTCGTCGGCGACCTGAAGTGCCTGCGGAACCGTGCGCACACTGTGGTCGAGTCGAACGTTGGCGTCCCACAGCGGATACCACAGCTGATCCGCCACCTGCGCTACAGCGCCGGGCGCCATGTCGTCGTGCAACAACAGCAGGTCTAAGTCGGAGTGCGGAAGCAACTCACGGCGGCCCAGCGAACCGGTCGCGACAATCGCGAATCCGCTGCCGGGAACCAGGCCCACCTCGCGTGCTTGGGCGACCAGCCACGCCTCGTGCACATTGCGCCAGGCGGTGCGCAGCGCGGCCGAATCCCATTGAGCCGGGCTGGCGCACCGCAAAGCCGCCCGAGCGGCGGCTAAGTCGTTGCACCGCAACCGACTTAGCCGCCGCTCAGGGCTCGTAGCTGGTCCCCTGCCGTTCATGACGGCCTAGACCGACCCCGACCGCAACGCACGGTCAAACCGCGTCGGCACCGCGTTCTCCCGTCCGCACCCGGACAACGGATTCCACCGCGCTGACCCACACCTTGCCGTCTCCGATCTTCCCGGTCCGGGCTGCCCGAACGATGACGTCGACGATCTTGTCCACCGCGAAGTCATCGACCAGCACCTCGACCCGGACCTTGGGGACGAAGTCGATGGAGTACTCCGCACCTCGGTAGACCTCGGTGTGGCCCTTCTGCCGTCCGTAGCCCTGGACATCACTGACCGTCATCCCCAGCACTCCGGCCTCCTCCAGGCCAGTCTTGATGTCCTCCAACGTAAACGGCTTCACGATCGCGGTGATCAGCTTCATCTTCTCTCCGTTCTTCAGTCGAGTGAGCAAGGACCGCACCTCCGGTACCCACGAGGTCGTACCCGCTTTGCAGGTGCTCGGCCTCGTCGATTCCCGAGACTTCATCCTCAACGTCCACCCGCAGGCCGAGGGTGTATTTGAGAATCAAGGCCAGGATCGCCGTTCCGACGGCCGAGTACAGAGCGACGCTGGACGCACCGATCGCCTGGCGCCACAGCTGGTCGAAACCGCCCCCGTAGAACAATCCGGGCGTAACCCCTCCCTCAACGTCGACGGCGGCGGTGGTGGGAGCAGCGACCAAGCCCACCAACAGCGTCCCGACAAGTCCTCCGACCAGGTGCACGCCCACGACGTCGAGCGAATCGTCAAAGCCGAACCGGTATTTCAGGCCCACCGCCAGTGCGCAGGCCACACCGGCCACGGCTCCGACAACCAGCGAGCCGACGACATCGACCGACGCGCACGACGGCGTGATCGCCACCAGACCGGCCACGATGCCCGACGCCGCACCCAGGGGGGTGGCGTGACCGTCGCGAATCCGCTCTACCAGCAACCAGCCCAGCATCGCCGCCGCTGTGGCGACCGTCGTGGTGACGAAGGTCGATCCGGCAACGCCATTGGCGCTCGCCGCCGAACCGGCATTGAATCCGTACCAGCCGAACCACAGCAGGCCGGCGCCGAGCATCACCAGGGGCAGATTGTGCGGCCGCATCGGAACCGGCCAACCTTTGCGTTTGCCCAGGACGATCGCCAACACCAAAGCCGCCATACCGGCGTTGATGTGGACCGCGGTGCCTCCCGCGAAGTCGACCGCGTGCAGTTTGTTGGCGATCCAGCCACCGTGCGGGGCAGTTCCGTCATCGAACGCGAAAACCCAGTGTGCCACCGGGAAGTACACGAAGGTGACCCACAGGGCGGAGAACGCCAGCCAGCTGCCGAACTTCATCCGATCGGCTACCGCTCCGGAGATCAACGCGACTGTGATGATCGCGAACATCAGCTGAAAACCGACGAAGACCGTGGCCGGCATTGTGCCCACCAGTGGAATCTCCACTGCCGGTGCACCGCTGACCGGATCGGCGGCGACCGCGTCGGAGCCGATCAGCCCCTTGAGTCCCCAATAGTCGGTAGGGTTTCCCGCCACGTTGCCGACATCGTCGCCGAAAGCGAGCGAGAAACCGTAGAGCACCCACAACACCGTCACCACTCCCATGGCGCTGATGCTCATCATGATCATGTTCAAGACACTCTTGACGCGGACCATGCCACCGTAGAAAAACGCCAGACCCGGCGTCATCAACATCACCAATGCGGCACTAGTCAGCATCCAGGCAGTGTCACCCGTGTCGGGTATTCCCATCGTCGGGAATTGATCCATGCACAAACCTCCTCCACAGCGACCGGTTGCCGTTGAACCAGGCTGGTCTTAACCATGCGCAACGGTTGTTTCGGCGTTAAAGCCGCTCCGTTGCGGATATGTGACCACCTGCTCACACCGGCCGGTTACCTGAGGATTCGATCACCGCGGAGGTGCGTCGGTACCCGAATGCCGGGCCCGCCGCACCGCGGGCGCGCCGGTGCGCGAGTCGGGCACCGGCGCGCGAAGGAGGCCGCTAGCCGGCCGCGCCGGGGGAACCGCCGCGACCGCCGGCGCCACCGGTTCCGGCGACATTGGCACCGCCCGACTGGCCCACACCGCCGGGGTTGTTGCCGGTTGCTCCTCCGGTCCCGCCCGAACCGCCGTCGCCGCCGGCACCGACCGAGCCGTTGCCACCGGCCCCACCGTTGCCGCCGCGTCCACCGGAGCTGCCGGACTGCTGGGCGGCGGCACCGCCGTTCCCGCCGTCCCCGCCATCACCACCGGTGCGGCCGCTGCCCCCGGCGCCGCCCGCTCCTCCGACGCCGCCGGTGCCACCAATGGAACCGAAGCCCGCGTTCCCTCCCGAGCCGCCGTTGCCGCCGTCGCCCCCGACGCCGACCGGGTTGGTCAGACCTGCGCCGCCCGCACCACCCGCACCGCCGTTGCCATCTCGGCCGGCCTGCCCGATCGCACCGATCCATCCGGCGCCGGCGCCCGCGGCACCGCCTCTGCCGCCGTCGCCGCCGTCACCGCCGTTGCCGCCGTTGGGCTGGCTCGCCGTGCCGACGCCCCCGGCCGCCCCCACGCCGCCGATACCGCCGGCACCACCATTGCCACTGAAGCCCAACAACCAGCCGGCGTTGCCGCCGACGCCACCGTTGCCGGCGTCGCCGCCGTGCAGGGCAGTCACATTGGGGCCGTTGACGCCAGCCCACCCGGAACCGCCGCGACCGCCCGTTCCGCCGAAGCCCCAGCCGGCCACGGCGTCACCGCCGAGACCACCGTCGCCACCGGGGTGCGAGACCAGCGAGGAGCCGTCGAAGGTGTCATAAAAACCCGTGCCACCCTGGCCGCCGGCGCCGCCGTCACCGAACCACAGACCGCCGGAACCACCTTGGCCGCCCGCGCCGGCTTCGATCACCACCCCACCGGGGCCCAGCGAGGCCGCCGCGCCCTGGCCGCCGGCGCCCCCGTTCCCGAACAGTCCGGCGTCGCCGCCGGCGCCGCCCGCACCGTCGTTGACTCCGGCCACGCCCGCCGCGCCGGTACCGCCGTCGCCGAACAGGTACCCGCCGTCACCCAGGTCCCCGAAGCCCCCCATCCAGCCGAACAGCGAGATGTTGGGACCCTTGAAACCATCGATGCCGTCGCCGATCAGGTATCGGCCGAACGTCAGCACAAAGGGCGTGTTGATCAGATCGATCATCAGCTGGTTGCCGGCACTGTGCAGGAAGCTCTGCAAAGCGCCGTGGAGCGGCAGATAGAAGCTCTCCTGGTAGATCTCGGCCCAGTCTGGGGAGACCAGCCCGGTGAGGTCGAGCCCCCACACATCGGAGGGGTCGAAGGCCGCTGCCGACCCGATCTCAGCAGGGTCGAAGGCTACTGCCGATCCGATATCGCCGGGGTCGAAGCCGGCCGGATCGATCTCGGGAACGTCGAACCAGGTGCCGGGGTCCAGGAAGTCGAAATCCGCCGCCGCCACGGGGGCGGCCGAAAGGGGCGCCAAGGCAAGCGCCAAGGCCGAGACGGCGCCGGTCGTCGCGCGACTCCACCCGGCCGATCTGTCTGCACCCCGCTGTCGGGCGCTGCGGCGAAGACGACGATTCATTTCCATATACCTTTCTAAGGCTATGCGGAGGACCGTATAAACGCAGACTCAGATACTGCCGAGCAGGTCAAGTCCGAGCAAATCGGACAGCCAGGACATGCCGGGATTTCCCTCCAGCGCGGACCCCACAGCCGCGGCAAACTCCGAGGGATCCCCGGGGTCGGTCGCCACCGCCGAACCACCGAACAGGCCACCGAACATGGGGCCCGGGTCTTGAATATCGAAAAGGACGCGTTCGGCCGCGTTCCACAGTGTGGTGAACGGCTCCTGCTCCAAAAACGAGCCGTACACGTAGTTCGCCGGATTCTGCAGGGCGCGGATCGAGGCTTCGACGCCTTCGGACCAGGCCTGCGACAGCGCGGCGTTGAGTTCGTCGGGGCTGATGTGGCTCGGCAGAAGCTCCAAGCTGAACGAGGTCAGCTCGTTGGCCGGTCCCTGGTTCCAGCCCTCGGTGAGGCTGCCGTAGCCGAGGTTGACCAGGATGCGCAGGCTGGGCTCCAACAACTCCGCCAGCGGCACTCCCCACACCGGATTCACCCGCAGCAGATCGGTGAGCGGCAGCGTCTCACTCGGAATGATGTAGTAATTCGTGAGGCCGTCTCCGGTGGTTTCCAATGGAATTGCGTTGGCGATGTCATCGGCGTCGACACCGAAATATGCGATATGCACCGTAAACATTCCGAGAATGGCATTGAGATCGGCCAGCAAATTCAAAGGATAACGCGGAAAGTCGGCATATCCGTCGTATTCCATCGTGTACACATCGGTGGTGAAGTAGTCCGGCGTCGGATGCCCCAGGGTCATCCCGTTCCAGAACGTGAGGTCGCCGCCCCAGAAGTTCAGCAGCTGCAGCAGACCGCCGTTGGGGTTCGCCGAGTTGCCGACCAGCACGAAATGAACATCCTCGGGGGACACGCCGTTATGACGCAGCTGATCCATCGTCATGGACGACATCGCCGAACTCTGCGAGTAGCCGAACACGTACACCGGGTTCTCGGAGTTCACTGCGCCGCCGGCGATCTGCTTCTCGATCGCATCGGCCAGGATCTGAGCCCCTTGCACCATCGAGAGGTTGCCGGGGAAGGACAACTGGGGAGTGAACAGCGACTGAGCCGTTCCGGTAAAGCCGTGCGGCTGCAGGTATAACAGGTTCGCGGCGTTGACGTAGCCGGACGAGGGCAACGGGATGCCGCTGCCGCCCATCACGAACGCGATGTCGCCTCCGGTCAGCGCCACGTCCGCAGACACCGCAGCCGCCGATCGCGGAGCCGGTGCGGCAAGCCCGGCCACACCGGCGAAGAAGACGAGAACGCTCACTACTGCTACAACTGCGCGTCCACGGCGGCGCGAACGCCCCCCTCGCGGAGCGGTCATCGCGGCGACACCAGCCATCGAAACCCCTTGAAATGCCCTTCACGCCCGCCGAGCGCGGAACCCCACCTGAAATTAGATCATCGAACAATAGTATTAGTCAGCCGTTCGGCGGAAAGCTAGCCAGGTTGACATAATTTTCCTTATTGCCGGCCGGATATAGTCATCTTTCGCCTTGCCGAATCACGGCACGGACCGGCGTCCAAGTAAAGTGGCCGGCGTGGATATTAATGGAGCAAGCGCGATCGTCACCGGTGGCGCATCAGGAATCGGCGCGGCGACTGCCCGCCAGCTGGCCGACAAGGGTGCCCGGGTCGTGGTCGCCGACCTGCAGGCAGACAGGGGCGAGGCGCTCGCCCACGAGATCGGCGGCGTCTTCGTCTCCGTGGACGTGACCAGCACCGAGCAGATCATCGACGCCGTCAACACCGCGACCGACCTCGGTCCGCTGCGGGCGCTGGTGAACTCGGCCGGCATCGGCTGGGCCCAGCGCACCATCGGCAAGGACGGCGAGTTCGAGTCGGCGCACAGCCTCGATGCCTACCGCAAGGTGCTGGCGATCAACCTGGTCGGCACGTTCGACTGCATCCGGATCGCCGCCACCGCGATGAGCCGCAATGAGTTCACCGACACCGGCGAGCGCGGCGCGATCGTCAACCTGACCAGCGTTGCGGCCTTCGACGGTCAGATCGGCCAGGCCGCATACTCGTCGTCCAAGGGCGGCGTGGTGGGCATGACCCTGCCGGTGGCCCGGGACCTGTCGGCCGCCGGCATCCGGGTCAACACCGTGGCGCCCGGCCTGATCGACACCCCGATCTACGGCGAAGGCGAGGCCGCGGAGGCGTTCAAGGCAAAGCTCGGCCAGTCCGTGCTGTTCCCGCACCGCCTCGGCAAGCCGGAGGAACTGGCGTCGATGGTGGTGGAGCTGCTCACCAACTCCTACATGAACGCCGAAGTCGTCCGGGTGGACGGCGGCATCCGGATGCCACCGAAGTAGTCGACTACCGATCGAGAAGGCCCCCGGCGACCGGGGGCCTTCTTCATCGGTGCAGCGCCTTCAGCCCGCGGCCCATTGCTTGGCCTGCTCGACCTCGTCGAGACCGAACACCGCCAGCTCGCCGGGGATCATCCACTCCAGCGCGTGCAGCACATGGGCGACCCACTCTTTGTCCGACACCACCGCAATGCGTTTGAACGCAGAGTGATGCGGCAGCACGGTACCCAGGCCGAGTTTGAGGTCTTCGGCCAACCCGCCCGGCCCGAAACCCTCGTAGTCGGAATCGATGATCTCGACGATCCGAATATCACCCTCGCGCAGCAATTCCTGCAGCGAGGGCTTGATCTCACGCAGCTCGTCACCGCGCAGCCGGCCCGCGACGCGGATACCGGTCACCCCGGCCGGCATGTCCGGCAGCAACTCGATCATGCCGAAACCCCCCTTGCAGCCGTTGCCGCCACTGTAATCCGGCTCGCCGGCTTGTCGGCTAAGTTGCCCCGGGGCTCGCGCAGGGGACTTCGGGACCCCGGGTGTCGTCCTAACCGCCGTTGCGCGCCAGGTTGATGGCGTACTCGCTGACGAAGTGCCCCGCCGCGGGCTCGCCGGCACCGCAGCTGCCGTCGGACTCCCCTACCCGCTTGACCCACAGGTAGGCGTCGGCGTGTGCGCCGGCGGTGTCGGCGGTGGGCGCGACGCCCAGCGCCCGCCCGCTGGGGTTGCACCAGCCGAACGGATCGCCTTCGGCCGGGCCGTTGCCGTTGCGGGAGGTGTCGATCACGTAGTGCGCGCCGCCGGTCATCCCGGAGATCTCCTCGCCGTAACCGATTTCTTCCTCGGTGCTGAAGTAGTTCGTGGAGTTCAGCGCAAAGCCGCGCGCGCGGCCCACCCCGGCCTGGTTGAGGCGGTTGGCCATCTCGCCGGCGCTGACCCAGCGCGAGTGCCCGGCGTCGACGTAGACCGCGGTGGCCGGGTTGCGGGTCAGCGTGTCGACGGCGTAGCTGATCAGGTCGAAACGCTCCTGGCGCTGGTCCCCGGAGAGGCAGTCGGCCATCGCCAGCGCATCCGGTTCCAGGATGATCGCGGCCGGGTTTCCGCCGATCCCGTCGGCGACGCTGTCGATCCAGGCGCGGTAGGACGCCCCCGAGGAGAACCCGCCGGCGGCGTAGCTGCCGCAGTCGCGGTGCGGGATCGCGTAGAGCACCAGCACCGGCATGGCGCCTGCCGCCGCTGCGGCGCCGGTGTGCCTGGCCACCGTCGACCCGACGGAACCCACCCCGAACGCCTGGTCCAGCCAGTACGCCTGCGGGGTGTTGGCCACCCGCGCCAGCTCGGCGCTCTCCGGCTGCGCGTTGGAGGCGTGCATCGCCTTGGAGATGGGGTCCACGTAGAAGGGTCGCCCGGCCAGGGGGTTGTCCCCGTCGGCGTGGGCGGGGCCCGCACCGGCCAGGGCCGCCAGGGCAAGAAGGGGCGTGAGGCAGCGCGCGACTACACCAAATGCTGAGGGGATCACAGGGAAAAATTACCTCATGGCCCCAACGGAGGTCACAGGAAGGTCACGGCGCGCCAGGGCTCAGCCCAGCAGCGCGTCGACGAAGGCCGCCGGCTCAAACGGCGCCAGATCGTCGGGCCCCTCGCCGAGCCCCACCAGCTTGACCGGCACCCCCAGCTCCTGCTGCACCCGGAAGACGATTCCGCCCTTGGCGGTTCCGTCCAGCTTGGTCAGCACCACGCCGGTGATGTCGACGACGTCGGCGAAGACCCGGGCCTGCGCCAGGCCGTTCTGCCCGATGGTCGCGTCGAGGACCAGCAGGACCTCGTCCACGGCCGCGCGGCGTTCCACCACGCGCTTGACCTTGCCGAGCTCGTCCATCAGGCCGGTCTTGGTGTGCAGCCGTCCCGCGGTGTCGATGACCACGACGTCGACCCCCTCGGACATCCCTTTGTCGACGGCGTCGAAGGCGACCGAGGCCGGATCGGCTCCCTCGGCACCGCGCACCACGTCGGCGCCCACCCGCGCCGCCCAGGTCTGCAGCTGGTCGGCCGCCGCGGCCCGGAAGGTGTCGGCCGCGCCCAGCAGCACCCGGCGGCCGTCGGCCACCAGCACGCGGGCCAGCTTGCCCACCGTGGTGGTCTTGCCGGTGCCGTTGACCCCCACCACCAGCAGCACCGACGGGTGATCGTCATGCGGCAGGGCCCGGATGGACCGGTCCAGAGCAGGCTCCAGTTCACCGATGAGCACCTCGCGCAGCACCGCACGAGCCTCGGCTTCGGTGCGGACCTGCCCACCGGCCAGCCGTTCGCGCAGCGCAGTCACCACCGACTCGGTGACCACAGGGCCCAGGTCGGCCACCAACAGGGTGTCCTCGACGTCCTGCCAGGAATCGTCGTCGAGGTCGCCGCCGCCGAGTAGGCCGAGCATGCTGCGCCCCAGGGTGTTCTGCGACTTGGCCAGCCGGCCCCGCAACCGCTGCATCCGTCCTTCGACGGGCTCGATGTCCGGCGCGACGGTGTCCGGCGCCGGTTCGGGGACGACTTCGGGGGGCGCTTCGGGCAGCTCGACGTCGGTGATCGTGCGCCGCGGGGCGTCGCGCGGGACAGTCGCGTCGTCGCCGATGACCGGGGCCGGCGGCTCCGCGGTTTCGGTACGGCTGAACGAGATGCCCGTGGAGGCGCTGTAGCCGCCGGAGCGGTCCAATCCCTCACGTTCCGGCGCGGACAGCTTGATCCGGCCCCGCCGATGCCGCACCAGGCCCCAGACCAGCGCACCGATCAGGACCACCGCGACAACGACCGCGAGGGCGATCAGGAGAGTTTGAGACGACACGACCGTCATTGTCGCAGCAGGGTCTTACGCGGGGTTAATGCGGCGCTCCCAGCTTCACCTCGCCTCCGGCGAGCCTCGCTGAACCGCCGGGCTCACGCCTGGCTGGAGACGAGCTCTTCGCCGCGGATGCGCTGCGAGATCACCGCGGTGATCCCGTCGCCCTGCATCGTCACCCCGTACAGCGCGTCGGCGACCTCCATGGTCGGCTTCTGGTGGGTGATCACGATGAGCTGCGAGCGGGCCCGCAGCATCTCGAACAGCGCCAGCAGGCGCCGCAGGTTGGTGTCGTCCAGCGCGGCCTCCACCTCGTCCATGATGTAGAACGGCGACGGGCGGGCCCGGAAGATCGCGACCAGCATGGCAATGGCCGTCAGCGACTTCTCGCCGCCCGACAGCAGCGACAGCCGCTTGACCTTCTTGCCCGGCGGGCGGGCTTCGACGTCGACCCCCGTGGTCAGCATGTCGTTGGGATCGGTCAGCAGCAGACGGCCCTCCCCGCCGGGGAACAGCGCCGCGAACACCTCGCGGAACTCGCGCTCCACGTCGGCGTAGGCGTCGGTGAACACCTGCAGGATGCGCGCATCGACTTCGGAGACCACGTCGAGGAGGTCTTTGCGGGCGGCCTTGACGTCCTCGAGCTGGGTGGACAAGAAGTTGTAGCGCTCCTCCAGAGCCGCGAACTCCTCCAGCGCCAGGGGGTTGACCCGGCCCAGTTCGGCGAGTTCACGTTCGGCGCGTTTGGCCCGGCGCTCCTGGGTCGCGCGGTCGAAGCGCATCGGGGCGGGCGCCATCACCTGCTCGCCGCGTTCGCGGGCCTGCTCGTACTCGGCCACCTCCAGCTCGGTCGGCGGCAACGCAACATCGGGCCCGTATTCGGCGATCAGGTCCGCCGAACTCATGCCGAACTGTTCGAGCACCGTCTGTTCGAGTTGCTCGATGCGCAGCGCGGCCTGCGCCTTGGCGACCTCGTCGCGGTGCAGCGACTCGGTGAGTGCGGTGAGCCGGGTGCTCAGCGAGTTCACCTCCTCGCGAACCGCCACCATCGCGGCGGCCCGCTGCTGGCGTTCACCGGCGAGCCCGTCACGGATACGCGCCGCCGCCGTCACCACATGCGCCAGCCGCTGGGCCAGCGAACTGCCGGCGTCGGCCACGGCGGCGGCCGTGGTCGCCGCGCGGGCGCGTGCGGCGCGGGCCTGCTCGGCGCGGACCCGCGCCTCGCGTTCCGCCGCTGCCGCGCGGCGCAGCGAGTCCGCCTTCCCGCGAACGGCGTTGGCCCGTTCCTCGGCGGTGCGCACCGCGAGCCTGGCTTCCACCTCGACGCTGCGGGCGGCTTCTGCGGCGGCCGCGATCTGCTGGCGGTCGACCGGTTCCACCGCCTCGGCGGGCTGGTCGGCTTCGGCGTTGCGCAGCCGGGCCTCGATCTCGCTCAGCTCGGTGACGGCCTGCGCCCGGCCGACCTCCAGCTCGTCGCGTTCGCGCAGCTGACGGCGCCACTCGGCCTCGGCGGCGCGGGCCTCCTGGCCCAACCGGCCCAGCTGCTCGTGGGTCGCGGCGATGGCGGCATCGGACTCGTTGAGCGCCGCGAGCGCCTGTTCGGTGGCGTCGCGGCGGGCAGCCTGCTCGGCCAGGGCTCCGGAAAGCGCCGCGCCGAGCTCGCCGGCCTGGGTCTGGGCGGCTGCCAGTTCCGCGCGCGCCTTGTCGATCTCGCTGTTGATCTCCAGGGTGGAGGGCTTGCGGTCGGATCCGCCGCTGACCCACCCGGCACCGACCAGGTCGCCGTCGCGGGTGACCGCCCGCAGGCCCGGATGCGTGGCCACCAGGTCCAGCGCGTCGGCCAGTTCGGAGACCACCACCACCGACGCCAACATGGCCGTGAGCGCGCCGCGCAACCGGTCGGGGGCGTCGATGAGCTCCAGTGCCCACAGCGCCCCGTCGGGCAGCGCCGCACGCTGTTCGGGCGCCGACAGCGGCCAGTCCCCCAGCACGATCGCCGCCCGGCCGCCGTCGGCGTCCTTCAGCGCGTTCAGCGCCGAGCGGGCCGCGCCGGCGTTCTCGGCAGCCAGCGCGTCGGCCGCCGAGCCCAGGACCGCGGCCAGCGCCGCCTCGTACCCCGAGCGCACCTTGACCAGCTTCGCGATCGAGCCGAACAGGCCGGGACCGCTGTGGTTGGTCGCCAGCCAGGCGGCGCCGTCTCGGCGTTCCAGGCCCATCGACAACGCCTCGATACGCGCGTGCAGCGAAGCCACCTGCCGTTCGGCGGCCCGTTCGGCGGCTTGCAGCTCAGCCACCCGCTGGTCGGCCAGCCGCAGCGTTGCCACGGTCCGCTCATGGTGCTCGTCGAGACCGACCTCGCCCTGGTCGAGCTCGACGACCCTGCTCTGCACCGTCTCGAACTCCGCCTGCGCGGCCTGGGCCCGGCCGGCCGCCTCCTCGATGCGGGCCGAGAGCTGGCCCACGTGGGTGTCGATCGACTCGACGCGGGCGCGGATGGTCTCCACCTGGCCGGTCAGCCGGGCCAGGCCCTCGCGCCGGTCGGCTTCGGCGCGGACCGCGGCCAGATGTGCGCGCTCGGCCTCGGTGCTGCGACGTTCGCGCTCGGCCAGTTCGGCGCGGGCCGCCTCCAGCCGGATACCGGCCTCGGCCAGTTCGGCGAGCAGTTGCTGCTCGGCGGCGGCCACCTGTTCGGCCTCGGCTTCCAGCGCGTCCGGGTCGACGCCGCCGGTGGTGATCGGCTCCTCGTCGAGATGCTGCGCGCGCTCACTGGCGATGCGCACGGTGGCGCTGACCCGCTCGGCCAGGGCCGACAGCGAGAACCAGGTCTGTTGGGCGGCCTCGGCCCGCTGGGTCAAGGTGGCGACCGCGGACTCATGGGCGGTCAGTTCGTCGGCGGCCACCGCCAGACGCTCGGTGATCTGGTCGTGTTCGCGACGCAGCGTCGCCTCGGCGTCGGTGGTTCCGGCGTACTCGGCCTGCCTGGTCACCAGATCATCGGCGGTCAACCGCAGCCGGGCGTCGCGCAGGTCGGCCTGGATGGTGGCGGCGCGCCGCGCGACCTCGGCCTGGCGGCCCAGCGGTTTGAGCTGGCGGCGCAGTTCGGTGGTCAGGTCGGTCAGGCGGGCCAGGTTGGCCGCCATCGCGTCCAGTTTGCGGACCGCCTTCTCCTTGCGCTTGCGGTGCTTGAGCACCCCGGCGGCCTCTTCGATGAACGCCCGGCGATCTTCTGGTCGCGACTCCAGGATCTGGGCCAGCCGGCCCTGGCCGACGATGACGTGCATCTCCCGGCCGATACCCGAGTCGCTCAGCAGCTCCTGGACGTCCATCAGCCGGCAGCTCGCGCCGTTGATCTCGTATTCGCTTGCCCCGTCGCGGAACATCCGCCGGGTGATCGACACTTCGGCGTACTCGATCGGCAGGGCGTTGTCGGAGTTGTCGATGGTGACGGTGACCTCGGCGCGGCCCAGCGGGGCACGCGACGACGTGCCGGCGAAGATGACGTCCTCCATCTTTCCGCCACGCAGGGTCTTGGCGCTGTGCTCCCCCATCACCCAGGCCAGGGCGTCGACCACATTGGACTTGCCCGAACCGTTGGGCCCGACCACCGCGGTGATGCCCGGCTCGAAGCGCAGAGTCGTCGGCGCTGCGAAGGACTTGAAGCCCTTCAGCGTCAAACTCTTGAGATGCACGGGGTCTGAGACTACCGGTCTAGCGTTCGGCGAATCCGTCGATCGGGTCCCCGGCGTCCGCCCAATCGGCGACGACGGTGTCCACCCGGCCGGGCGTCGTCCCGCCCTGCAGCAGCTCCAGCAGGCGCTGGCAATCGGCCCGCGGACCCTGAGCGACGACGTGTACGCGCCCATCCGGGCGGTTGGCGGCGTACCCCGTCAGCCCCAGTTCCAGCGCCCGTGAACGGGTCCACCACCGAAAGCCGACCCCCTGGACCCGCCCGTGCACCCAGGCGGACAGGCGGACGTCAGGCCCGGTCACCGGCGTCGACGGCAAAGCGCACCTCGGTGCCCGATTTGAGGGTGCGGCCCACCGTGCAGACCTGGTCGATGGCCCGCTGGACGACGGTGAGCAACCGCTGCTTGTCGGCCTCGTCGAGACCCGACAGGTCCAGCTCCAGCGTCTCCTCCAGCAGCGGGTAGCGCTCCTGCTCACGATCGGCGGGACCCGAGACCCGGATCGTGGCCGCATAGTCGTCGCCGAGGCGGCGGGCCAGCGGCGCGTCACTGGCCATCCCGCTGCACGCGGCCAGCGCGATCTTCAGCAGCTCTCCGGGGGTGAAGACGCCGTCGACGTCTTCGTTGCCCACCAGCACCTGCGCCCCCCGGGAACTGTGTCCGGTGTAGCTGCGGACCCCTGTTCGTTGAACCCATAGTTCCGTCATGAGGACATCTTGGCAGCCGCGGGTCTTCCCTCGCCGAACGTGTACTCAGTCCGATAAAACCGCCGATTTCCCGGACTCATTACACGCTCGGTGAACGGGGCGCGGCGCGTAGTGTCGTCTGGGTCATGCAGGTAGCGATTCCACTGTTCCCGCGCTTCACCGCGCTCGACGCGATCGGGCCGTATGAGGTGCTGCAACGGATCCCCGACGCCGAGGTGGTCTTCGTCGGGCACCGCCGCGGCGAGGTGCGCAGCGACAACGGAATGCTCGGGATCATCTGCGACGCACGGTTCGACGAGCTGCCGCGCCCGGACCTGCTGGTCGTGCCCGGCGGGATCGGGACGCGCGCCCTGCTCGGCGACACCGAGTTGCTCGACTGGGTGCGCGAGGCCCATGTCCATACCCGGTTCACCACCTCGGTGTGTACCGGTTCGCTGCTGCTGGCCGCTGCGGGCCTGCTGGACGGGTTGACCGCGACCACCCACTGGAGCGCCGTCGAACTGCTGGAGCACCTGGGCGCCCGCTATGTGGATCAGCGTGTGGTCGAACACCTGCCGCGCCGGATTGTGACCTCCGCAGGGGTCTCCAGCGGCATCGACATGGCGCTGCGGCTCGTCGAACTGCTACTGGACGCCGAGAGTGCCTGCGCTGTACAGCTTTTGATCGAGTACGACCCGCAGCCACCGTTCGACTGCGGCTCCCGGGCCAAAGCCGCCGAAGCTGTTCTGCAACGCGCGGCGCAGCTGCGGCGCTGACGGGCATACTGATTCGGTATGGCCACCGTGGTCGCGTTTCACGCCCACCCCGACGACGAGGTGATCCTGACCGGGGGCACGCTGGCTCGCGCCGCCGCCGAGGGCCACCGGGTGGTGGTCGTGGTGGCGACCGACGGCCGGGTCGGTAACGACGACGCGGACCGGCTGGGCGAACTGCGCTCGAGTGCGGCAATCCTCGGCGCCCACCGGGTCGAGTGCCTCGGATACGCCGACAGCGGGTTCGGCCCCGTGTTTCCCGCCGACCCGCCCGGGCGGGTCCGATTCGCCCGCGCCGACATCGCGGAGTCGGCCCGGCGGCTGGCGGACATCCTGACCGAGGAACGCGCCGAGCTGCTGTTGAGCTACCAGTCCAACGGCGGCTACGGCCACCGGGATCACGTACGGGTTCACCAGGTCGGTAAACAGGCGGCGCAGATCGCGGCGACACCGCGGGTGCTCGAGGCGACGATGCCCCGGGAGATGCTGGCCCGGATCGCCGATGCCGCACGGTGGGTTCGGCTGCCGGCCCCCTACCAGCGCGATGTGGTGCGCACGGCCTATGCGCCACGGGCGGACATCACGCACCGGATCAATGTGTTCCGGTTCGCCCGGCAGAAGCGCGATGCCCTGGCCGAGCACCGTTCTCAGATCAGCGCGAGCCCCGCGGCGGCACGGCTTGTCGCGTTGCTGATGCGGCTGCCTCCCCAGGCGGCGGGGGCGATGTTCGGGCGGGAATGGTTCGTCGACCCGGACCGGGAACCGGGCACGATCTACCGCGACATCTTCGCGTGAGCACGGACGCGCAAATCGGTTGTCAGCGTTGGCACTGCGGGCAGAAGTACGACGAGCGGTTCATGAATTTGGCGCGGCGAATCGGTGTTCCGCAACGCCGGCACGGCTCGTCCTGCCGCCCGTAGGCGTCCAGCGATCGGCTGAAGTAACCGGATTCGCCGTTGACGTTGACATACAACGAATCGAACGAGGTGCCTCCGGCGGCCAGCGCGTCGCGCATCACCTCGGCGGCGGCCGCCAGCAGCGACCGCAGCCGCGGCCGGGACAGCCGGTCGGCCGTCCGGGTGCCACGGATTCCGGCTCGCCACAGGGCTTCGTCGGCGTAGATGTTGCCGATTCCCGACACCACGGTCTGGTCGAGGAGTTGGCGCTTGATCTCGGAGTGCTTGCCGCGCAACACCTCGACAACCGATTCGGCGTCGAAGCGCGGGTCCAGCGGGTCGCGGGCGATGTGCGCGACCGGCACCGGCAACAGGCTGCCGTCCACCTCGACCAGGTCGGTGAGCTGCCACCCGCCGAAGGTCCGCTGGTCGACGAAGCTGACCTTCGTCCCGTCATCGAGCACCACGGCGATCCGCAGGTGCCTGGTGTCGGGCAGGTCCCCCAGCAGCATCTGGCCGCTCATCCCCAGGTGCACCACGAGCGCCTCGTCGGCGGTGGAGCCGTTCAGCAGCAGCCACAGGTACTTGCCCCGCCGATCGATGCCGGTGATGCGGGCGCCCAGCAACCGCCCGGTCAGGTCGGCCGGGCCGGCCTCGTGCCGGCGCACCGCCCGCGGATGGTGCACCCGCACCGCGGTGATGGTGCGCCCCACCACGTGCTCTGCCAGGCCGCGCCGGACCACCTCGACCTCGGGGAGTTCCGGCATCGTCAGCCCTGCGGTGCTTCGTCCACCGCGTCCGAGCCGGCCGAGTCGTCCAGGGCCTGCCAGGCCGCCGCCGCGGCCTTCTGCTCGGCTTCCTTCTTGGTCCGGCCGACGCCGCTGCCGTAGGCGGTGTCGGAGACGACGACGGTCGCGGTGAATTCGCGGTCATGATCGGGCCCGGTCGAGGTGACCCGGTAGGACGGCACGCCGATCCCGCGGGCGGCCGTCAGCTCCTGCAGGCTGGTCTTCCAGTCCAGACCGGCGCCCAGGGTCGCCGCGGTGTCGAGCAGCGGACCGAACAGGCGCAGGATCACCTCGCGGGCGACGTCGATACCGTGCTGCAGGTACACCGCTCCCAGCAGCGATTCCATCCCGTCGGCCAGAATGCTGGACTTGTCGGCGCCGCCGGTGTTCACCTCGCCGCGGCCGAGCCGCAGATGAGCGCCCAGGCCGTCTTCGGTCAGGCCGCGCGCCACATCGGCCAGGGCGGAGGTGTTGACCACGCTGGCACGCAGCTTGGCCAGATCGCCCTCCGGGCGGTCCGGGTGCCGGTGGAACAGCTCATCGGTGATGGTCAGCCCGAGTACGGCGTCGCCCAGGAACTCCAGGCGCTCATTGGTGGGCAGCCCGCCGTGCTCGTAGGCATAGCTGCGGTGAGTGACGGCCAGCGTCAGCAGGTCGTCGGGCAGGTCCACGCCGAGAGCATCGAGCACGGCTTGACGGGGACGGCTCACCGCCCACCGTCATCGCTGCGCGGGTTCTCCTCCTGGGCCGCAAGAATTCCCGTCAGCTTCGCCCAGCGCGGGTCGATCTTGTCGTGGTGGTGGCCGGGTTCCGCGGACGCCAGCAGCGCGCCGCAGTCCGGGCACAGGCCCGGGCAGTCCGGATCGCACAGCGGCGACAACGGCAACGCCAGACCGACCGCGTCGACGATGGCCTGTTCGAGGTCCACGCCGTCATCGACGACGCGGCCCATCTCGTCGTCGTCGGTGGTGGCGTCGGTGGCGCTTTCGGGGTAGGCGAACAGCTCAGTCAGCTCGACCTCGACGGCCCCGGTCAGCGGTTGCAGGCAGCGCGCACATTCGCCGGCGGTGGCGGCCGAGACCGTTCCGCTGACGAGCACTCCCTCCGAAACCGACTCCACCCGCAGATCGAGGTCCACCGCGGTGCCCGCCGGAATCGCCACCAGGTCCAGCCCGATACGGGTGGGACTGACCCGCTGCTCGCGCAACGGCATCAACGCGCCGGGGCGTCGCCCGAGCCGCGAGACGTTGACCAGGAACGGTGCAGGCAGTGCCCGCTGTGCGCGCTGCGTGCCTGCGCCGGGGTGCCTCGCCATGCCGCGATTCTACGCAGCCCTCAGACGGCGTTCGCCGGTCAGCGGGTCGCGTAGTCGTGGGTGCCCGCCGCGGTACGCAGTTGGTGACGACCGCGGTTGATCGAGCGCAGGGTGCCGTTGAGGAAGTCCTCGAACTCGGCCAGCTTGGCGTCGACGTAGATGTCGCATTCGCCGCGCATCCGGTCGGCCTCGGCGTGCGCCGAGTCGATCAGCCGGGTGGATTCGGCACGCGCGGCGGTGACCACCTCGTTCTGCGACACCAGGCGCTGCTGTTCCTTGATGCCTTCCTGCACGGCCTTCTCGTAGGCGGCGTTGCCGCTCTCCACCAGTCGGTCGCATTCCGCCTGGGCGCGGCTGGTGGCGGTCTCGAACTCCCGCTTGGCGGTGGCGCTGAGCCGGGCCGCTTCCTCGCGGGCTTCCCCGACCATCCGCTCGCTGTGGGCGCGCGCCTCGGCCACCATCCGGTCGGCCTGGCCCTTGGCGTCGGCCAGCAGCCGGTCGGCTTCGGCCCGGGCGTGGCTGATCAGGGAGTCCGCTTCCGCGGTGGCCGAGCTGACCATGGACTCGGCGTGCTCCTTGGCCTCACCGAGCACCGAGTCACGGGCGTCCAGCACGTCTTGGGCGTCGTCGAGCTCGCCGGGGATGGCGTCCCGGATGTCGTCGATCAGTTCCAGCACGTCACCGCGGGGTACCACACAGCCTGCCGTCATCGGCACGCCACGGGCCTCTTCGACAATGGAGCCAAGTTCGTCAAGGGCTTCGAACACTCGGTACACGGCAGCACCCTCCAGACATAGTTGTTGTTACTAGTGTGCCCTGTGTTACGTGTGTGACTGGGTTAGTCGCCCGGTGTGTCGGATTCTCGTCCCCTGCACCGGTAGCCTGACCCGTTGAAGTCCAGATCGGAAGGGTGGCCATGACGAACGGTTCTGGGGGCCACGGGGGCGCCGCGACACCCGGGCAGGCTCCGCAGGGCTATCCGCAGCAGTCCGGCGCGCAGGCGACCACCGATATCGGCCGGCTGCTGCTGCGATGCCGGGACAATCACGGGATCATCGCCGCGGTCAGCGCCTTTCTGGCCGAGGCCGGGGCCAACATCATCTCGCTGGATCAACACTCGACCGCCCCCGAAGACGGGACATTCGTGCAGCGGGCGATCTTTCACCTGCCCGGCCTGCCGGCTGCCCTCGACGGGCTCCAGGAGAGATTCGGGGCCACGGTCGCCGAGCGGTTCGCGATGGATTACCGGTTCACCGAGGCCGCCAAGCCCAAACGGGTGGCGATCATGGCGTCCAAGACCGACCACTGCCTGCTGGACCTGTTGTGGCGCAACCGCCGCGGGGAGCTGGAGATGACGGTGGCCATGGTGATCTCCAACCACCCGGATCTGGCCGACCAGGTGCGCCCGTTCGGCGTGCCGTTCTTCCATATCCCCGCGACCCGCGACATCCGCGCCGAGGCAGAACAGCGTCAGCTCCAGTTGCTCTGCGGCAACGTGGACCTGGTGGTGCTGGCGCGCTACATGCAGATCATCACCGGCGATTTCATCGAGGCGGTGGGCTGTCCGCTGATCAACATCCACCACTCGTTCCTGCCCGCGTTCATCGGCGCGGCGCCCTACCAGCGGGCCCGGGAGCGGGGCGTGAAGCTGATCGGCGCCACCGCGCACTACGTGACCGAGGTGCTCGACGAGGGCCCGATCATCGAACAGGACGTGGTGCGGGTGGACCACACCCACAGCGTCACCGATCTGGTGCGACTGGGCGCCGACGTCGAGCGGGCGGTGTTGTCGCGGGCCGTGCAGTGGCATTGCCAGGACCGGGTGATCCGGGTGGGCAACGAGACGGTGGTGCTCTAGCGGCTCGCGCCGTCGACCTCGAGTAACGTGGTCCGCATGCTCGTGCAGGACCTGTTTTCCACCGTGCCGACGACCACCGCCGAGGCCTTGGCGATCTTCGATGCCGCGGAGGCGGTCGATCCCGATTTCATGATCGGAACCTGGCACGGCGCGGAGCTTCCGACCGGGCACCCCCTGGACGGTCTGCTGGCCGCCAGCGGCTGGTGGGGCAAGCAGTTCGTGGATGCCGAGACCGTGCATCCGCTGCTGTTCCCCACCCGCGACGGCTCCGCGCTCTGGGCCTTCAACCCGGTACTGGCGTTCAGTGTCCTGGGACTGGCGACGAAGCTGCCGGCGATGAAGAACCGGGCGGTCGGCGGGCGGATCACACTGCTGGCGCCGTTGGTACGAACCCGGGCCCCCAAAGCGCGGTTGCGCACCACGCGCTACCGCGGAGTCGACACCGCGACCATGATCTACGACCAGGCCCCGGTCAACGATGTCTTCCGGCGCCTGTCCGATGAAGCGGTGCTCGGGGCGATGGACCTGCGCGGTTCGCCGCAGCCGTACTTCTTCGTGCTCTACCGCGACGATTCGCTCACTGTGGCTTAACCGTCGGCGATTTCGCCGGCCCGGCGCCACGCGGCACGCTCCGCGGCGAACGCTGCCGTCTGTCGGCCCCGGAATGCGGCGATACCGTCGGCGTTGGCGTCCAGGAAACTGCGGTAGGCCGGCAGCGAGAACTCGCCGTCGCAGATCTGCACCCGGCCTCGTCCGGCTGCCATGTCGGCCCGCAGGTCGAGCAACTCGGCAGCACTCACCGGATAGAAGCTGATGCGATCGAAGTGCCGGAGCAGCCACGGGGTTCCTGGATCGAACAGGCCGGCGGCCGCGTGCCGGTGGTTCCACACCTGGGTGGTGCGTCCGACGAACTGGTAGCCGCCGGGGCCCTCGATGCCGTAGATGCACAGGTAGGCACCGCCGATCCCGACGGCGTTCTCCGGGGTCCAGGTCCGGGCCGGGTTGTATTTGGTGGTCACCAGCCGGTGCCGCGGATCCAGCGGGGTGGCCACGGGCGCCCCGAGATAGATGTCGCCGAGACCCAACACCAGATACTGCGCGTCGAAGACGATGTCGTAGACCTCGCGGATGTCGTCAAGACCGTTGATGCGCCGGATGAATTCGATGTTCGACGGGCACCACGGCGCGTCGGGCCGCACGCCGTACATGTAGCGGCGGATGGCTTCGCCGGTGGCGGGATCGTCCCAACTCAACGGCAGGCGCACCGAGCGGCTGGGCACCACGAGCTCGTCGCAGGGCGGCAGGGCGTCGTCGATGGCGGCGACCTGTTCGATCACCTCCGGCACCGAGGTCTGTGCGGTGTCGAACTGGATCTGCAGTGACCGCACGCCGGGCGTCAGCTCCTGCAGCCCGGAAAGTTCCTGCTCACGAAGCCGGTCGTAGAGCACCTGAATCCGTGCCCGCAGCGCCAAATCCAGTGTCATCGGGCCGTATTCGACCAGGATCGCTCCGTCACCGGCGCGTCGCACGGTGACGGCGGTCCCGCCGCCGTTGGTGTAGCGCTGCAGCACGCCGTCATCGCCGTCGCCGGAGTCAGAGACCACGACGGGCCAGGCAGCGCGCCGCTGCACATTCAGTGCCGCCGGCGGCGGGGCGTGCCGTGCACGGATCGGCACCAGCCGCACCGTGTCGCCGGGCGCGAGCTGGCCCAGTTTCCACCGGTCGGCGCGGACCACCGTCACGGGGCACACGAAACCCCCCAGGCTGGGGCCGTCGGGCCCGAGCAGGATCGGTGTGTCGCCGGTGAAGTCCAGTGCACCAACGCAGTAGGCGGTGTCGTGGATGTTCGACGGGTGCAGGCCGGCTTCCCCGCCGTCGGGTCGAGCCCACCGTGGTTTCGGCCCGACGAGCCGCACGCCGGTGCGGTCGGAGTTGAAGTGCACGCTGTAGTCGGTGCTCGTCAGGGCGAGCATGTCGGCTCGGGTCAGAAACTCCGGTGCCGCGTGCGGCCCTTCGGTGACCGCGAGTTCCCAGTGCCGGCCGATGCTGGGCCGGCTCTGGCTGGGTGCGCGGCTGAGCAGCGGCGCCGCACCGTTGCCGACGGCGCTGAGCCGATCGGACTCCCGCAGCGCCCGCCCCTGATGCCCGCCGATCATGCCGTGAGTGAATGTTGCTGTGCTGCCGAGGAATTCCGGCTCGGCGATTCCTCCTTCGACCAGCACATAGCAGCGCATGCCCGGTCCGGGGACGGTACCGATTTCCAGGAGGCCACCGGCGGGCACCCGTACCGATTGCCACTGCCCTACCGGGGTGCCGTCCAGACTGACCGGCACTGGGGCGCCGGTGACGCACACCCATGCGGGGTCGCAAAAGCGCAGCGAGGGACCCGCCTTGGTGCATTCCAAGCCGGCTGCGCCTTCGGGATTGCCCAGAACCCGGTTGCCGAGCCGCAACGACACATCGTCCATCGGCCCGGACGGCGGCACTCCGACATGCCAGTAGCCGACGCGGCCGGGCCAGTCCTGCACGGTGGTGAACATGCCCGGCGAGACCACCTCGATGCCGATCATGGCCGGGTGATCACCATCCGGACCGGGGTCGGGTCGAACCCGTTGCACGGGTTGTTGATCTGCGGGCAGTTGGACACCAGGACCAGGGTGTCGATCTCGGCACGCAGTGTCACGGCCTTGCCCGGGGCCGAGATGCCGTCCACGATCCCGAGGGTGCCGTCGGATTCGACCGGGACGTTCATGAACCAGTTGATGTTGGAGACGATGTCGCGCTTTCCCAGACCCCAGCGGGCTCCTTCGGCCAGGAAGTTCTCGACGCAGGCGTGCTGGTGGGCGGTGTGATGTCCGTAGCGCAGCGTGTTGGACTCCTGCGAGCAGGCTCCGGCGATGGTGTCGTGATTGCCCACGTCGTCGGCGACGACGGTCATCAGGGGGGTTCCGTCGGCTGCGCGCAGCACCGATCCGGTGCTCAAGAAGATGTTGCGCGCGGCGGCAACGGTGGCCTGGGCGCTGTAACGGCGGGTGTGGTCGGCCGCGTCGTAGAGCAGGCAGTCCACCGCCTGGTTGCCGTGCAGGTCGATGATCTGCAGCTGCTCTCCGGCACGCACCACCGCCGACCAGGGCGCCCGGGCCGGAACCTGCTGGTCGGAGACGATCTGCGCTGGACCGGTCATGAGCGCTCCCCCGCTGCTGCGGCCCAGGCCGCCTCGGTGTTATGTACCGCGCGTTGGTATTCCGGGTCCTGATTGGCCAACTCTGCCAACTGCTCGCCGGCCCGCCAGGCGAGCACGTCCAGTGCGGTGGACGGCGGGTCGGGGTCCAGCGGGTGTGCGGCATTGGCAGCGACCAGCAGCACCGGAAGGTGGATCAGCAGGTCGACGGCGGCGCCGGGGCCTGTGGGCCCGGTGAATTCCAGTGCGCCGCTGCCGGGGTCCACGCGGACGCCGCGGAAAAGCGACGCCGACGGGGCGACGTCGCGAATGTCCAGGCCGTGCTTGAGCGCTCCGAGTAGGAGCAATCGGCGGCCGGTGGCCTCCGGCCCGCAGAGCAGGTCGTGTCGTCCCGACGAGTCGGCGACGACGGTGGCCAGCACCCGGCCCTGGTCGGACAGCAGGGGGTGGCCGACGCCGAGATAGGCCTGCCACGGAACTTTCATGGTGTCGGCGACATTGAGCCGTTCCCATGGCGCCTCGGCCCGGTAGAGCAGCAGGTGCGCGCAGGCGCCGCCCGCGACGTCGATCAACCGCAGCCGGCTACCACGGGCCAGCACCTTGGTGACATAGCCACCCGCCGGGATCGACTCTGCCCAGGTCAGCCTCGCCGGATCCACGTCGTCTGGCGTCGCCGGGACGCGCATCGACGCGTGCTGCGCCTGAGCGCGGGCATGGGAGCGGGCCCCGTCGGTGGAATCGGTGGATAGGTCGTCCATGTCCCGGACGCTAGCACAGTTTCTATCAAGTGATAGTTTTTAGCGGGCGGGGGCCGCCTCCTGTGATCGGTAACGGGGCTGGGCAATCGTGATAGGCAGTAAGGCGTGCAGATCGATCGCCGAGGACGTCCCCGGCTCGTAGCCTCCAGCCGGCCCGGGCGCAGCGCCCGCGACGAGATCCTTGATGCCGCGGCGGAGCTGTTCACCACCGTCGGCTACG
Source organism: Mycolicibacter engbaekii (assembly GCF_002101585.1). GTDB lineage: Bacteria > Actinomycetota > Actinomycetes > Mycobacteriales > Mycobacteriaceae > Mycobacterium > Mycobacterium engbaekii. The sequence goes on along the minus strand of NZ_LQOT01000076.1, from coordinate 164,473 downwards.
CGGCCACCTCCACCCGACGCATCGCCGCCAGCGTCGGCATGCAACAGGCCTCGCTGTATCACCACTTCGCCGCCAAGGACGACATGCTGGACGCACTGCTGGCCGGCACCGTCGACGCGTCGGTACAACTCGCCGCCGAGCTGCTGGCCGAGGACGGGCCCAGCGCTGCCCGGCTGCACGCCCTCGTCGTCGCCGACACCGCCCAATTGTGTGGCGGAACCTGGAATCTGGGCACGCTCTATCTGCTTCCCGAGCTCCGCTTGGAGCGTTTCGCCGCGTTCCGCCGGCAGCGCGAGACCCTGCGCAGCCACTATCAGCAGCTGTCGCAGGCAGTGATCGACGAACACGGCGGCCCCGCCGACGCCGTCGACCTGCCCTTCCGGCTGGTGGAGGCGGTCATCAATCGCCGCTCCGACGACGGCTCCTGCCCCCCGGACTATCCCTGGACCACTGCCGAGGCGGCGCTGCGCGTCCTGGGCGTCACGAGGGGACTGTCCGCCGTGCGCGCGGCGACCGCGCGCCGTTTGGGGTTGGCGCCGACGTAGGCCGCGGTCGTCTCAGCGGCCGGCCAATTTGGCCGCCAGGCGCCGGTTCACCGGCTCGGGCAACAGGTCGCTGACATCTCCGCCCATCGAGGCCACCTCTTTGGCCAGCGATGACGACACGAATGAATAGCGCGGCGTGGTCGCCACGAAAAACGTGTCGACACCGGCGATGTGCTTGTTCATCTGGGCCATCTGCAGCTCGTACTCGAAGTCGGTGCCGGTGCGCAGGCCTTTGACGATCGCGGTCAGCCCCCGCTCCCGGACGAAGTCCACCACCAATCCCCTGCCGGACTCGGCACGCACGTTGGGCAGATGGGCGGTGGCTTCGGCGATCATCTCGAGGCGCTCGTCGAGGGTGAACATCCCCTGCTTGGCGGGGTTGACCAGCACGGCGGCCACCACCTCGTCGAACTGGGCGGCCGCCCGCTCCAGGATGTCCACATGTCCCAGGGTCACCGGATCGAAGGAACCGGGGCAAACGGCGCCGCTCATAGGGGTCGACGCTACACGCCCGGCTTCGAATCGCCTGCGTTCGCCGCTACTCCCGTTCGGCCAGATCCAGGCGAGTGTCGCCGTACCGGCGCGACGGCCAGGCCTGCCAGCCCTGCGGCCAGCTCACCGCCGGGCTGGCGGCGGCACGCTCGATCACCACGACAGTGCCCGGGGCAGCCCAACCGCCGGCGGCCAACAGTCCTGGCAGCGCGTCGATTTCGGCCGCCTCTACCTCATACGGCGGGTCGGCCAGCACCAGATCCACCGGAGTCCCGGTTCCCGCGGTGAGCACCGCAGCCACTGTCCCGCGGCGCAACACCGCACCGGCCAGTCCCAGCGATGCGATGTTGGCCGCCAGCACATCGCCTGCGCGACGGTCGGATTCGACGAACAGCGCCGTCGCAGCGCCGCGAGACAACGCTTCCAAACCCAACGCTCCGGACCCGGCGTACAAATCCAGCACCGCCATGTCGGTGAGGTCCATCCGGGCATCCAGCATGTTGAACAGGGCCTCGCGCACCCGATCGGTGGTCGGCCGGGTACCGCGCGGCGGCACGGCGATGCGCCGCCCGCCCGCTGCGCCGCCGACGATACGGGTCATGACCGCGCCCTGTGCGCACAGCTGCGCTGGGCGTCCACACCGGCGATCAGCTCAACACCACCAGCAGGTCGCCGCCTTCGACCTGGGCGGTGGCCGCCACCGCCACCCGGGCGACGGTTCCATCGGTGGGCGCCGTGATGGCCGCCTCCATCTTCATCGCCTCGATGGTGGCGACGGTCTGTCCCGCGCTCACCTTCTGCCCCTCGGCCACCCCGATTGTGACCACGCCGGCAAACGGTGCGGCGATATGGCCGGGCTTGTTCCGGTCCGCCTTCTCCGCGACCGGCACCACGCTGGCCACGCTGCGGTCTCGGACCTCGACCGGCCGCAGCTGACCGTTGATGATGCACATCACCGTGCGCATGCCGCGTTCATCCGGCTCGGAGATGGCCTCGAGCCCGATCAGCAGCTCCACCCCGCGCTCCAGCCGCACCCGGTGTTCCTCGCCTTGACGCAAGCCGTAGAAGAACTGGTTGGCCGACAGTCTCGAGATGTCGCCATAGAGTTCCCGATGCGCCTCGAATTCCTTGGTGGGGCCGGGGAACAGCAGGTGATTGAGCCGGGCCTGACGTTGCGGCCCGGACTTGCCCAGCACGGCCTCGTCGTCTGCCGAGAGCTGCTGGACCTCCCGCGGGGCGCCCCTGCCGACCAGTGCCTTGGCGCGCAACGGTTCCGGCCAGCCGCCGGCCGGCTCGCCCAACTCGCCGCGCAGGAAACCGATCACCGAATCCGGGATGTCGACCCGGGACGGGTCCGCGGCGAACTCCTCGGCGCTCACGCCGGCTCCGACCAGCGCCAGCGCCAGGTCTCCGACCACCTTCGAACTGGGGGTGACCTTGATCAGCCGGCCGAGGATGGCATCGGCGGCCGCATAGTTGGCCTCCACGTCCTCGAACCGGTCCGCCAGCCCCAGCGCCTTGGCCTGCTGGCGCAGATTCGACAGCTGGCCGCCGGGTATCTCGTGGCGGTACACCCTCCCGGTCGGCGCCGCCAGACCGGACTCGAACGGCGCGTACACCTTTCGCAGCGCCTCCCAGTACGGCTCCAGGTCACAGGCCGCGTCCAGCGAGATCCCGGTGTCATAGCCGGTGTGGGCCGCGGCGGCGATGATCGAACTCAACGATGGTTGGCTGGTGGTTCCCGCCAGGGGCGCGGCCGCACCGTCGACGGCGTCCGCTCCGGCCTGCCATGCGGCGACGTAACTGGCGAGCTGACCACCGGCGGTGTCGTGGGTGTGCACGTGGATAGGCAGGTCGAAGCGACTTTGCAGCGCGCTCACCAGGGTGCTCGCCGCGGCGGGACGCAACAGTCCCGCCATGTCCTTGATCGCCAGCACATGCGCCCCGGCACCGACGATCTGTTCGGCGAGCCTCAGGTAGTAGTCCAGCGTGTAGAGCTTTTCGTCCGGACTGGCCAGATCCCCGGTGTAGCACATGGCGACTTCGGCTACCGCACTGCCGGTTTCCCGCACCGCGTCGATGGCGGGAAGCATCGACTCGACGTTGTTGAGCGCATCGAAGATCCGGAAGATATCAATGCCGGTTTCGGCTGCCTCTTGCACGAACGCCGAGGTCACCAGCTCCGGGTAGGGCGTGTAACCGACGGTGTTACGGCCGCGCAGCAGCATCTGCAGGCAGATGTTGGGCAGCGTCTCGCGCAACGCGGCCAGCCGCTCCCAGGGGTCTTCCTTCAAAAACCGCAGCGCGACATCGTAGGTGGCTCCGCCCCAGCACTCGACCGAAAGCAGCTCGGGCATGGTGCGGGCCACGTACGGCGCCACCTTGACCAACCCGCTGGTGCGCACCCGGGTGGCCAGCAACGACTGGTGGGCGTCCCGGAACGTGGTGTCGGTGACGCGCAGGGCCGGTGAGTCCCGGAGCCAGCGGGCGAAACCTTCTGGCCCCAGCTCGACCAGTCGCTGCTTGGAACCCGGCGGCGGTGGCACCGTCAGGTCCAACTCGGGCAGCTTGTCACGCGGGTAGACCGCCGACGGCCGGGTGCCGTGCGGACTGTTGACGGTGACATCGGCCAGGTAGTTCAGGATTCGCGTGCCGCGGTCGGCCGAGGCACGCGCGGTGAGCAGTTGCGGCCGCTCATCGATGAACGAGGTGGTGACGTGCCCGGCTGAGAAGTCCGGGTCGTCGAGAACCGCCTGCAGGAACGGGATGTTGGTGGCCACCCCGCGGATGCGGAACTCCGCGATGGCCCGGCGGGCCCGCTTCACCGCGGTGGGGAAATCCCTTCCCCGACAGGTCAGTTTGACCAGCATCGAGTCGAAGTGGGCGCTGACCTCCGCACCCAGGTTGGTACCGCCGTCCAGCCGGATGCCGGCCCCGCCCGGACTGCGGTAGGCGCTGATGCGCCCGGTGTCGGGCCGGAAGCCGTTGGCCGGATCCTCGGTGGTGATACGGCATTGCAGCGCCGCACCGTGCAGCGTGATCGAGTCCTGCGACAACCCGAGGTCCGCCAGCGACTCGCCCGCTGCGATCCGAAGCTGCGACGAGACCAGGTCCACATCGGTGATCTCTTCGGTGACGGTGTGCTCCACCTGGATCCGGGGATTCATCTCGATGAACACGTGGTGACCGCGTTCGTCGACGAGGAATTCCACCGTGCCCGCACAGGTGTAACCGATGTGGCGTGCGAAGGCGACGGCGTCGGCGCAGATCTTCTCGCGCAGTGCGGGATCCAGATTCGGCGCCGGCGCCAGCTCGACGACCTTCTGATGGCGGCGCTGAACGCTGCAGTCGCGCTCGTAGAGGTGGATCACGTTGCCGTGGTTGTCCGCCAGGATCTGGACCTCGATGTGCCGCGGGTTCACCACCGCCTGCTCGAGGTAGACGTGGGCGTCCCCGAACGCCGAATCCGCTTCGCGGCTGGCGGCCTCCACGGCTTCTGCCAGCGCGTCGGCGTCGGCCACACGGCGCATACCGCGCCCGCCACCGCCGGCCACCGCCTTGACGAACAGGGGGAAGGTCATGTCCTGGGCCGCGGCGAGCAACTGCGCCACCGATGTCGACGGCGCCGACGATGCCAGCACCGGCAGGCCCGCCTCCCGCGCGGCTGCCACCGCGCGGGACTTGTTCCCGGTCAGCGCCAATACCGCGGCACTGGGACCGACGAAGGTGATGCCGGCGTCCGCGCACGCCTGGGCCAGCCGGGGATTCTCGGAGAGAAACCCGTAGCCCGGGTACACCGCGTCGGCGCCGCAGCGGATCGCGGTGCCGACGATCTCGTCGACCGACAGGTAGGCGCGAACCGGATGGCCCTCTTCGCCGATCTGATAGGACTCGTCTGCCTTGAGCCGGTGCAGCGAGTTGCGGTCCTCATAGGGATAGACGGCCACGGTGCCGACCCCGAGTTCGCAGGCGGCACGGAAGGCACGGACAGCGATCTCCCCGCGGTTGGCCACCAGCACTTTGGAGATCACATCCACCCCTAGAACAGCGTTATCCAGTAGTCCTGAAACCGAATAAATATCAACAGGAATAACGCGATAAACCATAACGCAGCCACGGTCCAGCGCCACCGGTGCAAATATTGCAAATTGTTGCGTATACCGCTCTGCTCATATGCCAGGGCTGCGAATATCACCAGCAGGCACAGCGTGACCGCCCAGACCACCATGCAGTACGGGCACAGCGCTCCGATGCGGTACAGGCTCTGGAAGATCAGCCAGTGTACGAACCCGGCCCCCGCCAGGGTGCCCACCGCCAACCCGTTCCAATACCACCGGGGCAGTGAAACTTTCCCGACAGCGAGCACACCGGTGACGATCACCACGGTGAAGGCGATGATCCCCAGCAGCGGGTTGGGGAAGCCCAGCACGGAGGCCTGCGGGGTGACCATCACCGACCCGCAGGACAGCACCGGGTTGAGGTTGCACGACGGCACGTACCCCGAGTCCAGCAGCAGCTTGATCTTCTCGACGGTCAGCGTGACCGAGGCGGCCAGTCCGATGACTCCGCCGATCAGCACCGCCCAGGCCCGCGACGCGGCGAGCGGCACCGACTGCTGCTCGTGCGGTTCTACCGCCGAAGCGGTGATGGTCACGACTCCGGGGCCGGGGGCACCGACATGCCCGGCAGGTCACCGACGATCTCGCGGATCTTGGAGACCAGGGCCTCGGGGGTGGAGGGCCGGTAGTCCTCGCCGTTGATCCGCAACGTGGGGGTGGCGTGGATGCCGCCGGCCGCGGCCATGCCGCCCACCATCTTGAGGTACTTGCCGCTGTTGATGCACGCCGGAACGGTCCCGGCGGCCCCGGCCTGGCGGGCCAGTTCGATGAGGCGCTTGTTGTCCGGGAAGTCGGTCCCGATCTCCGACGGCTGAAGCTGCTCGGTGTAGAGCGCGGTGTGGAACCGGCGGAAGGCGTCGTTGCTCTCGTCGGCGACGCAGTAGGCGGCGGCACCGGCACGCGACGAGTAGTTGTCGTTCTGCGGCCGGTCCAGGATCGCGACCATGTGGTAGTCGGCGGCGATCGCCCCGCTGTCGATCAGCCGGGACACGGTCGGACCGAAGGCCCGCTCCAGGTTGCCGCAGGCCGGGCAGAGGAAGTCCTCATAGAACGTCAGAACGGCCTTGGGCTCGTCGGTGCCCTCCTTGGTGACCAGCTTGCTCGAGGTGACCCGGACCGCCTCGCCGGCGCTGGCGCCCTTCTTGTGGCCGTTGGACACCACGATGTAGCCGATCAGACCCACCGCGAAGACCACCACGATGGCGACCAGCCCGATCTGCATGGCGAGATTGCGTTTCTGGTCGCCGGCCTTCAAGCCGGAGGCGCCGGGGCGTTTGGGTTTGCTGGCCACAGTCGGTTGGTCCTCGTCTTCGGTGGTCGGTTTTGCGGTTCTACAGTACCGGCGTGAGCGGCCTCAGCCGCGGCTGAGGTGGGCGCGCAGCGCCGAGATCAGCTCACCGGTGGCAGTCGCGCTGCCGCCGCCCAGACCGAACAGATTGATGAACGCGTGCGTCAAGGTCGGCATCCGCCGCAGGTCGACGACGACTCCGGCTTCGCGCAGGGCCGCAGCGAACTGCTCGCCCTCGTCGTAGAGCGGATCGAAGCCCGCCAGCGCCATCAGTACCGGCGGCAGTCCCGACAGGTCGTCGGCCAGCAGCGGAGACACCCGCGGGTCACTGGGTTCGAGCTGCGATCGGCCCACATATTGCTCGGTGAACCAGTCGATGTCGTGCTTGGTCAGCAGGAAACCCTCCCCGTAGAGGGTGCGCGAGCGGGTCTGGGCGGTGCAGTCGGCCACCGGGTAGATCAGCCACTGCAGGACAGGCGCCGGCCCGCCCTCGTCGCGGGCCCGCAGCGCCACCCCGGCGGCCAGGTTGGCGCCCGCGCTGTCTCCGCCGACACCGACCCGGCCGGTCAGTCCGCCCAGTTCGGCGGCGTGGTCGACGGCCCAGCGGAAGGCCGCGCAGGCGTCGTCGAGTGCCGCCGGCGCGGGATGCTCCGGCGCCAGCCGGTAATCCACCGACAGCACCGCAACGTCGCCGTCACGGCAGGTCAGCCGACAGATCGCGTCGTGGCTGTCTAAGTCGCCGAGCACAAATCCGCCACCGTGGAAGAAGACCAGCAGCGGCTTGCCGCCGTCACCGGGCGGGCGGTAGTGCCGAGCGGCGATGTCGCCGGCGGGGCCGGGCAACACGAGGTCGCGTACGTCGACGCGGATGTCGCCCCCGCCGAGCCCGGCGGAGGTCAGGCGCAACTGGGCGCGGGAGGCGTCCGGGTCGTCGCCGATGACCAATCCGTGGACGCCCATCGCGTGCTGCGCGGCCAGCGTCAATCGCAGCGTTGGGTCGAGGGTCTTGCCGTCGATAGTCACCGACCGCCCGCCGGTCAGGAGCCGCTGCACCCCGACCGGCAGCCTCGGAGTGACCTTCATGCCGACGTTCACCAAGGTGTTCTGCAGCTGATCGGACCACCTGCCACCCCGCCCGGAACCGGGCCCGGCTGGCAGACTTCGTGGCATGGTTGCTGGCGATAACTTGCGTTCGGTCACGCTCAACGACGGTAATTCCATCCCCAGCGTCGGATTCGGGGTTTACAAGATTTCCCCCGCCGAGACCGAACGCGCGGTGAGCAGTGCGCTGGCGGCCGGCTACCGCCACATCGACACCGCGGCCCTCTACGGCAACGAACGCGAGGTGGGCCGCGCCGTCGCAGCCTCTGGGCTGGGGCGCGACCAGGTCTATGTGGTCACCAAGGTGTGGAACGCCGACCAGGGCTACGACTCGACGCTGAGGGCGTTCGACGCGAGCATGGACCGGCTCGGACTGGACGTTCTGGACCTGTACCTGATCCACTGGCCCCTGCCGATGCGCGGCAAGTTCGTCGAGACCTTCCGGGCCATGGCCCACCTGCGGGATCAGGGCCGGATCCGCTCGATCGGGGTGAGCAATTTCGCCGCCGATCACCTCAAGGTGCTCATCGACGCGATCGGGATCGTGCCGGTGGTCAATCAGATCGAGCTGCACCCCCGCTTCAGCCAGCCCGAACTGCGTGCGCTGCACGCCCGTCTCGGCATCGCCACCGAGGCCTGGGCGCCGTTGGGGCGCGGTTCGCTGCTGACACATCCGACGGTCGCCGCGGTGGCGCGGCGGTGCGGCAAGACCCCGGCACAGGTGCTGATCCGATGGCATATCCAGCTGGGTAATATCGTGATTCCGAAATCGGTCCACCCCGAGCGCATCGTCGGCAACTTCGACGTCTTCGACTTCGAACTCGGCACGTCAGAGATGGCCGAGATATCCTCGCTCGACGACGGCGCCCGGCTGGGGCCCGATCCACGAACGTTCGATTACACAGGTAGGTGAAATGACGTCGGGCACTGCGATCCCCTCCGTCACGCTCAACGACGGTCACACCATGCCGACTCTGGGCATCGGGGTGGGCGAGTTGTCCGAGGCCGAAACCGAGCGGGCCGTATCAACGGCGCTCGAACTGGGCTGCCGGCTGATCGACACCGCCAAGGTGTACGGCAACGAGGCCGCGGTGGGCCGGGCCATCGCCGCGTCGGGAATCCCGCGCGAGGAGGTGTTCGTCACCACCAAGCTGGCCAACGCCGACCAGGGTCTGACCGCCGCCATCGAGGCCTGCAAGGCCAGCCTGGAGCGGCTCGGGATGGACTACATGGATCTCTACCTGATCCATTGGCCGGCTCCGCCGCTGGGCATGTACGTCGACAGCTTCGGCGGGCTGATCCAGACCCGCGAGATGGGACTGGCCCGGTCGATCGGGGTGTGCAACTTCACCACCCAGCACATCGACGATCTGATCGACTTGGCGTTCGAGACACCGGCGGTCAACCAGATCGAGCTGCACCCGCTGCTCAACCAGGCCGAGCTGCGTGCCGCCAACGCTGAGCGCGGCATCGTCACGGAGGCTTACAGCCCGCTGGCGGTGGGCCGCCTGCTCGACCACCCGACGGTGACCGCGATCGCCGCCGAGTACGGCAAGACTCCGGCGCAGGTACTGATCCGATGGAGCCTGCAGCTGGGCAACGTGGTGATCCCCCGCTCGGCCCAGCCGGAGCGCATCGCCGCCAACCTCGACGTGTTCGGCTTCGAGCTGGCCCAGGAGCACATGGACAGCCTCAACGGCCTCAACGACGGCACCCGGGTGCGCGAAGACCCGCTGACCTACACCGGCACCTAGGCCATCCCGCGGCCGTCTGTCCCCCGTCGCTGCACCCTTACCCGGTCGGACAGGTTGCCGCGGCGTTGCGCAGTACCTCCGCTGACGGCTGATCGAGTCGCAGCTCGTAGCCGCGCAGCACCGCGAGGTAGGCGATCGCATACTGACAGGCGAACGACCGGTTCGGCGGCATCCACTGCCCCGGGCCGGCGTCCCCCTTGTCCTGGTTTGCCCGCCCGGCGACCGCCAGCAGGTTGGCGGGGTCGTTGGCGAAGCGCAGCCGCTGGCGGTAGGTCCAGCCCGAAGCTCCCATGTCCCAGGCGTAGGCCAGCGGGACGATGTGGTCGATCTGCACGGCTTCGCCGATCTTGGCGCCGCGGGTGAAGGCGACGACGGCATTGGTGTAGGGGTCGTGCAGGGTTCCGGTGGCCACCGCGGCGGGGCAGCGTTTGGTCGAGACCCGCGTGATGTCCACCAGATCGCGGTTGAGGATGTCGTTGCGGGTGTCGCAGCCGTTGCGTCCGCCCGGGGCGTCGTTGTCGTCGTCCCAGGCCTGGCCGAACAGCTCGCGGCGGTAGTCGTAACGGTGGGTGCGCACCGGCACCACCGAGATGCCGGCCAGGACGTCGGTGCCCTGCGCCACGGTGGGCATCCCGGCCTGCGCTGCCAGGGCACGGCTGCGCTGGCCGGAGGCCGAGACGGTCTGGTAGGCCACCAGCACGGCGATCGCCGCCGCGACGGCCATCCACAGCAGGGTCCTGCGACGGGGGTTCATGACTTGTCCAGGTATTCGATACCGGTGAAATGTGCTGCCAGCGTTGCCAGCCCGGCATCGTCGGGGTCGGCTTCCCAGGCCTTGTCGCACCATTCCCGGGCCGCTTCGATGACCTCGCCGTGGTCGGTCAGCGACAACAGCTTCAGTCCGCCGCGCCAGCCGGACTGGGTACGGCCCAGCACATCACCCTCGCCGCGTTCCCGAAGATCCAGGTCGGCCAGCGCAAAGCCGTCCAGTGTGGCGGCCACGGCCTCCAGGCGCCTGCCGGCCCGGGACCCCTCGGTCGCCGAGGTGACCAGCAGGCACAGGCTGGCGTGCTCGCCACGGCCGATCCGCCCGCGCAGCTGATGCAGCTGGCTGATACCGAATCGGTCGGCGTCGGCCACCAGCATCACCGTCGCATTCGGGACGTCGACACCGACCTCGATCACAGTCGTACACACCAACACGTCCACCGTCCCGGACCGGAACGCGCTCATCACCGCGTCCTTCTCATCGGCGGACAACCGGCCGTGCATCAATCCGAGCCGCAGTCCCGCCAACGGCCCGGATCCCAACCGCTCGTAGAGCTCTACCGCGGTCGCCGACGGGCGCAGCGGCCCCTGATCACCGGCCTGCGCCGCGGGCTCGTCGTTCTCGTCGATACGCGGCGCCACCACGTAGGCCTGCCGACCGGACGCGACCTCTTCGCGGATCCTTTCCCAGGCCCGTTGCAGCCAGGCCGGTTTGGTCTTCTCAAAGATCACCGAGGAGCGGATCGGCTGCCGCCCGCGTGGCAGCTCACGCAGCGTGGAGGTCTCCAGGTCGCCGTAAACGGTCAGGGCCACGGTGCGCGGGATCGGCGTCGCGGTCATCACCAGCAGATGCGGCGTCATGCCCGCAGGAGCCTTGGCCCGCAACTGATCGCGCTGTTCCACACCGAAGCGATGCTGTTCGTCGACCACCACCATGCCGAGCCGGTGGAACTCGACGGAGTCTTGCAACAGGGCGTGGGTGCCCACCACGATCCCCGCGCTGCCGTCGGTGATCTGAGCCCGCACCTGCTTCTTGGCCGGCGCCGACATCGACCCGGTGAGCAACGCCACCGCGGTGGCATGGTCCGCACCGCCGAGCTGACCCCCCATGGCCAGCGGGCCGAGCATGTCTCGAATTGAGCGAACATGCTGAGCGGCAAGGACTTCCGTCGGAGCAAGCAACGCGCACTGGTAACCCGCGTCGACCATCTGCAGCATCGCCAGCAGCGCGACCACCGTCTTTCCGGAGCCGACCTCACCCTGCAGCATCCGGTTCATCGGGCGGGTCGCGGTCAACTCAGCATGCAAAACGTCGAGCACTTCGCGCTGCCCGGCGGTCAGTTCGAAGGGCAGCCGGCTCGCCATCTGCGCGGCCAGCCCGTCGCTGCTCGCAGGTGCCGACGGCCCGGATTCGGACAGTTCGCCGTTGCGGCGCGCGGCCAGCGCCCATTGCAACCCCACCGCCTCGTCGAAAGTCAGTCGCTCGCGGGCCCGCTCGCGCTGCGCCGCGTTCTCGGCGAGGTGGATGGCGCGAAGCGCCTCGTCCTCGCCGATCAGCCCGCGCTCGGCCAGCAGCGCGGCCGGCAGCGGCTCGGGCACCGGGTCGAGGACTTCCAGAACCTGTCGCACACAGGAGAAGATGTCCCAGCTCTGCAGTTTGGTGCTCGCCGGATAGATCGGATAGCAGGCCCGCTCGAACTCCGACTGCAGCACTTCGCCACTGATCGCCTGAGAGGCGTCGGCGATGTTGCGCAGCGAGTCACTGCCGAAGTTGTCCTGGTTCGGCGCATCCAGGATGAGGAAGTCGGGGTGCGTCAGTTGAAGTTTGCGGTTGAAGTAGCCGACCTCGCCGGACAGCATCACCCGGGTTCCCGGGGTGAGTTTGTATTTCAGGCCGCGCGCGTTGAAGAAGGTGGCACTGACTTTCTGCTGGCCGCTGCCCAGGGTGATCACCAGATATTCGTTGGGCCGCCGGCCCTGCTGGCGCCTCATCGGTCTGGCCACGGCGGTCGCGATGGTGTCCACCAGGGTGATGTGTTCGCCCTCGAGCGCCTGGGCGTCGTCCACGCCGCGTTTGGTCGCGCCCTCGACGTAGCTGCGGGGGTAGTGCCGCAACAGGTCGTCGACCGTGCGGATTCCGAAGAACTCGTCGAGCTTGGCGGCAGCGTCCGAACCCACCACGTAGTCCAGCCGGTCGGCCAACGTGACCATCGTCACTCGACCCCGATCAGCAGTGCGTCCCCCCGATGCCCGGTGAAGTAGGTCGCCAGCTCGGTACCCGGGTGCCGATCGTGCACGTGCCGGGCCAACACCTCGATGACCTCCCCGCCGAAGCCCGCCCCGAACAGCACCGTCACCAGCTCACCGCCGGCAGCCAGCATCAGGTCGATCAGACCGATCGCCGCCGCTCCGACATCGCGGGCCACGATCAGCACCTCGTCGCCGGCGATGCCCAGGCCGTCACCGGGTTGGCAGGCGCCCGCCCAGGTCAGCGCTTGTTCGGTCGCCACCCGCACCGACCCGAGCCGCGTTCCGCCGGCCGCCCGGGCCATTGTGTAGCCGTCGTCGACCAGCGGGCGGCCCGGATCGTGCACCGCCAGTGCCGCCAGCCCCTGCACCATCGAGCCGGTCGGCACCGGCACCACGTCCACCCCCCACCCGATGGCCGCCGTACAGCCCGCCACCAGCTCCTCGGCGGCGACGTAGCCGTTGGGCAGCAGCATCACCTGGGCTGCGCCGGTGTCGACCACCGCCCGCAGCAGCTGCTGCGCGGAGACCATCATCACCGGCTCGGCGCTGAGCGGGTCCGGCCGCAGTACGCAGGCGCCTTCGGAGTCGAACAGCGCCTCGGCGCCGTCGCCGTCGACCACGGCGAGCACCGCCCGCTCCCGTGTCCAGCTGCCCGGAGACGGGCCGGCGGCCCCGGCCAGCGCCGAGATCTGGATCCGGCGCGGCCGGCCGAACGCCAGCCCGGCCTCGACGGCGGCACCGGCGTCATCGGTGTGCACGTGCACCGAATATCCGCCGACCACGCCCGAGGTCGCGATCGCGACCGACTCGCCGAGCTGCGTCAGCCGTTCCCGCAGGGCCTCGGTGTCGTCGGGGCTGCACTCGCCGAGCAGGTACATCACCTCGAACTGGGGTGCCGGCGGCTCGGTGCCCGCTTCGGGGGTCCGGGGCCGGGGCGACGGTTGATACCGGGCCCGCACCGGGGCCTGCCCGGTGATCGTCGAACGCAGCGCGTCGAGCAGCACCAGCAGGCCGCGACCGCCCGCGTCGACCACCCCGGCCTCGGCGAGCACGTCGAGCTGGGTGGTGGTGGCCTCCAGCGCCTCGGCGGCGGCGTCGGTGCCCGCCACCAGCGCCGGACCCAACTCGGCCCCCTGCTCCGCAGACCGCCGCACGGCAGCCGCCGCGGCCTGCAGCACCGACACGATGGTGCCGGGGACCTCGCGCCCGCCCATCGAGGTGACCACCAGCTCCACCCCGTGCCCTAAACCGGCCGCGAGCAGCGCCGCGTCGATCACAGTGGTTGCGGCCCCGCGTTCGGCCGTCACGTCGGCCAGGCCTCGCAGGATCTGCGACAGGATCACCCCGGAGTTGCCCCGGGCGCCGTGCAGCGCTCCGGCCGACAGTGCGGCCGCCACCCGGCCGACCTCGCCCGAGGCGGCCTCGGTGTTGGCCTCGGCCAGGGCCGAGCGCATGGTGAACAGCATGTTGGTGCCGGTGTCGCAGTCGGCGACCGGGAAAACGTTGAGCTGGTTGATCTCGTCGGTGTGGGTGATCAGGTCGCCGACGGCGGTGTGCGCCCAGTCCCGCAAGGTCGCCGCGTCCAGCAGACGATCGGGGTTGCCCACCTCCACCCACCTTCCTGCAGCCACCTCCGGTGGCCGCAAGCCTAATCACTTCGGGCGACAGCACAGCTCACGCACGTCCGGTCGGGACGGGGCGTTTTGGTGGTTGCCCCGCCTGGCGGGTATCCTGATCAGGTTGTCGGGCCACCCGCTGAGGTCGTTGGCCCTCAAGCAGACGTTTTGAGGAGTGTCACATATGGCTGCCGTGTGCGATATCTGCGGAAAGGGCCCCGGCTTCGGCAAGTCGGTGTCCCACTCGCACCGTCGGACCAGCCGTCGGTGGGACCCGAACATCCAGGTTGTGCACGCCGCCCGTCCCGGCGGTAACAAGCAGCGCCTGAACGCCTGCACTTCGTGCATCAAGGCCGGCAAGGTCGTCCGCGGCTAACTCCGCGCTCCCCGGCTGCCCGGGCGCCCGCTACGGCGGCCGCCGTGGCGGCGTCACTGCAGACGCCAGTCGATCGGCTCGGCTCCCAACTGTGCCAGCAGCTCGTTGGCGCGGCTGAACGGACGCGATCCGAAGAACCCACGCGACGCCGAAAGCGGCGACGGGTGCGGTGACTCGATGGTGAGGCAGTGCTCGTTGAGCATCGGTTTGAGCGTCCCGGCGTCGCGGCCCCACAAGATCGCCACCATGGGCCGTCGGCGGGCCACCAGCGCGCGGATCGCACACTCGGTGATCGCCTCCCAGCCCTTGCCGCGATGCGACGCCGGCGCACCCGGTTGCACCGTCAGCACCCTGTTGAGCAGTAGCACACCGCGCTGCGCCCACGGGGACAGATCGCCGTTGGAGGGCCGGGGATAACCCAGGTCCGCGGTGTACTCGGTGAAGATGTTCTCCAGGCTGCGCGGCAGCGGCCGCACGTGCGGTGCCACCGAGAAGCTCAGGCCCACCGCGTGACCCGGCGTCGGGTAGGGGTCCTGCCCGACGATCAGCACCCGAACGTCATCGAACGGAAAGCTGAAGGCGCGCAAGATGTTCTGCCCCTCCGGCAGATAGCCGCGACCAGCCGTCGTCTCCTCACGCAGGAACTTTCCCAGCACGGCTACCTGATCGGTCACCGGCGCCAGCGCAGTGGCCCAACCGCTTTCGACAAGTTCGGGAAGTGGACGCGCACTCATGGTGTCTCAACGTAACGGTGCGCCGGGATCGAACGACTGCCAGCCCGCCTGCCCGTCCCACGCCGCCCCGTCGACCAGCACCCGCGCCGGCCCGGGCAGCACCTGACCGATGGCACGCCAACCGGCCGGCACGCCGCCGGGAAACGCGGCGACCAGCGCGTGGTCCTCTCCCCCGCCCAGCACCCACGACCACGGGTCGGCGCCGACTGCCGCAGCCGCGGAAGCCAGCGCCCGGTGATCGGACGCCAGCGCCGCCGTGGACACGTCCAGCGTCACCTGTGACGCGTCCGCCAGGTGCCCCAGGTCGGCGATCAGTCCATCGGAGACGTCGGTCATCGCCTGCGCGCCGGCGCCGGCGGCCACCGCACCCTGCCCGTAGGGCGGCTCCGGGACCAGATGCCGCTGCTCGAGCTCGGGGAACCCCCCTGCACCGTCGCTCAAGAGCCGCAGCCCCGCCGCCGAGCGGCCCAGGTCGCCGGCCACCGCCAGCGTCGCCCCGGGGCGCGCGCCAGACCGCAGCACCGGAGCCCGGCCGGCCAGCTCCCCCAGCACCGTCACCGACACCACCCAGCGGTCGGCCTGAACCAGGTCGCCGCCGACCACGCCCGCGCCCAGGCGCTCTGCCTCGGCCCACATCCCGTCGGCCAGGGCCGCGGCGTCGGCGGCAAGCGTGTTGGAGGGCGCCCCGAAACCGACCACGAAAGCGGTGGGGCGTGCCCCCATCGCCTCGATATCGGCCGCGTTCTGCGCGATGGCCTTGCGCCCGACCTGCTCGGGGGCCGACCAGTCCAGCCGGAAATGCCGCCCTTCGACCAGCATGTCGGTGGAGACCACCACCCGGCCGTCGGCGCAGCCCACCACCGCCGCGTCGTCGCCGGGTCCCAGCTGCGTGGTGGCGGGCTGACGGCGCCCGGCAACCAGCCGGTCGATCATGGGAAACTCTCCAAGCTGACCCAGCGTGGGCTCATTACCGCGCACAGCCTGGAGTGTAGGTGCGATCAGAATGGTGGGCGGGGCGTGATCGGTCCGGACAACGATGCAGACGACGGGCCGCCGCGGCTGGCGCTGATCCTTGCGCTGGTGGTGGCCGTCGCCGCGGTGGGTATCGCACTGACGGTCGCCGCGGTGCGCCACCCGGGCGGGCGGGGCGTCGAACCGGTCCGGCTCGCCACGGTGCCCGCCCCGCAGGCCGACAGCGCCGACTGCCATGCCGTGTTGGACGCGCTGCCGTCTGCGCTCGGCGACTATCGGCGGGCCGAGCTGGCCGAACCGGCCCCGCAGGGCGCGGCGGCCTGGACCGCCGCGGACGGTGCTGCGGTGGTGCTGCGCTGCGGGCTGGACCGGCCGGCGGACTTCGTGGTGGGTTCACCCATCCAGGTGGTCGATCACGTGCAGTGGTTCGAGGTTCGCGAAGGTGACCGCGCCACCTGGTATGTGGTGGACCGGAGTACCTATCTGGCGCTCACCCTGCCGCCGGGTTCGGGGCCCACGCCCATCCAGGAGATTTCGGATCTGATTGCCGCGAAGTGGGCCCCGGTGGCGATCCGGCCGGGCCCGCCGCGCTGAGTAGTTGCGCCGAGCGTGCATTCACGCCGAGAATCTGCCTGATTTTCCGCCCTGAGTGCACGCTCGGCGCGGCGGCGGGCGCCGGGCGCGGCGGCGGGCGGTGGGCGGTGGGCGCGTCAGCGCAGGCCCACCCCGCGAGCCAGCGCGGTGTCGACCATGGTCGCCAGCAGCGTGGGATAGTCCATGCCGCTGGCCGACCACATCCGCGGGTACATCGAGATCGTGGTGAAGCCGGGCATGGTGTTGATCTCGTTGATCACCGGACCGCTGTCGGTCAGGAAGAAGTCCACCCGGGCCAGGCCCTGGCAGTCCAGCGCGCCGAACGCGCGGATGGCCAGCTGCTGCACCGCGGCGGCGACATCGTCGTCGACCTTGGCCGGCACGTCGAGTTCGGCGGCGTCATCGAGGTACTTGGTGGCGAAGTCGTAGAACGCGTCGTCGGGGTCGCAGGTGCCGGCCACCCGGATCTCGCCCAGCGTGCTGGCGGCCACCGTGCCGTCGGGGAACTCGAGCACGCCACATTCGATCTCACGGCCGACGATCGCGGCCTCGACGATGACCTTCGGGTCGTGCCGGCGGGCCTCGGCGATCGCGGCGGGAAGCTCGTCATACGACGTCACCCGGCTTACGCCGATCGATGATCCGCCGCGCGCCGGTTTGACGAACAGCGGAAGCCCCAGGCGCTGACGCTCGTCGTCGGACAGCGTCTCCTGAGCGGCCCGCAACACCGCGTACGGCCCGATCGGCAGGCCGTCGGCGGCCAGCAGCTTCTTGGTGAACTCCTTGTCCATGCCCGCCGCGCTGGCCAGCACCCCGGCCCCCACATAGGGCACCCCGGCCAACTCCAGCAGCCCCTGTACGGTGCCGTCCTCGCCGTAGGGGCCGTGCAGCACCGGAAACACCACGTCGACCGACTCCAGCACCTCCGCGGGCCCCGCAGCGGAGAACGCGACCAGCTGACCGGCCCGCTGGGGGTCGGCCGCCAGCGCCAGTTCGGCACCCGAGTCCGTGGTGACCGACGGCAGCTGCCGGTCGGTGATCGCCAGGGTGTCGGGGTTGCCGTCGGTGAGTACCCACGCGCCCTGCGGGGTGATCCCTACTGCGACGACCTCGAAGCGTTGCGGGTCGAGGTTGCGCAGAATGCTGCCCGCTGAGACACAGGAGATGGCGTGCTCACTGCTGCGGCCGCCGAAGACGACGGCCACGCGGGTCCGTTCGTGGGAATTCACACGCCAGAGGGTACCGGGCGGTTAGCGAGCCTAGGAGAGGCGAAGCTGGACCGCCCCATAAACCGGTCGCGGCTCACTCCGGTTTGGTGTGACGTCCCAGCAGCAGTGCCACCGCCTCGGTGACCGACAGCCCCTGGTGGCACACCCGGTGCACCGCGTCGGTCAAGGGCATCTCCACGTCGTAGCTCGACGCCAGGGCCAGCACCGACTGACACGAGGTCACCCCTTCGACGACATGGCCGTCGGTGGTGCTCGCCAAACCCGCCGATCCGGGGGCCGGCGGCAACGCCTCGCCCCGGCCGAGCCGCTCCCCGAACGAACGGTTGCGCGAATGCGGCGACGTGCAGGTCGCCACCAGGTCGCCTACTCCGGCCAGGCCCGCCAGGGTGGTGTCCTTGGCGCCCAGCGCCACACCCAGCCGAATGATCTCGGCGAGACCGCGGGTGATGATCGCGGCCGCGGTGTTCTCCCCCAGACCCACCCCCGCCGCCATCCCACAGGCCAACGCGATGATGTTCTTGCAGGCGCCGCCGATCTCGGTACCGATGACATCGGCGTTGGTGTAGGGCCGGAAATAGCCGGTGTTGAGCATCCGTTGCAGCGCCACCGCACGACCGGAGTCCGTGCAGGCGACCACCGTGGCCGCGGGCTGGCCGGCGGCGATCTCGGCCGCCAGGTTGGGACCCGACACCACTGCGACCTGGCCGGGATCGAATCCCGTCACCGCCACGATCACCTGGCTCATCCGCATCAGCGTGCCCAGCTCGATGCCCTTGGCGACGCTGACCAGCGTGGCACTGGTGGTGAGGTACGGCGTCCAGGTCTGCAGGTTGGCCCGCATGGTCTGCGCCGGTACAGCCAGCACGACGGTGGTCACGCCGTCCAGCGCCTCCGCGGGATCGCAGGTGGCACGCACCGCGTCGGGCACGGTGAAGCCGGGCAGATAGTCGGGGTTGAGCCGGGATTCGTTGATCTGGGTGGCGATGTCGGGCCGGCGTGCCCAGAGTTTGACCGCACTGCCGGCGTCGGCGAGCACCTTCGCCAGCGCCGTGCCCCACGCACCCGCCCCCATCACCGCGACCGTGCCGTCGGTGCCGACCATCGCACACCACCTCCCTTAAGCGCATCACCCTATCGGGGACCGCGAGCGCGGCGGAGCCGGGCGAGGCGGGTCACCGCCATTGGCATCGGGGACCGCGAGCGCGGCGGAGCCGGGCGAGGCGGGTCACCGCCATCGGAACCGGGGACCGCGAGTCGTCGAACCCCACGCTGGCAGGATGGGTCAGGTGAACTCCGCACAGGCCGAGGAATCCGGTATCGGGGTGATCATTGCCGTCAAGCGGCTCAGCGTGGCCAAGACGAGGCTGGCGCCGGCATTTCCGGCACCGGCACGGGAGGCCGTGGCGCTGGCCATGCTGACCGACACCATCACCGCCGCGTTGGAAGCCCGGGGGCTCGACCACATCACCGTGGTCACCCCGGACGAGGCCGCCGCCGCGACGGCCGCCGAGTTGGGCGCGGAAGTGCTGCAGGACCCGACACCGGAGGGCCACGGCGACCCGCTGAACAACGCGCTCGCCGCAGCCGCGGCCAAAGTAGCCGCTTCTATACCGAATATCGTTGTTTTACAAGGAGATCTACCGGCGCTGCAATCGTACGAACTCGACGAGGCGATCACCGCCGCGCAGGCACATCAGCGCAGCTTTGTCGCCGACCGCCAAGGAATGGGCACCGTGGCGCTGTTCGCATTCGGCGCCCCCCTGCAACCACGGTTCGGCCGGGATTCCTCGAAACGGCACCGGCAATCCGGCGCCCTGGAACTGACCGGCGCCTGGCCCGGCCTGCGCTGCGACATCGACACGCCCGAGGATCTGGCGGTGGCGCGCCGGCTTGGAGTCGGTATGGCGACGGCCCGCGCGCTCGCACACGCCAAGACCGGTGGCAGCAACATGCGCTATGAGCAATGATTTATCAGTGGACGAAATTGAGGGCAGCGAGCTCACCGAGACGCGTATCGATACCAACTGGCGTCCGAACGACTCCACTCCGACGGCGCCGCCTGCGGCCACGGCGGGTCTCCCGGTCGGCGGCGATCACGACGAACTACCTGCCGATCGCTATCTCAACCGCGAACTGAGTTGGCTGGACTTCAACTCCCGGGTGCTGGCGCTGGCCGCTGACACCTCGCTGCCTCTGCTGGAGCGCGCCAAGTTTCTGGCGATCTTCGCCTCCAACCTCGATGAGTTCTACATGGTGCGGGTCGCCGGCCTCAAACGCCGTGACGAGATGGGCCTGTCGGTCCGTTCCGCCGACGGCCTGACCCCGCGTGAGCAACTGCGCCGGATCGGCGAGCAGACCCAGCTGATCGCCACCAACCACGCGCGGGTGTTCCTCGACTCGGTCCGCCCGGCGCTGGCCGACGAAGGCATCTACGTGGTGACGTGGGCCGACCTGCTGCCTGCCGAACGAGACCAGTTGTCGGTGTACTTCCACGAGCAGGTGTTCCCAGTGCTGACGCCGCTGGCCGTCGACCCGGCACACCCGTTCCCGTTCGTCAGCGGCCTCAGTCTGAACCTGGCGGTGACGGTCAAGCGCCCCGAGGACGGCGGAAGTCACTTCGCCCGGGTGAAGGTTCCCGACAACGTCGACCGTTTCGTCGAACTCGACGCCGGGGCCGACGGCGGGGTCCGATTCCTGCCGATGGAGGAGCTGATCGCGGCGTTTCTGCCGGTGCTGTTTCCCGGCATGGAGATCGTCGAGCATCATGCGTTCCGCATCACCCGCAACGCCGATTTCGAGGTCGAAGAGGACCGGGACGAGGATCTGCTGCAGGCCCTGGAGCGGGAGCTGGCGCGCCGGAGATTCGGATCGCCGGTCCGCCTCGAAGTCGCCGACGACATGACCGAGCACATGCTGGAGTTGCTGCTACGCGAACTCGACGTGAACCCCGGCGACGTCATCGAGGTGCCCGGCCTGCTGGATCTTTCGTCGCTGTGGCAGGTCTACGGCCAGGAGCGGCCCGACCTCAAAGACCGCACCTTCGTGCCGGCCACGCACCCGGCGTTCGCCGAACGGGAGACTCCCAAAAGCATTTTCGCCACCCTGCGCGAGGGCGATGTGCTGGTGCACCACCCCTATGACTCCTTCGCCACCAGTGTGCAGCGGTTCATCGAGCAGGCCGCCGCCGACCCGGGGGTGCTGGCCATCAAGCAGACCCTCTACCGCACCTCAGGCGATTCACCGATCGTCACCGCGCTGATCGACGCCGCCGAGGCCGGTAAGCAGGTGGTGGCCCTGGTCGAGATCAAGGCCCGGTTCGACGAGCAGGCCAACATCAAGTGGGCCCGCAAGCTGGAACAGGCCGGCGTGCACGTGGTGTACGGACTGATCGGTCTGAAAACCCACTGCAAGGTCTGCCTCGTCGTGCGCCGCGAGGGCTCGACGATCCGGCGGTACTGCCATATCGGCACCGGCAACTACAACTCCAAAACCGCACGGCTTTACGAGGACGTGGGTCTGCTCACCGCCGACCCGGACATCGGCGCCGACCTGACGGACCTGTTCAACTCCTTGACGGGTTATTCACGCAAAGTCGCCTACCGAAACCTGTTGGTGGCGCCCTACGGCGTGCGGACCGGGATCATCGAACGCATCGAACGCGAGGTCGCCGCGCACCGCGAGACCGGCCTCGGCCGGATCCGGCTCAAGCTCAATTCGCTGGTCGACGAGCAGGTGATCGACGCGCTCTACCGCGCCTCGCGGGCCGGGGTGCGTGTCGAGTTGGTGGTACGCGGCATCTGCGCATTGCGGCCCGGCGTCGAGGGCTTCTCCGAAAACATCATCGTCCGATCGATTCTCGGCCGGTTCCTGGAACACTCTCGCATCATCCACTTCCGCGCCATCGACGAGTTCTGGATCGGCAGCGCCGACATGATGCACCGCAATCTGGACCGCCGCGTCGAGGTGATGGTGCAGGTGAAAAACCCCCGGCTGACTGCACAACTGGGCGATGTGTTCGATTCCGCGATGGACCCGGCCACCCGTTGCTGGGAGCTCGGTCCAGACGGTCAGTGGACCGCGGAGCCGCAAGACGGGGCCACCGTCCGCGATCACCAGGTATCGCTGATGGAACGCCACCGCAATCCCTGACCGACCGCCCATCCACCGCCCCGCCCGAACTGACCTAGCAGGAGTGCAAGGTGCTCGAAACGACGGTGTCGAAGGGCTCTTCGCCGACCGACAAGGTGATCCATGCCGCCGGCGCCGTGCTGTGGCGGATGCGGCACGGCGCGGTCGAAGTCGCCGTCATTCACCGCCCCCGTTATGACGACTGGTCTCTGCCGAAGGGCAAGGTCGATCCCGGGGAGAACGAGCCGGTGACCGCCGTGCGGGAGATCCTGGAGGAGACCGGCCAGCACGCGCACCTGGGCCGCCGGCTGGGGGCGGTCAGCTACCCGGTGGCGCAGGGCACCAAAAAGGTGCGGTACTGGGCCGCCCGGGCCCTGGGCGGAGACTTCACGCCCAATGACGAGGTGGACGAACTGGCATGGCTGCCGGTCGACGCGGCGATGCAGGAACTGCAGTACCCCCACGACCGGAAGATATTGCGGCGGTTCACCAAGGCGCCCGCCGATACCGAGACGGTGTTGATCGTGCGGCACGGCACCGCCGGGCGCCGATCACGCTTCTCCGGTGATGACCGCAAGCGACCGTTGGACAAGATGGGCCGCGCCCAGGCCGAGGCGCTCACCGGCCTCCTGCTGGCTTTCGGCGCCACCGATGTGTACGCGGCCGACCGGGTGCGCTGTGAACAGACGGTGGAGCCACTGGCCGCCGAACTCGGGGTTGAGGTGCGTGCCGAGCCGGCGCTGACCGAAGAGGCCTACTCTCACAACCCCAAGCGTGCTCGCCGCAGGGTTATGGAGATCGCCCAGCTCGGCGGCACGCCGGTTATCTGCACCCAGGGCAAGGTGATTCCCGACCTGATCGGCTGGTGGTGTGCGCGCGACGGCATCAAGCCCGACAAGTCGCGCAATCGCAAGGGCAGCACCTGGGTGCTGTCGCTGTCGGGTGGCCGGCTGGTCGCCGCCGATCATCTCGGCAGCCCGCTGGCCCGCCACAAGTCGACATAAAACGACCGAGCGCCGCGGGGATGGCCCCGCGGCGCTCGGCTGTTTGTGGTTACTTGCGGCCCTTGCGAGCCGGAGCCTTGGTCGCGGCCTTCTTGGCCGGAGCCTTCTTGGCGGGAGTCGCCTTGGTCGCGGCCTTCTTCGCGACGACCTTCTTGGCCGGAGCCGCCTTGGTCGGGGCCTTCTTCGCAACGACCTTCTTGGCCGGAGCCTTGGTCACAGCCTTCTTGGCCGGAGCCTTGGTCACAGCCTTCTTGGCCGGAGCCTTGGTCACAGCCTTCTTGGCCGGAGCCGCCTTGGTCACGGCCTTCTTGGCCGGAGCCTTCTTGGCCGGGGCCTTGGCTGCCGCCTTGGTGGTGGCCTTGGCGGCGGTCTTCTTCGCCGCAGCCTTGGTGGCCTTCTTGGCCGGCGACTTCTTCGCCGCCTTGGCCGCGGTGGTGCTGGTACCAGCACCACGCTTGACGGCGAGTCCCTCAGCCGGGACGCGCTGCGCGCCAGAAACAATCGCCTTGAACTGCGCGCCGGGGCGGAATGCGGGAACTGACGTCGGCTTCACCTTGACCGTTTCACCGGTGCGGGGATTGCGGGCGACGCGCGCGGCGCGACGACGACGCTCGAAGACACCGAACCCGGTGATGGTGACGCTCTCACCCTTGTGGACGGCGCGCACAATGGCATTGACGAAATGCTCAACGGCCTCGGTCGCCGACCGGCGGTCGGTGTCCAATTCCTTTGTGAGCACGTCGATGAGCTCTGCTTTGTTCATCCAATCCCTCCGAGACCAGTGGCCCTACTTGAGCCGACTAGTGCACACGGTAATCCCTGATACCACAGATATCCAAGAGCCACGCGCAATTTCAGACGAGATTATGGGCGAATTCGGTAATCCGGTTACCGCCCTTGAACGCCGGTCACAGCCCCGCGCCCAACGGAAATTAAGGCTCGTTACGCCGCCTCAGGAAGCAGGCAGGGTGCGCGGCTTCCAGCTCGGCCGAGCAGCCTCAAATGTGTCGATATCTTCGAGTTTCCGCAGCGTAAGGCCTATATCGTCGAGCCCTTCGGACAATCGCCAGGCGGTGTAGTCATCAATCGTGAACGGCACCACCACCGTTCCGGCGGTGATATTCCGATCTTGAAGATTGACAGTGATTTCCAGACCCGGGCTCTGCTCGATGAGCTTCCACAGCAGTTCCACATCATCCTGGGCCACCTGGGCGGCCAGCAGCCCTGCCTTGCCGGCATTGCCCCGGAAGATGTCGGCGAATCGCGACGAGATCACCACCCGGAACCCGTAGTCGAGCAGCGCCCACACGGCGTGCTCCCGCGACGACCCGGTGCCGAAGTCCGGCCCCGCCACCAGCACCGAACCTTTGTCGAACGGGCTGAGATTCAGCACGAAGGAGGGGTCGGTGCGCCACGTGGCGAACAGGCCGTCCTCAAAGCCGGTCCGGGTGATGCGCTTCAAATAGACCGCGGGAATGATCTGGTCGGTGTCGACATTGGACCGGCGCAGCGGGACGCCGATTCCGGTGTGAGTGTGGAAAGCTTCCATGACTAGGCTCCTTTAAAAGGCCGTGGCGGTCAGTTCAAGTCGGCGGGGGCCGAGAGCCTGCCGCGGACAGCGGTGGCGGCGGCTACGGCCGGGGAGACCAGATGGGTGCGTCCACCCTTGCCCTGCCGGCCCTCGAAATTGCGGTTGGACGTCGACGCCGAGCGCTGACCGGGTGACAGCTGATCCGGGTTCATCCCCAGGCACATCGAGCATCCGGGTTGGCGCCACTCGGCACCCGCCGCGGTGAAAACCTCGGAGAGGCCTTCTGCTTCGGCTTGATTGCGCACGCGCATCGAGCCCGGCACCACGAGCATGCGCACCCCGTCGGCGACTTGGCGTCCGCGCAGCACCTCGGCAACCGCACGCAGGTCCTCGATACGGCCGTTGGTGCAGGATCCGACGAAGACGGTGTCGACCGGAATGTCGCGCATCGGCGTGCCCGGCGCAAGGTCCATGTAGGCCAACGCCTTCTCTGCGGCGCGCCGTTCCGCCTCGTCGGTGATCGACTCGGGGTCGGGCACTTCGGCGCCCAGTGGGACGCCCTGGCCGGGGTTGGTGCCCCACGTGACGAACGGTGTCAGCGCAGCCGCGTCGAGGTGGACCTCAGCGTCGAACGTGGCACCGGGGTCGGTGCGCAGGCTACTCCAATAGGCCACCGCGGCGTCCCAATCCGCGCCGGTGGGCGCGTGCGGCTTGCCCCGCAGATACTCGTAGGTGGTCTCGTCGGGAGCGACCATTCCGGCCCGAGCGCCGGCCTCAATGCTCATGTTGCAGATCGTCATCCGGGCCTCCATCGACAGTGCTTCGATGGCGCTGCCGCGGTACTCGATGACGTAGCCCTGGCCGCCGCCGGTGCCGATCTGGGCGATCACCGCCAAGATGATGTCCTTGGCCGTCACGCCGTCGGCGAGCTGCCCGTCGACATTGACCGCCATCGTCTTGAACGGGCGCAGCGGCAGCGTCTGGGTGGCCAGCACGTGTTCGACCTCGGACGTGCCGATGCCCATTGCCAGCGCCCCGAATGCGCCGTGTGTGGAGGTGTGGCTGTCGCCGCAGACCACCGTCGTGCCCGGCTGGGTGAGCCCCAGTTGCGGGCCGATGATGTGCACGATCCCCTGATCGAGATCGCCCATGGGGTGCAACCGGATGCCGAACTCGGCGCAGTTGCGCCGCAGCGTCTCGACCTGGGTCCGGGACACCGGGTCGGCGATCGGCTTGTCGATGTCCACCGTGGGCACGTTGTGGTCCTCGGTGGCGATGGTCAGATCCGGGCGCCGGACCGGACGGCCGGCCAGCCGCAGCCCCTCGAAGGCCTGCGGACTGGTCACTTCGTGCACCAGGTGCAGGTCGATGTAGATCAGGTCGGGTTCAGTCCCGCCGCCGGATACCACGACGTGGTCTGCCCAAACCTTTTCGGCCAGGGTGCGAGGCTGCTCGGTCATTGCCATCCCCAAATCTGAAAGTCTCATATTCTGAGACGCTAGTATCTCTATATGGGACAGCATAGCGGCATCGGCGTTCTGGACAAAGCATTGGCGGTACTGCACTCGATCGCCGAATCGCCCTGCGGACTGGCCGAACTGTGCGACCGCACCGGCCTGCCCCGCGCCACCGCGCACCGGCTGGCCGCGGGACTGGAAGCCCACCGACTGCTCGGGCGCGACACCGAGGGGCGCTGGCAGATAGGTCCCGCCGTCAGCGAACTGGCGGTCCACGCCGACGATCCGCTCCGGGCTGCCGGCGCGGCGGTCCTGCCACGGCTGCGGGAGATCACCGGGGAAAGCGTGCAGTTGTACCGCCGGGAGGGCGCCGAACGGGTCTGTGTCGCGGCGCTGGAACCCCCTGCCGGGCTGCGCGACACCGTGCCGATCGGTTCCCGGCTGCCGATGACCGCCGGTTCGGGGGCCAAAGTCCTGTTGGCCTATGCCGAGCCCACGATTCAGCAGGACATGCTGTCGAAGGCGGCGTTCACCAGTCGCACCCTGGCGGAGATCCGCCGGCGGGGCTGGGCGCAGAGCATCGCCGAACGCGAGCCGGGGGTGGCCAGCGTGTCGGCGCCGGTGCGCGATCGCCGCGGCACGGTGGTGGCAGCCATCTCGGTCTCGGGCCCGATCGACCGGATGGGCCGACGTCCGGGGGCACGCTGGGCCGCCGACCTGCTCGCGGCCGCCGACGCGCTCACCGAGCGACTGTAGAACGCGGCGCGGGCGCCGGGCTGCCCCCACACCGGCGGCATGCGCCGGCTGACTCGCGTCTGCTCGCCGGGGCATCCGGTCTGCCTGACAGACTGCACACATGGGAACCAAACAGCGCGCACAGATCGTCATGACCGACGCCGAGGTCGCCGACTTCGTCACCAACCACCGCACCGGAACGCTGGCCACCATCGGCCCCGACGGTCGGCCCCACCTGACGGCGATGTGGTACGCGGTGCTCGACGGCGAGATCTGGCTCGAAACCAAGGCGAAGTCCCAGAAGGCCGTGAACGTGCGCCGCGATCCGCGGGTCACCTTCCTGCTGGAGGCCGGCGAGACGTACGACACACTGCGCGGGGCGGCCTTCGACGGCGTCGCGGAGATCGTCGACGACCCGGACATCCTCTTCCGGGTCGGCGTCAGCGTCTGGGAGCGCTACACCGGGCCCTACTCCGAGGAGATGAAGCCGGCCGTCGACGCCATGATGAACAACCGGGTGGCTGTGCGCATCGTCACGTCGCGCACCCGCTCCTGGGATCACCGCAAGCTCGGCCTGCCGGCGATGCCGCTGGGTGGAACCACTGCCGCCACCGAAGACTGAAGACAACTCGCCAGACACGGGAAAGGGCCCGCACCTTCGAGAAGGTGCGGGCCCTTTGCGATGTACCCCCGATGGGATTCGAACCCACGCTACCGCCGTGAGAGGGCGGCGTCCTAGGCCGCTAGACGACGGGGGCTAGAACATTTCCGGGTTGCCAGCATAGCTCAACCCAAACGGCCCACCTAATCGCTTGCAGCGGACCGCTTTTGCTGGGGTACCAGGACTCGAACCTAGAATGGCTGAACCAGAATCAGCTGTGTTGCCAATTACACCATACCCCATTGGCCGGCCATCACCGCTGGTCAGCGTGCCTGGCGGGCACTGCTGGCCTGACGTTCTTGGGCCGACGAGCAGACTACCAAACTTCTACGCCGAAGTTGTCATCGCGCTTCCCCTACCCCGGCCCGGGCGGTCCGCAACCGGTCCAAGCTGCGTCGCGAGCCCAGCAATTCCAGCGACTCGAACAGCGGCGGGCTGACCAGACCGCCGGAGACGGCGACCCGGACCGGACCGAACGCCTTGCGCGGTTTGAGGCCCAGTCCGTCCAGCAGCGCCGCCTTCAGCGCTTCCTCGATGGAGGCGGTGGTCCAGTCCTGCACGGCCTCCAGAGCGGTGATGGCAGCGTCGAGCACCGGGGCCGACTCCGGGCCCAGCTCCTTGGCGGCGGCACGCGGCTCCAGCTCGTAGTGCTCGTCGTTGAAGAACTTCAACAGCGGCCAGGCGTCGCCGAGCACCACGATGCGGGTCTGCACCAAGCCGGCGGCCACCGCAAAGCCGGCGTCGTCCAGGCCGGTGTCATGGCCGTGGGCATCCAGATAGCTGCGCAGCCGGGCCGTGAAGTCGTCCAGGTCGAGCAGCCGGATGTGCTCGGCGTTGATCGCATCGGCCTTCTTCTGGTCGAACCGGGCCGGGTTGGAGTTGACGTTCACCACGTCGAACGCGGCAACCATCTCCTCCATGCTGAACACATCACGGTCGTCGGCGATGGACCAGCCCAGCAGCGCCAGGTAGTTCAACAGACCCTCCGGGATGAATCCCCGGTCCCGGTGCGCGAAGAGATTCGACTGCGGGTCACGTTTGGACAGCTTCTTGGTGCCTTCGCCTAAAACGGTTGGCAGGTGCCCGAATTCCGGAATCCGCTCGGCCACACCGATACGCATCAAAGCCTGATACAGCGCGATCTGCCGCGGGGTGGACGGCAACAGGTCCTCGCCGCGCAGCACGTGGGTGATCTTCATCATGGCGTCGTCGACCGGGTTGACCAACGTGTACAGCGGGTCGCCGTTGGCCCGGGTCAGGGCGAAGTCGGGCACGGTGCCCGCCGGAAAGACCGTCGGCCCGCGGACCAGGTCCGTCCAGCCCAGCTCGGTGTCGGGCATCCGCAGTCGCACCACGGGCTTGCGGCCCTCGGCGAGGTAGGCCGCCCGCTGGTCGGCGGTCAGGTCCCGGTCGAAGTTGTCGTAACCCAGCTTGGGGTTGCGCCCGGCGGCGCGGTGACGGGCCTCGACCTCCTCCGGCGTGGAGAACGCCTCGTAGGCCTCCCCCGCCGCCAGCAACCGCGCCACCACATCACGGTGGATATCGGCGCGCTCGGACTGCCGGTACGGCCCGTAGGGTCCGCCCACCTCGGGGCCCTCGTCCCAGTCGAGGTGCAGCCAGCGCAGTGCGTCGAGCAACGCCAGGTAGCTCTCCTCGCTGTCGCGCTCGGCGTCGGTGTCCTCCACCCGGAACACCATGGTGCCGCCGGTATGGCGGGCGTAGGCCCAGTTGAACAGGGCGGTACGGATCAGCCCGACGTGCGGAGTGCCGGTCGGCGAGGGGCAGAACCGGACACGAACACCAGATGTGGTCACTACTTTCCTTTGCGGATAACCGGATTGGACAGGGTGCCGATGCCTTCAACGGCGATGGACACGGTGTCACCGTGCTCGATGGGACCGACACCTTCGGGGGTGCCGGTAAGGATGATGTCGCCGGGCAGCAGCGTCATCACCGCGGAGACCCATTCCACGATGGCGCCTACGTCGTGCATCATCAGCGATGTCCGGCTGTCCTGCTTGACCACCCCGTTGACCTCGGTGCGAATGGCCAGGTCAGCCGGGTCGAGGTCGGTGACGATCCACGGCCCGATCGGACAGAAGGTGTCGTGGCCTTTGGCCCGGGTCCATTGCCCGTCAGACTGCTGCTGGTCACGTGCCGACACGTCGTTGCCGATGGTGTAGCCCAGGATGTTGTCGCGGGCCCGCGCGGCCGGAACGTCCTTGCAGGGACGTGAGATGACCACGGCCAGCTCACCTTCGTAGTGGACCGGGGAAGCGTTGGCTGGCAGCTGAATCGGCACGTTGGGTCCGATGATCGCGGTGTTGGGTTTGAGGAACATCACCGGGTTGGCCGGTGGGGCACCACCCATTTCGGTGATGTGGGCGGCGTAGTTCTTGCCGATGCAGACCACCTTGCTGGCCAGGATCGGCGCCAGCAGCCGCACGTCCGCCAGCGGCCAGGAACGGCCGGTGAACTCCGGTGTGCCGAAGGGGTGCTCGGCGATCTCGCGGGCGGTCATCTCGTGTGGCCGGTCGGGGTCCCCTTCAAGGCTGACGAAGGCGACGCCGTCCGGGCTGGCAATTCGGCCTAGGCGCATTCCAGCAAGCCTAATGGCGGCCGCAAGCGCGGCGGAGCCGGGCGAAGCGGGCCGCCATCAACCAGCCCAAGCCGGCCGCAAGCGCGGCGGAGCCGGGCGAAGCGGGCCGCCATCAACCAGCCCAAGCCGGCCTCCAAGCGGCCCAGACGGCCCGCCATCGACCCGCCCACCTTCACCGTCCCACCAGGCCGGCCTGTGGAAGCATGGTCGGATGTCCACCGAGTCGATCGGCACAGCCGCTCGCTGGTCGGTGATGATCGTCGCCCTGCTGGCGACGTTGTGCTCGTTCGTCTTCATCAACGGCATCGCCTTCGTCATCCCGATGCTGGAGACCAAGCGGGAGACCAATCTGGCGATGGCCGGCCTGCTGGCGTCGATGCCCAGTTTCGGCATGGTCTTGACGCTGTTCGCGTGGGGCGCTCTGCTGGACCGGGTCGGCGAGCGCATCGTGTTGAGTGTCGGATCGGCACTGACGGCGCTGGCCACGTTCGCGGCGGCCTCGACGCACTCGCTGGTCGGTGTGGGCGCCTTCCTGTTTCTGGGTGGTATGGCCGCGGCTAGCGCCAACAGCGCCAGCGGCCGGTTGGTGACGGGCTGGTTTCCCCCGCACCAGCGCGGACTGGTGATGGGGATCCGCCAGACCGCGCAGCCCCTGGGAATCGCGCTGGGGGCCGAGGTGATTCCCGAGTTGGCTGAGCACGGGCTGGCGCGGGCACTGATGTTCCCGGCAACGTTGACCGCGGTGGCAGCGGTGGCGTGTGTGATCGGGGTGGTCGATCCGCCGCGCCGGCCGCGGTCTGCGGCCTCCGGCGCGGAACTCGCCAGCCCGTACAGCAATTCGAAGGTGTTGTGGCGCATCCACTTGTCCTCGGCGCTGCTGATGGTGCCGCAGTGTGTGCTCGCCACATTCATGTTGGTGTGGCTGATAGTGGACACCCACTGGTCGATCGCCGCCGCGGGTGGGCTGGTGACGGTGTCGCAGCTGCTGGGCGCGGCGGGCCGGGTGGCTGCCGGCCGGTGGTCGGACCGCGTGGGGTCGCGGTTGCGCCCGATCCGCGGCCTCGCCCTCGCCGGAGCGCTCGCGATGCTGGCTCTGGGGGCCACCGATCACCTGCATTCCCGGCTTGCCGAAGCCGCGATGGTGGTCGCGGCGGTGATCACCGTGCTGGACAACGGATTGGCCTCCACCGCGGTGGCCGAGATGGCGGGACCGTACTGGAGCGGGCGCGCGCTGGGCATCCAGAACACCACTCAGCGGCTGACCGCCGGGATCGCTCCCCCGATTTTCGGCGCATTGATCGGCGCCGTCGGCTACCCCCTGTCGTTCGCTCTGTGCGGACTGTTTCCGCTGGCCGCACTGCGGTTGGTCCCGGTGAAAGCCGAACCCGAAGGTCGCTCACCGCTGGAGGCGCTGCGCACCCTGCGGATGCCGCCGGCGCCACCGCCCAGCCCGCCTGCCGCGCCCTGAGGCCGGCCGCCCAGTACCGTCGAAACGATGAGCGATACGGATCGTGTCCGGCTTCGGACACCGACCGTGGCGGACGGCCCGAGCCTTTGGCGGATGGCCGTCGACAGCGCGACTCTCGACGTCAATGCCCCCTACGCCTACCTGTTGTGGTGCCGTGATTTCGCGGCCACATCGGTGATCGCCGAGGTCGATGGGCGCCCGGGGGGGTTCGTGACCGGCTATCGGCGCCCCACGCATCCGGAGGTCCTGATGATCTGGCAGGTGGCGGTCGACGCCGCGCACCGCGGAGTCGGACTGGCCGGCCTGATGCTGGATCACCTCGCTTCCCGCCACGTCGCCGAGGGCGTTACGCACGTTGAGACCTCGATCACACCGGATAACGCCGCCAGCCGGCGGCTGTTCGCGGCCTTCGCGCGCCGGTGGGACGCGCCGCTGGCGTGTTCGGAGCTGTTCGAAGCGGGTTTGTTCGCCGAATCCCATCTGGCAGAAGAACTGTTTCGCATCGGCCCGCTTCGGGTACAACCACGACGCCTGTGAGGCGTGGCCGGGTTGAGATAACAAATTGGTCTCGGTAAGGTCACGAACAGATAACCGTGGGCCCCGGGAGAGGCAGGCGGGGGGATCCGAACGGGGTGGTGGGTCGAGCCGAGAATCACCCACGGCACGAGTGTGATGGCGACCTGTCGTTCCGTTCCGTTGTCAGCGACCGACGGACGGGGGAACTATGACGATTTTTGATGCGCTCGAATCCGAGGTGCGCAGTTACTGCCGGTCATGGCCGGTGACGTTCGACCGCGCCAGCGGTTCTCGGATGTGGGATGTCGAGGGCAGGCCCTACCTGGACTTCTTCGCCGGCGCCGGTGCGCTCAACTACGGCCACAACCACCCCGACCTGCGGGCTCCCCTGCTGGAATACCTGAGTTCGGATCGGGTGGTGCACAGCCTGGACATGAACACCACGGCCAAGGCCGAATTCCTGAGGCGCTTCGACGAGGTGATCCTCAAACCACGCGAACTGGACTACAAAGTCCAGTTTCCCGGGCCGACCGGAACCAACGCGGTGGAGTCGGCTCTGAAACTGGTGCGCAAGGTCACCGGCCGGGAGAGCATCATCAGCTTCACCAACGCCTTCCACGGCATGACCCTGGGCTCGCTGAGCGTCACCGGCAATTCGATGAAGCGCGGCGGGGCGGGCATTCCGCTGGTGCACGCCACCCCGATGCCCTACGACAACTACCTCGACGGTGTGGTCCCCGACTTCTTGTGGTTCGAGCGCCTGCTCGAGGACAGCGGCAGCGGACTCAACGACCCCGCGGGGGTGATCGTCGAGACGGTCCAGGGCGAGGGCGGCATCAACGTGGCGCGCCTGGAATGGCTGCGCGGCCTTTCCGAATTGTGCCGGCGCCATGACCTGTTGCTGATCGTCGACGACGTGCAGATGGGTTGCGGGCGCACCGGACCGTTCTTCAGTTTCGAGGCGGCCGGGATCGTCCCCGACATCGTCTGCCTCTCGAAGTCCATCAGCGGCTACGGGCTGCCCATGGCGCTGACGCTGCTGAAGCCGGAACTGGACGTCTGGGAGCCCGGCGAGCACAACGGCACCTTCCGCGGGCAGAACCCGTCGTTCGTCACGGCCGCAGCGGCGCTGAACTTCTGGACGGACGATCGTCTGGAGAAATCCGTGCTGCGCAAGGGCGAACTGGTCGAGCAGGCACTGCGCGACGTGGTGGATCCGATCCCCGGGGCCACCGTCCGGGGCCGCGGCCTGATCCGCGGGGTGGCCTTCGACCGCCCGGAGCTGGCCGGCGCGGTGTGCCGCGAGGCCTTCGGACGCGGCCTGCTGCTGGAGACCTCCGGCCCCGACGGCGAAGTCGTAAAACTCATGCCCCCGTTGGTCATCGACGACGACGACCTGGCCGAAGGACTGCTGATCACCGCTGCGTCGATCGAAACCGTCGCCACCCGTGAACTCACCACCACCACGTCAGGAGCCAGCCGATGATCGTCCGAACCCTCGCCGAGATCAAGGGCACCGACCGCGATGTCACGTCCAAGACCTGGAACAGCCAGCGACTGCTGCTGGCGCGTGACGGCCAGCGATTCTCCCTGCACGAGACCTGTCTGTACGCCGGTACCGAAACCTCGATGTGGTACGCCAACCATGTCGAGGCGGTGTACTGCGTCGGCGGGGAAGGGGAGCTGATCAACGACGAGACCGGCGAGGTGCACCCGTTGCGCGACGGCACCCTGTATCTGCTCGACGGCCACGAGCGCCACCGGGTGGCGGCCCACACCGACCTGCGCATGGTGTGCGTCTTCGACCCGCCGGTGACCGGCCAGGAGGTCCACGACGCGAACGGCGCCTACCCGCTGCTGGCCGAACAGCCCCAGGAGACCGCGCCGTGACGACCGCCGTCGCCGACCGCTATCCCACCCGCAACAACGTCGCGATCGGCATCGAGCCCCGCCGCGACCCAGTGGTATGGGCACCCGGCACCAACGGCGGTCCGCTGAGCCCGGCCGCGGTCGAGCCGTTCGACACCGACGGGTTCTTGACCGTCACTCCCCTGCTCAGCCCCGAGATCGTGACCGACCTGCGCGGCGAGCTGGACCGCCTGCGCGCCGACCCCGCCCTGGCCGCCGACGAGCGTTCGATCTGCGAACGCGACAGCGCGCAGATCCGGTCGATCTTCGAGGTGCACCGGATCAGCCCGGCCTTCGCGACGCTGGTGGCCGATCCGCGCCTGGTGGGTCCGGCCCGCCAGCTGCTCGGCTCCGATGTCTATGTGCACCAGAGCCGAGTCAACTTCAAGCCGGGCTTCAACGGCCGAGAGTTCTATTGGCACTCTGACTTTGAGACCTGGCACGCCGAGGACGGCATGCCGGCTCCCCGCGCCGTCAGCGTCTCGGTGGCCCTCACCGAGAACCGGGACACCAATGGGTCGCTGATGATCATGCCCGGCTCGCACCGCTGGTTCGTCTCCTGCCCGGGTCGCACGCCACCGGACCACTACCGCTCGTCTCTCACCGAGCAGCAGATCGGCACGCCCGACGACGCGAGCCTGAGCTGGTTGGCCGATCGGTGCGGAATCCGGCAGATCACCGGCCCCGCCGGCTCTGCGGTGTTCTTCGACAGCAACTGCATGCACGGGTCGAGCAGCAACATCACCCCGTACGCGCGCTCGAATGTGTTCATCGTCTACAACAGCGTGGACAACGCGCTCGTGGAGCCGTTCGGCGCCACCGTTGCTCGACCGAACTTCATCGCCAGCCGCGTGTTTCACCCGGTTTAGCCCCAGCCAATCCGCGACAGCCGCGCCGACGCTCGGTCAACCGATCCGGGCAGCGATCTCGGTGGCCGCCTCGCTCAGCACATCGGCCACCCCGTCGTACTGCGCGGCGCTGAGTCGGTGAATAGGCGCTGCGGCGTTCAGCGCCAGGAGCACACCGGGCGCCCGGGCCGCGATCCCCACCGCCACGGAGGCGACACCGTCCTCGCTGCCCTCGCGGCTCACCGCGTATCCCTGCTGTCGCACCCGGGCGAGCTCGCGCTGCAGCTCGGTGCGGGTGCCCACGGAATGGGCCGTGAGGCGCGGGAGCTGCTCATCGGGGTAGAGCCGGAGGAAGTCGGCGTCAGACAGCCGCGCCAGTAGGGCCTTACCCGTGGAGGTGCAATGCGCCGGCATCGCGCGGCCGTGTCGTGATGCCACCCGAACCGCAGTCGGCCCCTCGGCCGCGGCGATGAACCGCACGTTGGCGCCCTCGAGCATGCCCAGATGGACCGATTCCCTCAGGCGCTCGCTGAGGCGCGCCAGCACCGGTTTTGCCGCACCCTCGATGTCGATCCGGTTGAACACCGAAAACGCAACGCTCAGCAGTGCGGGCCCAGGGTGATAAGCCTTGGACACCGGATCCTGGCGGACGAATCCCCGGTACGCCAGCATGGCCAGCAACCGGTGAGCCGTCGATGATGCGACCTCCAGGTGCCTCGCCGCGTCGGTCAGCCGGATCTGCGGCTGCTCGCCCAACAGCAGGATGAGCTTCAGCGCCCGGTCCACCGATCCGATGGGATATTGCGGCACGTCCCCTTCGGCGCCCGCCCGGTCGGCCGCTGACTCGGGCGGAAGCGGGGACTTGCTCTGCATACCAGAAACCCTACGCCAACATCCGGCGCGTGGACGCAGTTGGCGCGGGTCGGCTGCACCCGGCGGGCGGGCTCGCCGGAGCCACCCGCTTCCCACCATCAACACCAGCTCAGAGCGTTATACCGGTCACCGTTGCAGCGCTGTTGACCTTGCCCCGGCCTTCCTGGCAAGGTTGGTCCACACCGCGGCATCGTTTTCTGCATAACAGACACCCGTGGGGCCTTGAAAAGACTGGAGTCGCAAATCGATGAGTGATCACCGGCACGTCCTCGACGAGGTCAGGCGGGGAATGATCCCGGCACATATCTACAACGACGCCGAGATCTTCGAACTCGAAAAGGAGCGGCTCTTTCGCCGGGCCTGGATGTTCGTGGCGCATGAGTCGGAGATCCCGCAGAACGGCGACTACGTGGTACGGCGCCTGCTCAACGACTCGTTCATCATCGCCCGCGACTCGAAGGGCGACGTGCGGGCCATGTTCAACATGTGCCTGCACCGCGGGATGCAGATCTGCCGCGCGGAGATGGGCAACGCCTCGAACTTCCGGTGCCCCTACCACGGGTGGTCGTACCGCAACGACGGCCGAATCACCGGCCTGCCCTTCCATCAGGAGGCCTACGGCGGCGAGGCGGGGTTTTCCAAGCGGGGCCAAACCCTGTTACCGGCACCGAATCTGGCCAGCTACAACGGTCTGATCTTCATCAGCCTCGACCCGCAGGCCCCACCCCTTACGGAGTTCCTCGGCGACTTCGCCTTCTATCTGGACTTCTACACCAAGCAAAGCCGAGCCGGCTTGCAGGTGCGCGGCCCGCAACGGTGGCGCATCAGGGCGAACTGGAAGATCGGCGTGGAGAACTTCGCCGGGGACATGTATCACACACCGCACACCCATGCCTCGGTGGTCGACATCGGATTGTTCCGGGAACCCAAGGCGCAGAAGCGCAAAGACGGAGCGACCTACTGGGCGACCTGCGGCGGCGGAACGACCTACAAGCTGCCGCCGGGCACCTTTGAGGAGCGGATGCGCTACGTCGGCTACCCCGACGAGATGGTGGACCGGATCAAGGACGTGTGGTCGCCCGACCACCAGCGCCTGGTCAGCGATGACGGTTTCATGATCTCGGCGGCCTCCTGCTTTCCCAACATGAGCCTGGTGCACAACTGGCCGAAAATTCAAGACAGCGAAGACGTCTTGCCGTTCATCTCGATTCGCACCTGGCAGCCGGTCAGCGAGAACGAAACCGAGGTGTACTCCTGGTTCGCCGTCGACGCGGCAGCCCCCGAGCAGTTCAAGAAGGACTCCTACAAGGCCTATCTGATGTGCTTCGGCTCCACCGGCATGTTCGAGCAGGACGACGTGGAGAACTGGGTCTCGCTGACCAACACCGCCGGCGGATCGATGGCCCGTCAACTGCTGCTCAATGGCCGGATGGGTCTGCTCGCCGACGACACCCCGGTCGTGGATGCATTGCCGCCGGAGCAGTTCCACGGTCCGGGCACCGCTCAGGTCGGCTACAACGAGAACAACCAGCGGGCGATCCTTCGGATGTGGGCCGATCACCTCGAACTGCCTCCGGTGGCGACGACTCCGGCAGCCATGGGCACGCACCGCGAGTCGATCACTCCCCTGGTGCAGACCAATGGCACACCGCGATGCGCGGCGAGCGTGAAGGAGGCCCAGCTATGACGGCCACCGAGGAAGGCCGGGACGGCCGGTTCCCCCGGCCGGACGCCGAGAACCCATGGAAGCTGGCGGTACTGGGCGATCACGCGCCGACGAAGGTCCGCGTGGGCAGACCCTTGCCGTTCAATGATCCCCGGCACCTGCAGGCGCATCAGTTCCTGGTCGACGAGG
This sequence comes from Mycolicibacter engbaekii, assembly GCF_002101585.1. Classification (GTDB taxonomy): domain Bacteria; phylum Actinomycetota; class Actinomycetes; order Mycobacteriales; family Mycobacteriaceae; genus Mycobacterium; species Mycobacterium engbaekii. The sequence goes on along the minus strand of NZ_LQOT01000076.1, from coordinate 127,053 downwards.
CCTACCTGCTCGACGCACAGCAGTACACCGAATGGCTCGACACGCTCACCGAGGACATCCACTACTTCATGCCCGTCCGGGTGACCACGGCCGCCGGTGCGGGCTTCGACACCTCCCCCGGCATGGCTCATTTCGATGAGAACAAGTACTCGCTGAGCAGACGCGTCGCGCGCTTTGCCACCGAACACGCGTGGACCGAAGACCCTCCGTCGCGGCTGCGCCATCACATCAGCAACGTCCGGACATTCGCCTGCGACGACGACGCCCATCTGATCGTCGAGTCCGCCGAGCTGCTCTTCCGCAGCCGCGGGGATGTGAACGAAGCCGCGCTGGTGTCCTGCGGAAGGGAAGACCTGCTGCGCCTGACCGACCAACGCTGGAAGTTGGCGCGTCGCACCATCTATGTCGACGAGTCCGTCCTGCGCATGCAGAACCTGGCGGTGTTCCTGTGAGCGCACTCGAGGACCTGCTGGCCGGTGCGGTGGGTGAGCCCATCAGCATCGCCAACGAATTCACCGAAGTGACGCTGCGCCGGGTCGACACCCGCAACGGTTCCAGGCTGCTCATCACCGCTGCCAAGTCGGGACGCTGGATCAGTCTCGACGCTCTGGAAGTCGAGGCATTGACCTGGCAGAACGACTACACACTTGCCGCGATGGTCGGCAACCTGCAACAACCACTGCTCACCGACGACAGCGACCTGCCATGACGCGTTGGCTGGAGGGCAAACGGGCGCTTGTCGTCGGCGCCGGCTCGGGTATCGGCCGTGCGGTGGTCGATGCCTATCTCGAAGAGGGCGCGCGGGTCGCGGTGTTGGAGCGCGACCCGGCCAAATGCGCGGCACTGGAGAACCAACTGCCGCAGGTCATCGTGACGCAGGGCGACGCGACGACGGCGCAGGCCAATGAACGGGCCGTCGCAGCCGCCGTGGCGGCCTTCGGCGGCCTGGACACTCTGGTGTGCTGCGTGGGGATCTTCGACTTCTACAAGGGCATCACCGACATCACGACCGCGGAACTGGCACCGGCGTTCGAGGAGATGTTCAGCACCAACGTGCTGAGCCACCTGCAGTCGGTGAAGGCCGCCGTTCCGGCGCTACAAGACCAGTTGGGTTCGTCCATCCTTCTGACCGAGTCTGCGTCGTCGTACTACGCGGGACGCGGGGGTGTCCTCTACGTCGCATCGAAGTTCGCCGTCCGCGGCTTGGTCACAAGCCTCGCCTACGAACTCGCCCCGCACATCCGGGTCAACGGTGTCGCCCCCGGGGGCACTCTCAACACCGACCTGCGCGGTCTGCACAACCTGTCGCTGGACCATGTCCGCTTGGACGACACCCCCGACCGGGCCCGCGATCTGGCGGCACGCACCCCGCTGCATGTCGCCCTCACGCCGCAGGACCACGCCTGGAGCTTCGTCTTCCTGGCATCCGAGAGATCCCGCGGCATAACCTCCGGAAGCATCCACCCCGACGGCGGGTTCGGTATGGGTGGCGCACAACCGTCCCCGAGGGGCTGACCCATGAGCACAGATCTGGCCGCAGCGCGAGCGGAGATCGCCCAGGCCTGCCGCGTGGCTGCGGCGCGTGGCCTGGTCGACGGGATTCTCGGGCACATCAGTGCCCGGGTCGACGACGATCACTTGCTGATCAGGTGCCGCAGCGATGCCGACCGGGGTGTGGCGTTCACCCGTCCCGACGACATTCGGCTCATCCGGTTGGACGGAACCCCGGGCGCCACCGGGGAATTGGACGGATATCGGCCGCCCAACGAGTTGCCGATCCACGTCGAGACGCTGCTGGCACATCCCGAACACCGGGCCGTGGCCCATCTGCACCCGCCGGCCGTCGTGGCCGCCGACCTCGCCGGTATCACGATCGAGCCCATCTACGGCGCCTACGACATCCCCGGCGCGTGGCTCGCGCGCCGGGGCGTCCCGGTTTACCCCCGGGCCGTACTGATCCACACCGCGGAACTGGGCAAAGAGATGGTCGCCGCCATGTCGGGGAAGCCGGTGGTGATCTGCCGCGGTCATGGCATCACCAGTGCGGCCGCCACGGTGGCCCAGGCCGTTCTGCAGGCGATAAGCCTCGATCAGTTGGCGGCTATGGCGCTGCGGGTCCGTTCCGCCGGCGGCACGTGTACGCCGATCAACGAATCGGACTGGGCACACCTGCCCGACCTCGGGCCGTCGTTCACCACCGACGCTGCCTGGCGCCACGAAGTGGCCCGGCTCGAAGCCGGCTGAGCGCACACCGATGGGTATTGCTCGTCGCTCCTTCATTCCGCCCGCCGCTGCCGATAGCGTGTGGCTATGACCGGTCAGGCGCAGATCAGCGCGGAGATTGCGGCAATCCAGGCCGAGTACTCGCGCGCCGGCCTTGCCGAAAGCCAGCCGAGACTGGACTATCCGCCCTACCGCAGCAGCGTGCTGCGTCACCCCAAAAACGCTCTGCACCTGGTGGATCCAGAATCCGTCGAACTGCAGGCTCCGTGCTTCGGCGATGCTGACATGGATCCGCTGGACGCCGACCTGACCGCCCGGCATTCCGGCGACCCGATCGGCGAGCGAACGGTGGTGACCGGACGGATCCTCGACGGCGACGGCAGGCCGGTGCGCCGCCAACTCGTCGAGATATGGCAGGCCAACGCCAGTGGGCGCTACATCCACCAGGGCGATCGACACCCCGCACCGCTGGACCCCCATTTCACCGGCGCCGGGCGGTGCCTCACCGACGACGACGGGTTCTACCGGTTCACCACGATCAAGCCCGGTCCGTATCCCTGGCGCAACCACCACAACGCGTGGCGTCCCGCCCATATCCATTTTTCGCTGTTCGGCAGCGATTTCACCCAACGGATGATCACCCAGATGTACTTCCCCGGCGACCCCCTGCTGGCGCTGGATCCGATCTATCAGTCGATCCCCGACCCGAGGGCCCGCGACCGGCTCGTCGCGGCTTACGACCATGAGCTCTCCATTCCCGAATGGGCCACCGGCTACCGCTGGGACATCGTGCTCACCGGCCCGGCCACAACACCTTTCGAGGAGCCGCGATGAGCAGGCTGACGGCCACCCCGGGCCAGACCATCGGTCCCTTCTTTGGCTTCGCCCTGCCCTTCGACCGCGGCAACGAACTGGTGCCGCCGGGTTCGCCGGGTGCCATCACGGTGCACGGCACCGTCACCGACGGCGCCGGCGCGCCGGTTCCCGATGCGCTGCTGGAGATCTGGCAGGCCGACGCCGAGGGCACGGTGACGAGGTCCGGCTCGCTGCGCCGTGGCGCCCCGGGCTTCACCGGCTGGGGACGCACCGAGACCGACGCCGAGGGGCATTACCGCTTCACCACCGTCACCCCCGGAGCGGCCCACGGCTGCGCCCCGTTCATCGCCGTGACGCTGTTCGCGCGCGGACTGTTGAACCGGTTGTTCACCCGGGCCTATCTGCCCGGCGATCGGCTTGATGCCGATCCGCTGCTCAATTCGCTGCCGGCCGAACGGCGCCGGACACTGATCGCGGTTCCCGACGAACACGGCTTCCGGTTCGACATCAGGATGCAGGGCGCCGACGAGACGGTGTTCCTAGCCTACCGGGGGCAGTCGTGACCGACTTGTTGTGGCCCGGCGACCACCGGGCAGGGCAGACCTTCAGCGACGCGGCGTTTCTGGCGGCAATGGTCCGGGTCGAGAATGCTTGGCTGAGTGTGCTTGTCGAGGCCGGTATCGCACCGGCCGCGGCACGGGCCGACCTGACCACGGCGATCTCGCCCGCCGACGCCGAGGTGCTCGCCGTCGCCGCCGAGGCGACCGGCAACCCGGTTCCCCCGGTGGTCGACCTGCTCCGGAGCCGCTGCGGCGGCGAGCCGGGCCGCTGGCTGCATCGGGGGTTGACCAGCCAAGACGTCCTCGACACCGCGCTGATGCTCTGCCTGCGCGACACACTGGACCGCATCGGCGGTGAACTCACCGCGCAGGTACGCCTACTGGCCGAGTTGGCCGAAGCCCATCGCGACCGCCCGATGCTCGCCCGGACCTTGACCCAGCCGGCGCTGCCCAGCACCGCCGGCGTGAAGTTCGCCCACTGGCTTACCGGTGTCCTGGACGGCGCCGACTGCCTGGCCGCCCTGCCGGCACTTGCGGTGCAGGCCGGCGGCGCCGCGGGAACGATGGCCGCCGCCACCGAGCTGGCCGGCTCACCCGGGGCGGCACTGGCCCTGTCCGGGCAGCTGGCCGCAGCCCTGGGGCTGGCCGACAGTCCGCCCTGGCACACCACCCGGTCACTGGTCACCCGGGTGGGCGATTCCCTGGTGACATGTTGCGATGCCTGGTCACACATCGCCAACGACGTTGCGGCCGGCAGCAGGCCCGAGATCGGCGAGCTGGCCGAGGGCCGCGGCGGCGGCTCGTCGACGATGCCGCACAAGAGCAATCCGGTGCTGTCCATCCTGATCCGCCGCACCGGATTGACCGCCCCAGCACTGGCCGCGGGGCTGCACGCCGCCTCGGCGGCCAGTATCGACGAGCGCTCCGACGGCGGCTGGCATGCCGAGTGGGCGATGCTGCGGACCTTGTCCCGCCGTGCCGTCGCCGCGGCACTCCAGACAACCGAATTGCTCACCGGGCTGGTCGTCGACACCGATCGCGCCGCAGCGAACCTGGCCGCTGCCGGTGAGCTGTCCGGGGAGCAGCGGACGATGACCGACTTGACCGGGCGTACCTCCGGAGACGACTACACCGGGGCCGCAAACCATCTCATCGATGCCGCACTACGACGCGCACACCAGCACCTTGGGGAGGCAACATGACCGCGCCGCGCTTGGCCGCCACCGACTTCGGCGGACCCCGCGACGCGGATCTGCTCCTGCTCGGGCCGTCGCTGGGCACCTCGGCCACCGCGCTGTGGAGCTTGGCCGCTGAACGGCTCACCGAGAACCTGCGCGTCGTCGGCTGGGACCTGCCCGGCCACGGGCGCAGCCCGGCCGCACCGTTCCGGATGCCGGACCTGGCGACAGGCGTGCTCGCCCTGGCCGATGAGATCGCGCCACGCGCCGCATTTCACTACGCGGGCAACTCCATCGGCGGTGCGGTCGGTCTGCAGCTGGCACTCGACGCTCCCGAGCGGTTGGCGAGCGCGACACTGCTGTGCACCGGGGCTGCCATCGGACGACCGGAAGACTGGGCCGTGCGCGCGGCCACCGTCCGCGCATCGGGCACCACCGCAGTCGTCGACGCGTGCGTGCAGCGCTGGTTCGCCCCCGGGTTCACCGATCGGCAACCCGAAGTCGTCGCCGCGTTGGTGGATGCGCTGCGTGTCACCGACAACGAATCGTATGCCCAGGCATGTGAGGCGCTGGCCGACTTCGACGTCACCGCACTACTCGACCGCATCGATACGCCGGTGCTGGCCGTCGCCGGCTCCGCCGACGCTGCCACTCCCCCGGATTCACTGCGGCGCATCGCCTCCGGAGTCACCCACGGACGTCTGGTGGTGCTCGATGAGGTCGGCCATCTGGCACCGGCCGAAGCCCCCGGGGCGACGGCGAACCTCATTCACGACCATCTGACGGTGCGGGACCCGGTGTACGCCGCCGGGATGTCGGTGCGGCGCACCGTGCTCGGCGACGAGCACGTCGACCGCGCCATCGCGGGCAGCACCGGGTTCACCGCCGATTTCCAGGAGCTGATCACACGCTACGCGTGGGGCAGCATCTGGACCCGTGACGGCCTCGACCGGCGCAGCCGCTCGATCGTCACCCTCACAGCCCTGGTGGCTCGGGGGCACCACGAAGAGCTGGCGATGCATCTGCGTGCCGCACGGCGCAACGGCCTGAGCAACGACGAGATCAAAGAGGTGTTGTTGCAGACCGCCGTCTACTGCGGCGTACCCGATGCCAACACCGCCTTCCGCATCGCCGCACAGGTACTCGCCGACCACGACCGCCCGGAGGACCCCCGGTGAGCCGTACCGTGATCTGCCAGTCCGCGACCGAGGCGCTGGCCGGAATCGCCGACGGCGCAACGATCCTGGTGGGCGGATTCGGGATGGCGGGGATGCCCACCGCGCTGATCGACGCCCTGATCGCCCAGGGTGCCGGCGATCTGACCATCGTCAGCAACAATGCGGGCAACGGCGACACCGGGCTGGCGGCGCTGCTGGCCGCCGGACGCGTCCGCAAAGTCATCTGTTCGTTTCCGCGCCAACCTGATTCCTATGTGTTCGACGGTCTGTATCGGGCCGGCAAGATCGCCTTGGAGCTGGTACCGCAGGGCAACCTGGCCGAACGTATCCGCGCCGCCGGTGCGGGCATCGGGGCGTTCTTCTGCCCCACCGGTGTCGGCACGCTGCTCACCGAGGGCAAGGAGATCCGGACGATCAACGGCCGCGATTACGCGCTGGAGTACCCCATTCACGGCGATGTCGCGCTGATCCGTGCCCACGTCTCGGATCGCGCCGGAAATCTGGTCTACCGCAAGACCGCCCGCAACTTCGGACCGGTGATGGCCACCGCGGCTACGCTGACCGTCGCTGAGGTGTCCCAGGTGGTCGACACCGGTCAACTGGATCCGGAGACGATTGTCACGCCGGGAATCTACGTCGACCGGATCCTGGAGACGTGCTCGTGAACCCACCGCTTGCCCCGGCAGTCGAGCACGTGAGCCGCGGTCCCCTGACCCGCGACGAGCTCGCCGCCGTCATCGCCCGGGATATTCCGGCCGGCTCGTACGTCAATCTGGGTATCGGTCAACCGACGCTGGTGGCCGATCACCTGTCACCCCAGGACGCGGTCATTCTGCACACCGAGAACGGGATGCTGGGCATGGGGCCCGCGGCGCGCGATGGCGACATCGATGCCGACCTGACCAATGCCGGCAAGATCCCGGTCACCGAGTTGCCCGGTGCCGCTTACTTCCATCACGCCGACTCCTTCGCGATGATGCGCGGCGGCCACCTCGATGTGTGCGTCCTGGGCGCGTTACAGGTCAGTCAATGCGGCGACCTGGCCAACTGGCACACCGGGGAGCCGGGCGCGATTCCCGCCGTCGGCGGCGCCATGGACCTGGCGATCGGAGCCAAGAACGTGTTCGTGATGATGGACCTGTTCACCAAGGACGGTGCCGCCAAACTGGTCGAGTCGTGCACCTACCCGCTGACCGGTCTGCGCTGCGTCAGCAGGGTCTACACCGAGTACGCCGTCATCGACATCGACACCGCCGCAGGCACACTGCGGGTACGCGAGACCTTCGGCACCACCGTCGCCGAGCTCGCGGCGCGCCTGCCCGTCGCCCTCTGAGGCCCGGCGCAGACGCGCCGGTGCGCTAGAGCAGGCCCAGAATCCGTTCTCCGGTGGCCGCGGTGCTCAGCTTCTGCCCACCGCGGGTGGCCAGGTGCTTCGCGACGGCCGCGTCGACCCGAGCGGCGGCATCGTTCTCGCCGATGTGCCCCAGCAGCATGGCCACCGACATGACGGCCGCGGTCGGGTCGGCGATGCCCTGGCCGGCGATGTCGGGCGCGCTGCCGTGCACCGGCTCGAACATCGACGGGTTGACACCGGTGGCGTCGATGTTGCCGCTGGCCGCCAGACCGATTCCACCGCACACGGCACCCGCGAGGTCGGTGATGATGTCACCGAACAGGTTGTCGCTGACGATCACGTCGAATCTGCCCGGGTCGGTGACCATATAGATCGTGGCCGCGTCGACGTGGGTGTAGGCGGTCTCGACGTCGGGGTATTCCTTACCGATCTCGGCCACCGTCCGGGTCCACAACGACCCCGCGTAGGCCAGCACATTGTTCTTGTGCACCAAGGTCAGATGCTTGCGGCGGGCGCGGGCCTTCTCGAAGGCAAAGCGGACCACCCGGGCCACCCCGAACGCGGTGTTGACGCTGACCTCGGTGGCCACCTCGTGCGGGGTGCCTACCCGCAGCGCCCCGCCGTTGCCGGTGTAGGGCCCCTCGGTGCCTTCGCGCACCACCAGGAAGTCGATCTCCGGTGGGTCGGCCAGGGGGCTGTCCACGCCGGGGTACAGCCGGCTGGGACGCAGGTTGACGTGGTGATCCAGGGCGAAGCGGGCGTGCAGCAGCAGGCCGCGCTCCAAGACCCCCGACGGCACCGACGGGTCACCGATCGCGCCCAGCAGGATCACGTCGTGGCCGCGGATCTCCTCGAGTACGGAATCCGGGAGGATCTCCCCGGTGGCGTGATAACGCCGGGCGCCCAAGTCGTATTCGGTCTTCTCGGTACCGGGCAGTACGGCGTCGAGCACCTTGACCGCCTCGGCGATCACCTCCGGGCCGATTCCGTCGCCGGGAATGACGGCAAGTTTGAGGCTCATGACAGGTCTACCTCTTCAATCTTGTTGGCGCCGACCGCTGCACTGATCGCCGACTGCACCTCGGCGGGGACCTGACGGTCCACCCGCAAGAGCACCGTCGCCGCAGGGCCCTCAGCGTCTTCGGACAGCTGGGCGGCATGGATGTTGATGCCGGCCGATCCCAGCAGCGTCCCGATCTTGCCCAGCGCGCCGGGCTGGTCGGTGTAGTTGATGATCAGGTTGACGCCCTGGGCCCGCAGGTCGAAGTGCCGGCCGTTGATCTCGACAATCTTCTCCACCTGCTGGGTGCCCGACAACGTGCCGGCAACGGTGACCGCCGATCCGTCGGCGGTGACCGCCCGGAGCTCGACGACGCTGCGGTGGTTGGGACTTTCGGTGGCGGTACCGATTTCGGCGTCCACACCGCGCTCGGCGGCCAGCGCCGGCGCGTTGACGAACGTCACCGGGTCTTCGATGACGGCCGAGAACAGTCCGCGCAGGGCCGACAGTCGCAGCACACCGACGTCGTCGGAGGCCAGCTCGCCGCGCACCTGTACCGACAGCGAGACCGGAAGCCCGTCGGAGAGCGCACCGGCGAGCAGGCCCAGCTTGCGAACCAGGTCCAGCCAGGGTGCGACTTCCTCGCTGACCGCACCGCCGCCGACGTTGACCGCGTCGGGAACGAATTCGCCCGCCAGCGCCAGCTTCACGCTCTTGGCGACGTCGGTGCCGGCCCGGTCCTGCGCCTCGACGGTCGAGGCGCCCAGGTGCGGCGTCACCACCACCTGCGGCAGGTCGAACAGCGGCGAATCGGTGCACGGCTCGGTGGCGAACACGTCCAGCCCGGCGGCCCGGACATGGCCACTGGTGATCGCATCGGCCAGTGCCTGCTCGTCGATCAGCCCGCCGCGGGCGGCGTTGACGATGATCACCCCCGGCTTGGTCTTGGCCAGCGCTTCCTTGCCGATCAGGCCCGCCGTCTCAGGGGTTTTCGGCAGGTGCACCGAGATGAAGTCGGCCCGGCCGAGCAGTTCGTCGAGGCTGAGCAGCTCGATGCCGAGCTGGGCGGCGCGGGCCGCCGACACGTACGGGTCGTAGGCCACGATGTGGGCGCCGAACGCGGCCAGCCGCTGGGCGACCAGCTGTCCGATGCGCCCCAGTCCCACCACGCCGACGGTGTGGTCGTAGATCTCGGTGCCGGAGAACGACGACCGCTTCCACTGCTTGGCGTGCAACGAGGCGTCGGCGGCCGGGATCTCCCGGGCGGCGGCGAGCATCAGCGCGATCGCATGCTCGGCGGCGCTGTGGATGTTCGACGTCGGCGCGTTGACCACCAGGACACCTCGGGCGGTGGCGGCCTCGACATCGACGTTGTCCAGGCCGACCCCGGCGCGCGCCACGATCTTGAGCTTCGTGCCGGCCGCCAGGACCTCGGCATCGACGGTGGTGGCCGAGCGCACCAGCAGCGCATCCGCTTCCGGGACCGCGGCCAGCAGCTTTTCCCGGTCCGGGCCGTCCACCCAGCGAACCTCGACCTGGTCGCCGAGGGCGGCGACGGTGGACTGGGCGAGTTTGTCAGCGATCAAAACCACGGGCAGAGTCACCCGGACAGCCTAGTGGGCTGCCCTGCGCCTGTTCGTCCGGGATTGCCGATTATGGGCACTCGGGGGTACCGGCCGAAGCCGGTCCCTACCATCGACGAATGGACGTCACCGTCGTCGGTAGTGGACCCAACGGCCTGGCAGCCGCCGTTATCTGTGCCCGTGCAGGCCTATCGGTTCAGGTTCTGGAAGCCCAGCCCACCTTCGGCGGCGGCGCTCGCACCGCCGCCGATCCGGATTTCGGCGACGTGTCCCACGACATCTGCTCGGCGGTGCACCCACTCGGGTTGGCGTCGCCGTTCTTCGCGGAGTTCGATCTGGCGGCCCGCGGTGTGCAGCTGATCTCGCCCGAGATCTCCTACGGCAATCCGCTGGATGACCGGCCCGCGGCGATCGCCTACCGCGACCTCGACCGGACCTGCGCGGAGCTGGAGCACGGCTCGTCCTGGCGCCGGCTGCTGGGACCGCTGGTCGCCGACAGCCGGTCCGTCGTGGAATTTCTGTTGGGCGACAAGCGGTCGGTGCCGTCCGGTATCGCGACGGTGGCTCGTCTGGGCGTGCGCATGGCCGCACAGGCGGGCCCGGCCTGGAACGCGACGCTGCCCGGCGAGGACGCCCGCGCCCTCTACACCGGGGTGGCTGCGCACACGATCTCGCGGCTGCCGTCGGTGACCTCCGCCGGCGCGGGCATGATGCTGGCGACCCTGGGCCATACGGTCGGCTGGCCTATCCCCGTCGGCGGCAGCCAAGCCATCACCGATGCGCTGATCGCCGACCTGACCGCCCACGGCGGCCAGTTGACCGCCGGAGCGCCGGTGACCACGCCGCCGGGCGGCGTCGTGCTGTTCGACACCGCGCCGACCGAACTGCTGAAGGTCTACGGCGACGCCCTGCCCGCCCGGTACGCCAAGGCGCTGCGCCGCTATCGCTTCGGGTCGGCGGCCGCCAAGGTCGACTTCGTACTCTCCGGCGAGGTGCCGTGGAGCGATCCGCGGCTGGCGCAGGCGCCCACGCTGCACCTGGGGGGCGACCGCCGACAGATGGCCCGCGCCGAGGCGGAGGTCGCCGCCGGCCGGCACGCGCAGCAGCCGATGATCCTGGCCGCATTGCCCCACCTGGTCGACCCGTCCCGCGTCGACGCCGCCGGGCGCCGGCCGATGTGGGCGTATGCCCACGTCCCGGCCGGTTCGACCCTCGACCAGACCGAGGCCGTCACGGCGGGCATCGAGCGGTTCGCCCCGGGCTTCCGCGACATCGTGGTTGCCGCACGCTCGGTGCCGGCAGCCCTGCTGGCGCACCACAACGCCAACTATGTCGGCGGCGACATCGCCGCCGGAGGCAACAACGCGGTGCGCGCCCTGGCCGGCCCGACGCCGCGACTGAACCCGTGGACAACTCCGGTTCCCGGGGTCTACCTGTGCTCGGCGGCCACGCCGCCCGGTGCCGGTGTGCACGGCATGGCCGGTTTCTATGCCGCGCGGACGCTGCTGCGCCGCGAGTTCGGGATCAGCCGGGTGCCGAGCCTGGCACCCTGACCGCGCTGGCTATCACACCCTGGTGAGTTCGGCTAACTAATAAAGTCATCAGCAAGACGGAGCATTTACATATCTTTTCCCCAGATAAATAGGGACAATTTGCCAGCCTTGCGGTAGCCTCAGCTAACTTGTGCTGGGCGCAACAGCAACGCCCCCAAGTGACACAAGTCACGAGCTATGAGGAGCAAGCCATGAACATCACCCTTCGACCCCTGGCCCTGGCGGGAGCCGCAGTCATCAGCGCCGGTGCGATCGCCGCCACGCCGGTGGTCGTCACCCCGGCCCACGTGCACATGCCGGCCATCGAACTCACCGCCGACACCGGCCCGCTCGACGGCATCGGCGACTTTCTGAACGGCTTCGATTTCGAGGGCCTGTTCAATGGTCTGAGCGGCTTCTTGACCAACCTCGACCTGGGCGGCATCTTCGCCAGCTTCGGCGACTTCTTGACCAACATCGACCTGGCCGGGATCTTCGCGGGCTTCGGCGACTTCCTGACCAACATCGACCTGGCCGGCATCTTCAACGGCTTCGGCGACTTCTTGACCAACATCGACCTGTCCGGCATCTTCACCGGCCTGACCGACGTGTTGGCCAACATCGACCTGTCCGGTATCTTCGCCGGTCTGGGCGACCTGCTGGCCAACATCGACCTGTCCGATCTGTTCGCCAACATCGACCTGTCCGGTCTGTTCGCCAACATCGACCTGTCCGGACTGTTCGACAACATCGACCTCTCGGGCATATTCGCCAACATCGACTTCTCGGGGATCTTCGACGGCCTGTTCGACGGCTTGGGCGGTGGCGTGTAACCACCGCAAAACACGAGTGGCCCCTTCCTTTCGGAAGGGGCCACTCGTCTTTTCGCCTCCGGTAGCGGCGAGCCGCTCCGAGACGCTTATGCGGTTTCGGTGATGGGGCGGTCCACCCAGCTCATCAGGTCGCGCAGTTTCTTGCCGGTGACCTCGATGGGGTGCTCGGCGTTCTGCTTGCGCAGCCCTTCGAGCTCCTTGTTGCCGCCCTCGACGTTGGCCACCAGGCGCTTGACGAAGGTCCCGTCCTGAATGTCGGCGAGGATCTCGCGCATCCGCTGCTTGGTGCCGGCGTCGATGACCCGCGGCCCGGACAGGTAGCCACCGAACTCCGCGGTGTCGCTCACCGAGTAGTTCATCCGCGCGATGCCGCCCTCATACATCAGGTCGACGATCAGCTTGAGCTCGTGCAGCACCTCGAAGTAGGCCATCTCCGGGGCATAGCCCGCCTCGACCATGACCTCGAAACCGGTCTTGACCAGCTCTTCGGTGCCACCGCACAGCACGGCCTGCTCTCCGAACAGGTCCGTCTCGGTCTCTTCCTTGAAGGTCGTCTTGATGACTCCGGCCCGGGTACCGCCGATGCCCTTGGCATACGACAGCGCCAACGCCTCGCCCTCGCCGGTGGGGTCCTGTGCTACCGCGATCAGGGAGGGCACCCCCTTGCCGTCGACGAACTGCCGGCGAACCAGGTGCCCCGGCCCCTTCGGTGCGACCATCCCGACGGTGATGTCGGCGGCGGGCTTGATCAGGCCGAAGTGGATGTTCAGGCCGTGGCCGAAGAACAGCGCATTGCCGGCCACCAGGTTGGGCTCGATGTCGTTGGCGAAGATCTCCGCCTGAGCGGTGTCGGGAGCCAGCAGCATGATCACATCCGCCCACTTGGCAACCTCGGCCGGGGTGTCGACCTCCAGGCCCTGCTCGGTGGCCTTCTCGCGCGACTTCGAGCCCTTCTTGAGGCCCACCTTCACCTGCACACCGGAGTCGCGCAGGCTCAGCGAGTGCGCGTGCCCCTGACTGCCGTAGCCGATCACGCCGACCTTGCGGCCCTGGATGATCGACAGGTCGGCGTCGTCGTCGTAGAACATCTCAACTGCCACTGTGTTGCTTCCTTACTATCTCTTCGTTGGGGAACTATGTCTTCGCTGGGACTATTTGGCCGCGCCGATGCCGCGCGGACCGCGAGACAACGATACGAGACCTGACTGGACGATCTCCCGAATGCCATAGGGCTCGAGCACCCGCAGCAGCGCATCGAACTTCGCCGGTGTACCGGTGGCCTCGATGATCAACGACTCCGGCGAGACATCGATCACCCTGGCCCGGAACAGGTTCACCGCCTCGACGATCTGTCCGCGAGTGCTGGCATCGGCACGGACTTTGATCAAGGCGATCTCGCGGGAGACGGAGTTGTCCTCCTCCTGCTCAACGATCTTGATGACGTTGATCAGTTTGTTGAGCTGCTTGGTGATCTGCTCCAGCGGAGTGTCCTCCACCGAGACGACGATCGTCATCCGCGACATGTTCTTGGTCTCGGTCGCGCCGACGGCCAGCGACTCGATGTTGAAGCCCCGCCGGGAGAACAGGGCCGCCACCCGCGCCAGGACGCCGGGCTTGTCCTCGACGAGCACCGAGAGCGTGTGGGTCTTCCAGCCGGTTGCCATCACGCGTGCCCCTCGTTGTTCTCGTCGTCGAACAGCGGCCGGATGCCGCGTGCGGCTTGGATCTCGTCGTTGCTGGTGCCGGCCGCCACCATGGGCCACACCTGGGCGTCGGCTCCGACGATGAAGTCGATCACCACCGGGCGGTCGGTGACAGCGCGGGCCTGGTTGATGACGTCTTCGACGTCTTCCTCGCGCTCGCAGCGCAACCCGACGCAGCCGAGCGCCTCGGCCAGCAGCACGAAGTCGGGAATGCGGCGTGAGTGGGTGGCCAGGTCGGTCTGCGAGTAGCGCTCCTCGTAGAACAGCGTCTGCCACTGCCGCACCATGCCGAGATTGCCGTTGTTGATCAGCGCCACCTTGATCGGCATACCTTCGATGGCACAGGTGGCAAGTTCCTGATTGGTCATCTGGAAGCAGCCGTCGCCGTCGATGGCCCAGACCTCGGCGTCCGGGCGGCCCATCTGGGCGCCCATCGCCGCGGGGATCGCGAAGCCCATGGTGCCCAGGCCACCGGAGTTCAGCCAGGTGCGCGGCTTCTCGTACTGCACGAACTGCGCGGCCCACATCTGGTGCTGGCCGACTCCGGCGACGTAGAGCGCGTCGGGTCCGGCGATGCGGCCCAGCGTCTCGATCACGTATTCCGGCGACAGGCTGCCGTCGCTCTGCGGCCCGTAGCTCAAGGGGTAGGTAGAGCGCACCTCATCGAGGTAGGTCCACCAGTCCGACAGGTCCAGTGCGAACTTCTCCCGGCGAAGCACCTCGAGCAGTTCGGTGATGACAGCCTTGACGTCACCGACGATCGGGACGTCGGCGTGGCGGTTCTTGCCGATCTCGGCGGGGTCGATGTCGGCGTGAATCACCTTGGCGTCCGGGGCGAACGAGTCCAGCTGGCCGGTGACCCGGTCGTCGAAACGGGCTCCCAGTGTGATCAGCAGATCCGAGCGCTGCAGCCCGGCCACCGCCGCCACCGTGCCGTGCATGCCGGGCATGCCCAGGTGCTGGCGGTGACTGTCCGGGAAAGCGCCGCGCGCCATCAGGGTGGTGACCACGGGGATGCCGGTCAACTCGGCCAGTTCGGCCAGCTCCTGGCAGGCGTCACCGCGGACGACCCCGCCGCCGACGTAGAGCACCGGCCGGCGTGCTGCGGCGATCAGCTTGGCGGCTTCCCGGACCTGCCGGCTGTGCGGCTTGGTGGTGGGCTTGTAACCGGGCAGATCCAGCCGGGGAGGCCAGGCGAAGGTGCACTGGCCCTGCAGCACATCCTTGGGGATATCGACGAGGACTGCTCCGGGCCGTCCGCTTGCCGCGATGTGGAATGCCTCGGCGAGCGCACGCGGGATGTCGTCACCGTTGCGGACCAGGAAGTTGTGCTTGGTGATCGGCATCGTGATGCCGGAGATGTCGGCCTCCTGGAAGGCATCGGTGCCGATCAGCTGGCGGCCGACCTGCCCGGTGATCGCGACCACCGGGATGGAGTCCATCTGGGCGTCGGCCAGCGGGGTGACCAGGTTGGTGGCCCCCGGCCCCGAGGTGGCCATCATGACGCCGACCCGCCCGGTGGCGTGCGCGTAGCCGCTGGCGGCGTGCCCGGCGCCCTGCTCATGGCGGACCAGCACGTGGCGCAGCTTCTTGGAGTCGAACAGCGGGTCATAAACCGGCAGGACCGCGCCACCGGGGATGCCGAAGATGACGTCCACGTCGAGTTCTTCCAGCGATCGGATGACCGACTGGGCACCGGTCATCTGCTCCGGCGCGACGCGCCTACCGGGCGATTTGGCTTTTTCTGAAGCTGCGTCCGGAGCCGAAGCCCCGTTTGCGGCGGGCGGCGGCGCCGACCGCTCCGACGATCGGCTGGTGGGTGCGCTCACGGTTTCCTCTTCAATTCCTCGGGTGCAGAACTGGTGGCAACAAAAAACCCCCGCCAGCTCAGCTGCTGCACGAGGGTTGCGCGTCGGTGGTTGGAAGTCAGGCAACAACCAACGCGCAGTGGGCTACTACGAGCATGCCGTTGTCCATAGCAGACGACGGTAGCCGCTGAACCGAGCGTGCGTCAAATGAGCAGCCGCTTAGCTGAGGTGGTCGACCAGCGATCCCTGCTCGCCGAACAGCTCCGCCTCCCAGTGCTCAAGCAGCGCGGTGTTGTCGTGGTCGTCGGGATGGAAGCCGGGGCGCAGGTATTCACCCAGCCGACTAAAGACGGTGCGGGTCAGAAACGGCGAATGCCGCAGGGCGGCGAAGCTGCGGACAAGCCGGACCGGGTTGTAAGCGGCCCGGTCGCCGAAGAGCGAGATCAGCGTGTTCGCCAAGACGGCGAGGGGGAAACTGAAGCGGATGATCCGCATTGTCCGGATGCGCCGGGTCTCATCGCCCCCGACCGCGCGATAGAGGTCGAAGGCCACCGAGCGGTGCTCGGATTCCTCGATGGCGTGCCACAGCAGCATGGACCGCACTTCGCTCGTGCCCAGCACAGCCTGCGCCCTCTCGTCCGAGAGCAGGGTCTCGGCGAACACGGCGGTGAAATGTTCGAGTGCGGCGGTGATGGCCAGGCAGGTCAGCGGTGAGAACCGTCGTTCGATGGCCTGCTGGCGGCGATCGACCAGCCGGTCGACCTTGCGGGTCGGATAACCCATCTCCTGCAGGCGCTCATTGAGTGCGCGGTGCTCGCGACCGTGGGTCACCTCCTGACCGATGAATCCCTTGACCTGTTCTTTGAGGTCGGGGTCGGTGATCTGGTCGGCGTAGCGACGCACCGAACGAATGAAGAAGTCCTCACCCGCGGGGAACACCGCCGACAGGTGCGCGATCACGTGGCTCATCACCAGGTCGCCCTGAACGAAGTGGCGGTCCAGGGCCGCCACCGGGTAATTGAACCGGATGCGACGCGGCTGTACCGCCGGGTGGCGGTTGTCGTTGGGGCTCATGGCTCTCTCTCGGGTTGAGGGTCTGCAAGGCCGGTCGCCAGAGGACGAACCAGCCGTTTGAAGGCGTCGAGGATGTCGGCGGCGGGCAGCGCCTCGTAGCCGGCGATCGACCGGGACATCGCCAGGCCGTTCATCAGCGCGAAGGTCATCTGCGGCCCGAGCCGCGACTGCGCGGTGTCGGCGGTGTCGGCCGTGGCGAGCAGTCCGGTGTAGATCCGGTCGCACGCGTCGGCGAACTGCCGATCGGTCTCGATCACCGCGGGCGCCAGGTCGGGGTCGGTTCGGGCCGCCACCCACAGTTCGTGGGTCGCGGTGAATGTCGGACCGCAATACATCGACCACAGCAGATCGATGGCTTCGTCGAGCTTGTCCGCAGCAGAATCCAGCCCCGCCATCAACACCTCGAACTCTTGAATACGGCGATTCAGGGCGAATTCGACGGCGGCGCTCAGCAGCCCCACCTTGGTGGGGAAATGCCCCTGCAACGCCCCTACCGAGACCCCGGCGCGGCGGGCAACCTCGGTGGTGGTGGTCCCTTTGAAACCGACGTCCACCAGCGCCTCGAGCGTCGCATCCAGCAGCGCGCGCCGGGTCTCGGCAGTACGCTCCGCCTGGGTTCGGCGGGGCTTGGTCGGTGGCACGCGACCATGATGCGACAGAAAAAATAAGTAGTCAATATTTTTTATCGCAGCGTCCGCCGCCCACCCCGCGTTACCGACGGTGACATCATGCGGTGGTGGCCTCTGCAGCATCCGACCCGCAGCCCGTGGTGATCCGCGTTTCGCCGATGGCGCATTTCGCCGTCGGCTTCCTGACGCTGGGGCTGCTGATCCCCGTGTTGACCTGGCCCGTCACCGCCCCGCTGTTGGCGCTGCCCGTGGTGGCATCGGCGCTGATCGTCCGGTGGCGAACCGTGGCCGACTCCCACCGGCTCACCGTGCGAACCCTGCTCGGCAGCCGCTCGGTGGACTGGGACGCCGTCGACGGCCTGGGCTTCACCCGGGGATCGTGGGCGCGGGCGCATCTGCGCGACGGCGAGTCGTTGCGGTTGCCCGCGGTCAGTTTTGCCACCCTGCCGTTACTGAGCCAAGCCAGCGGCGGCCGGGTGCCGAACCCGTATCGCTGAGCAGCCGGTCCGGTCAGCCCAGCGGGTTGGCCCCGTTGAGGAACACCCACATCGCGACGCCTCCGGCGATCCCCAGCACGAGCGCCACCACGGATCCGATGAAGGGCCGTCGCGCCCAGCCGCGGTCACCGTCGAGTCCGTACCGGCCCGGGCCGGCCAGCACGATCGCCACCGCCACCACGATCAACAGCAGGTGGAATTCGTGGCCGTCGGGCAGAAAGAGACTGAACCGGCCCTCGCCGTTGGAGGAGACACCCACGAGAACGGCGTTGATGAAGTAGGCCAGCGCCCCGGCCGCCGCAACGGGGGTGAACAGACCGAGCGCCAGCAGCAGGCCCGCGGCAATCTGACCACCGCCCGCCGCATAGGTCAGGATGTCGGCGTGCTGGTAGCCGGCTTCGGCGATGGAATTCTTGAACCCGCTCAGGCCCTGGCCACCCCACCAGCCGAACAGCTTGCGCAGCCCGTGAGCCACCAGCAGCACGCCCAGGCCCAGTCGCAGCACCAGCAGGCCCAGATCCTGGGTACCGCGCCGGTCCACCGCCCGGAACGGTTCGTCGGCGTCGGCGTCCGGGCCGACGGAGACTCCGACGCGGCCGGGGCCGGCGGGCGGCGCCGCATAGGGCAGCGGGTGGTAGCCCCCCGCCAGGGGACGTACGCCGGAGGGGTCATAGGCCGGGATGGCGGTGGTCTCGAAGTCACCGGTATAGGTCGGCGATGGCATGTCGTCCTCCGGATCTACCAGACGTGCCGACTTGGGACGTCCTTTGCCTGCGTCGGCAGTCTCACCCGGCCGACGCCAGTGTGAGCCCTCACCATGACTGGTCACCCTGCAAGAGTAAGGGCAAGCTCGGCGGGATTGGGGATTTGACCGGGTTCGTTAGCGAATCGAATCCGGCCCGGCCGCCGCCCTGCGGTGGGCATCGTGGCGAGATCGGGGCCGGTGTCCGTAACCTGACGGGCATGCAGATGCGCGGGGCAGTTCGCCGAGTGCCTGTCGTACTGGGCGCGGCATTGCTGATGCTGACCGGTTGTGCACACTTCGACGACGCCCAGTCACAGCCGTTCACCACTGTGCCGCGGCGCGGCATGGCGCCGTCCACGACTCCCCCGCCGCCGCCACCGCTGCCTGCCAACCCGTTCCCCAAGCAGTGCCCGGCTCCCGGGGTGATGCAAGGCTGCCTGGAGAGCACCAGCGGCCTGATCATGCACGGCGACAGCAAGTCGGCACTGGTCGCCGAACGGACCACCGGCGCCGTCAAGGAGGTGTCGCTGACCGCCGAACCCAAGGTGAAGACCGTGATCGGCGTCGACCCTGCCGGGGACGGCGGCTTGATGGACATCGTGTTGTCGCCGACCTACACCCAGGACCGGCTGATGTACGCCTACATCAGCACGCCCACCGACAACCGGGTGATCCGGATCGCCGACGGCGACGTCCCGAAGGACATCTTGACCGGAATCCCCAAAGGCCCGACCGGCAACACCGGGGCCCTGATCTTCACCAGCCCCACCACCCTGGTGGTGCTGACCGGCGATGCGGGCAATCCGGCTGCGGCCGCCGATCCCGGCTCCACCGCGGGCAAGGTCCTGCGCATCGAGCAGCCCACGACCATCGATCAGGCTGCGCCGACCACCGCCCTGAGCGGCATGGGCTCCGGCGGCGGACTGTGCACCGATCCCGTCGACGGCTCGCTCTATGTGACCGACCGGTCACCCAGTGGCGACCGCCTGCAGCGCATCACCAAAGACTCGCGGGTGTCGACGGTGTGGACGTGGCCCGACAAGCCCGGCGTCGCGGGGTGTGCAGCCATGGACGGCGTGGTGCTGGTCAATCTGGTCAACACCAAACAGACGGTGGCGGTCCGCCTGGCCGCCGGCACCGGTTCGGTCACCAGCGAACCGGAGGTCATGCGCCAGGACACCCACGGGCACGTCTGGGCCGTCAAGATGTCACCGGACGGCAACGTCTGGGGCGCGACGGTGAACAAGACCGCCGGAGATGCCGAGAAACTCGACGACGTGGTCTTCCCGCTGTTCCCGTCCGGTGGCGGGTTCCCCCGCGCCAACGACGACAAAGACTAGCGACCACCGCCCGCCAACCGCGGGAGTTCGCCGCCGAATTTCGGCACCCCACCTGCGACGATGTTAAGGGCGCTTCAGCGCAATGATTTCCTATGAAGACTCAGCTTAGCCTTAGCTTTGTCGGGCCGGCCGGGACTGCAGGACGCCCCGGCGCACCCTTTCCATGGACGCCTCGGCCATAGCCGCAACCCTGGGACACCTGGCCGTTTCCGCCGCAGGCTAAGACGTACTCGCCGGTAACCGCCATCCCGCCGCTCACGGCGCCAGCGCCTGCGCCGTGGGCCCGCACGCCCGTAGGCCCCGAGGGTCGGCCACGAAAAATATTGACGAAAACAAAGACTTCTCAGCATTAGCTAAGTTATGGTAGCTTCCTCGCAGCGGTATCGAGAGCCAACCAAAAGGAGAATCGCACTGTGCAGTCGCTAACCACCCGTCCCTGGATCACCTCCGGGATTGCCGTAGTCGGCGCGGGCTTGATCGCCGTCGCCCCGGTCGCACCCCACAGCACCACCGACCTGCACCTGCCGGACGTGCAACTCACCGCGTTCGACCCCTTCGGCGCCTGGATCGACGTGTTCAACACCTCGTCCGCCAACGCCGAGACCCTGGCGGACACCTACTTCCTGGCTCCGGGCGCCGTCCTGCAGCAGATCCTGGTCAACCAGTTCGGGTACCTCGGTGACATCCTCAACAACCCGGCCAGCATCTTCGACGTGTTCTCCAACATCGGCGACAACATCGGAAATGTGTTTGGCGATCTCACCCTGCTCGGGGTGGAATTCGACCTTGAGGACTGGAGCACCCTGACGCCGCTGGCACAGGCCAACGACGCCATGCACAGCCTGATGACCCTGGCATTCCCGGACATCATGGGCGCTGACATGGACCCGGAGACCCTCGCGATCGTCACCGAGGTCCTGAACTTCCTCGCCTCGCCGCTGACCGGCGCCCTGATCGGCGCGCTCGGTCCGGTGCTGAGCCCGCTGGTGGAGTTCGGCAACGTCGTCGGTGACATCGTCGCCGACCTGGGCGAAGACCCGTCCGCGGCGCTGCAGGACCTCTTCGACCTGCCGGCCCGGGTGATCGGTTCGTTCTTCAACGGCAGCGAACTCGACCTCAGCTTCCTGATCCCGCTCATCGCCGACGCGGGCATTCTGCCCGAGGGCATCACGATCGACGCGCTGGGCCTGTCGCTGGGCGGGCTGCTGACCCCCGGCCAGACCATCTTGCCGATCGGCGCCGACGTCCAGGAGGCTGTCGACTCGGGCGAGAACCTCTTCATCGGTGGCTCGCTGTGGAACGCCCTGAGCCTCAACGTCATCGGGCTCGACATCGTGGGCAATCCCGTAGGCCCGCTCGGTTCGCTGGTGGCGCTGCCGCAGATCATCGCCGGAGCAATCGGCTGGGAGGGTGGGGGCAACCCGCTCGCCGACCTGAGCTTCCCGATCCTGGACTGGTTCGGCGGCGAAGGCTAATCCAAGTCGGCCCATCCCGTTGGGCAGAACCGATGGCCCCCTTTCCTCGGAAAGGGGGCCATCGGCCTTTCATACCGAGTCGTCCCGTGTGGCCCTTCCGTCCCGAGGGCGGCCCCACCGACCCGCTGTATCAATCGCTCGACTCCACCGTCAACAGCACCGGAACCGGCCTGCCCGACCTCCTGGAGCCGCTTGGCCTCGACGCATCGGCCCTGCCCCTAGGCGAGCCACTGCTGCGCGCCGGCGGCATCCTCGCCGGACTGTTCTGACAGGCCCGATCCTCGCTCGCCACCGGGTGGTCCGCTTGGGGGCCACCCGGTTGTGGAAGTGCGCGATTCCGCCCGGCACGGCCCCGCCCTGCCGGGCCGAACAGCTGACCCCGTCCCGAAGAAAAAGGGGCGCGAGCCGGTCCCACCCTCTTGACGAATCTATATAACTTAGCTTACTTTTTTCTATGTTACTTTCAGGTAGGTTATCTGGGACCGCCCCTGACCACCACTTATACGTACTTAGGAGACCAATGCAGAACGCTGCCGCTCGCCCCTGGCTCATCACCGGCGTCGCCCTCCTCAGCGCCGGAGCCATCGCCTCGGGCCCCGTCACTGCGCCCGTGCCCGCGCTGGCCGGCCCGCAATCACTCGCCGTGCAGCTGACAGCTGGGTGGGATGACGTCTGGCAGACCGCGGAGGCCAACGCCACGGCGATCTGGAACCACTTCTCTGCCGTTCCGTTCCCGGCCCTGCAGCAGGTTCTGGCCAACCAGATCGGCTATGTCCACGGCGTCTTCGACGGTTCGAAGAGCTTCGGGGACATCGCGCAGGAGGTCCACACCCACCTGGGGGCCCTGTTCGGCACACCCGCCGACGGCGACACGCCCGCCTCCCCCGGCGCACTGTTCGGCCCGTTCCTGCCCGCGGGCGGCGCCACCGACACCCTGTACCAATCGCTCGACGATGTGGTCACCGGACCCGGGATGATCGGATCGGTCATGACCCACGCGGCCCTCTTCACGCTCCTCACCGACCCGGCCATCCTTCCCGACATCGCCGCCTCCCTCGGCTTCGACGAGAGCATGGTGCCCGTGTTGGGTTCGGTGCTGGAGTTCGCGGCGTCCCCGTTGAGCGGCATCCTGATCGGCCAGGTCTCCACCATGCTCAGTCCGGTGCTGCAGTTCAACGAGGACCTCGGCAACATCTGGGAATCGTTGTCCGCCGGCAGCCCCGACTGGAGTGCGGCGTTCGACTCTCTGATCAGCATGCCTGCCAATCTCGCCGATGCCTACCTCAACGGTTACGGGGAGGTCGACCTGATGCCGATCCTGGATCAGCTGGGGATCACGTTGCCCGCCTTGACCCTTCTGGACCTGCCCACCGAAATCACCGCCCTGAGCGTGAACCTGGGCGGCCTGCTCAGCCCGGCGGGCTCGATCTTCGACGCCATCGGCATGGGCACCACCACCGACGCACTGGGCGACCCGGAACTCCTGTTCGACCTGCCCGGCCTCGGAGTGGGTCCGATCGCCTCCATGGTCGCCATGAGCCAGGCCATCGCCGAAGCCTTCGGCTGGGACGGGAGCAGCGACCTCCTGGCAAGCCTGTTCTAGAACGCAGCGCCCCGCACCACCAAGTGGCCCCCTCCCCGGAGGGGGCCACTTTGGCGCGCGCCGGTTCTCACAGAAGTATTACTGACTCCGCCCGAGCTCCTTAAAAGTCCGGTCTAGGTTGGAAGTCGGGTCGAGAGGCCGCAGCAGGACCGTCGAACGAAGGGATGGCAGGCGATGTTGATCGATGTTCGATGGCTGAAGTTCGTGTTGGGCCGCTGGGCCAGTCGGCCCGTTCACGCCCTGCCGTAGATTCGCGGCGGCGCCGCGAACGCAGGGATGCGGCGGGGTCTACCCGCAGGCAGCCAGCACCAGTTCGCGCACCCGGGCCGCATCGGCTTGGCCTTTGGTGGCCTTCATCACCGCGCCGACGATGGCGCCGGCGGCCTGCACCTTGCCGCCCCGGATCTTCTCGGCCACATCGGGATTGGCAGCCAGAGCCTCGTCAATGGCGGCCTGGATCACCGAGTCGTCACGCACCACGACCAGGCCCCGGTCAGCCATCACCTGAGCGGGCTCGCCCTCACCGGCGAGCACCCCCTCCACCACCTGCCGGGCCAGCTTGTTGGACAGCTCACCCGAATCCACCAGTGCCACCACCTCGGCGACCTGGTTGGGCGTGATGCCCAGAGCGTCGAGCTCGACTCCGGCTTCGTTGGCCTTCTGCACCAGGAAGTTTCCCCACCAGGCCCGGGCCGCCTCACTGGACGCCCCGGCCGCAACGGTGGCTGCCACCAACTCCACCGCACCCGCGTTGACCAGGTCGCGCATCACCTCATCGGAGACGCCCCACTGCTCCTGGATTCGCCGGCGCGACAGCCACGGCAACTCAGGGATGGTGTCGCGCAGTTGCGCGACCAGCTCCGCCGACGGCGCGACCGGTTCCAGGTCCGGCTCGGGGAAGTACCGGTAGTCCTCCGCGGTCTCCTTGGCCCGGCCCGGACTGGTGTAGCCGGCTTCGTGGAAATGCCGAGTTTCCTGAACCACAGTGCCACCAGCGGAGAGCACCGCACCCTGGCGCCGCATCTCGTAGCTCACCGCCACCTCGACGCTCTTGAGCGAGTTGACGTTCTTGGTCTCGGTGCGGGTCCCGAATTCGGCTGCGCCGCTGGGCTTGAGAGACACGTTCGCGTCGCAGCGCATCGAACCCTGGTCCATCCGCACGTCGGAGACATCCAATGAGCGCAGCAGATCCCGCAGCGCGGTCACATAGGCCCGGGCGATCTGCGGGGCACGCTCTCCGGCGCCGACTATCGGCTTGGTGACGATCTCGATCAGCGGCACTCCGGCCCGGTTGTAGTCGACCAGCGATTCGCTGGCGCCCTCGATGCGTCCGGTGTCGCTGCCCACGTGGGTGAGCTTGCCGGTGTCTTCCTCCATGTGGGCGCGCTCGATGTCCACCCGCCACACCGAGCCGTCCTCGAGCGGCACGTCGAGGTAGCCGTTGAAGGCGATCGGCTCGTCGTACTGGGAGATCTGGTAGTTCTTCGGCTGGTCGGGATAAAAGTAGTTCTTCCGGGCGAACCGGCACCACGAGGCGATTTCGCAGTTGAGCGCCAGCCCGATCCGAATCGCCGATTCGACGGCGGCGCCGTTGAGCACCGGCAGCGAACCGGGCAACCCGAGACACACCGGACACACCTGGGTGTTCGGATCGGCGCCGAACACTGTCGCGCATCCGCAGAACATCTTGGTGGCCGTGGACAGCTCGACGTGCACTTCCAGGCCAAGAACCGGGTCGAAGCGGGAAATGACGTCGGCGTAGTCGAGCAGTTCGGCGACAGCAGCGGTCATGGCGCAAAGTCTAGGTGACCCGGCCGGCCCGCCTCGTCACACCGGCCAGTCCTCCATGCGGTAGGCGGCGTCGAAGAACATCCATTCATAGCGCGCGGCGGTCCGCAGATGCCGGCACATCAGATTCCACTCCGGACCCTGCGCTTGGGCGCCGATCCGTTCGGCGACGGCCAGCACCGCTTCGACCACCGCCGCGAAGTCCTGGCTCGCGTAGGTATCGATCCAGCGCTGGTACAGCGGCTCCGGGGACCCGTGACGCTGTAGGTGCTCACCCACCCGGGCGTAGATCCAGTAGCAGGGCAGCACGGCGGCGACGGCTTCGGCATAGGAACCCGACGCGGTGACGGCCAACAGGTAGCTGGCGTAGGCCTGGGTGGTGGGAGTGACCGGCAGCGCGGCAGCGGTCTCGACGTCGAGTCCAAGCTCCGCCAGCAGTCCCGCATGCAGCTCGGCTTCGGCCAACGCCGCGCCGGCGTGCTCGGCGAACATCGCCAGCTCCGCTTCGATCGGCGCCTTGGCCGCGCAGGCCGCCAAAGCCCGCGCATAGCTATGCAGGTAGTGCGCGTCCTGGACGAGGTAGTGGCGAAACCGGCTCGGCTCCAAGGAACCTTCGGTCAACCCGGTAACGAAGGGGTGCTCGCAGATCCGCCGGTAAATGCCGTCGATACTGGCCCACAACCGCTCCCGGTTCCGCTCGGTCATACCTCACGGTAGGCGACGCCGCCCTAGACTGTCCCCCATGCCCGACCGCAACGTACTCGGCGGCCCGCTGGAGCCGTGCGGCAGCGACCCGATCACCGGCTTCTACCGCGACGGCTGTTGTTCCTCGGGCCCGGAGGACATTGGGCTGCACACGATTTGCGCCGTCGTCACCGGCGAGTTCCTGGACCATCAGCGCTCGATCGGCAACGATCTGACCACCCCGATTCCGGCTTACCGGTTTCCTGGTCTGACGCCCGGCGATCGCTGGTGTGTGACCGCGCCGAACTGGCTACGGGCCCACCGCGACGGCTGTGCCGCTCCGGTGGTGCTCGCCGCCACCCATGAACGCACCCTGGAAGTGGTCAGCCTGGAGATACTGGCCGACTACGCCGTCGACGTACCCGACGATCCGGGTGATCTGTGACCGCTGACGGCGCCGACCGCGTGCATCAGGATCCGATCGCCCCGACACCGCCGCTGCTCTGCTGCCGGCGCCTCTCGTAATAGACGAATTCCTGGACCAGTTGCCCGTCTTCGGGGCAGTCCGCCATCACCGACCCGGCGAGCAGCCGACCGGTCTGGTCGGCGGGCAGACCACTGGTGGCCAGAATGTGTCCCACCGCGTTGCGCACACCGACCAGACTCGGCTGGTCCTGGATGAGCGCGCAGACATCGCGGCCGTGATCGGTGACGTAATCGCTGATCAGATCACCGGTGGCCTGGACCGGTGCGGACAGCACCAGCCCCATCGGCAGTCCACACAGCACTGCGGCAGACAACGCTAACTTCCCCATACCCCACCCCCAGCCGTCGACCGTCCGGCAACACAAACCACAACCTCACCATTGTGCGGCAACACACCTGCTGCTGTCACCTCAGCCCGGGGTTACCCGAAGAACGCCGCCGCGTCGTCGTAGCGGCTCTGCGGCACCACTTTGAGCTGTCGCACCGCGTCGGCCAACGCCACCCGGCCGATCTCCTGGCCCTGCAGCGCCACCATCATGCCGTATTCGCCGGCGTGGGCCGCATCGGCGGCGTTGACGCCGAACCGGGTCGCGAGCACCCGGTCATAGGCGGTCGGGGTGCCACCGCGCTGCACATGACCCAAGACGGTGGTCCGGACTTCCTTTTTGACGCGCCTTTCGATTTCCACGGCCAGCTGGGCGGCGACACCGGTGAATCTCTCGTGGCCGAACTCATCGACGCCGCCCGCCCGCAGCTCCATCGAACCGGCCGCGGGCTTGGCCCCTTCGGCGACCACACAGATGAAATGCGAGGAACCATGCTGGAAGCGCTGCTTGACCAAGCGGCACACCTCTTCGACGTCGAAGGGCTGCTCGGGGATCAGGGTCATGTGCGCCCCGGTGGCCAAGCCCGCGTTGAGCGCGATCCAGCCGGCGTGGCGGCCCATCACCTCGACCAGCATCACTCGCTGGTGAGATTCCGCGGTGGAGTGCAGCCGATCGATCGCGTCGGTGGCGACCTGCAAGGCGGTGTCGTGGCCGAACGTGACATCGGTGCAGTCGATGTCGTTGTCGATGGTCTTGGGCACCCCGACCACCGGAACGTTCTCCTGCGACAGCCAGTGCGCCGCAGTCAAAGTGCCCTCCCCGCCGATGGGAATGAGCACGTCGATGCCGTTGTCGTCGAGAGTCTGCTTCACCTGATCCAGGCCGGCGCGCAGCTTGTCCGGATTCACCCGGGCGGTGCCGAGCATGGTCCCGCCCTTGGCGAGCAGGCGGTCGTTGCGGTCGTCGTTGGCCAACTGGACGCGCCGATTCTCCAGCAGTCCGCGCCAGCCGTCCTGAAACCCGACCACCGTCGAGCCGTAGCGCGAGTCGCAGGTGCGCACCACCGCCCTGATCACCGCGTTCAATCCGGGGCAGTCACCGCCACCGGTCAGGAGTCCGATCCGCATGAGTCCATTTTGCCGGGTGCCGCGGGCGACTGGGGCGCAGACGCCGAATCATGGCCGTCCGCCGGCGCGGGCGCCGGCTAGATTGCGCTGGCCAGTTTCCCGCGGGCGGCTTCGTAGGCGGCACCCACCCGGTAGAGCCGGTCGTCGGCCAACGCGGGAGCCATGATCTGCAGGCCCACCGGAAGGCCGTCGTCGGCGGATGGCCCGCAGGGCACCGACATGCCGCAGTGCCCGGCCAGGTTCAGCGGCAGCGTGCACAAGTCGAACAGATACATCGCCAGCGGGTCGTCGACCTTCTCCCCCAACCGGAACGCCGTCGTGGGTGTCGTCGGCGAGATCAGTACGTCGACGGAGGTGTATGCCTCGTCCAGGTCGCGGGCGATCAGCGTGCGGACCTTCTGCGCCTGGTTGTAGTAGGCGTCGTAATAGCCCGCCGACAGCGCATAGGTCCCGAGCATGATGCGCCGCTTGACCTCCGGACCGAAACCGGCCGCGCGGGTGAGCGCCATCACCTCTTCGGCACTGTGGGTGCCGTCGTCGCCGACCCGCAGACCGAAGCGCATCGCGTCGAAGCGGGCCAGGTTGGACGAGACCTCGGACGGCAGGATCAGGTAATAGGCCGACAACGAGTAGTCCAGGTGCGGGCAGTCCACCTCGGAGATCTGCGCGCCTAACGCCTTCAACTGGTCGACGGCGGCGTGAAACGCTGCCAGCACACCCGGCTGGTAGCCCTCCCCGCTGTGCAGCTGGCGCACCACGCCGATGCGCACGCCCGACAGGTCGCCGTCGGCGCCGAAGCGTGCGGCGCCGACCACGTCCGGCACCGGCACATCCAGCGAGGTGGAGTCGCGCGGGTCATGCCCGGCGATCACCGAGTGCAGCAGCGCGGTGTCGAGCACCGTGCGGGCGCACGGTCCGCCCTGATCCAGCGACGACGCGCAGGCGACCAGTCCGTAGCGGCTCACCGTGCCGTAGGTGGGCTTGACGCCGACCGTGGCGGTCAGCGCGGCCGGCTGGCGGATCGAGCCGCCGGTGTCGGTACCGATGGCCAGCGGCGCCTGGAACGCCGCCAGGGCTGCGGCGCTGCCGCCGCCGGAGCCGCCCGGGACCCGCTCCACATCCCAGGGATTGCGGGTCGGCCCGAAGGCGGAGTTCTCCGTCGACGAACCCATGGCGAACTCGTCCATGTTGGTCTTGCCCAGGATCGGGATGCCGGCCGCGCGGAGCCGGGCGGTGACCGTCGCGTCGTAGGGCGCCCGCCACCCTTCCAGGATCTTGGAGCCGCAGGTGGTGGGTGCGTCGACGGTGGTGAACACGTCTTTGAGCGCCAGCGGCACACCGGCCAGCGCCGAGGGTGCGTCGCCGGCGGCGATGGCCTGGTCGGCGGCCTCCGCCGCGGCCAGCGCCGCGTCGGCGCCCACGTGCAGGAACGCCCCGTACCGGTCGTCGGTCGCCGCGATCTGCTCGAGGTGGGCACGGGTGACCTCGACCGAGGACACCTCGCGCGCGGCGATCTGGGCCGCCAGTGTGGCCGCGTCGGACCGGATCAGCTCGCTCACTGGCTCTCCCCCAGGATCTGCGGGACCGCGAAGCGGTTCTCGGCGGCCCGCGGTGCGGCGGCCAGGGCCTCGTCCTGGGACAATCCGGCGACCACCGTGTCGGGCCGCGTGACGTTGACGTCCTTGAGCGGGTTGTCGGTCGCCTCGACTCCGGTGACGTCAACCGCCTGAATCGCGCTGACATGGTTGAGGATCGCGTCGAGCTGGCCTGCGAAGCCGTCCAGTTCGGCGTCGGTGAGCGCCAACCGGGCCAGCCGGGCCAGGTGGGCTACGTCGTCACGGGAGATCTGGGACACGACTCGAAAGCCTAGTCGGCCCCTCGCGCCGACGGTAAAGGCAGCATCGCCTGCGGCAGCCCGGCAGGCACTGTGGGAAAGTTGCCCATGCCTTCCTATCTGCTGCGTGTCGAACTCGACGACCGCCCCGGCAGCCTGGGTTCGCTGGCCGTGGGTCTGGGCTCGGTGGGTGCTGACATCTTGTCGCTGGACGTCGTGGAACGCGGCAGCGGCTCGGCGATCGACGACTTGGTGGTCGAGCTGCCGCAGGGTTCGATGCCCGACGTGCTGATCACCGCCGCCGAGCGGCTACCCGGGGTGCGGGTGCACAGCGTCCGTCCGCACACCGGACTGCTGGACGCGCACCGCGAACTCGAACTCATCGATCACGTCGCAGCAGCCGGGGACCGCAGCGCCAAATTGCAGAAGCTGGCCGACGAAGCGCCGCGGGTGCTTCGGGTGAGCTGGTGCACCGTGCTGCGCAGCGAGGGAGACGATGGGGCGTTCCGCCGGCTCGCGGGCAGCCGTGGAACCCCGGAGACCGAGGTCGGCACGGTGCCGTGGTTGCCGATCGAGCGCGCCACCGCGTTGGACAACACCGCCGCCTGGGTGCCCGCGGTGTGGCGGGAGATGGACGTCGCTTTGGCGGCGGCACCGCTGGGCAACCCCAACACCGCGGTTGTCCTGGGCCGCACCGGGGGTCCGGCGTTTCTGCCCGCCGAGGTGGTCCGGCTGGGTTATCTGGCCGGCATCGTGGCGACCCTGCTGCGCTGATCGGGCCGGGTATGCGCTGACACACCGGCGAGCCCGCCCGGAGTCAGTCGCCGGCGGCAGTCAGCGCCTTGCGCAGTACGAGTCGGGTCTGCGCGATGGCGTCATCGGGCGCAACACCGCCGCGCGCGATCAAGGTGGCAGCGGCGATAACCTGCACACCGAAAGTGGTTGCCGCGACGATCGGCGATATCCGCCGGTCGACTTCGCCGCCCCGCTGGGCACGGTGCACCGCGGCGGCCAGCACCTCCACCGACTGCGCCTCGGCGACCAATCGGCTGGGGTCGGCGATCGGAGCCAGAATCAGCACCCGGTAACGGCTGGCGACTTCGACGGTGGGCCCCACCAGCTCTATCAGGCTCGGCAACACCGGGCCGGACTTCGGCAGGGACAGGTAGAGCTCGCGCATGTTGGTCACCGCAGCCTCGTGGATGGCACCCACGAGTTGCTCCCGGCTCGGAAAGTGCCGGTAGAGGGTCCCCCGGTTGAGGGCCGCGGCGTCGGCGATCTCCTGCATCGACGCGTTCGGGTCTCCCGCGAGGACCGCGGTGGCCGCCTCGATGATCCGCAGCCGGTTCTCGATCACGTCGGATCGCATCCGGGTCGTGTCGACCGACGAAGCCCCACGCGCCATGGTTGACAGGGTAATCGATGCATGCCAGACTTCCAGCACCGAAATGCGACACTATGTTGCACTTCAGCGATCTGGGGCCGCACGTCGGTCGTGCGTCATTCCCGAGCCGACACAGCGAGGAACTCATGGCCACAAGCGATCACGCCTTGTCCGCGCCGGGCACCGAGGCCGACGGCGCCGGGCCGGCGCAGCGCGGTGTCCCCGACCACGAGATCGTGATCGTCGGCGCCGGCTTCTCCGGTATCGGCTCGGCGATCAAGCTCGTCGAGGCGGGGTTCGCCGATTTCGTGATGCTCGACGATGGGAATGGCGTGGGTGGCACCTGGCATTGGAACAGGTATCCCGGGGTGGCGGTCGACATCCCGTCCTACAGCTATCAGTTCTCGTTCGAGAAGCGGGCCACCTGGTCGCGCACCTATGCCAACGGCGGGGAACTGGCGGACTACGCCCGGCACTGCGTGGACAAGTACGGCCTGCGCGGCCGGCTGCGGCTGAACACGAGCGTGCAGTCGGCCCGGTTCGACGAAACCCACGCGCTGTGGCGCCTGAGCACCGACCAGGGCGACATCAGCGCCCGCTTTGTCATCAACGCGTCCGGGGCGCTGACAACGCCCAAGATGCCCGACATCGAGGGCATCGAACTCTTCGCCGGATCGGTCATGCACAGCGCCCGCTGGGATGACTCGGTCGACTTCACCGACGCCCGGGTCGGGATCATCGGAACGGGCGCCTCTGCCGTCCAGATCATTCCGGCCATCGCGGCGCGAACCAGACACCTCACGGTGTTCCAACGCACCCCGATATGGTGCATGCCAAAGCTCGACCTCAAGATCCCCGGTGCCGTGCAGACCCTGATCGGCAAGATCCCCGCCCTGGAACTGGCGCTACGCGTCGCCAGCGAGGCGTTCGTCGAGATCACCTTCCCCATCGTGGCCCATTATCACAAGTTCTTCCCGGTCGGAAAGCTCGCCCAGCAGCAGGCGAAGCTCTATCTGTACAGCCAGGTGAAAGATCCCGGGCTACGCGAAAAGCTCTTGCCCTCCTACACGCTCGGTTGCAAACGCCCGAGTTTCCACAACAGCTACTACGCGGCCTACAACCGAGACAACGTGCACCTGGAGACCAACGCCATCTCCCACATCGATGAGCGCGGTGTCGTCACGGCCGACGGCGCGACCCACGAACTGGATGTCCTCATCCTGGCCACCGGTTTCAAAATCGCGGACCCCGATGCGAATCCGACCTACGAGCTGATCGGCAACTCCGGACAACGGTTGGCCGACTGGTGGGATGCGAACAGACTGCAGGCCTATGAGGGAGTCAGCGTTCCCGGTTTCCCCAACCACTTCTCCGTCTACGGACCCTACGGGTATAACGGCTCCTCGTATTTCAACCTCATCGAAGCGCAGGCGGGGCATATCGTGCGCTGCTTGACCCACGCGCGAGCCACGGCCAGCACGCTCGTCGAGATCAAACCCGAGGCCAATGCCCGCTTTTTCCAGGACATGCTCTCTCGCCGTTACCGTCAGATCTTTTGGCAGAAGGGCTGCGGCGGGTCGAACAGCTACTACTTCGACAAGCACGGCGATGTCCCCATCCGGCCCACCACGACGTGGAATACCGCCCGCCGCGCCAAGCGTTTCCCGCTGGACGACTACCGGTTCACCACCGCTCACGCGTCCGGCAATGACCGGCCGGCCAGCCCGGACGCCGCCGTTGCCGGTTCGGCCCGGCGACGCTGACCGCCCCTAGACTCCGGACATCGACCAACCCGAGACAGGCTGGAAAGATCGTGAAAGCAGTTGTTTGCCAGAACGGCGCATTGTCGGTTTCAGACCTCCCGGCACCCCGGCCCGGCCGCGGCCAAGTTCGGCTGAAAGTGCTGCGTTGCGGCATATGCGGTTCTGACCTGCACGCGCGCCACCACAGCGACGAACTCGCCGACGTGGCCGCCGACATGGGCTACCTGCAGTCGATGCGCTCGACCGAGCGCACGGTGTTCGGCCACGAGTTCTGCGGAGAAATCCTGGAATACGGCCCCCGATGCAAGCGGCGGGCTCCGGTCGGCAGCCGCGTCGTGGCGTTTCCGCTGCGGCGCGCGGAGGAAGGAATCCACCCGATCGGGCTGTCGGCCTCGGCGCCCGGCGCCTACGCCGAGGAAGTTCTCGTCGAAGAGTCGCTGATGGTGCCGGTGCCCGATGCCCTGCGCACCGATATCGCCGCGATGACCGAGCCCATGGCGGTGGGCCTGCATGCGGTGCGGCGGGCGAAGATTCGGCGGGGACAGATCGCTGTTGTCATCGGCGCCGGCCCCATCGGGCTCGCGGTGGTGCTGATGCTCAAGGCGCAGGGCGTTCGGACGGTGATCGCCAGCGACTACAGCGCGGCACGGCGTGCGTTGGCCAAGAGATGCGGGGCCGATATCGTCGTCGACCCGGCGACCGAATCGCCCATCGACTACGTCGAGCAACGGCGCGGATATTTCACCAGTTCGGTGGCCGCGATGAGCCTGCTGCTGCGCGCCACCGAAGCGGCGAACACTCTGCCGATCCCGCTGTGGCAGGCCTGGAGGGTGCTCGAGTCCATGGGGGTCGGCCCCAAGGCACCGGTGATCTTCGAATGCGTCGGGGTTCCCGGTGTGCTGAACTCGGTGATCACCTCCGCGCCGATCATGTCGCGCATCGTGGTCGCCGGGGTGTGCATGGGCGAGGACCGACTGCGCCTCGCGATGGCGATCAACAAGGAACTCGACATCCGCTTTGTCCTGGGATACACCCCGGTCGAGTTCCGCCGGACGCTGCGACTGCTCGCCAAAGGCAAGGTGGACCCGACGCCGTTGATCACCGCCACGGTGTCGCTGGCCGAGGTCGACGGGGCGTTCGAGGCGCTCGCCAGCCCCGACGACCACGCGAAGATTCTCATCGACCCGACTGCCTAGAGGGCACCCGGACCGGATCTGGCGCAGCGGCTACGCCTCGGCCCGGGTGACCGTGACGCTGATGGTGGTGGCCCCGGGGTCTGAGGCGATGACCAGCACCGAGGCGTTCGGCGCCGAGACCACTTGGCCGCCGGTGACGGTGACGTCGTAGCCGTTCGGGTAGATGACGGCCGGCACCGCGATGTTGGATTGCGCGCCGGCGGCGAAGACACCTTGGCCGTTGGCCATTTCGGTCGAGTAGCTGAGCTGGAACGTACCGTTGTCGAACGACCAGGCATTCGGGATACCTGACACCGCCTGCGGATAGGGCTCGGCCAACACCGCCAGCTTCGCGGCGTCGATATTGTCACCGGTCGGCGGCAAATTGGTGTTGTACACCAACGACGCCGCACGGGCGGGGACGGGGATGTCCATATTGTTGTTCTGGCCGGTGTAGGTCCATGTCGCCCAGCCGTACTGGTGCCGGTTGGCGGCATCTGTCAATGCGGTGTGCACCTCAGGGATGTTGCTGTTGCCGAACCCACCGATGTGGGACGGGATGTCGTGCTCGTCGGCGTACCGCGCGGCGGTGGCGAGTGCCATGTCAGCGAACACGTCACAGAACAGGTTGATACCCAACAGGTCTGAGGTCGGGCAGAAGTTCTGGAACGAGAAGATGGTCTTCTCGTCGTCGATCGCGCCCAGCTGGGTGGGGACTCCCAAGTTGAAGAGCACGTTGGGCTGCACGAAAATCGGAGTGTCGGGGTCCACCGACCGGATCGCAGCGATCGTCTGGTTGTAGAACGGGGTCAGCTGCTGCGAGTCGAAATACGGGCTGCCCAACAGACTCGGCAGCCAGTGCGATCCGGAGTGCGGCTCGGCTATCACACCGAAGGCGGCCACACCGGGTTCGTCTTTGAAGTAGTGCGCCACCACTTGAATCATCTGCGCGTAGTGATTCTCCAGACCGATACCGTCGGGAGCCTTTGCATTGCCCCAGAAGGCATCCCAGGCGTGGTTCCCAGCGGCGTTGACGAAATAGTTCCACGGGAAGCCCGCGTCGTTGTTGGGCAGCCCGCCGGTCTGCACCGCCCAGTCCGGCGCCCCCACCCCGCCGAACGCGGTGCCGTAGAGGTCCTGATGCATATAGATGTTGCTGGTGACGCCGTGCGCTGACAGCGTCTGCACGGTCTGGGCGACCGAGGCCAGATAGTCGTAGTCGTAGACCCCGGGCTCGGGTTCCACCGCCGCCCAGATCAGGCCCAGCTGGATGTTGTTGAACCCGTTGGCGGCCAGGAACGCCGCGTCGTCGGCACCGAAGCCGTCCACCGACAACTCATAGGGCGCCACCTTGTTCACGTGATCCAAGCCGTGCAGGATCCCCACCCGGCCGTCGCTGTCGATCAGCCAGGAGCCGGCCGTCGAGAACCCGCCGGTCCCACCGCTGAGCGGAACACCGGTGCCGAACTGCCCCACGTCACCATGGGCGCCGAACATGAACAGGCTGCCGTTGCCGCCGGTGCCGCCGAGTGCCGGCAACCGGGTGGGGCTGCCGCCTACCCCGCTGTCGCCACCGTCACCGCCGGCACCACCACTGCCGAACAGGCCGATCGCACTGCCGCCATCACCACCATGACCACCGTCGCCGCCATCACCGCCGGAACCGCCGGCACCACCGATGCCGAACAGCCAACCGCCGGCACCACCGGAACCACCGATACCGCCGACCACACCGTCGCCACCGTCACCGCCAACACCACCGACGCCCAGCAACCAGCCACCATTGCCCCCAGCACCACCGGCAGCACCCTCGCCCCCGTCCCCGCCTGCACCCCCGTTACCGAACCACCCCGCCGCGCCACCGGCACCACCGGCCACACCCTCAGCACTGCTCGAATACCCCGCGCCACCATCACCGAACAACCAGCCGCCGGCCCCACCATCAGGATTCTCCGCGGTACCGTCCGCACCGTCACCGATCGCATACGAACCCAACAGCTGATTGACCACCCCGCCAACCTGCTGACCGAAATCACTGTCGAGCAGATTGCCGACACCGGTATGAATCGGCGTGTAGATCCACTGGTCGAACAAGTCGGTCAGTCCGACCGGTGAAGCCAACGCCGCCAGCGGCTCACCCAAACCATCCAGATTCGCCCACGCGGCTTCCCAATGCGCCGGATCGAAGAACGTCTCCCACGCCGCCGAATCCGACAACGCACCCCAGTCCAGGGTGCTCGACGCCGCATCCACAAACGGCGCGAACAACTCGTCGAACACATCATCGAGATCCGCCCGCGCCGGTATCGCGGGAAGCAGCGCCGCCATGCCCATTCCGGTGCATGCCCCGGCGGGGGGGAGCCGCACCTGCCGCCGGGCCTGGCCGTTGGCCCTCACGCCGCGCCGCTTGCCCATGAAACCTCCTGTGACACCTTCTGATCGAGGCACCCGGACCGGATCCGGCGCAGCGGCTACGCGCCGACCCGGGTGACCGTGACGCTGATGGTGGTGGCCCCGGGATCGGAGGCGATGACCAGCACCGAGGCGTTCGGCGCCGAGACCACTTGGCCGCCGGTGACATTGACCTCATAGCCGTTCGGGTAGATGACCGGCGGCACCGAGATATTGGTCTGCGCACCGGCGGCGAAGACGCCCTGACCGTCGGCCATCTGCGTGGAGTAGCTGAGCTGGAACGTGCCGTCGTCGAACGACCACGCGTTGGGAATGCCCGCCACGGCCTGCGGATACGGCTCGGCGAGCACCTCCAGCTTCGCGGCGTCGATATTGTCGCCGGTCGGCGGCAGGTTGGTGTCATAGACCAGCGACTCGGCCTCGCGCGACGTAGCGGTGGTGGTGATGTCATTCATGCCGGTGTAGACCCATGTGGCCCAGCCGTATTGGTGCCGGGCGGCTGCATCGAGGACCGAGGTGTGGGCACCGAGAACGTTGCTGGCGCCGAACCCGCCGATGTGCGCGGGGATGCCGTAGGTGTCGGGGTACTTCGTCGCGTTGTCGATCGCGATGTCGGCGAATACGCTGCAGAAGAAGTCGACGCCGAACAGGTCGACCGATGGGCAGAAGTGCTGGAACGAGTAGATGACGTCCGGGTCGTCCACCTTGCCCAGCTGCGTCTGGACTCCCAGGTTGAAGAGCACGTTGGGCTGCACGAAAATCGGAGTGTCGGGATCCACCGACCGGATCGCTGCCACCGACTGGTTGTAGAACGGCGTCAGCTGCTGGGCGTCGAAGTAGGGATTGCCCAACAGGCTCCCCAGCCAGTGCGATCCGGAGTGCGGCTCGGCTATCACGCCGAAGGCGGCCACCCCCGGGTTGTCTTTGAAGTAGTGCGCCACCACCTGCAGCATCTGCGCGTGGTGGGTCTCCAGCCCGATTCCATCCGGCGCCTTGGCGTTGTTCCAGAAGGCATCCCAGGCGTGGTTCTGTGCGGGGTTGACGAAGTAGCTCCAGGGGAAGCCGACGTCGTTGTTGGGCAGCCCGCCGGTCTGCACCGCCCAGTCCGGCGCCCCTTCGCCGCCGAACGGGGTTCCGTAGAGGTCTTGGTGCATGTAGATGTTGCTGGTGATGCCGTGCGCTGACAGCGTCTGCACGGTCTGGGCGACCGAGGCCAGATAGTCGTAGTCGTAGACCCCGGGCTCGGGTTCCACCGCCGCCCAGATCAGGCCCAGCTGGATGTTGTTGAACCCGTTGGCGGCCAGGAACGCCGCGTCGTCGGCACCGAAGCCGTCCACCGACAACTCATAGGGCGCCACCTTGTTCACGTGATCCAAGCCGTGCAGGATCACCACCCGGCCGTCGCTGTCGATCAGCCAGGAGCCGGCCGTCGAGAACCCGCCGGTCCCACCGCTGAGCGGAACACCGGTGCCGAACTGCCCCACGTCACCATGGGCGCCGAACATGAACAGGCTGCCGTTGCCGCCGGTGCCGCCGAGTGCCGGCAACCGGGTGGGGCTGCCGCCTACCCCGCTGTCGCCACCGTCACCGCCGGCACCACCACTGCCGAACAGGCCGATCGCACTGCCGCCATCACCACCATGACCACCGTCGCCGCCATCACCGCCGGAACCGCCGGCACCACCGATGCCGAACAGCCAACCGCCGGCACCACCGGAACCACCGATACCGCCGACCACACCGTCGCCACCGTCACCGCCAACACCACCGACGCCCAGCAACCAGCCACCATTGCCCCCAGCACCACCGGCAGCACCCTCGCCCCCGTCCCCGCCTGCACCCCCGTTACCGAACCACCCCGCCGCGCCACCGGCACCACCGGCCACACCCTCAGCACTGCTCGAATACCCCGCGCCACCATCACCGAACAACCAGCCGCCGGCCCCACCATCAGGATTCTCCGCGGTACCGTCCGCACCGTCACCGATCGCATACGAACCCAACAGCTGATTGACCACCCCGCCAACCTGCTGACCGAAATCACTGTCGAGCAGATTGCCGACACCGGTATGAATCGGCGTGTAGATCCACTGGTCGAACAAGTCGGTCAGTCCGACCGGTGAAGCCAACGCCGCCAGCGGCTCACCCAAACCATCCAGATTCGCCCACGCGGCTTCCCAATGCGCCGGATCGAAGAACGTCTCCCACGCCGCCGAATCCGACAACGCACCCCAGTCCAGGGTGCTCGACGCCGCATCCACAAACGGCGCGAACAACTCGTCGAACACATCATCGAGATCCGCCCGCGCCGCCGGGGCGAACGCCAGCGGCATCATGCCGACGGTCACCAGCGCACCGAGTGCGCCCGCCGTGCCGACGCCCCGCTTGCGGGCGTCCCGGCCGGCGCGTCGCGAAGGACGCCTGTCGGTGCTGGTTGCGGAGACCCAGAAGGTGTCAGCACTGATGGTCATCGTGTCCCCGCTCCGTTGACGGCTACTCACTCACGACGAACTGCAACAGCATGTTGCACTTCATCATGGAGGCTGCCATACGTAGCTGACACTGTCAACCAGCTAAGAATTTCCTAATCCGCGCTGGCCACGGGGCCCTCGACGAGCAGCCGGACGAAGCCTTCCTCATCCAGAACGGGCACCCCGAGCTCGACTGCCTTGTCGTACTTGGAGCCGGGCGCGTCGCCTGCGACCAGGTAGGCGGTCTTCTTCGACACCGAGCCCGCCGCGCGGCCCCCGCGGGCGATGATCGCCTCCTTGGCCTGGTCCCGGGAGAACCCGGTCAGCGAGCCCGTCACCACGATGCTCAGCCCCTCCAGCGTGCGCTGAATGCTCTCGTCACGCTCGTCGGCCATCCGCACCCCGGCAGCCCGCCACTTGTCGACGATCGCGCGATGCCAGTCGACGTCGAACCATTCGGTGACCGCGGCAGCGATGGTGGGGCCGACCCCCTCGACAGCAGCCAATTGTTCGGTAGAGGCCGCGGTGATCGCGTCCAGGCTGCCGAATTCGGTGGCCAGGGCCCGGGCCGCGGTCGGCCCGACGTGCCGAATCGACAACGCCACCAGCACCCTCCACAGGGGCTGGGATTTGGCCTTGTCCAGGTTGGCCAGCAGCTGCCGCCCGTTCTTGGACAGCGCTCCGCCCTTGGTGGTGAACAGTTCGGTACGCAGCAGGTCTTCTTCGGTGAGGGTGAAAAGATCGCCTTCGTCGGTGATGACACCGGCACTGAGCAACGCGGTCGCCGCTTCGTAGCCCAGCGCCTCGATGTCGAAAGCCCCCCGCCCGGCCACATGGAAGACCCGCTCGCGCAACTGCGCCGGGCAGGACCGGGCATTGGGACAGCGGATGTCGACGTCGGCTTCCTTCGCCGGCGCGAGCAGCGTGCCGCATTCCGGGCAGTGGGTCGGCATGACGAATTCGCGCTCGTCGCCGTCACGCAGCTCGACCACCGGCCCCAGCACTTCGGGAATCACGTCGCCGGCCTTGCGGATCACCACGGTGTCGCCGATGAGCACGCCCTTGCGCTTGACTTCGGAGGCGTTGTGCAAGGTGGCAAGGCTGACCGTGGAGCCGGCGACCTTGACCGGGGTCATGTAGGCGAACGGGGTGACCCGCCCGGTGCGTCCCACACTCACCCGAATGTCGAGCA
Organism: Mycolicibacter engbaekii; assembly: GCF_002101585.1. Lineage (GTDB taxonomy): Bacteria > Actinomycetota > Actinomycetes > Mycobacteriales > Mycobacteriaceae > Mycobacterium > Mycobacterium engbaekii. The sequence goes on along the minus strand of NZ_LQOT01000076.1, from coordinate 87,280 downwards.
GCGTGGTCTGCGCCTCCTCGGGCGGGTATTTGTAGGCGACCGCCCAGCGCGGCACCCGGGAGGTGGCGCCGAGGCGGCGCTGCAGGGCCCGGTCGTCGACTTTGACCACCACACCGTCGATCTCGTGTTCGACGTCGTGGCGGTGTTCGCCCCAATAGCCGATGCGTTCGGCTACCGCGTCCATGCCCTCGACGCGGGCGGTGTGCGGCGAGACCGGCAGCCCCCAGGCCTTCATTGCGGTGTAGGCGCCGTGCAGCGTGTCGGGGTTGAACCCCTCGGCGTAGCCGAGGCCGTGGCAGACCATCCGCAGGTTGCGCCGGGCGGTGACCGCCGGGTTCTTCTGCCGCAGTGATCCGGCCGCGCTGTTGCGCGGGTTGGCGAAAGGCGGCTTGCCCTCGGCGACGAGTCCGGCGTTGAGAGTCTCGAAGTCCTCGAGCCGGAAGTACACCTCGCCCCGGACCTCCAGCACGGCCGGGATGGGGAATTCCGGGCTGTCGGTGAGGAATTCGGGGATGTCGGCGATGGTGCGCGCGTTGAGGGTCACGTCCTCGCCGACCCTGCCGTCGCCGCGGGTGGCCCCGCTGATCAAGCGACCGTTGCGGTAGACCAGCCCCAGTGCCACGCCGTCGACCTTGAGCTCGCACAGATACGTGGTGTCGCCGCCGATCTCGGCGGTGACCCGTCCCGCCCAGGCGGTCAGCTCGTCGGGTGAGAACACGTCTTCCAGGGACAGCATCCGCTCCAAGTGCTCGGCGGGCGCAAAATCGGTGGTGAAACCCGCACCGCCGACCAGCTGGGTCGGCGAGTCGGCGGTGCGCAGCTCCGGGTAGGCATCCTCCAACGCGAGCAGTCGGTTGAACAGCTCGTCGAAGGCGGCGTCGGTGATGATCGGCGCGTCCTTGACGTAGTAGCGGAACTGGTGTTCGCGCACCTCTTCGGCCAGGTCGTGCCACTGCCGCCGGAGTTCCGGGGTCACGCTGTCGGCCTGTGGACTCACCCCCGCAGGTTATCTGCTGGCTACCCTGGCGGCATGCCACACCCGATCATGTTCGCCGACGATGACCCCGGCCTGGCAGAGCTGCGCAGCATCGCGCTGGGCTTTCCCGAAGCGTTCGAGAAGGTCTCCTGGGGCCGCCCGGTGTTCTGCGCCCCCAAGATGTTCGCGATCTACGGGGGCACCAGCAAGGCCACCGGCACGGTGGTGGCTTATCCGCACGCGCTGCTGGTCAAGATCGACGAGTCGGAGCGGCGCGCGCTGGAGCAGGACCGGCGATTCTTCTTCCCGATGTACCTGGGTCCGTTCGGCTGGCTGGGAATGGATTTCGACGCCGCCGCGGTGGATTGGGACGAAGTCGGCGAACTGGTCGACGCCTCGTTTCGGCTGACTGCGCCGCAGCGGTTGATCCGGTGTCTGGACGGACCCTGACCGCGGCATGCGTTCGGGCACGGCGCGGCTAAATGGCGTCGGGGTCGTCCTTGAGCGCCTCGCCCACCTTGCGCACCAGCCCGACCGCGGTGCGCGCCCACGCCGCGCTGGCACCGGCCAGACCGCAGACCGGGCTGACCCCGACCCGCTCGGCCAGTATCGAGCGGCCGAATCCGATCCGGTCGGTGATCGCCGCCACCGCCGACGCCAGTTCCTCCACGGCGGGTGATCGCGCCGGGGCGAGCCCGGGTACCACCCCCATCACCACTGTGCGGCCGGAGTCGATGAATGCGCCGATCTGGTCGTAGTCAACCGATTCCAGCGCGGTGCAGTCCAGCGCCAGGGCCGTAATCGCGCTGCGCTGCAATACATTCCATGCAAGATCGGATGCGCAACTGTGCACCAGCACGTCCGCTTGCAGGGCTGCGGCGCAGCCGTCGAGCAGCGTGGTGGCCACCGATTCCTCGATGGCGGGCACCGGGCTCAGCGCGGTGACCCCGGCCAGCCGGCCGGCGACCGCTGCGGTCAGGGAAGGCTCATCGAGCTGGACGATTACCTCGGTGTCGAGCCGGCGGACCAGATCTGCCCGGTGCGCCGCCAGCCCCTCGGCCAGCGATGCGGCCAGATCCCGAACCGCGCCGGGGTCGGTGACCGCACGGTGCCCGTTGGCCAGCTCCAGCTGCGCCGCCAGGGTCAGCGGACCCGCCGCCTGAACCTTGACGGGGTGCCCGCTGCCGCGCAGCCCGGCCAGCTCCCAGGCCTCTTCGAGGGCGTCGATGTCCTCGCCCAGCAGGCTCACCGCACGCCGGCTCGCCGCGCCGGGGCGCGCCACCAGCCGATAACCGCGGGGCGCGGTGTCCAGTGCGATGTCGACCAGCAGCGCGCCGGTCCGGCCGATCATGTCGGCGCCGGCGCCGCGTTCCGGCAGCTCGACCAGGTGTGCCAGGCCGCCGCCCAGCTCCCCGACCACAACCTCGGCCGCCGAACGCGCCGAGGTTCCCGGCCACGACCCCAGTCCGGTACCGGTGGCGAAAGCACTCACTGGGCAACCGTATTGAAGGGCGGTGGCCCGGTCCACGGCGGGCTAGCCTTGACGGGGTGAAGACCTCGCGGTGGTTGCCGTTGTGCGCCGTTGCCGCCGTGCTGGTCGGCTGTACCCGGCTGGTGACCGGGACGGCGCTCCCCCCGCTGGCATTGCCGACGGTCGACGGCCCGGTGGACCTGAACCGCATCCTGCTCGAGACGTCCCGGATCAGAGCCCTCGTCGGCGTCGACGAGCAACTGACGGTCATCCCCACCATGGATTCGCGCACCCCGACCGACCTCGAAGGATTCGCCGCGTCCCTGCCTCCGCCGTGCCGGTTCATCTTCAACGAGACCGCGGTGTTCGGGTCCGCGCCGACCCGCTTCCACAAGACCACCTACCAATACCCGCCCCGGGCGGCGCTGCTCTCCGAGGGCGCGGCCGTCTACCCCGACGCCGAGTCGGCCCGTCACGCTCTCGACGCCCTGGTCGCCACGGTCGCCGAGTGCGCCGACAGTTCGGCCGGGCCGGGCTTGGTCAGAAACTGGGAAACCGACGGGCAGACCCTGCGTACCGGCGCCGGAGACTGCGGTCGGACTTACCGGATCAAGTCGGTGGTCTTGCTGGAGGTCACCTACTGCGGGTTTACCGAGTCCGACGCCGAACTGGTGGTGACGAACATGGCCTCCGGCATCCCGGGCTGACCGCGCCGGCGTTCGCCACGCCCGACGCCCACGCCTGGTGCTATGCGCTGGTGTCGGTGATGGTGGCGCTGGCGATCACCTCGTCGCCCGCGGGGTCGGGGCGATAGCAGGCCAGCGTCTGGCCGCGCGCGACACCGCGCAACGGCTCGCGCAACCGCACCCGCAGGTCGTCGCCGACCAGTTCGGCCACCGCGCCGACGGCGGCGCCGTGGGAGCGCACCTGCACCTCGCATTCGACGGGGCCGTGCCACGGCCTGCCCGCGGTGAACACCGGCGCCCGGCCGGTCAACTCCACCACGTCCAGGTCTGCGGCAGACCCCACGGTGACGGTTCCGGTCGCGGCGTCGATGCCGGTCACGTAGCGCGGCAGACCGTCCGGCCCCGGCCCGGCGATGCCCAGGCCCTTGCGCTGGCCGATGGTGAAGCCGTGCACCCCGTCGTGTTCGGCCAGCACCGATCCCCGGGTGTCCACCACCGCGCCGGGCCGCACGCCGATGTGGCCGCCCAGGAAGGTGCGGGTGTCGCCGGTCGGAATGAAGCAGATGTCGTGGCTGTCGGGCTTGCTCGCCACCGCCAGTCCGCGTTCGGCGGCTTCGGCCCGAATCTGCGGCTTGGGAGTGTCCCCGATGGGAAAGGCCGCGTGCCGGAGTTGTTCGGCGCTCAGCACCGCCAGCACATAAGACTGGTCCTTGTCGGGGTCCACCGCGCGCCGCAGCCGCCCGTTGTCGAGCCGGGCGTAGTGACCGGTGGCCACCATGTCGAAACCGAGTGCGAGCGCTCGGGCCGCCACCGCGGAGAACTTGATCTTCTCGTTGCAGCGCACGCACGGGTTGGGGGTCTCGCCGCGGGCGTAGGAGTCGACGAAGTCGTCGATCACCTCGTCTTGGAACTGCTCGGAGAAATCCCACACATAGAACGGGATTCCCAGGACGTCGGCGACCCTGCGGGCGTCGTCGGAGTCTTCGCGCGAGCAGCAGCCTCGGGAGCCCGTGCGCAGGGTGCCGGGGTTGCGCGACAGGGCCAGATGCACGCCGACCACCTCATGCCCGGCATCGACCATGCGCGCCGCCGCCACCGAGGAGTCCACGCCGCCGCTCATGGCGGCGACCACTTTCATCGCGGCGCTCCGGTGGCCGCGAGCATCGCCTGGCGGGCCCGCTCCACCGCGCCCGGCAGCACCTGCAGCACGGCATCCACATCGCCGTCGACGCTGGTGTGCCCCAGTGACAGTCGCAGCGATCCGCGGGCGGCGACCGCGTCGGCGCCCATAGCGGTCAGCACGTGCGACGGCTGCGGGACACCCGCGGTGCACGCCGATCCGGTGGAGCATTCGATGCCGTTGGCGTCCAGCAACATCAGCAGGGAGTCGCCTTCGCAGCCGGCGAAGGTGAAGTGCGCGTTACCGGGCAGCCGGTGGCTCCGGGACCCGTTGAGGCGGGTGTTGTCGATGCGGGAGAGCACCCCGTCGATGAGCCGATCGCGCAACGCGGCAAGCCGCGCCGCGGTGGCCTCCAGCGAGCCGACGGCTACATCGAGCGCCGCCGTCATGCCTACCGCTCCCGCCACATCGGGTGTGCCAGAACGGATGTCGCGCTCCTGTCCCCCGCCGTGCGTCAACGGGACGCAGCTCACGTCACGACGGATCAGCAATGCGCCGGTCCCACACGGTCCGCCGAACTTGTGGGCCGTCAGGCTCATGGCCGCCAAGCCGCTGGCACCGAAATCGACCGGAAGCTGCCCGACGGCCTGCACCGCGTCGGAGTGCATCGGCACCCCGAACTCGCCTGCGACCGATGCCAGTTCGGCGATCGGCAGCACCGTTCCGACTTCGTTGTTGGCCCACATCACCGATACCAGGGCGACGTCGTCGGCCCCTCCGGCGGCCAGTTCGGCGCGCAGCGCGTCCGGCGACACCGACCCGTCGCGATCAGTGGGCAACCAGGTGATCTCGGCGCCTTCATGATCGGCGAGCCACCCCACCGAATCCAGCACCGCGTGGTGCTCTACCTCGGTGGTGATGATGCGGCGCCGACGGGCGTCGGCATCGCGACGGGCCCAGTAGATGCCCTTGACGGCCAGGTTGTCGCCGTCGGTGCCACCTCCGGTGAACACCACCTCCGACGGGCGTGCGCCCAGCCGTGCGGCGACCGATTCGCGGGACTCCTCCATCCGGCGTCGCGCTGCGCGTCCCGCCGCGTGCAGCGACGAGGCGTTTCCCACCGTTGCCAGCGCAGCTGTCATCGCCTCGATGGCTTGCGGATGCATCGGGGTGGTGGCGGCGTGATCCAGATAGACCATGACCTGGCCAGGATACCGGGCACCAGCAGCCGCCCCGGCGCTGCGGCGGGCGGCTGCGCCGTTCAGCACACGATGCGGGATCGCCGGCAGTGCCGCACGGGCCAGTCCACCGCCGCCTGGCAACGGGCGGCCAGCTCACGCCGGTCGGTGCCCGGCAGTTGCAGGGCGGCGACGTGCACGCGGGCGACGGTGCGTCGTGCGGTGATCAACCGGCGCATCGAGGCCAGCAGGGTGTCGTCGCCGACGAAGGCCGGCACGCTCGACGGCGAGCCGTCGCGATGGTGGTAGCTCAGCTGCAGGGGCTGGACGGGCCGGGCCGCGTCGACGGCGGCCTGGAACATCGCCGGATAGAACCGGCCATGGGAGCGCCCGCACCAGGTGGTCCCCTCGGGGAAGGCCACCACCGTGCTCCCGGCGCGCAACCGGGCCGCCACCGCGGCCACCGCCACCGGTAACCGGCGCAGGTTGTCGCGCTCGATGGGGATGATTCGCATCAGCTGTGCCAGCGTCCCGATTCCGGGCCAGCCGATCAGGTCGGCGCGTGCGACGAAGTTCCCCGGCGACACCGCACCGATCACGAACACGTCCAGCCAGGACACGTGCGGGCTGACCACCAATATCCCGCGCAGGTTGCGTACCGGCCCACCGGTCGTGGTCACCCGCACCCCGAAGCAGCGCAACACCAACCGGCAGCAGCCCCGCTGCAGCCGGGCGCGCCCGGGCACCGGCAGCGCCAACAGCGGCAGCAGTGGCACCAGCAGCACCGCCAGCACCAGCCGCAGGACCACCACCGCCCATGCGCGCCGCTCACCCGCGCGGATGCACCGCGGCGTGCAGACCGCCCGGGGAGCCCAGGCGTTTCCGGCCGGCGGGTTCACGCCGGGACGGCCGCGTCGGCCCCGGATACCACCGATGCGGCGGCCACCGACCTCAGCCGCCGCAGGTAGCGGATGTCGGCGTCGGTGCGGCGCAGCAGGGCCGGGAAGTCACCGACCCCGAAGGCCGGGTCGTGGGCCGGCTCACCGCAGATGCGCGCCCCCAGGCGCAGGTAGCCGCGCAGCAGCGGGGGCAGGGTCGGGCGCGCCGGCGGCGCGATCTCGTCGAGGCTCTTGCCGTCGACCGTCACCGGCCGATACGGGGTGAGCCGGTAGGGACAGGCGTGCCGTCGCCGAACGAGGTCGCGCACACCGCGGATCGCAGAGCCGGGGGCGCCTTCGCCGCACACCGGAACCGAGACGCAACCGGTGATGTAGTCGTACTGGTAGCGGTCCAGGTAGGCCAGGATCCCGGCCCACATCAGCAGCACCACCGCGCCGCTGCGGTGGCCCGGCCGGACTACGGCGCGCCCCATCTCGACCAGGGAGGGACGTAGCGGGTCCAGCGCCGAGATGTCGAATTCCATTGCGCTGTAAAGGCCTCCAGCGGCGATGGCGCGGGTGGGCGGAAGCATCCGGTAGCAGCCCACGAGCTCACCGGAATCGTCGTCGCGTACCAGCAGGTGGTCGCAGTACTCATCGAAGTGGTCGGCGTCGCGGCCGGGGTGGGGCTGCCCGGAATCGCTCAGACAGAAGCCGGGCTCGGTGCTGAAGACCTCGTAGCGCAGTCGCTGCGCGGCGTCGATCATGTCGGGATCGGTGGACAACAGCAGCGAGTAACGCGGGCTGTTGGTACCAGAGGAAGGGGAATCGGTTGCGGGTTGGGGGGCGATGAGAACAGAACCAGTGCTCACACCGAGCACGGTCGCCTAGCCAAGCTGCGACCAGGCAATCACCGCATGACATCTCGGTGCACGCTTGGTGACGAATTGTGCGTCAGGCGGCGACTCCGCCGCCGTCGGCATGAAGTGTCGATCCGGTGATGAAGCTGGATCGCGGCGAGGCGAGGAACAGCACGGCTTCGGCGATCTCCGCAGCGCGCGCGGTGCGCCCCAGGGGCAGCGCCCGACCCAGTTCGTCATTGACGTCGCCCCACTGCGCGGCGACCCCCGCGGTGGCGGTGGGCCCCGGCGCAACGCTGTTGACCCGCACGCCGTGCGGGCCGAATTCGGCGGCCCAGGTGCGGGTCAGGGACTCCAACGCGGCTTTGGAGGCGCTGTAGCTCGACGCACCGGGCACGCCCTTGTGGGCGACCATGCTGGTGACGTTGACGATGCTGCCGCGCCCGCGGCGCAACATGCCCGGCGCCAGCGCGGCGACCAGGAAATAGGCACCGCGCACGTTGGTGTCGAACGTCGAGGTGAACGATGCGACGTCCTGCTCCACGGTCAGCGCGCCGGGAAAGCTGGCGGCGTTGTTCACCACGATGTCGACGACGTCGCCGCATTCGCGCACCAGGGATGCCACCGAGTCGAGGTCGGAGAGATCGGCGGCCACGAAACGCACCGCGCCGCCGAGTTCCTCCACGGCGGCGGCACCACGGGCAGCCGAACGGCCGGTGATGATCACCTCGGCGCCGTGGCGTGCCAGCAGCCGCGCGGCCTCCAGGCCGATGCCCGAGGTACCGCCGGTCACCAGCGCCGTCTGCCCCGCCAGTTCGCTCACCGGGACGCCTGCCAGTCGACCAGCCGGGTTGGGGCCAGGGTGGCGCCGTCGCCGGTGACCAGGCCGGTGTCACCGACCTTGGTGCCGAAGTAGACCGCGGACGAGTCGACCACGATCGGGAGCTGCTCGCCGCGGTGGTCCAGGACGAGGGCGGCCAGCTCGGCGAAGGTGAACTTCTCAGGACCGCCGATGTTGACGATCCCGTCCGTGGGCGCGGCTTGAGCGGCCCGGGCCACTTCGGCAGCCACCTCGGCACCGGCGATCGGCTGGATCAGGCCTTCGGGCGCCCGGATCTGTCCGTCCACCGTGATCGAGGAGACGATGCCGTCGGCGAACTCGTGGAACTGCGTGGCGCGAACAATGGTGTAGGGCAGGCCGGACTCGGCGACGATGCGTTCCTGGGCGACCTTGGCGCGCATGTAGCCGCTGTCGGGCAGGCCGTCGCAGTTGACGATGGACAGCACAACGTAGTGGCCGACGTCGGCCGCGGTGGCCGCGCCCACCAGGTTGGTGGTGGAGGTCGTGAAGAACTCCAGCACCGGGCCGTCGGCGTAGTCCGGCGAGTTCAGCACGTCCACCAGCACGTCGGCGCCCGACAAGGCCTCGGCGAGGCCGTCTCCGGTGACGACGTCGACCCCGCAGCTGCGGGCCGCGGCCACCGTCTCGTGGCCGGCGGCGCGCAGCAGGTCGACGACTTTGGTGCCGATCTGGCCGCTGGCACCCATCACAGTGATCTTCATCCCCACCACACCCCTTCCCGTACGGTTCGATACCTCGACCCTGGCACCGTGGGGCGGATGGGGGAACCCCGGAAAGTCCGTAGTCTGCGCTCAGCGGTGCGTGGCGGTGTCTCGCAGCTCCCGGCGTGAGCGGATGCCCAGCTTCGCGAAGACCTTGCGCAGGTGCCATTCGACGGTGTGCGCACTGATGAACAGCTGCGCGGCGATCTCGACGTTCGTCAGGCCCGCAGCCGCCAGGTCGGCGATCTGGCCTTCCTGCGGCGTCAGGACCTCTCCGGCGGCCGCGGTCCGGGGGCCGGCCTTGTCCCCCAGCGCAAGCAGTTCGCGGCGGCTGCGCTGCGCGAAGGCCTGGGCGCCGAACCCGCTGAACATGTCGTGGGCGATCCGCAGCGCAGCGCGAGCGTCGGTGCGCCGCTTCTCCCGGCGAAGCCATTCCCCGTACAGCAGGTGCGCGCGGGCCAGGTCCACGGCGATCCGGGTGCGCCCCAGCCGCTCGACGGCCTCGCGGTAATGCTCCTCGGCGGTCGGCCCGTCATGCACCAGCGCACAGGAGCGGGCCAGCACGCCCAGCCCCCAGTCCGTTCCGCTGACCGTGGCGCGGTCCTGCAGCTGCGCCAGGGCCTGGGCCGCCAGTTCCGGCTCGCCCGCCCGGACTGCCGCCTCCACCAGCTCGGCCAGGTTCATCCCGTAAAGGCCCAGATCTTCGTATTCCAGGGCATGACGCAGCTTCTCGCATGCCGGCCGATAGCGGCCCAGCCCGTTGTAGAGCACCGCGGACGCGTAGCCGATCAGCGCGATGATCCGGCCCTCCCCGCGCGCCGCCCCGCTGCGCGCCGCAGCCTCGATCAGCGCGGTGGCCTCCGCCTCGTCGCCCGTCCAGGCGGCCAGCACCAGCGCGTGATAGCGCACCGGCGTGTGGCCGGCGGCCGCCGAAAGCGCCTCGGCGTCGGCGATCAGCGCCCGCGCGGCAGCGAACTCACCGGACAGCACATGCACTCCGGCCCGGGTGGCCAACGCGGTGGGCAGCATGGCCAGTGCGCCGGTGTCGGTGGCCACGCGCACGGCGTCGGTGGCGATTCGATACCAGGACTCGTCGTCCCACAAGTCGTGCACCGCGGCTTCGTAGCCGACCGGAAACGCCTGCCAGGACCAGGTTTGCGGGGTGAGCGCCGCCACCGCCGCACGCAGCGGTGCGCGGCCGGCCTGGACACCTGCGCTGATTCTGGTGGTCAGGGCCCGCAGCAACAGATCGGCCGGCCGGTGCGGGAGATTCTGCGATCCGGCGGCCAGCGCCGCCGCGGTTTGCCCGCGTACGTGGTCGCCGAAAGCCCGGCCGGCGTACATCGCCGCGCTGACCGCCTCCAGGAGGGTCTGCTGGGCCATTTCGGCGTCCAGTGACTCCAAATGACTTGCTGCCCTGAAGAATTGGTGCACAGAGTCCAGAATGGTGGGAGCGTGCCCACTGCCCCGGCCCCGGGTGAACGCCAGTTGCGCGCGCATCCGCGCCAGCCGTGCGCGTTGCAACTCGTCCAGCGGCGCCAGCTCGGCGACGGCCAGCAGTTCGCCGGCGACATCGAATTCGGCCACCGCGATCTTGGCTTCGGCGGCATCGAGTGCGCGGGATCCGCGCCGCAGCGGTTCCGGGCTGAGTTCGGCGGCGCGGGCCAGGAAGGCCGCCGCGGCGGCGGCGCCGCCGCGCTGCGCCGCCCGGTCGGCGCAGCGGCCCAGCTCCACGGCGACCGCTTCGTCGGGGCCGGCTGCCGCAAGGGCGCGATGCCAGGCCCGCCGGTCGGGGTCGTGCTCGGGGTCGGTGGCCTGCGCCAGCGCGCGGTGGGCGTCGCGGCGGTCCTGCAGGCCTGCCGCACGGTAGATCGCCGAGCGCACCAAGGGATGCCGGAACCGCACCCGCGCACCCACCTCGATCAGGCCGGCTTCCTCGGCCGGGGCCATTGCCGTGGCAGCCAGGCCCAGCGCCCGGGCGGCCGCCGGCAGCAGGGTCGCATCCCCCAGCGGTTCGGCGGCGGCGATCAGCATCAGCCGTTGGGTGGCGTCGGGCAGCGCGCGAATCCGCGCCAGATAGTGGCTTTCGATCTGCCCGGCCACCGGCACCACGTCCGGGCGGTAGTACCCGCCGGCCAGCTCGGCTGCAGACAGTCCCCGTGGCAGTTCCACCAGCGCCAGCGGGTTGCCGTGCGTCTCGGCGACCATGCGGTCGGCGACCCGGGCGTCGATCCGGCCCGGCAGCGCTGATTCCAGCAGCGCACGGGCATCCGATTCGGCCAGGCCGCGCAACATCAGCTTGGGCAACCCCGTCAGGCCCTCGACGGGCTCCCGCAACGCGCACACCAGCACCACGGGTTCGGCCAGCAGTCGGCGCGCCACGAAGCCCAGCGCCTGCACCGAGACGCGGTCGAGCCACTGGGCGTCGTCGACCAGGCACAGCAGCGGCTTGCGGCCGGCGACTCCGGCGAGCAGCCCCAGCACCGCGAGCCCTACCAGAAACCGGTCGGGTGCGGCCCCACTGCTGGTGCCGAAGGCAATGGCCAGCGCCTCGCGCTGCGGTTCGGGCAGTAGGCCGGCCTGGTCGATCAGCGGGGCACACAGTTGCTGCAGCCCGGCGAACGCCAGCTCCATGTCGGACTCCACCCCGGCGGCGCGGATCACCTGGAAATCCGTCGCGGCGCCGGCCAGGTAGTCCATCAGGGCGGTCTTGCCGATCCCGGCCTCGCCCCGCAGGACCAGCACCTGGCTACGACCGGCGCGCGCGGCATCGAGCATCTCGCGCAGCTGCCGGCACTGGGCGTCGCGCCCTCGCAGAAACGGCAAAGCCCCCGACACGCCAGGCGTGCGGGGGCTCTGCCGACTGCTCACACAGAGGAAATCTAACCCTTGCGGGCCTTGACCGCCTCGGTCAGCTGCGGAGCGACCTTGAACAGGTCGCCGACGATGCCGTAGTCGGCGATCTCGAAGATCGGCGCTTCCTCGTCCTTGTTGACCACGACAATGGTCTTGGACGTCTGCATACCGGCCCGGTGCTGGATGGCACCGGAGATACCCAGGGCGATGTAGAGCTGCGGCGAAACCGTCTTACCGGTCTGACCGATCTGGAACTGACCCGGGTAGTAGCCCGAGTCGACCGCGGCACGCGAGGCGCCGACGGCGGCACCGAGCGAGTCGGCCAGCTCCTCGACCACCGAGAAGCTCTCCGCGCTGCCCACACCGCGACCACCGGCGACCACGATGGGGGCCTCGGTGAGCTCCGGCCGGTCACCGGCCACGGCCGGCTCCCGCGAGGTGATCTTGGTGGCGTTCTCGGCCGGCGCGGGAACCTCGACGTTGACCTGCTCGCCCGCACCGTCGGCCGGCACCGGCTCGACGGCACCCGCCCGCACGGTGATGACCGGGAGTTCGCCGGTGGGCTCGGCGTCGACGGTGTAGGCACCACCGAAGATCGAGTGCACCACCTTGGCGCCGGGCTTGACGTCGACCACGTCGACCAGCAGAGCCGAACCGATCCGGGCCGCCAGCCGTCCGCCGACCTCCTTGCCCTCGGCGTTGGCGGCGATCAGCACCGCCGCCGGGGCGGCCGACTCCGCCAGCCCGGCGAGCACGTCGACGATCGGGGTGACCAGGTAGCTGTCCACCACGTCGGACTCGGCGACGTAGATCTTGGCGGCGCCCGCCGCCTTCAGGCCGTCCACCAGCGGGGCGGCGGTGCCGGGGGCACCGACGACGACGGCAGACGGTTCGCCGAGCTCACGCGCGGCGGTGATCAGTTCGGAGCTGACCTTCTTCAGCGCTCCATCAGCGTGCTCAACGAGCACAAGTACTTCAGCCATGTCTATTTCTTCCGTCTTCTTCCAGGTCCGGGGAGCGCTTAGATGATCTTCTGGCCGACCAGGTACTCGGCGATCTTGCTGCCGCCGTCGCCCTCGTCGGTCACCTTCTCGCCGGCGGTCTTCGGCGGCTTCGGGGTCGAAGCGGTCACCTTGCAACCGGCGTTGGCCAGACCGACCTCGTCGGCTTCGACGCCGATCTCGGCCAGGGTGAGCACGGTGACTTCCTTCTTCTTGGCGGCCATGATGCCCTTGAAGGAGGGGAAGCGCGGCTCGTTGATCTTCTCGTTGACGCTCACCACGGCCGGCAGCGAGGCCTCCAGGGTGAACACGCCGTCGTCGGTCTCGCGCTCGCCGGTGATCTTGCCGCCCTCGACGGTCAGCTTGCGCAGGTGGGTCAGCTGGGGCAGGCCCAGGTACTCGGCGATGATCGCCGGAACCGCGCCACCGGCGCCGTCGGTCGACTCGTTACCGGCGATGACCAGCTCGGTGCCCTCGATGGCACCCAGGGCACGCGCCAGCGCCCAGCCGGTCTGGATGACGTCAGAACCCTTCATGCCGTCGTCAAGGATGTGCACAGCCTTGTCGGCGCCCATCGACAGCGCCTTACGGATCGCCTCGGTCGCCCGCTCGGGGCCGGCCGTCAGGACCGTGACCGTGCCTTCGGCGCCTTCGGCCTCCCGGATCTGCAACGCCTCTTCGACGGCGCGCTCGTTGATCTCGTCGAGTACGGCGTCGGCAGCCTCACGGTCCAGCGTGAAGTCACCGTCGCTGAGTTTGCGCTCCGACCAGGTGTCTGGGACCTGTTTGATCAGGACCACGATGTTCGTCATGAGTGTGGTTCGTCCTCCTCGAAGGGGTCCTGCGGCGGGCCACAAGACTTCGGTAGCGATTCACGCAGCCGCACGAGAAATGTTACTCACCGGTAACTTAATGCGGTTCGCGTGTACAGCGTAGCGGGTCGTGATAATGCCAGTGCGGGGTAGCCGGTTCGTAGACCGCGCCCTTCGCGTTAGCCTGCCTGTGCGATGAAATCTACGAATCCCGCCGGAGACCCCACCGGCACGCCGCTCAGCGACAGCACACTGACGCTGACCGGGGAACGCACCATCCCCGGACTCGACGTCGAGAACTACTGGTTCCGGCGACACGAGGTGGTGTACCAGCAGCTGGCGCCCCGGTGCCGCGGCCTTGAAGTCCTGGAGGCCGGCTTCGGCGAGGGCTACGGCGCCGACCTGATCGCGGGCGTGGCCCAGCGGGTGATCGGCGTGGATTACGACGACGCGGCGGTGGCCCACGTACGGGCCCGCTACCCGCGCGTAGAAGCCGTCCAGGGCAACCTCGCCGAGTTGCCGCTGCCCGATGCCGCCGTGGATGTCGTGGTCAACTTCCAGGTCATCGAGCACCTGTGGGACCAGGGGCAGTTCATCGCCGAATGCGCCCGGGTGCTGCGGCCCGGCGGCCTGCTGATGATCTCCACCCCCAACCGAATCACCTTCTCCCCCGGCCGCGACACCCCGATCAACCCCTTCCACACCCGCGAACTCAACGCCGCCGAGCTGACCGAACTGCTGCTCGAGGGAGGCTTCGTCATGGACGGCATGTACGGGGTCTTTCACGGACCGGCGCTAGCCGAGATGGACGCCCGCCACGGCGGCTCGATCATCGACGCCCAGATCGCCCGGGCGGTCGCCGACGCGCCGTGGCCGCCGGAGTTACTGGCCGATGTCGCCGCAGTCACCAGCGACGACTTCGACATCGTGAATGCTGCGGACCGCGACAGCCCGGATATCGATGACAGCCTGGATCTGGTGGCGATCGCGGTGCGCCCGTGAGCGAGGAATCGAGCGGTTCGGCAAGGCTCGCCGGAGTCGGCCCCACGGCCGGCGGAGGCGAGGCGAAGCCGGGACCGCGTCAGCAGCCCGGCGGCTCGGTACCGGGCCTGTTCACCCTGGTGCTGCACACCCATCTGCCCTGGCTGGCACACCACGGCCGCTGGCCGGTCGGCGAGGAATGGCTCTACCAGTCCTGGTCGGCGGCGTACCTGCCGTTGATCCGGGTCCTGCGGACCCTGGCCGCCGAAGGCCGGCGCAACCTCCTCACGCTCGGTGTGACACCGGTGGTCGCCGCCCAACTCGACGATCCCTACTGCCTGGACGGGATGCACCACTGGCTGGCGAACTGGCAGCTGCGCGCCACCCAGGCCACGACCCTGCCCGACATCCGCCCCTTCGGGCTGCGGGAATGCGCCGCCGCCGAGCAGGCCCTCGAGGAGTTCGGGTTGCTGTGGCGCCACGGCGCCAGCCCGCTGTTTCGCGAGTTGGTGCAGGCCGAAACGGTGGAACTGCTCGGCGGTCCGCTCGCCCACCCGTTCCAGCCGCTGCTGGCGCCCCGGCTGCGCCAGTTCGCGCTGCGGGAGGGCCTGGCCGACGCCCAGGCCCGGCTGGCCCATACGCCCACCGGCATCTGGGCTCCGGAGTGCGCCTACACCCCCGGCCTGGAGACCGAGTACGCGGCTGCAGGCGTCACGCACTTCATGGTCGACGGCCCGTCGCTGCACGGCGACACCACGCTGGGCCGGCCGGTGGGCGACTCCGGCGTGATCGCGTTCGGCCGTGACCTGTCGGTCAGCTACCGGGTGTGGTCGCCGAAGTCCGGCTATCCCGGACATGAGGCCTACCGCGATTTCCACACCTACGACCACCGCACCGGCCTGAAGCCGTCCCGCGTGACGGGCCGCAACGTCGCGCCCGAGCAGAAGGCACCGTATGACCCGCAGCGCGCCGACGCCGCGATCGACGCCCACGTCGCCGACTTCGTCTCGGTGGTCCGCAAGCGGCTGCAGGCGGAGTCGCAACGGATCGGACGGCCGGCGCATGTGGTCGCGGCCTTCGACACCGAGCTGTTCGGCCACTGGTGGTATGAGGGACCGACCTGGCTGGGCCGGGTGCTGCGAGCCCTGCCGGAAGCAGGCATCCGCGTCGGCACCCTCTCGGACGCGATCAGCGCCGGCTTCGTCGGTCAGCCGGTGGAACTGCCGCCCAGTTCGTGGGGCTCGGGCAAGGATTGGCGGGTGTGGGCCGGCGAGAAGGTCTCCGACTTGGTGCAGCTCAACGCCGAGGTGACCGAGACCGCCCTGGGCGCCGTAGACAAGGCACTGGCACAGTCGGCGACGCCGTCTGGACCCACTCCGCGCGACCGGGTCGCCGACCAGATCCTGCGTGAGGCCCTGCTGACGGTGTCCAGCGACTGGCCGTTCATGGTCAGCAAGGACTCCGCGGCCGACTACGCCCGCTACCGCGCGCAGTTGCATGCGCACGCCACCCGGGAGATCGCCGACGCCCTGGCCGGCGGGCACCGGGACACCGCCGCACGCCTGGCCGACGGCTGGAATCGGGCCGACGGCCTGTTCGGCGCCCTCGATGCCCGTAGGCTGCCACGGTGAGCCCCCGCGCCACCTACGGCGCGCGTATCTGCGCGCGCCCTAAACGCCGGGACTACGACCGCCGCTGCCTCCGCCCGACCCATAAGAACGGACCCGCCACGTGAAGATCCTGATGGTGTCGTGGGAATACCCGCCGGTGGTGATCGGCGGACTGGGTCGCCATGTTCATCACCTGTCGACCGCGCTGGCCGCAGCCGGACACGACGTGGTCGTGCTGTGCCGGCGCCCCGACGGCACCGACCCGAGCACGCACCCGTCCTCGGATGAGATCAGCGAGGGCGTGCGAGTGGTCGCCGCCGCGCAGGACCCCCACGAGTTCTCCTTCGGCACCGACATGATGGCCTGGACGCTGGCGATGGGCCATTCGATGGTCCGCCCCGGACTGGCGCTGAAGATCGACGGCGGCCAAAGCGTGTGGCGTCCCGATCTGGTGCACGCCCACGACTGGCTGGTGGCACATCCGGCGATCACCCTCGCCGAGTTCTATGACGTCCCGCTGGTTTCCACCATCCATGCCACCGAGGCCGGACGGCACTCCGGCTGGGTATCGGGAGCGTTGAGCCGCCAGGTGCACGCGGTGGAGTCGTGGCTGGTCCGCGAATCCGATTCGCTGATCACCTGTTCGGCGTCGATGCGTGATGAGATCACCGACCTGTTCGGTCCCGGGCTCGCCGAGACCACCGTGATCCGCAATGGAATCGACGCCGCGCGTTGGCCTTTCGCCCAACGACAGCCGCGCAACGGCCCCCCCGAGCTGTTGTTCGTCGGGCGTCTCGAATACGAGAAGGGCGTCCACGACATCATCGCGGCCCTGCCCCGGATCCGGCGCGCTCACCCGGGCACCACGTTGACCATCGCGGGCGACGGCACCCAGCAGGACTGGCTGGTCGAGTGCGCCCGAAAGAACCGGGTGCTCAAGGCAACCCGGTTCATCGGCCGGGTCGACCATGACGAGTTGCTGAAACTGCTGCACCGGGCCGATGTGGCCGCGCTGCCCAGCCACTACGAGCCGTTCGGCCTGGCGGCACTCGAGGCCGCCGCCGCCGGCACTCCCCTGGTGGTAGCCGACGTCGGCGGACTGGGCGAGGCGGTGATCGACGGCGAGACCGGCGTGTCCTGCCCGCCGCGCGACGTACCGGCCCTCGCCGCCGCGGTGTGCCGCGTGCTCGATGACCCCGCGGCGGCTCAACGTCGCGCCGTGGCGGCCCGGGAACGGCTCAGCTCCGACTTCGACTGGCACACCGTCGCCGAGGAGACGGCCCAGGTGTACCTGGCGGCCAAGCGCCGCGAACGCGAGCCGCAGCCCCGCCGGCCGATCATCGAACACGCGCTGCCCGACCGGTAGACCCACCAGCGCCGCAGCGTCGGCGTCACGGGCTGTGTCCCGCGACTACAGCGAACCCAGATACCTCAGCCGATGCGCGACAACGCGTTTCGACACGTCGGCATCGGGCGCCAGCAGGTCGAACGCGTGGGGGCAGCCGGGGTAGACATGCGCTTCGACTCCGACGCCCGCGACCAGCAACCGGTGGGCAAAGGCGAGGTCCTCAGCGGCGAAGATGTCCAGCCCGCCCACATCGATGTAGGTCGGCGGTAGGCCGCCCAGCTGGTCCGCACGGGCCGGTGCGGCATAGCCGTCGGCGGCGCGCTCGCCCAGCAGCGCCGCCCAGCCCGTGGCGTTGTCCTGGTAGCTCCAGGTGCACAGGGCTGGGCCCGGCGCGCCGCCATCACGGGTCCGGTCGTCGAGCATCGGGTAGACCAACAGCTGGGCGGCGATCGCCGGTCCGCCCCGGTCCCGGGCCAGCATGCTCACACCCGCGGCCAGTCCGCCGCCCGCGCTGTCCCCCATCACCGCCAGCCGGGCCGGGTCTACGCCCAGCTCGCGGGCGTGCTCGCGCAGCCAGCACAGTGCCGCGTAGCAGTCCTGCAGCGGAGTCGGATGCGGGAACTCCGGGGCGACACGGTAATCCACCACCAGCATCGGCACTCCGGAGGCAGCGACATAGCCGCGTACCGCCGCGTCGTACAACACACCCACATGCGCCCAGTCCAGGATCATCCCGCCGCCGTGCAGGTACAGCACCGCGCTGCCGGGTCCGGCCGTACCGGCCCTGCGATACCAGCGCAGGGCGAGCCTGTCGGCCCCGTTGCCGCACGAGAACTCGTCGACCTCAACGCCGGTGACCGGCGGCCGGGTGGCCAGCACCTGCCGGAACGTGTGGCCCGCGTTTGCCCGGCGCGTCACGACGTCGCCCACCGCGGGCTGCGGCGCGCCGGCGGCGCCGTCTCGCGTCGCCAGCAGTACAGCGGCCACCTGGGGGTCGGCTGCGCCGTGCAAAACCGTTCCGCTCGGCGGCGATTCAGCTGCCCACGTCGCACCTGCCGCCAGCGCGCCGACGCCGCGGGGCTGCCTCACCGGACCGGTCACAGGCCCTAGGCTAACCGCGGGGCACCGCGTTGATCCCCGATTCATCGTTTCGTTGTGCCCGCGCCCCAGGAGGTGACCTCAGCTCATGCCGCTACTGAGTGCACTGCGCCTGAACATGACCAACGTTCCCGGTGCCGGCAATGCCGAACGCTACCGGGCGGCACTGGACATGGCCGCCTACGCCGACGCCAACGGGGTGACCGCGATCGGCTGCGAAGAACATCATCTGGCCGCCACCGGCTGGCTGCCCGCGCCGCTGATGATGGCCGCCGCCGTCGCCGGAGCCACCCGCAACATCCGCATCAGCGTCAACGCGCTGTTGGTGCCGCTCTACCATCCGGTGCGCCTTGCCGAAGACATTGCGGTACTGGATCACCTGTCCGCGGGCCGGGTCAGCTACGTCGCCGGTATCGGTTACCGCCGGGCGGAGTACCACGCCGTCGGGAAAGACTTCCGGCGACGCGGCCGGCTGATGGACGAATGCCTCGAGGTGCTGCTCAAGGCGTGGGGCGACCAGCCGTTCGACTACCAGGGCCACCTGCTGGACGTGACGCCCAAGCCGTACACCAAGCCCCATCCCGTGTTGTTTCTCGGCGGGATGAGCGCCGCGGCCGCCCGCCGCGCCGCCCGGTTCGGCTTGCCGTTCTCCCCGCCCATGCCGATGCCCCAGATCGAAGCGGTGTATCGGGATGAACTGGCACGCTTGGGCAAACAGGGGTTTGTGTTCAGTCCCGAGAACGGCAACACCGTGACGCATCTGACCACCGACCCGGAGTCGGCGTGGGCCCGGTGCGGCAGATACTTCCTGCACGAGACGACCGAGTACAGCTCCTGGGCGGTGCCCGACGTGCCGCGTCCCAACGAAAGCCCGGCCGCCACCCTCGCTGAGCTGCGCGCGTCGGCTAAGGTGGAGCTGCTGACCCCCGAACAGCTCATCGCGCAGTGTCGCGCCGGCCGGACCGGGGTGACCGTGCATCCGCTGATCGGCGGGCTGCCCCTGGAGGAGGGCTGGGAGAGCCTGCGACTGCTGGCCGAACGGGTGCTGCCGGCACTGCAGCCTTAGATCGCCGCAGGCCCGACCCACCGTTTCTCCGATACCATGGGCGCGGTGGACCGCCCAGAATCCAGAGTCGACGCCAGCGCGCTGAACGGGGTTTCCGAGACCGCCCTGATGACGCTCAGCGGGCGCGCCTATCAGGCCGCGCACGCCGAGGCCATCATCGACGACCCCGAGGCGATACGACTCGTCGAGTCGATCGCCTTCGACTTCGACAAATTCGGGCGTCGCGGCCAGGAGATGGCGTTGCGGTCGCTGGCCGTCGACCGATGCGCGACCACATACCTGCGCCAACATCCCGACGCGACGGTTGTCGCGCTTGCCGAAGGCTTCCAAACCAGCTTCTGGCGGTTGAACGCTGCCATACCCGATGCGCGATTCAAGTGGGTGTCAGTGGATCTGGAGCCGGTGATGCGGCTACGCGAACAGTTGCTGCCGCCGTCGCCGCGCATCACCAACCTGGCGCAGTCGGCCCTGGACTACAGCTGGATGGACCAGGTCGACTCCAGCGCCGGTGTCTTCCTCACCGCCGAAGGTCTGCTGATGTATCTGCAGCCGAGTCAGGCCATCGACCTGATCTCCGCGTGCGCCGCTCGCTTCCCCGGCGGTCAGATGTTCTTCGATCTGCCGCCGACCCTGGTCAAGCGACTCGCTCCGCGCGGGATGCGTTCATCACGGCACTATCGCGTGCCCCCGATGCCGTTCAGCCTGTCGGCGCGTCAGCTCGCCGGGCTGACCCGCACGGTGCCGGGCATCAGCGCCGTGCACGATGTGCCGATGCCGAAAGGCCGGGGCCTGTTCTTCGCCACCGTGTTTCCGGCGTTGTGGCAGTGGGGGCCCATGAAGAACCTGCGGGGCGCCTACACACTGCTGGAGTTCGGCTGAGAACTCCGGGCGACCTCAGCTGCTCGCGGGTGCCGGAGTGATTTCCAGCCCGATGTGCACCTTGTCGATCCCACCGCGCACCAGCGAGTGCGGGACGAACCACCAGGCGTGCCACCAGTACCGTTTGACGACGGCGTCATAGACCCGCCGGGTCTCGGACTTGGGCAGCACCCGGGCGACCGCCTCCACGGGTTCGCCCTTGGGTTTGCCCAGGACCCCGCACTTTTGGATGGTGACCCGCGGCGTGTTCTTGATCCGCTTGGTTTTCCACGATCCGTCGTCGGTGATGACCCAGAGCCGGTCCCCGACGGGCGCGCCCCACACCGGGGTCGGTTTGGGCTTGCCGTCCTTGGTGAAGGTCGTGAGCAGCAGGTACTTTGCTCGGTACACATCGGAGAATGCCGGTGTCGTCATGCCCGGATTCTCGCAGGTTTCCCCCGGTCACGCGGGCACACGCCGGACTCAGGCGGCGGGCAGGCTCAGCTCTGGGCGGCCTTCTTGCGTTCGATGTCGGCCAGCGCGGCCGCCAACTCGGCCCGCTCGGCCGCCGAGGTCTCCCAGGCCAGTTTGCGGTTCTTGACCACCTTCGCCGGCGCCCCCACCGCGATCGAGTAGTCGGGGATGACGCCTTTGACCACGGCGTGGGCGCCCAGGACGCAACCACGGCCGACGCTGGTGTCGCGCAGAATGGTGACCTTGGCCGCGATCCAGGTGTCCGGCCCGATCCGCACCGGACTCTTGATGATGCCCTGGTCCTTGATCGGCACCGTGATGTCGTCCATCTTGTGGTCGAAGTCGCAGACGTAGCACCAGTCGGCCATCAGCACCGAATCCCCGAGCTCGATGTCGAGGTAGGTGTTGATGACGTTGTCGCGGCCCAGCACCACCTTGTCACCGAGCCGCAGCGACCCCTCGTGCGCCCGGATGGTGTTCTTGTCGCCGATGTGCACCCAGCGGCCGATCTCCATGTATGACATCTCCGGGGTGGCCTGGATCTCCACGCCCTTGCCCAGGAACACCATGCCGCGGGTGATGATGTGCGGGTTGGCCAGCTTGAACTTCAGCAGCCGCCAGTACCGCACCAGATACCACGGCGTGTAGGCCCGGTTGGCCAGTACCCAGCGCAGCGAGGCCAGGGTGAGGAATTTGGCCTGGCGCGGGTCCCGAAGCCGCGAACCCCGCCAGCGTTTGTGGATTGGAGCACCCCACATCGTCGTCATGGCCGGAAAGCCTACGCGAGCGAGTTCTCGCCACGCGCTACCCTCACCTGGACTCGTTCACTGACCGGCCGGGGATTGGGGTTTACCACTGTGTTGCGGCGACGTGGTGTCCTGGCCGGAATCGCACTCCTGGTGGTGGCGGCCGTGCTGGGAGGCTGCGCCAATACCGATTCCTGGGTGCAGGCCGCGCCCGCACCGGGCTGGCCGGCTCAATACGCCGACGCCGCCAACAGCAGCCATACCGCTACCGCGGGAGCCGGTGACCTGCAGTTGGACTGGATCCGCTCGGTCAAGGGCGAGCTGGGAGCGCAGCCCGCGCTGGGCGCGCACGGCTGGATGATGCTCAACGCTCAGACCGAGGCCGGGTGCTCGCTGATGCAGTGGGAGAACGCCGACCGCGGACGGCAACGCTGGTGCACCCGGCTGCATCAGGGCGGCGGCTTCTTCGGCCCGCTCATCGACGGCTTCGACAACGTCTACGTGGGCCAGCCGGGTGCCATGCTGTCGTTCCCGCCGACGCAGTGGATTCGCTGGCGCGCACCGGTGATCGGCATGCCCTCGACACCGCGGATCCTCGGTGACGGGCTGTTGCTGGTGGTGACCCACCTGGGCCAGGTGCTGATTTTCGACGCGCACAGCGGCAACGTCGTGGGAACACCGCTGGACCTCGTGGACGGCATCGACCCCACCGATTTCCGGCGCGGTCTGTCCGACTGCGCGAGCGCGCGGCCGGACTGCCCCGTCGCGGCGGCGCCGGCCTTCTCGCCGGCGAGCAACATGGCGGTGGTCAGCGTGTGGCAGCCCGGCGCCAGGGAGTCCGAGCTGGTCGGCCTGCGGTACCACCCGGGCGGCAGCCCGCTGCTCACGCAGGAGTGGAGCAGCGACGCCGTGGCGGCCGGGGTCCTGGCCAGCCCCGTCCTGTCTGCCGACGGCGCGACGGTGTACGTCAACGGGCGCGACCAGCGCCTGTGGGCGATCAACGCCGACGACGGCAAGGCGAAATGGTCCGTGCCGCTGAAGTTCCTGGCCCAGACCCCGCCGGCGGTGACCCCCGGTGGGCTGATCGTCTCCGGCGGCGGGCCCGATACCCAGCTGGTCGCCTTCGCCGACCGCGGTGACTACGCCGAGCAGGTGTGGCGCCGCGAGGACACCGTGCCACTGTCCTCGTCGAGCCTGGCCACCGACGTGGCCTACACCGTGACCGCCGGCACCAGTCTGGGCCCGGCGGGGTTGTCGCTGCTGGTGTTCGCCCCGACCGACGGCCACACGATCAACAGTTACCCGCTGCCGGAAGCACGCGGCTTCCCGGTGGGCGTGGCGGTCGGCAATGACCGGCGGGTTGCGGTGGCCACCAGCGCCGGCCAGGTGTTCAGCTTCGCCCCTGCCTAGACGGCCAG
Organism: Mycolicibacter engbaekii; assembly: GCF_002101585.1. Taxonomy (GTDB): domain Bacteria; phylum Actinomycetota; class Actinomycetes; order Mycobacteriales; family Mycobacteriaceae; genus Mycobacterium; species Mycobacterium engbaekii. Next base: position 64,280 of record NZ_LQOT01000076.1, on the reverse strand, counting down.
TGGCGGAATGGCCGTGCGCGGCACTTTGACCGAGGTGGCGCCGGCGCTCATCGGCAACAGTTCGCCGGGCGAGAAGTAGAAGATCACCTCGTCGTTGGTGATGGCGAAATTCTGGTAGTGCGCCGGGTCGAGCCCCGAGCCCGACGAGATCAGGATCGCCGGCACGCCGGTCTGGCGTTCGAGGTCGCGCTGCACGATGGGAAAGATCGTGTCCAGCGGCTTGCTGTTGGGCGCAAACAGGGTCTCGAAAGTGATCGGCTTGCGGGTCGTCAAGTCGTAGTTGAAGGCCTGATACCAGGTCGACGCCTGCGGGCCGCCGAGGTCCTGGAAGATCTTCAACACGACACTCTGGGTGCCTTTGGCGCCCTGGCCCGAGCGGTGCTGTTCGGACGTGGCGTCCATCTCGTAGGGCATGTCCCGCGAGCCGGTCGACTTTGCCACGGTCAAGAACCCGTCGCGGTTCTGAACCAGATAGTCGGTGAGGGTCTGCTGGTCGGGATAGTCGACCGGGAACCGCATGTCCAGGGTGTAGCTCGCGGTGGAGGCGTGCACGTGGCACTGCCCGGAGTCCAGCGTGCCGCCCAGTTCGGCGCAGGGCGACACCGCTCCCGCCGAGGGAAAGTTCGTCATACCCAGCCAGCCGCCTACTGCACCGCCCGCCACCAGGGCGGCCACCAGAATGCGCATTGTCGGATTGTCTCGCTTTGTCTCGCCTTGCCGCAGCAAGCTGGAATGGCCCCGAAGCCGTCAGCCTACCGGTCCGGTCACCTCGATGGGCGGCAGACGAACGCAATCGCCCGGGCGGCCGGCCCGGTCCCGATCCGGGTGATCACCACCGAAAGGGGCACGTCCCCGCGCAACCGCAAGCGGCGACGCAGACCGTCCGGATCGGCCTGCACGTCGCGCACACCGCGCACCAGAATCTCCAGCGCGCCGCAGCCGCGTGCCGCGAGCGCCTGCCGCAGCCGCTTCTCGCTGTAGGGCAACTCCTCGAGGACCTCGAATCCGCGCATGCCGTCCGGCAATTCGGCACCGGAGAGATAGGCGATGTCGGGGTCGAGCTGCCACAGCCGGTGGCGAGCGGCGTACTGGCGGACCAGGCCGGCCCGCACGACCGCTCCGTCGGGGTCGATGATCCAGCGTCCCGCCGGCCGCACGTCGCAGTCGGCTGCTTCGGTGTCGGTGATCTGCTCGCCCCGGTCGAGGAGCACGGCGCGGCGGCGGACGCCGGGTTCGGCCAGGCCGGGCGACCACAGGCAGGCTTCGCGTACCGACGCCCGCCACGAGGTGACTTCGATCTCGCCGTCGAATCCGAGTTGGTGGACCTGCGTGAAATCGATTCCGGGAGCAACCTTTACCACCAGGTGGCGTTCGCGGTAGACCTCGAGCAGCCGGTCCAGCGCGGGCTGGTAGTCGGCCGGGTCGAAGCGGCGTCGCCCGCCGCCCCGCCGGCCGGGGTCGGCCAGAACCACCGTGGCTCGGCTGACCGGCCGCAGTGCGTCGGCGCGCACCAACCCGACCCCGCCCACGTTGTGACGCGCCATCGCCAGCCGTACCGGATCGAGGTCGCTGCCCAGTACCCGATCGGTCGCCTCGGTCAACGCTGCCAGTTCGGTGCCGACCGAACAGGTGACGTCGTGCACGAGGGCCCCTGGCGCCGCGGCGCCGATCCGTTGCGCGCGGTGCCGTGCGACCGGGGCGGCGCTGGCCTGCTGCAGCGCCTCGTCGGTGAACAGCCAGTGGGCGGTCTGCGGCAGCTCTGCCAGTTTGGCGGCGGCCCGGCGGCGCAGCAGGATGGTCTCGACCAGCGCGGGTGTCCGGTCGCCGTAGCGGCGGCGCAGTGCGGCGATGTCGGCGATCCGGGTGGCGTCGCCGAGCTTAAGGCCCGCGATCTCGGCCTGGGCGGCGCCACCGGCCTCCGAGCACAGGTACCGGACGTCTTCCGGCGTGAAGCCGAAGCCGCCTGTCAGGACGGTTTGACCCCGGTGACCAGCAGGTTGTAGAACCAGCCCTTGGGCACCACCCGGCTGAGCACGTTGGCGTCCACCCAGCTCAGGGTGGTCCAACTGCCGAACGCGAACTTCGCCCACTTCCAGCCCAGCTTGCCCGGCGGGACGGTCGACTCGAAGGTGCGGACCGGCCACCCGAGCATGGCGGCGGTGAATTCCTCGCTCGCGGTGCGGACTTCGACGGCGCCGGCGTTGGTCGCCATGCGCTCGAGGTCACTCGGCTTGAAGGTGTGCAGGTCGACGATCCACTCCAGGGCAGCGGCCCGCGAGTTCTCGTCGAGCTCGGCCTGCGGCCGGCGCCACGAACCCATCCCGGGCAGCTTCATCGCCGCGACCGTGGTCTTCCATGTCAGATCGGCGAGCCGGCGGGCGTAGAAGTTGCCGACCGTGGTGGGCTCGCCGGCGAATACGAAGCGCCCGCCGGGCTTGAGCACCCGCAGCACCTCGCGCAGCGACAACTCGACGTCGGGGATGTGGTGCAACACCGCGTGGCCCACGACCAGGTCGAAGGTGTTGTCCTCATACGGGATGCCTTCGGCATCGGCGACCCGGCCGTCGACGTCCAGGCCCAGGTTCTTGCCGTTGCGGGTGGCGACCTTGACCATGCCGGGCGACAGGTCGGTGACCGATCCCTTGCGGGCCACCCCGGACTGCATGAGGTTGAGCAGGAAGAAGCCCGTGCCACAGCCCAGCTCCAGTGCCCGCTCGTAAGGCAGGGCCGCCCGCTCGGCTTCGGGCACGATCACATCGAAGCGGCCCCGCGCATAGTCGATACAGCGTTCGTCATAGGAGATCGACCACTTCTCGTCGTACTGCTCGGCTTCCCAGTCGTGGTAGAGCACCTGCGCGAGCTTGCTGTCGTGCCGAGCCGCCTCCACCTGTTCGGCGGTCGCGTGCGGGTTCGGCGTCGGGTCCGTACTCGTCATGGTCAGTCAGCCTAACGGCTGGCCGCTCCCCCGCTCAGATCGCTCCCATGAAGCTCGTGGAAAGTGCGTCGAAGGGCTCGGCGGCCACGGCGGTATCGCCGCCCAGCGCGCCGGCGATGGTGTCGAGCACCGCCTGGGGGAACGCTTCGAACGCGGCGAGCACATCGGTGAAGCCGGTCTGCAGCGCCGCGGTGATGTCGGCGGGGTCGCCGCCCTCGATGGCCTCCCAGATGTGCCAGGCGGCCACCTGCGGCGCGACGATCAGCTCACGGAAGTCGACAAACAGTCCGGTGAGCAGGTCGGGTGTCGCCGGTACGGGCGTCCCGTTCCAGCTGACCATCGTCCAGCCGTCGGCGGGGCTGCCCTGCAGGATGGCCTGGCCCGCATTCGGGGGCGGCCCGAGTGTTTCGAGCAACTGCTGCAACAGCAGCAGAAATGGCGGGTTCTCGACGTTCATCAGCGCCCAGATCGCGATCGGGCCGCCGCTGGAATAGGCCACGCTGGTCAGGGGGCCGTCGCCGGCAATGGTGTTCTGGTAGATGGTGTCGATGGCGCCGGTGACCCGCTCGTCGAACACCACCCCGTTCGGCGTGGCCGCAGAACCCAGCTGCGGCACCAGGACCAGCCCGAGCACCCACGCGGCCATGGGCGCGAAATAGCCGATCTGGGTCAGCAGATCGCGCGGCTGGCCCTCCCAGATCCCGGCGTCGATCTCGTTGAGCCCGCTGAGCACCTGCATCTGCATGCCCAGCGCCTCGGCCAGCGGCTCGGCGGTCTGCTGGGTACGCAGAAGCTCCGAGGCGTAGACCCCGCTGATGCCGTCGGGAAAGCTCGCCAGGATGGCCTGGGCGACGGCGTCGGCCTGCTGTAGGCCGGTCTCGGTGAGCCCGGCACCGGGTGGCAGCGTGCCGAGGATGCCCAGGAAGTCGTCGGTGGACTGACCGTGTCGCACCAGGTCCAGGGTGATCTGTTCGGCGGCCGCGGCGAGCGCGATACCGGCGGGGACGGCGGCGGCGGCGGGCGGCGGTGCCGTCGCCGATGCGCATCCGACCAGCACAGCCCCGGCCAGCACACCGGCTGACCACTGACGGGTTCCCCCTCGCCGCATGTCCGTCCTCCCCCAGTCAGGACGCGAGCTGTGTGACCCACCTCACACAGTAAATACACACGCTATACATCGCCGGCCGGACCGGCAATACCCGCGCGGGCCGGTCCGGGGCGAAATCCGTGCGCTAAGAGCCCAGCGCGTCGGCGAAGGACTCGAAGACCGCCTGAGGGAACGTGATGAACGCGTCGAGGACCTGATCGAAACCGGTCTGCAGGGCCGCGGCGATCTCCGCGAGGTCGCCGCCCTGGAGTGCTTCGATCACGTGCCAGGTCGCGATCTGGCCCGCCGTGGTGAAGTCGCGCCAGTCCACGAACAGGGCGGTGAACAGATCCGGGGTGGCCGACACCTCGTGACCGTCCCAGCTGACCAGGGTCCATCCATCGGTCGGGTTGCCCTCGATGACCACCTGGCCGACGTTGTCCAGCGGGCTGCGGGTGTCGAGCAGTTCGTTGAGCACCAGCCCGAAGTCGGGGTTGCGGACGTTCATCAACGTCCAGATCGAGATCGTCCCGGCGTGCGCGAAGGCCACGCTGTCGGTCGGGTTGTTCGGATCCGCGACAGTGTTGCCGTAGATCGACTCGATCGCGTCGGTGACGCGGTCGTTGAACGCCACCCCGTTCGGGTCGATGGTCGATCCGAGCTGCGGCACCCAGAAACTGCCCATCGCCCACATCAGGGGCGCGAAGGCGTAGAGCACCTGCGTCACCGTGCCGAGTTCCCAGCCCTCGTACCAGCCGGCGTTGACCTCGTTGAGCCCTCCGAGGATCTGGACCTCCATGTTCAGCAGGTCGGCAAGCGGCTGGGCGGTGTCCTGGGTGCGGATGAACTCCGAGGCGTAGATCCCAGCGATCCCGTCCGGGAACTCGGCGCTGATGAGCGGGGCGACGTCTTGCGCCTGCTGCTCTCCGAGCTCGGTCAGCGGCGCTCCGGGCGGCAGGGTGCCCAGAATGTGCTCCGCGTTGTCCACCGACTGGGCGTGGCGCACCAGGTCCAGGGTGATGTCCTGGGCGGCGAGCAGGAAGTCGATGGTGACGGCGCTCGTCACCGGCATCGCCACCGGTCCCGCCGCGATCGCGCCGGCACCGATCAGTGCGACGGCGGCGGTGGTCCAGGGTCGAATAACAGTTCGCTGCATGGCCTATTCCTCACGGGGTCACACGGGTGCCGGCGATGGCTTCGCCGCGAACTGTACGTTAGCTGATAAGAGTATGAAAATCGGCCGTAGTGGCCCTTATGACTCCGGTGTCGCCCGCTGATCTTCGCCCGGCGAGTTGCCGGCGCCGAACACCTCGGCGTACCGGCGCTGGTCTGCCAACGCCCGCTCCATCGGTGCGCCCACCGCATCGACTGAGGCCTTGACCGCGGCGAGCGCGCGTGCCGGAGCGCCCACGAACTGGCGCGCCCAGGCCATCGCCGCCTCGTAGACCCCGTCCGGAGCGACCATCTGTTCCACCAGACCCAGGGCCAGCGCCTCTTCGGCGTCGAAGAACCGCCCGCTGTACGCCAGCTCCTTGGCACGGCTCGCCCCGATGGTGCCGGCCAGGCGCGCCAGGCCGCCGCCGTCGGGAACGAGCCCGGCCAGAATCTCGGTCGCCCCGAACTTGACGTTGTCGCCGCAGACGCGCCAATCGGCGGCCAGCGCCAGCGCCAGACCACTTCCCAGCGCATAGCCGGTGATGGCCGCCACCGTCGGCTTTCCGATGGCCGCCACGGCCTGCACCGCATCGTGGCGCACCCGGGCGAACACCTCGGCCTCCGTGGCGATCAACGTGCGCAGCTCCGGGACATCGTCGCCGGCGCAGAAGATCTCGTGGCCCCCGTAGAGCACCACCGCGGCAATGTCGTCGCGTTCGGATACCTCGGCTGCCGCCGCGGCGATCTCCCGGTAGACCTGCCGGGTCATGGCGTTGGTCGGCGCCCGGGACACCAGCAGGGTGGCCACCCCGGGTTCCTCGGCGCCACTGTGCACCGTGACGAATTCGCTCACCCGGGCCACCTCTTCCCGCGAGCCGCGTTGTACCGCTCGGAATTGAAGAATTCGATCTCCCAGTTATCGCCGCGGCGAGCCAGGTCCGGCTGCACCACCACGATCTGGCGCTCCACCGTCATCACCGCCTCGACGCTGCGGCCCACCAGCGAATCCAGCTGCGTCCAGGTCGGCGGCAGCAAAAAGCTGTTTCCCGCGGCGAAGTCTTCGATCGCCGCCTCCGGGGTGAGCCAACCCGCCCGGTCGGCCTCGGTGTTCTCCCCGTCCGCGCGCTGACCGACCGGCAGAGCGCCCACGAAAAAGTAGGTGTCGTAGCGTCGGGTGCGTTCCGCCTCCGGGGTCACCCAGTTCGCCCAGGGCCGCAGCAACTCGGCATGCAGGATCAGCTTCTCGGCGTTCAGGAAATCGGCGAACGAGAGCTCCCCGGCGGTCAGCGCTCGACGGGCGTCGGCGTAGACCGAAGCGTCGCAGACAACGCGCCCGGAATCATCGGCGGGACCGGCGAACAGCACCCCGGATTCCTCGAAGGTCTCGCGTGCGGCAGCACATACCAGGGCGGCCGCCAGGTCGGTGTCCACCCCGAAGCGCTGCGCCCACCAGTCCGGACCCGGTCCGTGCCAGGCGATTTCGGCACTGCGGTCGCGGTCGTCGACTCCCCCGCCGGGAAACACCATCACCCCGGCGGCAAAATGCATCGCGGCATGGCGGCGCATCAGGAACACCTCGAGAGCGCTCCCGCCGGCGGCCGCCGCGCCCTCACGCACCAACATCACCGTCGCGGCAGGCCGCGCGGGTAACGGTGGTGGCGGGTGTTGGGTCATGCGCGCCTCCGGTGGGCTGCTCGGCTGCGGGTCCGGCGCGCGAAGTAACGCCCGTCGATGACGTCGAGCGAGATCGACTGCCCGTAAGTGGCCGACAGGTTTTCGGCGGTGAGCACCTCGTCGAGCAGACCGGATGCCACGGCGCGGCCCTCGGCCAGCAACAGGCAGTGGGTGAAGCCGACCGGGATCTCCTCGACGTGGTGGGTTACCAGCACGATCGCGGGCGCGTCGGGATCAGCGGCCAGATCCGCCAGGCGGGCCACCAGCTCTTCCCGACCACCCAGATCCAGGCCCGCCGCGGGCTCGTCGAGCAGCAGCAGCTCGGGGTCGGTCATCAGCGCCCGGGCGATCAGCACCCGCTTGCGCTCGCCTTCGGACAGCGTGCCGTACGTGCGATCGGCCAGGTGCTCGGCGCCCAGGCTCTCCAGCATGTCGACCGCCCGCTCATGATCGACGGCGTCGTAGCGCTCCCGCCACCGCCCGAGCACCGCGTAGCCGGCCGAAATGACCAAGTCGCTGACCGTCTCCCCACCCGGTATCCGCTGCGCCAGGGCTGCCGAGCTCAGGCCGACCCGGGCCCGCAGCTCGGTGGTGTCGACCCGGCCGAGCCGCTCACCCAACACGTAAGCCACGCCCGAGGAGGGGTGCTCGCTGGCAGCAGCGATCCGCAGCAACGAGGTCTTGCCCGCGCCGTTGGGGCCGATGATCACCCAGCGCTCGTCGAGCTCGACCGACCAGTCCAGCGGGCCCACCAGGGTACGTCCGTCACGGCACAGCGAAACGCCCTCGAACTGGATCAACAGATCCTGGTCGGCCCCGGTTGCGGGAGCGGAAGATCCGGTATCGGGCACGGCCCTATCGTGCCGTATGCCGGCTGCGTGCCGACCGACCGGGGTACGACAGCCACGGTGCATTTTCGATCGATGTTCTTGCCGGTAACCCCCCGTGGCCCTGTTGTAACGTGTTACATGGATCGCACTCATCAATGCTTAGGGTTAATTCCAGGGAGCTTCGATGGTCCGTATTTCCAGTGCTCTCGCGGTCGGGCTTATCAGCGCCGGTCTCATCGTCTGCCCCTCCCCTGCGGGCGCCGCCGCGCCGGCGGTCCAGCTCACCGGCGCCGGGTCGCCGCTGGGCGGCGGGAACGCGCTGATCATGGGCGGCAGCGGCATGCCCACGCCCGGCCCCGGCTACGCGGACCTGGTCAACGAGCTCTACCTGGCGCCCCTCGGCTTCACCGGCACCACCCAGATTCTGACCACCCCCGAAACGCTGTACCCGTTCCTGGGTGCGTTCACCGGGACTTTCGACAGTTCGGTGGAAGAAGGCAGCCAGATCCTGCAGGCAGCGATCCTCGACCAGATCGCCGGCGGTCAGGTCGACGCCGACAACCCCGTCGTGGTGTTCGGGTGGTCGCAAAGCGCGGTGATCTCGTCGCTACTCATGCAACAACTCGCCGACCAGGGTGTGCCCAGCGAATACGTGCACTTCGTGCTGATCGGCAACGAGAGCCTTCCCAACGGCGGCATGCTGGCCCGCTTCGACGTTCCGACAGGGACGTACCCGGAAATACCCAGCCTCGGAATGACATTCAGTGGCGCAGCGCCCGCCAATCTCTTCCCCACCACCGTCTACACCAACGAGTACGACGGTTTCGCCAATTTTCCGCAGTATCCGATCAACTTCTTGTCCACCATCAACGCCGTGATGGGCATCATCTTCGCGCACACGACCTATCTGGGGCTCAGTCCCGAGGACATCGCAAACGCGGTACCACTTCCCACTTCGAGCCCGGATCTCTTGACCGACTACTACATGATCCCCTCCAGCACGTTGCCGCTGCTGGCTCCGCTGCAGCTGCTGCCCTACATCGGCAACCCGCTGGTCGATCTACTTGATCCGGCACTGCGAGTGCTGGTGAATCTGGGATACGGCAACATCGAGCACGGCTGGAGCCCGGGATTCGCCGACACCCCCACCGGCATCGGAGTCCTGCCCGACTTCAGTGTCCTGCAGCAGGTTCCGCAAGCACTGTTCGACGGCGTGCAAAAGGGCATCACCGACGCCTTCAACACCTTGATGGATCCCGCCAACTACGTCTATTCATTGCCGGAGTGGGCCGAACAGTTGGCGAGCCTGGGCGGCGTCCTGGACGGCGGAGAGACCTCTTTCGGAGTCACGGTGCCCACCACGTGGGACGACCTCTTCGGATCCTTCCCGCCGCATACGGGCTACCCGCCGCTGGACGTTCTCAGCGCCTTGCTGTTCACGCTGCCCGAGTACAGCTACAACGTCTTCATGTCCGAGATCGCCGACGGCGACCTCCTCGACGCCATCGGGTTACCGCTCGCCGCCACCGCCGGGCTCCTGCCGTTGGCGTTGATCGGGGCGTTGCTGTAACGCGCCAGGCTAGGCCGGCGGGATCTCGACCCGGCGCAGCACGCCGTCGTGGGCGTCGGCTGCCTCGATCTCTGCCCGGGTGACCCCGAGCAGGAACAGCACGGTGTCCAGGTACGGGTAACTCAGGGACGCGTCGGCGATCTCACGCAACGCCGGCTTGGCGTTGAAGGCCACGCCCAGCCCCGCGGTGGACAGCATGTCGATGTCGTTGGCGCCATCGCCGACGGCCACGGTCTGCTCCAGCGGCACGCCCATCTGGGCGGCGAACTCGCGCAGCGCCTCGGCCTTGCCGGCCCGGTCCACCACGGCGCCGGTGACCCGTCCGGTGAGTTTGCCGTCCACGATCTCAAGCTCGTTGGCCGCCACAAAGTCCAGCTGAAGGTCGGCGGCCAGCGGCTCGATCACCTGGCGGAAACCACCGGAGACCACCCCGCATTTGAAGCCAAGCCGGCGCAGGGTGCGCACGGTGGTGCGCGCCCCGGGCGTCAGCTCGATCTGCGCGGCCACCTCGTCGACGACACTGGCGGGCAGGCCGGCCAGCGTCGACACCCGGTGGTGCAGCGACTCGGCGAAGTCGAGCTCGCCGCGCATGGCGGCCTCGGTGATCGCGGCCACTGCGTCCCCGGCGCCGGCCCGCTCGGCCAGCATCTCGATGACCTCGCCCTGGATCAGGGTGGAGTCGACGTCGAACACGATCAGCCGCTTGGTCCGGCGCGACAGGCTGGCGTCCTGGAACGCCACGTCGACCTGCTGTTGGGCGGCGACTTTGCTCAGCGCGGTCTGCAACCGCCCGGCGCTGCCGTCGGGAACCGAGATCCGCAGTTCCAGGCCGGTCACCGGGTAGTCGGAAACGCCCCGGATCATGTCGATGTTCGCATCGATCTCGGCGATCTCGTGGGCCAGCGCCCCCAGCGCGGTGGCAGCCACCGGCCGGCCCAGCACGACGATGCGATGTGTGGACGGCGCGGCGATGATCGGCGCGTCGTCGCCGCGCTGGATGGTGACGTCGAGGCCGACGCCGTGAATCGCCGCGGTGACGTCGTCGGCCAGCGCCGTCCCGTCCGCCACGTCCGGCGTCACCGAGACCAGCACGCCCAGGGTCAGCCGACCGCGGACCACCACCTGCTCGACGTTGAGCAACTCCACCTGGTAACGCGACAGCACCTCGAAGAGGGCCGATGTCACGCCAGGCTGATCGACACCGGTGACGGTGATCAGCACCGGCACCTTGGGCGCGCTCACCCCTGGCGGGCGCCCGGCTGAGCCGGGCGCCGCCTCTGCCCGAGGATCATCAAGCGTTCGCGGGTTCGTACACTTCGTCGCCGGGGTGACGGCCGACGTGTGCCTCGGCCCGCAGCCGATCGATCATGTGCGGGTAGTGCAGCTCGAACGCGGGACGCTCCGAACGGATCCGGGGCAGCTCGGTGAAGTTGTGCCGAGGCGGCGGGCAACTGGTCGCCCACTCCAGGGAGTTGCCGTAGCCCCACGGGTCGTCGACGGTGACGACCTCGCCGTAACGCCAGCTCTTGAACACGTTCCAGGTGAAGGCGATCATCGACGAGCCCAGGATGAACGCGCCGACGGTCGACACGATGTTCAACGAGGTGAAGCCGTCGGTGGGCAGGTAGTCCGCGTAGCGGCGCGGCATGCCCATGTTGCCCAGCCAGTGCTGGATCAGGAACGTGGTGTGGAAGCCGATGAAGGTCAGCCAGAAGTGCAGCTTCCCGAGCCGTTCGTCGAGCAGCCGGCCGGTCATCTTCGGGAACCAGAAGTAAATCCCGGAGAAGGTCGCGAACACGATGGTGCCGAACAGCACGTAGTGGAAGTGCGCGATCAGGAAGTAGCTGTCGCTGACGTGGAAGTCCAGCGGCGGGCTGGCCAGCATCACGCCGGTCAGACCACCGGCCAGGAACGTGATGATGAAGCCCAGCGCGAACAGCATCGGCGTCTCGAAGGTCAACTGGCCCCGCCACATGGTGCCGATCCAGTTGAAGAACTTCAGGCCGGTCGGGATGGCGATCATCAGGGTCAGCAGCGAGAAGAACGGCAGCAGCACCGCACCGGTGGCGTACATGTGGTGCGCCCACACCGCGACAGACAACCCGGCGATGCTCAGCGTCGCGTACACGAGGGTGACGTAGCCGAAGATCGGCTTGCGGGAGAAGACCGGGAACACTTCACTGACGATGCCGAAGAACGGCAGCGCGATGATGTACACCTCGGGGTGGCCGAAGAACCAGAACAGGTGCTGCCACAACAGCACGCCGCCGTTGGCGGAGTCGTAGACGTGCCCACCCAGGTGCCGATCGACGGCGAGGCCGAACAGTGCCGCGGTCAGCAGCGGGAAGACGATCAGCACCAGGATCGAGGTGACCAGGATGTTCCAGGTGAAGATCGGCAGCCGGAACATCGTCATGCCGGGGGCGCGCATGCACGCCACCGTGGTGATCATGTTCACCCCACCCAGGATGGTGCCCAGACCACCGACGGCCAGACCCATGATCCACAGGTCGCCGCCGGCGCCCGGTGAGTGCACCGCGTCGCTCAGCGGGGTGTAGGCCGTCCAGCCGAAGTCAGCGGCGCCGCCCGGGGTGATGAAGCCGGCCAGCGCGATGGTGGCGCCGAACAGGAACAGCCAGAACGAGAACGCGTTCAGACGCGGGAAGGCCACGTCCGGGGCGCCGATCTGCAGCGGCAGGACCAGGTTGGCGAATCCGAACACGATCGGGGTGGCGTAGAACAGCAGCATTACCGTGCCGTGCATGGTGAACAGCTGGTTGAACTGCTCGTTGGACAGGAACTGCAGGCCCGGCACCGCCAACTCGGTACGCATCAGCAGCGCCAGCAGGCCGCCGATGAAGAAGAAGGCCATGCAGGCGACGCAGTACATGATGCCGATCAGCTTGTGATCGGTGGTGGTGATCAGCTTGTAGATCAGACTGCCCTTGGGGCCCATCCGCGCAGGGAAGGGCCGACTGGCCTCGAGTTCTGCGCGCGGGGGTGCTTCGGCGGTCAAGATTCCTCCAAACATGGGCAACCCGGGAAACTTGTTCGAATCCTAACCCCGGTCGCCATCGGGCCGGTATAGGCCTCCTACAAACTGTCGTATTCGTCTGCCCTGGGGGCGCCGCGCCCTGGGTGTTAACGTCACCGCGTGACCAGGGTGGACCGGCGGGCGACGTCCGCATCAGCACTGATCGTGACCTTGCTCACGGCCGCCGGCTGCGGCGGCGACGGGACGCAGACCGCCCCGAGCTCGACGGCGACCACCACCACGATGGTCGCCGGGGCCGGCGTGCTCGGCAATGATCGCCGTCCTGACGAGGCCTGCGCGGCAGACCCGGCCCGCCCCGACCCCGGGCCGTCGCTGCGCTGGGTCCACAACGCCGCCGGGGTGGAACCGCCCAGCGTCGAAGTTCCCGAGGACGCGGAGCGCATCGTGGTGCTCGCCGCGGGCCAGCTCGACACGCTGTGCGCGCTGGGTCTGCAGTCCCGGGTCGTCGGCGCAGCCGTGGCCGACGGCGCGGACGGCCAGCCCTCCTATTTGGGCGCGCTGCTGCACGCTGTGCCGGCGGTGGGCTCGGACAGCAAGCCGGACACCGACGCGATCGCCGCCCTGCGCCCGGATCTGATCCTGGGCGCCGAGGGCCGCACGCCCGGCTACGCCGAACTCGCCGCGATCGCCCCCACCGTGTTCACCGGGACGCCGGGCGCGGCCTGGGAGGACGATGTCCGCGGTGTCGGCGCTGCGACCGCGCGCGCCGGCGCCGCCGAGGAGGTGCTCGAGAGGTTTGGCGCGGACGCCGCCGAGACCCGCGAGGTCAGCGACGCCACCCACTTCCAGGTCTCGGTGGTTGCGCTCACCGACGACAGCGTGCGGGTGTACGGGGCGTCGGGTTTCGCCGCCAGCGTGCTCAAGGCCGTCGGAGTGGATCGGCCGCCGCTGCAGCGGTTCACCGACCGTCCCTACCTCGACCTCTCCGCCGGCGAGGGCGATCTGGCCGGCCGGGCCGACTTCTCCGCGGCAGACGGCGACATCGTCTACGTGTCGTTCACCTCACCGGCGGCCAAGGCCCGCGCCGCCACGGTGTTCGACAGTGTCGCCTGGCGGCGGCTGGGCGCCACCCGCGACAGCCGGGTGTTCGTGGTCAACAACGAGGTGTGGCAGACCGGGCAGGGACCGATCGCCGCGCGTGGCGTGGTCGAGGATCTGCGTTGGGCGAATGCGCCGATCAACTAGCAGCCACTGCGGGCGGTGACCGGACTCACCCGGGGCGCCCAGAAAACTTCGTTAGACTATTTTTTTCGATACCCGCACAGATGTGAAGAGGGTTTTTCGGCTATGCCCACCGTTTCCGCCTACGCCGCCACCGCGCCGGATACACCGCTGACCAGGACCACCATTACCCGCCGGGATCCCGGACCGCACGACGTGGCGTTCGACATCGCCTTCGCCGGCATCTGCCACTCCGACATCCACACCGTCAAAGGCGAGTGGGGCCTTCCGCAATATCCGGTGGTTCCGGGCCACGAGATCGCCGGGATCGTCACCGCCGTCGGGCCGGAAGTCACGAAGTTCCGGGTGGGCGACCGGGTCGGCGTCGGCTGCTTCGTCGACTCCTGCCGCGAGTGCGCCAACTGCCAAGCCGGACTTGAGCAATACTGCACCGGCGGCGGGATGATCGGCACCTACGCCGGCGTCGGCCGCGATGGTCAGCCCACGCAGGGCGGCTACAGCGGCTCGATCGTCGTCGACGAGAACTACGTGTTGAGCATCCCGGACGAGATTCCCCTGGACGCCGCCGCCCCGCTGCTCTGCGCGGGAGTGACCACGTATTCGCCGCTGCGGCACTGGAATGTGGGGCCCGGCAAGCGAATCGCTGTCATCGGACTCGGCGGGCTCGGGCACATGGCCGTCAAACTCGGCGCCGCGATGGGAGCCGAGGTCACGGTGCTGTCGCAGTCGCTGAAGAAGATGGAGGACGGTCTGCGATTGGGCGCGCGGCACTACCACGCCACAAGCGACCGGCAGACGTTCAAGGACCTGCGCAACCGGTTCGACGTCATCTTGAACACCGTCTCGGCCAGCCTCGACCTGGGCGCCTACCTGAATCTGCTGACCCTGGACGGCACGCTGGTCGAACTGGGCATGCCCGAGCAGGCGCTGACGGTGCCGCCCAGTCCGCTGGTCAGAATGCGGCGCAGCGTGACGGGGTCGTTGATCGGCGGCATCGCCGAGACCCAGGAGATGCTGAACTTCTGCGCCCAGCACGGCGTGCAGCCCGAGATCGAGGTGATCGAACCGGACTACATCAACACCGCCTACGAGCGGGTGCTGGCGTCCGACGTGCGCTACCGCTTCGTCATCGACACGGCGTCGTTACGGCAGCCCTGAACGCATCCAACGTTTCGCCGAGCGTGTACTCAGACCGAAAAATTCGCCGAATCCTCAGTCTCAGTGCACGTTCGGCGAAAGCCGTCCGGTCGGTCGCTCAGACATAGCGATTGCGGCCGGCCAGCGCGCCGGCCACGGTCTGCACCAGGTAGACCGCGAGCATCATCAGCCACGGCACGGTCCACCCGCCGCTCACCTGGTGCAGCAGCCCGAACAGAAACGGGCCGGCGCCGGCCAGCAGATAGCCGAAACCCTGGGCCATGCCCGACAGGCGCACCGTGTCGGCGGCGTCGCGGGCGCGCAGCGCGATCACGGTGAGCGCCAGGGAGAAAACACTCATCCCCAGTCCCACCAGCACGCTCCACAGCAGTGGCGCGGCCGCGGGCGCCACCAGCAGGCCGAGCATGCCCGTGATGCCGAGAACACCCAGTGCGACGATCCAGCCGCTTTGGCTGTCGCGCCGGGCGGCCAGCGGCGAGACGATCAGGCTGATCGGCACGGCGATCAGCGAGATCAGACCCAGCAACAGACCCGCATGTGCGCCGCTGAGCCCGTTGTCGATCAGGACCTCGGGCAACCAGCCCATCACCACATAGGCGAGGAACGACTGGGTGCCGAAGAACAGGGTGACGATCCAGGCGAGCTTGTTACCCAACAGCGACCGGCCTCTTGCGGTTGTCTCGCGGTCGCGGGGACGGGCCCGCTCGAAGCCCCCGGCCACCACCAGCCAGGCCGCCAGCGCCAGCAGCGCCAGCGCGCTCCACGCCCCCAGTGCGCCACGCCAGCCACCCAGCGCGTCGTCGAGCACCGGGGTCACCGCGGAGCCCAGCGCTCCCCCGCCTTGCAGTGCGGCGGTGTAGATCCCGGTCATCAATCCGATCCGCGCCGGGAACGATCCTGCGATGACCACCGGGATCAGCACGTTGATCAAGGCGATGCCGGCGGTGGCGACCAGGGTGCCGCCCAGCACGACGGCGGACCCATCGCACACCCGGATCAGCAGTCCCGCAACGAGGGTCAGCAGCGCCACCGAGATGGTGCGGCCCAATCCGATCCGCCGCGACAACCACGGCGCGGCCAGCCCGGCGCCGGCGAAGCACAGGCCCGGCAGGGTGGTCAGCACGCCGGCCCAGGTGTCGGAGGCCCCCAGGGCGCCGCGCATCTCCGGCAGCAACGGCCCCACGCTGGTGATCGCCGGGCGCAGGTTCAGCGCGGTCAGCACCACCGCCACGGTGAGCAATACCCCGCCGGCGGCCATAGCCGTCGGATGCAGGCCGGCGGCGCCCTCGAGTTCGGGTTCTCGATCGTGCTCGCGCCGGCCGCGTGTCGTGGTGCGCACTGCGGGGTTCACCTACCGTAGGATTCCATACATCCGATGATTGGATGACAGGAGGTACCTGTGCCGTTGATCACTGCGCGCCGCACGGGCCTGGTGGACCAGGTGATCGAGCAGATTCGCGCCGCGGTGGCCGCCGGGGAATGGCCGGTCGATTCGCGGATCCCCCCGGAACCCGAGCTGGCCGAGGCGCTCGGCGTGGGCCGCAATACGGTGCGGGAGGCGGTCCGGGCGCTCGCCCACAGCGGCATTCTGGAGGTCCGCCAGGGCGACGGAACCTATGTGCGTGCCACCAGCGAGGTGTCCGGCGCGCTGCGCCGGCTGTGCGGGTCCGAGCTGCGCGACGTACTGCAGGTGCGGCGGTGCCTGGAGGTCGAAGGGGCACGGCTGGCAGCGGCCGCCCGGACCGAGGAGGATGTCGCCGAACTGCGCACCCTGCTGGATCGCCGCGACAGCCTCCAAGAACAGGGCCGAGATGACGATTTCGCGCGGGCCGACACCGATTTCCACCTCGCGGTGGTCCGTTGCTCACACAACCCGGTGTTGACCGAGCTGTACTGCGGGCTGACCGAGGTGGTCATGGCCAGTGTGGCGACGACGACCACCAAACCGGTGCAGGCGGACCAGATCCGGCACCGCGGCCTCCTGGAGGCAATTGCCGCCGCCGACGTCGAGGCGGCCGGGCGTGAGGCGGGCGGATTCCTCGACGAGCTGCTGGAACAGCTGCCGCCGCGTTGAGGCGCTCAGTCGCGCCGAAGCCCCAGCACCCGCAACAGTTCCGGCCGGCGCGCGATCAGCCCGATCCACATCAACACCCCGACATAGACCCCGGACAACACGAACCCGGCCAGCGGCTTGTCGGCGTGCAGGTTCACCGTGACCGCCCCACCCAGGTACGCGGTCAGCCCGAGTGCGCCCAGCACCGCGGTGCGCGGGATCAGGAAGACGACCAGGCACACCAGCAGGACCCAGCCGATCACGGCGGTCTTGTCCGGGGAGAACCCGAGGGCCTCGGTGCCTTCGCGGGCAAACGACATGCCCAGGATCTTCGGGATGGCGTCGAAGGCGAAGAACACCCCCAGCAGGGCCGTTATGGCGGCACCGAAGTACCACGCCCGAGGGCGTGCGGTGCGGTCGGTGTCTGTGGTCATCGGTCACTCCCTCGGCTGGACGGTACGGCTGCAGCGATCACCGCTCCTCACGGGTTCATGCAAACATCCGCGCGCGCGATCGGCTCGTCATTGGCCGAATAGGGTCCGGCAGACCGATCATGTCTCGATCTGAGGTTTCGACGGCGCAAATGCCATACGCCGGCGGGCAGCGCCGGGCGCAGGATGGTCGCCAGTCGAGCAGCCAAGGAGCCGGACATGGCCATTCGGGGGATCGAAAGCATCGCGGACATCGTTGTGCCCGACACGCCGTTGGCACGCGAGGCCACCGAGTTGATTCGCAGCGCCGAAGACGACGTGCTTTTTCACCACTCGCGGCGCGTGTTCCTGTTCGGCGCGCTGCACGGTCGCCGGCTGGGCACCCACGTCGATCTGGAGCTGCTCTACGTGGCGGCGATGTTCCACGATCTCGGACTGACGACGCACTATCGGAGTTCGGCGCAGCGCTTCGAATTGGACGGTGCCGACGCCGCGCGGCAGTTCCTGTTGGAACGGGGCGCCGATCGCGCCGCAGCCGACAAGGTGTGGCTCGGCATAGCCCTGCACACCACGCCGGGGATCACCGCGCGTCTGGACGCCGAAACCCGTTTGCTGGCAGCCGGTGTCACCACCGATGTGGTCGGAGTGGGCCGCTCCGACCTCGCCGCGGCCGACATCGATGCGGTGGTGGCCGCTCATCCGCGCCCGGACTTCAAACGCCGCATTCTGCGGGCTTTCAACGACGGCATGAAGCATCGCCCCGAGACCACCTTCGGGACGATGAACGCCGACGTTCTGGCGCACTTCGACGCCGCCTTCCAGCGCAGCGACCTGGTCGAGCGAATCCGCAACAGCCAATGGCCCGAGTAGCAGACAGGAGCAGGCACATGGATATTCACGAGGCGCTCTACACGACCCGAATGATGCGGCGGTTGCGGCCCGATCCGATCCCCCTGGACACCCAGGCCCGCATCCTCGACGCGGCCGTGCGCGCTCCCAACGGCGGCAACACTCAGCGGTGGCATTTCCTGGCCGTCGACGATCCCGGGGTCAAGCGCGAGCTGGGGCCCCTGTTCCGCCAGGGCCGCGCACTCGAATACCAGAAGTTCGCGGCCGGCGCGGGCCCGATGGCAGCACCGGGCCCCGGCGGCGATCTGCACCGGCATGCCGAGACGATGCGCCGAATGAAAAGCTCGGGTGACTATCTTGCCGAGAACTTCGAGGAAGTCCCGCTGCTGCTGTTCGTCTTCGCCATCGACGACCTCGGCGGGGCGAACATCTACCCGGCGATCTGGAGCGCACTGCTGGCCGCCCGCGCTGAAGGCGTCGGCGGTGTGATGACCATGGTGCTCCGCAATGTCGCGGACCAGGTCAACGAACTACTGGGTGTTCCCGCGGCCGAGGGCTGGACGATGGCGGCCATGCTGGCGCTCGGGTATCCCCGCGGCAACTGGGGCGTCGCCGCCAATCGCCGTCCGGTGCAGGAGGTTTCGTCCCGCAACCGCTGGGGCGCTGCCTTCGGGGTGCAGGTACCCCGGCCGCTGTGGCCGCATGACTACCTGGCTCCCGGTCTGGGCACGCCAGCGGCGGCTGCGCCGGCGATCGCCGACGGGACGGCCTGCCGGGTGTGAGACCCGGCCCGCCGGCCGTCGGTGAAAACCGTCAGAAGTCCCAGTCGTCGTCTTCGGTGATGACGGCCTTGCCGATCACGTACGACGAACCCGACCCGGAGAAGAAGTCGTGGTTCTCGTCGCCGTTGGGGCTCAGCGCCGACAGGATCGCGGGGTTGACGTCGGTCTCGTCACGCGGGAACAACGCCTCGTAACCCAGGTTCATCAGCGCCTTATTGGCGTTGTAGCGCAAGAACTTCTTGACGTCCTCAGTCAGGCCCACCCCATCGTAGAGATCCTGGGTGTACTCGACCTCGTTGTCGTAGAGCTCGAAGAGCAGCTCGTAGGTGTAGTCCTTGAGCTCTTGGCGCTTCGCCTCGTCAACCAGGGCCAGGCCGCGCTGGTACTTGTACCCGATGAAGTAGCCGTGCACGGCCTCATCGCGGATGATCAGCCGGATCACGTCGGCGGTGTTGGTCAGCTTGCCCCGGCTCGACCAGTACATCGGCAGGTAGAAGCCGGAGTAGAACAAGAAGCTCTCCAGCAGGGTGGAGGCCACCTTGCGCTTGAGCGGCTCGTCACCGCGGTAGTACTGCATCACGATGGAGGCTTTGCGCTGCAGGTTGACGTTCTCCTCCGACCAGCGGAACGCCTCGTCGATCTCGCTGGTCGAGCACAGCGTGGAGAAGATTTGGCTGTAGCTCTTGGCGTGCACCGACTCCATGAACGCGATGTTGGTGTAGACCGCCTGCTCGTGGGGGGTCAGCGCGTCGGGGATCAGGCTGACCGCGCCGACGGTGCCCTGGATGGTGTCCAGCAGCGTCAGGCCGGTGAAGACCCGCATGGTGAGCTGCTTCTCCTGATCGGTGAGAGTCCCCCACGACGGCAAGTCATTGGAGACCGGCACCTTTTCCGGCAGCCAGAAGTTGCCGGTCAAACGGTCCCAGACCTCGAGGTCCTTCTCGTCTTGCACACGGTTCCAGTTGATCGCCGAAGTGCGGTCGATCAGCTTCACTTGTTCGCCCACCAGAACCCCATTTCACCTACGCCAAAGCTAGACCTTCGACACTACCGCTGGGGGGCGACATCAGACGCCAACACAAGTTCTTGTGTTGGCGTGTCGCTTCTACGACACGCCGCCGATGGCCCGCCGCCCCCCGGACGCACCGAGGTTACCGCCCGCTTGGCCGGAAATATCGCGGGCATCGGCGATACGCTCGCCCTCACCATCAATGTCGAGGCGGTTCCCTTGTTGATACCCCGACGCCGCATCCCGGCGGCACTGGCCGCGGCCCTTCTGGCCGTCTCAACCCTGACCGGGGCCGCCGGCGTTCAGCCGTCCCATCCCGTCGCCACCTCGCCGATCACAGCTCCATCAGTGATCCGCCTCGAGACGATCACCCTCGTCAACGCCGATACCAGCGACGTCGCGACTCAGGTCTTCGGAGTGGCGGACTCCAACCTGTACACCCTGAGCCCGTCCGAGCTCGTCGCCCAGCTCAGCGAGATCCGGGACCTCGGAGTCACCGACTTGCGCCTGGGTGTGCCGTGGATCTACATCCAACCCACGGTCGCCACCTATGACTGGGCCCAGATGGACAACGTGATCAACACGGCGCATGGCATGGGATTCGGCATCACCGCCGCCATCACCGGGAATCCCACCTGGAACGGCTTACCGCTGGCAGGGGCACCGGACCCGACGGCATACGCCGCGTTCGCCGCCGAGGTCGCCCAACGCTATGGCAATGAGATCGCGGCTTATGAGATCTGGAACGAACCGAATGGCGTGATCTTCTACGCCCCAGTCAGCGCCGAGACATACACCACCGTGCTCCAAGCCGCCTATACCGCGATCAAAGCGGTGGATCCCGACGCCACCGTACTGGCGGGCGCGTTGGGCGCGACTACCACCATTGCCGGGGTCAGCGTCAGTCCCCAAGAGTTCCTCGAGCAGATGTATGCCAGTGGGGCGCAGGGCTATTTCGACGCAGTGAGCTATCACCCGTATCACTACACGCTGCCGTTCTCGGCCGGTCTGGGCCTGACCAACTCACCCTGGGAGCAGGTCCATGCACTCAACGCCATCATGGCCGCCAACGGTGACGGCGACCTGAAGATCTGGGCCACCGAGTACGGCAATCCCACCACCCCGGTCTTCGGTGTGAGCGAGACCGTACAGGCCAGTTTCCTCGAAGACTTCCTGGTCGCCTGGTCCAAGCTCTCGTTCTCCGGGCCGGCCTTCATCTACAGCGGCCAGGACGTGGCCACCGGAATGCTCAACCACGAGGCGAATTTCGGTCTGTTCACCGACGACGGCACCCCCAAGTCGGCTGCCGAGGTGTTGGCCGGCCTGATCGCGGCCAAGGACAACGGCGCCCTGCCCGACTACAGCGCGCCGCTGCTACCCGAAGCCGAGGAGGCGTACATACAGCTGGCCTCGATCGCCGCCGGCCTGATCAATCAGGCCCTGATCATCCCCAACGCGATCGTCGCGGCCCTCTACGAAGTGTTGCCGGAGCCCTTGCAACAGGTGTTCACCGCGGTGTCAGACTTCATCACGGCGGCCACGACCGAATTCCTGGAGGCCACCAAACCGCTGGCCCTGGACGCCATAAGCGTGTTGCTGGACCTCGGGTTCTAACGTCGCAGCCTCAGGCGGGTTGCTCCTTTGAGGCCACCGCGCGAATCGGCTGATCCGGGTCCATCTCGATGCCGAGATTCTGGGCGGTGCCGCTGACGACACTGATCATGATCGTCGTCAGGTAGTCCACGAACGTGTCGCGGGGCATCCGCCGCGGGCTGTCCAGCTCCGGCCCCAGCCACCAGTCGGTAGCCGAGGTCGCCGTGCCGAAGGCCGCGAACGCGGCCAGTTCCATGGCGCCACGGTTGAGGTCCAGGTCCGCCAGTTCGTTACTGAACATCTCGGCCATCGCCAAAGTGATGGTCCGCCCTTCGTTGAGGGCCCGAACCCGTGACTCGGACTGCGCCCGCGCCCGGCCCTGGATGAAGAACCGCAGCACATTGGGGTGATCGTCGACCAGGGTCACGTACTCTTCGACGCTGCGCCGGACGACGTCACGCAACGAATTGGTGGCGACATCGATG
Organism: Mycolicibacter engbaekii; assembly: GCF_002101585.1. Lineage (GTDB taxonomy): Bacteria > Actinomycetota > Actinomycetes > Mycobacteriales > Mycobacteriaceae > Mycobacterium > Mycobacterium engbaekii. The sequence continues at coordinate 42,432 of NZ_LQOT01000076.1, read as the reverse complement.
GAGGCGAAGATCGCCGCCCACAGGTCATCGCGCAGCCGCGCGCCGACCGCCTCGAACAGATCGTCCTTGTCGGCGAAATGCCGGTAGATCTTGGGCTTGGCGGTACCGGCTTCCGCGGCGATCTCCCGCACACTCACCTCGGGCCCAAGCCGGTCGATGGAGCGGAAGGCGGCGTCGACGATCTCTCTGCGCACCTTCTTGCGGTGTTCGCGCCAACGCTCACTGCGCGCGTCCACCTTCGGCCCACCATTTTCGGCAGCCGTGGTTTTAGTCGTTCCGCGCACGTCAAGCACCTTACAGCGTCGTCGCCGTGACCTGGGGAGACCGGCCGTCGGCTACCATCGCCGCTGTGGTGCAGCGATTCGACCTTGCAGTTGTCGGCGGGGGTCCAGCAGGGTCAGCGGCGGCCTGGCAGGCAAGGCAGGCCGGCGCGAGTGTCGTCGTCGTGGACAAGGCCGAGTTCCCGCGGGACAAGCCGTGCGGTGACGGCCTGACCGCGCGGGCGGTCAGCTACCTGCAGAAAATGGGACTGGCCGAGCAGGTGGCGAAATTTCACCGCGTCAACCGGGTGAAGGTCTTCAGCCCCAGCGAATGGGAGCTGTCGTTTCCGCGCCGGCCCGGAATGCCCGACCACGGCCATGTCGCGCGTCGCCCGGAACTGGACACGTTGCTGCTCAAACACGCCGAGTCCGCCGGCGCAGTGGTACGGCAGTCCGCGGAGGCCACCGGCCCGGTCCTCGACGACACGGGCCGCGTGACCGGCGTGCTGCTCAAGGGCGGGGAGAAGATCCTGGCGGACGCGGTGATCGCCGCCGACGGCGCCTACTCTCCGATCAAGCGGGCACTCAAGCTGGACTCGGCCTACAACGGCTACTCCGCGATCGCGATCCGGGCGGAGATGCCCGCCGTGCGGCCGGACGTCGATTCACTCGACATCTATCTGAAGCTGGTCTTCCAGGGCGACCAGTTGCCCGGCTACGGGTGGGTCTTCCCGCTGGGCGACGGCCGGGTCAACATCGGTTTGGGCTATGTCAACAGCTACAAGAACTGGCAGGCCATCAACGCCACCAATTTCCTGGGCGAGTTCCTCGAAACGCTGCCGCGAGAATGGGAATTGCCGTCGATCACCGAGCTCAAGCAGTCCAAGACCGTCCGGGCCTGGCGACTGCCGATGGGCTTCACCGCGTGGCCCCCGTGGCGCCCCGGAGTGCTGTTCGCCGGGGACTCACTGGGGGCTGGCCGACCGACCTCGGGGGCCGGCATCTCCAAGGCGCTGGAATCGGGACTGGCCGCCGGTGAGTGTGCAGTCGCTGCGCTGACCAACGGCGGACCCGACGACTTCACCAACTACGCCCAGCGGATGGAAGCCGCCTGGGGCCGGGAGTACCGGCGCGGCCGGTTCTTTCACAAGCTGGCCGGCAAGCCCCGGGTGGCCGAGGCCGGGCTCAAGTTGCTCGACAACGCGCGATTCCGCAATATGCTGCTCACCCGCCTCTACAAGGGCCAGGAGGGCCCGGCGCACACCTACTGAGAAGCACCGATCGCCCTGTCCTAATCCCCCGCCGCCCCGCGGCAATGCGGCCTCCCGAATCGGTGTATTCGGGCACACGAACTTGCGCTACGGTGTGAGCGCGCGACGCCCGAACCGAGGAGGATCCCCGATGCCCGTCTACGACAACCGGTTGTGGTCGCTGACCGACTGGACCGACGCCGGCGAGGGATAGCCGTGGCCGCCGACCCGATCGAAGCGATCAACTGGAACGACATCGCCGACCAGCGCGACCTGGATGTGTGGAACCGGCTGACAGCGAACTTCTGGCTGCCGGAGAAGGTTCCACTGTCCAACGACCTGCCCAGCTGGCACACCCTGACTCCCGAGCAACAGACCCTGACCATCCGGGTATTCACCGGCCTCACCCTGCTGGACACCATGCAGGGCACCGTCGGCTGCGTAGAGATGCTGGCCGACTCCACCACGCCGCACGAGGAGGCGGTTTACACCAACATGGCGTTCATGGAGTCGGTCCACGCCAAGAGCTACAGCTCGATCTTCTCCACCTTGTGCTCGACACCCGAGATCACCGCAGCCTTCGCCTGGTCACGCGAAAACGTGTTCCTGCAACGCAAGGCCCGCATCGTGCACGACTACTACCGGGGCGACGACCCGCTCAAGAAGAAGATCAGCTCGGTGATGCTGGAGTCGTTCATGTTCTACAGCGGCTTCTATCTGCCGCTGTACTGGGCGTCGCGATCGATTCTGACCAACACCGCCGACATCATCCGGCTCATCATCCGCGACGAGGCGGTGCACGGTTTCTACGTCGGCTACAAGTTCCAGCAGGGCATGCACACCGCGGACGCGCAGCGCCGCACCGAGCTGGCGGACTTCGCCTACTCGATGCTCACCGACCTCTACGACAACGAGATCGACTACGCGCGAGACCTTTACGACCCGCTCGGCATGACAGAGCCGGTCTTGCCGTACATGCGCTACAACGCCAACAAGGCGCTGTCCAACCTCGGCCTGGACCCCCTGTTCCCCGCCGATGACTGCCGGGTGCCGGCCGAGATCATGTCCGCCCTGGACCCCGGAGCTGCCGAGAACCACGACTTCTTCTCCGGCTCCGGTAGCTCGTATGTCATCGGTGCACAGCAGCCCACCACCGACGACGACTGGGACTTCTGAAGCCGCAGCCTCAACGCCGACCGCGGCCGGCCCCGCCGGATTTGCGTGCGACCTTGCCGGCGGCGGCTCGGGCGGCCTGCTTGGCGAGGGTCTTCTGCCGCGCGGTGCGCTTGGGCTCCGGCGGCGCTGCGCCTCGTGACGAACCGGGCCGGCGGCCCCGCACAATGCCCACGAAGTCCTCGACGAGTGCCGACTGCGGGTCTTCGGGGAAAGCCAGCGCCACCGGGCACGTGGGCGCGCCGGCGATCGGCCGGTAGGTGAGGTCCTTACGGTGGTACAGCCGCGCCAGAGACTGCGGAACGATCAGGGATCCGATCCCTGCGGCCACCAATTCCATTGCCTCTTGGGTGGTTTCGGGACGGTAGTCGACGCGGTCTCCGGGCGCATCAGCCCAGGCGACCACGTCGTCGGCCGGTAACAGCATGGGCTCATCGCGCAGCTCTGCGGCGGTGATCGTGTCGTAGGCGCTCACCACGTGGTCGGTGGGCACCACCACCACGGTGGTCTCCTGGTAGAGCGGGATGACCGACAGCCCGGATACGTCGGCCGGTGGCCGCAGCAGCGCCACCTCGACGGTGCCCGCTCGCACCGCCGCGACCGCGTCGGCGGCGGCAACGGGGTGCAGCACCAGCGGGACTTCGGGATGACGCTGCGCCCAGATCCGAGCCCATTTCTGCGGCGTCCCGCCGGGGACATAGCCCAGGGTCAAGGAGAGCGGCGCCACCGCATCAGGCTACCGATAGGCCGACTTCATCAGCAGGCCCAACGCCGGAGTCCATGCGGCAAGCCGAGCAGGCCCGCGAGGTACTCAGCGCTTGCGCGCGGTCACCAGCAGGTACTCCCAGTCCATCGCACCGCCTTGCAGGAAGCGATCACCCAGTGCCGCGATGTCGACGTCGAGCGCCGCCACCCGATCCGGGTCCCCGGCGATGCCCTGGTAGGCCGCGATCGTGGGCCCGTAGTTGGCCTTGAAGTAGTCCCGGAACGCTGCGCCGTCGGCGAAGGCCCGCACCGGCAGACCGCTCCGCTCGGTGGCGACATCGATGACAGCATCACCGAACAGGGTGCGGACATACGGTTCGCTGCCCCACAACGGCGGTGCGGACACGCCCGGCGGCGGCGCCGGCACGTAGGGCTTCATGGTGGCGAACAGCTGGCCGATGAAGCCCTCCGGCGTCCAGCTGAGCACACCGATGCGCCCGCCCGGCCGGCACACTCGGATCATTTCGTCGGCCGACGACTGGTGGTGCGGCGCGAACATCACGCCGATGCACGACATCACCACGTCGAACTCGTCGTCGGCAAACGGCAGCGCCTCCGCGTTGGCCTCGCGCCAGTCCACCGTGACACCGTGTTCCGCGCCGCGGGCACGGCCCTGCCGCAACAGTTCCGGGCACAGATCGCTGGCCACCACGCTGGCTCCGGTGGCTGCGGCAGGGATCGCCGCATTCCCGGTTCCCGCTGCGACGTCGAGCACCCGGTGGTGCGGCGCGATGCCACAGGCATGGGCCAGTGCCGGCCCCAGCGGGGCCACCACCTGGCTGGCGATGGCCGCATAGTCGCCGAGCGCCCACAGCGCACGGTGCTTGGCCTCGATGTCGTTGATTACCGCGTTCATCCATTCTTCCTTTCGCCCTGGTCAACTCATGATCGAATCGGCCGCAGGCGATATCCAGTTCTGGTTCTGTAGCGGCCTCGGTACTGAATCTGTACTGGTCAGGCCGGTCCGCGAGACCTTAGATTGAGACAGCGATCCACGGAAGGTACGCAGATGTCGGGATACGGTCAGTTCTGTCCGATGGCCAAAGCCATGGAGTTGCTGGACGAACGCTGGACATTGCTGGTGGTCAGAGAGCTGTTGCTGGGCAGCGCCCACTTCAACGATCTGCGCCGCGGCGTGCCCAAGATGTCACCGGCCCTGCTGTCCAAGCGACTTAAGTCGCTTACCCGCGCCGGCGTCGTCGAACGCACCGAGATCGACGGCCGTGCAACGTATTCGCTGACCCCGTGCGGGCAGGATCTGGCTGGCGTGGTGAACGCGCTGACGGTGTGGGGAATGCGCTGGATCGGCGACGTCGGCGATGCCGACCTCGACCCCCATCTGTTGTTCTGGGACATCCGCCGCACCATCGAGATCGACGACTGGCCGAGGTCGCGCACCACGCTGGCATTCGTGCTCGACGGAGTGTCGGCCAAGGCGTCGCGGTGGTGGCTGGTGGTGTCCAATGGGCAGGCCGACGTGTGCGACTTCGACCCCGGTTACGAGGTGACCGCAACCGTGGACACCAGCCTTCGGGTCCTGACCCAGATCTGGCGCGGCGACGTCGACTGGTCGCACGCGATCCTCGAGGGCAGCGTCACCGTCTTCGGCCCGACCGAAATCCGGCGGGCTGTCCCGAAATGGCTGGGGCAGGGCCGAGGGACCCGGATCGCCACCCCGGCGTGAATGCGTTCTGTTCGGCTCAGGGCAGGCTGAGCTGCCAGGACACCCCGAACCGGTCGTTGACCCAGGCGAACGCAGACGAAAAGCCGTAGTCGCCAAGCGGCATCAGGGTGGCGCCGCCCTCCCCCAGCGCGGCCACCAGACGCTCCAGCTCAGCACGGTCGGCGACTTCCACGAACAGCGAACTCGACGGGGTGAAGTCAAAGCCGTGCTCGACAGCGCTGTCGCTGACCAGCACCCGCAGGCCGGCCAGGTCGAGCTCAGCGAGCATGATGCCGGTTGCCGGCTCGGGGTGCGGGGTCGAGGACACCAGCGAGGCACCCGGGATGACGGCCAGGTAGGTCTCGACCGCAGCGGCGGCGGTACCACCCTGGAACATCAGGAATGGTCTGATCCGGCTCATACCGCCCACCCTAGCCACGCCGTCCCGTCCGCTGCCGTCCGCTGCCGGCAAGGCGAACCGCCGGCTCTTGCCCCGCCGCCAAAAGAGAAGCAGGCCAGGGGGCTAGCCCCCTGGCCTGCAAACCGGTCCGCATGCCCTAGAGCATGCAGGACACGCAGCCCTCGACCTCGGTACCCTCCAGCGCCATCTGCCGCAGGCGGATGTAGTACAGCGTCTTGATTCCCTTGCGCCAGGCGTAGATCTGCGCCTTGTTCACGTCGCGGGTGGTCGCGGTGTCCTTGAAGAACAGCGTCAGGCTCAACCCCTGGTCCACGTGCTGGGTGGCCGCGGCGTAGGTGTCGATGATCTTCTCGTAGCCGATCTCGTAGGCGTCCTGGTAGTACTCCAGGTTGTCGTTGGTCATATACGGCGCCGGGTAGTAGACCCGGCCGATCTTGCCTTCCTTGCGGATCTCGATGCGCGCCACGATCGGGTGGATCGACGACGTCGAGTGGTTGATGTAGGAGATCGACCCGGTCGGCGGCACGGCCTGCAGGTTCTGGTTATAGATGCCGTGGGTTTGCACCGACTCTTTGAGCCGGCGCCAATCGTCCTGGTTGGGAATCCGGATCCCCGCGTCGGCGAACAGCTCACGCACCCGCGCCGTCTTGGGCTCCCACACCTGCTCGGTGTATTTGTCGAAGAACTCGCCGGAGGCGTACTTGGACTGTTCGAAGCCGACGAACGCCTTACCCCGTTCCAGCGCCAGCCGATTCGACGCGCGCAACGCGTGATACAGCACGGTGTAGAAGTAGATGTTGGTGAAGTCGATGCCCTCTTCGGAACCGTAGAAGATACGTTCCCGGGCCAGGTATCCGTGCAGGTTCATCTGCCCCAGCCCGATGGCGTGCGACTCGTTGTTGCCGTGCTCGATCGAGGGCACCGACCAGATGTGGGTCTGGTCCGACACCGCGGTCAGCGCCCGGATCGCGACCTCGATGGTCTGACCGAAGTCGGGCGAGTCCATCGCCTTGGCGATGTTGAGCGAGCCCAGGTTGCAGGAGATGTCCTTGCCCACCTTGGCATACGACAGGTCATCGTTGTACTGCGAGGCGGTGGAGACCTGCAGGATCTCCGAGCACAGGTTCGAGTGGGTGATCTTGCCGGCGATCGGGTTCGCCCGGTTCACCGTGTCCTCGAACATGACGTAGGGGTAGCCGGACTCGAACTGCAGCTCGGCCAGCGTCTGGAAGAACTCGCGCGCCTTGATCTTGGTCTTGCGGATCGCCGCGTTGTCCACCATCTCGTAGTACTTCTCGCTGACCGAGATGTCGGCGAACGGCACCCCGTAGAACTTTTCGACGTCGTAGGGCGAGAACAGGTACATGTCCTCGTTCTTCTTCGCCAGTTCGAAGGTGATGTCGGGGATCACCACGCCCAGGCTCAGCGTCTTGATCCGGATCTTCTCGTCGGCGTTCTCCCGCTTGGTGTCCAGGAAGCGATAGATGTCCGGGTGGTGGGCGTGCAGATACACCGCCCCGGCACCCTGACGGGCCCCGAGCTGGTTGGCGTAGGAGAACGAGTCCTCCAGCAGCTTCATGATCGGGATGACCCCGGAAGACTGGTTCTCGATGTTTTTGATCGGGGCGCCGTGCTCGCGAATGTTGGTCAGCAGCAGCGCCACTCCCCCGCCGCGCTTGGACAGCTGAAGGGCGGAGTTGATCGACCGGCCGATCGATTCCATGTTGTCTTCGATGCGCAGCAGAAAGCAGCTGACCGCCTCGCCGCGCTGCTTCTTGCCGGAGTTCAGGAAAGTCGGGGTGGCGGGCTGGAAGCGCCCGTCGATGATCTCGTCGACGAGTTGCTCGGCCAGCCTGGTGTCACCGGCGGCCAGCGTCAGCGCCACCATGCACACGCGGTCCTCGAAACGCTCCAGGTAGCGCTTGCCGTCGAAGGTCTTCAGCGTGTAGGAGGTGTAGTACTTGAACGCCCCGAGGAACGTCGGGAAGCGAAACTTCTTGGCGTACGCCCGGTCCAGCAGCGACTTGACGAAGTTGCGGGAGTACTGGTCGAGCACCTCGCGCTCGTAGTACTCCTTCTGGATCAGGTAGTCGAGCTTCTCGTCCTGATTGTGGAAGAACACCGTGTTCTGGTTGACGTGCTCCAGGAAGTACTGGCGGGCGGCCAGCACGTCCTTGTCGAACTGGATGTTGCCGTCGCTGTCGTACAGGTTGAGCATCGCGTTGAGCGCGTGGAAGTCCAGCTCGCCCACCGGAGCGCTGCGGGTGGTAGTGGTTACCTGCTCTGCAGTTGCAGCGGTAGGTGACATGCCTCGTCCTTCCAGAAGTCGTCCAAGCCCGCGCGGACGGCTTGGACGTCCTCGTCGGTTCCCATCAATTCGAATCGGTACAGGTACGGCACGGCGCACTTGCGGGCGATGACGTTGCCCGCGTAGCAGAATTCCGCACCGAAGTTGGTGTTGCCGGCCGCGATCACGCCGCGTATCAGCCGCCGGTTGTGTTCGTTGTTCAAAAACGCGATGACCTGCTTGGGCACGTAGCCGCCCTCATTGCCGTCGGGCTGCTGACGTCCACCGCCGTAGGTCGGCAGGACCAACACATAGGGGTGGTCCACCTCGATGCGTCCGTGCAGCGGGATTCGGATGGCCGGCAGGTGCAGCTTCTGCACAAAGCGGTGGGTGTTCTCCGACACCGAGGAGAAATACACCAGGCTGCATTGTGAATCCGCAGGCATGGCGACCCCCCTTCAGCTCTCAGTCAGACTCCACCCGCACCAGACCCGGCATCCGGGCTATGCGCTGAGCGCGGTCTGGGCCAGCGCCTTGATGCGGTCCGGACGGAAGCCCGACCAGTGCTCGCCACCGGCCACCACCACCGGGGCCTGCAGGTAGCCCAGCGCCATCACGTAGTCGCGGGCGTCGGAGTCCAGCGAGATGTCGACCTTCTCGTAGGCGAGGCCCTGGTTGTCCAACGCCTTGTACGTCGCGTTGCACTGCACGCAAGCGGGCTTGGTGTAGACGGTGATGCTCATGGGCGACAGGCTCCTCAGCGAATTGTCGACGACAAACGGATGACGGGTCAGGTACTACTCTCAGCGGGCCGCCAAGGCCTTGGACTTTCGGCTTCCGCCGCAGCTCGGGACACCGATTCGGTGCCTGGGGCCGCGGTCCGGACAGCCGTGCGATCCGGGGTCTGTCGGTGCTTGAAACACTACACCTAGTGGCTGCTTGTGAGAAGCAATACTAGATGTTCCGAACGACATTCTTGAAATTCGCTGGTTGTAAGCCTGCAGCGGCATGCGCCCCGGCGTGTCGAACATCACAAAACGGTCTTTGATCTCTCATGCCGACAGGTCTATCACCGCCCACCGACAACAACACCCGTCAGCAGCACCGCCTCCACCGGTCCAGCAAATGCCGGTAGTCTCCCAGCCATGCTGTCCACCGTCGCGGTACGCGGGTACCGCTCGCTTCGCGAGGTGGTCCTGCCGCTGCACCGGCTCACCGTCGTCACGGGGGCCAACGGCACCGGCAAATCGTCGCTCTACCGCTCGCTGCGGTTACTGGCCGATTGCGGCCGGGGCGAGGTGATCGGCTCCCTGGCCCGCGAGGGCGGCCTGGAGTCGGTGCTGTGGGCCGGTCCGGAGCAACTCGGCGAAGCGCGACGCAGCGGAGTCGAGCAGGGCACCCGCCGAACCCGGCCTGTCTCGTTGGAGCTGGGCTTTGCCTCCGACGACTTCGGCTACCTGGTCGATCTGGGTCTACCGCAGTCGGGCGCCGATTCGGCGTTCGCCCATGATCCGGAGATCAAGCGTGAGGTGGTCTTCGCCGGTCCGGTGCCACGGCGCGGCGCCACGTTGGTGAGCCGTACCCGGGCCTATGCCCACGCCAGCACCGACTCCGGTGACCAGGAACTCTCCCGGATCCTGCCCGCCTATCGCAGCGTGCTCGCCGAATTCGCCCACCCCGCCGCACATCCAGAGCTGGCCGCGGTCCGCGACCGCCTGCGGGATTGGCGCTTTTATGACGGCTTCCGGGTGGACGCCGGCGCGCCGGTGCGCCGGCCACAGGTGGGGACCCGCACCCCGGTCCTCGCCGGCGACGGCGTCGACCTGGCCGCGGCGGTGCAGACCATCATCGAATCCGGCGACGACGCCCTGGCCCGCGCGGTGGCGACGGCCTTCGACGGCGCGACACTCGCGGTGAGCTCGCACGACGGCCTGTTCGACCTGCAGCTGCGGCAACGGGGCATGCTGCGGCCGCTGCGGGCCGCGGAGCTCTCCGACGGCACCCTGCGCTTCCTGCTGTGGGCCGCCGCGCTGCTGAGTCCGCAGCCACCGTCGCTGATGGTGCTCAACGAGCCGGAGACCTCCCTGCATCCCGACCTGGTGGCACCGCTGACCGAGCTCATCCGGGCCGCAGCGGGACGAACCCAGGTCGTGGTGGTCACCCACGCGCGCACCATGCCTGAGCTGCTCGGGGCGGTGCCCGTAGCCGAGGCCGACCGCCACGACACCGCCGAGATCGAGGTGTACAAGGACTTCGGCGAGACGCGGGTCGCCGGGTTGGGCCTGCTCAACACCCCGGCGTGGGACTGGGGCAGCCGCTGAGGTTCCTGGGCGCAGGTTGCGCGGATCAGGAACCGGGCAGGGCCGGCCGCGACGGCCGCAGCGCCCGGCTGAACAGGGCGTTCGCCTGGCGCATGGCCACGCTGTAGGGCAGCCAGGCCAGCCGTTTGAAGGCATACAGCGCCCGGATGTCGCCGGAGGTGTAGACCAGGTAGCGATTGCGCGCCACCCCGGCCAGTATCTTGTCCGCCGCCTTCTCCGGTGACACGGCATGACCGGCAAAACGGCCCACCCACTTCTCCACGTGCGGGTCCTCGCGGTCCACGCCGGCGATCTCGACGGTGTTGACCAGCCCGGTCTTGACCGCGCCGGGAACCACCACCGACACCCCGATCTTGTGACGGGCCAGGTCAAAGCGCAGTACCTCCGACACTCCGCGCAGGCCGTACTTGCTGGCGGAATAGGCGGCGTGCCAGGGCAAGGCCACGATTCCGGCCGCTGAGGACACATTGACCAGATGGCCGCCGCGGCCGCCGGCGACCATCTGCGGCAAGAATGACTCGATGACGTGGATCGGGCCCATCAGGTTGATGTCGACCATCTTTCGCCACTGCTGGTGAGTCAACCGGTCGACGGTCCCCCACGCCGACACCCCGGCAATGTTCATCACGACGTCCATGGCGGGGTGCCGCGCATGGATGTCTTCGGCGAAGGCGGCGACAGCGTCGTAGTCGGCGACGTCGATCGCCCGGTGCTCGGGCACCAGCGCGCCCAGGGCCCGGGCGTCGGCGACGGTCTCCGCCAGGCCTTCGGCGTTGCGGTCGGTCAGGTACAGCTCCGCGCCGTACTCCGCCAGCCGCAGCGCGGTGGCCCGGCCGATCCCGCTCGCCGCGCCGGTGATGAAGCACCGCTTTCCCCGATAGTACTGCCCTAGGCGTGTCATGGTTGCAGACGATACCGGCGGTATCGCGCACGACTGCCCCGATCCCCCGGGGACACGGCGGCACGCTTGGGCGGCGGCGCCTAATCCTCGCGGCCGCCCCACAGGGCGTTGCGCCACAGTGCCTCGAGCACCTCCACCCCACGACCCACATCCCCGGAGGGACCCAGGAACGCGCTGTCGCCGGAGAGCATGTAGCCGGTGGTGGCCGCCAGGGTGCGCACCAGCGCCGGGATGTCGGTACTGATCGGATTCGCCGTCCCGGCGGCCATCTCGTCGGTGATCACCGCGACGACCTGGTCGATCACCGCGTCGATCTGGGCGTCGAGCAACTCGCGGATCTCGGCGTCGCTGTTGCGCGCGGTGTTGCACGCCGACATCACCGGGTCGTTGTGGGCATAGACCGCTGCCGCACTGCCCACCATGCGCCGCGCGAACTCCGCCGGTGACTCGTCAGCGCCCCGCGGCGCGAAGTAGTGCGTCAGTTCTTCGAGCTCATGGGTGGCCTCGGCCAGGATCTGCGCCAGTACCGCGTACTTGGAGTCGAAGTAGAAGTAGAACCCCGAGCGGGCCACCCCGGCCCGGTCGCTGATGGTGCTCACGGACAGTTCCGCGAAGGGCTTTTCCTCCAGCAGTTCCCGTACCGCCTGAACTATCGCCTGACGTTGCTTGTCGCCCCGCCGCATCGGCTGATCGTCGGAAGACCGCCCGCCCACGTCATCCTCAGTGTTCACCTTTGCACCTTGCATCACGCCGCACCGGATTCAAACTTGACAGGCGTCAATTTTAATCCAAGGATGGGGGCCAAGTGACGGTTACCACAATTCCGTCCGGGCTGTTAAGGAGCGTTTGTGACCACGATCAGCACGCCGCGTTACCTGCTGGACCAGGCTAAGCGTCGCTTCGTCCCCACAGTCAACACCATCCCCGGGATGGGGTTGCTGGAAAAGCGGCTGATGTCGGTCGACTGGCCGCAGAAGACGTTGGCGGCTCCGCCGGCGGGCAGCGGCCTCAAGCCCATCGTCGGCGACTCCGGTCTGCCGCTGCTGGGCCACATCGTCGAGATGTTCCGCCAGGGCCCGGACTTCCCGCTGCACCTGTACAACACGCGCGGACCGATCACCTTCGCCGACTCGCCCATCCTGCCGTCGATCGTCGCGCTGGGGCCTGACGCCACCCAGACCATCTTCACCAACAAGAACAAGGACTTTTCGCAGAAGGGCTGGCTCCCGGTGATCGGGCCGTTCTTCAACCGCGGCCTGATGATGCTGGAGTTCGACGAGCACATGGCGCACCGGCGGATCATGCAGTCCGCCTTCACCCGGCCCCGGCTGGCCAGCTACGTCGAGGACATCGACCGGGTGGCCTCGGCGATCGTGGCCGACTGGCCCACCGACGACAACCGCTTCCTGGTGTACCCGGCCATGAAGGAACTGACCCTCGACGTCGCGTCGGTGGTGTTCATGGGCCACGAGCCGGGCAGCGATCACCAGCTGGTCACCAAGGTCAACCGCGCCTTCGAGCAGACCACCCGGGCCGGCGGCGCGATCATCCGCACCGGGCTGCCGCCGTTCAAATGGTGGCAGGGTCTGCAGGGCCGCAAGCTGCTCGAGGAGTACTTCGTCGAGCGGGTCAAGGAGCGCCGTAACGCCGAGGGCACCGACATGCTGACGGTGCTCTGTCACACCGCGGATGAGGACGGCAACAGCTTCTCCGACGAAGACATCGTCAACCACATGATCTTCCTGATGATGGCTGCTCACGACACCACCACCTCGACCGTGACCACCATGATCTACCACCTGGCCGCCCACCAGGACTGGCAGGACCGGGCTCGGGACGAATCGGCGCGGCACGGCGACGCGCCGCTGGACATCGAGGCCCTGGAAAAGCTGGAGACCCTCGACCTGGTGATGGACGAGTCGCTGCGGCTGGTGACCCCGCTGCCGTTCAACATGCGCCAAACCGTGCGCGACACCGACCTGCTGGGCTACTACGTGCCGGCCGGCACCAACGTGGTCACCTGGCCCGGGATGAACCACTGGCTGCCCGAGCTCTACACCAACCCGCGGCAGTTCGACCCCGAGCGGTTCCTCGAGCCGCGCTCAGAGCACAAGAAGCACCGCTACGCCTGGGCCCCGTTCGGCGGCGGTGCCCACAAGTGCATCGGGATGGTGTTCGGCCGCCTCGAGATCAAGACGGTGCTGCACCGGTTGCTGCGCCAGTACCGGATCGAGCTGGCCCACCCGGGCTACCAGCCGCGCTGGGACTACGGCGGCATGCCCATCCCGATGGACGGGATGCCGATCGTGCTGCGCCGGCTCTAGCTCCCGCACCTGGCACATCAGCTCCTGACACGCCCGCGCCACGTGACACGGGACGTCGCGCATCGCCACGCTGCGATCAGCCTTGACAGTCGTCAACTTTGACCCAAAGATTGGCGAAAGTGACGGGCGCCACAGCCTGTCGGGCGCGTCAAAGGAGCGTCAGTGACGACGATCAGCACGCCGCAGTATCTGATCGACCAGGCCAAGCGCCGGTTCACGCCGTCGTTCAACAACTTCCCCGGCATGGGGGCGCTGGAAAAGCGGCTGTTGAATACGGAGTTCCCGGAGAAGAAGCTCGCCGAGCCTCCCCCGGGCAGTGGCCTCAAGCCGGTCGTCGGCGACGCCGGGCTGCCGATCTTGGGGCACATGGTTGAGTGGCTGCGCGGCGGCCCGGACTACCTCATGCGCCAGTACCACATTCACGGCCCAGTGTTGTTCGGTGACTCGCCCGTCTTGCCCACCGTCGCAGCGCTGGGACCCGATGCGGCACAGGTCATCTACTCCAACCGCAACAAGGACTATTCGCAAAAGGGATGGGTCCCGGTGATCGGGCCGTTCTTCAGGCGGGGGCTGATGCTGCTGGACTTCGAGGAACACCTGTTCCATCGGAGGATCATGCAGGAGGCATTCGTACGCCCCCGCCTCGTCAACTACGTCGAACAGATCGACCGGGTCGCCTCCAAGGTGATTGCCGACGATTGGGTCACCGATGACTCGCGCTTCCTGCTCCACCCAGCGATGAAGGAACTCACCCTCGACATCGCCGCGCTGGTGTTCATGGGGCACGAGCCGGGCACCGACCATGAGCTGGTCACGAAGGTCAACAAGGCCTTCACCACGACCACCCGCTCCGGCAACGCAGTGATCCGAACCAGCGTGCCGCCCTTCGCCTGGTGGCGTGGCCTCAGGGCCCGTGCCCTCCTGGAGGACTACTTCACCGCCCGGGTCCAGGAGCACCGCGGCAAAGAGGGCGACGACCTGCTCACGGCGCTGTGCTACGCCGAAGACGAGGCAGGCAACCGGTTCTCCGACACCGACATCGTCAACCACATGATTTTTTTGATGATGGCAGCCCACGACACGTCGACGTCGGCAGCGACCTCCATGGTCTATAACCTCGCCCGCAACCCGGAATGGCAGCAACGCTGCCGCGACGAATCGGATCGCCTGGGCGACGGACCACTCGACATCGAGTCTCTGGAGAAGCTGGAATCGCTGGATTTGGTGATGGACGAGTCGATCCGCCTGGTGACGCCGGTGCAGTGGGCTATGCGCCAGACCGTCCGCGACACCGAACTCCTGGGCTACTTCCTGCCTCAAGGCACCCATGTCATCGCCTACCCCGGGGTGAACCACCGTCTTCCTGAGTTGTGGACGGATCCAATGAAATTCGACCCAGACAGGTTCACCGAACCCCGTAGCGAGCACAAGCGGCACCGCTACGCGTTCAGTCCGTTCGGCGGCGGTGCGCACAAGTGCATCGGCATGACCTTCGGCCGCCTCGAAGTCAAGGCGATCCTGCACCGGTTGCTACGACGGTACCGGCTGGAGTTGCCGCGTCCCGGCTATGAGACACGCTGGGACTACAGCGGCATGCCCGTTCCGGCGGATGGGATGCCGATCGTCTTGCGCCGACTGTAGTTCCGGACGCGGCCCGCCACGCAGACGTCGTTCACGCTGCTGTCAACAGCCGATTGACGCACGTCACGACGGCCTCCACGGCCGAACGCCCGGCGTCGGGTGCGAAGCCCACCGCCCAGGCCGCCTCTCGGCCGTTGGAGCCGTGGATGAACGTCGCCGTATCGCTACCACAGCCGAGCTGGTGAAATCCGAGGATCTCCAAGGTGATTCCGCGCTCGTACAGCATCTCTGTGAGCGCGGCCAGCGGGCCGTGCGCCGCCGCGGTGCAGGTGCCGGTTCGGTCTCCCAGGGCGATCGTCGCCTGGTACGTGCGGCCCCGCAGCCCTAGCCGTGCCGCGGGCCGGTCGGCGTCCAGGCAGCGCCAGCGGCCCAGCCGCAGCGGCCCGGCGCAGCGGCCATAGGTCGCCACGAAACCGTCCCAGCTGAGCTGGGCGGCCGGATCCTGCAGCTCGCGCGGGAGCCGGGTCTGGAATTGGTCCGCAAAGGATGTGCTGGTCATGGTGCGGTCTTTTCTTCTCGGGAGAGGGACCGACGGGTAGTAGCTTCCGACCCACAGCGGGGGTCGGTCTTGGATCAGACCCCGCTGCGGGTGCCGGCTACTACGAGAAGATGACGCATGATCACACCAGGCTAGTGGCCGCTGCGACCGGTGTGCAAGAGATTTATGGCCGACGCCCGGATCGGCTCAGCTCAAGATGCGACGCGCCACGTTGGTGCTCACCAAATCCAGCAGTTCGTCGCCGCGACCGGCCAAAACGGTGCGGATCGCATAGAGCGAGAACCCTTTGGCCTGTTCGGCGGTGATGGCCGGGGGGATCGTCAGCTCCTGGCGGGCGGTCACCACGTCGACGACAGCCGGACCGTCGTAGGCGAAGGCGTCGGTCAGTGCCGCCTCGAGGTCGGCCGGCTGCTCCACCCGCCGCCCGAACATGCCCAGTGCCGCGGCGACGGCGCTGAAATCCGGATTGGTCAACTCTGTTCCGAAAGTGACGATGCCGGCGGCCTTCATCTCCAGCTCGACGAAGTTCAGCGACGAGTTGTTGAACACGATCACCTTGACCGGTAAGCGATTCTGCATCAGCGTGAGCAGCTCACCGAACCCCATCGCCAGTCCCCCATCGCCGGCCAACGCGACAACCTGACGCTGTTTGTCCACCGACTGGGCGCCGATCGCATGCGGTAGTGCGCACGCCATGGTGCCGTGGTTGAACGACCCGATGAGCCGTCGTGGCCCGTTCATGGTGAGGTAGCGCGCCGCCCACACCACCGGAGAGCCGACGTCGACGGTGAACACCGCGTCGTCGGCAGCCAGCCGATTGGCCACCGCCGCAACGTATTCCGGACGTATCGGGGTGCGGTCCCGATCGTTGGACGCCAGCGCGTCGAGCCGTCGGCGAGTCTTGCGGTAGTGCTTGAGCGATTTCTCCAGGTGAGCGGAATCGATCTTGGCCACCAGCAGCGGCCGTAACGCGTCCACGGTGTCGGCGACCCGGCCGCGTAACCCGAGGTCGATCGGAGTGCGCCGGCCGAGGTTGCGGCCACGGATATCGACTTGGATGATCTGCGCGCGGTCGGGATAGAACTGCTGGTAGGGGAAGTCGGTGCCGAGCATCAGCAGCACATCGGCTTCCCGGATCGCCTTGTAGCCGGAGGCGAATCCGAGCAGCCCGGTCATGCCGACGTCATAGGGATTGTCGTATTCGATGTACTCCTTGCCGCGCAGGGCGTGCACTATCGGTGCCTGTAGCGTGCGCGCCAGCTCGATCACCTGGTCGTGGGCGCCGGCCACCCCGGCGCCGGCCAGGATGGTCACGTTGCCGGCCGCGTTGAGCATCGCGGCGGCTGCTCGCAGCGCCTGCTCGTCGGGGTGGCACACCGACGCGGTGGGCAGCACCGGGCGCACTCCCCAGGCGGTCGGGTCGAGCCGGTGGCCGAGGATCTCGCCCGGTACCACCACGACGGCGACGTCGTTCTCCTCGACCGCGGCACGCATCGCCAGTTCCAGGATGCGCGGCGCCTGCTGGGGGCCGCCGATCAGCTCGCAGTAGACGCTGCATTCCCGAAACAGGTCCTGCGGGTGGGTTTCCTGGAAGTAGTCGGAGCCGATCTCGGCCAGCGGGATGTGAGCGGCGATCGCCAGCACCGGCACCCTGCTGCGATGAGCGTCGAACAGGCCGTTGATCAGGTGCAGGTTGCCGGGCCCGCAACTGCCGGCGCACACCGACAGCCGACCGCGAAGCGCCGCCTCCGCGGCTGCGGCCAAAGCAGCGGACTCCTCGTGGCGCACCTGTTCCCAGGCGACGTCGCCGGCCCGGCGGATCGCGTCGGTCAGCCCGTTGAGGCTGTCGCCGGGAATCCCGAAGATGCGTTGCACCCCGCTGCGGTGGAGCGTGGCGACGACATGGTCTGCGACGGTTGCCATGTCCGTCCTCCTCAAGCGAGGCTGCAACGGTGTGCGTGCCGAAGGGTGATACCCCCGGCACGCACACCGGCAAACGCTACTTGATCAGCGGATCGCGGGGCATGCCCAGAATGCGCTCCGCGATCTGGTTGCGCGTCACCTCCGAGGTGCCGCCGGCGATCGCGATACCGCGCGCTCCCATCACCATCCGGCCGGCCAGCGCACCCGGGCCGTCGTCCAGGGCCACGTCGGGACCGAGCAACGCCGCTCCGATCGCCGCCCCGTCCCCCATGTGCTCGGCCAGCTTCAGCTTGGTCACGTTGCCCTCCGGGCCCGGCCCGGCGCCGGCGATGCTGCGCGCCACCCGGCGCAGATTCAGCAGCCGCAGCGCGTGCTCGTCGGCGACGAACCGGCCGATTCGCACCTCCGCGTCGGCCACCGCCTGCCGGTGCTGCTGGGCCAGCGCGATCAGCTGCTGGTCGATCCCGGCGGTGAAGGACCCGCCCCCACCGATGCTCACCCGCTCGTTGCCCAACGTGGCCCGGGCCACCTTCCAGCCTTCGTTGACCTGTCCCACGACGTCCTCATCGGGGACGAAGACGTCGTTGAAGAACACCTCGTTGAATTCTGAGCCGCCGGTGATCTGACGCAGCGGCCGCACCTCCACACCGGGGGCGTGCATGTCGATGATCACCATGGTGATTCCGGCATGCTTGGGCACCTCGAAGTCGGTACGCACCGTGGCCAGGCCGCGCCGGCACAAGTGCGCCCCGGAGGTCCACACCTTCTGGCCGGTGATCTTCCAGCCGCCCTCGACCCGGGTCGCCTTGGTCTTGACCGCGGCGGCATCCGAGCCGGCGCCGGGCTCGGAGAACAGCTGGCACCAGATCTCCTCCTGGCGCAGCGCCTTCTCCACGAATCGCTCGATCTGCCAGTCGGTGCCCTGCTGGATCAGGGTCAGGATCACCCAACCGGTGATCGAGTAGTCGGGCCGCGTAATACCGGCGGCGCTGAACTCCTGCTCGATCACCAGCTGCTCGATGGCGTCGGCTGCCCTGCCCCACGGCTTGGGCCAGTGCGGCATCACGTAGCCGGTCGCGATCAGCCGATCCAGCTGCTCGTCGGCGCTCAGCGCCGCGATCTCGGCGGCGTCGGCCTGGATGCGCGTGCGCAGCTCCTCGGCCTCGGGCGGCAGGTCCAGGCTGTTGGAACGGGTGATGCCGGCTGCGGCGCTGTCGAAGACCGCCTGGGCCGGGGCATCGCCGCCGAACAGCGCCTGCACGGTCAGGGCGCGGCGCAACTGCAGGTGGGCGTCGTGCTCCCAGGTGTATCCGATACCACCGTGCACCTGGATGTTGAGTTCGGCGTTGCGCACGTAGGCGGGGAACGCCAGCGTGGCGGCGACCGCGGCGGCCAACCGGAAGGCGAACTCGTCCTCGCCGTCGGCACGCGCGGCATCCCACACCGCGGCGGTCGCCGACTCTGCGGCGACCAGCATGTTGGCGCAATGGTGCTTGATCGCCTGGAAGGTGGCGATGGTGCGACCGAACTGCTCGCGCACCTTGGCGTACTCGACGGCCGAGTCGGTGCAGTCGCCGGCGCCGCCGACCGCCTCAGCCGCCAACAGCAGCCGGGCTCGCGCGAGCGCAGACTCGCGCCCACCGGCGAGCGTGTCATCGGCACTGACCCCCACACCGGTCAGCGTCACCCGTCCGGACCGGCGGGTCGGGTCCAGGTTGCCCGGCACGTCGACGTTGACTCCCGCCCGATCCCGCTCGAGCACCAGCACGTCCTCGCCGGCCGCGACCAGCAGCAGGTCGGCCAGGCCCGCGCCCAGCACGACCCCCGCGTCACCGGAGGCCACCCCGCCGTCCAGGACGACGTCACCGGCCAGCCCCACCCCGGCGGTGACGGAGCCGTCGATCAGCCCCGGGAGCAGACGCGCCTGCTGCTCGGGGGTACCGGCCGCGGCGATCACCGCCGACGCGATGACGGTCGGGACGAATGGTCCCGGAGCCACCGCGCGGCCGAGCTCCTCGATCACCACCACCAATTCGGGCAGCCCGAAGCCCGAGCCGCCGTACTCCTCACCGATGTGCAGGCCCAGCCAGCCCAGCGCGGCAAGTTCGCTCCAGAACGGCGGCAGTGCCTCGTCGTCGGCGTCCAACAGTGCACGCGCGGCCGAGCGGGCCTTCTGCGCGGTCAAGAAACCGCGGGCCACCTCGGCCAGTTCGCGGTGGTCGTCGGTTACTCCAATTCCCATGGGAAGTCTCCTGGTCTTCGTTTACTTGGGGGCGAAACGCTGGCCGGCGTCCAGGCGCAGGCACTGGCCGTTGAGCATCGGGTTGTCGACGACAGCGGCAACCAGCTTCGCGAACTCCTCCGGGCGGCCCAGGCGCTTGGGGAACGCCGCGTCCTTGGTCAGGGCCGTGGCGAACTCCTCCGGAATGCCCTTGGTCAGGCCGGTGGCGAACAGGCTCGGCGCGATCGCCAGTGCCCGAATGCCCACCGAACCGAGGTCGCGCGCCATGGTCAGGGCCATACCGGCGACGCCCGCCTTGGCGGCGGTGTAGGCGACCTGGCCGATCTGCCCCTCGAAGGCGGCGATGGACGCCGTGTTGATGATGACGCCGCGTTCGTCGTCTTCGGGTTCGTTGGTGCTCATGTGTGCCGCGGCCAGCCGGTTGATGTTGAAGGTGGCGATCAGGTTCAGGTCGATCACCGCGCGGAAGGACTCCAGGTCGTGCGGGCCGGACTTGGACAAGGTGCGCTTGGCAATACCGCCGCCGGCGGTGGTGACGATGACGTGCAGCCCGCCCAGGCCCTCGACCGCCGCGGCCAGGGTCTGCTCGGTGCCGTCGAAGTCGGTGATGTCCACCGGGTAGAAGGTCCCACCGAACCCGTCCGCGACCTGTTTGCCCTCCGAGCCCTCGCGGTCGAGGATCGCCACGTCGGCTCCCCGGGAGGCCAGCAGCTCCGCGGAGGCACGCCCCATGCCGGAGGCGCCGCCGACGATGATGGCCTTCTTGCCGTTGATGTCCATGTACACCCCTTCAGACGGTTACCGAAAATCTAGTAGTTGAGAATCTAGGACAAGCTATCGTTCCGCTCGGAAACCGCTGCCCCTCGGGCATCGCTAGAAGGCCCCCAGGAGGTACAAGTGGCCGCACCGACCGCGCCGGAGATTGTGGAACGACGCGACGGGCCGGTCACCTATGTGCATACCGACCCGGAGCTGCCCCCGGTCGCGGTCATCGACCGCTCACCGATCTCGGCACGCCACAAACTGGTGTTCGGCGGGCTCGCCGTCGCAGGAGCCGTGGCGTGGGCAACGATCGCGTTCGCCCGGGGCGAGCAGGTGAACGCCGTGTGGTTCGTGGTCGCCGCGGTGTGCACCTATATCATCGGATTCCGTTTCTACGCAAGGCTTATCGAACACCGCATCGTGCGCCCGCGCGATGACCACGCCACCCCCGCTGAGATATTCGAGGACGGCACCGACTATCTGCCGACCGACCGCCGGGTGCTCTTCGGCCATCATTTCGCCGCAATCGCCGGGGCGGGCCCCCTGGTGGGCCCGGTGCTGGCCACCCAGATGGGCTACCTTCCGGGCGCCATCTGGATCGTGATCGGCGCGGTGGTGGCCGGCTGTGTGCAGGACTACCTGGTGTTGTGGTGCTCGGTGCGCAGACGGGGCCGGTCACTGGGCCAGATGGCCCGCGAGGAACTCGGCCCGGTCGGCGGCGCCGCCGCAATCATCGGGGTGCTGGTCATCATGGTGATCCTGATCGCGGTCCTGGCCCTGATCGTGGTCCGGGCATTGGCGGTCAGTCCCTGGGGCGTGTTCTCCATCGCCATGACGATTCCCATCGCCCTGTTCATGGGGTTCTACCTGCGGTTCCTGCGACCAGGCCGGGTTTCCGAAGTCTCCGTGATCGGGATCGTCGCCCTGCTGGGCGCTGTCGCCGCGGGCAAGTGGGTCGCCGACACCTCCTGGGGCACAGCATGGTTCACGTTGTCGCCGGTGACGTTGTCCTGGTGCATCATCGGCTACGGCTTCGCCGCCTCGGTGCTGCCGGTGTGGATGCTCCTCGCCCCGCGCGACTACCTGTCGACCTTCATGAAGGTCGGCACGATCGCGCTGCTGGCGGTCGGCATCGTGATCGCCCACCCGGTGATGGCCGCTCCGGCCATCTCCGAGTTCGCCCGCACCGGCGACGGGCCGGTGTTCGCCGGTTCGCTGTTTCCGTTCCTGTTCATCACCATCGCCTGCGGCGCGTTGTCCGGATTCCACTCGCTGATCGCCTCCGGCACCACCCCCAAGCTGCTGGAAAAAGAGAGCCAGATGCGCCTGATCGGCTACGGCGGCATGCTCACCGAGTCTTTCGTGGCGGTGATGGCGCTGATCACCGCGTCGGTTCTGGACCAGCATCTGTTCTTCACCCTCAACGCACCGGTCGCCGCAACCGGCGGTACCGCCTCGAGCGCGGCCGCCTACGTCAACGGGCTGGGTCTGAGCGGGGCGCCGGTGACCGGCGAACAGATCGCCGATGCCGCCGCCGCCGTCGGTGAACAGTCCGTCGTCTCGCGCACCGGTGGTGCCCCGACCCTGGCCCTGGGGATGGCCGACGTGCTGGGTCGGGTGTTCGGCGGGCCGGGCCTCAAGGCCTTCTGGTACCACTTCGCGATCATGTTCGAGGCCCTGTTCATCCTGACCACCGTCGACGCCGGAACCCGGGTGGCACGGTTCATGCTCGCCGACGCGCTGAGCAACCTGGGCGGACCCCTGCGCCGGCTGGCGAACCCGAGTTGGCGGATCGGGGCGTGGGCGTGCAGCCTGGCCGTGGTCGCCGGCTGGGGTTCGATCCTGTTGATGGGCGTTACCGACCCGCTCGGCGGGATCAACACCCTGTTCCCGCTGTTCGGTATCGCCAATCAGTTGCTGGCGGCCATCGCGCTGACCGTCGTCACCGTGATCGTGATCAAGAAGAGCCGGGGCAGCTTTAGTCTGAAATGGGCTCTGGTGCCGGGCATTCCACTGCTGTGGGATCTGACGGTAACCATGACGGCATCGTGGCAGAAGATCTTCTCCGGAGACCCCCGAGTGGGTTACTGGACGCAGCACTTCGCCTACCGGGCCGCCGAGCGGGCCGGCGAGACATCGTTCGGATCGGCGGCCAACCCCGAACAACTCCATGACGTGGTGCGCAACACCTTCATCCAGGGCACGTTGTCGATTGTGTTCGCCGTCCTGGTGGCAGTGGTGGTGATCGCTGCAATCGTGGTGTCGCTGCGGGCGATTCGCGGTGCAGCGTCGACCGCCGAACCGCCACCGGTGCCGTCGCAGCGGTTCGCCCCGGCCGGACTGATCCCCACGGCCGCCGAGCGGGAGGTGCAGGCGCAATGGGACGCCCGTTCCGCGGGTTAGTGCGTGCCGCCCGCCACATCGGCTGGTACTGGTCATCGCTGTTGGGCGACGACCATTACCGTCGCTACCTGGAGTACCGGCACCGCGCGCATCCCGGCGAACCGGTGCTCTCCGAGCGCGACTACTGGCGGCGCCGCCACGACGCCAGTCCCGAGGCGCGTTGCTGCTGATCCCACCGTGTCCAAACCTTAATGAAGCCTTGACCGTCTCGTGGGCATGTGCTCACGGACTATCGGCACGAACCTCCCTAGCATCAACGGCGATAACCCAAGTCAGAAGATGGGGAAGGTATGCCGACGATGTGGACATCCGTGCGCTCTGCAATGGTGGTGATCGGGGTTGCGGTCACAACGCTCGTGACGCCCGGACTGAGTTCAGCGGCCGCCACGCAGCCCCCCGTCACCGGGATTGCCTCGATCCAGCCGGCGTCGGGTGCTGTCGTCGGCGTCGCGCACCCGGTCGTGGTGACGTTCTCCGCACCGGTGAGCGACCGAAGCGCCGCCGAGCGCAGCATCGCGGTGCGGTCCAACCCGCCGATGACCGGAAGCTTCGACTGGGTCGATGACACCGAGGTGCAGTGGATCCCCGACCGCTACTGGCCGGCGCACAGCACCGTGGCGCTGTCGGTGGGCAAGCGATCCGTCGACTTCAGCACGCGCGCAAAGGTGGTGGGGGTGGCCAGCATCTCGGCACACACCTTCACCGTGACCGTCGACGGCGAGGACGCCGGCCCGCTGCCCACCCCGCACCACCGCCCGCACTGGGGCGAGGACGGGGTGCTGCCCGCCACCATGGGCAAGACCGAATACGAGACGCCGACAGGCAACTACACCGTGCTGGCCAAGGACCGCAAGGTCGTGATGGACTCCAGCAGCGTCGGCATCCCGATCGACTCCGCCGAGGGCTACCGCTTCGAGGTCGAGCACGCGGTACGGATCACCCGGCGTGGGCTCTATGTCCACTCCGCGCCCTGGGCACTGCGTTCGCTGGGACTGGAGAACGTCAGCCACGGCTGCATCGGGCTGAGCCCCACCGACGCGGAGTGGTACTTCGACCGGGTCAACATCGGCGACCCGGTGATCATCACGGAGTGATCCCGCCGAATGCCACCGGCATGACATCGATCCCGTTGATCCACGGCAGAACCGACCGGGACGGGCGACCAAGCCGGCGGATGTCGGGAACGATGTCGGCCAGGGCGCCGAAGATCAGGTCGATCTGCATCCGGGCGAGGTTCGCACCAATACAGTAGTGCGCGCCCGGTGCCCCGAAACCCAAGTGGGGGTTGGGGCTTCGCAGGATGTCGAAGGTGAACGGGTGGTCGAAGACCTCCTCGTCGTAGTTGGCCGAGCCGTAGAACATGCCGACCCGCTGCCCCTTGCCGATGAGTACCCCGCCGAGTTCGGCGTGGCGCAGTGCGGTGCGCTGAAAGGAGATGACGGGCGTCGCCCAGCGGACCACTTCGTCGGCCATGGTGGCGGGCCGCTGCTCCACGAACAGCCGCCATTGATCCGGGTGGTCGAAGAATGCCAGCATCCCCTGCGAGGTGGCGTTGCGGGTGGTCTCGTTACCGGCCACCATCAGCATCATCACGTAATAGCCGAATTCCAGCGGGGTCAGCTGTTCACCGTCGATGGTCGCGGTCACCAGGGCGGTCGCGATGTCGTCCCGCGGGTGAGCCTTGCGATCTTCGGCCATCTGGTAGGCGTATCCCAAAAGTTCGGCGGAGGCCTGGATTCCGTCGTCCCCGGCGTCCGCGTCGCCGTTGCCGCCTCCCACCAGACGATTGCTCCAGTCGAAGACCTGCTGGCGCTCGGCGGAGGGAACGCCGATCAGCTCGCAGATGGTCGCCAGTGGCAGTTGCGAGGCGACGTCGGTGACGAAGTCGCCGGTGCTGCGCTCAGCGGCCGCCGAAACGATTTCGCGGGCCTGCCGGTCCAGTGCGGACCGCATACCGGCGACCACCCGGGGCGTGAACCCGCGCGAGACGATCCTGCGCAGCTTGGCGTGCTTGGGTCCGTCCAGGAACAACATGATGTTGTCGCGGCTTGCGTCGTGCAGTTCTTGATTGGTGGTGGTGTTGGTGCGGATCAGGGAGCTGTTCTCGTGCGAGGAGAAGACCTCGTCCTGCAGCGATACCGCCCGAACATCGGCGTGCCTGGTGACCACCCAGTAGCCCTCGTCGGGGTAGCCGGAGGCGCCGAACGGCTGCGCGTTCCACCAGATCGGTTCACAACGGCGCAGCAGCGCGAACTCCTCATGCGGAACCCGCTCGCCGATGAGGCCGGGATCGGTGAAGTCGAACCCCTCCGGCAACAGGCCCTGGGTCTCGGTCATCGCGCTCCCTCTCGCTCTCGCCTACCGGCGTCTGGCCGGCCCGAACGTTCACCGCCGGTGACGCAGCCCGGTGCGGGGGTACCGAAAAAGACCGGCGCACAGTGCCCGCCGCTCGGGCTGGTCACGGTGGCAGCCGCCGCTCAGCGGCGCGCGAGCACAGAGGCGTGGCGCACAGACGCGCTCACGCGACAGCCCCGTGGGCGGGACCGGGACGACGCCCTGCAGCGCAATGTCAACGCCGCCGACGGTCGGGTGCTGCACGCCATGGCCCCCTTCCCGCAGAGGCGATCGTATGCCACCGATCATGGGGAGGTAGCTGATTCAGGCAAGCCGTGGCATGGCTGCTCTGGCACACTCAGGGCGATGCGTTCTGACCTGCCCGCCGGGACACCGCCGCTGCGCATCGCGGTGCTCGATGACTACCAGGGCATCGCCGAAACCGTGGACTGGTCGCCCATCCCGCGTCCCGTCACGCTGCTGGCGATCCGGGAGCACATCAGCTCCGATGCCGAACTCGCCGCCCGCCTGGCCGACTGCGAGGTGGTGGTGGCGATGCGGGAACGGACGCCGATCGGAGCCGGGCTGCTGGCCCGGCTGCCCACGTTGAAGTTGCTGATGACCACCGGCGCATTCAACGCCGCCATCGACGTGGCCGCCGCCCACCGCCTGGGGGTCACCGTGTGCGGCACCGGCGGCACCATCGCGCCGACAGTGGAACTCACCTGGGCATTGATCCACGCCCTGCAGCGTCATCTGATCGTCGAGGACGCGGCACTGCGGGCCGGGCGGTGGCAGCAGACCGTCGGCGCCGATCTCGCCGGCGCGACGCTGGGGCTGGTGGGCCTGGGCCGTATCGGCCGGCGGGTCGCGGCGGTGGGCCGCGCCTATGGCATGCGCGTGACGGCGTGGAGCCCGCACCTGACGCCCGAGCGCGCCGCCGCGGCGCAGGCGGAGCTGGTCAGCCGGCGCACCCTGTTCGAGACCGCCGACGTGGTGTCGCTGCACCTGGTGCTCTCCGATTCGACCCGCCGGCTGGTGGGCCGGAGGGAACTGGCCGCGATGAAGCCCAGCGCAATCCTGATCAACACGTCCCGGGGCGGGTTGGTCGATGAGGATGCGCTGATCGACGCGCTGCGCACGGCCCGCATCCGTGGTGCCGGCCTCGACGTCTACGACCGGGAGCCGCTGCCGGCCGATCACCCGCTGACCGGCCTGGGCAACACCGTGCTGACGCCGCATCTGGGTTATGTGACCGAGAACTGCATGGACATCTTCTATCGCGATATCGTCGATGGAATCGCCGGTTATTGCCTAGGCGAACCGCGGCGGCTGATAAATCCGTGATGCCCGCCGCACCAAATTCGATTAAGGCCATTCGGTAACATTTCAGCGGCACTCGGATAACTTTTGCACAAAGAGCCGGCTTCGCGCCTGCTCTCACCTTTCCGCAAAATGAAAAAAGGTCCGCGAGCAGTTGCTCGCGGACCTTTATCCAGTCGTGCTATTTCGTGCCGCCCGCCAAACCGATGGGAGCGCTGATGGCATCCGTCATCAGACCCGCGATGGGACTGGCCGCGGCCGCTCCAGCCGGGCCCGGCGCCACCAGCGGCACGGGCGCAGGCAATCCGGGCACCACCGGTATCGGGGCGATCGGAATCGGGGCCACCGGCCCGGGCAGCCCCATCGGCACAGGCCCGGCCAGATGGGTCAGGTCGGCCGCAGACGGCCCACAGGGCACCTCCGTGCCGGACACCAGCGTCGTATCCGCGGGCCCGGGCGCTGCGCCCGCGATACCCGGCGCCGCGCCGACCGGGCCGGCAATGGGAACCGCGCCCGCGACCGGGGCCGCAACAGGGGCCGCGCCGTCAGCCGAAGACAGAGCGACGACACCGCCCGCACACACCGGTCCCCCCAGAGGCAGGGACCTGACGGGAACAGCCCCCGCCTGACCACTGACAATTACTGCGCCCGCATAAAAGCCGATTCCGGCGAATATCGCCTTGCTGAGTCTCCCGAGGCTCTTCACGCAAAACTCCGATGATTAGTATCCAGCCCCCCCGGACACGCAATCTGATGATTGCAAAAAGAACCGTATCACACGCGTGTAAGTAGCCGGGCCGGCCAATGAATTCGTTACCGATCCGATGCGGACCGACCACCGGGACTCTCGTCTGCCGGATATGGCGTCGCAATTTCTGCGCTAACGGCGCACAGCGACCGGAAAACCCCTCAAAATGAGTGGAGCTAAGGGGACTCGAACCCCTGACCCCCACACTGCCAGTGTGGTGCGCTACCAGCTGCGCCATAGCCCCGCGTTGTCGTGCTCATCGAAGCTACACCACAGCCGCACCAAGGTTCAAAACGCCCACCCTTCCGGCCTGATTTCAGGCCGGATGCTGGGTCTGATGCAGCCCGTAGGGCACCGCGTCGAGCAGCGTCACCGTCACGCTGGCACCGCTGGGCACCTGATAGGTGCGCTGCTCCCCCGGCCGGGCGCCGGTGATCGCCATGCCCAGCGGCGACTGCGGCGAATAGACCTCAAGCCCATCCTGGTCGTCGTCGCGCACCCCCAGCAGGAAGGTCTCGGTTTCGCCGTCGCTGTAGCGGACCGTCAGCACCATGCCCGGCTCGGCGACCCCGTCATCGGGCGGGTCCTCACCGACGACCGCCACCGCCAGCAGGTCGTGGATCTGGTGGATCCGGGCCTGGCGGGCCTGCTGTTCGTCGATGTCGACGTTGCCCGAATCCCCTTGCAGGGCGGACAGTTCCGCCAACTCGGCCAGCAGCCGTTCCTTGGTCTGCGGTGTCATCCAGACACCGTTCGAATCAGTCATCGACAGTTCTCCTTTACCACAGCATTTGATTTCCGAGCCCGCCAACCCCGACTGGGTCAGCGCAACGGATCCAGGTCACGCAACACGGCGGACTGTTTGCCGGTTGTGATCTGCTCAGCCAACAGCCGGCCCGTCACCGGGCCGTGCGTCATGCCCCACATACCGTGCCCACCGGCGACGTAGACGCTGCGCGGGCACACCTCCCCGACCACCGGCCGCCCGTCGGGGCTGACCGGCCGGGGCCCCACCCACACGTCGGTGCGTTCGTCCCAGCGGACGCCGTCGAGCAGGGGTCCGGCGGCAGCGACGATCGCTTCGACGCGGGCCGGCACGACCGGGGAGTCGGGATCGCCGAACTCCATGGTGCCGGCAACCCGAAGACGGGCGTTCAACGGCGTGCAGGCCACCCGCGCATCGGGCAGATAGATCGGCCCGGTGACCGGCTTGTCGACCGGCACGGAAAACGAGTAGCCGCGTCCAGCCCGCACGGGCACCCGGACCCATCGCGCCGCCAGCCGTGACAGCCACGCCCCGCTCGCGATCACCGCGGCCCCGGCCGTCAGCGTCGTGCCGTCCCGGGCGGTCACGGTCACGGCGTCACCGCTGGGCGACACGTCGGTGACGTCGAGCACATGCAGGGCAGCGCCGCGTTCGACCACCGCGCGGCCCAGAGCGGACACGAATCGCCCCGGGTCGAGGAAGCGCTGACCGTCGATCTGCACCCCGGCGGCGACCGCCGAGGAGGCCAGCGGCACCCGTTCAGCCAGCGCCGCACCGGTCAGTTCGGTGCTGAACACCGGCTGACCGGCCTCGGAGAACCGGCGCAGTTCGTCCAGCCACCGCTCGGCATCTGCCGAGGTACGGAATATCGCGGTGAACGGCGCATCGGTGACCGGTGCGTCGACCCCGTTGGCCAGCAGGACGTCGTAGGCCTCGATGCACTCCGCGCTCAGCGGCGCGTTCGCCCGCACCGCTCGGCGCCACGCCGCCGGGCGGCTGTTCATGGCGAAGCGCCCCAAAAACGCCCACAGTGCCGGTCCGGAGTTCAGCGGTACCTGCAGCGCCGCGGTCCGACTGAACAGGGACCGCAGCCCGAAGCGCAGGTTGGCCGGTTCGTTGAGCGGAATGGCCAGTGCCGGGGAGATCCAGCCGGCGTTGCCCCACGAGGAGCCGGCCGCAACGCCGACCCGATCCACCAGGGTGACCTCGACGCCGCGTTCCTGCAGAAACCAGGCGACGGACAACCCGACGATGCCGGCACCCACCACGATCACCGACCGTGGCGCACCGTCGATCCGGTTGGCCGCATCCATTACTCCATGATGCGACGGCCATCACCCGCCCGGTTTGACCGATTCGCACAACAGCGGTCTTAGAGTTTGTCGAATTCCGACATGCCACCGGCGGCGAGCTCGATCATCGCCGCGAACCGCGTGCGGGGATTCTCCAGGCCCAGCGGCGTGACTTCCGCCATCTTGCGCAGCCGGTAGCGCACCGTGTTTTCGTGCACACCCAGCTGTTCGGCGGCCCGCGCCGAATCACCCTGGGCGTCCAGCCAGGCCCGCAGCGTTGCCACGTACGGGGTGTTGTGGGTGGCGTCGTGCTGGCCCAGCGCCGCGACCGGCCCGCGGGTCGGCACCCGCCCGGCCCGTGCCGCGGTGTGCAGGCGGCGCAGCACGATCTCGTCCCAGGATTCGTCGTAGGCCGGCGGCACGCCCTGCGGCGGCCCCGCTTCGTGCAGCGCCAGGCATTCCTGCGCCTCGCGGCGAGCAGCGGCCAGCTCGGCGGCCGTGGCGACCGCACTGATACCGGCCAGCACCCTGGCATTGGGCGGCAGGACCCCGGCCAGGCCACGCACCCACTGGCGGGCCACCTCGGCGTCTTCGGCCGGCAGCAGCGTGTAGACGGTGTCGGCGGCCAGGGCGCTACGCCCCGGACGCGACCAGCCGAATCCGGTGGTGACCGCCTCGAACGCCAAGAGCAGCCCGGCGTGCGGTTGCGTGGCGAGGCGCGTGTGCACGGCGATCACCCGCAGCGGCGCCTGCGGCAGCCCCAGTCTGGCCACCAGGGCAACCGCATCGGCGGGGTCGGTTCCGCCGTCGAGGAGCCGGGACACCCAGTCCGATTCGACCTGCCGCTCCAGATCCGCGCTGGCGCGCGACCGCAGCAGGTGCAGGGCGACGGTACGGGCGCCGTCGGACAGGGCGATCAGGCGCTCACCGCACAGGGGAGCCGGAGTGGCCACCCAGACCGCACCCAGCAGTTCCCGGCCGGCGCGCACCGCCACCACCATCCGGCCGGTCAAACCGTGCGAGGGATCGGCAGCGACGAACAGCGGCTCGTCGTGCATTTCCAGATGCGTCAGAACGCCACGCTGCGCGAACAACGCGCGCACCGCCTCGGACTCCTGGCGGTTCAAGATGGTCGCCGAGCGCGCGGGGTCGGCATGCCGCTGGCCGCGGGAGTAGGCCAGCAGCCGGCCCGACTCGTCCTCGATGGTGACGGCACCGGCCACCGCTTCGGCGAGGCTGTCGGCGACGGCGAACAGGTCGGTGGGGCCGCGACCCGATTCGGTCTCCCGGCCTTCGAGCACCAGCCCGTAGACCACCGCGGCCAGCTCGCTCCAGGACACCGCCGCGTCGACCACCAGCACCGCCAGCGCTTCGCCCTCCGCGACGAAGGCGGTCTTGTCCTCGACGTCGCGCACCAGCACCGCGGAGGACTTGGCCGCCACCGCCCAGCGCACCGCCTCTTTTACCGAGCGGGCACCGACGGCCAGCAGGACGTCACCGACGACGACCCGCTCACCGCTCACCTCGTGCATCACCACACTGCTCAGCGATGTCGTCCTCGGAATGGAGCAGAACCTCAGCCGAACCCCGTAGCTGCCCACCACGTTGACCAGCCGGTCCAGTGTCACCATCAGCCGAGCCTAGCCACGCGGCGTCCGCGACCCCGCCGATCGGCTCGCTGGCCCGGGTCTCGGGCGCCCACACCCACGTCACCGCCGCCACCAGCAGCACCCCACCGCTGATCGCGAAACCCCATTCGAAGGACAGCCGCTCGGCGATCTGGCCGACCGCGAGCGAACCCACGATCGAGCCGAGGTCGGCCATCATCTGATAGGTCGCCACCGCGGTGCCCGCCCGGGCCTGGTTGCCGACGAGGTCGGAGATGACCGCCTGCTGCGGGGAGCCGTAGATGCCCGACGCCACCCCGGTCAGGTATGCCACCACCAGGAACACCGCCAGCGACGCGCTGGCGCCCAGCAGGACAGTCGTCACGCCGGACGCCGCCAGCCCGATCATCAGCAGGCCCCGACGCCCGATCCGGTCGGAGAGCTGACCGCTGGGAAGCACCGCACAAACGTTGCCGACGCCCACCGTGGCCAGCGCCAGACCCGCGAAGGCCGGTCCCCGGTCCAAGACCTCGGTGATGAACAACGGCAGCAGCGCGACCCGTAAACCGAACACCGACCAGCCGGTGGCGAAGTTCGACAACAGCGCAGAACGGTAGGCACGGTTGCCCAGCGCCGCCCGCACCGACACCGTGGGCCCGGTGGACTCCGCCGGTTCGGCCAGATGCGAGTGGCGCAGGCTGACGAACACGCCGGTGGCCGTCACCAGCAGCACCGAACCGTAGAACAGGAATGGGGCGTTGAGGCCGAATCCCGCGGTCAGGCTGCCCAGCACCGGCCCGCCCACGGTGCCGAGCAGAAATGCGGTGGCGAACATGCCAGCGACCCGGCCGCGCGCGTCCTCGGGACTGATCCGGATCATCAGACCCACCGCGGCGATGAAGAACATGGTCGATCCGACGCCGCCGAGCGCGCGGAAGAACAGCAGCTGCCAGTAGGTCTGGACGAAGGCGCAGGCCATGGTGGAGACCGACACGATCAGCAGGCCGGCCACGTAGACCTCGCGCTCGCCGCGGCGTTGCACCAACAGACCGCTGACCGGGGCGAAGATCAGGCGCGTCAGCGCGAACGCCGTGATGAGGAAGGTCGTCGCGGAGATGCTCACCCCGAAATGACGGGCATAGACCGGCAATACCGGCGACACCACCCCGTAGCCCAGCGCGATCAGCACGTTGGCGCCGAGCAGCACCCAGATCTCCCGCTGCAGCCGCGCATCAGCGGCCGGAGAGTCGGAAGTCACCCGCTAACTTTAGTCACCCGGCTCATCGCGGCCCCGGGAGGCCGAAGATCGGCAACGCCCGCACGAGCGGGCACCCTGGTCGTTGGGTCCGGCATCACTGCCGGGACAGCACCTTGGCCAGGACGGCGGCCTGGCTGCCGTCGAGGTCTCGGGTAGCCGTCACCAGGGTCGCGGTCTTATGCCCGCGGGCCAATGCGCGCAGGCCGGCCAGCGCGGTGGCGCCGGCCTCGGTCTGCAGTTCGGCCTCATAACGGGTGACGAACTCCTCGAAGCGCTCGGGCCGGTGGTCGTACCACTTGCGCAACGCGGTTGACGGCGCGACATCTTTGAACCAGTGCCCCACCCGCGGATCGTCCCTGCGCAGCCCGCGGGGCCACACCCGGTCCACGAGAATCCGTTGACCGTCCTCAGCGTGGACGTCGTCGTAGACCCGGGCAACCCGGAATGTGGTGGAACCCA
Organism: Mycolicibacter engbaekii; assembly: GCF_002101585.1. GTDB lineage: Bacteria > Actinomycetota > Actinomycetes > Mycobacteriales > Mycobacteriaceae > Mycobacterium > Mycobacterium engbaekii. The sequence goes on along the minus strand of NZ_LQOT01000076.1, from coordinate 9,810 downwards.
TACCCCAGGCTATCGCCGCCGGCGGCGCAGGTCAGCCGCCTTTTCCACCACCCACGAGTCGCATCAAAGTTAGGTTAGCCATTACTATCCCCTCGATACTGATCAGTCTGCTCGTCGAAGTTGGTCTGCCGTGCACAGTTGGATCGCGTCTCCACCGGAGACGCATTCCGCGCTGCTGAGCGCCGGGCCCGGCCCCGCTGCCCTGCTGGCAGCCGCTGGCGCCTGGTCCGCACTGAGCACCGAGTACGCTGCCGCCGCCACCGAACTGATCGCCGTGCTCAGCGGCGTCCGGTCAACGGCCTGGCAGGGCCCCAGCGCAGACAGCTATGCCTCGGCCCACGCGCCCTATCTGCAGTGGCTGACGCGGGCCAGCATCGACAGTGCGCGCGCCGCAGCCCAACACGAGGTCGCCGCTGCCGCCTACAGCACCGCCCTGGCCGCCATGCCCACCTTGGCGGAACTGGCGCTCAACCACACCGTCCACGGCATGCTGACCGCCACGAACTTCTTTGGCATCAACACCATCCCGATCGCACTCAATGAGGCCGACTACGCCCGCATGTGGGTGCAGGCCGCCACCGTCATGGGAACCTATGAAGCGGTGTCCGACGCCGCCCTGTCATCGCTACCGCAAACGAGCCCGGCACCGCCGATATTGGTCGCCGACACCAGCGCAGGCGGCGGAGACGACGAGCCGACAGATCCGATCGACGAAGCCAATCGCTGGTTCTGGTTCTGGTTCTGGAACATCGTCATCTGGTCGAGCGTCCTGCATCTGATAACGATTGCGGTGCGGATCCCGATCTTCCTCCCGCTGTTCATCTCCGCCATCAACGACTACATCGCGTCGATGCAGGCAGAACCCGAGCCGGTCATCGAGGAGCCGGCCCGCCAGCCCACCGCTGTGCCGCCCCCGATCGTGGCACGGCCTGCCCACAAGCCGGCTGCCGTCGCCGTCGGCATGGGGCCTGGTATCGCCGGCTCGGCGGGAACCTCCACCGGCCCGGCCGGTGCGACGACCAGCGGGCCCGCAGTACCGGTAAGCGGCGCCGAAGCGTTGGGCTATCTGGTGAGCGGGGGCCACGCCGAGGGCTTCGGCCCCACGCTGACCGACCGAGACCAGTCTTCCGCTGCGGCCGGCGTGTCGGCGGCGGTGTCAGCGCGCGCACCGGCGGCTCGCGCGCCGCTCCGGGCGCGGCGGCGCCGCCGCGCTCAGATGACGGAATTCGCCGATGCCACCATGACACTGGATGGCGCCGACGGCGGAGCGCCCGACGATGCGACGGCACCCGCCTGCTCGGCATCCGGTGCCGGACCGCTGGGGTTCACCGGGACAGCGCAACGACGCGACGCCCAGGCAACGGGGCTGGCCCGGTTGACGGGCAACACGTTCGACGCCGGCCCTGAAATGCCGCTACTTCCCGAGACCTGGGATCACCGACCCGATCAGCGGTAGCCGCGGCTAACTGTTGCGCGGCCGCAGCCCGAACCGCCGCCGCCCACGCGCCGAGAACGCACGCATGACGGCCAGCGCAATCCCCATCCGGCGCTTGGAAGCCGGGTACCACAACAGTTCGGACTTCTGAGTGGGAACCCGTGGCGCCGTAATCGCCTGCTGCCGGCAGTATTTGATGATCCCGGCGGCGCCCCCAGCCCGGTAGCCGATACCGGACTGTTTCCAGCCGCCCATCGGCAGCCCGGGGCAGAACACGTTGACCAAGGCATCGTTGATGTTGACCGCGCCGACTTCCAGCCGGCGCGCCAACCGCTGCCCGCGGCGTTTGTCTGCCGTCCACACCGTGGCCGACAGTCCGTACGGCGAGTCATTGGCCAACCGGACGGCCTCGTTCTCGTCGGCGACCTTGATCACCGGCAGGGTCGGGCCGAACGTCTCCTCGGCCATGCACGACATCTGCGGGTCCACGTCGGCGAGCACGGTCGGGGCGAAGTAGGTGCCCACTCCGGTGGGCTTGCCGCCGGCGAGCACCCGCGCGCCGGCCGCGGTCGCCTCCTCGACGTGCCGCGACACGATGTCGCGCTGCGCCGCGGTGGCCATGGCACCGGTGTCGCCGTCGTGGCCCTGCTGCATCCCGCCTACCCGGGCGGCCAGCTTGGCGACGAACTCGTCATAGACGGGCGCTTCGACGTACACCCGCTCCACCGACACGCATACCTGTCCGGAGTTGAACATGCCGCCCCAGGCAATGCCGTTGGCGGCGCGTTCGAGATCGGCGTCGGACAGCACGATCGCCGGGTCCTTGCCGCCGAGCTCGAGGCCGTAGGGAATCAGCCGCTCGGCGCACGCCACCGCTACCTTGCGTCCGGTGGCCGTCGACCCGGTGAACTGCAGGAAGTCGGCATGCTCGATCAGCGCCTGGCCGGTCTCCCCGTAACCGGTGGCCAGGCCCAGCACCGGCGGGGCACCGATCTCGGTCCAGCCGCGCACGAACTCGACCGCCGACAGCGGTGTCACCTCGGAGGGCTTGAGCAGCACCGCCGCACCGGCGGCCAGCGCCGGCGGCACGTCAAGGCCGGGCATGGCGAACGGGAAGTTCCACGGCGTGATGACGCCGACCAACGGATACGGGCGGTAGGCGGTGGTGAAGCGCTTCACCTGATAGACCGGGCTGTGCGCCTTGGGGTGCCGGTCGGCGAGAAACTCCTTGGCGTGGGTGGCCCAGTAGTTGATGGCGTCGCTGGTGGCCACGGCCTCCAGGCTGGCGTCGACGTAGGACTTTCCGGTCTCCGAGATCAGCACATCGGTGATGTGGTCGGCGTGGTCGAGAATCCATTCCTGCCACGCCAGCATCCAGCGCTTGCGGCCCGCCGGACCGAGTTCCTCCCATTCCGGTTGCGCCGCAACGAGTTGGGCGGCCTTGGCTGCCACCGTCTCGGGGCCATCGACAGGCACCGTGCCCGCTACCGCGCCGGTGGCGGGGTTGTGCACGGTGATCAGCGACTCATTCCTGGACTGCACGGCGGTCATTTGGGGCTCCCGATCTCGGTCCTGCGAGGAAGCTGTGACCTCGCCGTAGGTGATGGTCAGTTGCTGCCTGGGAATTGTCAAGGTCAATCAGCGGCGGACGTTGCCCGAGGGCCGGCGGGCACTGTCGCTATTGCGCGAGGTATCCCCCGTCGACGGGCAGCACGGCGCCGGTGATGAAGGAGGCGTCGTCGGAAGCGAGGAAGACGATGGCACTGGCAACTTCGGCCGGTTCGCCGATACGGCCCATCGGGTGCATGCGTTCGACTGCCGCCAAATAGGCTGAGCCCCCCGGCTCCTCCGGGAAGCACCTGACCCGTTCGGTGCGAATCGTCCCGGGGGCAACGGCGTTGACTCTGATCCCCCGGTCGGCCCACTCGACCGCCAAATGCTTGGTCAACCCGCTGGCGATGAACTTGGCGGGTCCGTAGGCCGCCTGCCGCTTCTGCCCGGCCAGTCCCGAGATCGACGAGAGACAGACGATCGCGCCACCACCGGTCGGCAGCATCGCCTCGATTGCGAATTTGCACGTGAGGAACATGCCGCGGCCATCGATGGCCATGACACTGTCCCAGTCGGCGGCGCTCACCTCCTGCGCATCGCCGAGCGGGATGATGCCGGCGTTGGCGACCAGCACGTCGAGCCGTCCGAAGCGGTCGACCGCCGCCCTGATCATCGCCTCCGCGTCGGTCTGGACCGAGACGTCGCCGATGACTGTCTCCACCTCCGCACCGGATTGCCGCAGTTCCTCGGCGAGCGCCCGCAGCGGCTCGGCTTGGATGTCGGTCAGGACCAGACGCGCACCTTCGCGGGCGAAGAGCACGGCGGTGGCCCGGCCGATGCCGAAGGCTGCCCCGGTGATCACCGCCGACTTTCCGGGGAGCCGCCCTTGGGGGCTTTGGGATCCTGGGGGTCCGCTTTCCGTCATCTGCGCATCATCGGCGGTCGCCCCTGCCCCTACTTGTCTGTGCGCCGCGCAGTTCAACGCGACAGCTCGCGATCGAGGTCTCGCCACCGGGCGCGACGCGAACAGGATAAGTCTGAGCGGGTGATTTCCCGGCGCATTCGCCACTGAAGGAAGCAAGCGCCCGGTACCCCGGGTTGAAGTCCCGCTGAAACGGGGACGGGCCAGGACTTGTTGGTCCTGGCCCGTTCCGTTTGGGTGGAGCTGCCGGGAATCGAACCCGGGTCCTACGGCATTCCCTCAAGACTTCTCCGTGCGCAGTTCGCTATGCCTCTACTTGGATCTCCCGGTCACGCGAACAAGCCGAGATGACGATCCCAGTCGCTGTTGGTGTCCCGATACATCCCGCGACCGGACGTATCGGTGGATCCCTCTAGTCGATGCCAGGGTCCGGGCCGAGGGAGCTCCCGGTCTGACAGGCCCGCCTCGCTTAGGCAGCGAGGGCGAAGTCGCTCTGAAGAGCGACCTTAGCCGGCGTAAGTGCCTTGGCGCTTACTTGTTTACAGCGACGCTTAACGGTGGTCTCCTGCCTGCACCGGCACGCTTCCCTTGATTCGACACACGCAGTCGAAACCTTTCAGCCCCCTGTCCCTATCTCTGACGCCCCACCACTTCAGTGGGACAACCCATCGTACCGGCCTACAACGACAGGACACGACCATTTCTTCCCGGTGCCGGGGCGCCGTGGCGCAGGCCCCCTGGGAGCGGCCGACCGACCCGTGGCCGAAGGGGCCATGGGTCCATCGGACGGGGGCTGGCCGGCACCGACTGGGACTACCGGAACCCTCGCCGAGCCCGCATAACGGTGCACGGCGGTAGACAACATCTGTACTTTTGACCCGGATCATCAAAACTTGTCAACCAGAAAGTTGATAACTATTCTCGGAGTGTCGACGCGCGAAGCGGACGCGCGTCCACTGAAGTGTTCATCAGCTCGCCCAGTGGGCGGAGAAACCAGGGGGGCCAGGCAGGCTTGACCGGGGAACTCGAGGCCAACGCGACCGATTCCTGCGTCGGCTCATCCGCTATCACGGTCGCCGTCATCGACAGCCATGATGTCGTCCACGCCGGCATCGGTGCGTGGTGCGCACAGGCCGATCCGGCGATCGACATCCTGGGTAGTTTTCACAGCACCACGGAGATGCTCGCGCGCTACCCCAACATTCCCAACGAGATCGACGTCGTGATTTTCGACGTGTTCATCGACGGCGATCGGCCGGCCTTCGAGGCCCTGCGCGCCATGTGCCAGGCGGGACAGCGGGTGATCGTCTACTCCCAGCTGTCGACCGATGAAGTGATCCTGACCTGCCTGGACGTCGGTGCGGTCACTTATCTGGTGAAGACCGAAGGGCAGCGGCACCTCATCGACGCCATCCAGGCGGCACACACGTCCGAGCCCTACGTCGGGCCCCAGATGGCCAAGGCACTGGCGAGCGACCAGACCTCAGGACGCACCAACCTCTCCGACCGCGAGAAGGAGGTGCTGATCACCTGGTTCCAGACCGAGAGCAAGGAACTGGTCGCCAGCCGGCTACACATCGCTCCGACCACGGTCCGCACCCACCTCCAGCGGGCCCGGGCCAAGTACGCGGCGGTGGGCAGGCCCGCACCCACCAAAGCGGCGTTGCTGGCCCGAGCCGTCGAAGACGGCGTCTTGAGCCTGGGCGACCTGTGATCCGGCCGGCTCAGGCGCCCGCGGCGGCCAGCGCCCGGGTCAGCGGGCCGCGGTCCCATGATTCGCGATCGCTGCTGTTAGCCAACACCACGGTTTGCTGATCCGTCCCGTCTCCGTAGACGATCACGCATGCATACGACGATGCGTCGTCGATGCCGGACAGCAGGCGCCCGTCGCGCGTCTGTTCGGCGAGCTCGGTGATGGTCCCGAGCACATCGTCGCCCTCAGCCTGCCGGAACCCGTGCACGCCGTCGGCTGTCGCCGAGTCGATCCACCAGATGCCCGCCACCGGCACCGCCGTGATCGACGCTCCGGCCATGGTCTGGACCGCCTCAACTGGGGCCAGATAGGCGCCGATCCGGCGAGGTGCACGCAGAAACGTCTGGATGACGGCGGCCACGCCCGGATGGGCCCGGTAACCGAGCTCGGGGTCTGCGGCAATGATTCCGCGGGCGGCCAGCGATCGAAGCCCCCGTACCGCGGCCTTGGTGAGTTCGTCGGACGTCGCGGCCACGGTGGCCAGTCCCGTCGGCCAGGCCCGCCCCAGCATGGCGGCCAGCGCGACGACCTCGTCGTCGGTGAGCATCATCGCCTGGGCGCCAAGCATCAGCTGCCCGTCGCGGGGAAACAGAATTTCGAGATCAATTTGGGCAGACGCCGCCGCATCCCATCGCCCGAGATCGGGAACGCGGCGTCGGCCGCGGCGGCGGCAAGAATGAAGTCGGCGTTGGCGAAATCGCTGACAACGCCGCCCCACCGAGTGGCCGCCTCACGGTCGAGGTAGCTGCTCGTGGTACCGAATGCCGCCGCACCGATCGCCGTACCGATGCCGATCGGCCACAGCGACGTCTGCCCGCCGGGATCCTGATATGCATCAAACGGACTCGGGAACTCCCAGGACGCTGAGGCACCGCTGCGGTCGCTACACAGTGCCGCCGTACCGCTGGCCTTGCGGCCCGGACCCCGCCTGCCGGGGACCGGCGGGGCGCCCGACGGTGTAACACGGCGCCGCAAAGCACGCAGCTGATCGACACCTGCGCCGACGGGCCCGAGCATAGGTCCCCTCCGGTCATCCGCTCCATGCTCGCCGCAGTTGGCGATCACGTCTGACGCTAACAACCCAAGCCGATCTGGCCCGTCACCCGAACGTATGAATCTGTGCGCGCTTTCGCTATCGGGCCGTGATCATCGCTATCGAGACCACTGCTGCTGCCATGCCCAGCAGCTGGCCGTAGTGCACCCGCTCGCGCAGCACCACAATGGCCAGTACCACGGTCACGGCCGGGAACAGCGCTATCAGCACGCTGACCGACGACAGCTCCGATCCCCGCAGCGCCAGCAGCATCGCGATATTGGCCGCCGCGTCCGACAGACCTGCCAGCAGCGCCAATCGCAGCGGCCTGCCGGTGGGCAATCCCCATTCGCCCGCTCCGCCCGCCGCGGTGAGCACCAGCACCGCGGCCGCCACCCGCGCAAACGCCAGCGGCCACAGGCCGGAATCCGCTGGAGCCTGGTGGATGAACACGAAGTCCAGTCCGAACATCACGCCGGCGCCAACGGTGAGCCAGGCCACCTTGCGGGTGAACCGGTGCGGCCGGACGTCCTCATCGGTGGCCTGCCGGCTCACCAGGGCCACCGCCACCAGCGCCAGCGCGATACCGCCGTAGGCCACCGGCCCGGGCCGCTCCCCCAGCGTCAAGCCGACCACGACCGGAACCGCGGCGGTGAGGACCGCCGAGATCGGCGACACCACCGAGATAGGTCCCGCGCCCAAAGCGGCGTAGAACCACCAGCCGCCCAGCCCCAGCGCGATGCCCGAAGCCGTGCCCCAGCCGACCGCACCCGGGGGAATCGGGCCGCCCACCGCGACGGCGAGCGTGCCCAGGACCACCAGCGCCACCGGGTAGGACACCAGGACCACCCGCAGGGCGGGGACGCGACGTGCGGCGAGGCCGCCGGCGAAATCGCTGACCCCGAAACCGGCCGCTGACATCAGCGCCAGGACGGCGCCGGTCACATGCCCTTGGCCCGCCGGCCCAGCGCCCGGGTGACCTCGCGTTGCGCATCACGACGGGCGAGGTCCTGGCGCTTGTCGTGGGCCTGCTTACCGCGGGCCAGCGCCAGTTCGACCTTGACTTTGCCCTCGTTGAAGTACACCGACAAGGGCACCAGGGTGAGATTGCCGTCGCGGATCTTGCCGATCAGCATGTCGATCTGACGCCGGTGCAGCAGCAGTTTGCGGGTGCGGCGCGGATCGTGGTTGGTCCAGGTGCCGTGCTGGTACTCGGGTATGTGCATATTGCGCAGCCACACCTCGCCGTCGTCGACGGTGGCGAACGCGTCGACCAGGGAGGCCTGACCGGCCCGCAGGCTCTTCACCTCCGTGCCGACCAGCGCTACTCCGGCCTCGTACACGTCGAGGATCGCATAGTTGTGCCGCGCCTTGCGATTCGACGCGACAATCTGCTTCCCCGGCTGCTTCTTGCGGCCCTTGTCCGCCGACTTCTTCGCCACCGCTACCGCCGGACGTACAGCCGAAGCGTCACGTATGCCGTCGCTCCGGCCATCGCCGCGCCCAGTACCAACAGAATCGGCGAGATGTAAAGGATGTCGGCGTAGTCGATACGCGCGATCAGATGCGCTTGATAGAACTGGCTGAGCGCATTGTCGAGGAACAGTGCGCGCACCACTATCAGGCCCACGATCGCAATGATGACGCCCACCGTGGCAGCCAATACCGCCTCGACCAGGAATGGCAGCTGGGTGTACCAGCGGCTGGCACCGACCAGGCGCATGATGGAAACCTCGGTGCGGCGGGTGTAGGCGGCCACTTGAACCATGTTGGCGATCAACAACACGGCCCCCACCGCCTGCACCAGGGCAACCGCAAACGCGACACTGCTCAGGCCGTCGAGCACGGCAAACAGTCGATCGATCAGTTTCTTCTGGTTCAAGACGCTGAGCACACCCGGCTGGCCCAGCATCGCGGCGTCGAAATCCTTGCTCTGCTCCGGGTTTTCGAGCTTGACGATGAACGAGGCCGGGAAGGAGTCCTTGCTGGCCACGTCCTTGAACTCGGGAAACTTGCGGATCGCGTCGGCGTAGGCGTCGTCGGAGTTCAGATACCGCACCGACTTCACCTCGTCGCGTTGCTCGATCTGCTCCCGCAGCGCCTTGCATGCCTGGCCGTCGCAGTTGGGGTCGTCGGCAGCGACGTCAGGGTCGAGGAACACCTGCGACTCCACCCGGTCTAGGTAGATGGCGCGCGACTGGTCGGCCAGGCGCACCACCAGCAGGCCGCCGCCGAACAGGCCGATCGAGATCGCGGTGGTGAGGATCATCGCCACCGTCATGGTGATATTGCGGCGCAGGCCGGTGACGACCTCGTTGAACAGAAAGCCGAAGCGCACGTCAGCGGTCCATCCCGTAGACGCCGCGCTGTTCGTCGCGCACCAGACGCCCCAGCGAGAGCTCGACCACCCGCTGGCGCATCGAGTCGACGATGTGGTGGTCGTGAGTCGCCATCAGCACCGTCGTTCCCGTGCGGTTGATCCGCTCCAGCAGGTCCATGATGTCCTCACTTGTCTCCGGGTCCAGGTTGCCCGTCGGCTCATCGGCCAACAGCACCAGCGGCCGGTTGACGAAGGCCCGCGCGATCGCGACGCGCTGCTGCTCACCGCCGGACAACTCACCGGGCAGCCGGTTGGCCTTTCCGGACAGCCCGACCATCTCCAGGACCTCCGGGACGACCCGGTTGATCATCTCCGGCTTCTTGCCGATGACCTCCAGCGCGAACGCGACGTTTTCGAACACCGTCTTTTGCTGCAACAACCGGAAGTCCTGGAAAACGCATCCGAGAACCTGGCGCAGGCTGGGGATATGGCGGCCGGCCAGCTTGTTGACGTGAAATTTCGAGACCTGAATGTCGCCCGACGTGGGCGTCTCCTCGGCCAGCAGCAGTCGCATGAACGTGGACTTGCCCGAGCCGGACGGGCCGATCAGGAACACGAACTCGCCCTTGTCGATCTTGACGTTGATGTCATCGAGCGCCGGACGGGCCGACGCTTTGTACTGCTTGGTGACATGGTCGAGCGTGATCATCACGGCACGCAGTTTAGCCCTGCGGAGCGACCGGACCGGGCGGGGACGCGGGTATGGCCGGGCCGGGCGCTCCGCAGGGCTAAACTG
>NZ_LQOT01000075.1 GCF_002101585.1 Mycolicibacter engbaekii | reverse complement strand
CGACGGCCCCGGAGGCGCCCGCACTTGAGGCTCCGGCGCCCGAAGCTCCAGCGCCCGAGGCCCCCGCCCCGGAGGCTCCGGCCCCCGAGGCTCCGGCTCCGGCCGCCGAGGGAGTTCCGCCGGCCCCCGAGGCTCCCCCGGCGCCGTGGTGGAACCCGGAGGCTCCGGCCCCCGAAGCTCCGGCACTTGAGGCTCCGGCCCCCGAGGCTCCCGCGCCGGAGGCTCCGGCCCCCGGCAGCGAGACCGCTCCTGCCCAGGACGGCAACCGCGACGCGGTCTCGGTCGGCTTCCACCAGCAGCTGTGGGACGCCGTGCAGTCGGAGAACATCAGCGGCAATGACGCGCTGGCCGCGTTCGCGCAGCAGCCCAGCCGGGTCCTCTAGGCAGGACGCCAGCAAGACAAGAGAAAAGCGGGGCCGGCATCGCCGGCCCCGCTTTTCGTCGCTGAGGGGTCAGGCCGAGCCGACCCATTCCTCGGTGCCGTCGGCGAAGAACTGGTGCTTCCATACCGGCAGCCGGGCCTTGACGGTGTCGACCAGCAGCGCGCAGGCCTCGAACGCCTCCCGGCGGTGATCGGCGGCCACAGCGGCCACCAGCGCGGCGTCGCCGATGTGCAGGACGCCGATCCGGTGGCTGGCCGCCAGCGCGCGGACCCCCTGGGCCTGCTCGGCGACCTCGGCCAGCACCTCGGCCATGACCTGCTGGGCCGACGGATGGGCAGAGTATTCGAGCCTGTTGACCTGCCGGTCGTGGTCGTGGTCGCGAATCATGCCGACGAATCCGACGACCGCGCCCGCGGCGCGGTGGCCAACCAGGTCCTCGTGGTCGGCCAGCACGATGGGCTGCTCGGTGATCTCGGCCCGCAGTACGCGGGCACTTCCGGCGGTCACCGGTGGTCTCCGCCGGCCAGCTGGTCCAACGCGTGATCCAGGACCTCGGCAAGCACTCCCAGCCCGTCGCGAACCCCGCCGGTGGACCCGGGAAGGTTGACCACCAGGCAGCGACCGGCGACCCCGCACACGCCGCGGGAGAGGATGGACGTGGGCACTTTCGGCAGCCCGGACCGGCGGATCGCGTCGGCCAGACCGGGGATCTCGTAGTCGAGCACGCGCAGTGTCTGCGCCGGGGTGTCGTCGGTCGGCGCGATCCCGGTCCCGCCCGAGGTGATGATCAGCTCCGGCTGAGCCGCCACGGCGGCTCGCAGGGCCGCCCCGACCGGCTCGCCGTCGGCCACCACCTCCGGCTGCACCGGGGCGAAGCTCCGCTGCGCCAGCCACTCGGCGATGATCGGCCCGGTGCGGTCGGTGTAGACCCCCGCCGAGGCGCGGGTGGAGGCGATGATCACCCGGGCCACCCGGGCGCTCACGGGCGTTCCCAGGCCCCGGTGCGACCGCCGGCTTTGCTCAGCACCCGGATGCCGTCGATGACCGCGGCGCGATCGACGGCTTTGATCATGTCGTAGAGAGTCAGTGCCGCAACGCTGACCGCGGTCAGCGCCTCCATCTCCACGCCGGTGCGGTCGGTGGTGCGCACGGTCGCGGTGATGTCGATGGCAGCGGTTCCGATGGTGAAGTCGACGTCCACGCCGGTCAGGGCCAGCTGGTGACAGAGCGGGACCAGATCGCTGGTGCGTTTGGCCGCCATGATGCCCGCCACCCGTGCGGTGGCCAGGGCATCTCCTTTGGGCAGGCCGCCGGCCGAAATCAGCGCCACCACCTCGGCGGTGGTGCGCAGCACCCCACCGGCGACCGCAACCCGTTTGGTGGTCGCCTTCGCGCTGACGTCGACCATGTGAGCCGCGCCCCGTTCATCGAGGTGGGACAGCGGCCCGGTCACAGCGTCACCGGCTACCGGTTGACGACGGTGACCGGATGCAGGTAAGGCAGCTCCTCGGCCGGCAGCGGGAACTCGAGGCTCCCGAACGGCGACAGTGCGCCGGTGCGGTCAGTGCGCAGCTCGCTCACAGCAGGTTCGCCGTCGGTCTCCGGCCAACCGTTGTCGACGTAGCGGTTCTTCTTGTCCTGGTTTCCAGCCACGGCTCCATTCTGACAGGTCGCGATCGACGGCGTTCACCGGTTGGGCCTTACCCTGATCATCGATGACCGAACGCGCCCGGGGTGTGCCACTGGGGTCGTGGCTGGCCGACCTGCCCGATGACGATCTGATCCGGCTACTGAAGCTGCGGCCCGACCTCGCCCAGCCCCCGCCGGGCAGTATTGCCGCCCTCGCGGCGCGGGCCCAGGCCCGCCAGTCGGTGCGGGCGGCCACCGATGAGCTGGATTTCCTGCGGCTGGCCGTTCTCGACGCGCTGCTGGAGTTGCATGCCGACGCCGCCGGTGTGCCGCTCGCCGATCTGCTGGCGTTGCTCGGCGACCGGGCGTCAGCCGACGCGGTGAGCGATGCGCTGGCCGATCTGATTCAGCGAGCACTGTGCTGGGGCTCGCCGGAACCGGGCGGCGTGTTGCGCATCGTCGCCGAGGCGGGCGCCGGCCTGCCCTGGCACCCCGGTCAGGTAACCCAGGAGGCGCTGGCGCCCGCGGACATCACCGCGCTGCGCGCAGCCGTCGCCGACCTGGACGCACCGCAGCGTGACCTGCTCGACAAGCTGCTGACCGGCTCCCCGGTGGGGCGCACCCGTGACGCGGCGCCCGGCGCGCCGCCGGAGCGGCCGGTGCCCCAGCTGCTGGCGGCCGGGCTGCTGCGCCGCGTCGATGACGAGACGGTGATCCTGCCGCGGCTCGTCGGGCAGGTACTGCGGGGCGAACAGCCCGGACCGCTGTCGTTGCGGGCGCCGGATCCGGTGGTGTCGCAGACCACCGCGGCCGATGCGGACGCGACCGCCGCCGGCGCGGTGATCGACCTGTTGCGCGAACTCGACGTGCTCCTGGCGACGTTGGGCGAATCCCCGGTGCCGGAACTCCGCAGCGGCGGGTTGGGGGTGCGCGAAGTCAAGCGCCTGGCCAAGGCCACCGGTGTCGATGAGGTCCGGCTGGGCCTGCTGCTCGAGGTGGCTGCGACCGCCCGGCTGATCGCGGCCGACGTTCCCGACCCGGCGACGGTGGACCTGCGGGACTGGCCCGACGCCGACGGTCCGTACTGGGCGCCGACGGTGCTCGCCGATCGGTTCGCCGAGCAGTCCACCGCCCAGCGCTGGCATCTGCTGGCCGCCACCTGGCTCGACCTGCCGTCCCGCCCCGGCCTGATCGGCAGCCGCGGCGCCGACGGCAAGCCGCGGGCCGCTCTGTCCACGCCGCTGTTCTCCACCGCTGCACCGCTGGATCGCCGCCTGCTGCTGGGCCTGCTGGCCGAGTTGCCGGGCGGCGCCGGGGTCGACGCCGTGACGGCATCGCAGGCGCTGGTCTGGCGCCGGCCGCGCTGGGCCGGCCGGCTGCAGCCCGGCCCGGTCGGCGAGCTGCTCGACGAGGCGCACGCGCTGGGGGTTCTGGGCCGAGGCGCGCTGAGCTCCCCCGGGCGGGCCCTGCTGGCCGGCGCCGCCGCCGATCCCGACGGTGCCGCCGCCGTGGCGGCGATGGCCAAGGCGTTGCCGGAGCCGATCGACCACTTCCTGGTGCAGGCCGATCTGACGGTGGTGGTGCCGGGGCCGCTGAAACGCGAACTCGCCGAGGAGCTGGCCGTCGTCGCGGCCGTGGAGTCCGCCGGCGCCGCCATGGTCTACCGGGTCTCCGAACAGACCATCCGCTCCGCTTTGGACGTGGGCCGCACCGGGGCGGGGCTGCACGCCTTCTTCGAGAAGCACTCCAAGACCCCGGTGCCGCAAGGCCTCAGCTACCTCATCGACGACGTCGCGCGCCGCCACGGGCAACTCCGGATCGGGTTGGCGACGTCGTTCGTGCGCTGTGAGGATCCCGCTCTGCTGGCCCAGGCCGTTGCCGTCCCGGCCGCCGAAGCACTGGGCCTGCGCTTGCTGGCCCCCACGGTGGCGGTGGCGCAGGCACCCTTGGCCGACGTCCTGGCGGCGCTGCGCGACGCCGGTTTCGCCCCGGCCGCCGAGGACGCCACCGGCACGATCGTCGACATCCGGCCGCGCGGAATGCGGGTGCACACCCCCGCGGAGCGCCGCGAGCACCGGCCGCACCCGAGTCCCGGCGACGACAACCTGACCGCACTGGTGCGGGTGCTGCGCACCGTGACGTCGGCGCCGTTCGACAACATCCGGCTGGATCCGGTGACCGCGATGATCATGCTCAAGCGCGCGGCGCTGGAGCGGGCCACGGTGCTGATCGGCTACATCGACGCCGCGGGGGTGGCCACCCAGCGCGAGGTGGCCCCGACCCAGGTTCTGGGCGGTCGGCTGGTGGCGTTCGACTCGACGTCGGGACAGATGCGGGATTTCGCCATCCACCGCATCACCACGGTGTCATCGGCCGGCGAGGACGACGCCGAGCGCTGACCCTGCCCGGCTGCGGCCGGCGCCCCGGACCGGCCCAACACCGCACGGCGGCGTCGCATGTCCGAGCCGCCCGGATAATGGGCCCATGAGCACCGATGGGCCGCTGATCGTCCAATCCGACAAAACCGTGCTGCTCGAGGTCGACCACGAGCAGGCGGGTTCGGCGCGGGCGGCCATCGCACCGTTCGCCGAACTCGAGCGTGCCCCCGAGCATGTGCACACCTACCGGATCACCCCGCTGGCGTTGTGGAACGCCCGAGCCGCGGGCCATGACGCCGAACAGGTGGTCGACGCGCTGGTCAGCCACTCGCGCTACGCCGTCCCGCAGCCGTTGCTCGTCGACATCGTCGACACCATGGCGCGCTACGGGCGCCTGCAACTGGTCAAGAGCCCCGTCCACGGCCTGACGCTGGTCAGTCTGGACCGCGCGGTGCTGGAAGAGGTGTTGCGCAATAAAAAGATCGCCCCGATGCTCGGTGCCCGCATCGACGACGACACCGTGGTGGTGCATCCCAGCGAACGCGGCCGCGTCAAACAGATGTTGCTCAAGATCGGCTGGCCCGCCGAGGACCTGGCCGGCTACGTCGACGGCGAGGCCCACCCGATCGACCTGCGCCAGGACGGCTGGCAGCTGCGCGACTACCAGGAGATGGCCGCGGACTCGTTCTGGGCGGGCGGGTCGGGGGTGGTGGTGCTGCCCTGCGGTGCCGGCAAGACGCTGGTGGGCGCGGCAGCCATGGCCAAGGCGCAGGCCACCACGTTGATCCTGGTCACCAACACCGTGGCGGGCCGGCAGTGGAAGCGCGAGCTGGTGGCGCGCACGTCGCTGACCGAGGAAGAGATCGGCGAGTATTCCGGTGAGCGCAAGGAGATCCGGCCGGTCACCATCGCCACCTATCAGGTGATCACCCGGCGCACCAAGGGCGAGTATCGGCACCTGGAGCTGTTCGACAGCCGCGACTGGGGCCTGATCATCTACGACGAAGTGCACCTGCTGCCGGCGCCGGTGTTCCGGATGACCGCCGACCTGCAGTCGCGGCGCCGGCTGGGGCTGACCGCGACGCTGATCCGCGAGGACGGCCGCGAAGGTGACGTGTTCTCGCTGATCGGGCCCAAGCGTTATGACGCGCCCTGGAAGGACATCGAGGCGCAGGGCTGGATCGCGCCGGCCGAATGCATCGAGGTGCGGGTCACCATGACCGAGAGCGAGCGGATGACCTACGCCGTCGCCGAGCCCGAGGAGCGCTACAAGCTGTGCTCGACGGTGCACTCCAAGATCGCGGTGGTGCGTTCGATCCTGCGGCAGCATGCGGGCGAGCAGACGCTGGTGATCGGCGCCTACCTCGACCAGCTCGAAGAGCTCGGCCAGCAGTTGGACGCCCCGGTGATCCAGGGCTCGACACGCACCGCCGAGCGCGAGAAGCTGTTCGACGCCTTCCGTCGCGGCGAGATCTCGACACTGGTGGTGTCCAAGGTCGCGAACTTCTCCATCGACCTACCGGAGGCGTCGGTGGCCGTGCAGGTCTCGGGCACCTTCGGGTCCCGGCAGGAGGAGGCTCAGCGCTTGGGTCGGCTGCTGCGGCCCAAGGCCGACGGCGGCGGCGCGGTGTTCTACTCGGTGGTCGCCCGCGACAGCCTGGACGCCGAGTACGCCGCGCACCGGCAGCGTTTTCTGGCCGAGCAGGGCTACGGCTACATCATCCGGGACGCCGACGACCTGCTCGGCCCGGCGATCTGAGGCAACCCGGCGGCGGGGCCGGCACGTCGCGGTTAGCCTCGAATCATGGCCCTGTCCCAGGATGAGCGCGAGCAGTTCCTGTCCGAACCGCATATCGCGGCGCTGTCGGTGAACGCCGGCCCCGGCCGCGGCCCCCTGACGGTGCCGATCTGGTATCAGTACTCCCCCGGCGGCGAGCCCTGGGTGTTCACCGGGGCCTCGTCCCGCAAGGTCAAGCTCATCGAGGCTGCCGGATCCTTCTCGCTGATGGTCCAGCGCACGGAGCCCACGTTGCGCTACGTCGCCGTCGACGGCCCCGTCAGCCGCATCGAGCCGGGCACCGACGAACTGCATGCCGAGTTGGCGCACCGCTACCTTCCGCCCGATCGGGCCGAGCGGTTCTTGGAGTTCGCGCGGGCCGAACTGGGCGAGCAGGTGGTGATCGCGCTGCGGCCCGAGCACTGGATCTCAGCCGACCTGGGGGCGATCTAGCCGTCCCCGCACGCGGTGCCGGGCAGCAACATCATCAGCGGCCACAGCAGCACCCCGGCAACGGTCGCCACCTCGTAGATGCTGCTGGGCGGTATCCCGAACTGTTCCTGGGCCCGGGTTTGCAGCAGTTGCACGCCGTCGGGCCGCAGGAACAGACACACCACGCCGATGATCACGTACACCAGACCGAGCCACAGCCCCGTCTCCAGCAGCTTGGCCACGGTGATGCTCAGCCGGTAGTCCAGCAGACGCGAAATCCCCCGAAGCCACGAGGGTTCGGGGGATTCCACGTTTGCAGCCTAGCGGGGACCGCCAGGCCGGCGGTGCCGATCGCGGCTGTTCACCGCCATCGGCGCTGCTACAGCAGCGACTGCGGCGGGCTGAACCGGTCGCCGTACTTGGCGGCCAGTTCCTTGGCCCGCGCGACGAACGCGGCCTTGCCGCCGGGGTAGCCGGCGATGAACTGCGCGGTGCCACCGGTCCACGCCGGGAAGCCGATGCCCATGATCGCGCCGATGTTGGCGTCGGCGGTCGAGGTCAGCACGCCCTCGTCGAAGCACTTCTGGGTCTCGAGGACCTCGGCGAAGAGCATCCGGTCGATCATGTCCTGCAGCGGCGGGGTGGAGCTGCCGGAGTTGAACGTCTCCCGCAGACCCGGCCACAGACCCTTGCGCTTGCCGTCGACGTACTCGTAGAAGCCGGCACCGGCCAGGCGCGACGGACGACCGATCTCGATCATCTTGTCGACGACCTCTTCGTTGCGCGTCTTCTCCAGGGTGCCGCCGGCCGCCTCGATACCCGCACGGGTGGCGATGGCGATCTTCTGCATGAGCTCCAGGTTGAGCTCGTCGCAGAGCTGCAGCGGAGCGGCCGGGTAACCGGCCTGCAGACCGGCCTGCTCGATGCTGGCCGGTTCCACGCCCTCGCCGAGCATCATCAGGGCTTCGTTGACGAAGGTGCCGATGACACGCGAGGTGTAGAAGCCGCGGCTGTCGTTGACCACGATCGGGGTCTTCTTGATGGCCAGCACGTAGTCGAACACCCGGGCCAGCGCCTCGTCCGAGGTCTTCTCGCCCTTGATGATCTCCACCAGCGGCATCTTGTCGACCGGCGAGAAGAAGTGGATCCCGATGAAGTCCTCCTGGCGCTTGACGCCGGTCGCCAGACCGGTGATCGGCAGCGTGGAGGTGTTGGAGCCCAGCAGCGCGTTGGGCTCGACGATGTCCTCGATCTCCTGGAAGACCTTGTGCTTGAGCTCCTGGTTCTCGAACACGGCCTCGATCACGAAGTCGACACCGGCGAGGTCCTTGGGGTCAGCGGTCGGGGTGATCTTGGCCAGCAGCGCCTGCGCCTGCTCGGCGGTGGTGCGTCCCCGCTCAACCGCCTTGGCTTCCAGCTTCTCCGAGTAGCCCTTGCCCCGCTCGGCCGCCTCCAGGGAGACGTCCTTGAGCACCACGTCGAAACCGGCCTTGGCCGAGACGTAGGCGATGCCGGCGCCCATCATGCCGGCACCGAGCACACCGATCTTTTTGATCGGGGTCTTCGCGATGCCCTCGGGACGGCTGCCGCCGCCGTTGATGTGCTGCAGGTCGAAGAAGAACGCCTGGATCATGTTCTTGGCGACGTGGCCGGTGACCAGCGAGACGAAGTAGCGGGTCTCGATGCGGCTGGCGGTGTCGAAGTCCACCTGCGCGCCTTCGACCGCGGCGGCCAGGATGGCCCGCGGCGCGGGCATGTTGGCCCCCTTGAGCTGCTTGCGCAGCAGGGCCGGGAACGACGGCAGGATCGCCGCCAGGGCCGGGCTGGACGGGGTGCCGCCGGGCATTTTGTAGCCCTTGGCATCCCACGGCTGCACGCCGGCGTCCGGGTTGGCCTTGATCCACGCCTTGGCGGCGGGCACCAGCTCCTCGACGGTCGGCACGACCTCGTCGATCAGGCCGATTTCCTTGGCCTTGGCCGGCTTGAATCGGGTGCCCTGCGCGAGCACGTTCATGAAGGCGTTCTGGATGCCCAGCATGCGCACCGTGCGGGCGACACCGCCACCGCCGGGCAGCAGGCCCAGGGTGACCTCGGGCAGACCGAGCTGGCTGCCCTTGGCGTCCGCGGCGATCCGGTGGTGACACGCCAGGGCGATCTCCAGGCCGCCGCCGAGCGCGGCGCCGTTGATGGCGGCCACGACGGGCTTGCCCAGGGTCTCCAGGGCCCGCAGGTCGGCCTTGATGCCCTCGCACTGCTCGAACACGGCCTGGGCGTCGTCCGGGCCGACGTGGATCATCGCCTTGAGGTCGCCGCCGGCGAAGAAGGTCTTCTTCGCGCTGGTGACCACCACACCGGTGACCGAATCCTTTTCCTCGATGAGACGCTGCACCGCGTTGTGCATGGACTCGCGGTAGTGGTCGTTCATCACATTCGCCGACCCGGTGGGGTCATCCAGGGTCAGCGTGACGATGCCGTCCGCGTCCTTGTCCCACTTAATGGTGTTCTCTGCCATTTTTTCTCAAACCTCTCAGACGCGCTCGATGATGGTGGCCACGCCCATGCCGCCGCCGATGCACAGCGTGATCAGGGCACGCTTGGCACCGCGACGCTCGAGCTCGTCGACCATGGTTCCGGTGATCATGGCGCCGGTGGCGCCCAGCGGGTGGCCCATCGCGATGGCGCCACCGTTGACGTTGAGCTTCTCGTCGGGGATCTTGAGGTCCTTCTGGAACTTCAGCACCACCGATGCGAACGCCTCGTTGAGCTCGAACAGGTCGATGTCGTCGACCGTCAGCCCGGCCCGGTCGAGCACCTTGACGGTGGCCGGGGTGGGGCCGGTGAGCATGATGGTGGCGTCGGCGCCGCTGGTGGCGGTGGCCACGATGCGGGCCCGCGGGGTCAGCCCCTGGGAGGCGCCGGCCTTCTCACTGCCGATCAGCAGCAGCGCGGCCCCGTCGACGATGCCCGAGCTGTTGCCGCCGGTGTGGACGTGGTTGATGGACTCGACCCAGTGGTACTTCTGCAGCGCCACGTCGTCGAAGCCGCCCATGGAGCCGATGCCGTCGAAGGCGGTCCGCAGCTTGCCCAGGCCCTCCAGGGTGGTGTCGGGCCGCATGTGCTCGTCGTGGTCGAGAATCACCAGGCCGTTCTGGTCGCGGACCGGGATGACGGACTTGGCGAAGTAGCCGCCCGACCAGGCCGCCGCCGCACGCTGCTGGCTGCGCAGCGCGTAGTTGTCGACGTCCTCGCGCGAGAAGCCCTCGATGGTGGCGATCAGGTCGGCGCCGATGCCCTGCGGGGCGATGTAGTTGTCATAGGTGAACGGCACGTCGGAGAACATCGCGCCGCCGTCGGAGCCCATCGGGATGCGGCTCATCGACTCCACGCCGCCGGCCAGCACCAGGTCGTCCCAGCCGGAGCGCACCTTCTGGGCGGCGGTGTTGACGGCCTCGAGGCCCGAGGCGCAGAACCGGTTGAGCTGCACGCCGCCGGTGGTGTCGGGCAGGCCCGCGGCCAGCACCGCGGTGCGGGCGATGTCGCCGCCCTGGTCGCCCACGGGCGAGACGCAGCCCAGGATGACGTCGCTGATCAAGTTCTCGTCCAGGTCGGGGTGCCGGGTGCGCAGTTCGTCGATCAGGCCGACCACCAGGCTGAGCGGCTTGACCTCGGTCAGCGCCCCGCCGCGCTGCTTGCCGCGCGGGGTGCGAATGGCCTCGTAGATGAAGGCTTCTTCGGACATGGGAGATTCCTCTTCAGATTGGTGTTCGGTGCAGATTGTTCGGTCGCGTCTGCTCGGAGCGTAGTCCCCGAATTTCCAGCCTAACAGGCTGACCTATCAACCGGATGGTTGGTCCGATCGTGCACCCCTTTTACACGGTCTGCGCACCCAGTCGCCGGCCGCTGCCCTTTAGGCTCGTGAGCCATGACGGCGCGGATGGTCTCACGGCTGGAGCCCTATGCCACCACGATCTTTGCCGAGATGTCGGCGCTGGCCGCCCGGATCGGGGCGGTCAACCTCGGCCAGGGATTCCCGGACGAGGACGGGCCGGCGGCCATGCTCGAGGCGGCCCGGACCGCGATCTCCGACGGGATCAACCAGTACCCGCCCGGACCCGGGATCCCCGCCTTGCGGGAAGCCATCGCCGGGCAGCGGGCGCGGAAATACGGCATCGAATACGACCCCGACACCGAGATTCTGGTGACGGTGGGCGCCACCGAAGCCATCGCGGCCGCGGTGCTCGGCCTGGTGGAGCCGGGCTCCGAGGTGGTGCTGCTCGAACCGTTCTACGACTCCTACTCCCCGGTGGTGGCCATGGCCGGGGCGCGGCGGGTCAGCGTGTCGTTGGTGCCCGACGGGCGGGGATTCGCCCTGGACACCGACAGTCTGCGGCGAGCCATCACCCCGGCCACCCGGGCGCTGATCGTCAACTCGCCACACAACCCCACCGGCACGGTGTTCACCGAGGCCGAACTGGCCGAGATCGCCCGCATCGCGGTGGAGGCCGACCTGCTGGTGATCTCCGACGAGGTCTACGAGCACCTGGTTTTCGCCGGACGGACCCACCGCCCGCTGGCCGCCTTCGACGGAATGGCGCAGCGCACCGTCACCATCTCGAGTGCGGCGAAGATGTTCAACTGCACCGGCTGGAAGATCGGCTGGGCGTGCGGCCCGGCGGACCTGCTGGCCGGGGTGCGGGCGGCCAAGCAATACCTCAGTTACGTGGGCGGAGCACCGTTTCAGCCGGCCGTAGCCCTGGCGCTCAACACCGAGGACGCCTGGGTGGAGTCGCTGCGGGCGACCATGCAGGCCCGCCGGGACCGGTTGAGCGACGGCCTGCGCAGCATCGGCTTCGAGGTGCACGACAGTTTCGGCACCTACTTCCTGTGCGCCGATCCCCGCCCGTTCGGCTACCACGACAGCACGGCATTCTGCGCCGAGCTGCCGCACCGGGCCGGGGTGGCGGCCATCCCCCTGTCGGCGTTCTGCGTTCCGGGCTCACAAGCACCCGCCGCGCAGGTCTGGAATCACCTGGTTCGGTTCACCTTCGTCAAACCGGAGCACACCCTCGATGAGGCGATCCGGCGGCTGGCGGTGCTGCGCGACGGACCCGTCACGGCTCGGTAGCCGCGCCGTCGGCCTGGATTCGCTCACGCAGCCGCTCGGTGGCGATGCTCAGCACCAGCTTGCTGGCCCGCCGGACCACGAACTCGGGGATCGGTCCGGACGGCTCGACGGTGATGTCGAATCGCACCCGGGTGCTGTCGGGCCCTTCGCGGGTCAAGGTGTATTCGACGTGCTGAGCGCGTTGCTGCGCGGTGGCCTGCGCGTCCCAGACCATCCAGTCCGGGCCCCAGTGATATTCCAGCAGCTCCTTGTCCACCAGCCCCAGGATTTTGATGGTGGCCAGCACATGGTGGGGACGGCCGTCGTCGTATCTGTCGAGGATCTCCACCCGCTTGTGCACCGGCGACCAGGACGCCAAATCGGACACATCGGCGAGCACGTCGAGGATTTTCTCCGGCGGCGCGTCAATCACAATTTCCCGCGATGCTCGAACAGCCACTAAGCCGAGCCTAACGCCACAACCTGCCGCCGGCGGGATTTCGCGGCACCGAACTCAGCGCCCCTTTTTGACCTTGAGGACCTGGGTGCGCAGACCGTCGGTGGCGGTCTTCATGCCGCCCTTGAGGCTGTTCTTGAGCAGGAACCCCGGGATCGGGATCGAGGGGTCGACGTCCATGTCGAACCGCACCTTGGTCTTATCGCCCTGCGGCGTGAGCGTGTACTTGGCGTCCTGGGCCTTCAGCTGGCCGGCCGAGATCAGCGTCCAGCCGACACTGTCGTCGGTCCAGGTGTACTCGACGACCTGCTCGTCGGTCAGGCCCGCGGCCTTGATCGTCATCCGCACGCGCCGCGGGCGCCCATCGTCATAGGTGTCGAGCACCTCGGCGCTCTGGTACTGCGGCGACCAGGTCGGAACAGATTCGACGTCGGCGAGGACATCGAAGATCTCCTCGGCGCTCGCCTCGATAACCACCTCGCGGGAATCCTTGACTGCCATGGCTGGAAACCCTAGCCAGCCGCACGTGGGCGCGCGGGGATTTGCCTCGCTCCCGAGAGTCGCCCCGCCGGCGGGGCGGCGGTGGCACGATGGACGTCATGGTGTCGACCGTCCGGTTCGCCGCACCCGTGTTGGCCGTCGCGGCACTGGCCATCGCGCCGCCCGCACACGCCGACGACGCCAGCTATCTGGCCCGGGTCAACGCCGCCCCGGTGGCGATCCCGGTCGCCGATCACGTCAAGGTGAGCTCCGGGCACTACGTCTGCGCCCTGCTGCGCATGTACGGCCAGACCGGGACCTACCGTTCGAATCTCTCGCCGGGAGACTTGGTGCGCCAGTTGACCAACACCTTCTACTACAGCCCTGAGGCCGCCGACGTTCAGATTCAGGCGGCTCAGGCCGAATTGTGTCCGGAGACATTGCGGCCCTGACCCCGCACTTGTTAAGGGCGAAAGCGGGATTCCCGCAAGCCCAAACTGGTAACGTCGCGCCGCATGACATCCACAGTGAGTCGGTTCGCGCGCACCGCGGGCCTTGCAGCAGTTGGTGCGGCCCTGGTTGCCGCCGGCACGGGAGTTGCCGCCGCAGACGACCCGAATGCCGTACCGGAGCCGATTCTGACCACGCAGTGCTCCTTGGATCAGTTGCTGGCCGCGACCAAGGTCGTCGACCAGCCGGCCTACGACGCGATCGTGACCAAGTTCAACCAAGAGCCCAAGGTGCTGCAGGACCAGATCATCTTGCGGATGAACAATCTGCTGGCCAAAGACCCCGCCGGCCGGCAGGCCGAGGTGGATCAGCTCGGCATCGTCTTCCCGTACTACGCGGCGCTGTTCCGTGCGCAGGAATCGGCTGCTCCGGAGATCGCCGAACAGTGCAGCACCTTCCCGGCCGAGGATCCCTCGGTGTGGGCCCCTGCCGCCGAACCGGCCGCTCCCAGTACGGATGGCGCAGTTCCGGCCGCTCCCGCCACGGACGGCGCAGGTCCGGCCGCTACCTGAGCGGCATGGCCCATGATGCGCGCGAAGCCGGCGTACCCGCACCGTACGAGACCCCGGCTTCGTTCGGCCCGCAGTCGGTGTCCTGGCGGGTCCTGACCGCCCCGGCGACGGCGCTGATGATCGCGCAGATCACCAACCTGCTCGAGATTCCCCATCTGGACTTCCAAGCGGTGCTGTTCGATCATGACCCGCTGTTTCCCACCAACAAGAAGCGCCAGCGGGGTCCCCGCGGCGCCGGGCGGCGCAAGGACGGCCACTTCCACGACCGGCTGCGGCGCACCCTGTCCGTGCCGCTGCCCATGGTCTTGGGCGACCAGGAAGCCGCTAGAAGCTGCGCCACAAGGCTTTTCAACTACCACCGCCCCATGACGGGGGTCGGCGCCGACGGCCAGACGCCCTATGCCGCAACATCGCCGGAGTCGATGCTCTTTGCCGCGGTGACCATTTCTCATGCCGCCCTGATCGGCTACGAGAATTTCGCGTTCGACTCCCGCCCGATTCCGCGCCGGCTCAACCCTGCCGAGCGTGACCGGTACTTCGCCGAAATGGCGCAGATCGCCGTCCTGATGGGTGTCCCCGCCGAAGACGTCCCGATGAGCGCGGGCGCCGTCGATCGGTATTACCGTTCCATAGCAGCGAAATTCGGCTTCCGGCCGGGTTGGGAGTCCGCGCGGCTGCGCACCGCCGCCGCCCTGCTGGTGCCCGACTCGTGGTCGGATGTCACGGCCACCGTCAACGACATAGCGCTGGTGATATCGACTCTGGTCGCCTACGCCGCCCTACCGAAGCCGTCGCGTCGGCTGCACCGCCTTGCGGCGATCACCGACCCGGCCATGGCGGTGACACGGATGGCTGCGCTGCCCTTCTTCGCGCTCCTGGAGATCCCACCGATCGCGCGGGCGGTTCTGCGCTGGTATCTGGGCGAATCCGATCGGCTCCAGCTCGCGCAGGCCCGCCGGCAGATCCAACTGACCGCGAAAGCAACATTGCGGACGGCGAACTGATGAAGACGCGGGGCCTGACCACCACCGCGATGCGCTACCGCGACCGCTGAGCGCTAGGAGCGCCGGCCGAAACCGGCGCCCGGCCCGCCTTTGGCGTCCACGTCATCGAGGATCGCCGTAAACAGCACGACGCCCGGCCCCGGCTCGGTGAGCGGGCCGGCGGGGACGGTGCCGTCACGGACCATGCCGACCAGCAGGTTGTCGACGGTGACCGGCGCCCCGTCATCACCGGGTAGCCACCACGGTTCGTCGGCGAGTTCCACTCCGGCAGGCCCGATGTCGAAGCACTGCAGGCCGCTGCCGCGGCCGAGTTTGCAGGCATGGCGCACGGCACCGTGCTCCGGGCCGGGCTGGGCGTCGTGCTCGGGACCAGGCTCGGCGTGGTGCCCGGCGCCGTGCTCGGGGCCGGGCTCGGCGTCGGCGGGCGCCTCCGGGCCGGCGGGCTCGGCGGGCTCGGCGGGCTCGGCGACGACGGGGTCCATCGAATCGATCCCGAAGATCCCAAAGCCCTCGTAGTCGGCGATCGAGGCCACCAGGAGCGGATCGAACTCGATGATCGCGTAGTCAAGGCTGTCCTCGGCGGCGACCACGGTCCCCACGCTGCCGTGATCCTCGGCGCCCTCGACCAGCACGGGCGAACCCACCCCGCCGCAGTGCGCGGCGGTGAAACCGACGATCCGGCCACCGTTGTCGTAGCCGATGGTGGTCAAGGTGCACAGCCCGTCATCGTGGAGCAGGATCGCTGCGCCGCCGCCGAGCAGCAGTTTGTCTTGGACCGCTGCACTCTCGGGAAGGCCGTGCAGCGCCATGAGAGCGACACCGGTCACGGCGATCGCCGCGGCTCGTCGAAGGGATAGCAGGTGCACAGCGGCACAGTCTATGAGGGTCTGGGCCGATATCGGTGGATCACCGCGGTCACAGGAAGTAGCCGGCCGGCCCCACCGCCGCACCCATCCGGTGCACGTACTGATCGAAGTACACCCGCGCGATGAGGTCGCGGCGATTGCGCACACCTACCTTGGCGAACACCGACTTGAGATGGTCCTGGACCGTGTACGCCGCCACGTGCAGTGCCGCCGCTATCGCCTTGGTGTCGCTGCCCTGCAGCACCATTCGTGTCACGTCCCGCTCCCGCGGCGTGAGGATCTCCCCGGCGGCGTTGACGATGACCACCGCGGGCCCCCGGGCCGCGGGTGCTTGGGCCTGCGCGGCACCGATGCGGGCCAGGATCCCGCTGCGCACTCCGCGCGCGAATGCCTCCGACAGCGACGCCAGGAACGTCAGATCGTCCTCGGCAAAGGCGACGCCGTCGTCGCGGAACAGGGCCAGACATCCCCACATGCCGGTGTCGTCGCGCATCACCAGACGCGCTTCGTCGGTGAAGCCGTACACCGGGCGGATCAACTGCTGAGTGCGCGGCGAACCCTCGACGGCGCCCTGCGGAAGCTGCAGCATCGACACGGCGCGGATGTCGTGGTGCACCAGGGACCGAAAGGAGGTGAATTCGCCCAGCCCGTACTCCAACTGGCCGAAGAGCAGGTCGTCTTCGAGGTTCGGGGTGAGCGCTCCGAACTTGCGGGCGCTCAGCATCAACGATGCCGGGTCATGGGTGCCCACACACACTCCGGCCCACGGCACGGCGCGCCCGACCGCACCGACCGCCTCCTGCAGGAAGTGATCGAGGTCGAGTCCGGCCCGCGACAGCACGTCGATGTCTCCCCGCGGCCGGGATGGTGGCGGCACGCGACGGCGGCCAGTCTGGTGGGCGTCCAGCCGCCCTCCGGGGCTTGTTCGCCGAAAGGAACTTCATGCCCATCGCCGCCGCAGATCTGAGCGCACTGGTGCACGACGGCCTCGCGCACCTGCCCGGCCAACCGGAATACGAACTCGCCTGCCAGCCGTGGAACGTCGCGGTCGCGCAGCGGCCACCGGTGGTGGGTGTACCGACATCGGTGCAGGAGCTGGTGCTGCTGGTGCAGGCCGCGGTGGGCTGCGGCCTGCGGGTGGCGCCGCAGAGCACCGGGCACGCGGCCGCGGCGCTCCCGCCGGACGCCCTCGACAACACCCTGCTGTTGCGGCTGCACCGACTGACCGGCGTGCAGGTCGACCCGCTGGCCCGCACCGCCCGGATTCTGGGCGGCACCCAGTGGAGCGAAGTGCTGGCAGCCTGCGCACCGCACGGGCTGACGGCGGTCCACGGCAGCGCCGGCGACGTGTCCGCGGTGGGATTCCTGCTCGGCGGCGGGATCTCGTTCTATGGCCGCGCCTACGGCCTGGGCTCCTCGACAGTGCGCGAGATCGAGGTGGTGACCGCCGACGGTGCGCTGCGGCGGGTATCGGCCACGGAGGAGCCCGATCTTTTCTGGGCGATCCGCGGCGGTGGCGGCAGTTTCGGTGTGGTCGTCACAGTCGAGATCGATCTGCTGCCGCTGCCCGACGTGGTGGCCGGCATGCTGCTGTGGGATCTGGACGCGGCCCCGCGCGTCCTCCCGGCCTGGGCGCAGTGGACCCTCACCGCCCCGGAGTCCGCCACCACCTCGCTGCGCCTGATGCGCTTCCCCCCGGCGCCCGAGCTGCCCGATGCCGTGCGTGGCCGCCGGCTGGTGGTCATCGACGGCGCGGTGCTGGGTTCGGACAACCAGGCCGCCGAGATCCTCGCGCCGCTGCGCGAACTGCGGCCCGAACTCGACACCTTCGCACGGATCCCGTCACATGCGTTGACGGGCGTGCACCTGGACCCGCCCGGTCCGACCCCGATCGTGGCCGACCACGCACTGCTGGGCGAGCTTCCCGGTGCGGCCGTCGCGGCGCTGCTGTCGGCCGCCGGGCCCGACGCGGACACATCGCTGATGTTCGCCGAGCTGCGCCACCTCGGCGGCGCACTCGGGCGCGATATCGACGCCGCCCTGCCGCGCGTCGACGCGGGCTACGCGCTGTTCGCGGCGGCGACCGCGGACACTCCGGACCTGGCGGCGCGGGCCCTGAACGACACCGCCGATGTGGTCGCCGCGCTGGCGCCCTGGTCCACCGGCACATCGTTGGGCAATTTCGACGACCGCCCGGGCGATGCCTCGACGGCTTTCTGCGCTGCGGCCTGGAGCCGGCTGCAGCGGGTGCGCGAACGGTACGACCCGCAGCAGGTGTGGGTAGCCGTGCACGAGGTCACCGCGGGCTGACACGGCTGCTCCTACGGGAACCCGCATTCCACCGCGCCCGTCCAGCTTCTGCCGAACGGAACCCGAATCGCCCCAGTCCGCGTACGGTCGAGGGGAGCCATTTCATCGCCAGTGGCGGTCCACCCAATCTCCCCGGGCGGTCCCACAGGCAATTGTGATTCCTCCGCCTAGCCGCAACCCGCAGCCAGACGAATCCGAACGTGACGGAACCGCCGTGGATTGTGAGATGTTTTGCGTAACTTAGCTATAGCTGGGTCGATCACCGGATGCCGTCGGCACCGGTCGGCGCCGCAGCGATGATCGCGCCGGTAGGAAGCACCCGCCACGCCCGCCCCGTCCGCGTCACTGTGGCCCGAGAGCTCGGCGGGGGAATCGACGGCGCGTGGTGGCCGCGCACAGATCGGATCACCATTGAGTTGCCGGACCTGATCTCCGTGCTGACACCCCTGCTGGGCAACATCACCACCATCAACGTCAACTGGTCGCCGCTGCAACGACCGCCCGACCTCAACTGGCCAGCCTGGGAGAGCAAACCCCAGCATGTGATGACCCTCGGTGGCCAGCGGGCTCACGCCAATCTGCTCGTCATCTCGTATGCGACCCACAGCGCCCTGGCCATGATGGTGATGCGCTGTGCGGCGAATCTGCCCATCGAGTCCGCGGATCGCGACAAGCCCGCATGCCTGACCGCCGGTTCGGTGCTGCGTTACGCCCGACGACAGCGTGACGCTGCGGGGGGCTGCTGACCTAGCCGGAGCCTTCCCGACACCGCCCCGACGGGGGGACGTGATTCAGCAGAGGTGGTGTTCGGCGGCGACGGTGAGCCGCATCGCGTTGCCGCGGTCCAGACCGTCGTTGCGGTTCACGCCCACGCTGCGGGATGTCCTGGCGACAGCCTGGGCGGCCTCGGCTCGCGACTGGTCGGTTACCTGTCCGTCCGGACCCTTGCGCAATGTTTGGCAAACCGCCGAACCGAGCCGCATCGCTTGGTTCTCGTTCATCCGGACCCTGACCGTTGACTGCACCTCGTTGAGGTAGGCGCTGTTATCGGCATGCGCGAGGCCAACGGCAGATGCGGGGAGCGCCGACAGGAGGACCGGGAGGAGAAACGTCGCCAACATGATTCGCAAACGACCGACTCTGATGTGTTTCATTTGGTCCCTTTCACCGGCCTATCCCGTTGCAGAGGTCGTCTGCGGGGCGGGTTCCTTCAGGGCATGCACTTTCAGCATAGAGAACTGGCCGCAGCAGCATTAAGGCATTCACCGCATGAAGGCTCACTCGAGGGATCAGCGGACCGCACCCCGTACAGCGAGGCGCCTTGACGGTTGCCGGGACCGGCGCCGAGTCGCCAAATGGCAATGCGCACTTGCCACCTAGCGTCTCACCGCCTGTCAGAACGAGACCGATCCGGCGAACCCCGCGCAGTGGACCATTCCAACGTGCGGGCTGATTGCTTTATTGTCTGATGTTGCGGACCATCCGGGCGCGAACGAATGCTGCATTTCTGGTTAATTCATCGTGTGTTCCGGACATACGCCAATCGGGGATCGCGCAGCGGCGCGCCGAAACGGTCCAACAGATCACATGACCCCGGTGCCGCAAATCGCCTCAATAGCGGGCGACGGCTCGATGACGGATGCCTCACAAGCCTGCGAGATTGCTGAGAGTGGAGTCGGGGCGCCGGGTCGGGTCCCATGGGCCTCGCCACCAAGGAAAGCCGCCAAGCAATGAGCAGCCCCTGAAGTGGCCAGGGCCGGGATCGAACCGGCGACCTTCCGCTTTTGGGTTGAGGATTCTCGACACGCCGTTATACGTCTCAATGTTGTTGACTCACAGAGATGTTCACGTCCGGACGATTGCCATTGATTCTCGTTGCCTATCGGCGTGTCGCGGGTATATGCGGCGAATAAACGTCGACGCGAAGCGGTAGAGTTCGCCTGCCGGACCGGCCAACGTGTAGCGCTGGTTCGGCCCCAGAACCTCGGACACTCGGCGCGCCACATTTTGTACCGCGCTTTGTGCCGTTTGTGTGATTTGTTGCCACCCCACTATGGGCCGACTACAGGATGATCCGGCGGTGTTGTGCGTGCCCCGACCATCGCTGAGCTGTATCGGGAGACCGGTCGGGTGGATGTTCCACGGCTTCACCCCCAGCCTGAGGTCGAAAAGACCGTGGTACCTGGCGGAATCGATCGTCGCGGGGATCTTCCAAGCGCCGGGAGTGCGCTCAACCGGCCATCAACTGGCTCACGACGGCGGGTTCTGACCCCCTGACTCACTCGCTGATCAAGATGCTGTCGGCACACGTCGGTATCCTGAAAGGGCTTCATGAGCTGCGAAGGATGCTGGAGAATGGTGGATATTAACCGTGGTCGGGTGAGGTACGTCAAGGCCTCCGACGAGGCCCTGAAGCACAAGTGGGACCACTTAGAGCGACTCCGCCAGGAGCGTCTGGCCAAGGTCGTCGACGAGCAGCCCCTGCGCGACGTAGTGAACAACCCCCACCCCCTCCGATTAGGAGCCGAAGCCGATGAGCGCTGAACGCGGCTGGATCGGCGAGCCGCAGCCGGTCAAGGAGTGGCACGAATCCCGCGCCACCGCCGCGAGTCGCTGGGTCGAGGCCGAGCGGCTTCGTCGTCGGGAGCGTGGGGACAGCCGACCGGTGACCGTGGACTACTGAGACCGCGCATGCTGACCGCCCGCGAGCAGGCCGAGTGCGCCGCGCCCGACGAAATAGTCGCCATCCCGGCCACAGGGCGGGAGGTCTGTCGCAAGCTCGACCTGCACTAGGCCCAGTGGACTACGTTCCGGTAGTCGGACATCGTGCCGGTCATGAAACTGTCAGTTATCTTTAATGCTTCTGTGGGTTTAGACGCAGGACCGCTCGCCGCCAGGTTGGTGGCCCTGAGTTGACTCTCCCGTAAATCAAGGAGCACTTGCATGATCGGTCGCCGTAACGCCGAACAACGTCGTTCGTCGCGGCGGTACGGCATGCCACGCCGTACCCTCGGCGCTGGAAGCGCAGTGAGCGTCTTCCTGGCGTTCG
This sequence comes from Mycolicibacter engbaekii, assembly GCF_002101585.1. GTDB lineage: Bacteria > Actinomycetota > Actinomycetes > Mycobacteriales > Mycobacteriaceae > Mycobacterium > Mycobacterium engbaekii. The sequence goes on along the minus strand of NZ_LQOT01000075.1, from coordinate 2,545 downwards.
GGGTAGCCCAGGCGACCATCGCGCCCGCCGCGCAGGCCGACGTTGGCGACGCGATCATCGATACGGCGGCTTCGTTGTTCGAGTCGTCGACGTGGGCCGACCACGAAGCTCTGGGTGCGGCATGGGACGCCTTGATCCTACAAGACAACTGGGACGCCCTGCTGGTCCATCTCGACGATCCCGGCTTCGGTGCAGTCCTGTTCAACGAGTTCTTCTACACTCCGCTGCACACCTCGATCGACACCTGGATCAACAGCTCCGATGGCCAAGTGTTCGCCAATTTCGTCAACTCGACCTCCGGGCAGTACCTAATCGGCGACGGCGCTAACGGAACTGTCGATGACCCCAACGGTGGCAACGCCGGGCTGCTATTCGGCGACGGCGGCCACGGCTACGGCTACAGCGGCAGCGGCGGCAACGCCGGATGGCTCTTCGGCAACGGCGGCAACGCCGGGTCCGCCGAAGCAGGCGGCACCCATTCGCCGGTCGCCACTTTTGCGGCCGAAAATTCGGGGCCTATCAACGGCACCCCCGGTGTCGGCGGCAACGCCGCGTTCCTCTTCGGCAACGGCGGCAACGGCACCGACGGAGGCGACGGCCAATTCGGCGGTAACGGCGGGGCCGGTGGTGCAGGTGGCAGCGGCGGCTTCTTCTTCGGCAACGGCGGTAACGGCGGTAACGGCGGAGCGGGCAGCGACGGAACCGCACTGCACCTCGACGGTGGCACGGGTGGTGCTGGGGGTGTCGGCGGTAACGGCGGCCTCTGGTTCAGCGCCGGAGGCACCGGCGGCACCGGCGGCCGAGGCGGTATGGGTTTCATCGGCGATACCGGCGCTGCGGGCGAAGACGGTGGTGGAGGCGGTAACGGTGGAGCTGGCGGAACTGGGGGTGCCGGTGGTGCTGGTGGGCTGTTCTTCGGCGGGGGCGGAGACGGAGGGCACGGCGGATTTGGTGGCGCTGGCGCGGCGGGAGGTTTCGGGGGCAACGGTAAAGTCGGTACATTCGCCGGTGGTGGTACAGGAGCCGGTGGCGACGCGGGAGACGGTGGCCATGGCGGCAGCGGCGGCGTAGGGGGCGCTGGAGGCAACGCCGGTCAAGGCGGTCTCTTCGGGAACGCGGGCAGCAACGGCAAAGGCGGCGCTGGAGGTGTCGGCGGAAATGCCGGAGTCGGTGGCAACGGCGGCTCCGGTGCCAACGGCACATCCGGACACCTCGACGGCGGTTCCGGTGGCCACGGCGGCGACGCCGGTATAGCCGGTAGCGGTGGGCATGGCGGCGCGGCAGGAACGCGTGGCGACGGCGGAGCTGTCGGCAGCAATGGAGCCACTGGCAGCGCAGCAACCACTGGCGGAAACGGCGGCAGAGGGGGCGACGGCTACAACGCCACAACAACGGGCATTTCCGGCGGTAACGGAGGCGCTGGTGGCGACGGGGGCAACATCGGCAATGGCGGTGCTGGTGGAAACGGCGGCAACGGCGCTGTAGGCGGTAACGGCCAGGACGGCCAGAACTCAGGTGATTCCGGTACCAATGGGAGCAATGGCGGCTTCGGTGGCCGGGGTGGTGCCGGTGGGTCTGGCGGTTCGATCACTGGCAACGGCGGGAACGGCGGCACCGGAGGTCAGGGCGGGACCGGGGGTCGCGGAGGTAACGGCGCGGGCGGTGCGTCAGGAGCCAATGCCGTGTGGAATAGCGGGGACTCCGGGGCTGACGGCGGCAGCGGCGGCAGGGGCGGTAGCGGCGGTAGCGGTGGTAACGGCGGTGACGGTGGCGCGGGCGGCAACGCCGTACATGGCCAGTCCGGTCAGCACGGCACCGCTGGGGTCGGCGGGGCAGGCGGTAACAGTGGCCACGGCGGTAGCGGCGGCAATGGAGGCGACGGTGCCGCTAGCAGTGACGGCGGCGGTAAAGGCGGCACTGGAGGCTACGTTACGGGCACCGGCACCGCAGGCCGTGGCGGCAATGGTGGCGACGGAGGAGCAAGCGGGACAGCCGGTGCGGGAGGTCTCGGTGGAACCACCAGCGACGGCACATATGCGGACGGCGGTACGACGGGCGCTGCCGGTCTTGGTGGATATGGCGGCGACGGTGGCAACGGCGCTACCGGCAACTACGGGCAAGCGGGTGGCGATGGCGGCCGTGGCGGCAATGGCGGTAGCGGCTACTTCGGCGGTTTCGGCGGTAACGGCGGTGCCGGTGGGGATGGCGGCGGCGAAGCAGCCAGCGGCAACGGCGGCAACGGAGGGCTAGGGGGCGACGGCGTTGTTCGTGCTGGCTCCGGCGGTAGTGGCGGACATGGTGGCTACGGCCTCAATGGTGGCGGTGTAGGCGGCTCCGGTGGCAATGGTGGTGATACCAGCAGCGGGAGCGGTGGCAGTGGTGGCGGCGGCGGCAACGGCGGTGAGCGCGGAGACAGCGGCCAGCACAATGGCTCCAGTTTCGGTGGCGGTGGCGGCGGCGGTGGCGGCGGCGGTGGCGGCGGAGCTGGAGGCGGCAGCAACGGCGCGGGTGGTCACGGCGGCAACGGGGGCAACGGCTATACGGG
>NZ_LQOT01000074.1 GCF_002101585.1 Mycolicibacter engbaekii | reverse complement strand
TACCAGCAGGCCAACTCGCACGGTCAGAAGGTGCAGACCGCTGGCAACAACATGGCCAACACCGACGCGTCGGTTGGCTCCAGCTGGGCCTGAGCGCCCCGCAATTTCGCAGCGCGCGGCAGCACACCCGATCCACGGGTGTGCTGTCGCGTGCTGCAATTGGCGGGTGGTGCCGAGCGGTCACGCCCTTTCGCGTGATCCAATAGCCAAGTACATCGACCAACCCGGTAGAGGAGGGTAGTGATGGACCCGAGCACTCGCACCGACATCACCGTCAACGTCGAGGGTTTCTGGATGCTGCAGGCACTGCTGGACATCCGCCATGTTGCTCCCGAGTTGCGTTGTCGGCCTTATGTTTCCACTGATTCGAACGACTGGATCACCGAACACCCCGGCATGGCCGTGATGCGCGAGCAGGGCATCGTCGTCGACGACCAGGTCAACGAGACGGTGGCGGCACGCATGCGGGTGCTTGCCGCGCCCGACCTCGAGGTGGTGGCGCTGCTGTCGCTGGGCAAGCTGCGCTATGGGGTGCCCGAGGGCGACGAACAGGAGCCCGGCTCCCGCGACATCCCCGACAACGAGTTCCGGGTGCTGTTGGCCCGGCGTGGTGAGCACTGGGTGTCGGCGGTACGCGTGGGCACCGACATCACCGTCGACGACGTCGCGGTAACCGACGCCGCGTCGATCGCCGCGCTGGTGCTCGACGGCATGGAGTCCATCCACCACGCCGACCCGGCACAGATCACCGCGGTCAACGTCCCGATGGAGGAAATGCTCGAGGCGACCCAGAGTTGGCAGGACTCCGGTTTCAACATTTTCACCGGGGGAGACCTGCGCCGGATGGGCATCAGCGCCGCGACCGTGGCGGCGCTGGGACAGGCATTGTCGGAACCGGCGGCCGAGGCCGCGGTGTACGCGCGGCAATATCGCGACGACGCGAAGGGACCCAGCGCTTCGGTGCTCTCCCTCAAAGACGGCTCGGGCGGCCGCATCGCGCTGTACCAGCAGGCGCGCACCGCAGGCTCGGGCGAAGCCTGGCTGGCGATCTGCCCGGCCACCCCGCAGCTTGTCCAGGTCGGCGTCAAAACGGTCTTGGACACCCTGCCGTACGGCGCCTGGAAAACGCATCGGCGGGTCTAGCGGCCCGCGCGGCGCCGAATGCCAGTGTCCCGACAAAAAACCGCGGGTTAACGCGATCGTGCGAATGGTATGAAGTGCCTTTAGAATTGGATTGATTTGAAAATGACACATTGCGAGGCGGCACTTATGGGTACTAGTTCATTATCCGATCTGGTGGTGAAACCATGACCGCGGCGATCGAGTCCGGTCAGGTAGGTGAGCTCGCGCCGACGGGGCCGCGCTCGGTGGTGGTCGGAGTGATGGCCGGCGACGGCGTACAGATCGGCACGCTGCTCGACGCCGACGCTCCGGTGTCGGTGATGCTGGACCCGCTGCTCAAGGTCATCAACGGGCGGCTTGCGGAGCTCGAGGAACCCGTCCTGGCCGCCGAGGGCCGTGGCCGCTGGGTGCTCAGCCTGGTCGACGGAACGGTGCTGCGGCCCAACCAGTCGCTGACCGAGCAAGAGGTCTATGACGGCGACAGGCTGTGGCTGCGCTTCATCGAAGACGTGGAGCGGCGCTCACCGGTCATCGAGCACATCTCGACCGCGGTGGCGGTCAATCTGGCGAAGCGCTTCGCCCCGGTCGACACGGCGACGGCAGTGGGCGTCGGGGTCGCGACGCTGTCCACCGGTGTGCTGCTGGCCACCGGGCTGCTCGCCGGATGGCGGGTGCAGCACAACTCCTGGCTGACCGCCGGATTCAGTGCGGGCCTGGCCTTTATGGTGTTGATCGCCGCCGGCCTGATCCTCATGCAGGCGCGCAACGCCTCCGACCGTCGGGTCGGCGACATCCTGCTGGCCACCGGCCTGGTGCCCCTGGTGGTGGCGGCCGCGGCGGCGGTGCCCGGGGACGTGGGTGCGGCCCAGGCGGCGCTGGGGTTCGGCGTGGCCGGTATCGCCGCACTGGCGGTCATCCGGCTCACCGGACGGCAGCTGGCCGCCTACTCGGCGGTCGCCGTCATCAGTGCGGCGGCCACGTTCGCCGGGGTGCTGCGGATGCTGTTCCTGACCGGCGCAGTGACCCTCATGACCTGCATCTACCTGGCCTGCGTGCTGGCGTACCAGAGTTCGCCGTCGCTGTCGCGGTGGCTGGCCGGGCTGCGGCTGCCGGTCTTCCCCTCGGCCACCAGCCGCTGGGTGTTCGAGGCCCGTCCGGACCTGCCCACCACGGTGGTGACCTCGCCCGACGCTCCGCCCTCGCTGGAGGGGCCGGAGTCGGTACGCGAGGTCGTCCTGCGGGCGGAGCGCGCGCGGTCGTTCCTGACCGGCTTGCTGTCCGGGCTGGGTGTGCTGATGGTGGTCTGCATCACCGGCCTGTGCGACCCGCACTCCGACCGGTCGTGGCTGCCGCTGCTGCTGGCCGGCCTGACCGCGGGCTTCCTGGTGCTGCGCGGCCGTTCCTTCCGGGACCGCTTGCAGGCGGTCACGGTGACCCTGACCGGCCTGGTGATCGTCGCGGCCGTGGCGGTGCGCTTCGTGGTGCAGCAGTGGACAGCGACGACCGTGGTGGTCGGCGTGGCCGTGCTGGTGCTCGTGCCGATGTTCGGGCTGCTCTCGGCGGTGATCGTGCCGAACCGGATCTACAGCCCGCTGTTCCGCAAGTTCGTCGAGTGGATCGAATACCTGTGCCTCATGCCCTTGTTCCCGCTGGCACTGTGGTTGATGAATACCTATGAAGCGATCCGGTACCGGTAGGGGCGTGCGCCGGCTGCAGCGCACCGCTGCGGCCGCCGCCGCGATGATCATGGCGGCGAGTGGCTCGCTGGCGGGTATGCCCGCCGCCGGCGCGATCGAGCGGCCGGGGATCGACCCGGGCGCGTTGCCGCCCGACGGCACACCGGGACCGCCGCAGACCATGCGGCAGACCGCGTACTGCACCGAGGTCGGGGTGTTGCCGAACACCGACTTCCGCGTCCAGCCGGCCTACATGGACATGCTGAACCTGCCGGAGGCCTGGAAGTTCGGTCGCGGCGGCGGGGTCACCGTCGCCGTCATCGACACCGGGGTGACCCCGCATCCCCGGCTGCCGAACCTGATCCCCGGCGGCGACTACGTGATGGCCGGCGGTGACGGACTGTCGGACTGCGATGCGCACGGAACGTTGGTGGCGTCGTTGATCGCCGCCATGCCCGACAACGGGGTCACCCCGTTGCCGCCGCCACGGCAGACCCGCCGTCCGCCGTCGGTGCCCACCAACGAGCCGCCGCCGCCGACCCCGTCGCCGGCGACGACGATCCTGGTGCTTCCGCCGCCCGAAGCGCCCCCGCAGCCGCCGCCCACGGAGGGCGAGGGGCCGGGTCAGGGTCTATTTCCGCCGCCCCCGCCGGGACCGGCGCTGCCCGTACCCGGGCCGCCGCCGCCCGGTCCGGCTGGTCCGGCTCCGGGACCCGGTGCGGCAGGTGCGTCGGCTCACATCCCGCGCGACGGCGGTGCCGGCGTGGCACGGTCGGCGAGTTTCTCCGGTAAGGCGCGGACCGCACCCGTCGATTTCCGCGCGCCGAGCGCACCGCCGCCGGGCGGGGCACCGGACGCCTTCAGCGGGATCGCTCCGGACGTGCAGCTGATCTCGATTCGCCAGTACAGTGCGGCCTTCGGGCCCAAAGAGCCGTTCGGGGCCGGACAGGACCCGCAGCTGCGGGAGAAGACCGAAGGCCTGCGGACCATGGCCCGGGCGATCGTCCACGCCGCCAACATGGGGGCGCAGGTCATCAACATCTCCCAGGCGATCTGCATGAACGTCCGGACCATGCTCGACCAGGCCGATCTGGGCGCCGCGGTGCGCTACGCCGCGGTCGAGAAGAACGTGGTGATCGTGGCCGCCGCCGGTGACGTCAGCTGGCGGGACTGCAAGCAGAACCCCACCTACAACGCGATGCGTCCCGACGACCCGCGCGACTGGAGCGGGGTCAACACCGTGGTGACGCCCGCTTGGTTTGACGAGTACGTGCTGACCGTCGGTGCGGTCGATTCGGCGGGTGCCCCGCTGAGCAAGACGAGCGTGGCCGGACCGTGGGTGTCGATCGCCGCTCCGGGGACCGACATCGAAGGGCTCTCGCCGCGCGACGACGGGTTGATGAACGCGGTCGACGGCCCGGAGAACTCGCTGCTGGTCCCGTCGGGCACCAGTTTCTCCACGGCAATCGTCTCCGGCGTGGCGGCCCTGGTGCGGGCAAAGTACCCGGAGTTGTCGGCCCACCAGGTGATCAACCGGCTGATCCGCACCGCACGACCACCGGCACGGGGGGTCGACAATGTGGTCGGATACGGCATCGTCGACCCGGTGGCGGCATTGACCTGGGATGTTCCCGACGTGGCGCCGCAGCCACCGGAGCGGCTTTCGGCGCCCCTGGAGGTGCCGCCGATGCCCCCCGAACGGGATATGACACCGGCCTGGGTCGCCGGCGCCGGGTTGTTGGCGGCGCTCGCGGCGGCAGGCGTGGCACTTGGAGTGGCAGCATTGCGACGATCGGCAAGGAACCGATGAAGGCACAGCGCGCATTAGGTCTGAACCTGTCCTGGCTGCGGCTCACCGTGGTCTTCCTCATCGATGTGGGGATATTGGTGCTCGCCGGTCGATGGCCCGGCGACCCGACCGTTGCCGACTACCTCTGGTGGACGGGGGTCGGGGTGGCCGTGGTGGTGGCGATCATCGCGCTGCTCACCTACCGCAACGTGCCGATCAGCGCGATGTGGGGCGCCTGGCTGGTGGATCAGTTCGTCGACCCCGAGCGGGCGCTGCACCGCGGGCGGACGGCTGCGTTCGATCACCAACGGCGTTTCGGGCGTGAGTCGGTCGGGGTGCGCGAGCACGAGGGGCGGCTGGTGACGGTGATCGCGGTGGGCGGGCGTGCGTCCTCGGCGACCGGCCGGCACGGGCGGGTTTCGGACGCGACTCTGCCCGTGGAGCGCCTTGCCGCCGGCCTGCGGCAGTTCGACGTGCGACTGGACAGCATCGACGTCATCTCGGTGGGGACCCGTCAGGACCCCCGTGATCCCGAAGACCCCGACGTCGAAGAGAACCCGTCGATGCCCGACCGTCGCCGCACCTGGGTGGTGTTGCGCATGGATCCTGCCCACAACGTCAACGCGGTCGCGGCACGGGACTCCCTGGCCGCCACCTTGGCCGCAGCCACCGAGCGGCTGGCCACCGAGATCGACGGGCGGCAGCTCAGCGCCCAGGTCCTGCACGCCGACGAGTTCGACGCCGTCGACGAAGCGGTGCTTGCCGACCTTCAGGCCACCCAGTTGCGGCACCGGTTGTTCCGGGCCAAGCCCGAGGGCCGGGTCACCAACTTCTGGGTCACGCCCAGCGACATCAATCCGGAGAACCTCGAGCACCTGTGGTACCCGGAGGCGGCTGCGACGGTGGTCACGGTGCGGCTGTGCCGCAGCGGCGGCCGAAGCACACAGATCTGCGTGCTGGCGCGGTATCACACGGCAGACAAGCCGGGCCGCAGTGTGCGGTCGGCGCTGAACCGCTTCGTGGGCCGGCGCCAGATCGAGGCCGTCTGGGCCAGCCTGCCGGTCCCGAACGCGCACCGGCGGATCGCGGTACCGGGGCGGGAGCTGCAGGACGGCGAGCAGTTGCCGGTGTCGGTGGACGTGATCGAGGAGTACACCCCGGCGTCGGCAGGGGCGCGCGGGTGACCAGTCCGGCCTCGGCCGATGCCCGCAACGCGATGGTTGCGGGCATGCTGGCTTCCGGTATCTCGGTGAACGGGCTGCAGCCCAGCCACAATCCGCAGGTGGCGCTGCAGATGTTCACCACCGCGACCACGATCGACCCGAGCATGTGCGATGCCTGGCTGGCCCGGTTGCTGGCCGGCGACTCCGACATCGAGGTGCTGGCCAACGCGTGGTCCACGGTCCGCACCTTCGGGTGGGAGACCCGTCGGCTCGGGCTGTCCGACCTGGAGTTCCGTCCGGAGGTCTCCGACGGGATGTTCCTGCGGCTGTTGATCACCAGCGTGGAGACGCTGGCGGCCGCCTATGCCGCGAAGCTGGCCGAGGTCAAGCGCTACGCCGAAGCGGCGGACCTGCTCGACAGCATCGAGCCGCGGAACCCGTTCGAGGCCGAGCTGATCAGCTACGTGCGGGGTCTGCTGTACTTCCGGACCGGACGCTGGCCCGACGTCCTCAAGCAGTTTCCGGCCGGCGCCCAGTGGCGCCAGCCCGAACTCAAGGCGGCGGCGGCCGCGATGGCCACCACCGCGCTGGCGTCGCTGGGGGTGTTCGAAGAGGCGACCCGGCGGGCGCAGGAAGCCATCGAGGGCGACCGGGTGCCGGCCGCCGCCAACGTCGCGCTCTACACCCAGGGCATGTGCCTGCGGCATCTAGGCCGCGAGGACGAGGCCGCCGAGTTGCTGCGCCGGGTGTATTCGAGGGACTCGAAGTTCGCGCCCGCCCGCGAGGCGCTGGACAACACCGACTACCGGCTGGTGCTGACCGATCCGGAGACCATCGAAGCCCGGACCGACCCGTGGGACCCCGACAGCGCACCCACCCGGGAGCAGGCCGAAGCCGATCGGCACGCCGAGGAGGCCGCGCGTTACCTGGCCGAGGGCGACGCCGAGCTGGCCGCCATGCTCGGCATGGAGCAGGCAAAGCGCGAGATCAAGCTGATCAAGGCGACCACCAAGGTGAATCTGGCGCGGGCCAAGATGGGGCTGCCCGTTCCGGTGACGTCGCGGCACACCCTGTTGCTCGGTCCGCCCGGCACCGGCAAGACCTCGGTGGCGCGTGCCTTCACCAAACAGCTGTGCGGTCTGACCGTGCTGCGCAAGCCGCTGGTGGTGGAGACCAACCGCTCCAAGCTGCTGGGCCGCTACATGGCCGACGCCGAGAAGAACACCGAAGAGCTGCTCGAAGGGGCGCTCGGCGGTGCCGTGTTCTTCGACGAGATGCACACGCTGCATGAGCGCGGCTACAGCCAGGGAGACGCCTACGGCAACGCGATCATCAACACGCTGCTGCTCTACATGGAGAACCACCGCGATGAGCTGGTGGTGTTCGGCGCCGGCTACGCCAACGCCATGGAGAAGATGCTCGAGGTCAACCAGGGCCTGCGCCGCCGGTTCTCCACGGTGATCGAGTTCTACAGCTACACGCCGCCGGAACTGCTGCAACTGACCAAGATGATGGCGGCCGAGAACGAGGATGTGGTCAGCGACGAGGCGGTCGAGGGACTGCTGCCGTCCTACACCCGGTTCTATGCCGACGAGAACTACTCCGAAGACGGCGACCTGATCCGCGGCATCGACGTATTGGGCAATGCCGGGTTTGTCCGCAATGTGGTGGAGAAGGCGCGCGACCACCGCAGCTTCCGGCTCGACGACTCCGAACTGGACGCCGTGCTGTCCGGCGAAGTCACCGAGTTCAGCGAGGAATGGCTGCACAAATTCAAGGAACTGACCCGTGAGGACCTTGCCGAGGGGCTCAGCGCGGCGGTCGCCGAGAAGAAGCCGACCTGAGCCGGCAGTAGTCCGACAGTCGATTCACAGCGTGGCACCCACCTGCGCGGGTTGACGCCCACTGGTACCGATGCCACCATGGCGCAGGGAGGGTGGCCGGTGCATCGCTTCGGCCCAACTGGTTTTCGGTCAGTGTCAGGAGGTGAGGACGAGACTTGTGTCCCGGCGATAGTGCCTGTTGTGGATCGGCGACTGTTGGGTCCCGAACCCGCTCCGGCATCATTTCTGTAATCTGACGCCATCTCGCGTGAGCGCGCTTCGGGTACGACGTCGTTCCCGTAGGCGCATGTTCGGCGCGTCGGCGAACGGCGGTCGACTGACCGGCTTTTCCTGGAGGAGAATTCCATGAGCTTTGTGAACACCCAACCCGAGGCGCTGACGGCGGCCGCGGGCAACCTGGCTGCCATCGGTTCGGCGCTCAGCGCGCAGAACGCCGCGGCGGCGGCGCCGACCACCGGTGTGGTTCCGGCCGCCGCCGATGAGGTCTCGGCGTTGACCGCGGCGCAGTTCGCTGCACACGCCAGCATGTACCAGGCCATCAGCGCTCAGGCCGAGGCCATCCACCAGGCCTTCGTCGCCACGCTGAACTCCAGCGCCAACTCCTACGCGGCGACCGAGGCGGCCAACGCCGCATCGGCTGGCTGATCGCCGAAAGGCGCTGGGCAGCAACAACTTTGTAGAATTCAGGAGGGAAATCATGACTGCACGTTTTATGACCGACCCGGACGCGATGCGTGCGATGGCCGGCCGGTTCGATGTGCACGCGCAGACCGTTGAGGACGAGGCGCGCCGGATGTGGGCATCGGCCACCAACATCTCGGGTGCCGGCTGGGGTGGTCTGGCGGAGCGGACGTCGATGGACACCATGGGTCAGATGCAGACCGCGTTCCGCAACATCGTGAACATGCTGCACGGTGTGCGCGACGGTCTGATCCGCGACGCCAACCACTACGAGCAGCAGGAAGCTGCGTCGCAGCAGATCCTGTCCAGCTAGAAGAGAGGCCACGCAGATGTCGATTAACTACCAGTTCGGTGATGTGGATGCCCACGGCGCGTTGATTCGTGCCCAGGCGGCGTCGTTGGAGGCCGAGCACCAGGCGATCGTGCACGACGTGCTGGCTGCCGGGGACTTCTGGGGCGGCGCCGGTTCGGTGGCCTGCCAGGAGTTCGTGACGCAGTTGGGTCGCAACTTCGCGGTCATCTACCAGCAGGCCAACGCCCACGGTCAGAAGGTGCAGACCGCCGGCAACAACATGGCCAACACCGACGCGTCGGTTGG
>NZ_LQOT01000073.1 GCF_002101585.1 Mycolicibacter engbaekii | reverse complement strand
GAGTTCGCCTTACAGTGGACCTCGACCCACCAACCCCAAGCCGCATAGCGACTGGACCACCAAACGGGTCCCCCTCACCGTCGCCAATCGGCGCGGGCGGAAAGGTCGTAGGCGAGTGAGCTTCACGAACAGCCGAGGGACGCGCGGCGCCACCCAGCCCGCAAACACCCTTATCACGCGTGCTGTGAATGGAGTACTGACGCGACGCATCCGTAGGGGCGGCAGGCTGCTGGGCAACACCTACGGTTTGGTGTTGACCACGGTCGGCCGCAGAACCGGAACGCTGCGCAGCACGCCGGTCAGTTACTTTCCCGATGGTGACGGGCGCTGGTTGATTGTCGCTTCAGCGGCCGGCGCGCCGAAGAATCCAGCCTGGTTCTTCAACCTCGCGGCACACCCTGACAAGGTCCAGATCGAACTACCGGATCGGACGGTGGCAGTACGTGCTGAACAACTGCACGGGCATCAGCGTGACGTTGCCTGGCAGCAGATCTCTTCGACCTCGAAGCTGTTCCAGCGGTACGCGCAGAAGACCGACCGCGAATTGCCCGTCATTCTCCTGACTGAGCAACGCGCTGCACAGGAGTCCTGAACCAGCTCGAATCCCCTCTAATCCCATCGGAGAGAAAGAGTTGCCATGGCGGACAACATTTTTCGAGGCCCTGCGTGAGAGCCACCAGCTGCAGCGGTCATTGTGCCGCAAATTGCTGCGATCTGCCCCGCACACCGAGGAGCGCGTCGCGCTGTTCACCGAGATTCGGGTAGAGCTGGCCGCCCACGCCGCGGCTGAGGAACGGTACCTGTATGCGCCTGTTCTCATGGCCGACGCCGGGTTGAATTCCTCACGGCACGCTCTGCACGAGCATCATGAGATCGACGAGCTCATCGAAGAGCTCCAAGTTGTCGACAAGAGTCGGGCGGGGTGGCTGCAGCGCGCCCGGAGGTTGTCCGAGCAGGTTCATCACCACCTGAGCGAGGAGGAGAAGAAGTTCTTCCAGGTCTCCGGGTCGATCCTCTCCGACGCCCAGAAGCAACGAATCGCCGGTCAATACCGCCGCGACTACGCGCGCATGCGCAAGGCGCTCAACGGCGGTTGACCGCCCCTGTGAGGAACGAGGACACGTGCGCAAAGTGGACAGCACCCGTGCGCTTGACGGCTGTCGTCACTGGGAAGGCCGCGATTAACTGGCAACGGCAAGCCTGATCGAAAAAGGAGAACCTATGGCGCCGCGGCTCAATCTCGTCCCCGATCTCGACAGCCTGTCCCCCGAGGCTAAGCAGGTGCTGGACGACTACATTGCCAAGACCGGGGGCGAGTACTTTCAGATCGCGCAAACGGTTGACCATCCGTTCCGGCAGAAGGGCACAGCGGCCCACCATGAGTGGGTCAGTCAGTTCGTCCGGGTGCTGGGTCTGAGCCCCGGCCTGCTGAAGGCCTGGCTGGACAAGGATTGGTACATCGTCCGGGAGAGCTTGATCTCCAAGAAGGACCCACAACTCGCCGAGCTGGTCGGTCTGGTGGTGGCCTTCGCCTTGGAGTGCCCGTACTGCATCGCATGGCATTCGGCCGCATCGCGATTCGAGGGCGCCGAGGACAGCATCGTTGCGAAAGTCCATGCCTACGACGAGAACCGGGATGCCTTCGACGAGCGAGTCCTGGCGGTGTTCGACTACTCCCGCAAGATCGCCCTGCACGCGTTCAAGGTCACCGACGAGGACGTCGACAACCTGCGCCGCTGGTACACCGACCCCGAAATCGCGGAACTGACCGAGTTGGCTGCGCACATGTCAGCCCTCTCGAAGTTCTTTTCCGCCCTGGACGTGGAGATCTGGTAATCATGGCAACCGCGATTCTGGTCACCTTCTCAAGTGCTGCCGAGCCGGCAGAACTCGCCGCGATTGCCGACGAATTCGCACATGCGCTCAATGAAGTCGACGGCCTGCTGGGCAAGACCTGGCTGGAGACGAACGGCGGCAGTGGAGGCTTCTACATATTTCGCGACGATGCTGCCGCCGACGCGTATCTGTCCGGTCCGCTGGTCGGGCAGCTGCAGAAGCACCCGAAGTTCTCGGACTTCACGGTTCAACGTTTCGGTGTGGACGAAACGCTGAGTGCTCGTACCAAGGGGCTGCCGTCGGCCTGACGTTGACTGTGGAGGCCACGTAATGCTTAGTGCCGGCGGCGGATATGGGCTGTCGGCACTAAGCATTATTGGGCGAGAACCTCTTTCGGGTATCGGCCGAACTGGACACGGAAATCCGTGGCGAACCGGCCGGGGTTGTGGTACCCCCAGCGGGCGGCAATGGCGGCTACTGTCGTGTTCCCGGCGTCGGCGGCAGCTAAGTCGTCGTAGGCCCGCCGAAGACGGGCCTGACGGGTGTACTCCATCGGGGTGAGGTCGCGATGGCGGCGGAACGCCACCTGCAAGGCACGTGGGCTCAGGCCGACCGACTGCGCGATGTCGCGAACGGTGAGCGGAGTGTCGGCGTGCTCGTCGATGTAGCTGATGGCTCGGGCAACCGCCATTGCCGAAACGGCTGCCGGCCGCTCGACGTTCGCGATGCGCACGGCGTTCGGAAAGGTGTCGAGCAGTGCCGACACGGTTGCCTTGGCTAGATGGAATTCGGTGAGCGACGGTTGGTGGCCGTACCTCGATGAGGTGGCTTGCTCGGCCAGAATTGCCACCATCCGACCCCAGGTGGCGACTGCCGGGCTTGCGGCCAGCGATTGCAGGGAGAAGTCCAATGAGACGTCTTCCACAGATACGCCGCGGGCCTCTGCTGCCATCCCGCGAGCCAGCGCCCGGTCGATAACGACCTTGCACGCCACGCTGTCCCGGTTCCAGCGCGCACGATACCGTTTACCCGCGTCGAGAACGACGGGAAATCGCGGTCCTGCGACGATCCCGACGTCTCCCCACTGCACACCGATCCGGCCGTGCAGTGGGTGTACGACCACGATGTGCTCGGTGTGGGGTTCGGGACGGAGGTCAACCGTAGTCCGGCCATAAGTCAAACGGTGGACTTGCACTCCCGGCATCGAGGTGGCCTGCTGTCGGGCGCGGAAGCCGTACGTTCCCTCGGGTAGATCCATCGCGTGCGGACCCAAGGACTGGCTCAGATGGTTGTGGACCTCATCGGGATCGCTGGAGTCGAACATTCCTGGTTGCCAGGCCTGGGCGGGAACCGGAACTGTGCCGACCTCTGCCCAGCTGAGTTCAGCAGTCATGTCTAACGAGTACCTCCAGAACCACGTGCACCTCGACCGGCACTCTACGGGCACCGGCAGCGCTTGCAGAGGGTTGAGATCGCGCAGAGCTGAAGTGCCCTGCGGCCACTCGGCTCCTAGGTCAGTACCGCCGCCGGCGTGATGGATTGACGCCCAGCGGGATTCAGCAGCGACCGCCCTCGGTCTAGAGGTGCTCGATCAACCGCGCCCAGATACCGCGCAGCGACTCCACCACGTCGGGCGACTCCCCCGGTGCCAGCCCGTCGAGCTGCTTGGCCGGAAGCGACAGTTCGATATCCTCGGGCACCTGCGCGCCGGCGATCGCCAGCGACTTGCGGGCATCGGCGTGGGCCCACTGTCCGCCGTAGCGGCCCAGCGCGGTTCCGATCACCGCTGCCGGCTTGCCCTTGAGAGCACTGCTGCCGTACGGGCGGGAAAGCCAGTCGATGGCATTCTTGAGCACGCCGGGCAGGCCGCCGTTGTATTCGGGAGTGACCACCAGCACGGCGTGGGAGTCTCCGGCCGCGGTGCGCAGCTCCTGCACCACGGGATGCGCTGCGGCGGTGTCGATGTCCTCGTTGTAGTGCGGCAGGTCGCCCAGCCGGTCGAACAGTATCGGCTCGATCTGTTCCGGTGCGTTATCGATAGCCGCTTGGGCCAGCTGGCGATTCAACGATCCGGACCGCAAGCTACCCACCAGGATGAGCGTTCGCACGGTGTTGCTGCCGGAGGTCATGGTTGGCGCATTTCGGTTAGCCCTTCGCTGGTGAGTGATCTTGATGGTAGCGCCCGCCCTCCCGTGGTCCCCCACGCCCGGCGGGCGAGAATCAGCGCGCGGCACAAGGCCCGAGAAGTGACCACGGCATCCACCTAGTGCAGGCTCTGGGCGATGTAGAGCACGGCGGTGGCGATGGCCACGGCACCGAGCAGGGTTGCCAGTACGCGTTCGGGCAGGCGCGGCTGCATGTGCGCGCCGAGATAGCCACCGAGCAGCCCGCCGAGACCGGCGGCGAAGCCAACCGCCCAATGGGGTGCGATCTGTGCTCCCGCGGTGGTGAGCGCCAGGATGACGTAGGTGGCGGCCCCGGCCACCGAGGTGACGAATGTGGTCACCAAGGTGGCCGGCGCGACGGTTGCCAGGGGCATGCCGGCACCCACCAGGATGGGACTGAGCAGCGATCCACCGCCGATGCCGTAGATCCCGCCGAGGACACCGACGCCGAACGCCACCGCCAGGGTGACACGTCGGGCCGGAACGGATCGGTGCGCCGCCGGCCGCCCGCCTGGCCGACGCATGAGCCAAACACCCAGCGGCAGAAGGAATCCGGCCAGCAGGAGCCGGAACATCTCCAGGCCGGGAATGACGAACACCCGGATGCAGGCGCCGACGACCACCCCGGGCAGGGTGCCGGCCAGCAGCGTCGTGGTCAACGGGCTGCGCAGGGCGCCGCGGGTGCGATACCGGGCCAGCGCGCCCGGAATCGCAACAACGTTGAACAGCAGGTTGGTCGGTGTGACAGCGGGGCTGGGAATCTGCAGCACGCTGATCTGGATCGGTAGCAGGAACACCGCACCGGAGACGCCGACCGGTGCCGTCACCAGTGCGACTGCCAGCCCCCCGATAAAGCTCAACAGAACCAGGTCGGGTGCGGCCACTGAAGCACTATGACCGCAGCGGTGGGGCGCTGGCCAGAGTTTGAATCATCGGGCTTGCGCTCTGAACACGGCCTGCTTGCCGTCAGGCCGAGCGCACTGCCGCGGGATGGTCGCCGCTGTTAGGCGCCGCATCGACCAGGTCGTGCTGGATTCCGTAGCGCCGGCGCTGCTCCTCCATCAACCGCGGGTAGTTCGCCAGCGCACGCCGGGTCCGCATCTCGTTGACGCCGGGAATACGCGCCAGCACCCGGTTGGCCCCGGCGACCACCGGGCCGACCATGCGCGGCAGATACTTCAGCCGGGTGTCGGCCACCCCGAGTTGGGTGGCGTTGGCATCGCCCAGGAATGCCCGGACCATGCCGTTGATGAGGTTGACGCCAAAGGCGTGTGTCCACTGACCGCGCAACGGCAGCATGTCGGCGATCTCGCGTGCCAGATAGTCATGGGTCAGCGCCCGCACGAAGTCGCGGTCGCCGTCGTCGGGTGCCACCGCGGTCAGCAAATACATTTCCGCGAGCCGGATCTGATCGGCTTCGGTGGCCGGATTCAGCGGCTCCGCAACACCGTTGAGCCGACCGACGTAGCGCCACAAGTGGTAGATGTCGTCGAGTTCGGCAGGTGTGTAGCGGATTCCCAACTGGTGCATGGCCGCCAGCGCGATCCGGCCGAATTCCACGATGGTGAGGGCCATGTAGCTCTGCGGAATCGGCACGCCCCAGGCCGCGGTGTCCCAGTCGGCCTCGGTCAGCAGATGGCGCCGGACGAACGCATGAATCATCCGGACCCGCAACGTGGTTGCCACCCCGGCGCCGTAGCGCCGCAACCCGCCCGGGGTGAGAATCGTCTGCAGCCAGGCGCCCACCTCGATGGACCGCACCGCCGCCTGGCTGGTGTAGCGACCGGTCACAACCAGCGGCAGCCCGGCCACGGAGTTCATCGCACCGGTGGTCAAGGAGGCGGCCCCCAACACGATGCCGTAGGAAGCGGTGTGGCGCACGAGGTGCCCCGCCGCCCGGTCCAGCCGGTCGTGGTCGAGCCAGTCCGGCTCGTGGTCGATCTCGGCGAAGAGCGCACGTAGCGATTCGGGAGCCTCCGGCACGGCGTCGATGCCCTGTTCCAGTGCGGTCCGCAGCATGGCCATGCCGGCGCCGCGCGGCAGCGTCGCGAAATCGGCGACTACGGCATCGGCCAGCGGATCGGCGATCTGCGTCCCGGCGATCCAGTCGCGGCCGGCCTGGCCGTATCGAGCGATGGCCAGGTCGGCATTGGGGATATGGGGCGCATTTGCCATACCGTCATGTAAACATGAGAAAGCCTCATTTACTACTCACTTTTGACCCGGGAGGTGCGGTGCCCGCTGCGGCACGATCACGCCCGCAACAGCGGCGGGCCCGCGAGATGCGGCGTCGGCTGCTGGACACCGCCCGGCAGCTGGTGGAGCGCCGCGGGGTGGACCCGCTGACCACCCAGATGATCGCCGATGCCGCCCACGTGAGTATCGGCACGGTATACCGCTATTTCCCCGACCGCGCGGCCATCATCGTCGAGCTGGTGGAAGAGGCCACGCGCGATATCTCCTTCCAGTTGGTGCGCACCGTCGGCCAAGCCATCGACCTGGACGTGGATCAGGCGGCGTTCGTCATCGTCGACACCCTCACGACCGTCTATGAGCAGCACGCCCCGATTCTCCTGGCGGCGATGACATCCTCATCTTTCGAGTTGCCGCCCTACCTCAACCACACCGCGATGGCCGAGGTGGAGCGCAGCCTGCTGCCGCTGGGCAGCGTGATCCCGAGCCGGTCGCGGCCGGACCTGTCGCCGGCCGAGCTGGACGATCTGGTGTTCGTCACCATGGGCGTGACCTCGAGCGCGTGTCTGCGTATCGCCTTGCAGCGACCCGCGACCGCGGATCGCGACGCCATGATCCGGGTGACGGCGGTGATGCTGGCGGCCGCGCTCAAGGCCCCGGCGGACACCTGACGGGCTTTACAATTCTGCACTGAACTGTCACGCTAGCGCCCGGGCGCGCACGGTCCGATTCTGCGCCGAAGCCCCCGCAACGCATCGTCGATGAGGAGCCAGCAGGTGACAGGCGCCGAATTCTCCGGCAAGACCGTCGTGATCTCGGGTGCAAGCCGCGGTATCGGGCTGGCTATCGGCCTGGGCGCGGCCCGGCTGGGAGCCAATGTCGTGCTGCTGGCCAAGACGGCCGAGCCGCATCCGCGACTGCCCGGCACCGTCTACACCGCGGCCGCCGAGATCGAGGCCGCCGGGGGCCAGGCCCTCGCGGTCGTCGGCGACGTCCGCAACGAGCAGGACGTGCAACGGGCGATCGACGCCGCGGTGGAGAAGTTCGGCGGCATCGACGTGTGCGTCAACAACGCCAGCTCGATTGCGACCGAGCCCACCGAGCAGTTGTCCGCCAAGCGTTTTGACCTCATGCAGGACATCAACGTGCGCGGAACGTTCCTGTTGACCAAAGCCTGCCTGCCGCATCTGCGCCGCTCGGCCAACCCGCATGTGCTGACCATCGCTCCCCCGATCAACCTGAACCCCTACTGGCTGGGCATCCACCCGTCCTACACGCTGTCGAAGTACGGCATGACGCTGTTGACGCTGGGCTGGGCCGCCGAATACGCCGACGCCGGGATCGCCTGCAACTGCCTGTGGCCGCAGACCTACATCGCGACGTCAGCGGTCGCCAACACGCCCGACGGGGGCGAGTTGCTCGAGAGGTCGCGCAGCCCGCAGATCATGGCGGACGCCGCCGTGGAGATCCTGCGCCGCAAGGCCGGCGACGCCAGCGGTCAATGCTTCATCGACGCGCAGGTGCTCACCGAGGCCGGGGTGACCGACCTGTCCGGCTACGGGGGCGGCCCGGAGCCGCTGATCGACTTCTTCCTCGACGACGCCGACGCTCAGCGCAGGTAGAGCTCGGCCCCGCTGGGGTATCCGCCGCCGGTGGTGGTGACGTGCACGTGGTCGTAATGGCCGTATCCGCCACGCTGCGCGCCGCCGCCGGGTGTGTAGTACACACCGCGCCAGATGGCGTCCTGCAGACCGAACCGCTCGGCGTTCTCCATCACGTAGGCCACGATCTCATCGCCGAGTGCGATACCCGCGGCGCTGGTCGGGTTGGGAATCATCACGTCGAGCGCCAGCCCGTTGGGGTGCCAACGCAGCGCGTCGGACCGCACGCCCCCGATCTGGCTGATCTGCGGGAAGGCGTCACTGATGCTGCGGGCCGTCTGGATGGTGCGGACCTGCAGGCCCCGCTCCGGGGCCACGCCCGCCGGCAGGAACCGCGAAACGGTGCGGGTGCGCGATGCCACCGAGAACCGCGCCGGGGCGCCCGTTTCATGGGTCACAGCGGGTGCTGCGACAAGCTGCATTCCGCCTGGTGAATTGTCTTCAGCAACCACCGCAACGGATTCTTTCGGCACCGCAGGATTGGCGCTGCCGCCCACAGCAAAGAACACTGCCGCTGGTGCGAGGACTGCAGCCATCAAAACAGATGACCTTTGCCGCTTGCTGGCTAACTCGTGTCGGCCCACGGGAAGACACAATACGAGAAATTCGGCTAATAGTCACAATTTTATAAACCTCATAAATTCCTTATGTCGCCTTCGTCACAATCGGACCCCCGAGCATCGGTCCGATCGGCTCCGATTCGCGCAGGTAAGCGCGCTTGGACCCGCTCCCCCGCACCCGGCAAAGGAAGCTCACCTAAGCAGACGGGTCTACACTGCATCTCATGAAATCGACGACCCTCGCCGCAGCGGTCCTGGGCGTGGCCGTGGCGCTGGCCGCGCCCGCCCACGCCGACCCGGACACCGATTTCGCCCGCGAACTGCACACCTACGGCATCTACGGCCCGCGGGACTACAACGCGTGGCTGGGCAAGATCGTCTGCGAGCGTCTGGACAAGGGACTCGACGGGGACGCGGCCAAGTCGGTCCGCTTCATCACCCCCAACCTGCAGAAGGGCAGCACCCAGGTGCAGACCTGGCAGTTCCTCGGCGCGTCGATCAACACCTACTGCCCCGACAAGCGCCCCGTCCTGGAGCGGGCCGCCCAGAACGGCTGATTACGGGCCTTCTTTCCCTGGCCGCGGCGGTGACGCGGCCCTAGGGTCGGTAGTAACCGATCCGTCCGGTGGGAGGGGCACGCGATGGCCGAAAGCAGCAACCTCGACAGCTTCGAGACCCGGGGCCGGCTGAGCGTCGACGACACCACGTATCAGATCCGGCGCCTGGATCGGGTCAGCGGCGCAGCACGATTGCCCTACAGCCTCAAGGTTCTGCTGGAGAACCTGCTGCGCAACGAGGACGGCCGCCTGGTCACCGCCGAGCAGATCAGCGCGCTGGCCGCATGGGACCCGGCCGCCGATCACGGCCGGGAGATCGCCTTCACGCCGGCACGTGTCTTGATGCAGGACTTCACCGGGGTGCCGTGCGTGGTCGACCTGGTCGCGATGCGCGACGCGATCACCGAGCTCGGCGGGCAGACCAGCCGCATCAACCCGTTATGCCCCACCGAGCTGGTGATCGACCACTCGGTGATCGCCGACGTCTTCGGGCGCACCGACGCCTTTTCCATCAACGCCGAACTGGAATTCGAGCGCAACGCCGAGCGCTACCAACTGTTGCGGTGGGCCCAACAGGCCTTCGACGACTTCTCGGTGGTGCCACCCGACACCGGTATCTGCCACCAGGTCAACCTGGAATACCTGGCCCGGGTGGTGTTCACCCGCGACAGCGCCGAGGGGCCGCTGGCCTACCCGGACACCCTGGTGGGCACCGACTCGCACACGCCGATGGTCAACGGCCTGGGCGTGCTCGGCTGGGGCGTCGGCGGCATCGAGGCCGAAGCGGCCATGCTCGGACAACCGATGAGCATGCTGATCCCGCCGGTGGTCGGCCTCAAGCTGACCGGCGAACTGCAACCGGGCACCACCGCCACCGACCTGGTTCTCACCGTGGCGCAACTGCTTCGTGCCACCGGGGTGGTGGGCAAGTTCGTCGAGTTCTACGGTCCCGGCGTGGCCAACGTCCCGCTGGCCAACCGGGCCACCATCGGCAACATGAGCCCGGAGTACGGGGCCACCTGCGCGATCTTCCCCATCGATGCGGTGACCTGCGACTACCTGCGGCTGACCGGGCGCACGGAGCACCAGATCAAACTCGTGGAGGCCTACGCCAAGGAACAGGGCATGTGGCATGACCCGAACCGCGATCCCGAGTACTCCCAAACCCTGGAACTGGACCTCGGCGCCGTCGAACCCTCGATCGCCGGCCCCAAGCGCCCGCAGGACCGCATCCCGCTGCGGCTGGCCCCCCAGACCGTCGCCGCCCTGCTCGACGGTGCCGAATCGACCGCCCAGGCATTGTCGGACCTGGATAAGGCCTCGGCGGACTCATTCCCGGCCAGCGACCCGATCGCGTTCGGTCAATCCCAGCCCGAAGGCATCCCGCGGGAACAGTGGGCCGGCGGCGACAAGCTCCCGTGGACCAGTGCGCCCACCCCGATCGAGTTGGCCGACGGCACCGAAACCCAGATCGACAACGGCGACGTGGTCATCGCCGCGATCACCTCCTGCACCAACACCTCCAACCCCTCGGTGATGGTGGGCGCGGCACTGCTGGCGCGCAACGCCGTCGACAAGGGCCTGTCGCGCAAGCCGTGGGTGAAGACCACCCTGGCACCCGGATCCCGGGTGGTCACCGACTACTACGAGCGGGCGGGCTTGACCCCCTACCTGGACAAGCTCGGCTTCAACCTGGTCGGCTACGGCTGCACCACCTGTATCGGCAACTCGGGACCGCTGATCCCCGAGGTGAGTAAGGCGGTCGTCGACCACGACCTGACCGTGTGCTCGGTGCTGTCGGGCAATCGCAACTTCGAGGGCCGCATCCATCCGGAAGTGCGGATGAACTTCCTGGCCTCGCCGCCGCTGGTGGTCGCCTACGCGCTGGCCGGCACCCTGCGCGTCAACCTGCTGACCGACCCGCTCGGCACCGGCAGCGACGGCGAACCGGTGTACCTGCGCGACATCTGGCCCACCACCGCCGAGATCGCCGCCGTGGTGGACGACAACCTGCAGGCGCAGATGTTCACCGCCAGCTACGCCGATGTCTTCACCGGCGACGAGCGCTGGCGCTCGCTGGCTGTTCCCGGCACCGAGACCTTCTCCTGGGAGCCCGAATCCACCTACGTGCGCCAGCCGCCGTACTTCGACGGCATGACCCGCGAGCCCGCACCGGTCACCGACATCACCGGGGCGCGGGTCCTGGCCAAACTCGGCGACTCGGTGACCACCGACCACATCAGCCCGGCCGGGTCCATCCGCTATGACTCCCCCGCCGGAAAGTACCTGTCGGAGCACGGAATCGACCGCAAGGACTTCAACTCCTACGGCTCACGCCGCGGCAACCACGAGGTGATGATCCGTGGCACCTTCGCCAACGTTCGGCTGCGCAACCAGTTGGCGCCCGGCACCGAGGGCGGCTTCACCCGTGACTTCACCCAGGCCGACGGTCCGGTCACCACCATCTACGAGGCCTCGGTGAACTACCTCGCCGCCGGAACCCCGCTGGTGATTCTGGCGGGGAAGGAATACGGGTCGGGATCCTCGCGGGACTGGGCCGCCAAAGGCACCGCCCTGCTCGGGGTGCGGGCGGTGCTGGCGGTGTCCTACGAACGCATCCACCGGTCCAACCTGATCGGCATGGGCGTGCTGCCCCTGCAGTTCCCCGATGGCGCCGACGCCGAATCGCTGGGCCTGACCGGCGAAGAGACCTTCGACATCACCGGGGTGACCGCACTGGGCGAGACGATCCCCGACACCGTGCACGTGCGGGCCGGTGACATCGAGTTCGACGCGACGGTGCGCATCGATACCCCCGGCGAAGCCGACTACTACCGGCACGGCGGAATCATGCCCTACGTGCTGCGCCAGCTGCTCGACTGAAGCCCCGTGGCATCGGGGCCGGCTCATATCCGGGCCCCGTCGGCGGCGAAGAAGTGCAGGTCGCTCATGTCGAAGCCGAGCGACAACCGCGCGCCGCGGGACACCTCGACGTTGCCGGACACGCGTGCCACCAGCTGGGCCGTCCGCTGCGCCGTTGCGCCGTACAGGTAGGTGTCGGCGCCCAGTTCTTCGACGAAATCGACCTCCACGCCGATCCCGCGATCGGTGATCTTCAGGTGCTCGGGACGGATTCCCACCGTCAATTCCCTTGCTGCCGCAGAGATTTCCGGGGGCAGCGGAACGCGGAAACCGCCGAGTGACACCGCGGAGTCGACGACGGGAACGGTGAACAGGTTCATCGCCGGCGACCCGATGAACCCGGCGACGAACACGTTGGCCGGGGTGCGGTAAAGCTCGCGCGGCGGGGCGCACTGCTGCAGGACTCCGTCGCGCAGCACCGCAACCCGATCGCCCATCGTCATGGCCTCGACCTGATCGTGGGTCACATAGACCGTGGTGATCCCCAACCGCCGCTGCAGTTCGGCGATCTGGTTGCGGGTCTGCACCCGCAACATGGCGTCCAGATTCGACAGCGGCTCGTCCATCAGAAAGACCTGCGGGCGCCGCACGATCGCCCGGCCCATCGCGACACGCTGGCGCTCGCCGCCGGAGAGGTCCTTGGGCTTGCGCGCCAGCAGCCCGGACAGACCCAGCAACTCAGCGGCCTCGAACACCCGGGAGCGGATCTGCGCCTTGGGGGTCTTGGCGACCTTGAGGGCGAACCCCATGTTCTGTGCCACCGTCATGTGCGGGTACAGGGCGTAGTTCTGGAACACCATCGCGATATCGCGATCGCCGGGATCGGTTGCGGTTACGTCACGCTCACCGATCAGGATCCGCCCGGCGTCAACGGGTTCCAGGCCGGCCAGCATCCGCAGCGTGGTGGTCTTGCCGCACCCCGACGGTCCGACCAGCACCATGAACTCGCCGTCCTCGACGGCCAGGTCCAGGCCGTCGACGGCGCGGCGTTCGGCGCCGGGATAGTGCCGCGTCACCGAGTCGAACGTCACTGAGGCCACCGCGTTCTCCTGACTACCGTCCACCGAAACCGGTCGCCGCGATCCCGCGGACGAAGGCCCGCTGGGCGACCGCGTAGATCACCACCAGCGGCGCGAGCATCAGCATGGACGCCGCCATGAGTATCGGCCATTCGGCGACGTACTCGCCCTGCATCCATACCAGGCCCAGGGTCAAGGTAGCGATGTCCTTGCGCTGAATCATCAACAGCGGCCACAGGAAATCATTCCAGACGTTGATCCAGGTCAAGACCGCCAGCACCATCACCGCGGGCCGAGCGTGCGGCAACAGGATCCGCCAATAGATGGTCCACGGTGAGCACCCGTCCAAGATGGCCGCCTCTTCCATGTCGACGGGCAAGGTGGCGAAGAACTGGCGCATCAGGTAGGTGCCGAAGGCACTGCCGAACAGCCCGGGGACGATCATCGCCCACATGGTGTCGGTCCAGCCGAAAACCCGCATCAAGATGAACTGCGGAATCACCGTGACCGTCAACGGCACCATCAGCGTCGCCAGATAGAGCACGAACAGGCTGTCCCGGCCGGTGAACGGAAGCCGGGCAAAGGCATAGCCCGCCAGGGAACAGAAGAACACCTGCCCGGCGGTGATGCAGCCGGCGTAGAGGACGGTGTTAAACAGCATTCGCCAAAACGGCATGCGGGCGAACACCTCAAGGTAGTTCGACCACTGCGGATGGGCCGGTAGCAGGATGGGCTGGCTGATCTCGGCCTGGCGCTTCAGGGAGCCCGACAGCGCCCACAGAATCGGGAACAGCGCGCAGGCGGTAACGGCCCCCAGCCCGGTATAGGCGCCGAGCAGCCCGACGATGCGGTGCCGCCCCGGCGGCACGGCGTGGCGGGGCGTCACTGCTCCACCGCATTCCGGCGGGACAGCCGCAACTGGATGACGGTGAGCACCAGCAGAACGGCGAACATCGCCCAGGCCAGCGCGGATGCGTAGCCGAAGTTCAGGAAGGCGAACGCCTGCTGAAACAGCATGATGGCCAGCACATAGGTACCGGTCTCCGGTCCCCCGCTGCTACCGGTGAGCACGTAGACGAGGTCGAAGGCCTGGAAGGCGTTGATGACCGAGATCACCACCACGAACCACACGGCGCCGCGGATCATCGGCACCGTGATCGACACGAACCGGCGCACCTCCCCCGCCCCGTCGATACGCGCCGCCTCATGCAGGGATTCGGGCACGCCCTGCATGGCCGCCAGCAGGATCACCGTCGCAAACGGCACGCTCTTCCAGACGCTGACCACACACAACGACACCATCGCCCAATGTGGCTCGGTGAGCCAGGGAACCGGGGCGACGCCGAACCAGCCGAGCATGATGTTGAGCAGCCCGTTGTCGGTGTTGAACACGAACTGCCACACCACCGCGATCACCACCGACGACACCGCCAGCGGGAGAAAGGCGATCGCCCGAAACAGGCCGATTCCCCGGATCTGCCGGTTCAGCAGTCCGGCCACCGCAAGACTGATGAGCACCGTCGGGACCACGCTGCCGAGCGTGAACACCGTCGTATTGCGCACCGCGATCGCGAACAACGGATCGCCGGCGAACAACTCGCGATAGTTGGCGGCGCCGACGAACTGCGGCGGCGTGAACAGATCCCAGTGCTGGAAGCTCATATAGAGCGAGAAACCCAGCGGAAAGGCCATGAACACCGCGACGGCCAACAGGTTCGGCGCGATGAACCAGCGTCCTGCGCGGGACCGGCTGCGGGTCGGATTCATGGGGCGGCCAACACTTCGTCGATCTGCGGGGTCAGCCCGTGCTTGAGGCTCGACGCGGGCCGCGAGCCGCGCAGGACCGGACCGATGGCCCGGTCCATCAGGGCGTGGACCTTCTGCCAGTCCGGGGTGATCGGCAACCCCTCGGAATGCGCCGGCCCGCCGGTCAGCACCGCCAGGTTGGAGATCCCCGCGTGGGCGGCGGTGAAGCCCGGTGAGGCGATCGCCGAACGCAACACCGGCACGAACAGTCCGGATTCGGCGATCAGCGACTGTCCCACCGGCCCGGTGGCGAATTTGACGAACTCCCAGGCCTGTTCGCGGCGCCGACTGTCGGCGGCAATGGCCAGACCGGTGCTGCCGATGGCGGATCGAGCCGCCCTGCCCTTGGCTGCGGCGCCGGGCCCGGTCGGGAGCACCGCGACGTCGAAGTCCAGCTCCTCGGCATGGACGAACGTTTGGTAGCGCCAATGCCCGCCGAGGGCCATCGCAGCTTTGCCGGCGGTGAACAGGCCCATCGTGGAGATCGACTGGGTGTCTGCGGCGGCCGGCGCCACCCGATGCACGTTGGCCAGGTCGGCGTAGAACTGGATGCCGGCCAGAAAGTCGTCGTCGTCGAAGTTGAGGTGGGTCGGGTTGACCCGCGGTACCGCCCACGGGGTGCCGTTGTTCATGCCGAACAGCGCCGCGGTATAGGGCGCAGACCAGGTGTCGACGAAGCCCCACTGGGTGACCCGTCCGTTTCCGGAACGGTGGGTCAGAGCGGTTGCGGTGGCGAGGAATTCGTCGAAGCTCCAGGGCTGGTCCCAACGGCCCGGCGGCGGTGGCACACCGGCTTCGGCGAAGATCCTGGTGTTGTAGAACAAGAACGCGCCCGACCACTGCTCCGGAAACGCGTACTGGCCGCCTTCGAAGCCGAATGTCTCATACAGCGCCGGGTAGCTGTCGGCATGCAACGCCGCCCCGAACCGCCGATCCCGTTCCAGCAGGCCGTTCAGATCCAACAACACCCCGCGGTCGGCAAGCCCGGCGAAGTTGAACTCCCAGGCCATCAGCACATCCGGGCACTTGCCGCCGGCGCAGAACGTCGAGATCTGCTGCGTCGGATCGCCGCCGGCCAATATCGTGCGGACCCGAACCTCGGGGTGCTCGCGTTCGAAGGCGGTGACGATGCGCATCCGGGCGTCGGCCTCTTCGGGGTTGGCCGCGAAATAGAACGTCAGCGCGTCGTCGTCGGTGCCGCAGGCCGGCGTCCACGGGACCAGGGCGGCCGCACCGAGCGCCCCGGCGCACCGCAGCACGGTGCGCCGAGGCAGGACTCGCCCGCCCGAAGGTGTCGCCGGCGCCGCGGTCACACTTCGATCGGGGGGTAGAGGCGTTCGAGGGTGTACTGGCGGTCGCGTCGGGCGGCCCAGGAACTGGCCAGCAGCGAAAGCACCAGGATGCCCGCCAGCACGGCCACCGACATCCACAACCGCTCGTCGACGCCGCCGACGGTCAGCTGACGCAACCCGTTGACCGCGTACGTCATCGGGTCGTAGGGGTGCAGGATCTGGAAGGGCTTCGCGGTGGTCTCCACGGGATAGACCCCGCCGGACGACACCAGCTGGAACATCAGGAAGGCCAACGTGAAGACCCGGCCGACGGCCACCCCCAGCACCGCGTTGAACGCCTGGATCATCGCGAGGAAGGCTGCCGCGATCAACGCCAGGAAGGCGACCATTCCGGCAGCGTGCCGGGCTTGCAACCCCACCCCGAAGTGCACGACGGTATACATCAGCAGCACTTGGCACAGCCCCAGCAGCAGGGCCGGCCAGTACGAGGCGAGCACCACCCGCAACGCACCGAGGCCGCTGACGATGGCGCGGGTCTGCAACGGAGTCAACAGCATCCAGACGATGAGCGCGCCGATGAACAGTGCCAGCGGCAGAAAGAACGGTGCGAATCCGGTGCCGAAGGTGGCGGCGTGATGGGTGAAGTCCATGTCCACCCCCACCGGACTGGCCAGGATCTGGGCCACCTGGACGCGCTGCTGGTCGGTGATCGTCGAGGCCCGCTGATCGGCCTCGCCCAGCCCCGCGGCCAGCTGCGCAGCACCGTCCTTGAGCTGATTGCTGCCGTCGGTCAGCTGAACCAGCCCGTCGCTGAGCTGATTCGCTCCGGCTTGCAGCGCGGTCGCCCCGTCGCGCAGCGCGACCAGGTCGGCGTGCAGGCCGCCGTCGAGGGCATGTGTCATGAACGTGCGCAGGCCGCTGCCGGGGTCGGCCAGGTCGTTCTCAAGCTGTTGAGTGTTGGCGCGCAGGTGCGCCAGGCCCTCGTCGGTGGCCGGGTCGATACCCGCGACGTCGAGGAGCCGCTGGGCCCCGGCAAGGGTGTCGGCCAGTGCTTGGACCGCGGGATCGGGGTTGGCACGCAGGCTGTCGACCACCTGGTCGACGACGCCGGCGGCCTGCTGGTAGTTGACGTTGAGCGAAGCGATCCGGTCGGTCAGCGTCGTGAGGTCGGCACCGAGACCGGCGGCGGCCGCACCGGCGGCATTGGGGTCGAACCCCTTGGCGGCGAGGTCTTCGGTCACTTTGAGCAGCGGGTCGGTGGCCTGGTGCACCCCCGTGGCCAGCTGGCGGATTCCGTCGGCGAGCGCGGCGGAACCGTCCCGCGCTGTGCCCAGGTTGGTGGCCAAAGCGCTTGAGCCCTCAGCGAGTTGGCCCGCGCCGTCGGCAGCCTGGCGGACCTCGTCGGTCACCTGGGTCAGGGCGGTGCCGATCACCTGCTGGCCGACTTTGGCGCTCACTTCGTTGAGGACCTCGCGGGCGGCGTTTTGTCCCATGACCGACGCCAGATAGTTGTTGGCGTCGTTGAAGCGGAACTGAATCTGCGCCTTCTGCGGATGCGGTCCTGCCGGAGACACCACGGCGGCGCTGAAATCGGCCGGCAGGGTGATCGAGAAATAGTAGGTGCCGTCGGACACCCCCTTGACGGCCTCGCTCTGGGAGACCTGGTGCAGATCCAGCTGGCCGGAGTCGACCAGGGCGCGAGTCACCTCGTCCCCGGCGTGCACCGGCTGGTCGGAGACCTGCGCGCCGGTGTCTTCGTTGACCAGGGCAACCGGGATCTTGTCGATGGCGGCGAACGGATTCCAGAACGCCCACAGATACATCGCCCCGTACAGCAGGGGCAGCACGATGATGATGACCAGCGCCAGCCGCGGCATGGTGCCCCGCGAATAGCGTTTGAGGTCGGTGCCCAGCGACATTCCGGCGAGCATGCTCAGTGGTTCCCCTTCTCGTGTCGGCCGTGGGTGAGCTCGGCGCGCTCGAGGGCGTCGACGGCGATCTGTGTGGTGACGCCGGATTCCTCGCCGAGCAGGTTTGCCGAGGCGGTGATCACGGTCTGCTGCCCGCCCAGAACCACCAACCGCTGGACCAGGGTGGCGCGGTCGCGGTCATTGGTGACTTCATCGATGCTGCCGACCACCAGCAGCGGGGGGCGCTTGGTGTTGGCCAGCGCAATACGCAGCAGCAGGCCAGTCAGTTCGTCGAGCTGGTCGACGTAGTCGTGCAGTTGCGGCATCGGCACATCGCCGAAGACCGGGGCGCAGATCGCGTCGCGCTCGGCATCACCGGCCCGACGCACCAGGCGGTACCACGGTGCGTCCCAGCGGACCTTCTCGGTGATCAGGTCCCCGACCGTCACCGACTCGAAAATCTCATCCAGCTCCGCTATCCCGGCCAGCGCGGCCAGACCGAAGATGCTGCGCGCTTTGCTCTGGCCTAACACCGTGAGCGTGCCGGCAGAGGGCTTCATCCGGCCGGCGAGGTTCATCAGCAGCGCGGTGCGTCCGGACCCGGGCGGACCGATCAGCAAGGTGACGCCGCCGGCCGGAATGTCGAGGTCCAATGGCCCGAAGACCCGCCCCCACGGCCCGGTCATCGTGATGCCGCGGGCCGTCACCGCCGGCGGTTGCACCTCCGCCGTCGTCTCCTCGGCAGCAGCGGTCTGATCTGGCACGGGCTGTCCCCCTCACACATCGGTTTCGCGTGACCCATCAAAGCAGAACCGGGCCGCGGCGAGCGGCTGTCGCGTGTTCTGGCGGCAGATCCGCCCCCGGCAGGTGCAGCGTCGCGGTGCGCAACCGCTTCCGATCGCCGGTGATGTCGATGGTGTGAATCCGGCCGTCATCGCCGATTCCGATGCGCAGCAGGGCAAACAGCCGGCCTCCGGGGGCGATCGCGATGCTCGGCGCGCCGTCGACGATCAGCACCGCGCCCACCTCTGCGCGACCGGTGAAGCTTCGGGTCTCCTGTGCGACGTCGGCGGCGCCGCGCATCTGCGTGGGCACCCCGGCAGGCACCAGAACCGGATCGACACGCCGCACGACGTCGGGCGCCAGCATCTCCAGCAGCGCCGGGATGTCACCCCCGCGCGAGGCGGCCAGGAACGCGCTCACCACCCGCAGGTGTTCGGCGCGGCGTCGTGGTGGCTCGCCCGAGGTGTCGCGCAGGCGGGCCCGGGCACGGCTGGCCAGTTTCTTGGCCGCCTCCGGTGAGCGGTCCAGCACGTCACCGATGTCTTCGAACGGCACGTCGAACACGTCGTGCAGCACGAAAGCCACCCGCTGGGACGGCGACAACCGGTCCAGCACCACCAGCAGGGCGCGGCTGACGGCCTCGCTGCGCAACACCTCCTCGTCGGCGGCGGGCACGGCAAAAGCCGTGCTGCCGTTGAGCTCGGATGGCTCGGGCAGGGGTTGCTCGATGCGACGCGAGCGGGCGCGCAACGCATCGACGGAGACGCGGGCGGTGATGGTGGTCAGCCACCCGGGCAGATTGTCCACCGCCGCATAGTCGGCACGGCTGGCCTTGAGCCAGGCCGCTTGGACGGCGTCCTCGGCGTCGGCGGCCGAGCCGAGCACATGAAACGCCACCGAGTGCAGGCGGTGGCGGTTGTCTTCGAACCGTCGGGCCAAACCGTCGGTGTTGCCCATGGGTCACCTTTCCCTTCCGGGAGTCGTCACAGGGATAGAGCCACATCCATTGACGACACAAGGAGCAACATCATGAGCGTACCGACCGTGAGCGTGGTGACAATCGTGGTCACTGCGGCGATCACCATTGCCGTCGCCGTCGCGGACTTCGTTCCCGCGCAATTCGTCGTGGCCAATTCGGCCGAGGTCGGCGTACCGCGGAGGTGGATTCCGGTGTTGGGCGGGCTGAAACTGGCCGGGGGCGTCGGACTGCTCATCGGTCTGGCGGGCGTTCGGTTGATCGGTGTCGCCGCCGCGGCCGGGCTGGTGGCCTTTTTCATCGGGGCCGTCGCGACCCACGTCCGGACCGGGGTGCTGCACAATATCGGGTTTCCGGCGGCGTATCTGCTGGCGTCGGCGGCCTCGCTGGCGGTGCTGCTGGCGTGAGTCAGCCGACCTCGTTGGCGCCGGCCGAACCGGCCCGCCGGGGCAGGTCGACGACGACGTCGGTGGCCTTGACCGAGGCCACCACCAGGCTGCCCGGTTCCAGCTGCAGTTCGTCGGCGGCTTCCCTGCTGACCAGGGAGACCAGCCGGAACGGTCCGGCCTGGACCTCGACCTGCGCCATCACCGTGTCGCGGGTGACCTTGGTGACCAGCCCGGCCATCCGGTTGCGCGCCGACTGACCCACCACCGGACTGCGTGACACCCCTTGGGCCGAGGCGCGCTCCTGGGCGAAGCGGGCCAGCTCCGCCCCGTCGACCGTGCGGGGCCCGCTGCCTGCCGTCAGCGGCAGGCGGCCGGAATCCACCCAGCGGCGGACGGTGTCGTCGCTGACACCGAGCAGCTCCGCGACTTCGGCGATACGAAAGCTCGGCACGTACCGAGTTTATCGCCGCCGCCAGGGCGGCTCAGGATGCTGCGAAACAGCGGACCGCCCTGATGGGCCCGGCCCGGCCCGTTACGTCGATGAAGAGCACGGCGCGCCGCTGCGCCGAGCTGGTCGACACCGCGACCGTGCCGCCGGCGGCCACCATCTTGACCGGACGCGCGCCGGCCTGCAGTGTCGCGAGCTTGGAGAGCTCGACGGCGGCGTCATCGCCGCACGTGACGGCGGCGCCAGGTGCCAGCAGAGTGCTGGCGGTGGCGGGGTCGCCGGCGGCGAGCGCGTCGAGGAACGCCCGCACCGTGTCCTTGCCCGCGCCGGCCGGCCGGCGGAATCCGGTGGCGAAACCGGCCGCGCCGGACAGTCCCTGATTGCGCAGCAACGCTCTGGCCAGCTCGACGCCGGCGGGCACTGCCGCGACACCGGAGCCGAGAAACTGACGCACCATGGCCGGAAGCTCCCAGAAGGCCTGCAGGCGCAACATCTTCCATTGTCCCGCAGACTCTTTCAGGTCGTAGCGCAGGATTGCCGGAATGTGCATGGTGACCGCCTGTCCCATCGCGACCTCCAGTTCCAGGTCACGGATGACGGTGCTCTCATGCACGATGTCGAGGTCACGGTGAAACGTGATGTCGCGCGGTCCGATGAAGGTGTCGTAGAACCGCCCGATCTGCTCGGCGCCGATATGCGGGCGTGAGCCCACCGGATCTTCCACCCGGCCGTCGGCGCTGAACAGCCCGGTCCAGCCGGCCCGATCGTGCGCTGCCGCCGCAGCCGGTGACTGTTCGACCGCCGCGAGCAACTCCGCGGCCGTGGCGCCGGTCATCAGGCCGCCTCCAACACAGCGACACCGGCGCTGCGCATCTCCGTCAGGGCGGCGGCCGTCGAATCGGGGGTCACCCCGGCGGTCAGGTGCGGCAGCACCGCGGTGGCGAAGTGCTCCCGGATCGCATCTTCGGCGGTGCGGCGCACACAGTGATCGGTGGCGACGCCGACCAGCTCGACACTGTCCACACCGTGGTCGCGCAACCAGTCGCCCAGCGAACAGCCATGCACGTCGACACCCTCGAAGCCGCTGTAACCCGCGCTGTAGGAACCCTTTTGGAACACCGCCTCGATACCGGCGGTGCTCAGGGCGGGGTGCAGGGCTGCGCCGGGACTTCCCGCGACGCAGTGTGGCGGCCAGGAGTCCTGGTAGTCCGGATGCGCGGAGAAGTGCGGCCCGGGATCGATGTGCCAGTCCTGGGTGGCCACCACGTGGGCGTAACGGGTCCGGCCGCTCGGGGTGTGCAGGTAGTGGCTGATGGCATCGGCGACCGCGTCGGCTCCGGGCACCGGCAGTGCCCCGTTGGCGCAGAAATCGTTCTGCACGTCGACGATCACCAGCGCCCGCATGCGTCCACAGTATCGCCGGCGGCGCCGCAGCTCTCGTCCGCACAGCACCCAGGAGCCCAGGACCGTGCCGAGCACCGCGACGTCGATTCCGGTGATCCAGCCGGGCGGGTAGAGCACGCCGGTCAGGTAGTGGGCGATGAAGCCGTCCGGCGGCAGCGCGGACATGCCGGCGGCGGCACGAGCACGGCGCTCCAGCCAGGTCAGCGGGCATTCCACGCCGGCGGGGGTGCCGGCGACGATCAGCGCCGCCCAGGCGACCGCCACACCGTGCAGCCACAGGGTGCGGGGCCGGCGCAGGGCGAGGAAACCGCCGAGGACGACGTAGCCGACAAAGACAAGATGCGCTGCGACGATGAGCACCACCGCGATCCGGTACATCGCCGTTTCGCCCTCCGCAGAAACCGATCGAGCCTGTGCGCGTCACGGTACATTGGCGAACACCAACGTGGTCAGGAGCGGATCTGATGACAACCGGCGATTTCGGCCCCAACGGTCCCGGTTACGGCCCGAACGGACCTGGTTACGGCCCGCAGGGGCCCGGCTACGGCCCGCAGGGGCCCGGTTACGGCCCCGGCTACGGCCAGCCCGGCGGCTACCCGCCGCCGCAGGCCTGGGGACCCCCGCCCGGTCCGGCGCAGCGACCGGGTGGCCTGATCAGACGGTTTTGGGCCCGCGTCCTCGACGGGATGCTGGTGGGCATCGTGTCGTTCTTCCTGTCGGTGTTCGTGTTCTCCGACGATTACCCGTTTATGGTGACCGGCCTGTTCTCCGGGGTGCTGACGTTCGGCTATTTTGTGCTGTTCGAGGTCACCCAGGGGGCCACCCCGGCCAAGCGGCTGCTGGGCCTGCACGTACGCGGACCCGACGGCGTGTCGAAGCCGACGGCTGCCCAGTCGGCCCTGCGCAACTCGTTCACGTTGCTGGCCGTCGTCCCCTATGTCGGTCCGCTGCTGGCATTCATCGCCTACATCGTGATCGCGGTGACCATCAGCGGCAGTCCGACCAAGCAGGGCAAGCACGACGAGCTGGCCGGCGGCACCCGGGTCACCCGGGACTGAACTCCCTGCCCGGAAGCTCAGTGGGCGAGGGTGAATCCCTGCCACGCCTTCCGGCGCTCCGGAGCCGGGTCGTATTCCAGCCGGGTTCTGCGGTCGAACACCATGACGGCTCGCTCGTCGGCGGAGTAGGCCGGCCAGTTCTCGCCGGGCACCCCCTCCCGGCTGAACGCGCCCCAGCGGCGTTGCACCTGCTTGCTGACCTGAACCGCGGTGCGCCGGTCCGCGCCGGCGGTCAGTAGCCGGCCGAACCCTCCGCTGCGGTAGATGTCGAACACCGCGAACAACTCGGTGGCGTGCGTGGCGCCCATACCCGACCAGCGCAGCATCCGCGGCGCGTAGTCGTAGCGGTAGACGTAGGTGGGGGCATGAGCACCGTGGGCCTCGGCGATCTGCCACACCGCTGCGTTGAACGCGAAATCGCCGCCGAGCCGGACGCAGGCCGACCGCTTCGGGTAGTCCGGGTAGGCGGCGATGATGCGTTCGCGCACTGTGGCGTCCGCCCCGGCCAGCACTGCCTCGACCGTCGGTTCGTCGACCGGCAGCATCTTCAGGAACCGGGTGAACAGGCGTCCTTCTTCGGCGTTGCTGCCGACGATGAGCGGAACCCGGTGCGCCGACCCCTGCCGCATCGCCTCCACCGGTTCCACCGGCACCACGTCATCGCCACAGACCGGACCTATGGGGAACGCGCCCAGCATGTCGCGGTTACCCTCATCGATCAGCCGGTCCTGGGCGTCCAGCAGCTCAGCCGGCGACACCCGCAGCAGTGCCTGGGCGGCGTCACCCGGGCGGACACCCAGCAGCGCGGCGAATCGCTCGGCGAACGCCGCGGCGATCTCGGTGTTGCGCACCAGACCCGCTGCCGGGCTTTCGGCGATGGCCCGGGCGAACAGGCCCTGCGCCGAGGGAACCGCCAGCAACGTGGCGACGGCGTGTGCGCCCGCGCTCTCCCCGAAGATGGTGACGTTGTCGGGGTCGCCGCCGAACGTCGCGATGTTCTGCCGGACCCAGCGCAGCGCCAGCACCAGGTCACGCAGGTAGAGGTTGCTGTCCACCGTGACCTCGGGGGTCGACAGCGACGACAGGTCCAGGCAGCCGAGCGCACCCAGGCGGTAGTTGGCCGAGACGTAGACGCAGCCGCGCCGGGCCAGCGCCGCCCCGTCATAGATCGGCGTGGCCGAACTGCCCAGGATGTAGCCGCCACCGTGGATGAAGAACATCACCGGCAGCGGACCGTCGCCGCCGTCCTCCGGAGCCACCACGTTGAGCGTCAGGCAGTCCTCACTGGTCGGCTGGAAACGGCCGGGCCCCAGCGCGGTGTACAGCCGGCGCTGCGGCGCGCAGTAGGTGAATCCGTGACAATGGCGAACCCCCGACCACGGCTCGGCCGGCTGTGGCGCCCGGAATCGCAGCGGACCGACCGGCGGGCGGGCATACGGGATGGACCGCCATCTGCGCACTCCGTCGCGGGCGAAACCCTCCACCACTCCGGTGGCGATGCTGGCCTGCACAGGGTGGTTATGCATGAGGCGAACGGTAGCGAATAGCTCGGTGGTTAGCGAACCTCGACGAAGGAGAGGTGAGGCTGGACCACCGCATAAGCTCGGCGGTTAGCCTAACGGCATGCGTCGTAGCGGGCTGATCGCCGTACTGCTGTTGACCGCCGGATGTTCGGGGGCCACCGTGCACGAACCGGAGCCGACGTCGTCTGCACCGGCCACATCCAGCACCGCTCCGTCGTCGGCTGTTACGACGACGACCTCGGCCAAGCCGGTGGGCCCGCCGGCGGCCGGCGCCTCGATCTCCGATGTGATCACCTGGATCGAAACCGCCCGTCCGGTCGACGCCACGAGCTTTCACACCGCCACCCGCGACGGCGAGACGACCGACCTCATCGACGATGTCGCGTTCACGGTGCCGGCCGCGCCGCGGCGCGACACCATCTGCATGACCGATTCCAGTTCCGCCGACAGCGCGTTGTCCTGTGTGGTGGACCTGGTGACACCGACTCCGCAGCCCGACGACATCTACGGCGAGTGGAAGGGCGGCTGGGTCGATTTCGGCGGCAACACGCTGCGGGTCGGATCCGCCCACGGCGATCCGGGACGGTTTGTGCACGGGAACGGCGCCGTGCTGCCCGACGGCTCGTCGCTGTCCTTCGGGGACTACCGCTGCCGGGCCGACCGGGTAGGGCTGTTCTGCGTCAACTATGCGCACCGCGCGGCGGCACTGATCAGCCCGGAGGGCATCACCACGTTCGGTTGCCTGCAGTCGGTGCCGCCGCCGGCCGACGCCGGCAAGCTGTTCAGCTGCGCCAGCTGAGGATCAGCGCCAGCGGTCCGCTGAGTCGACCGCCTGCAGCAGCGTGTCGCACAGCTCGGTCAGCTCCTCGCGGGGCGCGTCTTCGCGCAGGGCGGTCGCGATGTCCTCAGCGGCGCACCGGACCTGGTAGATCCGGTCGGACAGGGCCGTCGCCTCGTCGGCGGAGAGCACCACCGAATCAGGTGCCAGTGCGGTGGTCTTGCCGCTGGCGATCAAGGCGCGCTGTTCGTAAGCGCGCTGCCGGCAGGACTGCCGGCAGTATTGGCGACGGCGCCCGATGCCCGCGTCGCCCACGTCACGACCGCACCATCGGCACGGCTGGGTGCGGGGACTGCGAGGCACGGTTGAACACCTTAGTCCGCCGGCGGCGATCCCCCCGGTATCATGAGAGGTCTCGCCACGTGCGCCGGGAACTTCGCAGCGTCCGCTCGCGTTGGCAATCCTGAGGCATATTTCACTGAACAGGTTTTAAGGAGAGTGGGTCATGGCTGATCGTGTTCTGCGGGGCAGTCGGCTGGGAGCCGTGAGCTACGAGACCGACCGCAACCACGACCTGGCGCCGCGTCGCATGGCGCGCTACCGCACCGACAACGGTGAGGAGTTCGAGGTTCCCTTCGCCGACGACGCGGAGATCCCCGGTACCTGGATGTGCCGCAACGGCCTGGAAGGCACACTGCTCGAGGGCGATGTGCCCGAGCCGAAGAAGGTCAAGCCGCCGCGCACCCACTGGGACATGCTGCTGGAGCGCCGCTCTGTCGAAGAGCTCGAAGAGCTGCTCAAGGAGCGCCTCGAGCTGATCAAGACGAAGCGGCGCGGCTGAGTCCGCCCCGGATCGTCGCGGCAGCCCCGGTTGCCGCGACGATCTAGCCCCGGGCGCCCCGCAGCCGGTTGAGCCGGCCGCCGATCCCCCACTGGGCGACCTTGACCATCGCTTCGCGGATGTTCGATCCGCTCATCTTCGACACGCCGAGCTCCCGCTCGGTGAACGTGATCGGCACTTCGGTGATGGTGAAGCCGTTGTTGACGGCCCGCCAGGTGAGGTCGACCTGGAAGCAATACCCCTTGGACTCGACCGCGTCCAGACCGATCTTCTCCAAAACCGACCGGCGATACGCCCGGTATCCGGCGGTGATGTCGTGGATCCCGACGCCGAGCAGCAGACGCGCATAGGTGTTGGCGGTCTTGGACAGCACCAGCCGGCGCACCGGCCAGTTGCGCACCGCGCCACCGTCGACGTAGCGCGAGCCGATGGCCAGATCAGCGCCCGCGTCGATGGCGTCGAGCAACCGGTAGAGCTGTTCGGGCGCATGACTGCCGTCGGCGTCCATCTCGACCACCACCTCGTAGTTGCGGTCGAGCGCCCAGGCGAACCCGGCGAGGTAGGCCGCGCCCAGCCCCGCCTTGGAGCTCCGGTGCATCACGTGGATGCGAGCGGGGTCGGCGGCGGCCCGCTCATCGGCCAGCTGCCCGGTACCGTCCGGACTGCCGTCGTCGACGATCAGGATGTGCACATCGGGACGCGCCTGCTGTAGCCGATCCAGGATGATCGGCAGATTCTCCAACTCGTTATAGGTGGGGATGACCACCAACGTGTGCAGGCTGGGACGCTCGTTCATCGGCGCCGCTCCTCCCGTTCCTTCGCATCGGCGCCGGTGCGGCCCCGCTTGAAATGGCGTCGGGCAAACCGATCGCGCATGAAGTTTCCATTTTGCCGTATGCCGGCCAGCAGGGCAGCAACGGCTGCGCCAACGAGCACCCACTGCAGCACCGGCCCCCAGCGGGTCGCGGGTGTCAGCGCGGTCTTGAGGCGCAGGTGGCCGTCGAGATAGGCGGGCTCGAAGAAGGCGGTGCGCGCCAGCTCCCGGCCGTCGGGAGCGATCACCGCGCTGATCCCGGTGGTGCCGGCGACCACCACATAGCGGTTGTGCTCGACCGCACGCACCCGGGCGAACGCCAGTTGTTGTTCGCTCATCGTCTCGTCGAAGGTGGCGTTGTTGGTGGGCACAGCCAGCATCTGGGCACCGGCGAGCACCG
Organism: Mycolicibacter engbaekii; assembly: GCF_002101585.1. Classification (GTDB taxonomy): domain Bacteria; phylum Actinomycetota; class Actinomycetes; order Mycobacteriales; family Mycobacteriaceae; genus Mycobacterium; species Mycobacterium engbaekii. The sequence continues at coordinate 114,888 of NZ_LQOT01000073.1, read as the reverse complement.
ACTGACGCGGCGCGCGATCGAAGATCACCTCCCAACAGGTGGCGACCCCGACCGGGACACCGGCGACATGCACCACCCCGTCACCGTGGCCGGGAACGAAATACCCGGCCCGATCCGCGTATCCGGAGAGCCGGCGGAAGAACCCGCGCCAGGGCAGGTACTCCCCGAACGGCTGGACGATCCGCTTGTCGTGGCTCCCCCCCGGACCGGTGCGCGGATCCCACACCAGCACCGAATTCGATGCGACCGGGTTCTGCGGGCTCCAGCCGGCAGCGGCGCGCACGGTGCCCACCAGGATGGGGGCGTCGATCGCCTGCGCGGCGGCGGTGATCTGCTGGGCGGCGTCGCTGTTGGTCACCGGATCGATGTCCGACGCGTTCTCCGGCCAGATGACGAACAGCGGCTGCGGGGCGCGCCCGGCCGCGACATCGTCGGCCAGCCGCAGGGTTTCGCGGACGTGGTAGTCCAGCACCTCGCGGCGCTGGGCGTTGAAGTCCAGCCCGAGCCGCGGCACGTTGCCCTGCACGACGGCCACCGTGATCGCCGGGTCGTCGCCGGCCCCGGCGCCGGAACGACGAACCCCGGGCCACACCACGACAGCGGTCAGCATCACCAGACAGATACACAGCCCGGGCACCAGAACCGCCGGCGGGCGCTGGTCGCGACCGGGTGCCGGTGGATTGCGCACCCACCGCACGATCTCCATGGTCAGCGCGGTGCCGGCGCATCCGAGCAGCACCACGCCGGTCGACAGCAGGGGCACCCCGCCGAGGGCGACCAGGGGCAGCAACGGTCCAGCGGTCTGGCCGTATCCGACTCCGCCCCAAGGGAATCCGCCGAACGGGAAGACCGACTTCGCCCATTCCTGGGCGGCCCACAGCAGCGCGAACCAGATCGGCCAACCGGGCAGGGAGCGCACCACGACGGCCGCCGCACCGAACAGCGCGGGAAACAGCGCACACGTCAGTGCCAGCACCAGCCAGGGCAGCGAGCCGACCAGCCCACCCACCCAGGGAAGCAGCGGCAGATACAGGGCCAGGCCGCACAGCAGCCCGTACCCGAAGCCACCGGCGACGGTGGTCTCCCGGCGGATCAGCACCCAGCTCAGCGTGGCGAAGGCCAGGATCGCGGCCCACCACCAGTTCAGCGGAGGAAAGCTGGAGCGCAACAGCATGCCGGCGCCCACCGCGGCGGCCAGCTGCGCCCAGCGGTCCGCGGCGGCGAGGGCCAGCCGTTCGGCCCGGTTCGGTCCGGTCCGGGCGGGTTCACCATGACCGTGATCGGCGGTGGGAGCCGATGCGGTCTGTTCGTCGTCGGTGTCAGCCATACAGAACCACCCCGCGGTGGACCGTGCGACGGCATCGGGGGCTGGCTCCGGCGTCGAGCACCGGCAGCGCGGGCACCCGCGCGCGGGGATCGGTCGACCATCGCTGGACGGTGTCGCGGGGCGCCTGCACGGCCAGCCTGCCCGTCTCCCAGACCGCGTAAGAGGCCGGCGCTCCGGGGACCAGGGTGCCGGTGATGCCGTCGTTGACCCCGGCGGCGCGCCAGCCACCGCGAGTCGAGGCGGCGAATGCCGCGCGCATCGAAATCGCGCTGCCCGGCGTGCGATGGTGCGCAGCGGCGCGCACCGCGGCCCAGGGATCCAGGCCGGTGACCGGGCTGTCGGAACCGAACGCGAGGGGCACGCCTTGGGATGCTAACAGCGCGAACGGGTTCAGCCCGGCGGCTCGCTCGGCGCCCAGGCGCTGGGCGTACATGCCGTCCGCACCGCCCCAGCGGGCGTCGAAAGCCGGCTGCATGCTCGCGATCACGCCCCAGGCGCCCAGCTTGGCGGCCTGCTCGGCGCTGACCATCTCCAGGTGCTCCAGCCGATGCCCGCATCGGGCGACCGCGGCCACGCCGTACTGGTCCACCACCTGCTCCAGCGCGATCACCACCGAGGACACCGCGGCGTCGCCGATGACGTGGAATCCGGCGGTGACGCCGGCTTCGGTACAGGCCCGCAGGTGGGCGGTGACCGCGTCGGCGTCCAGATGGCGCACCCCGGTGCAGCCGGGGGCATCGGCGTAGGGCTCATGCAGCCAGGCGGTGTGCGAGCCCAGGGCGCCGTCGACGAAAAGGTCGCCGCCGAGGCCGTGGGCGCCGGTGTCGGCGATCAGCTCGCGCGCCTGATCGGCACTGCTGACCGCTTCGCCCCAGTAGCCGATGACTTCGACGCCGCTGCCGTTGTCGCACACGGCTCGCAACTCGCGCCAGTCGTCGGCGCCGCCGATGTCCGGGCCGGCGCACTCGTGAACCGCGACGATCCCTGCCGCGGCGGCGGCAGCCAGCGCCGCCGTCCGGGCTTCGGTGCGTTGTACGGCGGTGAGCAACCGTCCCGCCGCGGCCCGGACTCGGTGGTGGGCATCACCGGTCAGCGGCGCAGCCGGATCTGCCGAGCTCGATGGCACCAGGTTGCGCAACGCGGTGGAGGCCAGCGCCGAGTGGACGTCGGCGCGCGACAGGTAGGCCGGCCGGTCCCCCACCGCGGCGTCGATGGCGGCGGTGTCGGGGACCTGGGCGTCCGGCCAGCCGGATTCGTCCCAGCCGTGTCCGCGGATCGGCTCGTCGGGATGGGCGGCGGCGTAGTCGGCGATCAGTTGCAGGCAGTGCTGCGCGGAGGTCGCCGGCCGAAGGTCCAGCCCGACATGGCACAGCCCGGTCTCGGTGAGGTGCACGTGGCTGTCGACGAAGGCCGGGGTGACCAATGCACCGTCGAGTTCGACCACCTCGGCCTGCGGAAACTGTTCCCGGCCGAGCTCGTCACTGCCCAGCCAGACCACCAGGTCGCCGCGGACTGCCATCGCGGTGGCCTCCGGGTGACTCGGACTGTGGATCCGCCCGCCGAGCAGCAAGGAGGTGGGACTGCCGTTCACAACGCTCACGTCGTAGAACGTACGGGTTGAGGTGGCCGGCGGATCAGGCGACCGGAAGGGCCCGCCGGCCGGTGTCGGTGACGTCGACGAATTCGGCGTCGATGTACTCGCCGTCGATGTAGTCGCCGGTGCGCCGGCTGTGGTACCACTGCCGCCCGACCGTGGCCGCGGCCACCAGCGGGGCGTGCCGGCCCAGGGCCGTGGCTGCCACCGTGCCCAGCAGCGGGCGCGCGGCCGCCCGGGTCGGGGGCGCCAGCAGCAGCATGCCGGCCAGCGTGGTCACCGGCCCCGGGACCAGCACCAGCATGGTGCCGGCGGTCACCAGCCCGCTGTCGGCGAGCACGCCCGGAACGGCGGGCCGGCGCAGCCGGCGGAGCTGGCGCTTGACCTGCGCGGTGGCCAGCACCAGTCCGGCCAAGCCGGTGGCCGCCAGCAGCAATGCCGTCCAGCCGAAGCCGAACGCCCAGATCATCGCGGCGATCACCGCAAGCTCGACCAGGACGTAGAGACCGCAGATCCGCAGCACAGCGCTCATCATGTCTGTCCAACGTCGGAGACGGCCGGGGGGTTCCAACCCGCCGCGCCGGCATACGGTGCCAGCAATACTGATGCGATGACAACGATCGATGTCGAGGCACCCGGCGGACCTGTGCAGGCCCTACTGGACGTTCCGGAGGGATCCGGGCCGTGGCCCGGTGTGGTGATCGTCCACGATGCGATCGGTCAAAGCAGGGATCGGCGGGCCGTTTCCCGGCGGGTCGCCGCCGCGGGCTATCTGGCGCTGTCGCCGTACCTGTACTCCCGGGGCGGACGGGCGCGCTGTATCACCCGGGTGTTTCGCGAACTGCTCACCCAGCGCGGCCGCGCTCTCGACGACATCCTGGCCGCCCGGGACCACCTGCTGGCGATGCCGGAGTGCTCCGGCACGGTGGGCATCGCCGGTTTCTGCATGGGCGGCCACTTCGCTCTGGTCATGGCACCCAAGGGATTCGGAGCGTGCGCTCCGTTCTACGGAGTACCGCTGCCCCGCGACCTCGAGCAGACGCTGTCCGGCGCCTGCCCGATCGTCGCCAGCTTCGGCGGGCGCGACCGGATGGGTGTCGGTGCCGACGACCGGTTGCGCGCCGTGGCAGAGCAACACGACATCCCCCATGACATCAAGGTGTACCGCGACGCCGGGCACAGCTTCGCCAATCGACTGCCGGCCCAGCCGCTGCTGCGCATCGCCGGGTACGGATACAACGAGGCCGCGACGGCCGACGCCTGGAACCGGGTGTTCGCCTTCTTCGCCGAGCACCTGCGGCCCGGCGCCTGAGAGCTCAGACGCGATCGCCGGCCGCGGCCAGCACCCGCGGGAACAGCACGTTGTTCTCCTTGTGCACGTGCAGGTGGATGTCGGACTCCAAGTCGGCCAGGCCGGCCAGCATCGCGGTGTAGCTGGCGCAGGCGTCCGCCGGGACCGCGTAGCCGTCGGTGAGAGCACGCAGTTCGGCCAGCAGAGCACCGCACCGATCGTGTTCGTCCTGGTTGCCGGACAGTTCGGCGCGCACGTCGTCGGGCAGGGCCTGGTCCGGACGCCCGGCGTGCAAGCTGATCTGGGGAAACAGCAGGGTCTCCTCGCGACGCAGGTGCGACTCCATCTCGTCGCGCAGCCTATGGAAGGCCTCGCGGACTCCGATCAGCTCGCCGTGCCGGGGGCCGTGCACCCGCGCCACTTTGTCGACCAACTCGGTCAGCCGCGGAAACTCGTCCCACAGGAACCGGTGGTGGGTGCTGACGATGTGGGCGATCAGCGACACATCGTCGTAGCCGGCCCAGTCTGCCGGCCGACCCGGCTCGACGGCGTTGAGCGCCGCCAGCAGTTCTCCGGCATCGACTCCGTCGGCGGCGCACGCGTCGGCCAGGCGACGCCGGCCATGGCAGCAGAAGTCGATTCCGAAACGGCTCAGGATGCGGGTGGTCGACGGATCGGCGGTGACGATGTCGCCGAGAATCTGCTCTCCCGTGTAGCCGGCCATAGAAGTCCTCACCGTCGATGTCCGGTCCACCGGACTTAGTTTAGATGAACTCAGTCCACTATATAGGGCAGGTTGTCGCCGGCTACGCGGAGGCGCCTGCTGGGGTCAGTGCCAAGCCGACATTGGTCCGCATGCCACCTCGCAACTTGCTGAAGAGGATGAAGACCCGGCCGAGGAGCTTGTAGCGCCTGCCGATCGCGTCGTAGACCTTACCGGTGTGCGACTTGTCCAAGACGGTGGCAACGGCCTCGACGGCCTCGCCCTTGGGCCGGCCACGGACATCGCATTCCGCCAGGGTGACGCGCGGGTTGTTACGAATCCGCTTGACCTTCCAGGAGGATTCCTGGGTGATGACCAACAGGCGGTCGCCGTCGGGCGCGGCCCATACCGGCGTCGGCTTGGGGCGGCCGTCTTTGGTGAAGGTGGTCAGGAGCAGATATTCGGACTTGGCGATCTCGGCGAAGGTGGGTGCCATGACCGCGAACCTACCCCCCGAGCAGCTCCCACGCCCGTAGCCGGGGCGCGGGCGGCTCGTGCCGGACCCGCGGCGCGCCGGGTCGCTAGAGCACCGGGCTGCTGGGGATCGGGTGCAGGTCGGCGAACCTGGGCACCTCGGATTTCCCGGATTTGGCCGGGGCCTCGCCGTCCATGAAGTCGGCGACGGCATCGAAGGTGATCAGTCCGTAGCGGACCAGCAGATCCACCGCGTTCAGCCCGAAGTGGGTGGCAACCCGGATCAGGTTGTCAGCGGTGATCAGACGCCCTTCGTGGGCCGCCTTGTAATAGGCCGACTTGCGATAGCCAAAGGCCTCATATACCTCCGTCGCCGGCAGCGGCCTACCGACCAGGTAGGGCAACACGACCGACGGATCTTTCTTACGATCGTCCATGTTTTTACACTCTAGTCTGTTCAAGGGGGAAAAGAACAGAAAAGTGTATCGCGATTTTGCGCGATTTCCCCCAGGCCGGCAACGTCGGACTCCGACATATCCTACGTACCGCACGGTACCGGCCTGCGCTGCATTAACGCGGCATTCTGCGCCACACCGTCTGCGGGAGCAGTCGCAGCCCGGCGAACAACGGCCGCAGCGCCCACGGCACCCACACCGTGCGTCGGCCCTTGCGCAGCGCCCGGACCGCCGCGTCTGCCACCTGGGGCGCCGTGCTGGCCAGCGGCGCCGGATGCATCCCGGCCGTCATCCGGCCGACGACGAATCCCGGGCGCACAACCAGCAGGTGCACCCCCGTGCCGTGCAGTGCATCGGCCAACCCGCCGGCAAAGCCGTCGAGGCCGGCCTTGGCCGAACCGTAGACATAGTTGGCCCGGCGTACCCGCACACCCGCCACCGAGGAGAACACCACGATGCGGCCCCGGCCGGCGGCGCGCATCGCCGAGGCCAGGTGGGTGAGCAGGCTGATCTGGGCGACGAAGTCGGTGTGCACGACAGCCACCGCATGTGCGGCGTCGGACTCCGCGCGGGCCTGATCCCCCAGGATCCCGAAGGCCAGCACGGCGGTGCCGATCGGGCCGTGTTCGGCGATCAGCGACTGCACCAGCGGGCCGTGCCCGGCCAGATCGTCGGCGTCGAACTCCACCGGATGCACCGCGACCGCCCCCGCCGCACGCACCGCGGCGATCTCGGCGTCGAGCCGGTCGCTGGATCGGGCCGCCAGCACCACCTCGGCCCCCGGCGCGAGCCGCTTCGCCAGCTCGGTGCCGATCTCACTGCGGCCCCCGAAAATCACCACCGGCCCGTCCACCGTGTCGTTCACGGCTGTGATTATCACCTGCGCTAGCGTGGGCGACGATGGCGAACGCGACTACCCGACTGACCAGCGATGCGTTGGCGTTTCTCACCGAACGTCACCTGGCGATGCTGACTACCCTGCGGACCGACAACTCGCCGCACGTGGTGGCCGTGGGCTTCACCTTCGATCCGAAGACCCACATCGCCCGGGTGATCACCACCGGGGGTTCGCAGAAGGCCCTCAACGCCGAACGTGCCGGGATCGCCGTGCTGAGCCAGGTGGACGGCGCGCGCTGGCTGTCCCTGGAAGGCAGCGCGACCGTCAACGACACGCCGGCCGCGGTTCGCGACGCCGAACTGCGGTATGCCCAGCGGTACCGCACACCGCGGGTGAACCCGCAACGCGTGGTGATCGAAGTCCAGGTGGAGCGAGTCCTGGGTTCTTCCGACCTGCTCGACCGCGGCACCCGCTAGCCCTGCGGCGACCGCACCGGGACCACCACCAGGTCATGCGGCCGGTGGTTCAGGGGCTCCACCCCGTCGGCGGTGACGATCACGATGTCTTCGATACGGGCACCCCACGCGCCGGGAAAATAGATTCCCGGTTCGACCGAGAACGCCATGCCCGGCCGGAGCTGCTCGGCATTGCCGGCGACGATGTAGGGCTCTTCGTGCACCGAGAGGCCGATGCCGTGTCCGGTGCGGTGCACAAAATATTCCGCCAGGCCGGCCTCGGCCAGTACGTCGCGCGCCGCGGCGTCGACCTGCTCGGCACTCACTCCCGGGCGAACACTGGCCACCGCGGCGCGCTGCGCCTGCTGTAGCATCGAATAGTTTTGTGCGACAACGGGATCAGGCTCACCGATGCTGTAGGTCCTGGTCGAGTCGGAATGGTAACCCGGCTCGACCGGACCGCCGATGTCGATGACGACGATATCGCCGGCTTGAAGTTCCCGGTCCGAGCACTCATGGTGCGGGTCGGCGCCGTTGGGGCCCGAGCCCACGATCACGAAAGCCACCTCCGAATGCCCTTCGGCCAGAATCGCGTCGGCGATGTCAGCGGCGACATCGGCTTCGGTGCGGCCGGGCACCAAGAACTCCGGCACCCGGGCGTGCACCCGGTCGATCGCCGCACCGGCCTTGCGCAGGGCATCGATCTCACTGGGGTCCTTGACCATTCGCAGCTCACGAAGGACTGCGGTCGCCAGGATGGGGGTGGCGCCGAGCACGTCGGCCAGCGGCAGCAGGTGCAGGGCCGGCATCGAATCGGTGACCGCGACCACCGCGCCCGAGGCTGCCGCACCCAGCGCTTCGCCGACCATCCGGTAGGGGTCCTGGCCGTCGACCCAATCACGCACCGCCACGCCCAGATCGGCCACCGCGGACTCGCGGAGCGCCGCCAGTTCCAAGCGCGGCACCACGATGGTGGGCGGACCGGACGCCGGGAGCACCAGGGCGGTCAGGCGCTCGAAAGTCTGAGCCCGCGACCCGATCAGGTAGCGCAGGTCGTAACCGGGGGTGATCACCAGGCCGGCCAGACCGGCATCGGCGGCGGCAGCAGCCGCGGCGGCCAATCGGTGGGCATAGACGCTGCTGTCGAACCGGGAAGTCACGCACATCAGGCTAACCGGCGGCAAATAGGCTGGCACGCATGACTGCTCCCGTGCTGCTGCTCGACGGTGCCAGTATGTGGTTCCGTTCCTACTTCGGGGTACCGTCCTCGATCACTTCACCCGACGGGCGGCCGGTGAACGCGGTGCGTGGCTTCTTCGACTCGGTGGCCACCCTGATCACCCGCCAGCAGCCCGCGCGGCTGGTGGTCTGTCTGGATCTGGACTGGCGGCCGCAGTGGCGGGTGGACCTGATCGACTCCTACAAGGCCCATCGGGTGGCCGAAGAAGTCCCCGGCGACGCCGACACGCCCGATGTCGAGGAGGTTCCCGACGAGCTGAGCCCGCAGGTGGAGATGATCGGCGAGTTGCTGGACGCGTTCGGGATCGCCACCGGCGGCGCGCCGCACTACGAAGCCGACGATGTGCTGGGCACCTTGGCGGCGGCCGAGCGAAACGCCCCGGTGGTCGTCGTCAGCGGCGACCGCGACCTCCTGCAGGTGGTGGCCGTCGAGCCCGTCGAGGTCTCGGTGCTCTACCTGGGCCGCGGATTGGCCCGGGCGACCCTGTTCGGCCCGAACGAGGTGGCACAGCAATACGGTTTGCCGGCCGGCCGCGCCGGGGCCGCCTACGCCGAGATGGCCCTGCTGCGCGGAGATCCCTCCGACGGGCTGCCCGGGGTGCCCGGCATCGGTGAGAAGACCGCGGCTGGGTTGTTGACCCAGTACGGATCGCTGGAAGCGGTGCTGGCCGCGGCCGACGACGCGCAGTCCGCCATGGCCAGGGGGGTTCGGGCCAAGCTGCAGGCGGCGCGGGACTACATCGCCGCCGCAGCACCGGTGGTACGGGTGGCCACCGATGCCCCGGTCACGCTGTCCACGCCCTCGGACATCCTGCCGCGGGCGGCCGCCGACCCGGCGCGAGTCGCCGAACTGGCGGAGCACCTGGGGGTGGGATCCTCGATCGCCCGCCTGCAGCGGGCGCTCGACGCGTTACCGGACTGAACGGCCCGTTGCCGCTACTTGGGCCGACCGACCTCGTAGGTGCCCGAGTTGTCCTGGAAGGTGACGGTCACCTGGCGCTTGGTGCCGTCGATGCTGACCTCGCAGGTGAAGGTGTCGCCCTGCTTGACCACCGGGCTCTGTCCGTTGTTGCAGCGAACGTCCTTGACGTTCTTCGCGCCGTAGCCGTTGGTCTGGTCGGCCAGGATCTGCTGCACGCCCTCCTGGGCCTTGTCGATGTCGAGCTTGGTGGTCACGAAGAAACCGGGCTTCCAGAAACCCAGCACCAGCAGCACCAGCACTGCGACGGCGACGGACGCGACGAGCGTGCTGCCGACCACCGCGGACGGGCGCTTGGTGGCGGTCCCCGGCGCGGGGAACTGGCCCGGCTGCTGCGGGTACTGACCGTAGGGAGCGGCCGGCTGACCGTACTGGCCGGGCTGGCCGTACTGACCGTAGGGGGCCGGCTGACCGTAGGGACCGGGCTGGCCGTACGGAGTCGGAGCCGGAGCCGGCTGACCGTACTGTTCGGGCTGCGGGTAGCCGGGATACTGCTGCGGCGCTGCCGGATAGCCCTGCTGAGGGTATTGCGGGTACTGCTGCGGCGTGTAGGCCGGAGGCTGCCACTGCTGCTCGGCGCCGGTTGCGGGACCCTGCCCGGTACCCGGCTGGTCCTCGGGCTGGCCAGGCTGCGGAGGCTGCCACGGTTGCGTGGGGTCGTATCCCTGCGGTCCGCTCATCGTTGTTCCTCAAGTCCTCTCACGTAGCGGGTGCTGATCACCGCCGGCTCTCCACCGTAGCGCCCGGACAAGCCTACCCGGCGTCAACGGCAACGACCCCGCGTAAAACCGTGTCGATCGCCTGTTTTGCGGTGGCCCGCAGTTCCGGGTTGGGCGCGGCGTTGCGCAACTGGTCCAGCAGGTCGAGCACCTGGCGGCACCAGCGGACGAAGTCCCCCGCCGACAACGGCGAAGCGCTGCCCGGCCCGCCCGAGCTGTCGCTGGCCGCCAGCGCCGACGCCAGATCCCCGGTGCGGGCCCAGCGGTAGACCGCGGCGACGAACCCGTCATCGGGTTCCCGGGTGGGATTGATGCCGTGGCGGCGTTCGTCGGCCCGCAACGCCGCCGACAGCTTGCGGGTCTGCTGTAAGGCCCGTCGCACCGGCTCGGTGGGCGCCTGCAGGCTGGGTGGTCCGCCCGGCCCGTCCGCACCGCGAGTCTCATAGAGCACCGCCGAGACCACCGCCGCCAACTCGGCGGGCTTGAGGCCGTGCCAGGCCCCGGTCCGCAGACATTCGGCCACCAAAAGGTCGCTCTCGCTGTAAATCCTGGCCAGCATCCGGCCGTCGTCGGTGACCTGCGGGGCGGGCGATGCCGGCTGATCGGGGTCACCGCCGTCCGGCTCCGGGGCGTCGCCGGGCGGACCGATGAATCCGCGCTCGGTCAACAGCCCGACGATCCGGTCGAAGGTGCGCGCCAGCGAATTGGTGGCGGCCTCGACCTTCCGGCGCAGCTGCGCGTTGTCGGCCTCCACCCGCAGGTAGCGTTCCGCGGCACGCACCTTGGCGTCGCGATCCGGCATCTGGTGCACCGGATGGTCGCGCATCCGCTGGCGCAGGGCCGCCAGTTCCGGATCCACCGGTGAATCCTCGGCCCCGGCGCCCCGGCGCCCGCGCCCGGTGGGCACGGGCAGTGCGGCGGCAGCCGAGCGCAGCGCCGAGGCCAGGTCGCGGCGGACCCGCGGCTGGCGATGCTCCACCCGCTTGGGCAGGCTCATCGTGCCGATCGGCGCGACGGCGCCGGAATAGTCCGCCGAGGAGATCCGGCCCGCCCAGCGATGTTCGGTGAGCACCAGGGGGCGCGGTTCGTCGGAGTCGCGGTCGGCCGCCAGCACCACCGCCAGTCCGCCGCGGCGGCCGTGGCTGAGGTTGATGATGTCGCCGCGGCGCAGCGCCGCCAACGCGTCACTGGCCGCCCGCCGCCGCTGCAGACGCGACGCGCGCGCCGCGGCGCGTTCGCGTTCGGAGATCTTCGCCCGCAGCCTGGCGTACTCGAGCACTGCTGAGTCACGTCCGCCGAACTCGGCCGCGATCTCGTCCAGGGTTCGCTCGCCACGCTCCGCGCTGCGCACCAGACCGACCACGGACCGGTCGGCCTGGAATTGTGCGAACGACTGCTCCAGCAGCTGGTGGGCCTGTTCGGGTCCCATGTGCTGGACCAGATTGATGGTCATGTTGTACGACGGCGCGAACGAGCTGCGCAGCGGGAAGGTACGGGTGGAGGCCAGCCCGGCGACCTGGTCGGGGTCGGTGGTGCTGTCGGTGGGATGCCACATCACCACCGCATGGCCTTCGATGTCGATGCCGCGCCGGCCGGCCCGGCCGGTCAGTTGGGTGTACTCCCCCGGTGTCAGCGCGGCGTGCTGCTCGCCGTTGAACTTCACCAGTCGTTCGAGCACCACGGTGCGGGCCGGCATGTTGATGCCCAGTGCCAGCGTTTCGGTGGCGAAGACAGCCTTGACCAGGCCTGCGGCGAACAGCTCTTCGACGGTATGGCGAAACACCGGCAGCAGCCCGGCATGGTGGCCGGCCAGGCCGCGCAGCAGCCCCTCCCGCCATTCGTAGTAGCCCAGCACATCCAGGTCGTCGTCGGCCAGGTCGCCACAGCGGTGGTCGATCACCTCGGCGATCCGGGCCCGCTCGGACTCGGTGGTGAGCCGCAGTGGCGAACGCAGGCACTGCTTGACCGCGGCGTCGCAGCCGGCCCGGGAGAACACGAACGTGATCACCGGCAGCAGACCCGCGGAGTTCAGCACCGCGATGACATCCGGGCGCATGGGCATCCGGTAGGACGAGCGGTCCGGCCGGCCCGATCCCGCACCCCGGTGCCGGCGCGTGCTGCCCCAGTCGGTGAGCCGGTCGGCCTCCCGGCGATGGGCGATGTGGCGCAGCAACGTGGGGTTGACCCGGGGCCGGCCACTCGACGCCGGCGCCGTGGCATCGGGCGGCGATTCGAACAGATCGAACAGTCGCTTGCCGACCATCATGTGCTGCCACAACGGAACCGGGCGGTGCTCGTCGACCACGACGGTGGTGTCGCCGCGCACGGTCTGAATCCAGCCGCCGAACTCCTCGGCGTTGCTGACCGTCGCCGACAGGCTGACCAGGCGGACCTCTTCGGGCAGGTGCAGGATGACTTCCTCCCACACCGCGCCGCGCATCCGGTCGGCCAGGAAGTGCACCTCGTCCATGACGACATGGGACAGGCCCTGCAGGGCGGGCGAATCCGCGTACAGCATGTTGCGCAGCACCTCGGTGGTCATCACCACGACCGGCGCGCCTGCGTTGATCGACAGATCGCCGGTCAACAGCCCCACCCGGTCCTTGCCGTAGCGGGCCACCAGGTCGGTGTGCTTCTGGTTGCTCAGCGCCTTGATCGGCGTGGTGTAGAAGCACTTGCCGCCGCCGGCCAGGGCCAGGTGCACCGCGAACTCGCCGACGACGGTCTTGCCGGCGCCGGTGGGGGCGCACACCAGCACGCCCCGACCGTCTTGCAGGGCCTCACAGGCCCGGCGCTGGAAGCCGTCGAGACCGAAGGGCAGCTCGGCGGCGAACCGGCTCAGCTCGGAGGGCACCGACGTCTCAGGCGGGCTAGTCATGCGGCGCGGCGACCGGGGTGGGCGCTTCGATGGGTGAGACCTCGTCGTCGGCCAGCCCGGTGGCCGCCTCCCGCCGCGCCTTGCGCCGGTCGTGCAACCGGGCGATCTGGATGGCGAATTCCTGCAACAGGCTCAAGGTGCAGCCCAGCACGATCATCGAGAACGGGTCGGAGCCCGGGGTGAAGAAGGCGGCGAACACGAACATCGCGAAGATCAGCCCGCGCCGCCATTCCTTGAGGCGCTCGTAGCTCACCACGCCCACCATGTTGAGCATCACGATCAACAGCGGAAACTCGAAGCTGATCCCGAACACCACCAGCAGGTTCAGCAGGAAGCCGAAATAGCGGTCGCCCGACAGGGCGGTCACCTGAACGTCGCTGCCGACGGTCAGTAGAAAACCGAGGGCTTTGGACAGCACCAGGTAGGCCAGGATGGCGCCGGTGACGAACAGCACGGCTGCCGACACCACGAAGGCCACCGCGAAGCGCCGCTCCTTGCGGTAGAGGCCCGGGGTGATGAAGGCCCACAGCTGGTAGAACCAGACCGGACAGGCCAGCACGATCCCTGCGGCCAGCCCGACCTTGAGCCGCAGCATGAACTGATCGAACGGCGCGGTGGCCAACAGCCGGCATTGCCCGTCGGGCCCGATCGCCGCCCGCGAGGAGGCCGGCAGCTCGCAGTACGGGTGGCGCAGCCACTCGCCGAGGCTTTCCAGGCCGAAGAGCGGCTGGGTGTACCAGATGAACCCCACGATCGTGGTGACCACGATCGCGGCCAGCGAAATCAGCAGCCGGGTGCGCAGTTCCCGCAGGTGATCGACGAGCGACATCGTCCCGTCGGGGTTGGTCCGGCTGCGGCGCTGACGCGGATCCAGCCGCCGCAGAACACCGAGTGTGCGCACAGTCGAAGGGGACGCGGTCGCCGCGACGGCGGGACCGGGCTACGCCGACGGGCCGCCGGCCGCCGGCGGGTCGACCCGCTCGGACGCGACGGTGGTCGAGGTGGTCGAATCCGGCTTGCTCTCGTTCTGCAGCTCGCGGACCTCGGACTTGAAGATGCGCAGCGACTTACCGAGCGAGCGTGCCGCATCGGGCAGTCGCTTGGCGCCGAACAGAATGATCACGGCGACGGCGAGGATCGCCAGGTGCGACGGTCCTAAAGCGTTCACTTTGGTTACCTCCAGACGTCGCCACGATGCTACCGCAGGACCGCAGGTCGGCCCGCGGTGTGCGCGCCCCAGCCGCTATGCGGTGTCGGCGCCGGTCGCAGCGTAGGCGTCCACGGCCGCCAGCGCGGCGTCGCGCACCGCGGCAGCCAGGGACTGCGGCGCCATCACCTGCACCTCGTCGCCCATGCCGAGCAGCAGCCGGGTCAGCCAGTCCTCGGAGGCGTAGGTCAACTGCGCCTCACGCCAGCCGTCGGGCAGCTCCGCGAGAGTCTGCATGGGGTAGTACTCGAACATCCACGCCGCCGACGGCGCCACGCGCACCACGGCCACCGGCAGCGCCGGGTCGGCGTCGAACAGCGAGGTGTCGGTCTCGGCCTTCCGGGCCGGTTCCGGCGGTGCGGAAGGCTCGTCGCGCAGCTGGGCGCCGTCGATGCGGTCGAAACGGAACAGCCGCACCCCCTCGGCCTCCCGGCACCACGCCTCCAGATAGCTGTGCGCGCCGATCAGCACGACCCGGATGGGATCCACGGTCCGGTGCGACAGGCTGTCCCGGGAGGCTGCGTAGTAGTCGATGGCCAGGACGCGCTGACGCCGCACGGCGTCGCGGACCACATCGGCGGCGGACTCGTCGTGGGCGGCGGCGGCCGGCGCCGCCGGAGCCGCAGCCCCGGCGGCCTCCTCGATCTTGGCGATGGCGCTGCGGGCCGCCTGGGGGTCGACGATGCCGGGCATGTCCACCAGGGCGCGCAGGGCCATCAACATGGCCGTCGCCTCCCGGGATGTCAGCCGCAGCGGCCGATCCACTCCCGCGGACTCGAAAACGTCCAGGCGGTCGTCGTAGAACGTCACGTCGATCAGCTCACCGGGGTCGTATCCCGGCAGGCCGCACACGACCAACTGCTCCAGGTCGCTCTGCAGCTGGCTCAGGCTCACGCCGAGCTCGGCGGCGGCCTGCGCCTTGCTGATCCCGGGGCGGGCCTTCAGATACGGCACCATGTTGAGCAGCCGGACCAGGCGTTTCGACAGCTGCGTCATACCGGCACCTCTCCCAAGTGGGCACGAAGCCGCGCCACGACGTCGTCGCGCAGCGTCGGCGGGTCCAGGACCACCGCGTCGGCCCCGTATCCGGCGATCTCGCGGGCCAGCCGGTCGTGGGTGCCGATGTCGACGCCGATGATGTCGCCGTCGCGGCCGCCCAGCGCCTGGCGCGCCAACACGGTGCCGGTCCGGCGCAGCGCGACGGCGCGACCGTCGGCGACCCAGATGCGCGCCTGCAGTCCGCTGGGCGCATCGCCCACGGCGTCGGCGACGATCGCGCGCAGGTCCGCGTCGTCGGGCCGGGTGACGGCATCGACCGGACCGATCGGCCGCACCTGCGGGGCGATTCTCGACAACCGGAAGGTGCGGACCGCGTCGCGGTCGCGGTCGTGGCCCACCAGGTACCAGCGGCCGGCGTGGGTGACCACACCCCACGGCTCGACCGTGCGGACGGTGTAGGGCTCCACCGGTGAGGGGCGGTGCTCGAACTGCACCGCCTGGCCGGCCTGGACGGCGTCCATCAGGGCGCCCAGTGCCGGTTCGGATCGATGGATTCCCGGCAGGGCCGACGGCGCCGCGACCAGCACGTCGGCGCGGCCCTGGTCCACTTCGACACCGGCGGCGCGCAGTTTGGCCACCGCGCCCTCGGCATTGGCGCGCAGTTCCGGCGACTGCCACAGCTGAACCGCCACGGCGACCGCGGCGGCTTCGTCGCGGGTCAGGTCGATGGGCGCAAGTGCGTAGGTGTCGGGGTTGATGCGGTATCCCTCGACGGTGTCGAACGCCGAGGCCTTGCCGGTCTCCAGCGGTATGCCCAGGTCGCGAAGCTCGTTCTTGTCCCGCTCGAACATCCGCGAGAACGCCTCGTCGCTGGGGCTGTCGCGGTAGCCCGCCACGGTGGCCCGGATCTTCTCGGCGGTGAGGTAGCTGCGGGTGGCCAGCAACGCGATGACCAGATTGAGGAGTCGCTCGACTTTGGCGGTCGCCATGACAAGAGAGGATAAGCCTCGAGGGGCGTTCGGTAGTTCAGAAGTGCGACGAGCGCGGCCCGGTGGTGGGTGGTGGCCGCCTCACATGCTGGCGATCAGGCGCTTGACCCGCTCGTCGACAGACCGGAAGGGGTCTTTGCACAGCACGGTGCGCTGCGCCTGGTCGTTGAGCTTCAGATGTACCCAGTCGACGGTGAAGTCGCGGCCCGCTGCCTGTGCAGCACTGATGAATTCGCCACGCAACTTGGCGCGAGTGGTCTGCGGCGGGGTGTCGACGGCCTCGTCGACTTCCTCGTCGGTGGTCACGCGCGCGGCCAAGCCCTTGCGCTGCAGCAGGTCGAACACCCCGCGCCCGCGCTTGATGTCGTGATAGGCCAGGTCCAGTTGGGCGATCTTCGGATCCGACAGTTCCATGCTGTAGCGATCCTGGTAGCGCTGGAACAGCTTTCGCTTGATCACCCAGTCGATTTCGGTGTCCACCTTGGCGAAGTCCTGGGTCTCGACGGCGTCGAGCTGGCGGCCCCACAAGTCGATCACCTGGTCGAGCTGCGGGTTGTTGGCCGCCCGGGTCTGCACGTACTCCACGGCCCGCCCGTAGTACTCGCGCTGGATGTCCAGCGCACCGGCCTGGCGGCCGCCGGCCAACCTGACCGGGCGCCGGCCGGTGACGTCATGGCTGACCTCCCGGATGGCCCGGATCGGGTTGTCCAGCGAGAAGTCCCGGAAGGACACTCCGGCTTCGATCATCTCCAGCACCAGCGCCGCACTGCCCACTTTGAGCAGGGTCGAGGTCTCGGACATGTTGGAGTCGCCGACGATGACGTGCAGGCGCCGGTACTTCTCGGCATCGGCGTGCGGTTCGTCGCGGGTGTTGATGATGGGCCGGGACCGGGTAGTGGCGCTGGAAACGCCTTCCCAGATGTGCTCGGCGCGCTGGGACAGGCAGAACGTGGCGGCCTTGGGGGTCTGCAGCACCTTGCCCGCGCCGCAGATCAGCTGCCGGGTCACCAGGAACGGCAGCAGCACGTCCGAGATCCGGGAGAACTCCCCCGCTCGCACGATGAGGTAGTTCTCATGGCAACCGTAGGAGTTGCCGGCGGAGTCGGTGTTGTTCTTGAACAGGTAGATGTCGCCGCCGATACCCTCGTCGGCCAGCCGCTGCTCGGCGTCGATGAGCAGGTCTTCGAGCACCCGTTCGCCGGCGCGGTCGTGCGTGACCAGCTGGGTCAGGTTGTCGCACTCCGCGGTGGCGTACTCGGGATGACTACCCACGTCGAGATACAGGCGAGCCCCGTTGCGCAGGAACACGTTCGAGCTGCGGCCCCACGACACGACCCGGCGGAACAGGTAACGCGCGACCTCATCCGGTGAGAGGCGTCGATGGCCATGGAAGGTGCAGGTGACACCGAACTCGGTCTCAATCCCCATGATTCTGCGCTGCACGTCATCGAGCGTACTGGTTGTGCCTGCGCAACGGGGTCAGACAGGCTGGGCGTGCCGCTCAGGCGGGCGGGTTGGCCGGGGCCTGGACGTTTTCCAGGACCACTTCGGCCACTTGGCGCATGGTGGTGCGCTTATCCATCGCGGCACGCTGAATCCACTTGAACGCCTCGGGTTCGGTCAGGCCGTGCACCGTCTGCAGCACACCTTTGGCCCGCTCGACCAGCTTGCGCGTCTCCAGCTGCTCGGCCAGGGTGCCGACCTCGCGTTCCAGGGCGGTGATCTCCTCGGCCCGGCTGACCGCCAGCTCGATGGCCGGGACCAGGTCGCCGGCCGTGAACGGTTTGACCAGATAGGCCATCGCCCCGGCGTCGCGGGCCCGTTCCACCAGGTCGCGCTGGCTGAACGCGGTCAGGATGACGATCGGGGCAATGCGTTTGGCGGCGATCTCCGACGCCGCGTCGATGCCGTCGCGACGCGGCATCTTCACGTCGAGGATCACCAGGTCCGGGCGCAGCAGCTCAGCCAGCTCCACGGCCTCCTGGCCGTCGCCGGCCTCGCCCACCACCTCGTAGCCCTCTTCGCGCAGCATCTCGGCGAGATCCAGCCGGATGAGCGCCTCGTCTTCGGCGATCAGCACGCGCCGGGCTGGACGTTCGCTGCTGTCGGGCGTGCTGTCGGTCATGCCCCTATTCTGTCGTGGCTGCCGGTGGGGGCAAGCGGGCGGGGCATCGTCTAAGGTGGGAATCCGCGCAACGGCGCTGGCCCTCGTATCCCAACTGGCAGAGGAAACGGATTCAAAACCCGTGCAGTGTGAGTTCGAATCTCACCGAGGGCACCATCAACACCACCGGCATTCCTGCAGTTCACGGGCTTATCGACAGGCTTTTTTGGCACCAATCTCATCCCTTGCTGCATCAGGGGTGAGCCCTCTTCGAAGCCGACACAACACCGCCGACGACATCGGCGACGTGCTGATGTGGAGGCGGCATGACCGCCTATTCCTACTGGACAGGCGACGAGTGCCCCGGTGCCAAAGTTCTGACCAAGATCGAGCTACCCGAAGAGAAATGCGGGACGCCAATCCCCCGTGGTACGGGGGGACGTCCCGCAGACTCGACTCTACCTGGTGCCCGGGTGATTACGAAGAGGAAATTCTGACGTGTGTGGCCCGCGCCGTCGAGCCCGAACATGACGTCACCGGTGAAGCAATCCCCCGGCCTGCCGGATTGACTCACGCCGCGCGTCGCGCTCATCAACACCAGTCGGTTCGCCATTGTCGGCACCCATCGGTATCGCTGAATTTAGTATTCGAAAGACGCCGCGATCGGGGCAACCGAGGAGGGCCATTGAGGACGTCATTGGTGGGTGTTCTGATCGCGCTGCTGGGCGTGGCAGTCGGCGTCGTCTTCGGGGCCTCCATGCACGATCACGGGCACACCGACCAGACCCCGGCAAAAGCGCGCGTCTACGTCGATGACCCGGTGTCGGGCCGCGACGGCGGCGTGGGTGGCAACCTGTTGCCCAGCGCTCCCCTGCAGGTCGATTCCGATGGGCCGGGAGACGACGACTGCGAATCGTGCCATCTGCCCTTTGTGCCATTCTTCGGAACACCCGCCGGAATCAACTGCGAAATCGATTACCGGCGGGCGGATCTGCCCGATTCGGCATATTGCATGTCGGTGCAGCCCGCACAGCACGTATCGATGAACACCGATGGGGAGTTGTCGATCTGCCGCGACAGCGTCGACTGTTTGTCCGATCCCCCGTTCGACCAACCGATACTGCGCTTCGGGCAGAGCGCGGAGGCCGGGCCGTTCAGCTGCCGGTCGGAAGCCGAGGGGGTGACCTGCACCGTCAGCCCCTCCGAACGCGGCTTCACGATCTCGCCGTCCGGGATCGAAGCCGTCGGCTGAACCTCAGCGGGGTGAGTACATGATCACGGCTACCCCGATCAGACAGATCAGCGCACCGGCGACGTCGGCGCGATCGGGCCGGAACCCGTCGAACGCCATGCCCCACACAAGTGATCCCGCGATGAACACTCCGCCGTAGGCGGCCAGGATCCGGCCGAACTGCGCGTCGGGCTGCAACGTCGCGACGAAGCCGTACAGACCCAGGGCGATCACCCCGGCGCCGGCCCACAGCAGACCGCGCTGTTCCCGCACCCCCTGCCACACCAGCCAGGCGCCGCCGATCTCGGCGACGGCGGCTAAGACGAACAGCGCGACGGAACGCAACACCATGAACGCTGACCCTAGAGGCAGGCCTGCGACCAGGCGAAACCGCCAACTGGGCGGTTGGCCCGATTAGGCTGGAACTCGTGTCCGTCAAGCGGTTCCTCGCGGTGCCCGCCGAGGCGCAGACGCCCTACCGCCGTACCCACTGCGTGCCGGCCCGTACCCGGCATTACGCGGGGCGGCTGTCGCAGCGGCTGCGCATCCTGAAGCTGTCCGCCGGGATGGCCGCGATGATCAGTGCCGGCTGGGGCCTGCTGGAGCTCTGGGCCGCGCCCGGCCACTGGGGGATCGCGCTGATCAACCTGGTGGCCGCGACCGCCCTGGCCCTGACCCCGCTGCTGTACCGCTTCGGCGAGCTCATCGCGCCCCTGACCTTCGTCGGGATCGCCTACCTGACGACCGCCGTGGTCTGCTGGGTGGTGGGCACCGGCTCGGGCATCCAGTTCTATTTCCTGGCCGCCGCATCGATCAGCGTGCTCATCCTCGGCGTGGACCGGATCAAGCTGGCGGCCGCGGTGGCCGGGGTCGGGGCGTCGCTGACCATCGCCCTGCACTTCCTGGTGCCCGCCGACAAGCTGCAACAGCCGGCCTGGCTGCACAATCTGTCCTACGTCATGGTGGTCGTCTCGGCGTGCTTCATGGTGGTTGCCACCGTCTGGTTCGCGCTGCGCGAGATCGCCCGCGCCGAAGCGGCGATGGAAGCCGAATACGAGCGTTCCGAAGCCCTGCTGGCCAACATCTTGCCCACGGCTGTCGCCGACCGGCTCAAAAATCCGGCGGTCGACGTCATCGCCGACAGCTACCCGGACGCCTCGGTACTGTTCGCCGACATCGCCGACTTCACCCGGCGGGCCAGCCAGACCGACCCGGGCCAGCTGGTCGGCTTCCTCAACGAGCTTTACAGCGGCCTGGACCGCCTGGTCGACCAGCATGGCCTCGAGAAGATCAAGACCAGCGGCGACTCCTACATGGTGGTCAGCGGGGTTCCCGATCCGCGACCGGACCACCTGCATGCGCTGGCTCGGCTGGCCCTCGACATCGCCGCCATCATCGCCGACCTGCGCGACCCGCTGGGCCGCCCGGTATCGCTGCGGATCGGGCTGGCCACCGGACCGGTGGTGGCCGGTGTGGTGGGCAACCGCCGGTTCTTCTACGACGTCTGGGGCGACGCGGTGAACCTGGCCTCGCGGATGGAGTCGACCGGTGTGCCCAACCGCATCCAGGTGCCCCAAGAGGTCAAAGATCGCCTGAGCGACGTCTTCGTGCTCGAGGAGCGCGGCGACGTGGACGTCAAAGGCAAGGGAGTGATGCGGACATGGTTTCTGGTCGGCGTCCTCCCCCGCGCCGCGCACGGTCCGGCCGGCCGCTCCCTGTCGGTGACACCGGCACGCTGAGCCGGCGGTTCGATCGGTTTCGGTAGGGTGCCGGATCAGGTCGTCCCACAACTGAGGAGCGCAATGACAAGGCTTTTGGCCGTGCTCGGCTCGCTGGCCGGTCTGGCCAACACCGTCAACGGTTACCGTCCGCTGACCCGGCGTGGCTATCCCTCGTTGTACGCGTTCGGCTTCGGGCTGATCACCTCGGAGCTGCCCCTGCAACTCATCGCCGGTCAGTCCGCGGTGCTGGCGGCGCTGTCGCGGTGGCTGTCGCCGCAGGCCCGGCGGGCCGGCTGGCTGCTCTCGGCATTGTCCTGGCTGGGCCTGCTGGGGCTGCACCATGCCGGGCGCACCGCCGATAAGCCCCTGACCGCGGCGCTGGACGCCGGGCTCGGGACCCGGCGGCGTACCGACAGCCGGGACCTGTGGCAGCGGCCGGGTCCCGACGGCGAGATCGCCAAGGCGCCCGGCGTGGTGCGGATGATGCGGGTTTATCGCGATTACGCCACCGACTCCGACATCCCCTACGGCGAATTCGGCGGTCGTAACACCCTGGATGTGTGGCGGCACCGCGACCTGCCCCGCGACGGTCGCGCGCCGGTCCTGGTGCAGGTGCACGGGGGCGCATGGATGGTGGGAAGCAAACGCGGCCAAGCACATCCGCTGATGGCACACCTGGTGGAGCGGGGCTGGGTGTGCGTGTCGATCAACTACCGGTTGAGTCCGCGCTCCACCTGGCCCGACCACATCGTCGATGTCAAGCGGGCGCTGGCCTGGACCAAGGCGAACATCGCCGACTACGGCGGCGACCCGGACTGGATCGCGCTGACCGGCGGCTCGGCAGGCGGTCACCTGTGTGCCCTGACCGCACTGACTCCCAACGACCCGCGGTTTCAGCCGGGCTTCGCCGACGCCGACACCAGCGTGCGTGCGGCGGTCCCGTTCTACGGGGTCTACGACTTCACCGGCGAGACCGGGCTGCACCCGCTGTTGACTCCGACGGTCGGTGCCTACGTGTTCAAGCAGAGCTGGCGGCGTTTCCCCGACACCTATCGCGACGCCTCCCCGATGACCTACATCTCTGCCGAGGCGCCGCCGTTCTTCCTCCTGCACGGGCGCAACGATTCGCTGGTGCCGGTGGAGCAGGGCCGCGCTTTCGCCGCCCGGCTGCGCGAGGTCAGCGCGAACCCGGTGGTGTATGCCGAGCTGCCTCGGGCAGAGCACGCCTTCGACATTTTCGGTTCGCCGCGGGCCGGTCACACGGCGATCGCCGTCGAGCAGTTCCTGGCCGAGATTTACGCCCGGGAAACCACGCCGGCGTCCTGAGCGCTCGGGCGGTGCGATACCCCGGCCAGAACGCCCTAACTGTGCCAGACTTCGGATATGGAAACGTCGGTTCCGAGCCTGCTGCCGAACTTGTGGAAGTCGACGCTGGTCTCTGGTGTATTGGCCCTTATTCTGGGCGTGCTGGTCTTGGTCTGGCCTGGCCGGTCCATTCTGGTTGCTGCCGTGCTGTTCGGTGTGTACCTGGTGGTCACCGGGGTTGCGCAACTGATCTTCGCTTTCAGCCTTCCCATCATGTCGGCAGGCGGAAGGGTGTTGCTGTTTCTCAGCGGCACCGCGTCGGTGATTCTGGCCGTCCTGTGCTTCCGGCATTTCAACTCTGACGAAGAGGCGCTGGCGGTGCTGCTGCTGGCCATCTGGATCGCGGTCGGGTTCATCTTCCGCGGAGTGGCGACGGTGGTGGCGGCCATCAGCGACCCGGCGCTGCCCGGCCGCGGCTGGCAGATCTTCATGGGCGTGGTCAGCCTGCTGGCCGGTCTGGTGACGTTGGCGTCGCCGTTCGCCTCGTTGTGGGTGCTGGCGGTGGTCGTCGGCAGCTGGCTGATCGTCATCGGCATCACCGAGATCATCACCGGCTTCAAGATTCGCAGCGCATCTCGCGAACTCGCCACCACCTTCTCGGTCGGGTAATCGGCGGCCGACCGTCCGCGACCGCCGCCCGGGCGCCGTCGCGGGTACCCTGAGACCTGATCCGTTGTCACACCTGCCTGATGCTCTGATGTGGAGTCCGCTCAATGCCCGAGTCCGGCACGCCGTCGCTGTCGCCCGAGTCTCAGCCGTCCTGGCCGCCGGCCGTCGATAGCTATCCCTCGCCGGGCTACCCGTACCCGTATCCGGCGCCCGGCCAGTACCCCGGCTACCCCCCGCCCGGGGCGCCCCCGGCACCCAGGAACGGCGCAGGTATCGCCGCCCTGATCGTGGCGATCGCCGGCATCGTGACGGCGCTGTCGGTGATCGGCGGGGTGGCCCTGGGCCTGGTGGCGGTGGTACTCGGCATCGTCGGCCGGGGCCGGGCCAAGCGCGGCGAAGCCGACAACGGCGGCGTCGCCCTCGCCGGGATCGTGCTGGGCGCCTTGGCAGTGGCCGCCGGGATCGGCTGCATCTTCATCTACGTCGGCATCTGGCGCACCGCAGGCGGCGGCGACTACGTGGCGTGCATGACGAAGGCCGGTTCGGATGCCGAGGCCCAGCAGCAATGCACCGAGCGGTTCAAAGAGCACTTCGAGAACACCTTCGGCAGCGGCGCCGACGCCCCGATGGTGCAGGAGGAATCGGACACCGGCCTGATGCCGGCCTAACCTAGCGCTTGACCTTCGGGAAGTACTTCAGCACGCCTTCCTGCGTGACGGTGGCCAGCAGCTGCCCGGAGCGGTCGAAGAAGTGCCCGGAGCCCAGCCCGCGGGAATCGGCGGCCACCGGTGACGACGTCGCGTAGAGCACCCAGTCGTCGAACCGGATCGGCCGGTGAAACCACACGGTGTGGTTGGCGCTGGCCGCAAAGATCCGATCGAAGCCCCACGACAGGCCGTGGGTGGTGATGATCGAATCCAGGACCGTGGTGTCCGACGAGTAGACCAGCATCGCGGTGTGTAGCACCGGATCGTCCGGGATCGGCCCGTCCGCCTTGACCCAGACGCGGTTGTGGGCAAGGCGACCGCCCTTGTCGCGCATCACCCAAGCCGGGTCGTTGGTGTAGCGCCACTCGATCGGGTGCGGCGCGTTGACGAAGCCCGGCACGACCTCTTCATAACCGTCGAGCAATTCATCCAGCCGGGGCAGTGTTTCGGGCTCGGCGACCGCCGGCGCCTCGACACTGTGCTCCAGACCGCTGCCCCCGGACAGATAGGAGACCATCGAGGTGGCGAGCAGGGTATCGCCCTGCAGAGCGTCCACCCGGCGATTGGCGAACCGGCGTTCGTCGCGCAGCCGGTGCACCCGGAACTCGATGTCGCGGGCCGGGTCGCCACCGTTGATGAAGTGGACCGACAGCGTGCCGGGCGGCAGGTGCGCGGCCACGGTGCGGCTGGCCGCCACCATTGACTGGGCCATCAGCTGCCCACCGAAGGTCCGCAACGGCGTCTTGCTGGGATGCGATCCGACGAAGCAGTCCTCGTCGCCAAGCTTGAGGTCCAGTACCGCCAGGAGTTCTTCGAGATCCGTATTCGGCTCGGGCGGCACTAGACGTCGTCCTCCCCGATGCGGTGCACGTGGATCATGTTGGTCGATCCCTCAGTCCCCGGCGGAGCGCCCGCGACGATGACCACCAGATCACCGCGCTCGTAGCGGCCCAGATCCAGCAGCGCCTTGTCCACCTGACGGATCATGCCGTCGGTCGTGTGTGCCTGCGGAACGATGAAGGTCTCGGTCCCCCACGTCATCGCCAACTGGCTGCGGATCTTGGGCAGGGCGGTGAACGCCAGCAGCGGCAGCGGGGTGTGCAACCGGGCCAGTCGGCGCACCGTGTCGCCTGATTGGGTGAACGCCACCAGTGCCTTGGCGTCCAGGCGTTCGCCGATCTCGCGGGCCGCGAAGGAGATCACGCCCCGCTTGGTGCGCGGCATGTGGGTCAGCGGCGGTACCGCCGTGGAGTTCTGTTCCACTGCGCAGATGATCCGGCTCATGGTCCGCACGGCGTCCAGGGCGTGCTTGCCCACCGCGGTCTCGCCGGAGAGCATCAACGCGTCCGCGCCGTCGAGCACCGCGTTGGCGACGTCGGAGGCTTCGGCCCGGGTGGGCCGGAAGTTCTCGATCATCGACTCCAGCATCTGGGTGGCCACGATCACCGGCCGGGCGTTCTCGCGTGCCACCTGGATGGCACGCTTCTGCACCAGGGGCACCTCTTCGAGCGCCAGCTCCACGCCGAGGTCGCCGCGAGCCACCATGATGGCGTCGAAGGCCAGCACCACCGCCTCGAGGTTCTCGATGGCTTCCGGCTTTTCCAGTTTGGCGATCACCGGGACCCGGCGGCCGACCCGGTCCATCACCTCGTGCACCAGCTCGACGTCCGACGGCGAGCGCACGAACGACAACGCCACCATGTCGACACCGAGCTGCAGCGCGAACTCGAGGTCTTCGATGTCTTTCTCCGACAGCGCCGGCGCGGAGACCTTCATGCCCGGCAGCGACATGCCCTTGTGGTTGCTGACCGGACCGCCGTCGGTGACCCGGCACAGCACGTCGTCGCCGTCGATGCTCTCCACCACCAGCCCGACCTTGCCGTCGTCGACCAGGACGCGGTCGCCCGGGGCGGCGTCAACAGCCAGCTTCTTGTAGGTGGTGGACACCCGGTCGTGGTCGCCGGGGCAGTCGGCGACGGTGATGCGCACCGTCTCACCGGTCGCCCAGTAGGTGGGGCCGTCGGCAAAACGCCCCAACCGGATCTTGGGCCCCTGCAGATCGGCGAGCACCCCCACGGCCCGCCCGGTCGCATCCGAGGCGGCACGCACCCGCTCGTAGGAAGCCTGGTGGTCTTTGTGGTCGCCGTGGCTGAAGTTCAGGCGGGCCACGTCCATGCCCGCGTCGACCAGAGCCCGGACCATCTCCGCGGAGTGGGTCGCCGGGCCGAGAGTGCAGACGATCTTGCTGCGTCTATTCACGGCGCCAGCATAGTCGGACAGACTGAGGCGCCTTCCTCAGGAATGGTTGCAGAAAGCGAAAATCCGTGTGACGCAGCGGTGCGAGCACTCAACCGGGCTAGCGCAGCGGCCGGCCTTGCCTGTCGCGCACCCGCCCGCTCAGCATCAGGACCGCGTCGATGACGCCCCACAGGAAGGGCACGATGATCCCGAGGCCGTAGGTGGTGACGGTGGCCAGCAGCCCGACCGTCAGCTGCACCAAACCCAGGCCGGTCTGGCCCAGGTACATCCGCCCGAAGCCCAGGAAGCCGAAGAACCCGAGCAGCTGCAGCAACGCCGCGGTCACTTTGGACTTCGGCGAGTAGGGCAGGCCGGTCGCCGGCGAACGCCCGTAGGGCGCCCACATGTCGGGATGGCCCTGATACGGCGGCGGGTAGCCCGGCGGGGGCCAGTCGCCGTGCGGCCCGGCCGGAGGCCACGGCGGGACAGTCATCTATGCAGCATGCCAGAAGTGGCGGCTAGGGCGTCTGGCCTGAGGTCAGCGCTGCTCAGCGGCGTCGTCGGTGGCTGCGTCGTCGGGCTGTTCGCCGGCGTCGGGGTGCTCGGCGCTCTGCACTTCCGCACCGTCGGAATCGTCCGGGTCCGCGTCACCGGCATCGCCGGTTTCGGCCTCGGGGTCGACGGGGGTTGGCTCGGGCGACTCGGGTGGCGTCTCGGCGGACTCCTCCCCGGTGTCATCGGGGCCGGGCTGCTCGTCGACCGGCTCGGATTCGGCGACCTCGGCGGCCTCGAGTTCGTCGGCCTCGAGTTCGTCGGCCTCGGGTTCGTCGGCCTCAGCGGCCTCGGCGTCCGATACCGCCCGGTCGGCATCGGCGTCTCCGGTGTCGGTGTCGGCCTCGGTGTCCTGCTGCGCTGCGGAGCCGGCGAACTGCGCCTCCTCCTGCTCGCCCGACGGGTCCTCGACGGCCTCGGGCTCGGCCGAGTCGGCCTGGCCACTAAGCCTTTCCGGCACTGCGACCACCGAGCCGGCACCGGCCGCCGCCTCGGGCGCATCCGGCTCCTCCGGTGTTTCGGGCGCCGGCTCCTCCGGTGTTTCGGGCGCCGGCTCCTCCGGCGTTTCGGCGTCGTGGCCGCCGGCCTCCCGTGATTGCCAGGCGCTGCGAATCGCTTCGGGATCTTCGCGTCCCTTGGTCGCGAGCAGGATGTACACCACCGCGCCGATGAAGACGAACGTCGAGGTGAACGAGTTGACCCGGATTCCGGCGATATGTGTCGCGGCGTCGTCGCGGAGCAGTTCGATGCCGAACCGGCCGATGCAGTACCCCGCGACGTACAGCGCGAACAACCGGCCGTGCCCCATTCGGAACCGCCGGTCGGCGTAGATCAGCACGAGGAACACCACGAGGTTCCACAGCAATTCGTAGAGGAACGTCGGCTGGACGATCTTGTACAGCTCGCCGGTGGACACGCCGTCGAGCAGGTGCGGATCCCGCACGCCCGAGGCGTCTTCGCGCCAGAAGATCTCCAGCCCCCACGGCAGCGTGGTCTCACGGCCGTAGAGCTCCTGATTGAAGTAGTTCCCGACGCGGCCGATGGCCTGCGCCAAGACGATCCCCGGGGCGATCGCGTCACCGAAGGCCGGCAGGGAGATCCCCCGGCGGCGGCAACCGATCCAGGCGCCCACCCCGCCGAGCGCCACCGCGCCCCAGATCCCCAGACCGCCGTCCCAGATCCGTGGCGTCGCTTCCCATCCGACGCCACCCTCGCCGAAATAGGTTCGCCAGTCGGTCATCAGGTGATAGAGCCGCCCGCCGATCAGTCCGAACGGCACCGCCCACAGGGCGATGTCATAGATGACGCCCGGCTCACCGCCCCGGGCCCGCCACCGGCGATCCCCGATCAGCAGGGCGACGACGATGCCCAGGATGATGCACAGGGCGTAAGCCCGGATCGGAACCGGACCGAGATGCCACACTCCGCGCGCAGGACTGGGGAAATAGGTCAGCCAATCCAACGTCATCGCGTGGTAACTCCTTGGCGCACTCCCGAAGTCAGCTCTGTTGTCAATGTCCGCAGGGCGCTCAGGCCCTCGCTCAGTGCGGTCACCAGCGCCGAGCCGACGATGACACCGTCGGTGTAGGCGCCGATCTCGGCGGCCTGAGCGCCCGATCGCACGCCCAGCCCGACACCGACGGGAATGCCGGAGACCTCACGCACCCTGGCCACCAACTCCGGTGCCGCGTTGGACACCGTGTTGCGGGCACCGGTGACGCCCATCGTGGAGGCGGCGTAGACGAATCCGCGGGTCGCCTTCACCGTCTCGGAAAGTCGTTGCGGCGTCGAGGACGGCGCCACCAGGAAGATCCGGTCCAGCGCGTGCTGTTCGGAGGCGGCCAGCCAGTCGTCGGCTTCGTCGACGATCAGGTCGGGGGTGATCAGGCCCAGTCCCCCGGCTGAGGCCAGGTCGCGGGCGAACGCGTCGACCCCGTAGCGCAGCACCGGGTTCCAGTAGGTCATCACCACGGCACGCCCCCCGGCGGCGGTGATCGCCTCGACGGCGCGCAGTGTGTCGCGTACGCGCACACCGCCTTGCAGCGCGGTCTCCGTGGCGCGCGCGATGGTCGGGCCGTCCATCCCCGGATCGGAGTACGGCACGCCGACTTCGACGAGGTCGCAACCGGATTCGACCAAAGCGGTCATCGCGGCGATCGATCCCGCCACATCCGGGTAGCCGGTCGGCAGATAGCCGATCAGTGCGGCACGGCCCTCGGCCCGGCAGGCCGCGAACATCGGGGCCAACCGGTCGCCGGCGTGGTCGGTCACGACGCGTCCCCCGTCTGGTCGAACAGCCCGAACCACTTGGCCGCCGTTTCCACGTCCTTGTCGCCGCGGCCGGACACGTTGGCCACGATGATCTTTCCGGGCCCCAACTCGGCCGCCAGTTTGAGTGCGCCGGCGATCGCGTGTGCCGATTCGATTGCGGGAATGATTCCCTCGGTGCGGCACAGGACGGCGAAGGCGTCCATGGCTTCGGAGTCGGTGATCGGGCGGTATTCGGCGCGCCCGGTCTCGCGCAGCCAGGCGTGTTCGGGGCCCACACCGGGATAGTCCAGGCCCGCCGAGATGGAATGCGACTCGATGGTCTGACCGTCGTCGTCTTGCAGCAGGTAGGAGAACGAGCCCTGGAAGGCGCCCGGCGATCCGCCGGCGAAGGTTGCGGCGTGCCGGCCGGTGTCCACACCGTCGCCGCCGGCTTCGAACCCGATCAGCCGAACCGCCGGATCGTCGAGGAAGGCGTGGAAGATGCCGATGGCGTTGGAGCCGCCACCCACGCACGCCACCACGGCGTCGGGCAACCGGCCCGCCATCTGCTGGATCTGAACGCGCGTCTCCAGGCCGACGATCCGCTGGAAGTCCCGCACCATGGTCGGGAACGGGTGCGGACCGGCCGCGGTGCCGAAGCAGTAGTAGGTGCGATCGGCATTGGTGACCCAGTCCCGGAACGCCTCGTTGATGGCGTCTTTGAGGGTCTGCGAACCGGATTCGACGGACACCACCGTTGCGCCCAGCAGCCGCATCCTGGCGACGTTGAGCGCCTGGCGGCGGGTGTCGACCGCACCCATGTAGATCACGCACTCCAGGCCGAGCAGGGCGCAGGCGGTCGCGGTGGCCACGCCGTGCTGGCCGGCACCGGTCTCGGCGATCACCCGGGTCTTGCCCATGTGTCGCGCCAGCAGCGCCTGGCCGAGCACGTTGTTGATCTTGTGCGAACCGGTGTGGTTGAGGTCTTCGCGCTTCAAGAAGATGCGGGCGCCGCCGGCATGGGCCGTCAGGCGCTGCGCCTCATACAGCGGCGAGGGTCGGCCGGTGTAGTGCGTCTGCAGGTCGTCGAGGGTGTCGAGGAACTCGCGGTCATTGCGCACCTTGTCGTAGGCGGCGGTGACCTCTTCGATGACCGCCATCAGCGCTTCGGCGACGTAGCGACCGCCGTAGACACCGAAATGCCCGCGGGCGTCGGGCTCGTGGCGGGTGGGTTCAGCCACTCCGGCACTGGCGCGCGGAAGACTCGGGTGCGGGGTCTCTGACATTTAGCGAGCCGACTTCGGGCAGGACGGATGCTTACCCGCACTGACCAAATCGGCAACAGCTGCTCGCGGGTCGCCGCTGGTGACCAGCCCCTCGCCGACCAGGACCGCATCCGCGCCGGCACCGGCGTAGGCCAACAGGTCCGCGGTGCCGCGGACGCCGGACTCGGCGATCTTGACCACCTCGGTGGGCAGTCCGGGCGCGATGCGTGCGAAGCAGTCGCGGTCGACTTCCAGCGTGTTGAGGTCGCGGGCGTTGACACCGATCACCTTGGCGCCGGCGGTCAGTGCGCGGTCGGCCTCCTCTTCGGTGTGCACCTCGACCAGGGCGGTCATGCCGAGCGACTCGGTACGGTCCAGCAGGGATTCCAGGGCCTGCTGGCCGAGCGCCGCCACGATCAGCAGCAGCATGTCCGCGCCGTGCGCGCGGGCCTCGTGAATCTGGTACGGGCGCACGATGAAGTCTTTGCGCAGCACCGGAACCGACACCGCGGCCCGCACCGCGTCCAAGTCCGCCAGCGAGCCGTTGAACCGGCGCTGCTCGGTCAGCACACTGATCGCGCGGGCGCCGCCGTCGGCATACGTGCTGGCCAGATCCGCCGGGTCGGCGATGGGAGCCAGCTGCCCCTTGGAGGGACTGGCCCGCTTCACCTCCGCGATCACCGCGATGCCGGGCTCACGCAGCGCAGCCATCACGTCCAGTGGCGGGGGCATCGCCTCAGCCGCGGCTTTGACTTCCGCCAGTGGGACGGCGGCCTCACGGACGGCAAGGTCGGCGCAAACTCCCTCGATGATGGAGTCGAGAACGGATGCCGAAGTCATGCCTGCCGCTTCCTCTCCCGCGTCCGGTGGGCTTCGTCGAACACTTCCAAGAAGGGTAGCGATCGTCGCTGCCCGAGCTGTCACCGACCCTCGCCGTCCGGTCCCGGTGGCCGCTCCTCCGGATCCCCGGTGGGGTCGCGCCCTTCGTCGAGGGCGTCCCACATCATTCGTTCCGACACCTGCGCACCAGCCGGTCCGGCGGGCAGATCCCGGGTGGCAGCACGGCGCGCCGCAGGAGCGGAATACTTGCTGACGCGGCCGGCGCCTTGCGCGGCGGTGCGCATCAGCAACACGGCTGCTACCAGCACGCACCCGGCCGCAACCAGGCTCAACACCGCTCCGGTCAGGCGCCGCTCGGTGCCCAGCAGAGAGGTCAGCGGCACCTCGGCGATGTCCAGCGCCCGCACGGTGATGTCGCGGGCCGCCCACATGCTCAGGCCCAGATAGCCGCACGCCAGGCTCACCGCGGCCAACACCACCGCAAGGACCCGCAGCTGCCAGCCGCGCACCGCCATCGCGGCCACCGCAGCCGCCAGGCACAACAGGGCCATCGGCACCAGCGCGGTGGACCAGGACGCCCCGGTGACGGTGAGCTGCCTGGGCTGGCCGAGCCCGTCGAACGAGCGAATCAGCACCCACGGCAGCCGGGAGGCGCCCCACAACCCGCCGGCGGCGGCCACCAGCAGCAGTTGCGCCCCGCGAAGAGTGCGGGCCTGGTGAGGTTCGCGGCCGTCAGCCATCGGTCCCGGGCGCGCCCAGCGTCTGCGCGGCGGCGATCGCGGCCAGCACGGCGCGGGCCTTGTTGGAGGCCTCGGTGTATTCGTAGGGGCCGTTGGAGTCGGCGACCACGCCGCCACCGGCCTGAACGTAGGCGGTGCCGGAGCGCATCAGCGCGGTACGGATCGCGATGGCGAAGTCGGCGTTGCCGGCGAAATCCAGGTAACCGACCACGCCGCCGTAGAGCCCGCGCCGGGTCTTCTCGACTTCCTCGATCAGCTCCATCGCTCTGACCTTGGGGGCCCCGGACAGGGTGCCGGCGGGGAAACAGGCGGTCACCGCGTCCAGCGCGGTCCGGTCCTCGGCGAGTTCCCCGGTGACCGTGGACACCAGGTGCATGACGTGGCTGTAGCGCTCGATGTGGCTGTAATCGGAGACCCGTACCGTCCCCGGAACGCACACCCGGCCCAGGTCGTTGCGGCCCAGATCGACCAGCATCAGGTGTTCGGCGAGCTCCTTCTCGTCCTCCAGGAGCCCCTTGGCCAGCAGCTGGTCTTCCTCCTCGGTCGCCCCCCGCCACCGGGTTCCGGCGATCGGGTGGGTGGTCGCGCGGCCCTCCTGGACGGTCACCAGCGCCTCGGGGCTCGAGCCCACGATCGAGAAGGCCAGTTCCCCGTCGCCGTCGGGCACCTGCAGCAGGTACATGTAGGGGCTGGGATTGGACACCCGCAGCATCCGGTAGACATCGAGCGGGTCGGCCGTCGTCGTCATCTCGAAACGCTGCGAGGGAACCACCTGAAACGCCTCGCCGGCTTCGATCTCGCCGACCAGTCGCTCGACGATCGCCCCGTACTCCTCGGGGGTCCGCTGCCCGCGGTAGTCCGGGTCGGGCCGGTCGAAGGTCGCGACACTGGACTCCAGCGGCTGGCTCAACGCCGCCGTCATCACCTCCAGGCGGGCGACCGCGTCGTCGTAGGCCTCGTCGACATGCTCGTCGGTGCCGTTCCAGTTGACCGCGTTGGCGATCAGGGTGATGGTGCCCTCGTGGTGGTCCACGGCGGCCATGTCGCTGGCCAGCAGCAGCAGCATGTCGGGCAGCCCCAGGTCATCGACCGCGAGTTCGGGCAGTCGTTCGAGGCGGCGCACCAGGTCGTAGGTGAAGAAGCCGACCAGTCCGCTCGACAGCGGCGGCAGCCCGGGGATGGTCGCCGTCTCCAGCAGGGCCAGCGTCTGGCGCAGGGCCTGCAGGGGGTCGCCTCCGGTGGGCGCGTCCTGCGGCACCGCGCCCAGCCACACCGCCTCCCCGTCGCGCACCGTCAACGCCGAGGTGGTGCCGGCGCCGATGAACGACCACCGCGACCACGACCGGCCGTTCTCGGCCGATTCGAGCAGAAACGTGCCGGGGCGGTTGGCGGCCAGCTTGCGATACGCCGAGAGCGGCGTCTCGGCGTCGGCCAGCACCTTGCGGGTCACCGGGACCACCCGGTGCTCAGCCGCCAGGGCCCGGAAGTCCGCCCGGGATGTGACACCGACCCTCGAAGTGCTTGTGGTTTGCACGCGCACATCTTCCCAGACCATGGTGATTGCCGGCGCGGCGGCGCAGCGGCCTGCCGGAATCGGCCCCGGTGATCGCCGTCGCGACGCCGACAGCGGGAGTAGCGTGGCCGGCATGAAAACCGGTGACACCGTGGCCGACTTCGCGCTCCCCGACCAGACCGGGGCGCTGCGCACCCTCAGTGAGCTGCTGGCCGCGGGGCCGGTGGTGCTGTTCTTCTATCCGGCGGCCATGACGCCGGGCTGCACCAAGGAAGCCTGTCACTTCCGCGACCTGGCCGGCGAGTTCGCCGCCGTCGGGGCCACCCGGGTGGGCATCAGCGCCGACGCGGTCGCCAAGCAGGCCAAGTTCGCCGACCAGCAGGGGTTCGATTACCCGCTGTTGTCCGACGCCGACGGCACCGTGGCGGCGCAGTTCGGGGTCAAGCGCGGCCTGCTGGGCAAGTTGTTGCCGGTGAAGCGGACCACGTTCGTCATCGACACCGACCGCACCGTGCTGGCTGTGATCGCCAGCGAGTTCTCCATGGACACCCACGCCGATAAGGCGCTGGAGGCGCTGCGGGCGCGCCGGCCGGCCTAACAGCGCGATCTACCCCGCCGGTCGCCAGCGCGGCGCAGCCGGGCGCAGCGGGCCGGCGGCGATCTACCCCGCCTATCCGCCGGTGTGCGCCGGTGCCTCGGATTCGGGCTCGCTCGCCTCGGCTGGGCTGCCCGCTGCCCGGGCCTCGCCGACCGCGGTGTCGATCCAATTTCTGATCTCGCTGAGGTGGGTGACGATGCCGGTCCGTTCGCGGCTGAGTTGCTCCACCTCGGCCTGCGTGCGGTCGCGCAGCAGTTTGGCCTCGCGTTTGGTGTTGGCGATCAGTGAGGACGCCTCCAGGCGGGCCTCCTTGTCCAGCTTGGCGATGTTGGCCTCGGCCTGCTCCCACGCCGCCTTCATCTTCTGGTCCAGGCGCTGCTGGGCCTCGCGGCGGTTGCGCTCGTCCTCTTCCCAGGCCAGCTTGATCTGCTCGTCGAGGGCCTCCTGCGCGGCCCGGCGATTGCGTTCGTCGTCCTCGGCCAGCCGCTGGTACACCTCGCGGCGACTGCGCTCGGCTTCTTCGATCTCCTGGGCGATGCGGCTGCGCTCCTCGTGGGCGATGCGCAGGATCTGCTCCGCCTCCTGGGTCGCGGCCTCGAGGATCTTCGTCCGGCGGGCGTGGGTGGACGCCTGGAACTCGGCGAGTGCCGCACTGGCGGCAGCCCGGTCGTGACTGGCGGCCTCCAACTGCTCGCGCAGCTCGGCGGTGAGGGCCTCGGCGTCCTGGCGTGCCAGTTCCTTGGTGCGCCGCGCCTCCTCGGAGGCGATGCGCATCATCCGCGCGATCCGATCGGACATGCCCTCGACGGAGTCGACCGGACCGGCGACCTGCTCGAACTGCGATCGCAGCTGGGCCAGTTCGGCCGTGAGGCGCTGCCGCTCGTTCTCGGCCTCGGCGGTCATGCGCACCACGTCGTTTTGCAGCCGGGCGACTTCGGCGGCAAGTTGTTCGCGGTCGATGAGCGTCTTCGACTTGCTCGCCTCGAGGGATTTGTTGCGTTCCTGCAGCACGCTGATCTCGTGGTGCAGCCTGCCGATGTAGTCGGAGACCTCATTGCGATCGAAACCGCGCATCTGTGTTTCGAAGTCGGGAATCTCCAGCGCCACCGGCATACTCCTAAGCACCTGAGGGGGTGGGTCTTCGGTCGATGGTTAGCCAGAATTCAACCGAGTTGGCTTGTGCCCGAAGCCAACTGGATGTGCTGACTCAAGTCACCGTGCGACGGAGCGTATCAGAACCCCGCGGGCATGTCACCGGACTTACGGTGGACGAACACCTTGGGTTTCGCTACCGGCAGCGCCGATCCACTTCTGGATCTCGTCGAGGTCGGCGCGGATTGCGGCACGCTCGACGCGCAGCAGCTCCACGTCGGCGTGTGCCCGTTCGCGCAGCGCCTCGGCTTGGCGCTCGGCGTCGGCGATCAGGGCCGCCGCTTGCGCCCGCGCCTGCTTGTCGAGCGCGGCGATGTTGGCCTCGACCTGCTCCCAGGCGGCCTGCAGCTTGCGCTCCAGCTTCCGCCGCGACCGACGGCGATTGCGTTCGTCGTCTTCCCAGGACCGCTTGATCTGGTTGTCGAGGGCCTCGTTGGACGCCAGGCGGCGGCGTTCGTCCTCCTCGGCCAGCCTGCGGTACAACGCCCGGCGGCGCTGTTGGGCCTCGGCGGTCTGTTCGGCGATGCGAGTGCGCTCCTCGCGCGCCCATCGCAGGATCTGCTGCGCTTCGGCGGTCGCGATGTCCAGGATCTTGATCTGCCGTGTTCGGGCCGCCGACTCCACCCCGGCCAGTTCTTCGCCGGCGGCGGCCCGCTCGCAGCGGGCGGCGACCAGCTTCTCGCGCAGATCCCGGGTCAGCGCTTCGGCCTCCCGACAAGCCAGTTCCTTGACGTGCCGCGCCTCCTCGGCGGCCATCCGCATCATCACCGTCAGCCGCTCGGGTGCTTCGACCGCTGGATTCTCGGCACCGGTGGCCTCAGCGAGCCGGCTGCGCAGGTTCTGTATCTCGGCGCCGAGTTCGCCGCGCCGGCAGTCGGCATCGGCGGCCCTGTGCACGACGTCTTTCTGCAGCCGCGCCAGCTCGGCAATGAGTTGTTCGCGATCGGATTCCGCCTGCGTCCGCACGGCGTTGAGCGATTTCGCCCGGTCGCGCAAATAGTCAATTTCGTCGTGTAGGCGCGCGAGGTAATCCGCCACCGCAGTGCGATCGAAACCGCGCATCTGCGTTTGGAATGGCGGAATATTGGGCACCGGAACCGACTCCTCCTCTCGGCAAGACTCGATGGTCGGCCGCGCCTGGGTCAACTCCGGTAAAAGCGCACATCAGGACTGGTCAGCCGCCGCAGACAAGCCGCCGCGCGACGAAGCGTAGCAGACGGGTGCGGAGGTGTCACCGAAAAAATAAATGGCCGAAGCAGTACTTCAGCGCGGGCGATTTTCCCGAAACCAGGTTTCTCTGGCCGACAATGCCGATTCGCGATCCACCTGCCGCGCGGCATTAACTTGAGTTTCGGCATTAACTTGTTTGGCGCGATTGGCCTGCGATGTCGACCGCTCAATCTGGTCGACGATCTTCGCGCGCGCATCGATGAGTTCGGCCAGGCGCCGTTGCGCGTCCGCGACGTGGCTGGTGATCGCCTGGTTCATCTCGGTCAGGATCGCCGAGGCGTGGCTTTCGGCCTCCTTCATGATTTCGGCCGCGCTCAGCACGGCCTGCCGCCGCAGATGCGCGGCCTGCGCCCGCAGGTGTTTGTGTTGTGTTTCCAGCTCGGCCCGCAGTTCGGCTGCCTCACGGCGCTGCGCCTCGGCGTCGGCGAGAACGGCCGCAGCCTCGCTCTGGGCCGCCGTGCGCAGCTCGTCGGCGAAGCGCTGCGCCTCTGCGCGGATGTCCTCGGCTTCGGCCATCGCGCCGTTGAGAATGCCGGACAGTCGATCGCTGAGATCCACGATGTCGCCCGGAATCGCGGAGGCCAACTCGGTGAACTGCGCCGAGGCGGATTCCAGATTCGCTTGCGATTCGCTCAACTGGTTCGTCAGCGCGATGATCCGCGATCCGTCCCGCGGCATGTGCGCTTCGATGTCGCTGACGGTGCCCTGTGCGTAGTGCGAGTCGATCTGCAGCGACACCCGGTCCAGCTCCACCCCCCGGATGGGAGGGCTGTGCTCCAACAGGTACCGGTCGTCAGGCTCGTCGGAAGTCACAGTCGGCCAGCATACCGCTCCGCAGCCGGTACCGAATGGATCTGCGGGACTGTCGAAGACGCCGCGGTGTGCGAACGAATCCGGCTGTCACAGATACGTCCTGAGGTGGTCACGCAGGCTGGACGTGAACGCGGCGGCCACCGCTGATCTGGGCGCATAGCCGTCTGCCGCGTGGTACATCCCCGCCACGGTGAGAAGTTCGCACGGCACGCCGCAGGCGCGCAGTGTGTGCGCGTAGGCGAGGTCCTCGGCGTAGAAGAGGTCCAGTTCGCCCACCCCGATCCAGGCCGGTGCCAGACCGGACAGGTTCGCGCGCCGGGCCGGCGCGGCGTAGGGCGGTGCGTCGGTCATCCGCGGCGCCCGGCCCAGATAGGCGGTCCAGGCGAAGCGGTTGGACTCCGGCGTCCAGACCAGCCGTCCCCGCCGACCGCTGTCGCGCAGTACTGTGCGGTCGTCGAGCATCGGGTAGACCAGGGCCTGGGCCCGCAGTGCGAGGCCCTCGTCGTGACAACGCTGGGCGACGGCCGCCGCGAGACCACCGCCGGCGCTGTAGCCGGCCACCGCGATGCGATCGGGGTCGATTCCCAGTGTGACGGCCCGCTCGCGCATCCAGCCCAGGGTCGCCATGGCGTCGTCCAGGGCAGCCGGGAAGGGGCTTTCCGGGGCCAGCCGATAGTCCGGTGCCACGATCACCGCGTCCAGCTCGCGGGCCAGCCGCCCGTAGGTGCTCAATTCCAGGCGGGCAGAACCCACGATCATCCCGCCGCCGTGCAGCATCAGGACGGCGGGCCCGGGCCGGCGGACGCTGCGGGGTGTCGCCACCAACACCCGCATACCGGCAGCGCCGACGCGGTGGGTCGTCACGGTGACGCCGGGACCGGCCGGCCGCTTGATCCGGTAGACCGCCCGCAGGAACGGCAGCGTGCATGCGCGGTAGGTCACCGTTACATACGGCAGCAACGGACTGCGAAGCTCGGGTGCGACGCCGGCGAGGGCCGGGCGCATCCGCAGGTAGCGGCGCCCCGCGAGCGCCGCCGTTGCCGCGGCGGCAGCGCCGGCCAGGGTTGCGCGCACGTCGCCCTAGGGTGCGAGCAACTGGTCGGCGTCGAAACAGCTGTGATCGCCGGTGTGGCAGGCGCCGCCGGTCTGATCGACGGTCAGCAGCACGGTGTCGCCGTCGCAGTCCAGCCGTACCGAGTGCACGTACTGGGTGTGCCCGGAGGTCGCGCCCTTGATCCACTGCTGCTGGCGCGACCGCGAGAAGTACGTGGCCTCACGCGTGGCCAGCGTGCGCGCCAGCGCCTCGTCGTCCATCCAGGCGACCATGAGCACGTCGCCACTGCCCCGCTCCTGGACCACCGCGGCGATCAGGCCCTCGGGGTTTCGCTTGAGGCGGGCCGCGATGGCCGGGTCGAGCTGGTGGGTCATCGCACCACGATTCCCTCCGCAGCCATCGCCGCCTTCACCTCCGGGATGGTGATCTCGCCGAAATGAAACACACTGGCCGCCAGCACCGCATCGGCGCCGGCGGCGACCGCCGGGGCGAAATGCTCCACCGCGCCGGCTCCCCCGCTGGCGATCACCGGCACGCTCACCGCCGCCCGGACCGCGCGCAACATCGCCAGGTCGAATCCGGCCTTGGTGCCATCGGCATCCATCGAATTCAGCAGGATCTCCCCGACCCCCAACTCGACACCGCGGACCGCCCATTCGACGGCGTCGATACCGGTGCCCTGCCGGCCGCCGTGGGTGGTGACTTCCCATCCGGACGCGGTGGGAGCCGAACCGGCCGGCACGGTGCGCGCATCGACCGACAGCACGATGCACTGGGAACCGAACTGCCGCGACAGCTCGGCAAGTAGTTCCGGGCGGGCGATCGCGGCGGTGTTCACCGAAACCTTGTCCGCTCCGGCCCGCAACAGCACGTCGACGTCGGCGACCGTGCGTACCCCGCCGCCGACGGTGAGCGGGATGAAGACCTGATCGGCGGTGCGCGCGACCACCTCGAGCATGGTCGCCCGGCCCGACGACGACGCCGTCACGTCGAGGAAGGTCAGCTCGTCGGCGCCTGCGGCGTCATAGGCCGCGGCCAGCTCGACCGGGTCGCCGGCGTCGCGCAGGTTGGCGAAGTTCACCCCTTTGACGACCCGGCCGCCGTCGACGTCCAGACACGGAATGACCCGTACGGCCACATCACTGTGCTTATGCATCGGTCCCAGCTTCACCTCTCCTGCGTCGAGCCTCGCTGAACCGCTGTGCTTATGCATCGGTCCCAGCTTCGCCTCTCCTGCGTCGAGCCTCGCTGAACCGCTGGGTTGTTGTTCCATGTCAGTAGTCCCCCGGTGCGCCGACTCGCTTGAGGATGTCGAGAATCTGCTCGTGTGCCCCCGGCGCGGCGACCAGCGCCGAGTCCGACAACGCCGTCCACGGGGCCCCGGACAGGTCGGTGACGGTGCCGCCCGCCGCCCGCACCATGGCCACGCCGGCGGCGTGGTCCCAGATGTGGTGGCCGAAACTGATCGCACCGCCGAGTGTGCCGTCGGCGACATAGGCCAGGTCGATTCCGGTGGCGCCGTGCATCCGCGTCCGCGATGTCACCCTGGTCAGTCCCTCGAGCACGGCCAGCCGGTAGCGGCCGGGAAAGCGGCCCCGCCATTCGACGTTGAATGTGCCGATACCGACCAACGAGTGAGCCAGGTCGGCGGGCTCCAGTGGTGGTTGCGCCACCCCGTTGCGGATCAGCGGGCCGCCCGCCACCGCGGTGTAGCGCTGACCGGCGAACGGCAGCCAGGTCAGCCCGGCGACCGGCTCCCCGTCGCGGAGCAGACCCAGCAGTATGGCGGCCATCGGTGAGCCGGCGGCGTAGTTGAACGTCCCGTCGATGGGATCGAGCACCCACACCAGCGGGGAATCGATTGGCGGGCCGCCGAATTCCTCGCCGTGCACTCCGATTCCGGTCGCTGCGACCAGTGCATCGGTGATCTGTCGTTCCAGGGCGAGGTCAACCTCGGTCGCAAAGTCGTTGCCGCCCTTGCGCACTGCCGATCCAGCTCGATGGCCGGCCAGAAACGGCTCGGCTGCGACATCGAGGATCTCCGACGCCGCTGCGACCAGCGCCTGAAGATCCGCGGTGTCCAGCGCCATGGCGGCCTACTCCTGCACCGTGGACAACGCCTCGGGCAGCGTGAACCGGCCCGCGTAGAGGGCCTTGCCGACGATAGCGCCCTCCACACCGCGGTTCACCAGCGTGGCGATAGCGCGCAGGTCATCCAGGCTCGAGACGCCGCCGGAGGCGATCACCGGCGCGTCGGTGCGGTCGGCGACCGCACCGAGCAGCTCCAGGTTGGGCCCGCCCAGGGTGCCGTCCTTGGTCACGTCGGTGACGACGTAGCGTGAACACCCTTCGCGGTCAAGCCGTTCCAGGACCGGCCACAGGTCCCCGCCGTCGGTCTCCCAGCCCCGGCCGCGCAGCCGGTGGATGCCGTCGGGGTGACTGGGGTCGATCTGCACGTCGAGTCCCACCGCGACCTTCTCGCCGTGCTCGGCGATCGCCCGCGCGCACCACTGCGGGTTCTCCAAGGCCGCCGTACCGAGGTTCACCCGGGCGCAGCCGGTGGCCAACGCCGCCGCCAGCGACTCGTCGTCGCGGATCCCGCCGGACAGTTCCACCTTGACATCGAGGCGGCCCACCACATCGGCCAGCAGCTCGCGGTTGGAACCGCGCCCGAAGGCGGCATCGAGATCGACCAGGTGGATCCA
Organism: Mycolicibacter engbaekii; assembly: GCF_002101585.1. GTDB lineage: Bacteria > Actinomycetota > Actinomycetes > Mycobacteriales > Mycobacteriaceae > Mycobacterium > Mycobacterium engbaekii. The sequence continues at coordinate 74,054 of NZ_LQOT01000073.1, read as the reverse complement.
TTCCGCGCCGTCGCGCTGCCAGCCCAGCGCGGCGTCGAGCGCCGAGCCGTACTCGGTCTCGCTGCCGGCCTTGCCCTGCACCAGACGCACGGCGCGCCCGTCGACCACATCGACGGCCGGCAACAGAACCAGTGCCTTGTTCGCAGTCGTACTCACAGTGCCTCCACCCAGTTGCTCAACAGTGTCGCCCCGGCATCCCCACTCTTTTCGGGGTGAAACTGGGTGGCGGCCAACGGCCCATCCTCGACAGCCGCCACGAACGGTACCTGATGGGTCGCCCAGGTCACCAAAGCCTCCGGACGGCCCTCCCAGCGCTGCGCGGCGTAGGAGTGCACGAAGTAGAACCGGGTGTCGGAGTCCAGGCCGGCGAACAGCGTGCTGCCCGGCGCGGCGTCGACGACGTTCCAGCCCATGTGCGGGATCACCGGGGCGTCGAGCCGGGTGACCGCACCCGGCCATTGCCCGCATCCGGTGGTGTCGACCCCGAACTCGACGCCGTGGGCGAACAGGATCTGCATCCCGACGCACACCCCGAGCACCGGCCGCCCGGACTGCACGCGTTCGACGATGATCTTGTCGCCGTTGACGTTGCGCAGGCCCGCCATGCACGCCGCATACGCCCCGACGCCCGGCACCAGCAGGCCGTCGGCTGCGGCGGCGGCGCCGGCGTCGGCGGTCACCTCGACCTGCGCACCGACGCGCTGCAGAGCCCGCTGGGCTGAGCGCAGGTTCCCGGATCCGTAGTCCAGGATCACCACCCTGGGTTTGGCAGATCCGCTCACAGGGCGCCTTTGGTGGAAGGCACCCCGGTCACCCGGGGGTCGGGTTCCACGGCCTGGCGCAGCGCACGCGCGACGGCTTTGTACTGGGCTTCGGTGATGTGGTGCGGGTCGCGGCCGTAGAGCACCCGCACGTGCAGCGCGATGCGGGCATTGGATGCCAGCGTCTCGAACACGTGCCGGTTGATGACGGTGTGGTACGGCGCCTGCGTTCCGGCGATCATGGTGTGCGCCAAGTGATCCGGCTCTCCGGTGTGCACGCAGTAGGGCCGCCCCGACACGTCGACGGCAGCGTGTGCCAGGGTCTCGTCCATCGGGATGAAGGCATCGCCGAAGCGGCGGATGCCCACCTTGTCGCCCAACGCCTCGCCCAGCGCCTGCCCGAGCACGATCGCGGTGTCCTCGACGGTGTGGTGCGCTTCGATCTCGGTGTCGCCGTGGGCGCGCACCGTCAGGTCGAAACTGGCGTGCGCGCCCAGTGCGGTCAGCATGTGGTCGAAGAACGGCACTCCGGTGTCGATGTCCACGACACCGGTGCCGTCGAGATCGAGTTCGACCGTGATGTCTGATTCACGGGTGGCACGTTCTACCCGGGCGCGGCGATTGCCGGTCATGATGCTCCTTTGTGCTGGTGGCCGCCGGCCGCGCCCGGTTCCGCCGCTCCGGCGATCGGTACCGGTTGCCGGGTGAGTTCGGTGGCCGCAAGCCGTTGGCTGGCGGCGAGCAGCGCGTCGTTCTCCTCCGGAAGCCCGGTGGTGGCCCGCAGGTATCCGGGGATGCCTACATCGCGGATGAGGATACCGGCGTCCAGGTAGCGCTGCCAGGTCGCCGGGGCATCGGCGAACTCGCCGAACAGCACGAAGTTGGCATCGCTGGGGATCACCCGAAAGCCCATGTCCGACAGCGCCCCCGAGACGCGTTCCCGCTCGGATATCAATTGCGCGACGCTGCCGAGGGTGTCGTCGGCATGTCGCAGCGCGGCACGGGCGGCCGCCTGGGTGACCACCGACAGGTGATACGGCAGCCGCACCAGCAACATCGCATCGATCACCGCCGGGGCCGCGATCAGGTAACCGAGCCGGCCACCGGCGAACGCGAACGCCTTGCTCATCGTGCGGGTGACGATCAGCTTGGCCGGGTAGTCGGCGATCAGCGCGATCGCGCTGGGCTGTGAGGAGAACTCGCCGTAGGCCTCGTCCACGATCACGATCCCGGGCGCTGCATCCAGCAGCGCCCGCAAGTCCTCCAGCGAAACACTTTGCCCGGAAGGGTTGTTCGGGGACGCGATGAACACCACGTCGGGCTGGTGCTCGGCGACGGCGGCGGTCGCCACGGCCACGTCGAGCCCGAAGTCAGACGCGCGGTGCACGGCCAGCCAACGGGTCAGGGTGCCGTCGGCGATGATCGGGTGCATCGAGTACGACGGCACGAATCCGATGGCGCTGCGGCCCGGCCCCCCGAACGCCTGCAGCAACTGCTGCAGGATCTCGTTGGAGCCGTTGGCCGCCCACACGTTGTCCGGCCCCACCGCCACCCCGGTCTGGGTGGTCAGGTAGTCGGCCAGGTCGGCGCGCAGCGCGACGGCGTCACGATCGGGATAGCGGTGCAGCTCAGCGGCGACCTCGCGCACCGAGCGCGCTACGTCGTCGACCAATGCCGCACTGGGCGGGTGCGGGTTCTCGTTGGTGTTGAGCCGCACCGGAACATCGAGCTGCGGTGCGCCGTAAGGGGACTTGCCACGCAAGTCCTCGCGCAGCGGCAGGTCCGCCAGGCCGATCTGTCCACCGGGTCGCGACTCGGTGGCGCTCACTGCTCGAACCTCCGCCGGACCGCCTCGCCGTGCGAGGGCAGGTCCTCCGCGGTGGCCAGCGCGATCACGTGTCCGCTGACGTCCTTGAGCGCGGCCTCGGTGTAGTCCACCAGGTGCACGCCGCGCAGGAAGGTCTGCACCGACAGACCACTGGAGTAACGGGCGCTGCCGGCAGTGGGCAGCACGTGGTTGGAGCCGGCGCAGTAGTCGCCCAGGCTGACCGGCGAATACGGTCCGAGGAAGATCGCGCCGGCCGAGCGGATGCGGCCGGCGACGGCCGCCGGGTCGGCGGTCTGAATCTCCAGGTGCTCGGCGGCGTAGGCGTTCACCACCTCGATACCGGCGTCCAGATCGTCGACCAGCACGATCGCCGACTGCGGACCGGACAGCGCTGTGCTGACCCGGTCGCGGTGCACCGTGGTCTGCAGTTGCGCGGTGACCTCCCGGGCGGTGGCGTCGGCCAGTTCGGCGCTGGTGGCGACCAGCACACTGGCCGCCATCTCGTCGTGCTCGGCCTGACTGATCAGGTCGGCGGCCAGGTGTGCCGGGTTGGCGGTGTGGTCGGCGAGAATCGCGATCTCGGTGGGACCGGCCTCGGCGTCGATACCCACCTGCGACCGGCACAGTCTTTTGGCGGCGGTGACGTAGATGTTGCCGGGACCGGTGATCATGTCGACCGGGGCCAGTTCGCCGTCGTCGGTGTCGGTGCCGCCGTAGGCCAGCAGCGCCACGGCCTGCGCGCCGCCGACCGCCCAGACCTCGTCGACACCGAGCAGCCGGGCCGCGGCCAGAATCGTGGGGTGCGGCAGGCCGTCGAAGGCGGCCTGGGGCGGGCTGGCGATCACCAGCGAGTCGACCCCGGCGATCTGGGCCGGGACGACGTTCATCACCACGCTGGACGGGTAGACCGCGTTGCCGCCGGGCACGTACAGGCCGACCCGTTCGACGGGAATCCACCGCTGCGTGACGGTGGCGCCCGGGGCCAGCGTGGTGGCGGTGTCGCTGCGCCGCTGGTCGGCGTGGACCGCACGGGCCCGGCTGATCGCCACCTCCAGAGCGGCCCGTACCGCCGGGTCCAGCTCGGCCAGGGCGCCCGCCAGCGCGGCATCGGGCACCCGGACCGTTCCGGGCCGCACCCGGTCGAAGGATTCGCCGAATTCCAGCGCCGCCGCGGCTCCGCGCTGCGCGACCGCCTCGACGATCGGGCGCACGCGCGGCAGCACCGCCTCCACGTCGGCAGCGCCGCGGGGCAGCACGGAACGCAGCCGGGCCCTTGAGAGTCGCGAGGACGGGTCCGACTGGTCGGGGCCGCGCAGGTCGATGCGTGCCATCAGGCCGGTGTTCACGCCGTCCATTGTCCCAGAGGGCCTCAAGTCAATATCGCCGCGCCGGGATCACCCCCGCTGCCCGGGCCGCGCGGCTAGGGTGGTGCGCAGTTGCGGCGTCGGCGAGCACCGATGGCGGCGTCGTGGTCGCCCCCAGGGAGAACGGAGTTGCCATGGCTGTCGACAAGGGTGCCGCCGGCCCGTCCACGCTGCCGGCGGTGTTCCCCGCCTGGATGGATCGGCTGCAGATCAAGTACGTCAATCCGGTGGTCAAGCCACTGGCGAAGTTCATCCCCGGCACGTCGGTGATCACCCATCGCGGCCGCAAGTCCGGCAAGGTCTACCAGACGGTGGTGACGACCTACCGCAAGGGCGACACGCTGGCGATCGCGCTGGGCCACGGCAAGACCGACTGGGTGAAGAACGTGCTGGCCGCAGGCGAGGCCGATGTGCAGCTGTTCCGGCATCAGGTGCACCTGGTGAACCCGCGGATCGTGCCCGCCGGCTCCGGTGACGCCTCGCTGCCGGCGCTGCTGCGACTGCAGAACCGCAAGGTGGCGGTGCTGGTCACCGATATCGGCTGACCGGCCGCTACATGACTTACATGTCTAAGCCGATGTCGAGCACCCGCACCGAATGGGTGAGGGCACCCACGGCCAAATAGTCGACGCCGGTGGCGGCGTACGCGCCGGCGGTTTCCAGGGTCAGTCCGCCGGACGACTCCAGCAGCACCCCGGGGGCGCGGGAGTCCCGCCGCTGCACCGCCATCTGGGTCTGCCATACCTCGAAGTTGTCCAGCAGCACCAGTTCGGGCCCCTCGGCGAGCACTTCGTCGAACTGCTCGAGCGAGTCCACCTCGACCTCGCAGGGCACGTCGGGAGCGGCCTCGCGCACCGCCCGCAGCGCCGCGGCCACCGATCCGGCCGCCGCGACGTGGTTGTCCTTGATCAGGGCGGCGTCGCCCAGCCCCATCCGGTGGTTCACCCCGCCGCCGACGCGCACCGCGTACTTCTGCAGCACCCGCAGCCCCGGCAGCGTCTTGCGGGTGTCCCGCACACGAGCCGACGTCCCGTCCACGGCGTCGACCCACGCCGCGGTCGCGGTCGCGATCCCGGACAGGTGGCAGACCAGGTTGAGCATGGTGCGTTCAGCGGTCAGCAGGCCGCGGGTGTCGGCCCGCAGGCTCAGTACCGGCGCGCCGGCGTCGACCCGGGTGCCGTCGGCCACCCGCTGCACCACCTGGTAACCGTCGGCGCCGAGGACCTCGTCGAGGACCAGTAGCGCCACGTCGAGCCCGGCGATCACTCCGGGCACCCGGGTGACCATCGCCGCCTCGGCCTTCACGCCGGCGGGCACCGTCGCAGCGGTGGTGACGTCGGGCCCGTAGCGCAGATCCTCGTCGAGGGCGCGCACGATGATCTGCCGCGCCTCGTCGAGCTCGGTCTCGGAAAGCATCAGACTCCCGCGGGGGTTTCGAGCGCGACACTGCCGTCGCGCAGGCGGATCGTGGAACTGCTGGCCTGGCCGGGGTCGGCGGCCGGATACTGCGCTCGGTGGTGGCAGCCGCGGCTCTCGGTGCGGGCCGCTGCCGCCGCCGCGATCACCTGGGCGGCCACGGTCAGGGCGGCTTCCTCGACTCCGGACCGGTCGGCGACGTGGCGCCGGGCGGCGTCGGCCAGCAGCTGCTGCAGCCGCGTCAGCCCGGACGTGTCGCGGACCACCGAGGCATCGCGGGACATCGCCTCCTGCAGCCGCTGCCGGGGCAGCACCGGGTGCAGGGCGGGTTCGGGGAACACAGCCCGGGCCGGCCCCGCAGCGGCGCAGTGCGCCGCGGCGGCGGCACCGGCGCGGGCGCCCACCACCAGCCCTTCCAGCAGGCTGTTGGACGCCAGCCGGTTGGCTCCGTGCATGCCGGTACGGCCGACCTCCCCGGCGGCGAAAAGACCCGGCAGCTCCGTACGGCCGGTGACGTCGGTGAGCACCCCTCCGCAGCTGTAGTGGGCGCCGGGGACCACCGGAATCGGTTGCCGGACAGGGTCGATACCGGCCTCGCGGCAGGCCGCGGTGACGGTCGGAAAGCGGTCTGGGAAGCCGGCGATCCCGCGAGCGTCGAGGAAGACGCACCGGTCACCGGTCTCGCGCAGGCGGGCGTCGACGGCTGCCGCCACCACGTCGCGGGGCGCCAGATCCCCCATCGGGTGCACGCCGTCGGTGATCGCCGCACCGCGGGCGTCGACCAGTCGCGCGCCCTCCCCCCGCACCGCCTCGGTGATCAGCGGCCGGCGTCCGGCGCCGTCGCCCGAGAACAGCATCGTGGGATGGAATTGGATGAATTCCAGGTCGCTGACAGCCACCCCGGCCCACAGCGCCAGGGCCACGCCGTCGCCGGTCGCCCCGCCGGGGTTGGTGGTCGCCCGGTACAGGTGGCCCAGACCGCCGGTGGCCAGCACCACCGAGGGGGCGTGGATCACGCCGATCCCGTCGGCGTTGGCCACCAGCACACCGGTGACCTGATCGGCGTCGCGCAGGATCTGCAGCACCACCTGGCCGCCGCGAACGTCCAGTGCGGCCGCCGCCTGATCCAGTGCGCGCTGCACCTCGGCACCGGTCGCGTCGCCGCCGGCGTGGATGATGCGGCGCCGCGAGTGCCCCCCTTCGCGGGTGAGCGCCCAATGGCCGTCTCGCGCCCGGTCGAACTGTGCACCGGCGGCGGCCAGGTCGCGGACGGCGCGATACCCGTCGGCCACGATGGAGGTCACCGCGTCGCGGTCGCACAATCCGCCGCCGGCGGCCACGGTGTCGGCGACGTGGGCGGCCACCGAGTCGTCGGTGTCGGGCAGCACCACCGCGATCCCGCCCTGGGCGTAGTGGGTCGCCGTGGCGGCCGCGCCGGCGGCGGATTTGCTGAGCACCACGACGTCGCGCCCGGCCCGGTGGGCGGCGCGAGCGGCCGCCAGCCCACCGACACCGGTGCCGATGACGACGACATCGGCCCGCTGCTGCCAGCTGGGACCAGGGGTCACTTGCTGACCGGGACGGAGTGTCCGATCGCGATCATCCGCTGCACGCTACGCGCGGCCAGCCGTGCCGTCTCGGGGTCGACATGGATCTCGTCGGCACCCTCGGTCAGGCAGCGCAGCAGCGCGGCCGGGGTGATCATCTTCATGTACTTGCAGGCCGCCTTGCGGTTGACCGCCTCGAAATCCACCTGCGGCGCGGCCTTGCGCAGCTGGTGAATCATGCCGATCTCGGTGGCGACCAGCACCTTGGTGGCCCCGGTACGCGCGGCCTCTTCGAGCATGCCGCCGGTCGAGAGGATCTTGACCTGCTCGGCGGGGAAATGACCTTCGCCGACCAGGTACAGCGACGACGTCGCACACCCGCACTCGGGGTGCACGAACAGCTCGGCCTCGGGGTTGGCCCGCGCCATCGCCTCAAGCTCGTCGCCGTTGATGGCGGCGTGCACGTGGCATTCACCGGCCCAGATGCGGATGTTGTCGCGGCCGGTGACGCGCTTGACGTGCTGGCCCAGGAACTGGTCGGGCAGGAAGAGCACCTCGCGGTCCGGATCGATCGCGTTGACCACGTCGACGGCATTCGACGACGTGCAGCAGTAGTCGGTCAGAGCCTTCACCGCTGCCGTGGTGTTGACGTAGGAGACCACGACCGCGTCCGGGAACTCGTCGCGCCAGGCCTGCAGTTCCTCGGCGGTGATGGAGTCGGCCAGCGAACAGCCCGCCCGGGTGTCGGGCAGCAGCACCGTCTTGTCCGGGGAGAGGATCTTGGCCGTCTCGGCCATGAAGTGCACCCCGCAGAACACGATGGTCTCCTCGGCAGCGGTGGCCGCGATGCGGGCCAGCGCCAAGGAGTCCCCGACGTGATCGGCGATGTCCTGGATCTCGGGCAGTTGGTAGTTGTGGGCCAGGATCGTCGCGTTGCGTTCCTTCTTGAGCCGGAGCACCTCGGCCACCCACTCCGCATCGGGTTCGACACCGCTGTAACCGGCCGGCGAGTTCACGATGCGGCCGGTCAGGCTGCCCGCCTGCACACCGGTGTCGGTGAGGGTGGTCATGGTGACTCCTCTCAAAACAGGTTTTCGACTTATAATCGAAAACATGGTTCATACTAGCACCGCCCACGAGGTGCTCACCGTGGTCTTCCAGGTTGGCGGCCTGGATCAGCGCCGCCCCCAGCTCAACGTGCTGCTGTGGGAACGCGCCCGCGAGCCGCAGTCCGGCCGGTGGTCGTTGCCCGGCGGCCTGTTGCGCACCGATGAGGATGTCACGGCATCGGCCCGCCGCCAGCTCGCCGAAAAGGTCGATCTGCGTGAGATCGCCCACCTTGAGCAGCTGGCTGTGTTCTCCGACCCCGGCCGGGTGCCCGGGGTACGCACCATCGCGTCGACGTTTCTGGGCTTGGTGCCCTCCCCCGCCGTCCCGGAGCTGCCGAGCGACACGCACTGGCATCCCGTGGACGACTTACCGCCGATGGCGTTCGACCACGGGCCCATGGTGGAGCACGCGCGCAGTCGCCTGGTCGCCAAAATGTCCTACACCAACATCGGATTCGGCCTGGCGCCAACGGAATTCATTCTGTCCACCTTGCGAGACATCTACAGCGTGGTGCTGGGCTACCAGGTCGACGCGACAAACCTGCAACGGGTGCTGGTACGCCGCGGGGTGATCACCCGCACCGGCACCACCGCCCGCTCCGGGCGCAGCGGGGGCCGTCCGGCGGCCCGCTACCGGTTCACCGACTCCGAATTACGGGTCACCGACGAATTCGCCGCACTGCGACCGCCCGGGTGAGTCGACTGGAATCTTAACGCCCTCTTAAGAGACAATGGCCGAGTGGAATTCGACAGCCTGGCCCGAGAAAGTTCTGTCGAGTGGATCGGGCAGGCTCCGCACGAGCCGGCACGACCCGGCGCTCGCCCCCTGCTGCCGGCCGACGATCCGTTCTACGACCCACCGGCCGGCTTTGCCCACGCGGCGCCCGGCACGGTGCTGCGCTCGCGCGACGTCGAACTGGCGTTTCTGGGGCTGATCCCGCAACAGATGCGTGCCACCCAACTGCTCTACCGGACCACCGACCGTAACGACGTCGCGCAGGCGGGGGTGACGACGGTGCTGGTTCCGGCCGACCGCGGCCCGCACTGCCCGATCGTGTCCTACCAGTGCGCGATCGACGCCGTCGACGGCCGTTGCTTCCCGTCGTATGCGCTGCGGCGCCGGGCCAGGGGTCACGGCTCGTTCACCCAACTCGAGATCGTGCTGATCGCGGCCATTCTGGCCCAGGGCTGGGCGGTATCGGTCCCCGACCATGAGGGCCGCGACGGCCACTGGGGGGCGCCGAAGGAGCCCGGCTACTACGTGCTCGACGGGCTGCGGGCCGCGCTGGGGACCGAGCGGCTGGAACTGTCCCCGGACGCCCCGGTGGGCCTGTGGGGCTATTCCGGCGGCGGCCTGGCCACCGGCTGGGCGGCGGAAGTCTGCGGCGATTACGCCCCCGAACTCAACATCGTGGGTGCGGTGCTCGGGTCGCCGGTGGGTGACCTCGGGCACACTTTCCTCGGGTTGGACGGGACGTTCTTCTCCGGCTTGCCCGCGGTGATGATTGCCACCTTGGCGAAGGTCTACCCCGACTTACAGAAGGTGATCGACGACCATGCCACCGCCGAGGGCAAGGCTTTGCTGCGTTCACTGGAATCGATGACCACGCTCGGCGCCATCATGCGGATGCGCCACAAGTCACTCGAGGAGTTCATCGACCAGCCGCTCCAAGACGTGGTGGAACTCCCTGCGGTGCAACACGTCTTCGACGACACCAAGCTTGGCTACCATGCGCCGAAACCACCGTTACTGATGTTGCAGGCCGTTCACGACCAGGTGATTTCAGTCGTGCACATCGACCACTTGGCCGAGGCCTATGTGACCGGCGGCGCGCGGCTCACCTACCATCGCGACCTGCTCAGCGAGCATGCGACGCTGCACCCGTTGTCGGTGCCGATGGTGCTGGAGTGGTTGCGCGACCGGTTCGCCGACCGGCCGCTGCGCCAGTCCGCGGTCAGCAGCGCGTGGCCGGCACTGCTGAACCCCAGGACCTACCTCGGCCTGGCCCGCCTGGGCCTGGTGGCGACCCGCGTCGTCACGGGAGGGGCGCTGGGCCGCCGCCGCCTCTGAGGCCGGCCGGCGGTTCGGGCGGATAACCGCCCAGGTCGTCGCGGGTGCTCCACATGGCGCATCCGCCGTACACCAGGGCCGCGGTGGCCGCCGGCAGCAGCAGTGAGGCGCCGATCTGCAGCGCGGTGTGCCCGAAGAACACCGGCGGCCCCTCGGCCACGTAGTGCACCCGGTGTTCGGGGCTGACCGGAGCGGCCTCGATGTCGATGGCGCCGTAGCGGCGCTGGACCAGGACGGCTCCGGTGAGCACCGCCAGTGCTGCCCCGCCGATCAGCCCGGCGGTCAGGTTCAGCACCATGCCCGGTCCCCGATGCGCCCGCCACTGCCACGCCAGAGCGGCCGCCACCACGGCCACCGCGGCGAGCAGCCCGATCAGCAGGACCGGCGCGATGAAGAAGTTCTCGGCCTCGCTGCCCAGGTAGGCCTGCACCCGTTCGCCGCTGCGCGTCAGCGCCACCACGCCATGGATCGGTGGGGCGATCCACGCCCACACCGCCCCGACCGGCAACCCGATGACCGTCAGTCCGGCGGCCAGCCTCAGGCCGGCCCCTCTGCGCGTCAACCGCGGAGCGGCGGTGCTCATCACCGTTGCGGGTCCAGGTCGGTGGAGTCCACCAGGCCGTGCCGCGAGCACTTGGCCCACCAGCCGTCCGGGCGAACCTGCACCATCATCCGGCGCCCGCAGGAGGCGCAGAAGCGCGGCGCCTCCAGGCCCAACTGCGCCGCGGTGGGCAGCGACCCGCCGGCGGGATCGTCGATGCGTACGCCGGTGTAGACGTTGAAGACGCCGGCACTCAGGGCAACGGGCAGGTCGCAGAGCATCAGAGGGTGGCGTTGAGAGCCTTGATCGGCATCTGCAGGTCGTTGAGCAGTTCCAGGTCCGCTTCGGCGGGCCGGCCCAGAGTGGTCAGGTAGTTGCCGACGATGACCGCGTTGATGCCGCCCAGGATCCCCTTCTTGGCGCCCAGGTCGCCCAGCGTGATCTCCCGGCCGCCGGCGAACCGCAGCATGGTGCGCGGCAGCGCCAGCCGGAATGCGGCGACTGCCCGCAGTGCGTCGGCCACCGGCAGCACCTCCAGGTCGCCGAACGGGGTGCCCGGGCGCGGGTTGAGGAAGTTCAGCGGGACCTCGTGGGGGTTCAGTTCGGCCAGGTCGGCGGCGAACTCGGCCCGCTGCTCCAGCGTCTCCCCCATCCCGAGGATGCCGCCGCAACACACCTCCATGCCGGCTTCGCCCACCATGCGCAGGGTCTCCCAGCGCTCCTCCCAGGTGTGGGTGGTGACGACTTTGGAGAAGTGCGACCGGGCGGTCTCCAGGTTGTGGTTGTAGCGGTGTACGCCCATGGCGGCCAGTTGATCCACCTGCTCCTGGGTCAACATGCCCAACGAGCAGGCGATCTGGATGTCGACCTCGTTGCGGATGGCTTCGATTCCCGCGGCGACCTGGGCCAGCAGCCGCTCGTCGGGGCCGCGCACCGCGGCGACGATGCAGAACTCGGTGGCCCCGGACTTGGCGGTCTGCTTGGCCGCCTCGACCAGGCTCGGAATGTCCAGCCAGGCGCTGCGCACCGGCGACGAGAACAGGCCCGACTGCGAACAGAAGTGGCAATCTTCAGGGCAGCCGCCGGTTTTCAGGCTGATGATGCCCTCGACCTCGACCTCCGGCCCGCACCAGCGCATCCGGACGTCGTGCGCCAGCGACAGCAGCTCCTCGAGCCGGTCGTCGGGCAGCTGCAACACTTCGAGCACCTGATCCCGCCGCAACGCCTCACCGCGCTCGAGTACTTGCTCCCTGGCCAGCGCCAGGATGTCGTCGGTCATGCGCGCCGCTCCTCCTCATCGCTTCGCTCTGCGTCGTCGGCGCCGCGGGTCACGCGTGCTCCCATCAAGACTTGAACGGTGTTCAGGTTAGGCTAGCCGGGTGCAGCTGCACAAACCTGACGTGGTCGCCGCGGCGACCGCCATCCTGGACGACTACGGCATCGCCGACCTGTCGATGCGCCGGCTGGCGCGCGAGCTCAACGTCAGCCCCAGCGCGCTGTACTGGCATTTCGCCAACAAGCAGCAACTGCTCGGCGCGGTCGCCGATCGGGTGCTGGCGCCGGCCTGCGCAGACCCCGGACCGGGCAGCTGGCAGTGGCGGATCGAGACCGTGGGCCAACGCCTGCGCGACGCATTGCTGTCGCACACCGACGGCGCCGAGCTGGTGTCGGCCAGCATGGCGGCCGGTCAGTCGCAGGCGGCCACGGCGATCCTGGCGCTGCTCGCGGACTCGGCGACGGCGGCGGGCGTGCCGCCCGATCAGGCCGGGCAGGTCGGCCGGACCGTCGTCTACTACGTCCTGGGGTTCACCGCCGATGAGCAGTCCCGCCTGCAGTGGGATTCCGCCGGGGCCGCCGACATCACTCGCGACGCCGACCCGAGCGCCGCGTTCGGCTTCGGGCTGGGCTTGCTGATCGACGGGCTGGCGATGCGCGCCGGGCTGACCGTGCGCTAGCTTTCGCGCCGGCTCGCCGGGATCGGCGTCTCGGTGCGGGCGTTGCCGTCCCAGCGCCGCAACCCGACAAACCGGCCGGTGACCTCGGGGCGGCCGGCGATGCGCTGCGCCGCGCCCAGTTGGGCCGGGCCGACCCGGCGGGCCAGCGTGACGTGCGGGGTCCACTGGCCGGGTGCCACGTGAGCCAGCGGGCCGGGTTCCAGATGCGGTGCCGACAACCGGTAGACGAGCTCGTGCAGGGCCAGCAGTTCGGCCGTCGGCACCACCAGGCGGGCCAGCACGGCGTGCGAGCGGCCGAAGATCAGCGTCGCACCCAGCCGGGCGTCCACGGGCAGGCGTTGGGCCGCCGCGGCCAGCGCGGCGTCGACGCCCGGATCGATGCGCTCGGCGACCACAAGGGTGACGTGCGGTCGAGCGGTCGGGGCCTGGCCGGGCAGGCCGGCCGCGGCCAGCTCGCTCCAGCTCCGCCGCACCGCGGTCTCGGTGTCGGCGTCGAAGACCAGCTCGATCGAGTGGACCATCAGCCCGCCAGGCTGCGCACCCAGTCGGGATCGAACGCGGCTTTGCTCATGGCGGCGAACTGCGCGGCATCCAGTGCCGCGGATCCGGCCGGCAGCACCGCGCGTACCGTCGCGTGGCGGGTCAGCGCACCGCGGTTGCCGGCGGCCGCCGGATCGGGCCGCTCGGGCCAACTGCCGATCACCAATCCGGCACACGACAGCCCTTGGTTGCCAAGCGCTTCCAGGGTCAACGCGGTGTGGTTGAGGGTGCCCAGTTCGGCGCCGACCACCACCAGCACGGCCGCGCCGAGATCCACAGCGACGTCGCGCAGGGTGACCCCGTCGGCAGCCAGCTCGACCAGCAGACCGCCGGCGCCCTCCACCAGGGTCAGCCGGTTCGGGCGGTCGGCGGCCCGGATCATCGTCACCAGGGCGGTGCGGCTCGGCAGTGCCAACCCGGCCTGCTCGGCCGCGGCTGCCGGGGCCAGCGGCGCCGGGTAACGGGCGCCGGCGAACAGTTCGGTCGCCCCCGACAGCCGGCCGACCTCGGCGAGGTCGTCGTCGCCGTCGGCGGTGCCGGTTTGGACCGGCTTGCAGACCGCCACATCCAGGCCCGCCTGGCGGGCGGCGCAGGCCAGTGCCGCGGTCGCGATCGTCTTGCCCACCCCGGTGCCGGTGCCGGTGATGACCAGAACGGTCATGACGATGCCACGGCGGGGTGATCGCGCAGGACCTGCTGCAGCACCCGTCGGGCCAGCTCCAGATCGGCATCGGTCAGCGACGCCCGCGCGGTCAACCGCAGCCGCGACGTGCCGGCCGGCACGGTCGGCGGCCGGAAGCAGCCCACCCGCACGCCGGCATCCAGGCACGCGGCCGCGGCCGCCACCGCCACCTCGGGGTCGCCCAGAACGACCGAGACCACAGCGGATTCGGGGACGGATTCGGGGGCGGACTCCGGCTGCGAGCCCACCCCGCAGATCTCGGCCAGCACGGCGGCGTTCCGCAGCACGTCGGTGGCGCGCGACGGCTCGGCGACCAGCACGTCCAGGGCGGCCGAGGCCGAGCCGAGCGCCGCCGGGGCCAGACCGGTGTCGAAGATGAACGAGCGGGCCGTGTCGATCAGGTGGTCGCGCACCTCCACCGGCCCCAGCACCGCCCCGCCCTGGCTGCCCAGCGCCTTGGACAAGGTCGTGGTGATCACGATGTCGGGTGCGGCGGCCAGCCCGGATTCGTGCACCAGCCCGCGGCCGCCCGTGCCGCGCACCCCCAGCGCGTGCGCCTCGTCGACGATCAGCAGCGCGCCGTAGCGACGGCATACCTCGTGCAGCTGCCGCAGCGGGGCCAGCGCTCCGTCGGTGCTGAACACCGACTCGGTCAGGACCACGGCGCGGTCTTCGGTGCGCGAGGCCAGCGCGGCGGCCACAGCGTCGACGTCGCGGTGTTCGGTGACGACGACCCGGGACCGGGACAGCCGGCACGCGTCGACTAAGGAGGCGTGGCAGTAGGCGTCGGACACCACCAGTGCGCCCGGGCCGGACAGGCTGACCACCGCCCCCAGGTTGGCGGTGTAGCCCGACGAGAAGACCAGCCCGGCGGGCGCGCCCACGAAGTCGGCCAACCGCTGTTCGAAGCGCTGATGCAGTTCGGTGTTGCCGGTCACCAGCCGCGACCCGCCGGCGCCGCCACCCCAGGTCTGCAGGGCCTCGATGCCCCCGGCGATGACGGCGGGGTGCGTGGCCAGGCCCAGGTAGTCGTTGGACGCCAGGTCCAGCTCGGTCGCGACGACGGGCCGCACCCGCAGGGAACGCCGCAGGCCGTCCTGCCGGCGCCGCTTCGCCACCTCGGCCAGCCAGGCCAGTGGTGACAGATCGGTGCGGGTCACGCGGTGCTCCCTGTGCTGTCTCGAGGCGACTTGAACACCGTTCAGGCTAAGGCATGCGCCACGGCCACCATCGCGCCGCCGATGCGGGCGATCTCGTCGGGCGTACACACATACGGTGGCATCGCGTAGACCAGGTTGCGGAAGGGCCGCAGCCACACCCCATGCTCCAGTGCCACCGGCGTGGCGACGGCCAGGTCCACCGGTTGCCGGCATTCGATGACCCCGATGGCGCCACAGATCCGGACGTCGGCGACGCCGGGCAGCTCCCGTGCCGGGTCCAGGGCGTCGGTCAGCCCGGCCCCGATCCCGGCGACCGCCGCTCGCCAGTCCTGGCTCAACAACAGTTCGGTGCTGGCGACCGAGACCGCGCAGGCCAGCGGGTTGGCCATGAACGTCGGGCCGTGCATCAGGGCGCCGGCCTCGCCACTGCTGATGGTGTGGGCGACCTCCGCGCTGCACAGCGTTGCGGCCAGGCTGAGGTAGCCGCCGGTCAGCGCCTTGCCCACGCACATGATGTCGGGGCTGACCCCGGCATGGTCGGCGGCGAACAGTTCGCCGGTGCGGCCGAAACCGGTGGCGATCTCGTCGAAGATCAGCAGCACGCCCTGGCGGGTGCAGGCGTCCCGCAGATCGGTCAGGTAGCGCGGATCGTGGAACCGCATGCCGCCGGCGCCCTGCACCACCGGCTCGACGACCACTGCCGCCACCTCGTCGCGGTGCTGTTCCAGTTGGGCCTCGAAGGCGGCGCTGTAGGCCGGGTCGTAGTGGCGCGGCACCTGTGGGGCGAACACCTGGTCTGCCAGGACGTCGCGCCAAAGCGAGTGCATGCCGCCGTCGGGGTCGCAAATGCTCATCGGGGTGAAGGTGTCCCCGTGGTAACCACCGCGCCAGGTCATCAGCCGGTGTTTGGCGGGGCGGCCGCGAGCGCGCCAGTACTGCAGCGCCATCTTGACTGCGACCTCCACCGACACCGACCCGGAATCGGAGAAGAACACCGTGTCCAGCCCGGCCGGGGTGATCTCGACCAGCAGCTTGGCCAGCCGGGCGGCCGGCTCATGGGTGAGCCCGCCGAACATCACGTGGCTCATGGTGGCCAGCTGTGCGGTGGCCGCTTCATCCAGGGCCCGGTGGCCGTGGCCGTGGATCGCCGCCCACCAGGAACTCATCGCGTCGAGCACGTCGTGTTCCGCGTCGTCGCCGGCCAGCGTCAGATACGCGCCGCGGGCGCCCAGCACCACCGCGGGGCGCAGGGTCTCGGCGCCGATCGTGCTGTACGGGTGCCAGAGGTGGGCGGCGTCGATGGCGCTGATCTGGTCGGGACTCAACGCGGACATGCCTGACGACAGTAGTGGCCGGCGGCGTAACCGTTGGGTCACAGGTTGCGCAATTTCTCTCCCACGACCGCTGCGCATGCGTATGCGGCAGGTAACCTCTGTGACAGAAGTGATTAGTGATACTGCCGTGAATATCGGCCCGAGGAATTGGGGGTTGCTCCGATGAAACGCGTCTGCGCTACCGCGATCGCATTGGCGGCGGCCCTGGCCCCGGCGCTGGCTGCGGCGCCGGCCTATGCCGACCCGCTTTCGCAGACCACCCAGAACCAGCTCATCGAGCGGGTGATCCAGCGGGCGCTGTCGCAGCGCGGGGTGCCCTTCGTCTACGGCGGCGGGGACATCAACGGGCCCACCAACAGCGCCCGCGCCCGGGCCGCCACCACGCGCAGTTCGCTGACCGACCTCACCGGCCGCGCCCTGCCCACCGGTCCACTCGCGACCGGCAGCACCACCGCGGGCCTGCCCGGCACCACGCCGGCGCCCGACTTCGCAGACACCACCACCGTCGGTTTCGACGCCTCGGGCCTGATCCAGTACGCGTTCGCCGGCGCCGGCATCAAGATGCCCCGCACCTCCGGCGAGCAGTGCAGTGTCGGCCAGAAGGTGGCGCCCGCGCAGGCCCGCCCCGGTGACCTGCTGTGCTACGGCCCGGGTGGCTCTCAGAGCGTCGCGCTGTACCTGGGCAACAACCAGATGATCGAGGGCACCAGCCCCGCCGTGACGGTCTCCCCGGCCCGCACCACCAACATGGTCCCGTACCTGACCCGGGTGCTCGGCTGAGGCTCTCGGGGGGCATCACAACGCGCTCGATGGACATCACAATGCGCGGAGTGCGGTTTCCCCAGGACGATTAGGTAGATTATCGGGCGATCATGATTGCCCTGTCTCCCTCCCGACCGGCGGTAACTCCTGTCGCGGGATCTGCCGCGGGGCCGGTTTCAACCCCTGGGCCGGCCGTCACGATGGGCAACCGCAAAGCGGGCTTCTACCGTCATGACCTCGACGGTCTGCGGGGCGTCGCCATCGCCTTGGTCGCGGTGTTCCACGTCTGGTTCGGCCGGGTCTCCGGCGGGGTCGACGTCTTCCTGGCGCTCTCGGGCTTCTTCTTCGGCGGAAAGCTGCTGCGGGTCGCCCTCAAGCCCGGTTCGTCGCTGTCGCCGATCCCCGACCTGGTCCGGCTGGTCCGCCGGCTGCTGCCCGCGCTGGTGGTGGTGCTGGCCGTCTGCGCCGTGCTGACCATCCTCATTCAGCCGCAGACCCGCTGGGAGACCTTCGCCGATCAGAGCCTGGCCAGCCTGGGCTACTACCAGAACTGGGAACTGGCGCGCAGCGCCGCCGACTACCTGCAGGCCGGCGAAGCCGTGAGCCCGCTGCAGCACATCTGGTCCATGTCGGTGCAGGGCCAGTTCTACCTCAGCTTTCTGCTGCTGGTCCTCGGCTTCGCCTACCTGCTCAGGCGGGTGCTGGGCAGCCATCTGCGGGCGGCGTTCGTCGTATTGATCACCGCGCTGACAGTGGCCTCGTTCTGGTATGCGATCGTCGCGCACCAGGCCAACCAGACCCTGGCCTACTACAACAGTTTCGCCCGCGCCTGGGAACTGCTGATCGGCGTGCTGGCCGGGGCCCTGGTCCCCTACATTCGCTGGCCCATGTGGCTGCGCAACGTGGTCGCCACCGTCGCGCTGGCCGCCATCTTGAGCTGCGGGGCGCTGATCGAGGGAGTTCGGGAGTTCCCCGGCCCGTGGGCACTGGTACCGGTGGGTGCCACGGTGGCGTTCATCCTGGCCGGCGCCAACCGGGCCGCCCAGCCGAGCACCGCCGCCAAACTCCCATGGCCCAACCGGTGGCTGGCCTCGGCGCCGCTGGTGACGCTGGGTTCGATGGCCTACTCGCTGTACCTGTGGCACTGGCCGCTGCTGATCTTCTGGCTGTCCTACAGCGGGAACCGCGAAGCCGGCCTGCTCGACGGCGCGGTGATCCTGGCGCTGTCGGGGGTGCTGGCCTACCTGACCACCCGGTTCGTCGAGGACCCGCTGCGCTATCGCAAGCCCGTCGGCGCCGACCCGGCACCGGTGGTGCGGCCCCGCTGGCGCAGGCCTGCGGCCGGCTGGTGGCGCCGGCCCACCATGGTGCTGGGCTCGACGGTGGTGCTGCTGGGCGTGGCGTTGACGGCGACATCGTTCTCCTGGCGCGAGCACGTCACCGTACAGCGGGCCAGCGGCACCGAGCTGGTCAAGCTCAGCAAGGACGACTACCCCGGCGCCCGCGCGCTGCTCAAGCACAAGCGGGTGCCCAAGCTGCGGATGCGGCCCACCATCCTGGAGGCCAAGAAGGACCTGCCGCGGTCCACCCGGGACGGCTGTATCAGCAACTTCACCAATCCGGACCTGATCAACTGCACCTACGGGGATCCCGAGGCGACTCGCACCGTCGCGCTCGCCGGCGGATCGCATGCCGAACACTGGCTGCCGGCCCTGGACATCCTCGGCCAGCGGCACCACTTCAAGGTGGTCACCTACCTCAAGATGGGCTGCCCGCTGTCCACCGAGAAGGTTCCGCTGATCATGGGCAACAACGCGCCCTACCCGCAGTGCTACGACTGGGTGCGCAAGACCATGGACAAGCTGGTCGCCGACCGGCCGGACTTCGTGTTCACCACCGCCACCCGGCCCTGGAACATCAAACCGGGCGACGTCATGCCCGCCACCTACATCGGGATCTGGAAGCAGCTGTCGGACAACAATATTCCGATCCTTGGTGTGCGCGACACGCCGTGGTTGGTCCGGGACGGGGACCCGTTCAAACCGGCGGACTGCCTGGCCGCCGGCGGCGACGCGGAGTCCTGCGGGATGAAACGCTCGGATGCCCTCGTCGAGCGCAACCCCACCCTGGACTTCGTCGGCAAGTTCCCGCTGCTCAAGCCGCTGGACCTCTCCGACGCCGTCTGCGACAAGGAAGTCTGCCGCGCTGTGGAGGGCAATGTGCTGGTCTACCACGACTCGCACCACCTGTCGGCCACCTACATGCGCACCATGACCGGAGAGCTCGGTCGTCAGATGGGCCCGGCCACCGGCTGGTGGTGAACCCGGCCGGCGTATGCCGGCAAAGCGGATAAGGTCAAGCGATGTCGCCGGCTGAGCCGGGCCCCGAGCCCACTGTGTCCGCGCCGGCCGTCTGGCCCGGAAGCAGCTACCCCCTCGGCGCGGTGTACGACGGCGCCGGCACCAACTTCGCGGTGTTCTCCGAAGTGGCCGAACGGGTGGAACTGTGCCTGGTCGACGACCGCGACCACACCGAGACCCGGATCGGCCTCGACGAGGTGGACGGCTATGTGTGGCACGCCTACCTACCCGGGATCGCTCCCGGCCAGCACTACGGTTTCCGGGTACACGGACCGTTCAACCCGTCCGCCGGTCAGCGCTGCGATCCGGGCAAGCTGCTGCTGGACCCGTACGGGAAGGCCTTTCACGGCGCGTTCGACTTCGGTCCCGAGCTGTTCTCCTACGACCTGTCCGACCCCGACGGCGATCGCCCTGCCCCCGGGCTGGACTCGCTGGGCCACACCATGACCAGCGTCGTGATCAACCCGTTCTTCGACTGGGCGAACGACCGGTCACCACGCACCCCCTACCACCAGACGATCATCTACGAGGCGCACGTCAAAGGCATGACGCAGACGCACCCGGGCATCCCGCCCGAAATGCGCGGCACCTACGCCGGACTGGCGCACCCGGTGATCGTGGACCACCTCAAGTCGCTGAACGTCACGGCCATCGAACTGATGCCGGTTCACCAGTTCCTGCACGACCAGCGACTCCTGGAGCTGGGACTGCGAAACTACTGGGGATACAACACCTTCGGGTTCTTTGCGCCGCACAACGAGTACGCCGCCAACCGGCGGCCCGGCGGTGCGGTCGCCGAATTCAAGGCCATGGTGCGCTCGTTCCACGAGGCGGGGATCGAGGTGATCCTCGACGTGGTCTACAACCACACCGCCGAGGGCAACCACTTGGGGCCCACGCTCAACTTTCGCGGTATCGACAACGCCGCCTACTACCGGCTCGACGAAGCCGATCTGCGGCACTACACCGATTACACCGGAACCGGCAACAGTCTCAACGCCCGCCATCCCCACACCCTGCAGCTGATCATGGATTCGCTGCGCTACTGGGTGACCGAGATGCATGTCGACGGCTTCCGCTTCGATCTGGCCTCGACCCTGGCGCGCGAGCTGCACGACGTGGACCGGCTGTCGGCGTTCTTCGATCTGGTGCAGCAGGATCCGGTGGTCAGTCAGGTGAAGCTGATCGCGGAGCCCTGGGATGTCGGCGAGGGCGGCTACCAGGTGGGCAACTTCCCCGGGCTGTGGACGGAATGGAACGGCAAGTACCGCGACACCGTGCGCGACTACTGGCGCGGCGAGCCCGAGACGCTCGGCGAGTTCGCCTCCCGGCTCACCGGCTCCTCAGACCTCTACGAGGCCACCGGGCGGCGCCCCAGCGCCAGCATCAACTTCGTCACCTGCCACGACGGGTTCACGCTGGCAGACCTGGTGTCCTACAACGAGAAACACAACGAAGCCAACGGCGAGGACAACCGCGACGGCGAGAGTCACAATCGGTCGTGGAACTGCGGTGTCGAAGGCCCGACCGACGACCCGGCCATCCTGGCGCTGCGGGCACACCAGGCCCGCAACATCATGGCGACCCTGCTGATCAGCCAGGGCACTCCGATGATCGCGCACGGTGACGAGATGGGACGCTCCCAAGGCGGCAACAACAACGTCTACTGTCAGGACTCCGAATTGTCCTGGATGGATTGGTCCCTGCTTGAGCGTAACGCCGATCAGGTGGCGTTCACCCGCGCCATGACGGCGTTGCGCACCGCGCACCCGGTTTTCCGCAGGCGCCGGTTCTTCGAGGGCAGACCGATCCGCGGCGGCGACGAGGTCCGCGACATCGCCTGGCTCACACCGGCCGGCCATGAGATGACCCAGCAGGACTGGGGTAGCGAGTTCGGCAGGTGCGTCATGGTTTTCCTCAACGGCGAGGCCCTGCCGGAGCCGGACGCGCGCGGTGCGCGCATCGTCGACGACTCGTTTCTGCTGTGCTTCAACGCCGCCGAGGAGCCCGTGGAGTTCGTCACGCCCAACGCCGACTACGCGCAGGTGTGGGCCGCGGTGATCGACACCGCCCATCCGGCCGGCAGCACCGAGCTGGTGGTCGACGCCGGCACGGCCCTGACGGTGCCGGGACGCTCGTTGACCGTCCTGCGTAAGAGCCGGTGAGCTTTTAGAGCAGGTAGCGGTAGGCCGGTGAGCCGGGCTCGAGCGGCTCGACGTGGATCTCCGAGGTGCGCATGCGCTCCAGCAGCCCGTCGAGATCGGCCGACGACCCCAACTGCACCCCGACCAGAGCCTCACCGGTCTCGCGGTTGTTGCGTTTGACGTACTCGAACAGCGTGATGTCGTCGCCGGGCCCGAGGATCTGATCGAGGAACCGCCGCAAAGCGCCCGGTTCCTGCGGGAAGTCGACCAGAAAGTAGTGCTTGAGGCCCAGGTGCACCAGGGAGCGTTCCAGGATCTCGCCGTACCGCGAAACGTCGTTGTTGCCGCCGGAGATCAGGCACACCACCGTCGAGCCGGGCGTGACCTCAGCCTCCAGCAGGCCGGCCACCGACAGGGCGCCCGCGGGCTCGGCGATGATCCCCTCGTTCTGGTACAGGTCGAGCATCGCGGTGCAGACCGCGCCTTCGTCGACGGCGGTCACCGACACCATGTCGCCGGCTCCGGACAGCACCGAGAAGGGCAACGCCCCGGCCCGCCGGACGGCCGCACCGTCGACGAACTGGTCGACGTGATCCAGACTCACCAGCTCCCCCGCGGCCAGCGCCGCCATCATCGAGGCGGCACCGGCCGGTTCCACGCCCAGCACGGCACTGGTGGCGGTCCGCTCCGCCAGATAGGTGGTGATGCCTGAGATGCATCCACCGCCGCCCACCGGCACCACCACCAGATCCGGCTCGGTCCCGAGCTGGTCGAGGATCTCCACCGCGATGGTGCCCTGGCCGGCCATGGTCCGCAGATCGTCGTAGGGCGGAACCAGGGTGGCCCCGGTACGCGCCACATCGGCCAGGGCCGCCTCGGCGGCCAGATCGTAGGTGGCGCCGCCGACGATCAACTCGATGAAGTCGCCGCCGTGGTAGCGGATGCGGTCACGCTTCTGCTTGGGGGTCTTGGCCGGCACGTACACCCGGCCGTGCACGCCCAGCGACCGGCAGGCGTAGGCGAATCCCTGGGCGTGATTGCCGGCCGACGAGCACACCACCCCGGCGGCCAGCTCGTCGTCACTGAGCTGGACCAGCAGGTTGTAGGCACCGCGCAGCTTGTAGGAGCGCACCGACTGCAGGTCCTCGCGCTTGAGGTACACGTGCGCGCCGGTCAGTGCGGAGAGCCGGTCATTGCGCTGCAGCGGGGTGGCTGCGACCACGCCGGCGATCCGCTCGGCCGCGGCGTCGATGTCGGCCGCGGTCAACGGACCGGGACGGGAGCTGGCTCGGCTGCGGCGTAGTTCGGCGGACACCGCAATATGGTGTCACCCAGCAGCGGGTTCAGCCCACTGGGGTCAGCACGAAAACCGGGATCTGCCGGTCGGTCTTCTCCTGATACTCGGCGTAGTAGGGAAATGCCTCGACGGCCCGCTCCCACCACCGCGCCTTTTCCTCGCCGAAGACCTCGCGGGCTTCGTAGTCTCCGGTGACCGGCCCGTCCTGCAGCTCGACCCGCGGATTCGCGGCGACGTTGTAGTACCAGACCGGGTTCTTCGGCGCGCCGCCCAGCGAGGCGACGATGGCGTACTGACCTTCGTGCTCCACCCGCATCAGCGGGATCTTGCGCAGCTTGCCGGACTTGGCGCCGACCGTGGTCAGCAACACCACCGGCTTGCCCTTCATCTCGGTGCCCTCGGTTCCACCGGACGCCATGTATTTCTCGGCGTTCGCGCGCGACCAATCCAACGGGCTGGGTGCATATTCTCCGCTCAACGGCATGCGATCCACCCTAACGCCGCGCTGCGGAGTTCGGCTGGCCGAACATTTGGTTGTCAGATACCGTTAACGGTATGGCAAGCGGGCATTCCAGGGACCAGGTGGCCATCGCCGGCGTGCCGTGGCCGACCTACAAACTGGTCGCGCTGGCTCTCGGTTTCCTAGCCCTGGTGATCGTGGGCGCGGTGACCTCCAGCGCCGCCGCCGCCGTGCTGACCGGCGCGGGCGTGTGCACCGCGGCCTGGCTGATGCTGGCGCTCACCCAGCAGTGAGCCCGCTCGGGCGCCGGGTCATGGGTTCCCGGCACCGTCACGGTGGGTGGTCCGTTCCAGATAGGACGCGGCGGCAGCCCGCGACTCGGGGTCCTGCAGGGCGGTGACCAGCGCATCGGCGTCGTTCCAGGTGCGCATGGTCCCCACCATCCCCTCCGTCACGGCGTTGACCTGCCTTTTGGTGCCACCGAGGGTGAGGGCGGACTTGCCGGTCAACTGAGCGGCCAACGCGTGTACCGCGGCGTCCAGGTCGGCCTGGGGCACGACGCGATTGAGGAATCCGATCTCTTTGGCCTCGGCGGCATCCAGCGGCCGGCACGTCATCACCAGTTCCTTGGTGAGCGCGGGACCGATCTCGCGGACCAACCGCGGAATTCCGCCCCAGGCCAGCGGAATGCCCAGGTCCACCTCCGGGATCGAGAAGCGCGTGCCCTCGGCCGCCACCCGCAGGTCGCAGCACGCCGCCAGCACCACCCCACCGCCCACGCAGTGTCCGTGCAGCCGGGCCACCGTCACCGCCCGCATCGCTTCGACGGCGTCGGCCATCCGCCGGCCGGCGTCGGCGGCCTCCCGCAGGGCAGCGCCGTCTTGGGCGGCGGCGACGAAGGCGGCCAGGTCGGCACCGGCGCAGAACGCCCGGCCGGCGCCGGCAACGATCACCACCTTCACCGCCGGCCGGGCGTCGAACCAGTGGGCGGCCGCCACCAACTCCTGCAGGGTCACCGGGCTCAGCGGGTTGAGCTGGTCCGGGCGGTTCAGCGTGATCGAGCCGAGCGCGCCGTCGGCCGACACCACCAGCGTGGCGGCCTGCAACGTGTCCATGCCGTCGAAGTTAGCGCCGCCGCGGGGCCCGGGCGCGACATTGCTCTTACCCATCCCGGCGGCGGGTATCGCTTACGGTGGGCCCATGCCGATAACCGTCTCCGAGTTCAGCCCGGTCGAGCAGACAGCGTTCCTGACCGCCTCTGCGCGCGCAGTCGACTGCCGGGCCGCCGCCCCGATCCTGGGTGACGAGTTCTCCGAGCGGGTTGTCGGGCAGATCGACTACGACTTCGCCGCGTTGCGGATCCCGCCCAGCGTGGTGCGCCAGACGGCGCTGCGGGCCAAGATGCTCGACGAGCGGGTCCGTCGGTACACCGCTGCCCACCCCGACGCGGTCGTGGTCGACCTGGGCGCCGGGCTCAACGAACCGATGGCCCGGGTGCAGCCGCCGGCCGGCGTGGACTGGTACAGCATCGACCTGCCGCGCGTCATCGCGCTGCGCAACGAGATCCTGCCGGCTCAGCCGGGCGAGCACGTGGTGGCCGCCGATCTGACCGCCGCGGACTGGGCGGCGGGCATCCCGGTCGGACGGCCCACCATGGTGATCGCCGACGGATTGTTCGCATTCCTCACCGAGGCGCAGGTCGTCGCGCTGATCGGCCAGGTGATCGATCACTTCGGAAGCGGCGAGCTGGCGTTCAACGACTACGGCCGGGTCGGGGCACTCAGCTGGTTGGGCATGCGGCTGGCACCGCGCGGAATGTTCGCTCTGCTGCGCCAGGTGTGGGCCAATCCCGGCTTCACCGACCCCCGGACTCCCCAGCGGTGGGAGCCGCGGCTGCGCCTGGTCGAGCAGGCCTGCTTGGCGCATGCAGCCGAGGTGGATTCGTTTCCCGAGCCCGCCCGCACCCTGACCCGGCTGGCCGGGCGGTTCAAGTCCGCCGCCGGCCGGGCACGGGTGCTGCGCTACAAGTTCTGAGCAGGGCGCTTTAGAACGTCGCCACCGACGAGCCGAGGTAATCGCCCGGGTCGAAATCGAGGTCGGTGAACGGATCCGCCGGGATCAGATAGTCCGGCACCTCGGGCACCCACGGGTGGAAGAGACTGTTCCACAGGAACAGGTCGTCGTCACCGATCGACAGGTAGGCCGCCGAGGCGAAGTTGATGGGGTCGGTCACCACGGTGTAGCCGAAGTCGCCGGCGGACATCACCCAGTAGTTCAGGTCGTGCGGACCCACGCCGTTGATGGTCAGGTTGGTGAAGTCGCCGATGTTGATCTGGTAGATCGAGCTTCCCGACAGGTAGCCGAAATCGCCCAGGACACCCAGGTCGAAGCCCTCGGGCAGGTCCGGGTTGGCGACGAAGTCGCCGAACTGATAGGCCGAGGTGGAGTAGAAGACGTTCCAGAAGTCCTCGATCTTGATGGTGTAGGTCCCCACGTCGATCGCGTTCTCGCCGTCGGTGTAGGAGATGGTGTAGGGCTGGTCGCCCTTCCAGTCGGTGATGAACGGGCGCACGCCCTGGTAGGTCCAGTCGCCGTCGCGCAGGTCGCCCATCACCATGCAGACGGCCTCATTGCACGTCTCATAGGTCCCTCCGTCGAGGAACGGGTCGCCCGCCGCCGTAGCGGTCGCCGTCGGAAGGGTCAGGGCGGCGAACACTGCCGCAGCGCCTATCCCGAGCAGATTGAGAAGACGACCCGAACCAACCATGAGGACCTCCGTATGCGCTCATGCCGGCCCGCGGCATGACAGGCGTTGTACGTTACGACTGTGTTACAGCATTGACATCCTATGCTAATTCAACTCTTGGGTAAAGCATGAGATTTCCTCACGACCGGGGGCTTTCCCGGCCGTCACATGCCGAACCCGCGCCGGTGGCCGTCGGCAGCAGTCCCCGTCGCGCAGGGCTGCGCGCCCCGCTACCGCCGGCGCGCCGCGCCGGTCAGCCGCCCAGGCAACCGGGACCCAGCAGCGCCTTGAGATCACCCATCAGCGCCGAGGACGGCGTCACCCGCAGCGACGGATCCAACTCCAGTACGGTGATGCGCTCGCCGCTGATCAGCCGCAGCTGCACCTGCGCCGTGCCGGGATGCCGGGTCAGCACCTGCTTGAGCGCGCTGACTTTGTCCAGGGTGCACTGCCGGGTCGGAAGGCTGACCGCCAACGGCCGGTCGGCGGCGTTGCCGGAGAAGTCGGGCACCACCAGTTCATTGGCGATCAGCGAGATCCGGTCGTCGCGGATGTTCACCTTGCCGCTGACCAGCACCACCGCGTCGTCGGCCACCTCGGCCCCGTAGGCGGAGTAGGTCTGCGGAAAGAACATCACCTCGATGCCGCCGGTAAGGTCCTCCAATTGCGCTGAGGCCCAGGGCAGTCCGTTCTTGTTGACCCGGCGGTTCACCGACGCCAGGATGCCGCCGACCCGCACCTGGGTATCGGCGGCGACGTCCCCCTCCAGGATGGCCGGGATCTGGGTGTCGACCTGGGCGGCCAGCAGGTGCGCGATGCCGTTGAGCGGGTGACCGGAGACGTAGAGTCCGAGCATCTCCCGTTCCAGCGCCAGCTTGTGCTTGTCCGGCCACTCCTCGTCAGGAACCTTGATGCCGAAAACGGCGTCGGCGCCGGTGTTTTCGCCGTCTCCCCCGCCGAACAGGTCGAACTGCCCCACCGCCTCAGCCTTTTTGGTGCCCAGCACCGAGTCCACTGCGTCGGTGTGGACCAGGAACAGACCCTTGCGGGGGTGCCCCAGCGAGTCGAACGCCCCGGCCTTGATCAAGGACTCGGTGACCTTCTTGTTGCACGCCGCGATATCGATCTTGTTCAGGTAATCCGAGAAATCGGTGAAGCGGCCCTTGTGCGTCCGGGTCGCGATCAGGGAGCTGACGACGTTGGCGCCGACGTTGCGCACCGCGCCCAGCCCGTAGCGGATGTCACGGCCCACCGAGGCGAAGTTCAGCTCGGACTCGTTGACGTCCGGCGGCAGCACGGTGATTCCCAGCCGTCGGCAGTCGGCCAGATAGACCGCCGCCTTGTCCTTGTCGTCACCGACCGAGGTCAGCAGCCCGGCCATGTATTCGGCCGGGTAGTTGGCCTTGAGATACGCCGTCCAGTACGACACCAGGCCGTAACCGGCGGCGTGCGACTTGTTGAACGCATATCCGGCGAACGGCAGGATGGTGTCCCACAGCGCCTTGACCGCGCGCTCGGAGAACCCGTTGGCCGTCATACCCTCGTAGAAGCCCTTGTATTCGGCTTCGAGCACTTCAAGCTTCTTCTTGCCCATGGCTTTACGCAGCGCATCGGCTTTGCCCATGGTGTAGGAGGCCACCTTCTGGGCGATGAACATGATCTGCTCTTGGTAGACGATCAGACCGTAGGTCTCCGAGAGGATGTCGCGCAGCGGTTCCTCGAGCTCGGGGTGAATGGGCTTGATGGCCTGGCGGTTGTTCTTGCGGTCGGCGTAGTCGTTGTGGGCGTTCATGCCCATCGGTCCGGGCCGGTACAGCGCCAGCACCGCGACGATGTCGTTGAACTCGGTGGGCTGCATACGGCGCAACAGGTCACGCATCGGGCCGCCGTCGAGCTGGAACACCCCCAGGGTGTCGCCGCGGCCCAGCAGCTCGTAGGTGGCCGGATCGTCGAACGGCAAGGTGTCCAGGTCCAGGTCGATACCCCGGTTGGCCTTGATGTTCTCCAGGCAGTCGCCGATGATCGTCAGGTTGCGCAGGCCCAGGAAGTCCATCTTCAGCAGGCCGATTTCTTCACACGACGGGTAGTCCCAACCGGTGATGATGGCGCCGTCCTGCGGCCGCTTCCACAACGGGATGGCCTCGATCAGCGGCTCGGAGCTCATGATCACCGCGCAGGCGTGCACCCCGGCGTTGCGGACCAGGCCCTCCAGGCCCCGCGCCGTCTCATAGATGGTGCGCACGTCGGGGTCGGTGTCGATCAGCCCGCGAACCTCGGCGGCCTCCTTGTACCGCTCGTGGTTCGGGTCGGTGATGCCCGACAGCGGAATGTCCTTGGCCATGATCGGCGGAGGCAGCGCCTTGGTGATCCGGTCGGCGATCGCATAACCCGGCTGGCCGTAATGCACGCGCGCCGAGTCCTTCAGGGCGGCTTTGGTTTTAATGGTTCCGAAGGTGATCACCTGGGCCACCCGGTCACTGCCCCACCGTTCGGCGGCATAGCGCACCATCTCGCCGCGCCGACGGTCGTCGAAGTCGATGTCGATATCGGGGGCCGACGGCCGTTCCGGGTTGAGGAACCGTTCGAAGAGCAGCCCATGCGGAATCGGGTCGATGTTGGTGATGCCCAGCGCGTAGGCCACCAGTGACCCGGCCGCCGATCCGCGGCCCGGGCCCACCCGGATGTTGATCGAGCGCGCGTAGTTGATCAGGTCCGCCACGATCAGGAAGTACGACGGAAAGCCCTTGCCGCAGATGACGTCGATCTCGTAGGACGCCCGATCGGTGTACTCCTGCGGTACGCCGGCCGGGAAGCGGCGCTGCAGACCGGCCTGCACCTCATGCCGCAGCCAGGACCCCTGGTCGTGGCCCTCGGGAACCGGGAACACCGGCATCCGGTCGCGCGGGGCCCAGACGTCGGCGTAGGACTGCACGCGCTCGGCGATCAGCAGGGTGGAGTCACAGGCCTCGGGCAGCTCGTGGTCCCACAACGCGCGCATCTCGGCAGCCGACTTCAGGTAGTAGCCGTCGCCGTCGAACTTGAACCGGGTGGGATCCGACAGGGTCTTTCCGGTCTGGACGCACAGCAGGGCTTCGTGGTTGCCGGCGGCCTCGCGGGTGACGTAGTGGCAGTCGTTGGTGGCCAGCGTCGGAATGCCGAGTTTGCGGCCGACCTCCAGCAGACCCTCACGAACCCGGCGCTCGATGGACAGGCCGTGGTCCATCACCTCCAGGAAGTAGTTCTGCGCGCCGAAGATCTCGCGCCATCGGGCCGCCGCCTCCAGCGCTTCGCGGTCCTGACCCAGCCGCAGCCGGGTCTGCACCTCCCCGGACGGGCAGCCGGTGGTGGCGATGATGCCCTCGGCGTGCTCGGCGATGATCTCGGCGTCCATCCGCGCCCACTTGCCGAGCTGGCCCTCGAAGGAGGCCAGCGAGGTGAGCCGGAACAGGTTGCGCAGACCGGTGGCGTTCTCGGCGACCATGGTCAGGTGCGTGTAGGCGCCGCCGCCGGAGACGTCGTCGCTCTTCTGGCCGGGATCGCCCCAGTGCACCCGGCGGGTGTCGAACCGCGACCCCGGGGCGATATAGGCCTCCACCCCGATGATCGGCTTGATCCCGGCCTTGGTCGCCGCGTTGTAGAACTCGCTGGCGCCGAACATGTTTCCGTGGTCGGTCATCCCGATCGCGGGCATCTCGAGGCGCTGCGCCTCGGCCAGCATCGGGGCGATCTTCGCCGCGCCGTCGAGCATCGAGTACTCGGTGTGGTTATGCAGGTGCACGAAGGACCGCGACGATGAACTGTCCATAGGACCGCCAGTCTATGGCCGAGTGCTGACGCAGTCCGGGCGTGTCGTGAGCCGTGTCTCTCGCACCGTCGTTTCCCGGGACAGCGGCCGCCGGTGTGCACTACGTTGAGGTTCGCCCTGAAGCGGAGGAGAGTCATACATGAGCGTGTACCGGGTGATCGACATCATCGGGACCAGCCCCTCATCTTGGGAGAACGCCGCGGCCGAAGCGGTGCACCGTGCCAAGCAGACCATCGACGACATCCGGGTCGCCCAGGTCGTCGAGCAGGACCTCACCCTCGACGACAAGGGCGGGATCGTCTACCGCACCAAGCTGCGCATCTCCTTCAAGATCCGGCCGCCGAAGGCCAAGCCGGCCGAGGGCGAGGCGCAGGGGTAGCCGGCAACCGGCGAGGCGGGCTCGCAGGCGCAGCCGTCAGCGCCGCAGCACGTCCAGGGCGTGCTGCAGGTCGGCCGGGTATTCGCTGGTGATCTCGATGTTCCGGCCGTCGCCGGGATGCGCGAAGGACAGCGATCGGGCGTGCAGCCACTGCCGTTCCAGGCCCAGTTTGCGCGCCAGCGTCGGGTCGGCCCCGTAGGTCAGGTCACCGCAACACGGATGCCGTAACGCCGAGAAGTGCACCCGGATCTGATGGGTGCGGCCGGTTTCCAGATGCACGTCGAGCAGGCTGGCGGCGACGAAGGCCTCCACCGTGTCGTAGTGGGTGATGCTGTGCCGGCCGTCGGCGGTGACGGCGAATTTCCAGTCCGGCCCGTGATGGCGGCCGATCGGGGCGTCGATGGTGCCGCTGGAGGGGTCCGGGTGGCCCTGCACCAGCGCGTGATAGCGCTTGTCGACCGTGCGCGCCTTGAACGCCCGTTTGAGGGCGGTGTAGGCCCGTTCGGAGATCGCCACCACCATCACCCCGGAGGTTCCGACATCCAGACGGTGCACGATCCCCTGCCGTTCCGGCACCCCGGAGGTGGTGATCCGGTAGCCCGCGGCGGCCAGTCCGCCCAGCACCGTGGGCCCGGTCCAGCCCACCGACGCGTGCGCGGCGACCCCGGCGGGTTTGTCGACGGCGACGATATCGGCGTCGGAGTACAAGATCGTCATACCCTCGACCTCGGCCGGGGTGTTCTGCAGCGGCGGGGGCGCCTCGGGCAGCCGGACCTGCAACCAGGCACCGGCGACCAGCCGATCCGACTTGCCCGCGGCCGCGCCGTCGAGCTCCACATCGCCGTTCTCGGCCAGGGTGGCCACCACGTTCCGCGACAGGCCCAGCAGGCGGGCCAGCCCGGCGTCCACGCGCATCCCGGCCAGACCCTCCGGGACCGGCATCGATCGTTCCGTCACAGCCGCCTCAGGCCTGCTCGCCGCCGTCGGCGCGGCGGCGGCCCACCGCGTCGAAGTCGAAGCCGAACACCGACAGCGCCACCAGCAGAATCGCACCGCCCACCACCGCGGGGTCGGCAACGTTGAACACCGGCCACCAGCCGATCGACAGGAAATCCACCACGTGTCCCTGCAGGTGCCCCGGCGCCCGGAAGAACCGGTCCACCAGGTTGCCCAGCGCGCCGCCGAGGATCATCCCGAGCCCGATCGCCCACCACGGCGAGACCAGGCGGCGCGACATCCAGATGATGCCGAGCACCACTGAGCTGGCGATCAGCGTCAGCACCCAGGTGTAGCTGGTGGCCATCGAGAACGCGGCGCCGGAATTGCGGACCAGAGTCCACGTCACGGTGTCGCCGATGATCGACACGGGCTGGCCCGGCGTGAGCATCTTCACCGCCAGCACCTTGGTGACGACGTCGGCCGTCAGCACCACCGCAGCCACCGACAGCAGCAGTCCCAGCCGGCGGCGCGGCGCGGCGGGTTCCGCCGGCTGCTGCACCTCCGTCTCGGTCGAGTCGGTTGTCTCCTCAGTCACGACCCCCATCATCCCTTAACCCGCGTGCGGCATGATCGCGGCATGCTGACACCACGCCTTACCGTCATCACCACCGGCGGCACCATCTCCTGCAGCACCGACAGCGACGGCGCGTTGCGGCCCGGCCGCAACGGTGCGGAGCTGCTCGCCGGCGCCGGTGACGCCGACGTCACCGTGGTGGACCTGATGGCGCGCGACAGCTCCGAGCTCGGTCCGGCCGACTGGTCTGCGGTCCTGGCCGCGATCGGCGCCGCGGTGGACGCCGGCGCCGACGGCGTGGTCGTCACGCACGGCACCGACACCTGCGAAGAGGGCGCGCTGTGGCTGGAGCTCGGCTACAGCGGCGACGTACCGGTGGTGCTGACCGGCGCCCAGCGCGGCGCGGACGCCCCCGACGCCGACGGGCCGGGCAATCTGCGCGACGCGTTGGCGCTGGCGGCGGCCCCCGCGGCCCGGGGTATGGGGGTGCTGGTGTGCTTCGCCGGCCGGGTGCTGGCACCGCTGGGCCTGCAGAAGACCACCCTGACCGGCCTGACCGGGTTCACCGGCCCGCTGCTGGGCACCGTCTCCGACGGCCGAGCCACCTTGACCGGCCGCAAGACCCGCCCCGACCTGGCCGTCCCGGCCACCGCGCCACGGGTGGACGTCGTCGCCCTGTACGCCGGCGCGGACTCGGTGGCCCTGGATGCCTGTGCGGCGGCCGGGGCACGCGGGGTGGTGCTGGCCGGACTCGGCTCGGGCAACGCGCCGGCGGCGGTGATCGACGCGGTGGGCCGGCACTGCCGGGCCGGCCTGGTGGTCGCGGTGTCCAGCCGTGTCCCCGAAGGACGGGTGAGCGCCGACTACGGACCGGGGCGGGCCCTGGTGGAGGCCGGCGCGGTGGTGGTGCCGCGGTTGCGGCCCCCGCAGGCGCGGATTCTGCTGATGGCGGCCCTGGCCGCCGGCCGGCCGGTCGCCGAGATCATCGACCGGTGGGGCTGATCGGCGACTCGTCGCCGGCGGCCTGCTCGTGGACGTAGTCGCCCCAGTCCAGGCTGTCGACCGGGTCGGCACGGCCGATGGCGGGCTCGTCGTCGGGGAACGTCCGCACCGGTCCCGGACCTGAACTGCGCGTTTCGAATCGGACGGTGACCACCCCGTGGCCGGCGCCCTGCACCCAGCCGTGCCCCAGCTCGCGGTGCCGGACGTCGTCGCCGACGCGCCAGGAAGCCCTACCGGCCGCAGACGGCGTCTCCAGCGCGGTGGTGTCCGGGATCGCCGCCCCATCCGGAAACTCCAGGTCCGGGAAGAGTGACTCCTGGCGGACGTCGGTCAGGCCGGAGAATCCGACGCCGAGCAGTCGGATGGGGCCGATCTCGCGCGGATCGAGCAGCAACCGGGCAGCGGCGGCCATGAGCGCACCCGCGTCGGTGGTGGCGAACGGCAGGGTGGCCGAACGGGTCGACACACTCATGTCAGCCTTCTTGAGCTTGACCGTCACGGTCCGCGCGCCGCGGCCGTCGCGCAGCAGTCGGCGGTGCGCGTGTTCGCCGATCGGCCCGATGGCGGCCCGCAGCTGGTCCAGGGTCGTCAGGTCGACGGCGAAGGTGGATTCGGCGCTGATCTGTTTGGCCTCAGCGCGTTCGGCGACCCGGCGGTCGTCGATACCGCGGGCCAGCCGGTGCAGCGCCGGACCGACGGTGGCACCCAGAATGTCGGCCGCCTCGGTGTCGCTGAGCGCGGCAAGCTGACCGATCGTGTCGATGCCCAGCCGGTGCAGCCGCTCCTCGGCGACCGGACCGATCCCCCACAGCCGCCGCACCGGGAGCCCGTCGAGCAGCAGGCGTTCCTCGGTTCGGCCGACCACCCGTATCCCGTCGGGCTTGGCCAGGTCGGAGGCGATCTTGGCGATCTGCTTGCCCGATCCCGCCCCGACCGAGGCCACCAAGCCAGTCTCCTCGAGCACGCGGCGCCGCAGTCTTTCGCAGAACCGGACGACCTCGGCCTCGTCGGCCCCGGCCAGCTCAGCCGGTTCGCCGAACGCCTCGTCGAAGGACAGCTGCTCGACGACCGGGATCTGGGCACGCACGGTCTCGAAGACCCGGCGGCTGGCCATGCCGTAGACGGCGCCCCGCGGCGGCAGCACCACCGCCGGTGCCCCCACCAGTCGGCGGGCCTGGTGCATCGGCATCGCCGAGCGGGCGCCGAAGACTCGCGCCTCGTAGCTGGCCCCGGCCACCACGCCGCGTCCCCCGAGCCCGCCGACCAATACCGGCCGACCCCGCAGCGTCGGGCGGGTCAGTTGCTCGACGGAGGCGAAAAACGCGTCCATATCCAGGTGCAGGACCCAACGGGCGTCCATGACCGCAAGCCTATGGGGGCGCCCGCCGCCGGCGATGCCCGACTAACGTCGAGACGGTGGCGATGAATATGGCTCACCGAATCTGTTGCAGTTCGCAGTTGTGGGCACGCAGCGTCGAGCGGCGGCTGCTGCCATGGGCGCTGGAACACGCCGATCTGGGCGACAACACCCTGGAGATCGGACCGGGATACGGAGCCAACATGCGCTGTCTGGTCGAGTTGACACCTAAGCTGACTGCGATCGAGATCGATCCCACGATGGCGAAACGCCTGCAGGCGAAGTACGGCTCGCGCGCCCACATCGTCAACGGCGACGGCACCGACACGGGCCTGTCCTCCGAGCAGTTCAGTTCAGTGGTGTGCTTCACGATGCTGCACCATGTGCCGACGGCGCAGTTGCAGGACCGGCTGTTCGCGGAAGCTTTCCGCGTGCTGCGGCCGACCGGGGTGTTTGCCGGAAGCGATGGCGTGCACTCGCCACTGTTCCGGCTCATGCACTGGGGTGACACCTACAACCCCGTGCCACCGGAAACAATGGCAGAACGTTTGCACCGCACGGGTTTCCGAAAAATAGAGGTGTCTACCGCGGCCGGTCAACAACGCTGGCTGGCCGTCAAACCCGCAGACTCGGTCACTTCGACTTGAGCTGGTGCGGGCAATAGGTCTTTGCCGAGATCGCAGCGAACCGCGCGGCGTCGGGGATGGTCAGCTCGGGGTTGGCGTCGGTGATGTCGGTCAGCAGTTCAAGGCCCGACTCACCGTTGGCCGCCAGCCCGCACAACGCACGGGCCGCTTCCACGGCCTGAGCCGGGTCGGCGAAGGTGATCCCGACCTGGTTCAGCGACGTGATGAACTCCGCGCTGTCGACCTCGTCAGGCTCTGCGGTACCGGGATAGGCGTGCCCGGGCGCGGCCAGCACCACCGCGGCGGTGGCGACGAGCGGGACGATCAACAACTTCATCGGGAATCTCCTGGAGCGACCGAAGGGTTTCGCGCATCTACGCGGCGTCAGCCGAGCGCGGAGTTCGGGCCCGCCAGAGCACTGTCGCTGTCATCCAGGACGTGCACCGCGTGAATGCCCGGCTTCAGGGACAGCTTGGCCACCAACTCGTCCAAGCCGGCCTGATCAACGTTCCAATGCTGCACGACATCCGGCGTCTGCTGCAACTGGGCGATCACCTGGTCCAGCGGTACCGGCGCGTTGCGGTCGTCGATGTTGGTCGACACCACGCGGGCCACCGGCGCCACCGTCCGGGTGCGCGCCGCGGGAGCGCCCAGCGCGCCGCCGGCGGCGCTGCCCAGGGCCGCCGGTGCCAACATGCCCGGCACAGCGCCCGCGGCGGGTGCCGCACCCAGCGCCGTCTCGGGAAGCGACGTGGACGCCAGCTGAATGGCCGAGGTCGCGCTGGCCCAGTTCGGCGGCACCGACAGCGCGCCGACCCGCATCGCGCTGGCCGTGCTGGCACCGGCGGCGCTGGTCAGCCCCGCGCCCGCGGTCACGCCGGTGCTGGTCAGGCCGCCGTGCAGTGCGGCTTTGGGAACCGCGGGCAGCACCGCTTTGTAGCCCGCCCGGAACTGCGTGATGCTCATGTTGGTGGAGGCGTGCACCGTGTTGACCCAGGCGGTCTGACTGCTGGTACCCGAGATCAACGCCATATGTGATTCCAGGTAGGACCGCGCCTCGGGGCCTCCGGTCGCGGTGTCGATGAAGTCCTGCCAGCCCTTGTTGTAGCCCGCGGTCATGTCGTTGATCTCTTTGAGGACGCCCTGCAGGATGTCGTGCGGTGTCACCGGGGCGGTCGCCTCGGAACTGCCCGCGGTGGCGTTGGTGGTCTGCGGCGGCTCGGTGAACGACGTGAGGTCGGTGGCGGCCGCCGAGGCGCCGGCGTAGCCGAGCATCGCGGAGATGTCCTGCGACCACATCCGGCCGTATTCGGCCTCCACGGCGGCGATCGCGGTGCTGTTCTGGCCCAGAATGTTGGTGGCCACCAGCGCGGCCAGCTGGCTGCGGTTGGCCGCGATCGCCGGCGGCGGCACGATCCCGGCAAACGCCGATTCGTAGGCGCTGGCCGCGGCCGTCGCCTTGGCCGCGGTCTCCTGGGCCTGCGCCGCCGTGGTGGACAACCACGTCACATAGGGAGCCGCGGCGGCCGCCATGGCCGCCGCCGAGGGCCCCTGCCAACCCCCACTGAGGCCCGACAGCGCTGCCTGGTAGGACGATGCGGCGGCATGCAGCTCGGCGGCCAGTCCCGACCAGGCCGTCGCGGCGGCGAACAGCGGGTCAGCACCGGGACCGGAGTACAACTGGCCCGAGATCACCTCGGGGGGTTGCGCGGCAAAACTGTAAAACACCATGAACGCGACCTACTTTCGCTATTTCGCGATCGGCGGGATGACGATGACGGTGGCGGTGGTGGCGATATCCGGCCCCGTCTGGGCGTTGGTGACGTGGCTGATGGCGCTGATCGCGCGGGTGGAGGCGGCTCCGGCGGCCTGACGCACCGGGGTGCCGATCGCGCGACCGGCGAGGCTCGACAGCGCCATCTGGCTGGCCAGCAGGCTCTCCCCGTTGGCGGCCAGGGCGGGCGCGGCCTCGAGCACGCCGGCCTGCAGGGCCACCGCAGCGGTCTTGGCGGCCGGGACCGCGCTCGCCCAGCTGGCCGGAACCGACATCGACCTGATCAGTCCCGCCCGGCCCATCGCCCCCGACACCGGGACGGCGTGCGAGCCGCTGAGCATGGTGCTGGACATCAACGGCGCCAAGGCACCGATGATCGGCTTGGGGCTGAGCGTGGACGTCAGGTTGTTGAGCGAGTTCGCCACCGCCGGGATGCTGATCGACATCTGGTAGATGCCGCGGGCCGCATTGATCATTCCGGTGGCGTAGGGACCGTTGAAGGTGCTCAGCGCCGTGGACAGGGTCTTCACCACCGCCTGGTAGTCCTCGAAGAGCTGGGTGGGCAGCAACAACGGGTTCAGGGTCATGTTCTGCAGGGCTTCGGGAATCTGGCTGAGCAGGTCCGACAGCGTCGACTGACCGGCGGCAGCGGTCGCCGCCGCGGGCTGGCTGATCTGGCCGGTGCCATTCGTGGTCTCCGCGGGGGCGGTGAACGGGGCCAGCTGGCTGGCGGCCGCCGACGAGCCGGCGTAGGCGTACATCGCGGCGGCGTCCTGAGCCCACATCTCGCCGTACTGCGCCTCGGTCGCCGCGATCGCCGGGGCGTTCTGTCCCAGGAAGTTGGTCGCGACCAGCGACGCCAGCAGCACGCGGTTGGCCGCGATCACCGGCGGCGGCACGGTGGCGGCGTAGGCGGCCTCGTAGGCGGCCGCCGCCGCGGTGGCCTTCATCGCCGTCTCTTCGGCCCCGGTCGCGGTGGCTTTGAGCCACGCCGCGTACGGGGCGGCCGCCGCGACCATGGCGGCCGCGGACGGCCCCTGCCAGGCCGAGTCGGCGAGGTCGGCGATCACCGCGGCATAGGAGGTCGCGGTGTAGTTCAGCTCGGTGGCCATCGCCGCCCAGTTCGCCGCGGCGGCCAGCAACGGCGCCGAGCCGGGGCCGGCATACATTCTCGCGGAGTTGACTTCCGGCGGGAGCGCCCCGAAATCCATGAATCCCCCTTGCCATGTTAAGAACCGACCCACCCGAGTCGCTGCCGCGACGACTGCCGAGTACTGGCAATTCGGGTGGGTCAGAACCAGCTGAACACTGCCGTTCGTATGAACTGGAGGTTAATCAGGCACCCACGGCCCCGAAGCGATGCGACAGATGGTCGCGATCGCTCCGGCGCCGGGGTATACCCGAAGCTTGCATACAGGAAACTGACAGGTCCCAGGGCGCAACAGCCCCAAACAGCACGGATGAAGTGATCCGCCATTCGGCACGACGCGGTGTGGGCTCCCCGGCACCGCGTACCGCTATAAGAATCTCGCCGCGAAAAACTCGGCCCAGGTAGGGAGGCGTTCGGAAAACGGTTTCGCTCAGACCTTGGCGATCGACACCTGCACGCCGTCTCCTATCTCCACGGGATCGGTCGGGGTCCCGAACTCGAAGCTGGTGGCCAGGATTTCCCCGGCGATCAGGTCCGCATGGGTCTGCGCCCAGCCCAGCCGCTGCTCGGGCACGGCGATCACCACGGCGATCCGGTCGGAGACGTCCAGACCGGTGTTCTTGCGCAGCTCCTGCAGCTCGCGGATCCGGTCCTTGGCCCAGCCCTCGGCCTCCAGCTCCGGCGTCACGGCGCTGTCGAGCACCACCAGGCCCGCGCCGTCGGGCAGCGCAACGGTGTACTCGGGATCGGCGGCCACCAGCTTGGCGGTGTATTCGCCGTCGAGCAGCACCACCGGACCGGCGCTGAGCGTGCCATCGGGGTTGACGACGCCCTCGCCGGCCTTGACGGCCTTGATCGCGGCTTGCACGTCCTTGCCCAGGCGAGGCCCGGCGACCTTGGCGTTGACCGCCAGGTCGAATCGGCCGTAGCCGGCGATGTCGTCGGTCAGCTCGACGGCCTTGACGTTGAGCTCGTCGGCGATCAGATCGGTGAACGGCGCCAGCCGCTGGGGCTCCTCGACCGCCACGGTGAGTTTGGGCAGCGGCAGGCGGACCCGCAGTTGGTGGGCCTTGCGCACCGACGACGCCGCCGAACAGACCTCGCGAACCTGGTCCATGGCCGCGACCAGGGCGGGGTCCGCGGGCAGATCGGCGGCCTCCGGCCAGTCGGTCAGGTGCACCGACCGCTGGCCGGTGAGGCCGCGCCAGATCACCTCGGTGGTCAGCGGGAGCAGCGGCGCGGCCAGTCGCGCGGTGATCTCCAGCACCGTGTGCAATGTGTCGATCGCGTCGCGGTCCTCGTCCCAGAACCGCTGCCGGGAGCGCCGCACATACCAGTTGGTCAGCGCCTCGGTGAACTGCCGCAGCTGCTCGCAGGCACCGGAGATGTCGCACACGTCCAGCGCCTCGGTCAGGTCGTCGCGCAGCGAGGCCAGCTTGGCCAGAATGTAGCGATCCAGCACATGCTGCGAATCGGTGCGCCAGACACCGGGTTTCGGGGCATACAGCGTCAAGAAGCTGTAGGCGTTGGTCAGCGGCAGCATCACCTGGCGTACGCCCTCCCGGATGCCCGCCTCGGTGACGATCAGGTTGCCACCGCGCAGGATCGGCGAGGCCATCAGGAACCACCGCATGGCGTCAGAGCCATCCCGGTCGAACACTTCGCTCACGTCCGGGTAGTTGCGCAGCGACTTGCTCATCTTCTGACCGTCGCTGCCGAGCACGATGCCGTGTGCCACACAGGTTTTGAACGCCGGGCGGTCGAACAGCGCGGTCGCCAGCACATGCATCATGTAGAACCAGCCGCGGGTCTGCCCGATGTACTCGACGATGAAGTCGCCGGGATAGTGGGTCTGGAACCAGTCCTCGTTCTCGAACGGATAGTGCACCTGGGCATAGGGCATCGACCCGGAGTCGAACCAGACATCCAGGACGTCGGGGATGCGCCGCATCGTCGAACGACCGGTCGGGTCATCCGGGTTGGGACGGGTCAGCTCGTCGATGTAGGGGCGGTGCAGGTTGTCCGGCCGCACCCCGAAATCACGTTCGAGTTCATCGAGGCTTCCGTAGACGTCGATCCGCGGATAGGCCGGGTCGTCGGAGCGCCACACCGGGATCGGGGTTCCCCAATAGCGGTTGCGGGAGATCGACCAGTCGCGAGCACCGCGCAGCCAGTTGCCGAAGATCCCGTCCTTGATGTGCTCGGGATACCAGGTGATCTGCTCGTTGAGTTCGACCATGCGGTCCCGGATCTCGGTGACGCGAACGAACCACGACGACACCGCCTTGTAGATCAGCGGGTTGCGGCAGCGCCAGCAGTGCGGATACGGGTGCTCGTAGGTCTCATGGCGGACCAGCACGGCGCCGTTGGCCGCGGCCGGCCCGGTGCCGTTCTTCAGGTCGGCGATGATCGCCTTGTTCGCGTCGAAGACATGCTGACCGGCGTAATCGGGCACGCTGGCGTCGAAGCGGCCCTTGGCGTCCACCGGAGTGACCGGAGTGATCCCGGCCGGGTCGGTGGTGTTCTTGTCGTCCTCGCCGTACGCGGGCGCCAGGTGCACGATGCCCGTCCCGTCCTCGGTGGAGACGAAGTCGGCGGCGAGCACGCGGAAAGCGTTGTCGGAGTCCATGAAATACGGGAACGGCGGCACATAGTGCAGGCCGAGCAGCTCGGACCCGCGGTAGCGGCCCAGCACCTGCGGCTGTTCGCCCTCGCCCAGGCCCAGCTCGCGCCCGTAGGCGCCCAGCCGGGCCTCGGCCAGCAGGTACCGGTGCTGCCCCGCCGCGACCTGCACATAGGTCACATCGGGGTTGACCGCGACCGCCTGGTTGGACGGCAGGGTCCACGGCGTGGT
This sequence comes from Mycolicibacter engbaekii, assembly GCF_002101585.1. Lineage (GTDB taxonomy): Bacteria > Actinomycetota > Actinomycetes > Mycobacteriales > Mycobacteriaceae > Mycobacterium > Mycobacterium engbaekii. The sequence continues at coordinate 33,517 of NZ_LQOT01000073.1, read as the reverse complement.
GGTCCACACCAACAGGTGGGCGCCGGCGAGGTCCTCGGCCGGCCCGGGGCCGGCGATCCGGAACCCGACGGTCAGCGCCGGATCCTGCCGGCTCTTGTAGACGTCGTCGTCCATCCGCAGTTCGTGGTTGGACAGCGGCGTCTCGTCACGCCAGCAGTAGGGCAACACCCGATAGCCCTCATAGGCCAGGCCCTTGTCCCACAGCTGCTTGAACGCCCACAGCACCGACTCCATGAACGGCAGGTCGAGGGTCTTGTAGTCGTTGTCGAAGTCCACCCAGCGGGCCTGCCGGGTGACGTAGGCCTGCCACTCGGCGGTGTACCGCAGCACCGAGTCCCGGCACGCCTGGTTGAACGCGGCGATGCCCATGGCGTCGATCTGCGACTTGTCGGTGATCCCGAGCTGACGCTCGACCTCGAGCTCGGCGGGCAGGCCATGGGTGTCCCAACCGAACCGGCGCTCCACCTTGTAGCCGCGCATGGTGCGGTAGCGCGGCACGATGTCCTTGACGTAGCCGGTCAGCAGATGCCCGTAGTGCGGCAGGCCGTTGGCGAACGGCGGGCCGTCGTAGAAGACGTATTCCTGCGCGCCCTCACGGCGGGCGATGCTGGCCCGGAACGTGTCGTCGTCGGCCCAATACTGCAGGACGGCGGCCTCGGCCGCCGGGAAGTCGGGGGCGCCGGCGGGCGGCTTCGGATAGCTGCGTTCGGTCACGGTGTGTTGTCTCCCAAGGGCCCGGCCCGGGGACGACGCCGCACGGTTGCGCCAGCGCCGCGGTACCACCCCGCTTGCCGCGCACCCGGGGCGGGGCGCGACCGCTCGAAAAAGGCTGTGACGGGCCGTCCCGTTCGGTTCTACTGAGTCGGTCGCAGATCGACTGTTCTTCCGAAGGCTCCCCGGTGATTGCCGGTTCAGTGCCGTTGGCCGAGATTCTAAGGCCTGCCGCCGCCGACCGCGGCGGCAGGGCTGGGGCTCCTACACTGGCCACTGTGGCATTCAGCCCGTCGAATGCTCGCGACGTGGCGTTACCGCTGGTGTCGGCGGCCTACGCCGTGATGGCCGGCGCCGAGCCCACGCTGCCCGCGGGCCTGCGCCAGACCGCGCTGATCCTCGCGGACCGGGCGCACCTTGCGGAGCTGCCCGACCGGCATCCTGCCACGGTGATGGCCCGCGACACCGACATCTTCGGCCTGATGGGCCATGACACGTCCTCGGCGACGGCGTTCATCGCCTTCCGGGGAAGCGCCGCTGTGGCGGACTGGATCGCCGGTTTCGACTACGCGCCGACGCCCTACACCCCGCTTGCCGGATTCGGCCAGGTGCACACCGGCTTTCAGGAGATCTACGGTTGTGTACGCGAGTCCATCGCCGCCAATGTGGCTGCCACGATCAGTGGGTGCAGCCAGATCCTGATCACCGGGCACAGCCTCGGTGCGGCCCTGGCCGTGCTGGCTGCACCGGATGTCGCCCGAGCGATGCCTCCCAACACCATCGAACCGCGGCTGACCACCTTCGGCGGCCCGCGAGTCGGCCTGGACGACTTCAAGGCCGCGTTCGACGCCGCCATCGAATGCTGTTACCGCGTAGTGAATTTCCTCGACATCGTCCCGCTGGTGCCGCCGGAGCCCTTCGTGCATGTCGGCGCCGCGATCGCCGTCGACAGTGGTGGAGCCGTCGACCTCGGCTGGCGGCACAGCCTGGCCGCCTATCGTGCCGGGCTGACACCGCTCGTCGCCGCACAAGCCTGATGGGGCCTCAGGCTGCCGCCTTGGCGCAGATCCACCCCTCGGGCATCTGGCCGCCGTCAAGGAATTCGGTGAGCTCGGCGGCCTGTTCGGGGGCCAGTCCGGTGTCGGCGGCCGCGTAGATCACCCGCTCCTCCACCAGGTGGTGAGCGGCCAGCAGCTCGAGGAGCCGATGGCTGATGCCACGCAGGGTGGCATGGCCTGCGCCCACCCCGACCAGATCCTCCAGCGCGTGCATGGCGCGCCAGATCTCACCGTGTCCGCGGATCATCCCGAACACCGCCATCCGCTGGGCGCCCTCGCTGATCGGTGGGAACAACAACTGCTCTTCCAGGTAGATGTGCCGGCGCAGCACCGCCAGCGCCGCGCTGAGTCCCGCGGCGTCGACGGTGCCGTCGGCGAGGCGATCGAGAAAGTCTCGGATACCCCGGTCGATCAGCAGATGCTCACGTGCCAGGGTGGATGAAATAGCTTCGGGCATCTCGGCCGCTCCCCTTTGACCTTCGACAACGGTGCCCCAAACCGTCGAACGCCGACGCAGGACCGCCGCACCGTTTTCTCCAAGTGAACCTTGTTGAAATCTAGCCCACGTCGCGGGGCGCTGAGCCGGCGGGTCGAGCCCCGCTCAGCGGTCGGGCTCCTCCTCCGGGGGCCGCACCGTGGCCAGCACCTCCGTGGGGCGGTCGTCGGCCGGTCTGCCGGAGAGCTCCGGGAACGCCGTGGCGACCATGTCCTCGAAGCTCCGTTCTCCGCGGGCGGGCGCCGCCGGCATCCGCGCCGGGCGCTGCCGGACGTTCAGCGGCCACCAGAACCACCGTCCCAGCATCGCCGCCATCGACGGCATCATGAAGGAGCGCACCACCAGGGTGTCGAACAGCAGACCCAGCCCGATCGTGGTGCCCACCTGACCCACCACCCGCAGATCGCTGACCAGCATCGAGGCCATGGTGAAGGCGAACACCAGGCCGGCGGCCGTGACGACCTTGCCGGTGCCGCCCATGGTCCGGATGATCCCGGTCTTCAGCCCGGCGCCCATCTCCTCCTTGAACCGGGCCACCAGTAGCAGGTTGTAGTCACAGCCCACCGCCAACAGGATGATCACCGACATCACCATCACCAGCCAGTGCAGGTGGATGCCGAATATGTACTGCCACAGCAGGACCGACAGCCCGAACGAGGCTCCCAACGACGCCAGCACCGTCCCGACGATCACCACAGCGGCGATGAAGCTGCGGGTGATCAGCAACATGATGATGAAAATGATTGCCAGGGAAGTGATTCCGGCGATCAGCAGATCGTAGTCGGCGCTGCCCTGGAGGTCATTGAACAGCGCGGCGGTGCCCGCCACATACACGGTGGCGGTAGCCAGCGGGGTGCCCTTCAGCGCTTCGGTGGCCGCCTTCTTGATCAGGTTGACCCGCGCCATGCCCTCCGGAGTCGCCGGGTAACCGTCGTGGGTGATGAAGAAGCGCGCCGCATGACCGTCCGGCGACAGGAAGAGTTGAACCACCCGCTTGAAGTCCGGATTGTCGAAGGCGTCCCGCGGCAGGTAGAACGAGTCGTCGCTCTTCGCGGCGTCGAAGTCCTGGCCCATCGCCGTCGAGTCGCCGCCGACCTCCTCGACCTGGGCCAGGATGCCCGACATCGTGCTGTGCAGCGTCAGCATCATGGTCTGCAGGCTGCGGAGCGCGGCGATCTGCGCCGGCATCATCGCCAGCAGCTGCGGTGTCACCGTGTCGATGTTGGTCAGGTCGGGCGCCAGTTCGTTGATCTTGTCGGTGAGCGCGGTGGTGCCGTCCATGGCCGCATAGGCCGCACGCAGCGACAAACAGGTCTGGTCATTGGCGCAGTTCTGCTGCTTTTCCACCGATTCCCGAAGCGACTTGGAGTTCTCGTTCAGGTCGGCGATATTGCCCCGCACCTGCTGGGACAGGTCCATAGCCTCCTGGGAGACGCCGGTCGCATGGTGGGTGCTGGAGTTCAGATCCTGCATCAGCGCGTACATCCGTTGCAGCGAGGCGATGGTCTCGTCAAGGTCATCAGCCTGGCGGCGCATGTCGGCCACCCGGTTCTTGACGAAGTCCAGGTTCTGCAACTGGCCGGCGTTTTGCATGCTGAGCAGGAAGGGAATCGAGGTGTGCCCCAGCGGGGTGCCCTCCGGGCGGGTGACGCCCTGCACCATCGCAACGCCCTCAACGGCAAAGATGCTCTTGGCCACCTTGTTGAGCACCAGGAAGTCCGCGGAGTTGCGCATGTCGTGGTCGGACTCGACCATCACCACCTCGGGCAGCAGACGCGACTCCGGGAAGTGCCGGGCAGCGGCCGCCCAACCGAGGTTGGCCGGGGTGTCCTGGGGGATGAACGACGGGTCCCGGTAACTGACCTGGTAGCCCGGTAGTGCGAGCAGGCCGATCAGCGCTACCGAGCAGGCCGCGACAAAGATCGGGACGGGCCACCGCACGATCGCCGTGCCCACCTTGCGCCAGCCGCGGTCGGACATCTTGCGGCGCGGCTCGAGCAGCCCGTGGCGCGTGGCGACGGCCAGTACCGCCGGCACCAGCGTCAGCGCGATCGCCACCGCGACCACCATGCCCACCGCACACGGCAGCCCCATGGTCTGAAACACCGGCAGCCGGGTGAAGCTCAGGCAGAACGTCGCACCGGCGATCGTCAGGCCTGAGGCCAGCACCACATGAGCGACGCCGCGGTAGGTGGTGAAATAGGCCGTCTCCGGGTCTTCGCCGGCATGGCGCGCCTCGTGGTAGCGGCCGATGAAGAAGATGCCGTAATCGGTGCCCGCCGCGATCGCCAGGGTCACCAGGATGTTGATCGCGAATGTGGACAGCCCGATCAGCCCGTAGTGGCCCAGTGCCGCGACGATTCCGCGCGCCGCCGCCAGTTCGATTCCCACCACGGCCAACAGCAGCCCGACGGTGCTCAGCGAGCGATACAGCAGCAGCAGCATCAGCGAGATCACCGTGACGGTGGCCACCAGGATCTTCAGGACCGCTCGATCGCCGCTGGTGTTCATGTCGGTCACCATGGGCGCCGGGCCGGTGACGTAGGCCCGAACCCCCGGCGGTGCGGGGGTGCGCTGCACGACGTCGCGGACCGCCTCGACCGAGTCGTTGGCCAGGGCCTCGCCCTGGTTTCCGGCGAGGTTCAGCTGGACCAGCGCGGCCTTGCCGTCCGGACTCTGGGCGCCCCCGGCGGTCAGGGGGTCGCCCCAGAAGTCCTGGATGTGCTGGACGTGCACGGTGTCGGCGTTGAGCTGCGCGATGAGCTCGTTGTAGTACTGGTGCGCGGCGTCGCCGAGGGGCTCGTCACCTTCGATGACGATCATCGCCGCGCTGTCGGTGTCGGACTCGGCGAAGACCTGCCCGAGCCGAGCCATGGCCTGAATCGACGGCGAGTCTTTGGCGCTCAAGGACACCGGGTGTTCCTTGGCGACCTGCTCCAACGGTGGAACGGCGACATTGACCAGGACGGTGATGGCCACCCAGGCCAAGATGATCGGCACCGCGAAGCGGCGAACGAATGCGGCTGCCGAGGACCCGCCGTGGTTCCGGTGGCGGGTACTCATCGGCCCCTCACCCGGCCAGTTGCCCGAACGATCACTGTAACCCCCTGTTCAGGACCGTGACAGCGCACGTTATCCGATCCGGTAATCCGACAGCGGGAAGTGATCCTGCTCTTTGACGGCGCTGCGCACCGAGGTCGGCCGGAACAGCGGCGCCTCCCCCGTGTTCTGGTTGAACCAGTAGGAGTTCGATGTGGCGCAGTTGCCGCGATGGAACACCGAGCTGTCCAGCAGGTCCATCATCCGCTCGTAGAACCGCGCGTTGGCGTCCTCGGTGACCTCGAAGGTCTGCGCGCCCCGACGCTGCAGTTCGCCGAAGAGCCGCCGCATGTGCCGGGTCTGATACTCCACCGTGTTGAACCAGGACAAGCCGACCCAGGAGAACGGGCTGGACATGTTGATGAAGTTCGGGAACTGAGGCACCGTCATGCCCTGGTAGGCCTGGAATCGGGTCTCGCGCCACCATTTACCCAGGTTGCGGCCGCCGCGACCGATCACCTCGATGGCGGGCAGGTTGCTCTCCCAGACGTCGTAGCCGGTGGCCAGCACCAGGGTGTCGGCCTCCCGCTTGACGCCGTCGCGCGCCACGATGCCGTCCGGTTCGATCCGCTCGATCCCCTCGGTCACCAGCTGCACGTTCGGCTTGGCGAACGCCGGATAGTAGTCGTTGGAGATCGACGGACGCTTGCAGCCGAAGTCGAAGTCGGGCGCCATCTTGCGGGCGAGTTCGCGGTTGCGCACCGACAGCAGCCGGTGCAGGGCCGATTGGGCCGCCATCGCCTTGTTGAGGAACTTGAAGCGCCGGTAGCGCCACATCGTCAGCACCATCATGAAGTCGGTGGTGTTGTCGGTGAGCCACCGGACGATGCGCTGGGTGAACGGCACGCGGGCGAACATCCGTTGCACCGGCGGCGGGAACACCACGTCGGACTTGGGTGTGACCAGGATCGGCGTGCGCTGGTACACCGTCAGGTCGGCGACCTCTTTGGCCAGCTCGGGAATCACCTGGATGCCGGTGGACCCGGTCCCGATGACGGCCGCCCGGCGACCGGCCATCGAATAGTCGTGGTCCCATTCCGCGGTGTGAACGACGTGGCCGGCGAAGGTGTCGATGCCGGGGATGTCGGGGATCTTCGGCTGGCACAGGAAGCCGGTGGCGACGATGAGGAACTGCGACGTCAGGGTCTCGCCGCCGGCCAGTGAGGTCCGCCAGACCTTCGCGTCGTCGTCCCACTGGGCACCGTCGACACTGGTGTTGAACCGCATGAAGCGCTCCACGTCGTACTTGGCCGCGACGTGCTCGGCGTAGGCCTGGACTTCGTGACCGGGAGCGAACAACCGCGACCAGTACGGGTTGGGCTCGAACCAGTAGGAATAAGTAGTAGAGGGCTGGTCGACCGAGAGGCCGGGATAGTGGTTGACGCGCCACGTTCCCCCGAGACCGTCCAAGCGGTCCACGATCACGATGTTGTCGTAACCCAGCCGGTTGAGCTGGATCGCCGCACCGATGCCGCCGAAGCCTGCGCCCACGATGACGGCGTCGTATTGCTGCGTCTCCATAAGGACGACACGCTACCGCAACGGCGCCCCTTCCCGCCGTTCACAGAGGTCAGCGCCATGACCGGTGGGCGACCGGCGGGCGGCCCGCGAGCGTCACGCCCGGGGGCGCGGACGCGATATCTACTTGCGCGTCAAATGGGCGGTATGATGACTACGGGTATGTAGATAACCCGTTTTAAAACGTATCTGATTTTTTCCGGGGAGCTGCGCAATGGTCGGTACGGTGATTCTGGCGGTCCTCACCATGCTGCTCGCAGGCGCGTGCACACGCCGAATCACCCGCGCGGCACGCGCGCGAACCCCCCGGACCCGCGCCGCCACCGACCAGGACTACGCCGCCATGCTGGCCGCGCTCTCGGAGAACTCCGAGCGGCATCGTTTCGACCCGCTCACCGACCTGGACTGGGACGCCCCGGAGTACGCCGTGTGCGCGCAGGACCCCCGGTGGGTGCTCTGCGACGGTCCGCTGGCCCGCACGGCGTGGTACCGCCGCCAACCGCTCACCACGCAGATCGCGATCGGGATGTGGCATCAGGCCAACATCGCCAAGATCGCGCTGCAGTTCGAAAGCATGCTCATTCGCGGCCTGGTGCAGTACGCCTCGCGGGTGCCCAACGGATCGCCGGAACACCGCTACTGCCTTCGCGAGACCATCGAGGAATGCCACCACGTCCTGATGTTTCAGGAACTGGTGAACCGGATCGGCCACGACGTGCCCGGCATGCCGCGCTGGATGCGCAGGCTGTCGCCGGTGCTACCGCTGTACGCCGGCCCCTTCCCCAACGCATTCTTCTTCGGGGTGCTGGCCGGCGAGGTGCCCGTCGATGTGATCCAGACCAAGGCACTGCGCAGCGCCGGGTCGGCACATCCGTTGGTGCGGGCGATCATGGCGGTCCACGTCGCCGAGGAGGCGCGACACATCTGTTTCGCCGACGCCCGGCTGCGTCAGCGCGTCCCGCACGCCCGGTGGGTCAACCGGGTGTGGATGTCGATCTATGTGCCGGTGCTCATGCGGGTGTTCGCGCGGCCGATCGTGCTGCCGCCCCGCGCGTTCTACCGGCATTTCGGCGTACCCCGGTCGGTCCGCCGGCAGCTACGGGCCGGCTCGGCCGAATCACGCCAGGAGCTGCGCGACACCTTCGCCGACATCAGGATGCTCTGCGACGACCTGGGCCTGATGACCATGGCCGGCAGGCTGATGTGGCGGGTGTGCGGCATCGGCGGGCCGCCGTCGCGATACCGCGGTGAACCGCACCGTGCGCAGCCGGCCACCCGGATCACCGGAAACTGAGGCCCCCGCTGAGCTGTGCCATACTTTCGGTATGGTGCGTTCCCCATCTGAGACCTTGGAAAAAGTCGGCGCCGAGCTGGTGTACCGCATCTCGGCGATGCCGCTTTACAAGAAGGCCTTCAAGTACTGGTACCCGTTCATGACGAAGCGGATGGGGCACGACGACGTCGTCTTCCTGAACTGGGGCTACGAGCAGGACCCGCCGCTGGGTCTGCAGCTCGACCCGGCCGACGAGCCCAACCGGTACTCGATCCAGCTCTACCACCAGACCGCGACCCAGATCGACCTGGCCGGCAAGGACGTCCTCGAAGTCAGCTCCGGCCACGGCGGCGGCGCCTCCTTCCTGGCCCGCACCCTCAAGCCGGCCTCCTACACCGGCCTGGACTTCAACCCCGACGGCGTCGCCTTCTGCAAGAAACGCCACCAGGTGCCCGGCCTGGACTTCGTGCAGGGTGACGCAATGAACCTGCCGTTCCCGGACAATTCCTTCGACGCGATCGTCAACGTCGAGGCCTCGCACATCTACCCCGACTTCGCGCAGTTCGTCCGCGAGGTGGGACGGGTGCTGCGTCCGGGCGGGCACTTCCTGCACACCGATTTCCGCGCCAAGGAAGACATCGAGTCCTGGCAGCAGACCTTGGCCACCCCGCCGCTGCGGCTGGTCAACGAGCGCGACATCAGTCGCGAAGTGGTCCGCGGGCTGGCGGCCAACTCACCGCGCTCCAACGAGTTGATCAACGAGCGCATGCCGTTCTTCCTGCGCCGCTTCGCCCGGGAGTTCGCCGTGGTCGAGGGGTCGCTGTTCTACCGCGACCTGGACCGCGGCGAGATCACCTACCGCATTTTCGACCTCGTCAAAGAGTGACCCCGGGCCCCGGGAGGCGACCGGGCTAGGGTGGCGGCTGGGCCGGTTGCGGGCCGGTCGGGCCAATCGCGCTCCAATCCCGACGATCGCTGACGAGGGGCTTGCCAGATGGACCAGAAGGAACTGACGCGCCGACTTCGTTTTCGCGCCAGTCTGCTCAAGATCGGCACCGACGGGCTCATCGGCGTGGTCCGCGACCGGGCGACCGCCTACCACTACGCGGTCACCCGACGCGAAACCGCTCCGCTGACCGACTTCGACCCGTTTGCACCGGAGACGATGCACGACCCCTATCCGGGGTACCGCACGCTGCTGACCGGGCCCAAGGTCTGGTACAGCCGCAAGCGGGGCATCTGGATCATCCCGGGCTATGACGAGGTCCGCCAGGCGTTACGCGACAACGAGGCGTTGTCCTCGGCGCAGAGCCAGGCCCGCTTCCGGGTCCGCCTGCAGACCATGAACGCCACCGACCCGCCGGAGCACACCCGGCTGCGCCGGTCGGTGTCGCGGGCATTCACCCCGCGTGCGATGAAGTCGTGGGAGATCAACATCAACCGCGCCGCCGACGAGCTGGTCGCCGCGATGGTCGAGCGCGGCCGCGTGGAGATCGTCTCCGACCTCGCCAAGCCCCTGCCGAACCGGCTGATCACCATGATGCTGGCCATACCGCAGGAGGACCGTCACCAGTTCCTGGAGTGGGCCGACACCATCAACGAGGCCGCATTCGCCCCGCTGAGCCTGCGCGGGATGGTGATGAACATGCGCTCGAGCCAGGCGGTGATCGCGATGCACCGCAGTCTGGACCCGATGATCAAAGCCCGCCGCGCCGAGCCCGGTGACGACCTGATCTCGATGCTGGCGGCGCCCAGCGGTGCCGACACCCTCTCCGACGACGAGGTGTTCTGGACGGCATCGATGCTCGTCGGCGCCGGCAGTGAGACCACCACGAATCTGATCTCCGGACTGTTCCTGACCCTGGCGCAACGTCCCGATGTCTACGCCCGGCTGCGCGAACAGCCCGAGCTGATCCCGGCCGCCATCGAAGAGCAGCTCCGGCTGGTCGCCCCGGTGCAGGGCTTCTACCGAACCGCGACGTGCGACTACCAGGTCGGCGACCAGACCATCCCGGCCGGTGCACGGGTGTTGGTGCTCTACGCGGCGGCCAATCGCGATCCACGCCACTACCCCGATCCCGACACGTTCGACCTGGACCGCAATCCGAGCGACCACCTCGCTTTCGGTGGGGGCGCGCACTACTGCCTCGGCACGCACCTGACCCGCATCGAAGTGAGCCGGGTGCTGACCCAGTTGATCCCCCACGTCGAAACCATCCGGCTCGACGGCGATCCCCGCTATCTGGTCAACGCCACCATGCGCGGCCTGGAGCACCTGCCCGTCGAATTGGTTCCCGCCGGCTCCGCCGGGCACCCCGCACCGGCTCAGTCCGGGAACACCGGCGCCCGATGAGCGCCCAGCCGGTAGCGCTGGTCACCGGAGCAACCAGCGGGATCGGCGAGGCAACCGCCGACCGGCTGCAGGCGGCCGGTTACCGCGTCTATGCCGTCGGGCGTAATTCCGAAGCCCTGCAACGTCTTACATCCCGAGGGCTGACCGCACGCCAACTCGACGTCACCGACGAGGCCGGAGTGCGACGCCTGGTCGCGGAGATCACCGCCGAGCATGGCGGGGTGGATGTCCTGGTCAACAGTGCCGGATTTCCGCTGACCTGCCCCCTCGAGCAACTGCCGCTGGAAGACCTGCGCAGCCTGTTTGAGACCAATGTGGTTGCCGCACTGCACCTTGCTCAGGCGGTTCTGCCCGGGATGCGCCACCGCCGGTCCGGGGTCATCGTCAACATCGGCAGCACCGGAGGGCGTTTCGCCAGTCCGGGCGCCGGCGGTTACCACGTGGTCAAGTACGGCATGGAGGCGCTGTCGCTGTCCCTGGGTGCCGAGGTTGCGCCGTTCGGCGTCCGCGTGGTGCTGCTCGACCCGACTGCGGTCCGAACGCCCTTCGTCATCTCTCAGCAGGAGGCGCGTCCCAGCTACGCAGCCGATGATCCCTACGGCGACTTCAAAATTCGCTATGCCGAGAACACCCGCCAGCTCTCTGCCAAGCGGGGCGTGATGATCGAGCCCGACACCGTCGCGCGCGCGGTACTGCGCGTGGTCAGGGCCCGCAACCCCAAGCCGCGCTACGTGGTCGGAATCTCCGGCAAGGCAACCGTGTTGGCCCGTGCCCTGGTTTCCGACCGGCTGTGGAACCGCATTCTGATGCGCGGGCTGCGCGACTGACTCCCGGCACGGGGCCAGAACCGCGGCGCCGCCCGAATCGTGAGATACTTCTTCGATGCCCACGATGAACCGCCTGATATTCAACCCGGTTACCCATCGCGTGTTGACGAATCCCTTCGTCTACAACTTGGTGTTCACCTCTTTCGTGAACAAGCGATTCTCCACCCAGACCCGGATGCTCAGCGGCGACGACTGGTTGTTCCTCAACTACGGCTACGAAGAGGACCCGCCGATGGCGGTGCCGCTGGATCCCGCCGACGAACCCAACCGGTTCTTCATCCAGCAGTATCACCGCACCGCCGCCCAGGTCGACTTGGCCGGCAAGAAGGTGCTGGAGGTCAGCTGCGGCCACGGCGGCGGCGCGTCGTATGTGATGCGCACCTTCAAGCCCGCCGCCTACACCGGTTTGGACCTCAACGAGACCGCCATCGAGTTCTGCCGCAAGCGCCACCAGCTGCCCGGCCTGGACTTCGTGCAGGGCGACGCCGAGAACCTGCCGTTCGACGACGGCTCGTTCGATGTGGTGTTGCACGTCGAGGCATCGCATCTGTACCCGCACCCGGCCCGGTTCTTCGACGGTGCCGCACGCGTGCTGGCCCCCGGTGGGCATTTCCTCTACACCGATTTCCGCCGGCGCAGCGAGCTGGACCGCTGGGACGCCGAGCTGGCCGGCACCGGATTGCGCCTGGTGTCCCAGGAGGACATCAGCATGGACGTGCTGCGCGGCAACGAGAAGAACCTCGACCGCAAGCAGAGCATGATCGCCCACCATGGCGGCCTGGCCCGACTGGCCAGCGCCGCTACCGACTGGACCTTCAACGGCGCGCTGCGCAACGGCGAGTTCGTCTACCGGCTGTACTGCTTCGCCAAGGACTGAACGGCCCGGCCGGCGCTATAGGCCGCGTTCGCCCAGCCATCGGTGAATGCGGTCGGCGACGGCGTCCCACCCTGGTTCCAGCATCATGTTGTGGCCCATGCCCGCAAAGAACTCGGCCTCGGTGCCGTAGGCACGTGCGGTGGCCAGCACTTCTTTGCAGGTGTGGGCGCCGTCCTGTTCGGCGCCGAGCACCAGCAGTGGCGTCGTCACACGGCTGGGCCGGGGCAACTTGAGGATCAAGCAGTCCACGCTGATCCGCGGGGAGTCTTCCTGCAGCCGGGCCGCGCACTGTAGGACGGTCTCGGCCGGGGTGGTCTCGGAGAAGAAGTGCTGCCGAGCCCGCTCCGGCGAGGTGATGTAGGGCAGCGCCCTGCCGGTTACCGCCATCTTGATCGCATCCCACGGGCGGTGGCGCAGCCAGCGCAGGGTGGAGCCGTAGTTGCCCCGCGGCGGGATGGACGCCATCAGGACCGCCGCCGGCGCCGGACGGCCCTCGAGGTACTTCTGCACGATCAGCCCGCCCATGGAGTGACCGATCACCACCGGGGGCACCGGGAGACTCTCGGCCACCGCCACGATGTCGGCGACGTAGTCATCGACTCCGCAGGACCGCAACGGCTTGTCGCTGGAGCTGGCGCCATGGCCGCGGAAACTGACCGCCAGCGCGCGATAACCCCGCTCGGCGAAGTATCCGAGGAAGTTCTCCTCCCAGCACCACGCGGCATGCCAGGCACCGTGGACGAACAACAGCGGAACGGGGTGAGCCGAGCTGGTATCGCCCCTGTCGATCACCTCAAGCACAGCACCGCTCTCCCTATCCGCCGCGCCAGCAACGGTAGCAGCGACCGTGTCCACCGGGGCGTTCGCCCGATCTGGCCGGTAGCGCGGCCACCTGACGGCTACTCCGGGGTGATGTTGAAGATGGCGTCCCAGAGCCCCTGGATGTCGAACGGCCCGATGATCCCGCTGTTGTCGAAGATGTTGTACCAGTAGTCGCCGAAGAACGCCTGGAGCTGCTCAGGGGTGGGCAGGAACGGGGTGGTGTCGATGACCGGGTCCGGCGGCAGCGGGTTCTTGATATCGAGCAGCACGGTGTTCAGGCGCCACAACCACGCCTGGGTTTCGATCATCTCCTCGTTGGAGACGTTGGCGGTGCCGTTGGCGTAGGCGTCCATCCATTCGTCGATGACCGGGTTGCCCGGCCACAGGTCGTCCATGATCTTGACCAGCCAGAAGTAGCTGGGGGTGTTCCAGTCCTCGGGGTCGAAGATGTTGCCGCCGGGCTCGAGAAGCAGGCACGGCCCGGGGCAGACCGGGCTGCCGGGGATGAACGGGTTGAAGGCCAGCAGGGATGAGGCGATCAGCGACTGCACGGCGCGCGCGAAATCGATCGGGTCGGGCAGGATGAACTGGTCGGGGTCGAACGGCTGCGTCAGGCTGTTGAAGAAGTTGGCGAACGGCTGCCCGAAGTCCATCGAGTAGTAGCTGCCCGCCCACGGCTGCAGCGGGGCGTTCGGGTCGATGTTCGGGTAGTCCTCCGGGTTCAGCCCCAGCTCTTCGAGCGTGCGGGTGCCTTGCCAGTAGTAGCCGTCATTGGCATACCCGATGTTGACCATGCCCGGCCCGTTGGGGTCGAAGTAGAACTGGTTGCCGTTCGTCATGTCCGAGAACGGGATCTGGAACCAGTTGTTGATCAGCGGGAAGGGCTGCAGACCGAAGGCGATCAGCAGACTCCACAGGGTCTGGTCGATCGCGGTGAAGCCGGTGATCGGGCTGGTCGGCATGGCCGGCAGGCAGTCCAGGCCCGCGCAGCTCAGGTCGATCGGGATCTCAACGTTGGCCAGCATGGACAGCTGCTGGCCCAGGCCCGGGTAGCTGTGGTCCCCTTCGTGACCGGCGCCGGAGATCAACGGGAAGGGGAACATCATCTGCAGGATGCCTTCGAAGTGCCCCATGTCGCCGGGGTCCTCGCCCCAGGCGTTCGTCGGGCTACCGGCGAACCACGGACCGCTGTAGAACAGCGACTTGGCCAGGGTGTCCATGGCGTGGATTTCCCATGCCGGCGCGTTGAACAGAGCCTGGAACAGGTTCAGGGGGACGTTCCACAGCGACTCGCCGGCAGCGAGCTGTGTCTCGAGGTGAACCGCGTCGCTCTTGGCGATGGAAGCGGCCGGTGGGGCCACGGTGATGAGCCCGGCGGTGGTGATGGCCAGCCCCGCGGAGAAGTACGAACGCAAGGCTGTGACCATCCCGATTTCCTCCCAAGGTAAAGTAGCTCTACGCAGCGCCAGGGCCACGTGCTATTCCTGTAATCTATCAAAGCACTGACTGAGCGCAAATCGACAATCACATGTCGCCAAGCGATGTAAATGCTGTGTTCAAGATGAGATCGTTGGGCGCGGTTGTCGCCGAAACCTCTCCCCTGCATCCTGGGACTGCCGCACGAACGCGGCCCCGCGCAGCTTCGGCGCGGTCTAGAACGTGAACCAGCTGGCGATTTCGGCCCACAACGCGTCGAGATCGGCGACCAGACCTCCGCTCGGGTCCAGGACCCGCAGGAAGTCGTCCCACACCAGCAGTGAGTTGAGGCCCCCGTACTCGCCGATCTGCTGCTCGTCCAACGGCAGGTCCGGGTTCCAGGTCGGCGGCATGTAGTAACCGGTCTCGGGATTGATCGGCCATGGCCCCAAAAACCCGGGATCGGTCAGCAGCCCGGAGTTGACCGCCAGGTTCGGCAGGTAGGGGTTGATGTCGCCCAGGAAGTCGATGATCGCGTTGTGGGTCTCGGTGTCGAAGGTGAACGTTCCGGTCTGCAAGGCCGAGATGGCAGCCACAATCTGCTCGTCGGTCGAGCCGTTCGCATCGCCCACGGCGTTCTGGGCGCCCGCGGCCTCGGTCAGGTCGATCCACTGCTGGATCTGCGGATTGGGCGCGCCGATGGCCTGGATCGATTTCACCAAGTCCAAGGTGGTCACTCCCCACGGCGGGGAGAACGGCGCCATATTGCACAACCCGGGGCACAGCGGGCTGCCCGCGACATAGGGGTTGAAGTCGATGACCAGCCCGGCGATCAGGGCCTTCATCGCCTGCGCGACCTCGTCGGCGCTGGCGAAGTGAAAGCCGACGGTGGGGTCGGCGCCGTTGACGCTCCAGTCGACCGGCTGCATGAGGCTGTTGAACCACTGCAGGATCGGCCCGAACAGGTCGAATTTGAACGTCACGCCGGCCCACGGCATCAGATTGATCTGGTTGCCGTACTCATCGAGCACGGGATCGCCGTTGTCGTCCAGCAGCGGATGCGTGCCCGGGAAGCCGAATCCCCCGGGCACCGAGCCGTTCGGGCCGATGCCCTCCACCGGCGAGGCGATGCCCGCCGATGTCGGGTTGTCCGGGTCGCTGAAGGGGCTGCTGGGGAATGTGTAGCCGTTGACCAGATCTTGGAGCGGCACTTTGAGCCAGTACTTGAACAGGTCAAGCTGATTGTCGTCGTTCGGGAAGTTGGAGAACGCCACCAGGAAGTTGATCGCGCGGTCCAGTCCGGTCAGGCCGGTGATCGGCTCGACCGGCGACATCGGATAGCACTGGATCGCGTCACACGAAGCGCTGACCGGCAACATGGCGGCAGCGAACATGGCCAACTGCTGCCCCAGGCCCGCGGTGCCGTTGGCCAACGCGTCTGGGTCGATCTCAGGTTGATAGAGGCCCGAGATCTCGGGGGCGAAGGGGAACAGGTAATTCACGATCGCCATGAAGTGCCCCGGGTCTCCCGGATCCTCCCCCCAGAGGTTGGTGGCGCTGGGGGTGAACCAGTTACCGGTGAAGAAGAACGAGTTGGACAGCACGTTGGTCGACTGCACATTGTTGAATGGGATGTTGACCAAGTCTTGGAAGAAGTTGAAGGGGATATTGAGGAACGAGGGATCCGCCGTCAGTTGCACCGCCCGCTCGGCGGCGGTCAGGCCGGGGATCCAGGGCGCAGCCGGCGAGACGGGGGCCACCACGGCGACCGCGGTCGACGCGGCCAGTGCCGCGCTTGCTGTGGCCGTGGCATACCGCCGCGGCGGCGCTGCTGCCCCCGTTGCCACCATCGCCGGCCGGCGCCCCCGCGCCGCTCGATGAGCCCCGCCCGTTGTATGCCGACGCTGAAGCGTCCCCCCACCAATCACACATCCCCCTCAAAGTCCCCCCGGACCGTGCGCGCATATCGGAGCCGCGGCCCGAACTTTAGCGATCGACGATTAACTTACACCAATCGACGACAGACTTCCCCTTAATCGCACATAATCTCCGGCCACGGAATACCACAGCCTGCATTCAGCTATCCAGCCACGCGCGGTCCCCATAAGCGTTCAGGTGAACCACCTCCCCGACCGGCCTGCGGGTGGTCGGCCCGTAACGCCCGCGCGGCCACCCCAGCGGCACGATGCAACACGGTGTGACGGCGTGCGGCAGACCCAGGGTGCGCCGCACCGCGCGCTGATTCCACAGCGGCAGGGTGATCAGTGAAGCGCCCAGGCCCATGGCGCGGGCTGCGAGCAGCAGATTCTGCACGCTGGGATAGATCGAACCCCAGTAGGCGGATTCGGCGATGTGCGGCATCCGCACCACCGGCAGCCGGCCCTCGCTGGCCCCCAGGCGCAGACAGGCGACCACCAGCACCGGCAGCTCGGCGAAATGGTCGATCTGCCACTGCATGGCCCGCGCGATTCCGGCGATCGACTCGTCGGTTTTGATCTTGCGCCGCAGCACCACGCCGCGCTGAATCTTCCAGGCCTGCCGATACCGCCTGGCCAATTCCTCTTTGACTTTGCGGTCCTTGACGACGATGAATTCCCAATTCTGGCCGTCGTTTCCGGTCGGGGCGCGCAGTGCCAGTTCGATGCACTTGAGCACCACCGCGTCGTCGACCGGGTCGGAATACACCCGCCGTATCGCACGCTGGGTCATCATCGCCTCACCCAGCGGCATGTCCAGCCGGGCCAGTGCCTCGGCGGTGGCCGGCACGTGGGTGTACGGGAACTCCGAATCAGGCATTCTCACCTAGCCAACTCGTGGTGAACCGTTGAATCTCCGGCACACCTTGGGCGAACTCGCGAGCCAGAAAGCTCTCGATGGGACCGCCGACCAGCGGCATCTTGAAGCGGACCGTACCGCTGAGCGTCATCTGCGAGCCGGTGCCGGCGCGTTCGAGCACCGCGACACCACTGCCCGAGCCCGGGGCGCCGGTCACCGCGACCGTGATGGCGCCGTCGACCCGGCCGTCTGACGCCGGCGTCCAGACCTCGGTGGAGACGATGTTGAGGTCGCCGCGGTACACCTTGGCCAGCATCCCGGGCAACGCGCCGTGGCGCAGATCCTCGTTCACCACGACCCGAACCCGGCCGTCGGCGTCGACATCGAGGCAGTCCAGGGTTTTGTTGCCGCCGAACGCCTGCAGCCGGGCCTGCCAATAGGCGGGGTTGCCGAAGGCACCGTGCACCTGCTCGACGGTTGCCGGCGAGGCGAACGTCACCTCGAAGGAACGGGGCATAGCCGCTGACCTCTCACTTGCCGAACAGCCGGCCCACCAGGCCGGCGGCGAACGTGCGGACCCGGTCGAGTTGCTCGGGCGAAACATTGGTCGGGGGCAGCCGAAGCCCCAGGTAACGCTCTCGGTAGCGTCCGCTGCCCAGGAAACTGGTCAGCGCCAGCATCGAACGCAACGGGTCACCGGGATAGCTGAAGTGGATCTCGTCCTGATAGCGCCCACCACATTCTTCGGCGAGCCGGCAGACCTCGGCGTAGTTCTCCTGCCAGAACTCACGGCACACCGTGAACACCACGAACGGCTTGCCGTTCAAAAGCTTTCGCGCCTCGTCTGTTTTGAGGAACGACCTGATCGGCATGGCCGGCGCTTTCCACCACGTCGGAGAGCCGATGCAGATCAAGTCGTACTCGCCGTCGCGCACCGCGTCGGGCGTGCGGATCTGCCCCGTCTCCCCCCGCTGCTGCGCCTTGAGCACGCTGAGCATGTCCGGCCAGACCCGGCGCAGCGGGAACTCCGCGAACCGCTGCGAATAGCGCGGGTCGGTGAATTCGATGCCGGCCTCCACCACTTCGCAGCCTCGCTGCGCGAACACCTCGCCGGCGGTCTCCAGCACCTTGCGCGACTGCCCGGAGAAGCTGTAGTACAACAACAGGATCCGCGGCGCTCGGCCGTCGCGTTCGCTGGTCTGTGCCGCCATCTGTGCCTCCTGTTCCATGCGGCGGTCCCAGCTTCGACTCTCCTGCGTCGAGCCTCGCTGAACCGCCGGGTCCGACCGTGCGTGCATCGAATGCCCGTCCAGCGTATTAGGCTCGCCGACGTGGCAGACAAGATCCCCGTCGACCTGCACGGCGCCGCGGCAACCATGCTGACGACGCTCTATCTCAAAGCACTCGATGCCGATTTCGACTCCCCGGTGCTGGGCGACCGGTACGCCAAGGAGGCCGTCGAGCGCATCGACTTCGACTGGGACGCCCTTAAAGCTCCCGGCCGCTGGGCGCCCCTGGTGACCGTGCGCACCGCCCAGTACGACATCTGGGCTCGGCAGTTCCTGGCCAGCCACCCCGACGCCACCGTCATCCACCTCGGCTGCGGCCTCGACGCCCGGGTCTTCCGCATCAATCCGGGGCCCGAGGTGACCTGGTACGACGTCGACCAGGCGCCGGTGATCGCGTTGCGCGCACAGGTTTACCCCGACCGCCCCGGCTACCACCTGATGGCGACCTCGGCCACCGACCCGACGTGGCTGGACAAGATCCCGGCGGACCGCCCGGTGCTGCTGCTGGCCGAGGGCATCAGCATGTACCTGACCGAAGCCGACGGCGTGGCACTGCTGCAGAGCATCGTCGACAAGTTCCCGTCCGGCGAACTGCAGATCGACTTCTACAACTGGTTCGGGATCAAGACGCAGAAGACGCACCGCCTGCAGCGCCAGTCCGGCGCGACACTGCACTGGGCGGTCAACGACCCCAGCGACATCCTGGACAAGGTGAACGGCGTTCGGCTGCTGGCTGCCACCGACTTCTTCGACGCGCAGACCTTTGACCGGGTTCCGGCCGGATTCCGGCGTTCCAGCCGCCTGGCCCGGGCGGTGCGGCCGCTGCGGGCAATGCTGCAGTACCACCGCTACGCCTTCGGCCCGGTCAGCTGACGCCGGCGGCGTGCTGCTCGGCGATACTGCAGAGCAGCGCCCGAATCGCCTCCACCGAGCGCTCCGGCTCCGGTCCGTGGGAGTGGTATTCGATGTTGAGCTGGCCGGCGAAGATCTGCGTGAAGTAGATGTCGATCCCCGCGCTGACCGCGAAGTACAGCTCACCGTGCGTTGTGGTGACCTCCACGCCCGGTGGTGTGCGCACCGGCGGTACCAATCCGTTGTTGCTCAGCACCACGACATCGGGCAGCCCCGGCGGGTTCCCCACGTACTGCGGACTGAAGTGCAGCCGGGACTGCTGGATCACGCCCTCGTCGAGATCCTTCTGGAAGTTCGCCGCGATATCGCGAGCCAGCTCGACCAGGTCGGTCTTGGTGTCGACCTCGGCCAGGTAGGTGGCCAGCCCGATCGGGTTGGTGCAACCGGTGGCCGAAACCGGCGGCGACAGAAAGTATCTCAAGTCGACGGTGTAGACGTAGGGCACCGGGATGCTGAGCTTGCCGCGCAGCTGCCATTCGGCCATCAGCACCGCCGCGGAGAGCACGGCGTGCAGGCTCAGATCGTGCGCACGGCCGAAGGCCACCACGTTGTCGGTCTGGCTTTCGGTCAGCCGGCACGACGCCATCGGCACCAGCACCGGCGACGACGGCGCCTGCCCCGCGACCGCCCGCCGGGTCGGCGGCAGATCGTAGGCGAACAACGCCGGCATGAAACGCTCGATTCCGGAGCGCTGTTGCTTGTCGATCCCCCGATCGGACAGCACCGCCTCGATCGACAGCGGAGCGGGCTCGATGTTCATCGCACCGATCCGTCCCGTGGTGACCAGATCGGTGTAGTAGGACAGCATCTCCTCGATCAACGCGTACATGTGGTGGCCGTCGGCGACGGCATGGTGCACGTACAGCGTCGGCTGGGCCTGCCCGTCGCGGATGATCACCCGCATCGCCACCAACGACTCGGTCTGGTCGAAGTGCGGGGCGGGCGGCTGCTCCTCGGGCCCGTCGAGCTCGATGACCTCGATACCGTCGGGCATCAGGTCGTCGGTGACGAACTGGTGGTGCCCGTCCGGCAGACGCTCCAGGCGTCCGGTGAGGATCGGGTGTGCCTCCAGCAGCGCCTCGTAGGCCTCCGAGAGCAGATCGATGTCGACCGGACCGGTGACATGGGCCGCCAGACCCACGAAATTGTGGGTTTCGGCCAGCATCTCCTCGCTGTTGGCGAGCTTGCGGATAACCGAGGTGGCAAACACTTGTGGCGATATCCCCTCTACGACAACTCGACCAGGGTCATTTCGCCGTCTTGCGCGGCGGACTCCGAGTCGTGTTCGGCGACGGCCTCGCGGACCAGCTCCATCACCGCCGCGGTGAACCCGTCGGCGAGCGAACGCACCACGGACTCCTCGATGCGGCGGCTGTCGAACCACCAGTCCACGTGCAGCACTCCACCGGTCCGATAGGCCCGCAGCTCCAGTGCGTGCCCCAGCCCCGCGATCGCCTCGCGCACCGGCATCGCGGTGTCGGGGTCGAACTGCACCGGGGAGTCGCCGAGCGACGGCGGCTCGGGGATCGCCCCGAGGTAGGCGAAGTGAATGTCAGCCGGGGCGACCGCGGCCAGGCGCCGCGCCGTCGGTGCGTAGAGGTAGCGCAGCAGTCCGTAGCCGATCCCGTAATGCGGGACACCGTCCACGGCTTCGTGGACCGAGTCCAGCAGCTGCCGCGCGGATGTCTGCCCGGCCGGCGAACAGCTCAGCGCGACCGGATAGATGGTGGTGAACCAGCCCACGGTGCGCCGCAGGTCGACGTCGGGCTTGAGCACCGACCGGCCCGCTCCCCCCATGTCGACCGCGATGCTGCCCGCACCGACCGCCGATGCCACCGCCCGGCCCAGCCCGGCCAGCAGGATCTCGTTGATCGGCAGTCGCAGCCGCCGCCGCGCGTCGTCGATCTCGCTGGTGTCCACGGCGGGCAGTGCTGTGGACAGCGTGCACAGGTCGGCGGCCGCCGGAGGTTCGGCGGCCTCGGCGGCCAGCCGCAGAGTCGCTGATTGCGTTGTCTGCAACCAGAACTCGCGACTCTCCAGCACCGCCGGATGGGTCGCGAGCCCAGCGCACCGCTGCGACCATTCGGCCCAGCCGACCCCGACCGGCTGCAGTTCGATGTCGTTGCCGCCCAGTTTCTGCCCGAATGCGGTGAAGATATCGGTGAGCAGAATGTCACGGGAGGCCTCGTCGCCGACGGCGGCGTGCAGGCTCAGCGCCAGGTAGCAAAGATCGCCTGCCGCGCCCCGCACATACAGCGCCGTCAGCGGTGGGCTGGACAGGTCCTGCTCGCGGATGTGCTCGGCGAGCAGCGTGCGGACCGCGTCGTCCTCTGCGGTCAGGCCCTCCGGCAGGTTGTGGATGCTGATCTCGCCGAAGTCGCCGGGCTCGACGATCCGCTGCTCCCAGGTGCCGGCCCGCTCGGTGATACGCAGACGCAGCGCCTCATGGTGATTGACCACCGCCGACAGCACGGATCGCACGTCGTCGGCCGAGATGTCGGGCCGCAACCGCAGAACCACCGGGATACGCCAGCGCCCGTGTTCGCGAACACCGTTTTCCAGGAAGTAGGCGATGTTCGGCGGCACCGGCGGGTGCTCGACCGCACCGGGCGACTGACGGCCCAGCCCGCCGGCGGCGTACCGGGCGGTGAGCGCCTTGGCCAGCGCCGCCACCGTCGGGTTGTCGTAGAGGTCCTGCGGGGTCAGGTCGAGCCCCTCGTGCGACGCGGCCATGGCGACGCTGATCGCCACCAGGGAGTCCCCGCCGACGTCGAAGAAGTTGGCCGTGCGATCCACCGAGCCGACACCCAGGCACAACGCCCAGATGCGTTGCAGTGTCGCCTCTATCGACTCACCGCTGGCCGCGGCGTCCCCGCTCGGACCGCCCGCGGCGGCACCAGCCGCGCTCGCGCCGCCGGACACCCAGGTGGCGTTCGCATTGTGCTCAAGCCAATGGCGTTGCCGCTCAAAGGGATAGCCCGGAACGGTGACGCGCTTGGGCTGGTAGTCCCCGCGCAACGGCGACCAGTCCACCTCGACCCCGGCGGCCCAGAGCTGGCCGAGCGCCAGCAGGAAGGTGTCGCGGTCGTCGCGGTTCTGGGCGTGGTGCCGCATCAGGCGCACGGCCCGATGTCCGCTCGCGAACTTCGGGTTGCGGGCCGCCGATGCGGTCAGCGTGGCCCCCGGACCGACCTCGACCACGACCCGGTGCGGGTCGCCCAGCACGACATCGATCTCGTCGGCGAACCGGACGGTGGCCCGCACGCTGCGCGCCCACGTCGCCGGGTTCGTCGCCTCGCTGGGAGCCAGCCACGTGCCGGTCAGGTTCGACAGCAACGGAAGCTGCGGTTCGTGCAGCGTCTGCCGGGACAGGAACGCGGTGAACTCCGAGATCATCGAGTCCATCAGGCGGGAGTGGAAGGCGTGCGAGGTCCGCACCCGGCGCGCGTTGATACCGGCCTGCTTGAGCCGGTCGGTGAACTCGCGGATGTCGGCCTCGGCCCCGGCCACCACGCAGCCGTCCGGGTCGTTGACCGCGGCAAGGTCGACGTCACCGGTCAGATAGGCACCGACCGCCTCGGCGCTGATCGGCACGGCCACCATCACGCCACGCGGCGCGGCGTGCATCAGCCGGGCCCGCATCGCCACCACCTTGATCGCGGTGTCGAGGTCGAACACACCGGCGACGGTGGCCGCGGCGTATTCGCCGATGCTGTGGCCGATCAGCGCGGCCGGGCGCACGCCGTAGCTCTCGACCAGCTTGGCCAGGGCGTATTCCACGGTGAACAGCGCAGGCTGGGTGCGATCGGTGCGTTCGAGGTCACGGGAGGTGCCCTCGAAGATCATCGAGCGCAGGTCGTAGCCCAGCTCCGCCTCGAAACCGGCCGCGCAGCGGTCGAAGTACTCGGCGAACACCGGTTCGTTGTCGTAGAGCCCGCGCGCCATCCCGATGTGCTGGGCGCCCTGGCCGGGGAACAGGAACACCACCCGGTCCTCGGTGGCCGCGTCGGCGGGGTCGACGCCCTCGCCGATGAAGACGTTCTCGCTCTCCTCGGCGCCCAGCACCGCCACCGCGTCGGCGCGGTCGGCGACCACCGCGGCCAGCCGCAGGGTGTGCGGGTGCCGCTCGGCCAGCGTGTAGGCCACGTCCGGCAGGCTGGCCGCCTCGGCGTCGTCGCCGGAAAGCTCTGCAGCCAACTCCTTGCGCCCCTGCGCCAGTGCCTCGGCGGTGCGTGCCGACAACAACAGCACCTCGGGACCGGGCTTCGGCGCCGGCGCGGCAGTCTCCTGCTCAGGCCATTCCTCGACGATCACGTGGGCGTTGGTGCCGCCGACGCCGAACGAGCTGACCCCGGCGCGCCGGATGCCGTCGGATTCCCAGGGACCGTACTCGCTGCGGATCCGGAAGGGTCCGTCGTCGAGGTGCAGCTCGGGGTTGGGGCTGGTGTAGTGCAGTGTGGCGGGAATCGCCCGGTGCTTGAGGCACAGGATGGTCTTGATGAGGCTGGCGATGCCGGCCGCGGACTCCAGGTGCCCGATGTTGGACTTGACCGAGCCCACATAGCAGGGGCCGGACCGCTGTTCCTCGGAGACCGCGAAAGCCTGACGCAGGCCCTCGATTTCGATCGGGTCGCCCAGCGGGGTGGCGGTACCGTGCGATTCGACGTAGCTGATCGTGGAGGCATCCACCTCGGCCACCGCATGCGCCTCGGCGATCACGTCGGCCTGACCGGCGGCGGTGGGCGCGGCATAGGTCATCTTGGTGCCGCCGTCGTTGTTCAGCGCCGAACCCCGGATCACCGCGTGGATCTGGTCACCGTCATCGACAGCCGCATCCAGCGACTTGAGCACCACCACGCCGACGCCGCTGGAGAAGATCGTGCCGTCGGCCCGCACGTCGAACGGCCGGCAGTGCCCGCTCGCCGAGACCATCGAGCCCGGCTCGTGCCAGTAGCCGACGTGGTGCGGGACCCGCAGCGAGGAACCGCCGGCCAGCGCCATGTCGCATTCGCCGTTGAGGATGCTCTGGCACGCCAAGTGCAGCGCGACCAGCGCCGAAGAGCAGGCCGTCTGGACCGACAGTGCCGGGCCGTGCAGGTTGAGCTGGTGGGCCACCCGGGTGGCCAGATAGTCCTTGTCGTTCTGCAGCGACAGGTTGACCATCTCGAAGCTGACGCCCTGCCCGATGATCAGGTTCGGGTCGTAGTGCGACATCAGGTTGTGCAGCAGGTAGCCACTGGTGGTGCTGGTCCCGTAGACGCCGACCGATCCCTCGATCTCCCCGGGCCGGTACCCGGCGTCCTCGAGTGCGTGCCAGGCGGTCTGCAGGAACAGCCGGTGCTGCGGGTCCATGGTGCGGGCGGCCTGCGGGGTGAACCCGAAGAAACCCGCATCGAACTCGTCGATGCCCTCCAGCAGCGCCGCGCGCCGCACGTAGTTGTGGTTGGCCAGCGCCTTGTCGCTCACTCCGCTGGCGCGCAGCTCGTCCTCGGACAGCGTGACGATGGATTCGGTGCCGTTACGCAGGTTGTTCCAGAATCCGGTCAGCGTGCGCGCACCCGGAAAGCGCCCCGCCATGCCGACAACCGCGATCGCGTTGGGCGGCACTTCATTGTTGGTCACGAACGATCTCCTACTTTCCGCCGCGCCGCCGCCCGCTGCCGCGCCGCGGCACGCTGCTGGGCGCGGCTCCGAACGCCCCCGGCGTCGCCGTCGCCGTCTGAGCCTTCCTGCGCCGCCAGACCGAGTTGGCGGGACAGGTCGGCCGCCAGATCGGTCAGCGAGGCTCCTTGCAGCAGCAGCGCCACCGGTGGCTCCACCCCGAAGTCGCCCCGCACGGTGTTGCGGATGCGCACGGCCATCAGTGAATCCATTCCGAGCTCGGTCAACGGCCGCCCCGGGTCGATGGCGCTGCCCTTGGGGTAGCCCATGATCGCCATGATGCGCGAACCCAGCCGGGCCACGACCGCCTTGGCGGCCTCGGCGGCGTCGAGCTGCTTGAGCCCCTCGGGGCCGGGCCAGTCGTCGTCCTCGGCATCGAGGTCGAGCTCCTCGGCCAGGGTGGCGAAGTATCCGAGCTGCTGCAACTCCGGGAAGGCCGCGGCCACCCGGTCCAGCCGCAGCCGCGCGACACCGATCCGGCCGAGATCACCGCCGAGGATCGCCTCCAGCGCCTCCATGCCCTCGTCGGGGCTGATCGGGTCCAGCGCACTGAACTTCAGCTCCTGGGCGACGCCCACCCCGGACCACTGGCCCCAGTTGATGGTGATCGCCGGCAGCCCGGCGGCCCGCCGCCACGCCACCAGGCCGTCCAGCCAGGCGCTGGCCGCGGCATA
The DNA here is from genome assembly GCF_002101585.1 of Mycolicibacter engbaekii. Taxonomy (GTDB): domain Bacteria; phylum Actinomycetota; class Actinomycetes; order Mycobacteriales; family Mycobacteriaceae; genus Mycobacterium; species Mycobacterium engbaekii. Next base: position 7,756 of record NZ_LQOT01000073.1, on the reverse strand, counting down.
GGCCGCCTGGCCCGGGGCGCCCAGCAGCGACGACGTCGAGGAGAACCCGACCCACCAGTCCAGGTCCTTTCCGGCGGTCGCCACATGCAGCCGCAGCGCCGCCGACGCCTTGGGCGCCCACACCCGGCCCAGCGTCTCCTTGTCGATGCCGACCACGATCTGATCGTCGATGACGGCGGCGCCGTGGATCACACCGCGCAGCGTCAACCCGGTCTCCTCGGCGGCGGCGACCAGGCTCTCGGCGACGCCGGGCGCGGCCAGATCACCGGAGACGACGGCGACCTGCGCCCGCTGTTCGAGCTCGGCCAGCACGGCACGCTGCTCCTCGGAGGGCTGCGAGCGGCTGTTGAGCACGATCCGCGCAGCGCCGCGATCGATCAGCCAACGGGCCACGACCAGTCCGATACCGCCCAGACCGCCGGTCAGCACGTAGGCGCCGTCGCGCCGCACGACCGGGGCACCCGTCGCGGTCAGGCTGGCCCGCCTGAGGCGTTCGACATAGCGGTTCGCGCCGCGCCAGGCCACCACGTCGTCGGTGCCGGCCAGTCCCAGCCGGCGATCAACGCCGCCACCGGGTCGGCGCCGTCGGTGCGGGCGTCCACGTCGACCAGGGCGGTGTGCAGATCGGGGTGCTCATAGGCCAGCACCCGCACCAGGCCCTTGAGGGCGCAGATCGACGGATCGCCGTGTTCGGGCTGCTCGGCGTCGACGCTCAGGCCGTTGCGGCCCACCAGCCACAGCCGGGGCGCCGTGCCGTGCCAGCCCCCGACAATGGTGCGCACCGTCGAGGCGACCGACCAGGCCAGGTCGCGACCGCGGGCCGGATCGTTGCCCGCCTCCGTGCCGTCGAAGTCGCTGCGGGCGGCCAGCACGACGACGCCCACCGGGGGCCGGTCGGGATCGCCGGCGGTCTGCGCGAAGGCCTCCCGCACCGCTGGTTCGCTGGTCAGGTCCGCGGTGATCACGCGGCGGTCCGGCGAGCTGAACCGGTCGGCGAAATCGGCTGCCAGGGCTTGGCTTTCGGGGCCGTCGGTGAGCACCAGCCAGCTTCCGTCGGCGGCTGACGGGGGCTGGGCGGGGCCGGGAGCCTCGAGCCACTCGGTGTCGAAGATCTTCTGGCTCAGCGGCAACGGGACGGTGCGGCGCTGCACGCGCTGCAGGTAGATCCCGGAGAGCTCGGCGGTGACCGTCCCGGTGTCGTCGGTCAGGGTGACGCGCCCGGTGATCCCGTCGTCGTCGTGGTTGAGCACCTCGGCGTGGCCGCGGGCGCGCCGGCCGACATCGCCGAAGATCCGGATGGTCTCCACGGCCACCGGCAGGTAGGTGGCGTCGGAGGCTCCGCTCAGCGACTCGTCGGGCAGCGCGGCGGCCAGGCATTGCAGGGCGGCGTCGAGCATCACCGGGTGGATGCGGTAGCCGCGGTGCCCGGTCGCCTCGTCGGGCAGCACGATCTCGGCCTCCGAAACGCCACCGGGCTTGCGCACGATGCGGGTCAGCGCCGCGAACGCCGGGCCGTGCTGCAGACCGGTCCGGCGCAGCGCCGTGTAGAGGTCCGCCGGGGACAGCGCGGTGCCCCCGCTCGCCGGTGCCGCTGTGCGAGGCTGCGGTTGGCCGGCCGGTGCGGCCACGGCCCGGGCGACGGCGTGCCGGGACCAGCCGCCGCCGGCGGGACGGGAATGTATCTCGATGCGCAGCTCGTCGGAGCCGTCGGTGTCGTGCAGCAGCCGGGTGGTCACCTCGGTCCGCTCATCGACGCGCAGCATCTGTTCGACTTCGACCCGGTCCACGGCGACCGCGGAGGGCGGCAGGCCCAGCGCCTGTCCGGCTGCCGCCAGCGCCATCTCGGCGAACCCGGTGGCCGGCATGACGATCTGGCCGTGCACCTTGTGGTGGGCCATCCACGCGACGAGCTCGGTGCCCACGTCGGCCTGCCAGACGTGACCGTGTCCAGACGGAAGCTCGACGTGCGTACCCAACAGCGGGTGCGCGTCGGCGGAGTTCCGGTTGGACGCCACCGGCGCCGCCCAGTACCGCACGTGCTGCCACGGCCGCGCCGGCAGGTCTACGCGGCCCAGGCCACCGTCGGGTTGCGGCGCCTGCGCCGGCGGCGGCGCGGCGGCGGCCAGGTTCGTGTGGAAGCTCAGGGCCTCGGGCTGGTCGCGCAGCAGGGTGCCGGTCACGGTGCTGTCGCCGGCAGGGCGTGCCGTCTCAAGGTTGCCGTTGATGGCGTGGCTGAGCAGCGGATGCGGGCTGACCTCCACGAAGGTGGCGTGGCCGGCAGCGGCGGCGGTCACGGCCCGGCCGAACCGCACCGGGTTGCGCAAATTGCGCACCCAATAGTCGGCATCGAAAGTCGGTGTCTCGGTTGCCGTTTGGCCCACGGTGCTGATCAGCGGGATCTTCGGCGCCGACGGCTTGAGGTCAGCCAGCGCGGTGCGCAGCTCGTCGAGGATCGGGTCCACGGTCCGGTGGTGCGATGCCACGTCCACCTCGACGCGCCGGGCCAGCTTGCCCTGGGCGTCCACCACCGCGACCACCGCATCGACCTGGTCCGGCGGGCCGGCGATCACGGTCTGCTGGGGTGCCGCGTACACGGCCACGGCGATGTCGGGGTGCTCGGCGACCAGCTTCTCGGCGGACTCGGCGTCGAGCTCGAGCAGCGCCATCGCGCCCTGCCCGGACAACCGCGCCATCAGCTCAGACCGGGTGGCGATCACTTTGAGGCCGTCGGCGGGACTCAGTGCACCGGCCACCACGGCGGCGGCCACCTCGCCCATCGAATGCCCGATCACCGCATCCGGTTCGACTCCGTGGGACCGCCACAGCGCGGTCAGCGCCAGCTGCATGCCCACCAGCACCGGTTGAATGCGGTCGATACCGACCACCGGCTCTCCGGATTCCAGCACCCCGCGCAGCGAAAACCCGACCTGGGCAACAAAATCCGGTTCGAGCTCGTCGACGGCGGCGGCGAAGGCCGGCTCGTCGATCAGCAGCTGCCGGCCCATCCCGGCCCATTGGGATCCCTGGCCCGAGTAGAGGAATACGGTGCCCTTGCCGCGGGATTCGGCGCGCGTGCCGACCACCCCGGGTGCCGGGTAGCCGCCGGCGACCGCCCGCAGCCCGGCCAGCGCCTGCTCGGTGTCGCGGGCACAGACGGTGGCGAACTTGGCGTAGCGGCTGCGGTGGTGGTTGAGCGTGCGGGCGATGTCGGCCAGCGGGACCGCGGCGCCCGGGCCGGCCATCCAGTCGGCAAGTGTGGCGGCCCATTCCGCCACCCGCTGCTCGGTCTTGCCCGACACCACCAAGGTGGCGACCGGCTCGGCCGGCGCCGGCGACGGGACCGGGTCGGGTCCCTGCTCGAGCACGACGTGCGCGTTGGTTCCGCCGAGCCCGAACGACGACACCGCGGCGCGTCGCGGACCCTCGGTGGCCGGCCACGGGGTCATCTCGGTGGGCACGAACAGCCGCGTGGGACTCGGGTCGATCGCCGGGTTCCAGGTGGAGAAGTTGCGGTTCGGCGGGATCTGTCCGCGCTGAACCGACAGCGCGGCCTTGATGAATCCGGCAATCCCGGCGGCTGCCTCCAGGTGGCCGATATTAGTCTTGACCGCACCGAGTGCGCATTTCGCCGCACCGCGCCCGTAGACGTCGGCCAACGCCTCGAATTCGATGGGGTCGCCCAAAGCCGTTCCAGTGCCGTGGGTTTCGATCAGGTTCACCGAGTTGGCAGCGACGTCGGCGCTGCGCAGCGCCCGGGTGATCGCGTCGATCTGGGCGATGGTGTTCGGCGCGGTCAAACCGTTGGACTTGCCGTCCTGGTTGATCGCCGAGCCGCGCACCACCGCAAGCACCCGGTCGCCGTCGCGGATGGCGTCGGTCAGGCGTTTGAGGACCACGACGCCCGCCCCTTCGCCGCGCACGAAGCCGTCCGCTCCGGCGTCGAAGGTGTGGCATCGGCCGCGTGGAGACAGCATTCCCCACTTGGCCATGGCGATCTGGGTCTCCGGCCGCAGGATCAGGCTGACCCCGCCGGCCAGGGCCAGGTCGCTCTCGCGCAGGCGCAGACTCTGGCAGGCCATGTGGATGGTGACCAGCGATGACGAGCACGCCGAGTCCATCGCCACGGCCGGCCCGCGCAGACCCAGCAGGTAGGCGATCCGGCCCACCGCGACGGCGTGCGCGTTACCGGTGGCCGAGTAGCCGTCGATGGCATCCGGGTTGGCCGCTGAAATGCCTTGATACTCGGTGTAGTACACGCCCATCATGACCGCGGACCGGATCCCGGACAGGGTTGCCGGCGGCATCCCGGCGTGTTCGAGTGCTTCCCAGGCCACTTCCAGCATCAGGCGCTGCTGGGGGTCCATGGCCTCGGCTTCGCGCGGCGAGATGCCGAAGAAGTCGGCGTCGAACCCGGCGACATCGGAGAGGAAGCCGCCCCACTTCGACGACATCCGGCCCGGTGCCAGCGGGTCCGGGTCGTAGTACTCCTCGGCGTCCCAGCGATCCGCGGGGATCTCGGTGATGGCGTCGCGACCGGTCTTCAACAGGTCCCAGTAGGCGTCCGGGCCCGAGGCGCCACCCGGGAAGCGGCAGCCGATCCCCACGACCGCGATCGGCTCGGCGGCCGCGATCCGCGACGCCTTGTCGAACTGCTCGGTCAGCGCCCCCCGTTTCTCGGCGCTCATGGCCGAGATCCTGTTGAAGATCGTCGTCATCAATAAATACCGCTCTCGCTCCCGGTCGAAGCCGACTCGACCTGATCGAACAACTCGTCCAGCACGCCGCCGGATGAGCCGAACCCCAGATCGTCGTCGTCTTGACCTGCTGTGCTGTCCGGCTCGGCGTAGTGCGACGCCAGCAGCCCCACCAGGTGCGTCGCCAACGCTGAGATGCTGGGGTGATTCCACAGCATTGACGCCGACAAATCCACCCCCACCAACTGTTGTGTCTCTTTCAGCACGGTCATCGCGATCATCGAATCCAGCCCCATCTCCGGGAAGGGCTGGTCCACATCGATCGCCGTCACCGACGTGCGCAGTTCGCGAGCCAAGATAGCCTGCAGCCTGACCACCAGCTCATCGCGCCTCTGGTCGGCGGGAATGGCCGACCAGTCCGGCGCGCCGGTCGCCGAGGTGTCGGCGCCGCCGCCCGCGGAAACCTCACCGGCCTCAGCAGCACCGATTGCCACGCCGGCCTCGGCGACGAGCGACTCGAAGAAGGTCAGGTCGCGGAATTCCGGCGACGTGGCGACCGCGCGGTCGATGCGCAGCCGTCCCACCCCGACCCGGGCGCCGATCCGGCCGGCGTCGGCCGCCAGCACCGCGTCGAGCGCCTCGATGCCTTCGTCCGGGTTGATCGGGTCCAGCACGCTCAGCGTCATCGACCGGCCCAGCCCCACATCGGACCACTGGCCCCAGTTGATAGCGGTCGCGGGCAGGCCGGAGGCGTGCCGCCACGCCATCAGGGCGTCCAGCCAGGCATTGGAGGTGGCGTAGCCGAGCTGGCCGGGCAGCCCCAGCAGGGCGGCCATGGAGGAAAAGCCCACCCACCAGTCGAGCTCGGCGGTTGCGGTAGCCGCGTGCAGGCGGGCGGCGCCGACGGCCTTGGCCGACCAGACATCGGCCAGGCTCTCCGGCGTCACGGCGCTCACCAGGCCATCCCCCAGCACACCGGCCGCGTGGACGACGCCGCGCAACGGCCGGCCCGTCTCCTGCGCAGCGGCCACCAGCTGATCGGCCACACCCGGTGCGCTGATGTCGCCGGCGACGAAGACGACCTCGGTCTGCGCGCCCAGTTCCGCCAGCACGGCACGCTGGGCTTGCGACGGCTCGCTGCGGCCGTTGAGCACGATCCGTCCGGCACCGCGCTCGGCCAGCCAGCGCGCCACCACGGTGCCCAAGCCGCCCAGCCCACCGGTGAGCAGATAGGAGCCGTCCGCACGGACCGTGGCGTGGCCGGCATCGTCGCCCGGGGCATCCCCGGCGCCGTCGAGCGCCGCCCGGATCAGCCGCTCGGTGTAGCGCTGACCGTTGCGCCAGGCGATCACGTCGTCGCGCAGCGGGGCGCCCAGTTCGGCCAGCAGGGCATCGGCGCGGTCCGCGGTGCCCTGGGCGGGGTCGAGGTCGACCAGGGTGGCGCCCAGGTCCGGCTCGTCGGCGAGGACGCGGGCCAGTTCGCCGGGGAAGCGCCAGGTGCGGACCACGCCTTTGAGCGCCCCGATGGCGGGATCGCCGGGTTCGTCGCCGCCGAAGGCCAGCCCACCGCTGCTGACCACCCACAGTCGCGGCTTGCTGCCCGCGGACGCGTCGGTCCAGCCGGCGACGGCGGCCCGGGCCACCGACCACGCCGTCCAGACCAGTTCACGGGCCCGCGCCAGTGCGCTGTCCGGATCGGTCCCGGCGAATTCGCTGCGTTCGAGCAGGACGACGATGCCGGCGGGCGGATGCGCGGGGTCCGCGGCGGCGCGCTCGATCGCCTCGTTCAGGGCGGGTCCGTCGGTGAACTCCCCGGTGAACACGGTGCGGTCGGGCCCGCCCAGGCGGGCCGCGAGGTGCTCGGCGAGCTCGCCGGTGGACGGCTCGCGCAGCAGCAGCCAGCTGCCGGCTGCCGCCGTGGCGCCGTCCGGCGTAGTGATCGCCGGCGCCCACTCGGTGGCGAAGGTCTTCTGGTCCAGTGGCACCCGCAACGAGCGCGGATCGATGGGCCGCAGTTCGACGCCGGCGAGCTCGGCGCACGGGGCACCCGAGTCGTCGGTCAGGACCAGACGGCCCCGCACCGCGTTGTCGTCGGCAAGGCTCAGTTCGGCGTGGCCGCGCACCGGGCGTCCGGCAGGTGCGAACACCCGCACCGCGGCGACCGCGGCCGGCGCGTACCCCGCACCGTCGGCGTCGTGGCCGGGCTGCACGGCCTCGACACCGGCCGCCAGCTTCCGCAGCGCGGCGTCGAGCACGGCCGGGGGGAGCCGGTAGGCCGGATGGGCGCCGGAGCCCGGGTCGGGCAGCGTGAACGTGCGCTGTTGGGGGGCCGGCTCGACCGCGCGTTGCGCCGGTGCCACGGCGACATCGGCGACGGCGTATCGCGACCATGCTTCCCCGGCCGCGCGGGCGTGGATCTCGATCTGTGCCTGGGTGGGCGCCCCGCGCAGGGTGGTGGTGAGCTGAGTGGTGTCGTCGAGCACCAGCGGCTGCTCGATCTGCAGGCCGGTCACCTCGATCGACTCGGCGGGGGTGCCCAGTGCCTGGCTGCCGGCGGCCACGACCATCTCGATCAGGGCCGCTGCGGGCGCAACGGCCTGTCCGTGCACCGGGTGCTCGGCCAGCCACGGCATCGCCGCGGTGCTCAGCTCGTTCTGCCAGACGTGCTCGCCGCCGGTGAGCAACTCGACGTGCACGCCGAGCAGCGGATGGACATCCGGTGCCTGCATCGCCCGCTCGGGGGCCGGCAGCCAGTGCCGGGTGTGCAGCCAGGGCGTGGTGGGCAGCTCGACGAACCCGCCGGCGCCGGTCTGGTAGCCGAGTTCGGCGACTTGGATGTGGAAGCTCAGGGTCTCGTCGTCGCCTCGCCGAAGCGTCGCCCCCACGGTCACCGGCTCGGCGGTGGCGGCTTCGGCGGCTTCGCTGATGGTGTGGGTCAGCAGGGGGTGCGGGCTGATTTCGATGAAGGTGTCATGGTCGGCCGCAGCGGCGGCGACGGCCTGGTTGACCAGTGCGGGTTTGCGCACGTTGGCCGCCCAGTAGTCCGCATCGAGCACCGGGGT
>NZ_LQOT01000072.1 GCF_002101585.1 Mycolicibacter engbaekii | reverse complement strand
GGGTAAGTCCCCTGGGGTGGTGGGGTTTCGGGCCTGCGGCTGACCGGGGCGGTTGGGCTCTGGTGTGTCGTTGAGGACTTCGGGGTGGGTCATCGCGTAGTGGTCAATGAGTTACCGACCAAAGTGACTCAAGCAAAGGACACACCACGCGATGACCCACGCTCATTCTGCCCTGCTCTCTCAGCTCGATGCGCTGAAGTCAGCTGACGCCGGGGCGATGTTCGCCGAGTTGATCCGCGCCGGGCTGCAGGCGCTGATCGAGGCCGAAGCTACCGACGCGATCGGCGCCGGCCACTATCAGCGCAGCCAGGACCGCACGACGCAACGCAACGGGCACCGTCCCAAAACGGTCTCCACGACCGCCGGCGACATCGAGGTGCAGATCCCGAAGCTGCGAGCAGGGTCGTTCTTCCCGTCCCTGTTGGAGCGGCGCCGACGCATCGACAAGGCGCTGCACGCGGTGATCATGGAGGCCTACGTGCACGGGGTATCGACCCGCAGCGTCGATGACCTGGTCTCCGCGATGGGCGTCGCGTCGGGAGTCTCCAAATCGGAGGTCTCGCGCATCTGCGCTGGTCTGGATCGTGAGATCGAAGCGTTTCGCACCCGCAGCCTGACACACACCCAGTTCCCGTACGTGTTCTGCGACGCCACGTTCTGCAAAGTGCGCGTCGGCGCGCACGTGGTATCTCACGCCCTGGTGGTGGCCACCGGGGTCTCCATCGACGGCACCCGCGAGGTATTGGGCACCGCCGTCGGAGACAGTGAGTCCTTCGAGTTCTGGCGCGAGTTCCTGGCCAGCCTCAAAGCCCGCGGGCTTGCCGGGGTGCACCTGGTGATCTCCGATGCCCACGCCGGCCTCAAGGCCGCCGTCGCCCAGCAGTTCACCGGATCGTCGTGGCAGCGCTGCCGAGTACATTTCATGCGCAACCTGCACGGCGTCGTGGCAGCCAAACACGCCCCCGCGGTCACCGCGGCCATCAAGACAGTCTTCGCCCACACCGAACCGGCTGAGGTGGCCGCTCAATGGGACCAGGTCGCCGACACCCTGGAGCCCACATTTCCCAAGGTGGCGGCGATGATGGCCGAAGCCAAGACCGATGTCCTGGCGTTCACCGCATTCCCGCGAGCGCACTGGCAAAAGATCTGGTCGAACAACCCGATCGAACGGCTCAACAAGGAGATCAAGCGCCGCGCTGACGTCGTGGAGATCTTCCCGAATCCGGCGGCCTTCCTTCGGCTGGCCACCGCCGTGGTCATCGAAGCCCACGACGAATGGCAAGTCACTCGCCGCTACCTGTCCGACATCTCCATGGCCGAGCTACGCAAGGTCATCGCCGCCAAACACGCCGCCATCACCGAACCGCTAGCCGAACAACGCCAAATCGCCTAGCATCCAGCATGACTCGTTGATCACCACGCGTGACTCACGCCGATCCGAAGTCCACCACCCCACGGGGCACTATC
>NZ_LQOT01000071.1 GCF_002101585.1 Mycolicibacter engbaekii | reverse complement strand
CTGGGTCGCCCAGTACGGCGGTATGAAGGCCAGCGACGCCAAACGGCTCAAAGAACTCGAGGCCGAGAACGCCCGCCTGAAGAAGCTGGTCGCCAACCAGGCCCTCGACATCGACATGCTCAAGGAGATTTCGGAGGGAAACTTCTAACCCCGAACCGCAAGCGCAGCGCCGTGGCGGTGCTGCGTGAGCGGTTCGGGGTCTCCGAGCGTCGAGCCTGCACCGTGGTCGGCATCCACCGCTCCACGATGCGCCTGACACCGGCGCCGATTACCGACGAGGAAGCCGAGCTGCGGGCCTGGTTGCGCACGTTCTCCACCGACCGGCCGCGCTGGGGCTGGCGGCGGGCCGCGGTGATGGCCCGGCGGGCCGGCTGGGCGGTGAATAACAAGCGCATCCGCCGCCTGTGGCGTGATGAGGGCCTGCGAGTTCGGCAGCGCCGTAGGAAGAAACGCTTGACCGGCATCGGGACCGCGGTCGGGGCGATGTCGCCGATCGCACCGAACGTGATCTGGGCGATGGACTTCCAGTTCGACACCACCGCCGATGGGCGCACCATCAAGATGCTGAACGTCATCGACGAATTCACCCGCGAAGCCCTGGCGATCCACGTCGACCGCGCCATCAACGCTGATGGCGTCGTCGACATCCTCGATCAATTGGCTCTGACCTACGGGGCTCCGCACTACGTGCGGTTCGACAACGGCCCGGAGTTCGTCGCCCATGCGGTCAACGACTGGTGCCGGTTCAACGGCACCGGCTCACTGTTCATTGATCCCGGATCACCTTGGCAGAACGCCTGGATCGAGTCATTCAACGGCCGCCTGCGAGATGAGCTGCTCAACTCCTGGCGCTTCGACTCGCTGTTGGAAGCCCGGGTGATCATCGAGGATTGGAGGATCGACTACAACGCCAACCGACCGCATTCGGCCCACCACGGACTCAGCCCTGCCGAGTTCGCCTTACAGTGGACCTCGACCCACCAACCCCAAGCCGCATAGCGACTGGACCACCAAACGGGTCCCCCTCA
>NZ_LQOT01000070.1 GCF_002101585.1 Mycolicibacter engbaekii | reverse complement strand
CGCAGCGCGAACAACTCCCCAATCGCGGCCAACTGCGCCGCCGCGGCCCGATTCTCCGCCCGCGCCGTTGCACAGATGTGTTCCACGAGGGCAGCCGACTCCGGTGTCTTGGGCGGATAGCGCCGCCGGAACCGCTCGTTGAGCCGGGCGATCGACTCCTCGGTGGGAACCGTCAACCCGGATTGTTCGAACATAGGTTCGATTGTAGTGACGGGGTCCGACAACAATGCCCCGCCGCGGATCAGTGCGCGGCAGCGTCCCAACTGCGCCCGTAGCCCACGGCGACCTCCAGCGGCACGCTGAGCGGATAGGCGCTGCCCATATGAGCGCGCACCAGGGCTTCCAGCGCCTCGCGTTCGCCGTCGGCCACCTCGAACAGCAGCTCGTCGTGCACCTGCAGCAGCATCCGCGAACGCAGGCCCGAGTCCTTCAGCGCCCGGTCGACGTTGATCATCGCCACCTTGATGATGTCGGCGGCGCTGCCCTGGATCGGGGCGTTGAGCGCCGCCCGCTCCGCGGACTCCCGCACCTGGCGATTGCTGCTGTCCAGCTCCGGCAGGTAGCGGCGCCGGCCCAGCACCGTCGAGGTGTAGCCGTCCTTGCGGGCCTGCTCGACCACCTCGTGCAGGTAGTCGCGCACCCGGCCGAAGCGGTCGAAGTAGGCGTCCATCTGCTCTTTGGCCTCTTCGGTGGAGATCTTGAGCTGGGCGGCCAGCCCGTAGGCGCTCAGCCCGTACGCCAGGCCGTAGGACATCGCCTTGACCCGCCGACGCATGTCCGGGGTCACCTCGTCGATGGGCACCGAGAAGGCGCGCGACCCGACGAACGAGTGCAGGTCCTCACCGGTGTTGAACGCCTCGATGAGGCCCGCGTCGCCCGACAGGTGCGCCATGATGCGCATCTCGATCTGGCTGTAGTCGACGGTCATCAACTCGCGGTAGCCCTCACCGACCACGAACCCGTCCCGGATCTGCCGACCGGCGTCGGTGCGGATCGGGATGTTCTGCAGGTTGGGCTCGGTGGACGACAACCGCCCCGTCGCCGCGATCGTCTGATTCAGGGTGGTGTGGATCCGGCCGTCGGAGGCAACGGATTTGAGCAGCCCGTCGACGGTCACCTTCAGCCGGGTGACATCGCGGTGGGTCAGCAGGTGCTCGAGGAACGGGTGGCCGGTCTTGTCGAACAACGACTGCAGCGCGTCAGCATCCGTGGTGTAGCCGGTCTTGGTCTTCTTGGTCTTCGGCATGCCCAGCTCGTCGAAGAGCACGACCTGCAGCTGTTTGGGCGAGCCCAGGTTGATCTGCTTGCCGATCACCGCGTAGGCGGCCTCGGCGGCGTCGCGAATCTGGTCGCCGAACCGGCTCTGCAGCTGGCTCAGATGATCGAGGTCGACACCGATCCCGGCGTGCTCCAACTCGGCCAGCACCTGCTGCAGGGGCAACTCGATGTCGGCGAGCAGGCCGGCCGAGTCGATGCGGGCCAGCTCGGTGTCGAGCGCGTCGGCCAGGTCGGTGACCGCCCGGGCCCGCAGAATCGCGGTCTGCACGGCCTGATCATCGACGCCGTCGGTGTCGTCGAGCAGCGAAAGCTGCTGTTGCTCATCGGTTTCAGCGCGCAGTTCCCGGCGCAGGTAGCGCACCGAGAGGTCGTCGAGGCTGAAGCTGCGCTGGCCGGGCCGCACCAGGTAGGCGGCCAGGGCGGTGTCGGCGGTGACGCCGTCCAGCCTCCAGCCGCGCCCGGCCAGGTCGTGGATGGCCAGCTTGGCCTCGTGCAGTGCCTTGGGCTTTTCCGGGTCGGCCAACCAGGCGGCCAGCGCGGCGTCATCTTCGGCGGTCAGCGTCGCGGTGTCGATGTAGCCGCCCTCGCCGTCCGCCGAGGACAGGGCCAGGGCGGTGGCGTCGCTGTCGAAGCTGCGGTGGGTGCCGATGACGGCCAGCCCGGTACGGCGACCGTCAGCGGCGTGCTGGGCCAACCAGGACGCCACCGTCCCGGGCTCCAGGGCGCCGCCCCGCACCTCGAAGCCCTCCTCGGCCTCGGCCACCGTGCCGCCGGCGGTGGACAACGTCTCGAACAGCCGGTCGCGCAGCACCCGGAACTCGAGGTCGTCGAAGAGCTGATGGATCTGCTCGCGGTCCCAGGGCACCAGCCGCAGGGTGTCCGGGGTCTGGGCCATCGGCACGTTGCGCACCAGGTCGGTCAGTTCGCGGTTGAGGATCACGGTGGACAGGTTGGCGCGCAACGCATCTCCGACCTTGCCCTTGACCGTGTCCACCTGGTCCACCAGCCCCTGCAGAGACCCGTACTCCGAGATCCACTTCGAGGCGGTCTTCTCCCCCACGCCGGGAATGCCCGGCAGGTTGTCGCTGGGGTCGCCGCGCAGCGCCGCGAAGTCCGGGTACTGCGTCGGCGTCAAGCCGTACTTCTCGACGACCGCGTCCGGGGTGAACCGGGTCAGGTCGCTGACGCCCTTGCGGGGGTAGAGCACGGTGATGTTCTCGTTGACCAGCTGCAGCGCGTCGCGGTCGCCGGTGACCACCAGCACCCGGTAGCCCTCGGCGTCGGCCTGGGTGGCCAGGGTGGCGATCAGGTCGTCGGCCTCGTAGCCGGGCTCGGACAGGGTGGTGATGCCCAGCGCCGCCAACACCTCTTTGGTGATGTCGATCTGGCCGCGGAACTCATCAGGAGTGCTCGAGCGGGTGGCCTTGTACTCCGGGAAGCGCTCGGAGCGGAAGGTCTGCCGGGAGACGTCGAACGCCGCGGCCACGTGGGAGGGGGCCTCGTCGCGCAGCAGATTGATCAGCATTGCGGTGAACCCGTAGACGGCGTTGGTGGTCAGGCCGCTGCGTGTCTTGAAGTTCTCTGCGGGAAGTGCGTAGAAGGCGCGGTAGGCCAGCGAGTTTCCGTCGAGAAGCAGCAGCGTCGGTTTGGTCTGGGTGTCTTGCGCAGCAGCGGTGGGGGCGGTCTGGGCTGGGCTCACGGAGACAACTCTAGGCACTGCCGCCGACGTCAGGTCAGCGGTCGCTCCTCGGTGACCTCGTACTCGGCGACCGCGGCCGAGAGGATCGCGGCGGCCTGCTCGTCGCTGGGCCCGCTGCCGCGGAACGCTTCCACCGCGGCCCGCGACTCCCACCGTTCGAAGATGTCGACGCGGCTCGGGTCGAGCAGGTCGGCGGTGATCGCAAAGTCCAGGCATCCCGGTGCGCTGCGAGCCAGGCGCACCACATCGCGGCACTGTTGCAGATAACCGTCCCGCTGACCGGGATCCACCGTCAGATGTCCTGCGACGATCACCATTGCCGAAACCCTCCGCCGACGCGTCTGATCAGGCCACCATAGGTCGGCACACTCGGCGTCCCAGCAACTGGAACACGTTTCAGTTGCACCGCCGGTGTTCGGTACGCTGACCGGGTGCCAGATGTAGCCTCGCAGCCCGCGATCGACGGTTGGTATGCCACCGACGACGCCGGCCTCCCCCACCTGATCGGCGCCAAGTGTCCGCAGTGCGGCACCTATGTGTTCCCGCCGCGTGAGAACAACTGCCCGAACCCGGCCTGCGACGGCGACACCCTGGAACCCGTCGCACTGTCCCGGCGCGGCACCATCTGGAGCTACACCGAGAACCGCTACCTGCCGCCGGCCCCGTACCCGCCGAGCGACCCGTTCGAGCCGTTCGCGATCGCCGCGGTGGAACTGGCCGCCGAAGGCCTGATCGTGCTGGGCAAGGTGGTCGAGGACACGCTTGCCGCGGACCTGAAGGTCGGCATGGAGATGGAACTGACCACCATGCCGCTCTACACCGACGACGACGGCGTCACGCGCACGGTTTACGCGTGGAAGAAGGTGGACTCCAATGGCTGAACCGCTGTACATCCTGGGCGCGGGCATGCACCCGTGGGGCAAGTGGGGCCGCGACTTCACCGAGTACGGCGTGGTCGCCGCCCGCGCCGCGCTGGCCGACGCCGGCCTGAACGCCCAGCAGATCCAGTTCATCGCCGGCGCGGACACCATCCGCAACGGCTACCCGGGCTTCATCGCCGGTTCGACGTTCGCCCAGAAGCTGGGCTGGAACGGCGTCCCGGTGTCGTCGAGCTACGCGGCCTGCGCCTCGGGTTCGCAGGCCCTGCAGAGCGCCCGGGCCCAGATCCTGGCCGGTTTCTGCGACGTGGCGCTGGTGATCGGCGCCGACACCACCCCCAAGGGCGCGTTCGCCCCGGTCGGCGGTGAGCGCAAGAATGACCCGGACTGGCAGCGCTTCCACCTGATCGGTGCGATGAACCCGGTCTACTTCGCGCTGCTGGCCCGCCGCCGGATGGACCTCTACGGTGCCACCGCCGAGGACTTCGCCCAGGTCAAGGTGAAGAACTCCCGGCACGGCCTGTCCAACCCGAATGCGCGCTACCGCAAAGAGGCCGCGGTGGCCGACGTGCTGGCCAGCCCGGTGGTCTCCGACCCGCTGCGCCAGCTCGACATCTGCGCGACCTCTGACGGTGCCGCCGCGTTGATCGTGGCCAGCGCGGACTTCGCGAAAAAGCACCTGGGTTCGCTCGAGGGCGTGCCGGCGGTGCGCGCGGTGTCCACGGTGACTCCGCGCTACCCGCAGCACCTGCCCGAATTGCCGGACATCGCAACCGATTCCACCGCGGTGGTGCCGGCCCCGGACCGGGTCTTCAAGGACCAGATCCTGGACGCCGCCTACGCCGAAGCCGGGATCGGGCCCGAGGACGTCAGCCTGGCCGAGGTCTACGACCTGTCCACCGCGCTGGAGATCGACTGGTACGAGCACCTGGGTCTGTGCGCCAAGGGCGAAGGCGAGCAGCTGCTGCGCAGCGGCGCCACCACGCTGGGTGGCCGGGTGCCGGTGAACCCGTCGGGCGGGCTGGCCTGCTTCGGCGAGGCGATCCCGGCGCAGGCGATCGCCCAGGTCTGCGAGCTGACCTGGCAGCTGCGCGGTCAGGCCACCGGCCGGCAGGTCGAGGGCGCCAAGGTGGGTGTGACGGCCAACCAGGGCCTGTTCGGCCACGGCTCCTCGGTGATCGTCGCCCGGTAATTCGCCGCGCGATGACCGAAACCGTCGTCGTCAGGGTCAAACCGGGCAGCCGCAAAGGCCCGCTCGTGGAGACCGATGACGACGGCCAGCTGACCGTCTACGTGCGCGAACCCGCCGTGGACGGCAAGGCCAACGCCGCCGTCATCCGGGTGCTGGCCGAGCATTTCGGCGTCCCGCGCACCCGGGTGGAACTGGCCTCCGGCGCCGGCGCCCGGATCAAACGCTTCCGGATCGATCGCTAGCCGCGCCGTCGACGGCACACACCGCCGGCGGCGCCGTCAGGAACTGGCTTCGGCTTGCGGCAGCATCGATTCCAGCGCGGCGCGGGTGATCCGCCTAAAGGCACGCTTGGGCCGGTTGGCGTCCAGGATGGCCACCTCCAGGGTGCCCGGACCCAGCTCGCGCGGCTCGGAACCATTGCCGGTGTCGGTCTGTTTGAGTGCGTTGACCGCGATGTGCAGCGCATCCGCCAGTTCCGCGTTCTCGGCGTAAGACTCCTTGAGCGCGTTGGCGACCGGCTCGGTGGTGCCACCCATCACCACGAAGTGCGGTTCGTCGGTGATCGACCCGTCGTAGGTGATGCGGTACAGCTCCGGCGCTTTCGTCTGGCCCTGGTAGGCGACGCCGGCCACGCACAACTCCACCTCGTAGGGCTTGGCCTGCTCGGTGAAGATGGTGCCCAGTGTCTGCGCGTAGACGTTGGCCAGCTGCCGGGCGGTGACATCGCGCCGGTCGTAGGCGTAGCCGCGGGTGTCGGCGAACTGGATGCCGCCGCGCCGCAGATTCTCGAACTCGTTGATGCGGCCCGCCGCGGCGAAACCCACCCTGTCGTAGAGTTCGCTGATCTTCTGCAGTGAGCGCGAAGGGTTTTCGGCCACGAACAACACGCCGTCGGCATAGGCCAGGGCCACCACACTCCGGCCGCGGGCGATGCCCTTGCGCGCGAGCTCGCTGCGCTCGCGCATCGCCTGCTCGGGCGAGATGAAATACGGGAAGCTCATTTCTTGCCCCGCTTGGTCGCCGGTGCCGGATCGCTTCCGCGCGTGCGGTTCTCGACCACCGCACGGGCCAGTTCGGCGATCCGCTCCTCGGGGATCTCGACGGCGCCGTGAGCGTCGATGGCGACCGCCGTCGGGTAGATGCCACGCACCAGGTCCGGCCCGCCGGTGGCCGAGTCGTCGTCGGCGGCGTCGTAAAGCGCCTCGATGGCGACCCGCAGCGCGGAGTCCGAATCGGTGATCTGGCTGTAGAGCTTCTTGATGGACGACTTGGCGAACAGCGAGCCCGAGCCCACCGCCTGGTAGCCCTCGCTCTCGACGTTCCAGCCGCCGGCGGCGTCGAACGACACGATGCGCCCGGCGGCCTGCGGGTCCTCGGCGTCGATGTCATAACCGGCCAGCAGCGGCAGCGCCACCAGGCCCTGCAGCGCGGCGCCGAGGTTGCCGCGCACCATGGTCGACAACCGGTTGACCTTGCCGGCGAACGTCAGCGGGACGCCTTCAAGCTTCTCGTAGTGCTCGAGTTCGACGGCGTAGAGCCGGGCGAACTCGACGGCGATGGCCGCGGTTCCGGCGATACCGGTGGCGGTGTACTCGTCGGTGACGTACACCTTCTGCACATCGCGGCCGGCGATCATGTTGCCCTGCGTGGAACGCCGGTCGCCGGCGATGACGACCCCGCCCGGATACGTCAGCGCCACGATGGTGGTGCCGTGCGGCAGCTGCTCACCGGCACCGCCGGGGATGGCGGCGCCGGTCGGCAGCAGCTCCGGAGCCTGCAGCCGCAGGAACTCCGAGAACGAGGACAGCCCTACACCGGTGAGCGAAAGTGCGGGGAGTGCTGAATTGAGGGGCAGACGATCACGCGACAGCCAGGTCACTGGCCGCCCTTTTGGACGTAGGCGCGCACGAAGTCCTCGGCGTTCTCCTCCAGCACGTCGTCGATCTCATCCAGCAGGTCATCGGTGTCCTCGGTGAGCTTCTCCCGGCGTTCCTGGCCCGCCGCAGTGCTTCCGGTGAGATCGTCGTCGTCTCCGCCGCCGCCGCCGCGCTTGGTCTGCTCCTGAGCCATTGCTGCCTCCTGAATCTCATCGGCCGCGCATCACCGCTTCCAGTTTCTCCACCCTACCGGTCAGCGCCGACGTTGCCGGGGTCTAGGTAGTGAGTTGCTGGACCAGTTCGGCCGCGCTGTCCACCGAGTCCAGCAGTGCCCCGACGTGCGCCTTACTGCCGCGCAGCGGCTCCAGCGTGGGGATCCGGACCAGCGAATCGCCGCCCAGGTCGAAGATGACCGAGTCCCAGCTCGCGGCGGCGATATCGGCCCCGAACCGGCGCAGGCACTCGCCGCGGAAATAGGCGCGGGTGTCAGTCGGGGGGTTGTCGACCGCCGCCAGCACCTGCTGCTCGGTGATCAGGCGCCGCATCGAGCCCCGCGCGACCAGGCGGTTGTACAGGCCCTTGTCCAGCCGCACGTCGGAGTACTGCAGGTCGATCAGGTGCAGCCGGGGCGCCGACCAGCTCAGGTTCTCGCGCTGCCGGAAGCCCTCCAGCAGCCGCAGCTTCGCCGGCCAGTCCAGCAGATCCGCACACTCCATCGGATCGCGCTCCAGCTGATCGAGCACCCTGGCCCAGGTCTCGATGATGTCGGTGGCGCGCGGATCCGGATCGCGGGCCTCGACCAGTTTGGCCGCTCGCTCCAGGTAGATCCGTTGCAGCGCAAGGCCGGTCATCTCGCGGCCGTCCGCCAGCGCGACGGTCGCCCGCAGCGTCGGGTCCCGGCTGATCACATGCACCGCCCGCACCGGCCGGGCCAGCACCAGATCGCTGAGGTCGATCCCGTGCTCGGCCCCCTCCTCGATCAGGTCCAGGACCAGCGCGGTGGTGCCCACCTTGAGGTAGGTCGACGTCTCAGCGAGGTTGGCGTCGCCGATGATGACGTGCAGCCGGCGGTATTTGTCGGCGTCGGCGTGCGGTTCGTCGCGGGTGTTGATGATGCCGCGCTTGAGCGTGGTCTCCAGGCCCACCTCGACCTCGATGTAGTCGGCGCGCTGGGAGAGCTGAAAGCCCGGCTCGTCGCCGGCCGGGCCCAGCCCGACCCGCCCGGAACCGGTGACCACCTGCCGCGACACCAGGAAGGGCGTCAGGCCGGAGATGATCGCCGAGAAGGGCGTCTGCCGGCTCATCAGATAGTTCTCGTGGGTGCCGTAGGAGGCGCCCTTGTTGTCGATGTTGTTCTTGTACAGCTGCAGCTTGGCCGCGCCCGGAACGCTGGCCACATAGCGGGCGGCGGCCTCCATGACACGCTCACCGGCCTTGTCCCAGATCACCGCGTCCAGCGGGTCGGTGACCTCGGGCGCGGAGTATTCGGGATGCGCGTGGTCGACATACAGCCGCGCCCCGTTGGTGAGGATCATGTTGGCCGCGCCGACCTCGTCGGCGTCGATGATCGGCGGCGGCCCGCTCGAGCGGCTCAGGTCGAAGCCACGGGCGTCTCGCAGCGGCGATTCCACCTCGTAGTCCCAGCGGGTGCGCTTGGCACGCGGGATTCCCGCGGCGGCCGCGTAGGCCAGCACCGCCTGGGTGGAGGTGAGAATCGGGTTGGCTGTCGGGTCCGACGGCGAAGCGATGCCGTACTCCACCTCGGTCCCGATGATCCGCTGCATACGGTTCAGCCTAAAGGGGTGCGCAGGTGCTCGAGGAACGAGACCGTCACAGGTGTTGACGCTGGCTTGGGCCGGTGGCTAATTTCACCCGATGCCCGCCGAACAGACCCGCCGAATCACCACCGACGTATCCGGCCGCCGTTACGGCGAGGTGCTGCTCGTCGAGGTCGGTGAGTCCGGTCCGCGCGCCACCGTCTACAACACCTTCCCGCTGAACGACTGCCCCGCCGAGCTGTGGGCCGCACTGGACCCGCAGGCCATCGCGGCCGAACACGGCGCGGCCATGGTGCTGCTCAACGGCCCGCGCTACTGGCTGATGAACAGCATCGAAAAGGCGCCACAGGGCCCGCAGGTCACCGCCACCTTCGGCGGCATCGACATGATCCGGCAGGCCGAGGTGGCGCTGTCGTCGATGAATCCGGGGCCCTACACCGTCAATGAGGTGGACCGGCATGCGGTGTTCGTCTTCGATGCCGGCGAACAGATCTACGAGCTGATCGACCCCGACGGGCGCCGCTGGGTCATGCAGACCTGGAGCCAGGTGGCCGACCCCGCCCTGTCGCGCGAGGACCTCGCCGGTCTGGCCGGCCGGCTCAACCTGCCACCCGGCTGGAGCTACCAGCCGCGCGTGTTGTCCAGCCCACTGCGCGTGGACACCACAGCCCAGGCCGCCCGGGTGTTACAGGACGATCTGACCAACAGCTACTCGCTGCACAGCGGCTAGCAGCTACAGGTACTGGCCCAGGTTGGACTCGGTGTCGATCGCCCGGCTGGCGCTGGAGCTCTTGCCGGTGACCAGGGTGCGGATGTAGACGATCCGCTCCCCCTTCTTGCCCGAGATCCGCGCCCAGTCATCGGGATTGGTGGTGTTGGGCAGGTCCTCGTTCTCGGCGAACTCATCGACGATCGAGTCCAGCAGATGCTGGATACGCAGACCGGGCTGACCGGTCTCCAGCACCGACTTGATGGCGTTCTTCTTGGCCCGGTCCACGACGTTCTGGATCATGGCCCCGGAGTTGAAGTCCTTGAAGTACATGACCTCTTTGTCACCGTTGGCGTAGGTGACCTCCAGGAACCGGTTGTCGTCGATCTCGGCGTACATCCGGTCGACGACCTTCTCGATCATCGCCTTGATGCAGGCCCCGCGGTCCCCGCCGAACTCGGCGAGGTCATCGGCGTGCACCGGCAGGGTCTCGACCAGATACTTCGAGAAGATGTCTTGCGCGGCTTCGGCATCCGGGCGCTCGATCTTGATCTTCACGTCGAGGCGGCCGGGCCGCAGGATCGCCGGGTCGATCATGTCCTCACGGTTGGAGGCGCCGATCACGATGACGTTCTCCAGCCCCTCCACACCGTCGATCTCGCTGAGCAGCTGCGGCACCACCGTGGTCTCCACGTCCGAGGAGACACCGGTGCCACGGGTGCGGAAGATCGAGTCCATCTCGTCGAAGAACACGATGACCGGCGTGCCCTCCGAAGCCTTCTCGCGGGCCCGCTGGAAGATCAGCCGGATGTGGCGTTCGGTCTCTCCGACGAACTTGTTCAGCAGCTCAGGGCCTTTGATGTTGAGGAAGTACGACTTCGCCTCGTGGGCGTCGTCGCCGCGCACCTCGGCCATCTTCTTGGCCAGCGAGTTGGCCACCGCCTTGGCGATCAGCGTCTTACCGCAGCCGGGCGGCCCGTAGAGCAGCACCCCTTTGGGCGGGCGCAGCGCGTACTCGCGGTAGAGATCCTTGTGCAGGAACGGCAGTTCCACCGCGTCGCGGATCTGCTCGATCTGGCGCGTCAGCCCACCGATATCGCCGTAGCTGACATCGGGAACCTCTTCGAGCACAAGATCTTCGACCTCGGCCTTGGGAATGCGCTCGAAGGCGTAGCCGGCCTTGGTGTCCACCAGCAGCGAGTCGCCGGGGCGCAGCTTGCGGGGACGCCGATCATCGGACAGCCCATCGGGGTTGCTGTCCGGAAGGTCCGCGGCCACCAGGGGTTCGGCCAGCCAGACGATGCGCTCCTCGTCGGCGTGGCCGACAACCAGCGCGCGGTGCCCGTCGGAGAGGATTTCGCGCAGCGTGGATATTTCGCCGACCGATTCGAAATTCCCGGCTTCGACGACCGTCAGCGCTTCGTTGAGCCGGACCGTCTGGCCCTTCTTCAACGTCGACAGGTCGATGTTGGGCGAGATGTTCAGCCGCATCCGCCGGCCCGAGGTGAACACGTCGACGGTGTCGTCGTCGTGGCTACCCAGCAGCACGCCGTAGCCGCTGGGCGGCTGGCCGAGCCGGTCGACCTCCTCGCGCAACGCCAACAGCTGCTGACGCGCCTCCTTGAGGGTGTCCATCAGCTTGCTGTTTCGCGTGGTCAGGGCGTCGATGTGCGCTTCGAGCTGACGGACGTCGCGGCCCACACGCGCGGTGTCCCGCGGCGAGCTCTCGACCTGGGCGCGCAGCATCGCGGCCTCGCGGCGGAGCTCTTCCAACTCGGCGAAGTCGTCGCCGGATGTGCCCGGTCCCCCGGGCGCGTCGAAGGCCTCCGGCCGCGGCGACTCTTCTCCCATGTTGCTCATGGTGCGCTCCTTTCCCGAACTGGAAGTTGAAGCGACGGGTACCTCAACGCTACCGGCCATTGTGCATTCGCGGGGCGAGCGGCAATCCGACACTCCGTCTGCGCTGCTAGCCTCGCTCTCAAATCGGGTGATCACGAGCGCTGACGAAAGGATCCCAGTGACCACGAAATCCCTAGCCACACGCCTGGCGGCGATCGCCGCAATCGGCGCGGCCGCCGCGGCTGTGAACTCTCTGGCAACACCGGCACCGGCCGCCGCGCAGGCCCCCACGACGGTGTTCTTCGCCCCGTTGCCGCTGGACCCTGCCGCCGCGGCGCCCGCCGCCGAGGAACTGGCCGGGGTGCTCAACACGCTGGCCGACCCCAACCTCCCCGCCGCCGGGAAGTCACACCTGGTCGAAGGTGGCCTCGGCGGACCGGAGTCATCGATTCTGGACCGCCGGCTCAAGAAGGCCGCGCAGAACGGCGCCCTGCCGCTGTCGATCAGTGTGGCCAATGTCGCACCGGCCGGCCCGGGCGCGGCCAGCGCCGACGTCACCGCGTCGTCGCCCAAGCTGGAGCCGCACACGGTCAATCTCACCTTCGTCGACCAGGGCGGCTGGAAGCTGTCCCGGGCGTCGCTGCTGTCGCTGTCCCAGCTGACGTCGCACTGACCGCACGCCCGATGCACCGGCACCGCCTCGCCGTCACCGCCGCGCTCGCGGCGGTGCTGGCGCTGGCGGGCTGCGGCCAGAAGCCGGCGCCGCAGCCCGAGGCCGAGCCTCCCCCGGTGACGTCCACGACGGCGCCGGCACCGGCGTCCGAGTCGGCGCTGCCGGTGGCCGAGGCGCTGACCGATGTGCTCTACCGGTTGGCGGACCCCGACGTGCCCGGTACCGACAAGCTGGTGCTCATCGAGGGCGCCAAACCGGCCGACGCCGCGACCATCGACAAGTTCGCCACCGTGCTCAAGGACGGCGGATATCTGCCGTTGAGCCTGCAGGCCGACGCCATCGACTGGTCGGACCGCTCCCCGGGCCACGTGACGGCCGATGTCACCGTCGAAACGGCCAACCCCGACACCGGCACGTTCTTCTTCCCCATGGAGTTCGCCCCGAACCACGGCGACTGGCAGCTGTCGCAGGCCACCGCCAAATCCCTGTTGGCGTTCGGCAACGCCCGCACCGGCAGCACCGAACCGGCGCCGCCGCCGCCCTGACGATGTGGATCGGCTGGCTGGAATTCGACCTGTTGCTCGGTGACGTGCGTTCGCTCAAGCAGAAGCGCTCGGTGGTGCGCCCCATAGTCGCGGAGCTCCGCCGCAAGTTCGACGTGGCGGCGGCCGAGACGGGATCGCCGGATCTGTACCGGCGCAGCGGAATCGGAGTGTCGGCGGTCTCCGGCGACCACAGCCACCTGGTGCAGATCCTGGACGCGGCCGAGCGGCTGGTGGCGGCCCGCCCGGAGATCGAGCTGCTCTCGGTGCGCCGCGGACTGAGCCGCAGCGACGACTGACGGTCCCCGACCGCTACGGACGGCCGCGCTTGCGCCCCAACCGAGTCGGGGTGACGGTGCCCGGAGCCAGTCGGCGGGCGCAGACCAGGAACGCGGTGTGGCCGCGCATCGCATGCTGCGGGCGCACCGCCAGGCCGACCACGTTCCAGCCGCGCTGCATGGTCTCCCAGGACCGCGGCTCGGTCCAGCACTGCTGTTCGCGCAGCGCCTCGTTCACCTGGGAGAGCTGGGTGACGGTGGCGACGTAGATCACCAGCACCCCGCCGGGGATCAGCAGCCGCGCCACGGTGTCGAGGACCTCCCAGGGGGCCAGCATGTCCAGCACCACCCGATCGATCGATCCGTCGGGCAGGTCGGCGTCGGCCACGTCGCCCATCACCAGCTGCCAGTTGTCGGGCTGCTCCCCGAGGAAGGTCTCGACGTTGGCGCGGGCGTGCACGGCATGGTCGTCGCGCAGCTCGTAGGAGATCACCCGGCCCGTCGGGCCGACCGCGCGCAGCAGCGACAGGGTCAGGGCTCCCGAGCCCGCCCCGGCCTCGAGCACCCGCGCGCCCGGGAAGATGTCGCCCTCGTGGATGATCTGCGCGGCATCCTTGGGGTAGATGACCTGGGCGCCGCGCGGCATCGACATCACGTAGTCGACCAGCAGCGGGCGCAGCACCAGGAACGCGTCGCCGTTGGCGGACTTGACCACGCTGCCGTCGGGCAACCCGATCACCGCGTCGTGGGGAATGGCCCCGCGGTGGGTGTGGAAGTCGCCGCCGGGCACCAGCACGGTGGTGTAGCGCCGGCCTTTGGCGTCGGTGAACTGGGCCCGATCGCCCGCCTGAAAGATCCCGGATTCGGACACAGCCGTCCACCCTACGCAGCGTGTTCGCGGCGGGTTGTCGGTGCCTGCCCGTAGTGTTCCCGGGTATGAGCAGGCCGGCACTGTCCCCGTCACGGGCGGCCGACTTCAAGCAGTGTCCGCTGCTGTACCGCTTCCGGGCCATCGATCGGCTGCCGGAACCGTCCTCGGCCGCCCAGCTGCGCGGCTCGGTGGTGCACGGCGCGTTGGAGCGCCTCTTTGCCCTGCCGGCGGCCCAGCGCGACCCCGAGACCGCCCAGGGCCTGGTGGCGCCGGCCTGGGAACAGCTGCTCGACGCCGCGCCGGACTGCGCCGCCGGACTCGATGCCGAGCAGCTCATGTCCGAGGCGCGCAAGCTGCTGGCCGGCTACTACCGGCTGGAGGATCCCCGCCGCTTCGACCCGCAGAGCTGCGAGCAGCGGGTGGAGGTCGAGCTGGCCGACGGCACCCTGCTGCGCGGATTCGTCGACCGCATCGACGTCGCGGCCACCGGTGAACTGCGGGTGGTCGACTACAAGACCGGTCGGGCTCCGGCGGCGGCGGAGCGGCTTCCCGGCGCCGAGTCGAAGGCACTGTTTCAGATGAAGTTCTACGCCGTGGCGCTGTTGCGCTCCCGCGGCGTGCTGCCCGCACGGCTGCGGCTGATCTACCTGGCCGACAGGCAACTGCTGGACTACGCCCCCGATCACGGCGAGCTGCTGCGGTTCGAGAAGACCTTGGTCGCGATCTGGCGCGCCATCCAAACCGCCGGTGCCACCGGAGATTTCCGGCCACAGCCGTCACGCCTGTGCGACTGGTGCGCACACCGTGCGCTGTGTCCGGCCTACGGCGGGACCCCACCGCCCTACCCCGGCTGGCCGGCGGACAGCGCGGCGTGACCGGCAGCTACTACCACCGGGCAAGCGGTGCGGGCCCAGACGACGTGGTCTACCGGCCCAGCGACCTGACCCGCAGCAACTGGGGCCCCCTGCAGCACGGTTCACCGCCGCTGGCGCTGCTCACCCGCGAGGTCGAGCACCTGCTCGCCGGATCGGATCAGCGGGTGGCCCGGCTGAGCCTGGACATCCTGGGGGCGGTCCCGCTGGCCCCGGTACGGGTGGCGGCCCGGGTGCAGCGGCCGGGCCGGCGGATCCGGCTGCTGGAGGCCGAGATGCTCAGCTGCGACGATGACCGGCCGGTGGCACGGCTGAGCGCCTGGGCGCTGGCCACCTCGGACACCGCGGCGGTGGCCAGCGACCGGCACGAGCCCCTGGCCAGCGTGCCGCCGCTGCCGCCCCCGGACTGGTTCGCCCAGGCCAGCGGGTACGCCGAGTCGGTCACGTGGCGCGTACAGCCCGACGCCCCCGACGGCTCGGCGATCGCCTGGCTGACCCCGCAGGTGCACCTGGTGGACGACGAGCCGACCACCGCGCTGCAGCGGCTGGCGATGGTGGTGGACTCCGCGAACGGAGTAGGCGCCGCACTCGACGTCGACGAGTACATGTTCATGAACACCGACACCGTGGTGCACCTGCACCGGCTTCCTGCCGGAACCGAATTCGGCCTGCGCGCCCGGGCCTCCATCGGGCCGGACGGAGTGGGTGTGACCACGGCCGAGCTGTTCGACCACCACGGGTTCATCGGGACATCGGCGCAGGCGCTGCTGGTGCAGCGGCGCTGACGGGCTGCTCAGACCACCGCGGTCAGGGCGGCGATCGCGAAACCGCCCAGCACCGCGATGGCGTCCTCCGCAAATGCGATCGGCCGATCGCGGCCGCCGTTGGCGGCAACCAGGCGCTGGCGCATGTTGAAGCCGACCAGGGTGCCGATCACCGCCCCGATGATGCCCGCACCGAGTGCCGTCCAGGTGTAGTTCCAGGCCGTGCCGAGCACCGCGCCGGCGAACCCACCCAGCACGAGCCGCGCGCCGAACTGCACGGGCACGGTGCGCGCCGGCGTGCGGGGCAGCTGATCGGTGATGAGTTCACCGATCGCCAGCAGCGTCAGGATGGTGACGGTCACCGGATGTGTCAGCCACTCGGCCCACGTCCCGTTCAAGTTGATCCAGTGCAGCACGGCCGCCCAGGCCATGACGGCCGGCGCGGTGAACGCCCGCAGCCCGGCGACGGCACCGATGAACAGCGCGAGCACCAGCACGATGAAATGCGTCACCACAACCTCCCGGGCCAGTCGAGCCGACCACCGGACGCTAACACGGCGAAGCCCCGGCTACCGGGAGTGATTCAAAATCGGCAGAACCGAATATCCGAGGCCAGGATGGCTTTGGCTCCGATGGCGGCCAACTCGTCCATGATCGCGTTGACCTCGCGGCGGGGCACCAGCGCGCGCACCGCCGCCCAGTCCGGGTCGGCGAGTGGGGCGATCGTGGGCGACTCCAGCCCGGGGGTGATCGCCGTGGCCTGGTCGAGCACCACACGCGGGCAGTCGTAGTCGAGCATCAGATACTGCTGGCCGAACACCACACCCTGCACCCGGGCGGCCAGCTGGTCGCGGGCGGCGGCGGTTTCGGAGCTGCGGCCGTTGGGCTCGGCGCCCTCGATGAGCACCGCCTCGGAGTCGCACAGCGACTCACCGAAGGCCACCAGGCCGTGCTGGCGCAGCGTGCGCCCGGAGCCGACCACGTCGGCGATCGCGTCGGCCACCCCCAGCTGGATCGAGATCTCCACCGCCCCGTCGAGGCGGATGACGGTGGCCTCGATGCCCTTGGCGGCCAGGTCCCGGCGGACCAGGTTCGGATAGGCGGTGGCGATGCGCTTGCCGGCCAGGTCCGCGGCGACCCAGTCGCGCCCGGCCGGGGCGGCGTAGCGGAACCGTGAGGATCCGAAACCCAGCGCCAGCCGTTCGGCCACCGGGGCCCCCGATTCGGCCGCCAGGTCGCGGCCGGTGATCCCGAAGTCGAGTTCCCCGGAGCCGACGTAGATCGCGATGTCCTTGGGCCGCAGGAAGAAGAACTCGACCTTGTTGACCGGATCGAGGACCGTCAGGTCTTTGGCGTCGGTGCGGCTGCGGTAGCCGGCCTCCGACAGCATTTCCGCGGCAGCTTCACTGAGCGCGCCCTTGTTGGGCACCGCGACACGCAACATGCTCACAGCTTTCTGTACACGTCGGACAGCGTCAGCCCGCGCGAGATCATCAGCACCTGGGTCCAATACAGCAGCTGACTGATCTCACCGGCCAGCGCGTCGTCGGACTCGTGCTCGGCGGCCAGCCACACCTCGCCGGCCTCCTCCAGGATCTTCTTGCCGACGGTGTGCACCCCGGCGTCCAGGGCCGCCACGGTGGCACTGCCGGCCGGGCGGGTGGCGGCGCGCTCACCGAGCTCGGCGAACAGCTCCTCGAAGGTCTTCACGAGCAGCGATTGTTTCATGCGACCTCAGGAGTGCTCACGTGGGTTTCCGGCGGAGGCCGGTTGCGAGTCGCCCAGCCGGACGCAGATCTGGTGCAGGTCTGCCAGCCCGAGCCCACGCAGCGACGTCACCTGGTGGCGCCGGGCGCCGCCCGGCACCGGGAGCGCATTGGGCACCACCAGCACCGGGCAACCCGCCGCCTCGGCCGCGGCGGCCCCCGTCGGCGAGTCCTCCACGGCCAGACACCAGCGCGGGTCCAGCTCCAGCAGCTGCGCGGCACGCAGGTAGGGATCCGGCGCCGGCTTGCCCGCCGGCACCTCGTCGCCGCAGACCACGGCCGAGAAATAGTGCCGGCCGATGCTGCCCAGCGCCCGCTCGGCCAGCATGCGCGGAGTGTTGGTCACCAGCGCCGTCGGCATCGCCGCGGCGGCCAGCGCCTCGAGCAGGTCCTGTGCGCCGTCGCACCAGGGCAGGCCCGCGTCGAACAGCTCTCCGGTGTAGTCGTGCAGCCAGCGCGCCGATGCCGCCATGGCTGCCGGGTCACGCGGAAGGCCGAGGTCGTCGTAGACGATCCGCATGGTGTTCTCGGCGCAGCCCCCGACCGTCGCCGCCCGGACCTCGGGCGTCAGGACCCCGCCGAGGCGGTCATAGAGCGCTTCCATGGCGACATCCCACAGCTTTTCGGAGTCGACAAGGGTGCCGTCCATGTCGCAGAGCACCGCGCGCAGCACAGTCATAGCAGAATCGTGTCCCCCGGCCCGGTAGGGCTCAGTCCTCCGGGTTGTAACCGAGGTTGGGCGCCAGCCAGCGCTCGGCCTCGGGCAGGGTCCAGCCTTTGCGCCGGGCGTAGTCGGCGACCTGGTCCTGGGCCAGCCGGCCGACCACGAAGTACTGCGACTGCGGGTGCGCGAAATACCAGCCGCTGACCGCGGCGCCGGGCCACATCGCCATCGACTCGGTCAGTTCGATGCCGGTGCGGGCCTGCACGTCCATCAGCTTCCACAGCGTCGCCTTCTCGGTGTGCTCCGGGCAGGCCGGGTAGCCGGGCGCCGGGCGGATGCCCTGGTACTTCTCGGCGATCAGCGCCTCGTTGTCCAGGTGCTCGTCGGGCTGGAATCCCCAGAACTCCGTGCGAACCCGCTGGTGCATCCGCTCGGCGAAGGCCTCCGCCAGCCGGTCGGCGATCGACTCCAGCAGGATGGCGCTGTAGTCGTCGAGGGCGGCTTTGAACTCCGCGATCTTCTCGCCGCTGCCCAGGCCTGCGGTGACGGCGAAGGCGCCCATGTAGTCCGCCAGGCCCGTTTCTTTGGGCGCGATGTAGTCGCCCAGCGACCGGTTCGGGACACCCTGGCGGTGCTCGCCCTGCTGGCGCAGGTTGTGCAGCGTGGCCAGCACCTGGGTGCGGGTCTCGTCGGTGTAGAGCTCGACGTCGTCACCGACCGCGTTGGCCGGGAAGAACCCGATGACGCCGTTGGCCGTCAGCCACTTCTCCGCGATCAGGGTGTCGAGCATCGCCTGCGCGTCGTCGTAGAGCTTGCGGGCGGCCTCCCCGGAGACCGGGTTGTTGAGGATGTCGGGGAAGCGGCCCTTCATCTCCCAGGCGTTGAAGAACGGCTGCCAGTCGATGTACTCGCGCAGTTCGGCGAGGTCGTAGTTGTGGAACTCCCGCACCCCCAGCCCCTGGGCCGGCACCGGCGGCGTGTAGCCGTCCCATTCGATGGGCGTCCGGTTCGCGCGGGCCTTCTCCAGCGTCACCATGGGCCGCTCGTTCTTCTGGGCGTGCCGTTCCCGCAGGGACGCGTAGTCGGCCTCGGTGGCCTCCAGCAGCGCCGGCCGCTGCTTGTCGTCGAGCAGCGCGGCGGCGACCGGCACCGAGCGGGAGGCGTCCTTGACCCAGACCACCGGGCCGCTGCGGCGCGGCGAGATCTTGACCGCGGTGTGGGCGCGCGAGGTGGTCGCCCCGCCGATCAGCAGCGGGATCTCCAGGCCTTCGCGTTCCATCTCCACGGCGAAGTTGACCATCTCGTCCAGCGACGGGGTGATCAGGCCGGACAGGCCGATGATGTCGGCGTCGTGTTCCGCCGCCGCCGCCAGGATCTTCTCGGCGGGCACCATCACACCGAGGTCGACGACGGTGTAGTTGTTGCACTGCAACACAACTCCGACGATGTTCTTGCCGATGTCGTGGACGTCGCCCTTCACGGTCGCCATCACGATGGTGCCGTTGGTGTTCTCGGCGTCGCCGGGCTGCTTCTCCGCCTCGATGTAGGGCAGCAGGTAGGCCACGGCCTTCTTCATCACCCGGGCCGACTTGACCACCTGGGGCAGGAACATCTTGCCCGCGCCGAACAGGTCGCCGACGACGTTCATGCCGTCCATCAGCGGGCCCTCGATCACCTCGATCGGTCGCCCGCCGGCGGCGGCGATCTCGGCCCGCAGCTCCTCGGTGTCGGCGTCGACGTGCGCGTCGATGCCCTTGACCAGGGCGTGGGTGATCCGCTCGCGGACCGGAAGGCTGCGCCACTCCGCCGCGGCGGGATCTTCGGCCTTCTCGGAGGTGTTGAACCGTTCGGCGATCTCCAGCAGCCGCTCGGCGGCATCGTCGCGGCGGTTGAGCACGACGTCCTCGATCCGCTCCCGCAGTTCGGGGTCGATCGAGTCGTAGGGCACCAGCGCTCCGGCGTTGACGATGCCCATGTCCAGCCCGGCCTTGATGGCGTGGTAGAGGAACACCGCGTGGATCGCCTCGCGGACCGGGTTGTTGCCCCGGAACGAGAACGAGACGTTGGAGATGCCGCCGGAGATGTGCACCCCGGGCAGGTTCTCCTTGATCCAGGCGCAGGCCTTGATGAAGTCGATCCCGTACGTCGCATGCTCCTCGATGCCGGTCGCCAGCGCGAAGCAGTTCGGGTCGAAGATGATGTCCTCGGCCGGGAAGCCGACCTGTTCGGTCAGGACCCGGTAAGCGCGCCCACAGATCTCCTTGCGGCGCTCCAGGTTGTCGGCCTGCCCCTGCTCGTCGAAGGCCATCACGACGACGGCGGCGCCGAATTTGCGGCACAGCCGTGCCTCGCGGATGAACTTCTCCTCGCCCTCCTTCATGGAGATCGAGTTGACGATCGGCTTGCCCTGCACGTTCTTCAGGCCGGCCTCGATCACCTCCCACTTGGAGGAGTCGATCATCACCGGGACTCGGCTGATGTCCGGCTCGGAGGCGATCAGTTTGGTGAAGCGGTCCATCGCGGCGACGCCGTCGATCATGCCCTCGTCCATGTTGATGTCGATGACCTGCGCACCGACCTCGACCTGCTGCAGCGCCACCGACAGGGCGGTGTCGTAGTCCCCGGCCTTGATCAGGTTGCGGAACCGGGCGGAGCCGGTGATGTTGGTGCGTTCACCGATGTTGACGAACAGGGAGTCGTCGGTGATGTTCAGCGGTTCCAGGCCGGCCAGCCGGGTGGCCAGCTCGACCGTGGGCACCTCGCGCGGCGCCTTGCCCTCGACGACCTCGGCGATTGCGGCGATGTGCGGCGGCGCCGTGCCACAGCAGCCCCCGACGAGGTTGACCAGACCGGCGTCGGCGAAGTCGGCGATGTAGCCGGCCTGGCGCTCCGGGGTCTCGTCGTACTCGCCGAAGGCGTTGGGCAGCCCGGCGTTCGGGTAGCAGGACACGAAGGTGTCGGCGATCCGCGACATCTCGGCGATGTAGGGCCGCATCTCCGGGGCGCCCAGGGCACAGTTGAGGCCGATCGCGATCGGCTTGGCGTGCCGGATCGAGTTCCAGAACGCCTCGGTGACCTGACCGGACAACGTGCGCCCGGAGGCGTCGGTGATGGTGCCGGAGATGATGACCGGCCAGCGGCGTCCGCGCTCCTCGAACAGCGTCTCCACGGCGAACACCGCCGCCTTGGCGTTCAGCGAGTCGAAGATCGTCTCGATGATCAGGATGTCGGCGCCGCCGTCGACCAGGCCGTTGGCCGATTCGAGGTAGGCAGCGACCAGCTGGTCGTAGGAGACGTTGCGGGCGCCGGGATCGTTGACGTCCGGGGAGATGGACGCCGTCCGCGTGGTCGGGCCGATGGCGCCCGCCACGTACCGGGGCTTGTCGGGGGTGCTGAAGCCGTCGGCGGCCTTGCGGGCCAGCGCGGCACCGGCGTAGTTGAGCTCGTAGCTCAGGTCGGCCATGCCGTAGTCGGCGAGCGAGACCGCGTTCGCGTTGAACGTGTTGGTCTCCAGGATGTCGGCGCCCGCCTCCAGATACTCGCGGTGGATGCCCTCGATGATCTGCGGCTGCGTCAGCGTGAGCAGGTCGTTGTTGCCCTGCAGGGCGGTCGGCCACTCGGTGAACCGGTCGCCGCGGTAGCCCGCCTCGTCCGGGCGGTCGCGCTGAATCGCCGTGCCCATCGCGCCGTCGATCACCATGATCCGCCGGCGCAGGGTGGCGCTCAGCTCGTCGGTGCAGTCCGGGCGAATGTTGGGTTCAAAGGCGTTCACGCGGTTCCCTTCCATGGCGGAAGGCGTCCTTAACTCTGCCGAGCGTGGCGGCTGCCGGCAGGACCGGCGAACCGTTGCAACGCCTCTCGACGGTGAAAAGTCTACGTCGTCATCCGGGCGCGGGGACAAAGGGTCCGACGAAGGCGCCGACGCGGCCGGTAGGACTACAAGCCTTGTGCCAAGCGCGCGTCGTAGGCTGAATCCGTGACCCGACCGGACGACGGCACCGTTCTCCCCGAACTGCACGACACCATCGTGGTGGCGGCGTTCGAGGGCTGGAATGACGCCGGCGACGCCGCCAGCGACGCCGTGCAGCATCTCCAGGAGATCTGGGGCGCGCGGCTGATCGTCGAGATCGACGACGAGGACTACTACGACTACCAGGTGAATCGGCCGGTGATCCGCCAGCTCGACGGCGTCACCCGCGAGCTGGTGTGGCCCTCGATGCGCATCTCGCACTGCCGGCCGCCGGGCAGCGACCGCGACATCGTGCTGATGCACGGCGTCGAACCCAACATGCGCTGGCGGTCGTTCTGCGCGGAGCTGCTCGGGATCATCGACCAGCTCGACGTGGACACCGTGGTGATCCTGGGGGCCTTGCTGGCCGACACCCCGCACACCCGCCCGGTGCCGGTGTCCGGCGCGGCGTATTCGGCGGAGTCGGCCGCCCGGTTCGGGCTGACCGAGACCCGCTACGAGGGGCCGACCGGCATCACCGGGGTGTTCCAGGACGCCTGCGTGGCCGCCGGGATTCCCGCGGTCACCTTCTGGGCGGCGGTACCGCACTACGTCTCCCAGCCGCCCAACCCCAAAGCCACCGTCGCCCTGCTGCAACGGGTGGAGGACGCCCTGGACGTGGAGGTTCCGCTGGGCGACCTGCCGGCGCAGGCCGAGGAGTGGGAACGGGCGGTCAGCGAGATGGCCAGCGAGGACGACGAGATCGCCGACTATGTGACCGCGCTGGAAGAGCGCGGCGACGCCGAGGTCGACATGACCGAGGCGCTGAGCAAGGTCGACGGGGACGCGCTGGCCGCCGAGTTCGAGAAGTATCTGCGGCGCCGGAGGCGCTGAGCCTACCGGTCGATGCCCTCGTTATAGGCGCTGGTGGAGCGGCCCAGGGCGGCCACCTCGGCGTCCATCCGGGCCATCAGGTCGCCGGAGGTCTTGGCGATCGGCCGCTCACCGATCGGGCTGGACAGCAGCGGCTTGAGCCAGCGGAACAGCCCCACCCAGCGCGGGCAGTACACCCGGACGCGGCGGTGCTCGATGCCGTCGACGAACGCCTCGGCGCACTGGTCCACCGACGTGGTCTTGTTCAGCGGCCAGGGCAGCTTGGGCAGCATCTCGGCCGCGGTCGGCAGGTCCTTCTTGGTGTCGCGGACCAGGGCGGTGTCGATCCAGGACATGTGGGCAGATCCGACCGTCACCCCGAGGCGCTCGACCTCGAGGCGCAACGCGTTGGCCAGATGCTCCACCCCGGCCTTGGACGCGTCGTAGGGCAGCATTCCCGGCGCGGCGGTGAACGCCGCCAGGGACGACACCACCAGCACGTACCCCCGGCGGTCGATCACCGCCGGCAGGGTGGCCCGGATGGTGTTGAACACCCCCACCAGGTTGACGTCGATGACCCTGCGGAAGGCCGCGGGGTCGACGCCGAGCACCGACCCGTAGCTGGCGATGCCGGCGTTGGCCACCACCGCGTCGATCCGGCCGAACCGCTCGACGGCCTGGGCGGCCGCGGACTGCATGGCGTCGAGGTCACGTACGTCGGCGACGACGGTCAGCACCCGGTCCCCGCCGAGCTGGGCGGCGAAGGAGTCCAGCGCGTCTTTGTCCAGATCGGTCAGGACCAGTTTGGCGCCCTTGTTGTGCAGCCGGCGGGCCGCCTCGGCGCCGATACCGTGCGCGCCGCCGGTGATGAACACGACCTGAGAGTGAATGGAAGGCATGCGCTCAACCTACTCCGGTAGCGGGCCTAAAGGGATACTCCCAGTAGGGCATCGACCGCGGTGGCCACCAGCCGCGGAGCCTCGGCGTCATGCCCGCCGTACTCGAGCGCATCGGTGGTCCAGCCGTCCAGCGCGGCCAGCGCGGCGCCGGTGTTGAGGTCGTCGGCCAGGTGGCGGCGGACCCGTCCCACCACGTCCTGGGCGTCCGGACCGGCGGGCAGGCTGGTGGCGGCCCGCCAGCGCTCCAGCCGGGCCTCGGCCGCGGCCAGGGTCTGCTGGTCCCAGGACCTGTCGCTGCGGTAGTGCTCGGCCAGCAGACCCAGCCGGATCGCGGCGGGCTCGACGCCCTGGGCCCGCAGCTTGGACACCAGCACCAGGTTGCCGCGGCTCTTGGACATCTTGTGCCCCTCCCAGCCGATCATCCCGGCGTGCACATAGTGCCGGGCGAAACGGCGTTCCCCGGTGAGGGATTCGGCGTGGGCAGCGGAGAACTCGTGGTGCGGGAAGACCAGGTCGGAACCGCCGCCCTGGATGTCGATTCCGGAGCCGATGCGGCTGAGCGCGATCGCCGCGCACTCCACATGCCAGCCCGGCCGGCCGGCTCCGAACGACGCGGGCCAACTGGGCTCGCCCGGCCGGACGGCCCGCCACAGCAGCGCATCGAGCGGGTCGGCCTTGCCGGCCCGGTCCGGGTCGCCGCCGCGCTCGGCGAACAGTTCCAGCATGGTGGCGCGGTCGAACCCGGATTCGTAGCCGAACTGCTCGGTGGCCTCGGCGCGGAAGTAGATGTCGGGATACTCGTCGTCGACGGCGTAGGCCGTTCCGGCGGCCAGCATCTTCTCGACCACCTCGACCACCTCGGCGATGGCCTCGGTGGCGGCCACGTAGTCGCGGGGCGGCAGTACCCGCAACGCGGTCATGTCGGTGCGGAACAACTCCACCTGGCTGGCGGCCAACGCCTCCCACGGCACCCCGTCGCGTTCGGCCCGCTCGAGCAGCGGGTCGTCGACGTCGGTGACGTTCTGCACGTAGTTGACCTCATGACCGGCGTCGAGCCAGAGCCGGTGGATGAGGTCGAACACCAGGTAGGTGGCGGCATGACCGAGGTGCGTGGCGTCGTAGGGGGTGATGCCGCAGACGTACATGCCGGCCGTCGGGCCCGGCGACACCGGACGCACCTGCCGGTCGGCGGTGTCGTAGAGGCGCAGCGCGGGGCCGCGCCCGGGCAGGACTGGAACGGCCGGCGCGGACCACGATTGCATGCCCACGACTGTAAGGCCCGGCGGTTCAGCGAGACTCGCCGGAGGCGAGGTGAAGCTGGAACCGCCGCATCAGCACCGCGGTTCAGCGAGACTCGCCGGAGGCGAGGTGGGGCCCCTAGAGCACCGTGCGCCGAATGGCATCCAGCAGGATGGGCGCCACGTCGGGGCGGCACATGAGCAGGTCGGGCAGGTAGGGGTCGGGCCGGTTGTAGCGCAATGGCGACCCGTCGATGCGCGAGGCGTGCAGGCCCGCCGCCTGCACCACACCGGCGGGGGCGGCCGAATCCCACTCCCACTGCCCGCCGGCGTGCAGGTAGGCGTCCACGTCCCCGCGCACCACGGCCATCGCTTTGGCGCCCGCCGAGCCCATCAGCACCGGCTCGACGGGCAGTACCTCGTACAGGAGCCGCACCAGCCCGGGCATCCGGGAGGCGCTGACGGCGATCCGGATGGGGTGGTCCGGTTGGGTTCGCGCGGCCGGGCCGGCGACGGTGTCGGAGCGGAAGACCACGTTGCTGCGGTTGCCGTAGGCCGGCAGCGACACCGCGGCGTCGGTGATGGCGCCGTAGCCGTCGACTCCCCCGCGCTGCCACAGCGCGATGTGCACCGCCCAGTCGTCTCGGCCCGGGGTGGTGAACTCCCGGGTCCCGTCGAGCGGGTCGATGATCCAGACCCGGTCGGCCCGCAGCCGGGCCAGGGTGTCCGGGGATTCCTCGCTGAGCACCGCGTCGGTGGGACGCGCGTCGCGCAGCCTGCGGATGATCAGCTGGTTGGCCCGGCCGTCGCCGGTGTCGCCGAGGTGCCACGGCTGGGCGAACCCGACCTCGTCGCGTACCGCCAACAAGAGCTTTCCGGCCTCGACTGCCAGTTCGGCGGCCAGCGCCGCGTCGGTCAGCGTCACGTCTGGCAGTATCCCCGACGCCGGGCGCGCCGGATTTCCCGACTACGGCTCGCGGGCGGCGGCCGCCGTGTCAAAACGCCGGCCAGGGTATGGGGCGGTGACGGTTCGGGCCGGGCATCACCGGATGGTCCAGCAGGTCGGCGACCCGCCGGCGCAGCGCCGCGATCTCATCGGAGGTCAGGTGCGGTTGCAGCGCGCAGCCCAGCGGACCGTCCAACTCCACCAGCAGCCGCGCCAGGTCCGGCAGCGCCTCGTCGTCGAGGTCGGCCAGGGCCTTGCCCGCCCACCCCCACAGCACGGTGCGCAGCTTGTCGTCGGTGTGCAGGCTCACACCGTGGTCGACCCCGTAGACGCGGCCGTCGGTGCCGCACAGGACGTGGCCGCCCTTGCGGTCGGCGTTGTTGATCACCACGTCGAAGATGGCCAGGCGGCGCAGGCGGGCGTCGTCGGCATGCACCAGGGTGACCGGATCGCCGGCGGGGCCGAAGGCCTGCAGCACCGGCAGGTAGCCGGCCGGGACGGGGCCGGCCGGTACCACGTCGACCAGCGCCGGTGGCGCGTCGTCGTCTTCGACGGCGTCGCCGGGTTGATCGACCCATCGCTGCACCATGCCCGGTCCGGCCGGGCCGTCGCGAATGATCGTGTAGGGCACCAGATCCCAGCCCAATGCTGCCGAGATCAGGTGCGCGGCCAGCTCCCGGCCCGCCAGGGTGCCGTCGGGGAAGTCCCAGAGCGGCTGTTCGCCCGCGACCGGCTTGTAGACGCAGTGCACACGGTGCTCCCCCAGCGCCGCCTCACACAGGAACGTGGCGTTGCTCGCCGAGCGGATACGGCCCAGGATCTCCAGTTCCCCGGAGTGCAACGCCTCCCGGTCGTCAGATTTCGGAGTCATCGGGCTCATCGTCGGGCCCGAAAGCACCCCGCCGATAGCCGTTGGTGCGCACGCACATATGGCCGGCCGGGTCCAGCGGCTCGTCGCACAGCGGACACGGCGGGCGGCCCGCCGAGATGACCCGGTTGGAGCGCGTGGCGAATTGGCGCGCGGACTCCGGGGTGAGGAACACCCGCACCGCATCCGGCCCCTCGTCGGTGTCGTCGAGCACCACCGAGGCGTCGAATTCGGCGTCGCTGACGGCGAGCAGCTCGACCACCACCGTCTGCGCCTCGGAATCCCAGCCCAGTCCCATGGTGCCGACCCGGAACTCGGCGTCCACCGGCGTGACCAGCGGGTTCAGGTCGTCGATCTCGGCGGGCTCGGGGGGCACCGGGGTGCCGAATCGGCGGTTGACCTCCAGCAGCAGCGCACCGATCCGCTCGGCGAGGACCGCGACCTGCTGCTTTTCCAGCACCACCGAGACCACCCGGTCGTCGTGAACCGCCTGCAGGTAGAAGGTGCGGTTTCCGGGCTGGCCGACGGTCCCGGCCACGAAGCGGTCGGGGGTGCGGAAGACGTGGATTGCTCGGGACATGGCACCTCCAAAATACCGGCAGTTGGGGCGCCTGCCCGTATCCGGCTTGGACTAAGTGGTGGAGCCGCCGACGACGGCGTCGCTTTCGTGGCCGGCCGGGGCCGGGGAACTGCGCACCGCGGCGGCCAACGACGCGCCCGTGTGGTTCAGATGGATGACGAACGGGCGCAACGGGGTGTACCGGATGACGCTCGCCGACGCCGGGTCGGCGGTGATCCGCTGGAAACCGTCGAGATGCACACCGAGCGCGTCGGCGATGACGGCCTTGATGACGTCGCCGTGGGTGCACGCCACCCACAGCACGTCGGCGCCGTGCTGCTCGGCGAGCTGCCGGTCGTGGTCGCGGACCGCGGCGACGGCCCGGGACTGCACCTGCGCCAGCCCTTCGCCCTCGGGGAAGATCGCCGCGCTGGGCTGGGCCTGGACCACCCGCCACAGCGGCTCGGCCACCAGCTCGCTGATCTTGCGCCCCGTCCAGGTCCCGTAGTCGACCTCGGCGAGCCGGTCGTCGACCAGCGGCTCGAGCCCGAGCGCAGCCGCCAGCGGTTCGACGGTGCTGCGGCACCGCAGCAGCGGCGAGCGCACCACCGCTCGGATGGGCAGGCCGTCGAACCGGCCGACCAGCTGCGCCGCCTGCTCCCGGCCCAGGTCGTCGAGGTCGACGCCCTCGGAGCGCCCCGCCAGCACCCCGGAGGTGTTCGAGGTGGACCGGCCGTGTCGCAGCAGGATCACCGTCATGGCGAGGCCGCCAACACTCCGGTGGCCAGCAGGATCAGGATCGTCGTGCCGACGACGACCCGGTATCCGACGAACCAGTACATGCTGTGCGTCACCAGGAATTTCAGGAACCAGGCGATGGCCGCCCAGCCCACCGCGAAGGCGATCAGGGTGGCGATCAGAAGCTGCGGTCCGCTGGCGCTCATGCCCGCACCGCCGGGGTGGAACGCATCCGGCAGCGAGAACAGTCCCGAGGCGAACACCGCCGGAATCGCCAGCAGGAACCCGAACCGGGCGGCCAGTTCCCGGTCCAGGCCGGCGAACAGCCCGGCGCTGATGGTGGCCCCGGATCGCGACACCCCGGGCACCAGCGCCAGGGTCTGCGCCGAGCCCACCAGCACGGCGTCGCGCCAGGTCAGTTCCTTGGCGTGACGGGCCTGGCGGCCGAGGTATTCGGCCGCGGCGATCACCGCCGAGAACACCACCAGCGCGGTGGCCACCACCCACAGGTTTCGTACCCCGGACCGGATCTGGTCGGTGAACACCACGCCCAGCACGCAGATCGGGATGGTGCCGATGATGACGTACCAGCCCAGCCGGTAGTCGGTCTCCCGGTCGGCGGCCAACGGTGTCTTGGCCAGCTTCGAGGCCACCCCGGACACCCAGGCCGTGGCGATGCGCGCGATGTCGCGGGCGAAATAGACCAGTACGGCGACCTCGGTGCCCAGTTGGGTGACCGCGGTGAAGGAGGCGCCGGCGTCACCGGCGAAGAACAGCCGCGACACCACCGCCAAATGCCCCGAGGACGATATCGGCAGAAACTCCGTGAGGCCCTGCACGATGGCCAGCACCACCACCTGCTGCCACGACATCGCGGCCGCCTCGGCAACCGCCACCACCTCAGACACGAGGATGACGGTACCGGGCCGGAATCAGCGAATCAGATCGGACACCACGTCGCGCACCGCAGCACCCAGGCTGCGCTCGTCGGCGACATCGATGCCGAACAGCTGCCGGCTCGCGGTGGCCACCACGTCCTCGGCGTGCGGGACGGGACCGCTCAACCGGGGCCGATAGACATCGACCACCAGCTTGTAGTGCTCAATGCGGAACGAGAAGCTACGCCCGTCGCCGATCTCGCCGAAACCACTGGCGAACGCGCCCGTCCAGATCTCCTCGATCCCGAACTGTGCACACGTCGGCTGCCAGTCTTGCGCCACAGTCATGGCCGCGAGGTTACACCTAAGCGAACTTATAGTTGCGCCGGACAGGCGGGCTGCACCGCACCGTCTTCCTTAGAATCGGTGTTCGCACCAACCCGCCCACCGCGACGAGCTGGAAGAGCTGCCCCGTGCCCAAGTGCTCCCCCCGCCGGCCCCGCCGGTCCCTTCGAGCCCTGTTGCTGCCGTTGCTGCTGCTCACGGCGTGCTCGTCCAATCCGATCACCGCACCGCCGCCCACCATCGCGCCGGCGCAGCCCGCCGTGTCCCCGGCCGCCACGGTGCGCCCGGCGGGCACCGTGCAACCCCTGGGCGAGCCGGCAACCGGTGCGGTGTTCGACGCCGCGACCGGGCTGCTGGCGGTGTTGTCCCCCGGATCCCCGGACCACGGCGGCGCCTCTGTCAGCCTGGTCGGCGCTGCCGGTCGCCCACCGGGGGTGGTGGCGCTGCCGGGGCCGGCGAGCTCGCTGGCCGGCGACGACCGGGGCCGGGTCTACCTGGCCGGCCGCGGCGGCTACTACACCGTGGACCTGACCGCCCGCACCGCCGCGCGTGTCGATGTCGCCGACGCCGCCGACGTCGAGTTCACCGCGATCGGCCGGCGCAGCGACGGCGTCATGGTGCTGGGCAGCTCCGACGGCACCGTCTACACCCTGGCCTCCGACGGGGCGCAGGTCGCGGAGCGGGCGAAGATCTTCGCCCGGGTCGACCAGATCGTGACGCAGGGAGACATCGCGGTGGTGCTGGACCGCGGCCAGACCTCGGTGACGACCATCGGATCCAACGGAAAACCCCAATACGCGCTGCGCGCCGGCCAAGGCGCCACCACCCTGGCCGCCGCCGCGCACGGCCCGGTGCTGGCCGCCGACACCCGCGGCGGGCGCCTGCTGGTCTACGGTGTCGATCCGCTGATGCTGCATCAGGACTACCCGGTGCCGCACGCCCCCTACGGGCTGGCCGGGGCGGGCGGCTTCGCGTGGGTGTCGCAGACCGGGACGAACACCGTGGTCGGCTACGATCTGACCACCGGAATCCCCGTGGAGAAGGTTCGTTATCCGACCGTGCAGCAACCCAACACTCTGGCACTGGACGACACCGCGGACACCTTGTACGTGGTGTCCGGTTCGGGGGCCGGGGTGCAGATCATCGAGCACGCCATGAGGCCACGTTGACCGCGCTGCGCCCACGCCGGCTGCCGCCCGGCTGGGAAACCGAACTGTCCGACGACTACGAATGGATTCCGCTGCGGCTGCCCCCGGAGGTCAGCCGGATCGGGGCGTCCACCCGATTGGCCATCGAGGCCGAATACCGAGGTTGGGAGCTGACCCGAGTGCGGCTGTACACCGACGGGAGCAGGCGAGTGCTGTTGCGCCGCAAGAAATCAGCCACCGACCCGGTCAGCAGCAGCCGCTGCGTCGACCAGCCGGGACTGTAGGCGGATGGGCCTGTACGACGCGCTGCGCCGGGCAATGTTCCTGCTGCCGCCGGAGCGGGTGCACACCCTGGCGTTCGGGGCGTTGCGCGGCGCCACCGCAACGGCACCGACTCGCCGGGCGCTGCGGCGCCGGCTCGCCCCGCACGACCCGGTGCTGGCCAGCACGGTGTTCGGGGTGCACTTCCCCGGACCGCTCGGACTGGCCGCCGGATTCGACAAGGACGGCGTCGGCCTCAACACCTGGGGCGCACTGGGTTTCGGTTACGCCGAGGTGGGCACCGTGACGGCGGCGCCGCAGCCGGGAAACCCTGCCCCGCGGCTGTTCCGGCTGCCGAAAGACCGCGCGCTGCTCAACCGGATGGGCTTCAACAACCACGGCTCCCAAGCCCTGGCGGCCAAGCTGGCGGGCCATCGGCCCGACGTGCCGATCGGGGTCAACATCGGCAAGACCAAAGTCACGCCACCCGAGGGCGCGGTCGAGGACTACCGCGCCAGCGCCCGTCTGCTGGCCCCGCTGGCCGCCTATCTGGTGGTCAATGTCAGCTCGCCGAACACTCCGGGCCTGCGCGACCTGCAGGCCATCGACGCGCTGCGGCCCATCCTGGCGGCGGTGCGCGCCGAGACCACCAAACCGGTGCTGGTGAAGATCGCGCCGGACCTGGCCGACACCGACGTCGACGCCATCGCCGACCTGTGCATGGAGCTGGACCTGGCCGGCATCGTGGCCACCAACACCACGGTGTCCCGCGACGGCCTGAGCACCCCGGGGGTCGCCGAGTTGGGGCCCGGCGGGATCTCCGGCCCGCCGGTGGCCCGCCGGGCGCTGGAGGTGCTGCGGCGGCTGTACGCCCGGGTGGGCGACCGGCTGGTGCTGATCAGTGTCGGCGGGATCGAAACGGCCGACGACGCCTGGGAGCGCATCACCGCCGGCGCCTCGCTGCTGCAGGGCTACACGGGCTTCATCTACGGCGGCGGCCTGTGGGCCAGAAACATTCACGACGGCCTGGCCCGGCGGCTCCGCGACGGCGGCTACGCCTCGCTGGCCGAGGCGGTCGGCTCTGCCGCCACCTAGCGCGGGCCGGAGCTAGTTGCGCTCGTAGGTGCCGACGATCACCGCGCGGGCGATGGCGTGCATGTACAGGTTGAAGCCGAGGTAGGCCGGGCTGGCGTCTTCGGCGAGGTCCAGCTTCTCGACGTCGACGGCGTGTACCGCGAAGTAGTAGCGGTGCGTGCCGTGACCAGGGGGCGGCGCCGCACCCACGTAGCGGCGCATCCCGGCGTCGTTGACCAGGGTGAGCGCATCCCCGGGCAGCAGGCTGCCGTCACCGACGCCTTCGGGCAGCTCGGTGCAGGTGGCCGGCAGGTTGGCCACCGCCCAGTGCCAGAAGCCCGAGGCGGTGGGAGCTTCCGGGTCGTAGCAGGTGACTGCGAAGCTGCGGGTCTCCTCGGGGAAGCCCGACCAGCTCAGCTGCGGGCTGGCATCTTCACCGCCGGCGCCCATGATTCCGCTGACCTGCGGCTTGGCCAGCTGCTGGCCGTCGGTGAGCGATGTCGAGGTGAGGGTGAAGGTCGGCAGCTTGGGCAGCGCGGCGTAGGGGTCGTGGACAGAGCTCATGTGTGGTCCTCTCGTTGTGGTCAACAGTGTGTCAGGAAGTGGTGCAGGACGCGGGTGCCGAACCTCAGCGCGTCGACCGGAACCCGCTCGTCGACGCCGTGGAACAGCGCGGCGAAGTCGAGGTCCGGCGGCAGGCGCAGCGGAGCGAATCCAAAACAGCGAATACCCAACTTGGCGAACGCTTTTGCATCCGTTCCTCCGGACAGCATGTAGGGCACCGCCCGGGCGTCGGGATCGCAGGCCAGCAGCGCGGCGTTCATCGCCTCGACCAGGTCGCCGTCGAAGGTCGTCTCGACGGACGGCTGGAGGGTGACCCATTCCCGGGTCACGTCGGGACCGATCAGGGCGTCGACCTCGGCCTCGAACGCCGCCTGGCGCCCGGGAAGGACCCGGCAGTCGATCACCGCCTCGGCCGTCGCGGGGATCACGTTGGCCTTGTAGCCGGCCTGCAGCATGGTCGGTGTCGCGGTGTCGCGCAGGGTGGCGTTGACGATGCGGGCGATGGGCCCCAGCTTCTCGATCATCCCCTCCAGGTCCGGGGAGTCGACGTCGATGGCGAGTCCCGTCTCCTCGCTCACCGCGATCAGAAACTGCTCCACCGCCTCGGTGAGCACCAGTGGGAAGCGGTGCCGGCCGAGTCGGGCCACCGCCTCGGCCAGCACGGTGACGGCGTTGTCGTCGTTGATCATCGATCCGTGCCCGGCCCGGCCGTGGGCCCGCAGCCGCATCCAGCACAGGCCCTTCTCCGCGGTCTCGATCAGGTAGAGCCGCCGCTCCCCGCCGTCGCGGCGCGGCACCGTCAGCGAGAAACCGCCGACCTCCCCGATCGCCTCGGTGACCCCGGCGAACAGGTCGGGACGGTTCTCGACGAGCCAATGCGCGCCGTACTTGCCGCCGGCCTCCTCGTCGGCCACGAAGGCGAACACCAGATCCCGCGGCGGGGTGATACCGGAACGGGCCAGGTGGCGGGCCACCGCGATCATCATGCCGACCATGTCCTTCATGTCGACCGCACCACGGCCCCAGACATAGCCGTCCTGGATCGCCCCGGAGAACGGGTGCACACTCCAGTCGCCGGCCTCGGCCGGCACCACATCGAGGTGCCCGTGAATCAGCAGCGCCCCGCGAGACGGGTCACTGCCCGCCAGACGGGCGAACACGTTCCCGCGCCCCGGTGCACCGGATTCGAGATATTCGGTCTCGTAACCCACTTCCTCGAGCTGGGCGGCCACCCAGCGGGCACATTCGGCCTCGCCCTTGGTGGTGGCCGGTTCGCCGGTGTTGGAGGTGTCGAAACGAATGAGGGCGCTGACGAGTTCGACCACCTCGGCCACGGCGCCGCCGGCAGGATCCGGGAAATCGGTCACAACTACCTTTACTACCACTTCGGGCCCGGTCCGCGGCCCTTCGGACGGTGTTGCCAGGGCTGGGTTTGGGTCCAAGGATCGCCATCCGTTAGCCTTAGCTGCCCGGCCGAGCCGGGTAGGTCCGAGTGGCGGAATGGCAGACGCGCTAGCTTGAGGTGCTAGTGCCCTATTAACGGGCGTGGGGGTTCAAGTCCCCCCTCGGACACAGTGTGGTGAGTCGGGTCATGGGTTACACATGAGTCGCGTCATCGGTTACGGATTGCCCCGGCTTTTGCCGGGGTTTTT
>NZ_LQOT01000069.1 GCF_002101585.1 Mycolicibacter engbaekii | reverse complement strand
CCTTCAATCATTCGGCTACGACACGCCGGACCTCACCAGCCGGCCCAGCTCGTACACCACTCTGCTGGACGCAACCTCAAGCTGCGAACTGACATGTGGCCGTTCTGGCTTGAAGATGCGATTGAGGCCGCGAGCGCTGCGAGTCAGGCGGCGGATCGTGTACCGCAACTGTTATCGCAAACGGATGAGGCAACTGGTGAAACACAGGATCGGTTGAACCGCGAGCTTGATCGGGCGATGATCAACGAACTTCGCGCGACTATGCGTGCGATAACCGCATCAGCTTTCGCGCTCGACGCGTTCTACGCGACGGTCAAAAGCCGGTGCGGCCCTCATCCACACAATGAGACGTGGCAGCAGAATGGCACTGCCCGCGAAAAGCGTATCGCGGAGACCCTCAAATATCACTTCTGTCTGA
Source organism: Mycolicibacter engbaekii (assembly GCF_002101585.1). Classification (GTDB taxonomy): domain Bacteria; phylum Actinomycetota; class Actinomycetes; order Mycobacteriales; family Mycobacteriaceae; genus Mycobacterium; species Mycobacterium engbaekii. The sequence continues at coordinate 355,456 of NZ_LQOT01000069.1, read as the reverse complement.
AGGCCAAGGAAAGTGGACCCGTCCAGTCCTGCGTGGAGCAGGTCTTCAAGTTCCGAGACTGGGCAGTGCACATGGCGGCTGAGTTCCGCGACCCGGTGTACCGCGAAGATGTCGAGTCGAGCGTTGATTGGCATTTTGTGGTGTTTCGGGCCAACAACGCGATAAACGCGACCGGCTATACCGTGCAGGTTTTGGACTACCTCGTCTCGATCCTGGATCGCGGCGGCGAAGACCTCACCAACTGCAAAACACTTGCCATCGAGCGAATGGACGCCATCTTCGACGCGTATGACCAGGTTGAAGCACTGCCCAATTTCGACCGAAAGAGCCTGCAGACCAGCGACGAGCCGTGAACAGGGGTTAGGGGCGCTAGGAGTGTCGCGGGTCGCCGTTCCGCGCGGCTGGCCTACGGTTTTACTTATGCGGACTCGGGCCCGTTTCGGTTAGCGGCTACCTACACAGTGGCCCCGGAGGGCAGGATCCACTGCCCAAACGATCGCGAGGCCCAGGCGGGTTAGCTCGGTTCGACGCTTCGGCCGCTGAGCATAGCGGCATGAGGAGCCGCGACCGACCGTTCTCGCTGCTGGTCGGCACCATCACCAGCGCCAACCAAGCCAACCAGCCAACACCGACCGCATAAACGAGGCCACCTGACGGCCAGGCATCCGGAGTTCGGTCTGGGTGCCGAACCGCCCGCACCCCCGCCGGACATTGGCCGCCCCCGAGCTTCCGGGTGTTGCTGGGCAGCGCCTCCGCTGCGCTGACCGTGACAGGTCGGTAGACCCGGAACAGGGTCGGGTGGCCGGAGTCATTCTCCCACCCATCGAACACGGGTTTGATGATGCCGTCTTTCCGTTTCGCCTGACTCTCACAGGCTCGTCAGCAGGGTAACCCTGTACGGAAAGAGGCGCGCCTTCCCAAGCTCAACGATGCGGACCATCCGTATAACAGATTCCTTGGCCATATGCACCGCCCCTTCGATAGTGAAGCCCGACAACAACGCAACGATCTCCGAAACCGCAAAACCAGCCAAAAAGTGCAATGGTCCAACGCTTACAAAAACCATGCCCGCCATCGTCAGCCTGAGAAGGGCGCGCCCCAGGGACACGTTTCCGTGTTTCGGCATGTTCATCGTATTGCACCGGGTATGACAACACCCCCGGCCATAAGGCCGGGGGTGTTGTTTGCGAACCGGCTACCTAGTGCGCGTGCCCGTGACCGTGGCCGGCGTGCGGATCGACCTCGACGGGCTTGTCCACCACCGCGGTCTCGGTGGTCAGCACCATCCGGGCCACCGACGCGGCGTTGAGCACCGCCGAGCGGGTCACCTTGACCGGGTCGATGACACCGTCGGCGACCAGGTCACCGTAGGACAGCGTGGCGGCGTTGAAGCCCTGCCCGGCCGGCAACTCGGCGACCTTGGCGGTCACCACCGCACCGTCGACACCGGCGTTGGCGGCGATCCAGTACAGCGGCGCGGTCAGCGCGGCGCCGAACACCTCGACGCCGAGCTTCTCGTCGCCGCTGAGCGAGGACGCCAGCTCCGACAGCGCCGCACGGGCCTGGACCAGTGCCACGCCACCGCCGGTGACGATGCCCTCCTCGACCGCGGCCTTGGCCGCCGCCACCGCGTCTTCGACCCGGTGCTTGCGCTCCTTGAGCGCGGTCTCGGTCGCCGCGCCCACCTTGATCACGGCGACGCCACCGGCCAGTTTGGCCAGCCGCTCCTGCAGCTTCTCCCGGTCCCAGTCGGAATCGGTCGTCTCGATCTCGGCGCGCAGCTGCTTGACCCGACCGGCGATGGCCTCGGCGGTCCCGGCACCGTCGACGATCACGGTGTCGTCCTTGCTGACCACCACCCGGCGTGCCTTGCCCAGCACATCCAGGCCGGAGTCGCGCAGGGTCAGGCCCACGTCGGGGTTGACGACCTGTGCACCGGTGACGATCGCCAGGTCCTCCAGGAACGCCTTGCGCCGGTCGCCGAAGTAGGGCGCCTTGACCGCAACGGCCTTGAGCGTCTTGCGGATCGCGTTGACCACCAGGGTCGACAGCGGCTCGCCCTCGACGTCCTCGGCGATGATCAACAGCGGCTTGCCCGCCTCGGCGACCTTTTCCAGCAGCGGCAGCAGGTCCGGCAGCGAGCTGATCTTGTCGCGGTGCAGCAGGATCAGCGCGTCCTCCAGCACGGCTTCCTGCGCGTCGAAGTCGGTGACGAAGTACGCCGACAGGAAGCCCTTGTCGAAGCCGACACCGTCGGTGATCTCCAGCTCGGTCGACAGCGTCGAGGATTCCTCCACGCTGACCACGCCGTCGCTGCCCACCTTGGTCATCGCCTCGCCGACCAGCTCACCGATCTCCTCGTCGCGCGAGGACACGTTGGCCACCTGCGCGATCGACTCCTTGCCAGAGACCGGGGTGGCCGCGGCCAGCAGCGCCTGCGACACCGCGTCGGCGGCCTTGGCGATGCCGGAGCCCAGCGCGATCGGGTTGGCGCCGGCCGCGACGTTGCGCAGGCCGCCGGAGATGATGGCCTGGGCCAGCACCGTGGCGGTGGTGGTGCCGTCGCCGGCCACGTCGTTGGTCTTGGTGGCCACCGACTTGACCAGCTGCGCGCCGAGGTTCTCGAACGGGTCTTCCAGGTCGACGTCCCGAGCCACGGTGACGCCGTCCATGGTCACCGTCGGGCCGCCGAAGGACTTGGCCAGCACCACGGTGCGCCCCCGCGGGCCCAGCGTCACCCGGACGGCGTCGGCGAGCTTGTTCACGCCGGCTTCCATCGCCCGGCGCGCGGCCTCGTTGAACTCAATCTGCTTGCTCATAGGTGTTGCGCCCTTTTCTCTACGCGTGCCGCCCCGGACATCACCCGTATTACGGGGATCTCCGGGGCGGGCACGGTGGTTGCTTCGTGGCTACTTGCCGACGACGGCCAGCACGTCACGCGCGGACAGGATCAGGTACTCCTGGCCGCCGTACTTGATCTCGGTGCCGCCGTACTTGCTGTACACGACGACGTCGCCCTCGGCGACGTCCAGCGGGATCCGCTTGCTGCCGCTCTCGTCCCACCGGCCGGGACCGACGGCGACGACGGTGCCCTCCTGCGGCTTCTCCTTGGCAGTGTCCGGAATGACCAGACCGGAAGCGGTCGTGGTCTCGGCCTCGTTGGCCTGAACGAGGATCTTGTCCTCGAGTGGCTTGATGTTCACGCTCGCCACGATTGGAGCCCTCCACATTGTCTGGATGCGACCCGGCATACGCCGAGCCCATCGGAACGTACTTACTTAAGGTGTTCGGCATTCGTGCCAGCCCTCGCGTCGTCGTCGCGGGTGCCGAGCGAGAAACCGACCGACTGCCACCTAGCACTCTATACATGAGAGTGCTAGCACTCAAGGAGACCCCGCTGCGAATAGATCAGCGGATCTGACCCGCCACCACCGGCAGGCCCGGATTGGTCGCCACGTCCAGCGGCGACGGCGCCGCGCCGGCGGCGATCAGGTGCGCGGCGAACGACGCGATCATCGCCCCGTTGTCCGTGCACAACCGCAACGGCGGGATCCGCAGCGTCAAACCGGCCGCCTCGCAGCGCTGCTCGGCCAGCTCGCGCAGCCGGGAATTGGCGGCCACCCCGCCGGCGATCAGCAGGGTGCCCACGCCCAGATCGGTGGCCGCACGCACCGCCTTGGCGGTCAGCACGTCGGCAACCGATTCCTGGAACCCGGCCGCCACATCGGCCGGCGAGAACGCCGGATCGCTGGCGTTCTTCTCGATGTGGCGCGCCACCGCGGTCTTGAGTCCCGAGAAGCTGAACACATAGGGAGCGTCGCGTGGGCCGGTCATTCCGCGCGGGAACCACACGGCCTCCCGGTCACCGGTGCGAGCCAGCTCGTCCAGGGCCCGCCCGCCGGGATAGCCGAGCCCGAGCAGTCTGGCCACCTTGTCGTAGGCCTCCCCCGCGGCGTCGTCGACGGTGCTGCCCAGCTCGACGATCGGCTCCCCGAGCGACCGCAGGTGCAACAGGTGGGTATGGCCGCCGGAGACCAGCAGGGCCACGCACTCCGGCAGGGGGCCGTGTGCGTAGACGTCGGCGGCCAGGTGACCGCCCAGGTGGTTGACGGCGTAGAACGGGACTCCCCAGGCCGCCGCGTACGCCTTGGCGGCGGCGGCGCCCACCAGCAGCGCTCCCGCCAGCCCCGGGCCGATGGTGGCCGCGACCACGTCGGGCCTGTCCACCCCCGCTGTCGCCAGCGCCCGCCGCATGGTGGGCCCCAGGGCCTCCAGATGTGCGCGCGAGGCGATCTCGGGCACCACCCCACCGAACCGGGTGTGCTCGGAGACGCTGGAGGCCACCTCGTCGGCCAACAGTGTCAGCGTGCCGTCGGAGTTCAGCCGGGTGATTCCGACACCTGTTTCGTCGCAGGAGGATTCGATGGCCAGCACCACTGTCATCTGCGCCACCGCCCCTCATCGCCTGGCTGTGCGTCGTCGCCGGCGCGTGTCATGAGATCGCTCCCCGGCTCATCGTGTAGGCGTCTGCTCCGTTGCGGTAGTAGCGCTTGCGGACTCCGGTCGTAACGAATCCGACGTCGCGGTACAGCGCGATGGCCGCAGCGTTGTCGGTTCGGACCTCCAGGTGCACGGTGCCGCCGTCGGCGTACTCCAGCAGGTCGGCGAGCAGCCGGCGGCCGATGCCGCGCCCCTGATGCGCCTTGTCCACCCCGATGGTGTGCACCTCGTACTCGAACGGCGGGGTGCGTCCCAGGCGCGCGATTCCGGCGTAGCCCACCAGTGCATCGCCGATCCGGGCGGCCACGTAGTGATGGTCGCGGGTTCCGATCGCCCGCAGGAACGCCTCCGCCGGCCACGGGTCGTCACCGCCGAACAGTTGGGCCTCCAGCTCGGCGCAGCGCACCGCGTCGCCGCCCGTCAACGGTCCCAGCGTCACCGGCGGTTCAGCGAGGCTCGCCGCAGGCGAGGCGAAGCTGGGACCGCCGACCGAGGGCACCGGCGGTTCAGCGAGGCTCGCCGCAGGCGAGGCGAAGCTGGGACCGCCGACCGAGGGCTTGGCGTCTGGGCGGCGCAGGTACAGCGGCACCAGCGAGTCTGCAGGATCCCCCCAATCGTGTACCGCGGCAAGCAGTCCCGCAGGACTCGGGTAGGCGATGTCCAGGGTCGGCAGACCGAACAGACCGGCGTGCGCGGGCGAGCCGGCGACCGCGACCGCATCGGCGGGGTCGACGTCGGCGGGGGCAGCCACGTCCGGCCCGGCCACCCGGATGCCGTCGCGATAGCGGGCCCAGTAGACCTCCCGGCGACGCGCATCGGTGACCACCAGCGCGGTGGCCGCGGTGCGCACCCCGATCGCGTCCAAGCTGCACACGCCGTACACCGGGATGTCCAGGGCGTGACCGTAGGCCGCAGCGCTCGCCATCCCGACGCGCAGGCCGGTGAACGGTCCGGGCCCGCAGCCCACCACAACTGCGGCCAGGTCGGCCATTCCCAGACCGGCGTCGGCCAGTGCGGCCAGCACGTTGGGGGTGAGCCGTTCGGCATGGGCGCGGGCGTCTTCGGTGACCCGCTCGGCCAGCACCGTGCGCCGGTCGGTCGCCACCAGGCCCGCGGTCACGGCCGGGGTGGAGGTGTCGATGGTCAGAATCGCTGCGCTCATGCCTGATACCACCGCCACGTCGCCGTGCGCGTCTCGGAGTCCGCCGCACGGTCCAGCCGGATGTCGAGGTGCCGATCGGAGAGCCGCTCGGCCAGACCCTCGCCCCACTCCACCACCACCACGGCGTCGTCGAGTTCGGTGTCGAGGTCCAGGGAGTCCAGCTGCGCCGGCAGGTCCAGGCCCGTCTCGTCGAGCAGGCGGTACAGGTCGACGTGAATCATCGCCGGGTTGCCCGGCCGGCGGGCCCGATGCTCGCGGGCCAGCACGAACGTCGGCGAGGTGACCGGGCCGTCGACGTCGAGTGCTGCCGCGATTCCCTTGGCCAGCACCGTTTTTCCAGCACCCAGCGGGCCCGACAGCACCACCACGTCACCAGCGCGCAGCCCAGCGCCCAGCCGCGCCCCCAGCGCGACGGTGTCCTGCGCCGTGGCCAGGGTGGCCTCCTGCCGCTCAGCCACTGCGGCCCGCCCTGCGGTGCAGTCGGCGGCTCAGCATGACACGGCGCGGGGTGGCCCGCTCCACCAGTCGCACCAGCGCCTCATCGATGACATCGGGCTCCTCCAGCTGCACCAGATGCCCGGCCCCGGGCACGATCACCAGCTCACAATCCCACAGCGTGGCCGCCATCGCCCGCGAGTACCCCACCGGGGTCAGCAGGTCACGATCGCCGCAGGCGACCAGGGTCGGGATCTTGGCCAGCGTCGCCAGCGCGGCACTCTCGTCGTGCACCTCCAGGGCGTGCAGGAAGCCGACCATGGTGGCGACCGGGGTGGCATGCATCATCTCCTCGGAGTACGCCACCACACTCGGGCTGATCCGATCCGTGCCATAGGAGGCGGCCCGCAGGATCGGCGCGATCACCCTGCGGGCCGCACCGCGACCGCGCTGCACCAGTTTCGGCGCATACCGCACACTGAACTGCACGGCTTCCAGCGCCGGATTGCGCAGGATCTCGCCCAGCGGGGAGCGGGAAACCCCCTTGGCGGCTGAGGCGATCAACGCCGCGCCGACGATCCGGTTGCCGTAGCGCTGCGGAAACTGCCGCGCGTGCGCCAACACCGTCATACCGCCCATCGAGTGCCCCACCAGCACCACCGGGCCGCGCGGCACGGTCGCGGCCAGCACCGCCTCCAGGTCCTGGCCCAGCCGCGGAACGGTGTAGGTCTCCGGTGGCGCAACACCGGAATCGCCGTGGCCGCGCTGGTCGTAGAAGACCATGCGCACCTGATCGCCCCACTCGGCCGCCAGCCGGGCCCGCTGAAAGTGGAAGGACCCCATCCGCAGACAGAATCCGTGCGCGAACACCACCGTCAGCGGCGCGTTGCGCGGCCCGACGTCACGCACCGCCAGTTCGACGCCGTCGTCGGTGACCACCACCGAACTGTGGTCCTGGCCCAGCACTGCGAAATCCTCGGCGCCATAGGCGTCCTCGGCGGTGGTACGTCGGGTCACCGACCGGAAGATGGTGCTCCCGGCGATGGTGCCGACAGCCGCCACACCGGCCGTCCCCGCCAGCCAGCCGCCGGCCCGGGAGCCGCTGCGCTTACCGGCCATCAGCGCCCCGATACGTTCGGGCGACCCGTCCGCGGGGGCTGTTGACCACCTCGTAGTGGATGCTGCCCAGCGCGTCGGCCCAGTCCTGGGCCAGCGGTTCGCCGTGCGCGCCGGACCCGAAGAGGATGACCTCGTCGCCTTCGCGGACGTCGACGGGGCCGGGTCCCAGGTCCACGACGAACTGGTCCATGCACACCCGGCCCACGCTGCGCCGGCGTCGGCCGTTGATCAGCACGTCGAATCGTCCGCTCAGCGTTCGGAACACCCCGTCGGCGTAGCCGATGGGCACCAGCGCCAGGGTGGTGTCGGCCGGGGCGATCCAGGTCTGCCCGTAGGAGACGGCTTCGCCGGCCTTGATCGGGCGAACCAGCACCACCGTCGATTTGAGGGTCATCGCCGGAATCAGGCCCATGGCACCGCGCTCGGGGATCGGGCTCAGGCCGTAGAGGGCGATTCCGGGCCGCACCATGTCGTAGGCCAAATCGGGGCGGGTCATCACTCCGGCCGAATTGGACAGATGCGCGATCGGGAACCTCAGGCCGTGCGCACCGGCGATGCGCAGCAGCTCGGAAAACCGGCGGGCCTGGATATCGTTGACCGGACTGGCGGCCTCGTCGGCGCAGGCCAGATGCGACATCAGGCCGCGAACGCGGACGGCGTCCTCGGCAACAGCTCGTCGAAGTGCGCTCACCAGCGCCTCGAAGTCGGCCAGACCCACCCCGTTGCGGTTCATGCCGGTGTCGGCCTTGACCGTGACCGTGGCGGTGCGCCCGGTGGCGCCCACCGCCTCGAGCAGCTCGTCGAGCTGCCGCGCCGAGGAGACGGCGATCTGGACGTCGGCGGCCAGCGCGGGCGCGAAGTCGGTGTGCGGCCCGTGCAGCCAGGCCAGCACCGGTGCGTCGATACCGGCCGCGCGCAGCGCCAGGGCCTCGTCGACGGTGGCGACCCCGAGCTCGGCGGCACCGGCGGCCAGCGCGGCGCGCGCCACCTGGGCCGCACCGTGGCCGTAAGCGTCGGCCTTGACCACAGCCATCAGCGCGGCGGGGCCGGCGTGCTCGGCCAGCACCCGCACGTTGTGGGCAATGGCGTCCAGGTCCACCAGCGCTTCGGCGAGCAGGCCCGATGTTCGGGATACGGCAGTCATGTCAGCCTCGATTGTCCCAGAACCGGCGCGGCACCCCCTGCCCCGCGCCCTTCAGCGGCACCGGCTGCTCTCCGGTTCCGGCAGATCAGTGTGCAAAATGCTGCTGATTGTCGTAGTGTCCCGCGGGTTTGATTCGGTCCAGCGCGGCCACCGACTTGGCGATGTCGTCGAACAGTGCCCGGGCCAGGTCGGCCGACAGGCCCTCCCGGACCACCACCCGCAGCACCGTGACGTCCTCGGCGCCCTCGGGCATGGTGTAGGCCGGGACCTGCCAGCCGAAGGTGCGCAGCTCGTGGGAGACGTCGAACTCGGTGTAGCCGCGGTCGCCGGCCAGCCGGAAGCTCACCACCGGGATCGCCGAGCCGTCGCTGATCACCTCGAAATGTTCGCTGACGGCCAGCCGGTGCGACAGCCAGCGCGCGGTGTCGGACAACGTCCGCATCACCTCGGTGTAGCCGGCCCGGCCCAGCCGCAGGAAGTTGTAGTACTGGCCGACGACCTGGTTTCCGGGCCGGGAGAAGTTGAGGGTGAACGTCGGCATGTCCCCGCCCAGGTAGTTGACCCGGAAGACCAGCTCTTCGGGCAGATGTTCGGCGCCCCGCCACACCACGAAGCCGATGCCCGGATAGGTCAGCCCGTACTTGTGGCCGCTGACGTTGATCGACACCACCCGCGGCAGCCGGAAGTCCCATTTGAGGCTCGGGTGCAGGAACGGCACGACGAACCCGCCGCTGGCCGCGTCCACGTGCACCGGTACGTCGGGACCGCCGCCGGCGGCCAGGGCGTCCAGCGCCGCGCAGATCTGCTCGACGGGTTCGAGCTCTCCGGTGTAGGTGGTGCCCAGGATGGCCACCACTCCGATGGTGTCCTCGTCGACGGCGTCGACCACCTGCTCGGGGGTGATCACATAACGGTCCTGCGCCATCGGCAGGTAGCGCGGCTCGACGTCGAAGTAGCGGCAGAACTTCTCCCACACCACCTGAACGTTGGCGCCCATCACCAGGTTCGGGGTGCGGTTGCGCCAGCCGTCTTTGACCTTCTGGCGCCAGCGCCACTTCATCGCCAGCCCGCCCAGCATCACCGCCTCGCTGGACCCGACGGTGGACACCCCGATCGCACTGGCGGGATCGTCGTCGCGCAGGTCCTCGGCGTGGAACAGGTCGGCGACCATCGACACGCAGCGCTGTTCGATGGCCGCGGTTGCGGGGTATTCGTCCTTGTCGATCATGTTCTTGTCGAACGACTCCGCCATCAGCTGCGACGCCTCGGGGTCCATCCAGGTGGTGACGAAGGTGGCCAGGTTGAGCCGGGAACTGCCGTCGAGCATCAGCTCGTCGTGGATGAACCGGTAGGCGGCCTCGGAGTCCATCGGATCGTCGGGCAGCCGCAGCGCCGGGATCGGTGCGGTGAACATGCGGCCGGTGTAGGCCGGCGCGATGGAGTGTGCCGGCACGGACGGGTGGGAATGGGTCACTGCGACTCCTCTATAGCTGGGCCAGAGCGGTGCGGATGTGGGCCAGGATGCGCGACGCCGACGTCGGGGTGTCGCCGGGGCCGGGGTCGGCGGCCGACGCCGCCGCGGCACGGGTGTGCACGAATGCGGCGGCCGCGGCGGCCTCGGCGGCGGGCAGTCCGGAGGCCAACAGAGCGCCGATCATCCCGGACAGCACGTCACCGGAGCCTGCGGTGGCAGCCCAGGAGGCACCGGCCGGGTTGAGATAGACGGGCCCGGACGGATCGGCGATGACGGTGACGTTGCCCTTGAGCAGCACGGTGGCGCCGAACCGGTCCGCCAGTTCGGTGGCCGCGCCGACCCGGTCCGGGCCGGGCGGATGCCCGGCCAGCCGGGCGTATTCGCCGGCGTGCGGTGTCAGCACGGTGGGGGCACTGCGGTCGGCCACCAGGTCCGGGTGGGCGGCGAGGATGGTCAGCGCATCGGCGTCGACGATCACCGGCAGATCGGAGCCGAGCGCGAACCACAGTGCGGCAGCGGCCTGTTCGCCGGTGCCCAGGCCGGGGCCGACCGCCCAGGCCTGCACCCGGCCCGCGGCCGCCGGACTGGGTGCCGCAACCACCTCGGGCCAGTGCGAAACCACTTGGGCAGCAGCACTTCCGGCGTAGCGGACCATACCTGAGGTAGCCGCCACGGCCGCCCCGGCGCACAGGATCGCCGCGCCCGGGTAGGTCGCCGAGCCGGCCAAGATACCGGTGACACCCTGGGTGTACTTGTCGTCGCGCGGTCCGGGCGCCGGCCAGATCCGCTCCACGTCGGCGGCGGTCAGCCCGTGCACGTCGGTGGCCGGAAGATCCAGGCCGATATCGACGAGTTCGACCCGCCCACACTGCCCCAGGGCGTGCACCGGCTTGAGACCGCCGAAGGTGACGGTGAGCGCGGCGTGCACGGCGGGACCGTCGGCCGCACCGGTGTGCGGGTCCAGGCCGCTGGGGATGTCGACGGCCACCACCGGAATGTTCGCCCGCTCGACCGCGGCGAAGACCTCGGCGGCGTGCGGTCGCAGGGGGCCCCGCCCGGAGATGCCGACCACGCCGTCGATCACCAGGTCTGTTGTCGGCGGTACGCGGTCGACGATCCGGCCGCCGGCACGCCGAAACGCCCTGAGCCCCTTGGCGTGGGCGCGCTCAGGTTCCAGCAGCACGGCGGTGGCCGCCGCGCCGCGCCGGCGCAGCAGGGTCGCCCCCCACAGCGCATCGCCGCCGTTGTCGCCGGAACCCACCACCGCACACAGACTGCGCCCGGCCACCGCGCCGGTGCGTGCCGTCAGCTCCCGGGCGATCGCGGTCGCCAGGCCGAATGCGGCCCGCCGCATCAGCACACCGTCGGGCAGGCTCGCCAACAGCGGTGCCTCCGCGGCGCGAATGGCCTCGACGCTGTAGTAGTGCCGCATTCTGGTCTCCTCGCCCCTTCTCGCGATTGTCGCGATAGTCGCGACTGTCACGCTAGTGGCCGCCGGCGGCGCTCGGGTGATGTCGCAGCGGATGGTGGCGGGTCAGCGGATAGCAGGCCAATCCGATGAGCAGGGCGGCGGCATGGCCGATCGCGGTGAAATCCGGGTTGATGATCAGGGGAACCGCGAAAATGACGGCCAGCGCCGCCAGATAGGCCCAGCGCCACGGCCGGCGGATGCGGTAGGTGAGCACCGCCATGACGCCCACCAGGAAGTAGCTGACGCCGATGTCGCGGGCGTAGGTCAACCGCTCCGATTCGCGGTGCAGGTGGATCAACACATACAGCGCACCCTCGCTGGCGTAGGTGGCTCCGACGTGGGAGATCAACCCGACCATCAGCCAGCGCAGGTGGCCCAGCCAGTGTTCGGCCGGCGCCAGGAACAGGCTGAACAGCACCAGATACGGCGACCAGTCTTTGCCGTCGATCCACAGCAGACTCGAGACCAGCACCTCCAGCGGATCGGTGGCCAGGTGATGCAGGTTGGTGGACTGCTCCACGAGCATGGTGTGCAGGTGCGGGCCGACCAGGTGCTGGATGGCGGTGGTGACCCCCAGCGCGGCCAACCACAGGTAGGTCAGCGGGGCCGTGTGCACGAAGTGCCACACCGCGGCCAGCCGCGTTCTGACGTTCGCCACGGCGTACAGCGTCGCACGATCAAGACGGGACGAGGCAGCCCGACCGCTGATAACCTCACCTTCACGATCGGGCCATCCAGCGGCGGCCGGCCCCGAGGGGATGTGGGGGCATCTATGAGCGAACCGCACGGTCCGTCACCCGACCCGTACCGCCAGGACCCGTTTGCGCCGATGAACCGGCCCTTTCCGCCGCCCGGCGGGGGTCCTTTCCCGCCGCCGCTGCTGCCGCCGGGTCTCGGTATGCCGCCGCCGCCGCGGCGCCCCGGACGTGCCGCCGTGCTGGTCGCCGCGGCCTGTGTGATCGCGGTGATCGGCGTGGGGCTCACCATCGTGCTGTCCGGACGCGATCGGCATCACACGGCCAAACCCACTCCGAAGACGCCGACCGCCACCTCGACCGCGACCGCGGCATCATCCCCCGACCGGCCACCGGTGCCGGTCGCCAAGATCGAGGGACTGCTCCCCCGCCAGGAGGTTCTCGCCGCGGCGGTGGCCGACCCCGATCTGGGCATCGTGGTGAGCGGCGACGCGATGGATGACATCACGGTGGTGGACGCCGACTGTCAGGGAATCAGCTCCGTGGCCTCCGGGCCGGTCTACGCGGGCACCGGCTGGACCGCGATCCGCTGGCAGCGCTGGTACAGCCCGGCCGATATCGACACCCACGACCTCAAGCACGCCGTACTGGTGTCGGTGGCCACCTTTCCGCGGTCCGAGAACGCCCATGCCTTCTACGCCAAGCAGAGCGAGAAGTGGAAGCGGTGCGCCGGCCGCACCCTCAACATGACCGTCACCAATGGCGCCGATGAGCCGCCGGTGTTCTGGACCATCACCGAGGTCACCGAGTCCGATGAGGTGGTCAAGACGACCGCGATCAGCGAGGGCGGCGGCGGCTGGTCGTGCCAGGACGCCCTGACCGTCCGCAACAACGTGATCGCCCAGGCCGATGTCTGCGGCGACACCATCCCGGCCAACGCGGCGCAGGACATCCTGGGCGCGATCGCCCCGCAGGTCGACGCCGCCGGGTGAGCCGACCATTGATGCACAGCGGCCGTACCGAGACGCACTGCCGCGCAGCCAATGCGGGTTGCGGCGGACCACCCGCTGATAACGTCTCGTGCTGACGACACCGTCCGTCTATTGCCGGTACCCAGGGGGATGAGGTGCCCTTATGAGCGATCCCATGAGGCAGTCGCCCTACCGCTACGACCCCACGCGCTTCCCACCGACCAACGAGCCCATCTCGCCGGCGCCAGGCGGCCCCGTCCCGCCATTCTGGCCACCGGTTCCCCCACCGAACGGCAACCGTCGACTGATCCGGATGCTGCTGGGGCTGGTCTGCGTATTGACGGCGATTGTCGTGGCGCTCACCGTCACCGTCATACGCCGCGAACAGGACGAACACCCGCCGGCCAGCGCCCCATCGTCACCTGCCGCCTCCCCCGACCGCACACCGGCACCCCTCTCCGCTTCCGGCCGCCTGGTGCCCGTCGCCGCGCTCGACGGCCTGTTCCCGGCTCGGGGCGTCGTCACTTCCGCGGTGGACGACCCCGCCATCGATCTGGTGACGCACGGTGAGCACATCGACCCCGAGGATCTGGCGGATGCCGATTGCCAAGGGATCGCCAGCGTCTCCTCCCAGGCCTACACAGGATCAGGTTGGACTGCAATCCGCTGGCAGCGGTGGAACAGTCCGGCCGAACCCGATCCCCGCTTCCTGATGAAGCATGTCTTAATGTCCGTGACCGGTTATCCGCACGCCGCCGCTGCCCGGACCTTCTACGCCAATCAGAGCGCTGCGTGGCAGAAGTGCAACATCCGTATTGTCAACAGCCGCTCTGCCAGCGCGGACGAATCAGCCGACCAGCTCTGGTTTATCGATAATTTCACCGACTCCGACGGCGTACTCGGGGCCGTGATGATGGACAACGTCAACCCCGACTGGACGTGTGAAACCAGGCTGACTGTACGCCGCAACGTTGTTGTCCGCGCCGCCGTGTGCGCACACACAACTGCTTCGACAGCCGCACGCACAACTCCTTCGGTAGTGGCGGTACACACCCTGCTCGACTCGATCACCGCGAAGATCGACGCGGCCGGGTGAGCCCCCGCCACCCTTGATCGGCGCCTGCGCCTCGCGTATCGTCCGATTCAATTTCGCGTCGCACAGTAGCGAATGCGGGGAAGGTCGAGCTGTTGCGCAACCGCTACGCCGGGAAGCCGTTCAGCACCAGCGATTCTGCGATCGCCTCCGCTTTGGAGCAGGTGTCCATCCCCACCCTGTTGCTGTCGTGCGTACACATCACCGGTGATCCCCGCTTCATCCGCGACTTCAAGCAGAACGGGATCTTCCTCAACGAGATCCAGGGGTTCATGTCCGAGGAGGACAAGGCCCGTGCCCGCGCCGAAGCGCTGCCGGTGATCGTGGAGTACCGCGACCGCGGCTGCCCGCAGCCCGCTCCCCTGCCCGCCGAGCTGGTCAAGGAGATGCTGGACTGGGCGGCCTGTGAGACGATCCCGGACACCTACTTGGGATTGCTGGGTGAAGAGCTCGACCTCGAAGGGGCCGACCCGCGCCGTCCGGACGCGCTGGACCCGGCCCGCGCAGCCGAATTTCCGGTGGCGGTGATCGGCTGCGGTGAATCCGGCGTGCTGGCCGGAATCCGGCTGGCCCAGGCCGGCATCCCCTACACCATCTTGGAGAAGAACGACGGCCCGGGCGGAACATGGTGGGAGAACACCTATCCGGGCGCCCGGGTGGACGTTGCGAACCATTTCTACTGCTACAGCTTCGAACCCAACAACAACTGGCGACATTACTTCGCCGAACAGCCGGAGCTGCGGGCGTACTTCGCCGGCCTGGTGGCCAAACATGGCCTGGGCGAACACGTTCGCTGGGGCACCGAGGTCACCGACGCCACCTGGGACGAGGACACCGGAACCTGGACGTTGACCACCCGCACCGGCGACGGTTCGGTGTCCATGCTGGCGGCACGCGCGGTGATCACCGCAGTCGGTCAGCTCAACCGGCCGCATCTGCCCGATCTCGATGGAGCGGACAGCTTGGCCGGACCAGCGTTTCACTCCGCGGCGTGGGATCACAGCGTCGACCTGACCGGCAAGCGGGTCGCGCTGATCGGAGCGGGCGCCAGCGGATTTCAGATCGCACCGGCGATCGCGGAAAAAGTGCAGCACCTCACGGTGTTTCAGCGCACTGCACAGTGGATGTTTCCCAACCCGATGTATCACGACGCCGTCGACGACGGGGTGCGCTGGGCGCTGGAGCACCTGCCGTTCTACGGCCGCTGGTACCGCTTCCTGCTGCTGTGGCCCGGGGCCGACAAGGGTTTGGAGGCTGCCCGGGTAGATCCGGACTATCCCGACCAGGACTACGCGGTGAGCGAGCTCAACGCCTTGGCCCGGCTGATGTTCACCGGCTGGATCACCGAACAGGTGGGCGACGACGACGAGCTGCTGGCCAAGGTGTTACCGGACTACCCCGCGACCGGCAAGCGCACCCTTCAGGACGACGGCACCTGGCTGCGCACCCTGCGACGCGACAACGTCGAACTGGTCCGTACCCCCATTCGGCGGATCACCCCGCAAGGCGTGGAGACCGATGACAGCGACCACCATGAAGTGGATGTGATCGTGTACGCCACCGGCTTTCGGCATACCGATGTGTTGTGGCCGATGCGCATCACCGGTCGTGACGGTATCGATCTGCACGCGCTGTGGGGCAGCAAACCGTATGCGTATCTGGGTATCACGGTTCCGGGGTTCCCGAACTTCTTTGTGCTCTACGGCCCGGGGGCGCATCTGGCGCACGGTGGCAGTCTGATCTTCAACTCCGAGTTGGAGATGCGCTACATCGATGCCTGCCTGGCAAAGCTTGCCGGCGAGCAGCTGCATTCGATCGAGCCGACCGCGCAGGCCGCCGCCGAATGGCATCAGGCCACCCAGGTGGCGATCTCCAAGACCGTGTGGGCACATCCGGCGATCAAGCATTCCTACTTCAAGAACGCCGACGGCGAGATTCACACGGTGAGCCCGTGGCGGCTCGACGAGTACTGGTCGGCGGTGCGTGAACCGGATTGGTCGCAGTTCGTCATCGCAAAGGAGCGCTGAGGTGAGCGGAGTGGTCGTCACCGGGGCAGCATCGGGGATCGGCCGGGCCTGCGCCCAGGCCCTGGTCGCCGAAGGTCGCCGGGTTGCGTTGTGGGACATCGCGCCAGCGGTCCAGGACGTAGCCGCAGGTTTGCGGATGCCCGGCGCGATCGTCGACGTCTGCGACGACGACGGGATGCCCGCAGCGGTCACGGCGGCGGCCGACGCGCTGGACGGCATCGACGGTCTGGTGCACGCTGCCGGCCGGGTGTTGCCCGAGCCGGTGGGCGCCTACACCGCCGAGTCCTGGGATGCGGTGATCGATGTCAACCTGCGCGCCCAGGCGATGCTCGTGCAGTTGATGCTGCCGCACCTGGAGGCTGCCGCCCGAGCCGGCGGCGACCCGGCAGTGGTCGGTATCTCGAGCATCGAAGGGTTGACCGCCAACCCGTTCATCCCGGCCTACTGCGCCTCCAAGGCCGGACTGCTGGGGCTGACCAGGTCGATGGCTGCCCAGCTGGGCCCGGCCGGAATCCGCGTCAACGCGGTCTGTCCCGGCTTCATCGAGACCCCGATGCTGCAGATCGCCCTCGACGTCGCAGAAGTCGCGGCCGGCTTTGTGGCAGCTGCGCCGCTGGGGCGGATCGGTCAACCGGCGGAGGTCGCCCAGGCGGTGGCGTTCCTGATGTCACCGCGGGCGTCGTTCATCACCGGGACCCAGATCGTGGTCGATGGTGGCGTCACCGCCCGGCATCCGTGACGGCCGAGAAGACCCCGCTGTGCCGCGACGTCGTCGGCCGTCCAACCGCGTACATTCCGGCGCGCGAACCCGCCCCACCGAGCACAAGCATCGGTAGCATCCATGAAGATGTCCCAGAGCTACCCGCCGCCGAAGCCGCCGATCTCGCGGGGAGATCTCGCGGGGGCCCTGTCAGCCTTAGCCCTGACGTTCATCGGCAGTGGTGTGGCCGCGTTTCTGGGACTGTTCCTGATGGCCTTCACGGACAACTGCCCGCCCTCGACCTGCAATATCGATGCAGGCGTCACAGCAATCGCGGCCGGATTCGCGGCTGCCGCCGTAGTCGTTGTGGCCGGAACGGTCGTCACCATCGTCCGACTGGTGCGCCGTAACCCGGCCTGGCCGTTCGCGTTGGCGACCCTGGTGCTGACCGCCGCGGCGTGCACTGCGGGTATTGGCGGCTATATCACTGCGGTGGGTGGCTGACTCCTAAGTGGGGCGCACCACCTGCCGCGCGGCCACCGCCGGCCAAGGTGCGTATGGCCGATTCGGCGATCGCTTCCCGTAGGCCCCGTGTCGCCAGCTCATCGGCCAGCTCGTTGTCGGCTACCCCCGAATGGCCTTTCACCCAGAACCACTCAACCTGGTGACGCGCGCAGGCGGCCTGAAGCCGTTGCCACAGATCAACGTTCTTCACCGGCTGCTTGGCGGCGGTCCGCCAGCCGTTGCGTTCCCAGCCTGAAACCCAGGTGGTGATGCCGTTGCGGACGTAAGTGCTGTCGGTGTGCAGATGTACCACCACCGGCCGGGTGAGGGCTTCCAGCGCCATGATCGGTGCGGTCAGCTCCATCCGGTTGTTGCTCGTCTCGCCGGGCTCGCCCCCGCACATCTCGCGGACGTGGTGGCGCATACGCAGCACCGCGCCCCAGCCACCCGGGCCCGGGTTGGGGCGGCACCCACCGTCGGTGTGGATGACGACCACGTCATCGGTGGATTCGGTCATCGGCTGAGGATAGGCGGAGAGATCATCGCGGTGCGGACCGACATACCCAGATCGCGGTGCCGCAGCGTGGCGATCCGGCGGCCGGGCTGCACGGCGTCCTTCACCGGCAACATACGCTCGCCGAAGAACGACGCAGTCGCCTCGATATCGGCGACGACGTAGGTGATGCCCCACAGCGATGACGGGCCGTCCGTCGCCGTTTCGGGCGACCCGACGACTTCGAGGATCACTGCCCCCAGCCGGAAGAAAATCTGCTGCATCGGCCGGCCGCCGAGTTCGGCGTCGCGGACCCGACGCGACTGCAGCCCGACGGCACCCAATGCCTCGACGGTGCGAGACAAGTTGGGGGACACCAGCACAATGTGATCGATCGAGGTCACGCCGTTCGGATGCGCAGCCGGCTCGGCGGCCGCCGCGATGGAATGGGAGGTGGGGATGTCGTCGAGCGGGCCGTCCTGGGGCAGGCCCCGCAGTGCCCACCCGAGGATGCCCGTGCCGCCTCCGGCCAGCCGTAGCCGAACCTCACCCACCCGGCAGATGTCGTCGGGGTCCACGCTGAACCCGGCCGACCGCCACGTGTCGGCCGGATCGGCAAGGTGCAATTCGTCGAGGGTGACGGACATGCCGCTCACCGTAGTCAGGCCGGCGTGCCCGGCTCGGGGTTGAGATCACGCCACCAGCAGTAGATGAACAGCAGCATCGACATCACCAGCGCCACGATCACCCACAGCGTGATCGTGACGTCGATCCAGGATCCGATCGGCGGCGCGTCGGGCAGCGCATTGCGCAGCGGAACCACCGCGAAAAGCATGGCGGCATACCAGGTCGTCATCGGCGGCTGAAACTTTCGCCAGCCCAGGAAAGTCAGCACGGCTACCACGACCGCGACCACGGCCAGGGCGACCAGGACGCCGACGATGACGGCGCCGAAGGCCACCGTGCTCGGAGATCGATGCAGGGCCACCCGGTATGGGCCGGTGTCACGGTCGCTGGCGATCTCGTTCTTCCAGCCGGCAATGTGATCGACAAACGTCACCGACATCCGTTCGGGCATGGTGGCATCCCCGCGCATGACATCAACGGTGATAGGCCCCGTCTTGTAATGGTCGAACGGCCATTTCGCCGAGTTACCGGAGATGGTCAACGGGACCGGGAACTCGCCGGGCACCGTCCCCTTGGTCCAGCTGCGCTTGGTCGGGGTGACCGCGGAGTGCACCGCGATGCTGAGGTCTTCGGTGAGTCCGTGGGTGTTCGGGTCGAGCAGCGACGGTCCCGGGGTGATGGTGACTTTGCCGGTCAGCGTGCCTTTTACGGTCTGCAGGTCCTCGATGTCGATGGTCACGGTCGTTCCGTCGACGGATGCCTGGCCTTCGGTGAGATGGCGCGGGCATCCGCACCCGGCCCGCTCATACAGCGCCACTGTGACGACGTAGGACGCGACGAAGAAGACCGCCATGCCGATCATCAGCAGCAGCCTGGCCCGATTGACGTGTACCACAGGATTGCCGTTGGACAAGGCGGCTCCTCACTCGAAATGGTCAGGGGTCGATGACGACGGCTGCATCGTCTCATCACCCCAACACGTCTCGCCACGGTTTCGCCGCACCGGCCGACAGTTGCCGGCAGTGGCCGAGCGGGCGAACTGCGTTTGCGACGCGGCCGGCAAACGCCGGTGTGCTAGAAGACTTCGCTGTGCGGGGCGGCGATGACGAAGCCGTGGGTGACGGCGGGGTCGCCGGCCTTGGCGCCGTTCTCGTGCGCGGCCTTGAGCACGCACACCACCTCGGTGCCCAGCGGAGCCCCGCAGACCAGTGACTCGGTGGGCGAGAAGTCCCAGAAAACGATCTTGTGGCCCGGTGCCAGCATGATCGAGGGAACCTTCTCCGGGTTTCCGAGCAGTCCGGCCGGTGCCATCGGCAGGAATTGCGCCGGGCCGTTGCCCTCGGCGTGAACCGTGCCAAGACTCACGCTGCGGGTTCCCGGCGGAGTCCCGACGAGATTTCCCGCACAGGCGATGCTGTGCGTCACCTTCCCACGGCTCTTGCGGCAGGCAAGGCCGGACATGGTGGTGAACGCCAGATCCGGGATACCGGTGAGGTCGGTAACCGTGGCAGGCAGCGGACCGCTGTCGTCGAACAGCGGATCGAGGTCGGGAACCTCATTGGCCGCAACGGCATTCGTCACCGGAGCGAATACCGCCATCAGGGCGCACGCCACTACCAACAATCGTCGCACTGCAACTCCCGCTACTCGACGGTGACCGATTTGGCCAGATTGCGCGGTTTGTCCACATCGTAGCCACGGGCCTGCGCCACCCCGGCAGCGAACACCTGCAGCGGGATGGTCGACAGCAGCGGCTGGTAAAGCGTTGACACCGCGGGGATCTCGATCAGGTGGTCGGCGTAGGGGCGCACCGTCTCGTCGCCCTCCTCGGCGATCACGATGGTGATGGCGCCGCGGGCCTGGATCTCACGGATGTTGGAGAGCAGCTTGGAATGCAGCATTGCCGCGTTCTTGGGCGAGGGCATCACAATGATCACCGGCAGGTCGTCCTCGATCAGCGCGATCGGACCGTGCTTGAGCTCGCCGGCGGCGAAACCCTCGGCGTGCATGTAGGCCAGCTCCTTGAGCTTGAGCGCGCCTTCGAGGGCCACCGGGTAACCGACGTGGCGACCCAGAAACAGCACCGCGGGCGAGCGGGCGAACTGGCGGGCCAGCTCGGCAACCGAATCGATGCCGTCCAGCACGTGCGACACCAGCTCGGGCATCGATTCCAGCTGCCGGTACTCGTGCTCGACTTCGTCGGGATACTTGGTGCCCCGGGCCTGCGCCAGCGCCAAGCCGACCAGGTAGTTCGCGGTGATCTGCGCCAGGAACGTCTTGGTGGAGGCGACACCGATCTCCGGCCCGGCGCGGGTGTAGAGCACCGCGTCGCACTCGCGCGGGATCTGCGAGCCGTTGGTGTTGCACACCGCGAGCACCTTGGCCTTCTGCTCCTTGGCGTGCCGGACCGCCTCCAAGGTGTCGGCCGTCTCGCCGGACTGGCTGATCGCCACCACCAGGGTGCTGCGGTCCAGCACCGGGTCGCGGTAGCGGAACTCACTGGCCAGCTCCACCTCTACCGGCAAGCGGGTCCAGTGTTCGATCGCGTACTTGGCCAGCAGGCCGGAGTGGTAGGCGGTGCCGCAGGCCACCACGAACACCTTGTCGATCTCGCGCAGCTCCTGGTCGCTCAAGCGCTGCTCGTCGAGGACGATCCGACCGTCCTCGAAGTGCCCCAGCAGGGTTTCGGCCACCGCGGTGGGCTGCTCGGCGATCTCCTTGAGCATGAAGTACTCATAGCCGCCCTTCTCAGCGGCCGACAGATCCCAGTCGATGTGGAAGTGACGAGCTGCGGCAGTGTCGTCGTTGCCGTGGAAGTCGGTGATGCGGTAGCCGTCGGCGGTGATGACCACCGCCTGGTCCTGGCCCAGCTCGACCGCGTCCCGGGTGAACGGGATGAACGCCGCCACATCTGAGCCCAGGAACATCTCGCCGTCACCGATGCCGACCACCAGCGGAGTGGACCGACGCGCGGCCACGATCGTTCCCGGGTCGTCGGCGTGGGCGAACACGACGGTGAAGTGGCCCTCGAGCCGGCGCAGCACCGCCAGGGCCGAGGCCACGAAGTCACCGGCGGTCTCGCCCTGCCGGTACTCCCGCGCCAGTAGGTGGACGGTCACCTCGCTGTCGGTCTCGCTGCTGAACTCGACGCCGGAACGTTCGAGCTCGTCTCGCAGCACGGCGAAGTTCTCGATGATGCCGTTGTGCACCACCGCGAACTCCCCGACGGTGTCGCAATGCGGGTGAGCGTTCTGGTCGGTGGGCCGGCCGTGGGTGGCCCACCGGGTATGGCCCAGGCCGGTGCCCCCGACCAGCAGTGCGGGGTCGGTGGCGGCCAGTTCGGCTTCCAGATTGGCGAGCCGGCCGGCACGGCGCCGGACGGTCAGCTGTCCCACCCCGTCGACGACGGCGATACCCGCTGAGTCGTAGCCGCGGTATTCCATCCGGCGCAGGGCCTCGACGACGACGTCACGAGCAGACCGCTGCCCGACGTAGCCGACGATTCCGCACATAGCTGTTCAGGGTAGTGCACGGGCAGCACCCGCCGAGCAATCGCGCTGGTCAGTGCCGTCGCGGTTGCAAGCCCAAACCGTAGCGTCCGGGGGCGATCAGCGCCCGATCGCTGCTACGCGCCGCCGAACAGGTCCGCCCACAGGGCGCCGAAGTCGAAGTCGGTAGCCACCCCGGGATCCGGGACAACCTCCACCGGGGGCCCGTCGAAGTCCAGGTCGCCGGTGAGCAGCAACGCGAGCGACTGCCCCAGTCCGGCGAGCGCGCCGAGGAACCCGACCCCCTGGCCCTGGCCGAACGCCAGGTCGAGCTCGAGCGGGTCGGTGACCGAAATGGTGATACCCAGCCCGTTGAGGATCGAGCCGCCACCGAAGACGGGCGGAGGAATTTCTGACCCCAGCAGAGCCTCCAGGTTGCCGCCGACTTCTCCCGGGGACAGCAGCCCGCCGAAGGCGAAGCTCAGTCCGGATATGGCCGCGCCCTCCGGCAGCAGGCCGGCTTCGCTGATCGTCGGGAGCAGGAAGTCCAGGTTGATCGTGGCGCCGTTGAGCCAGCCGTTGAACATGTTCGCCGGGATGTTGATCAGCTCCTGCAGCGCCGCCATGGCGTCCGGGTCCTCGCCGCCGAGATTGGCGCTGATGGCTTCGATGCTGTTGAACAGCTCCACCAACGGCGACAGGTACGGACCCAGGGCGCCGATCAGCAGACCGGACAGCGGCGAGGCCAGGACCTGGACGATCTCCGGGATGGGGTCGGGGATTGCCGGAATGAGCCCGGGGGCCAGCTCTTCCCCTTGGTTGGTGAGCAGGCCGTAGAGCAGGAAGTTGCCGAGGCCGAAGCCCGGGTCCCCGATCCCGCCTTCGCCCGAGGGCAGACTGGTGGTGAATTGAGCCAGCGGGTTGAGGAAGCCCTTCTGGTCGCCGCCCAGGAACGTCAGGGCGGCGCCCAGCTGCTCCAAGCTCAGATTTTCCGGGTCGGCGTTGCTGAGCGCCTCACTTAAGGCGTTGTTGGCGTCCTGCAATGCGTTCTGCAGCTCCGAGACGTTGGCCTGGGCGGTGCTGAAGGCATCGCTCCACGCGCCGGTGAAGTCAATTCCGGCGGTCAGGGCGATATCGCCGACGCCGTGGACTTCAGGCAGCGGCGCGACCACCGGGGTGACCGTGATCATGCCGGCGCCGACCACCGCTACTCCGGCGGTCACAAAAGGACGTAATACAGGATTCATGTGAGTGCTCCTCACTGTCGAAGTGCCCTGCCACCGATGCGCAACTGAGCGTGACACCCACGTTAGTTATATTTTTGCTGTGATACAAGACACAATCTCGGCTGCGTTCCTGGCAGCTTGCTGTCAACGCGCCCGCAATTGTGGTAGCCGGTCGTCGCGCTTTCGGTCCTGGGCGCCCGCCCGTTGGGGCCAACCCGGCTCTGCGGCGCAGCCGCAGCGGTTATGTTGAGACTCCGCGCCACGATCCGCGGGGGAAGTCGGCCGGGAACCGAAGGGTTGGGGAACGACATGCCACAGCACCCTCCGACCGCCTCCGGCAGCCTGGTGGGGCTGCTCCGCCGGCAGGCAGATCGCTATCGGGACAAGGTCGCGTTCGTGTTCGATCCGGACGGCACAGCCGAGCAGGGTGCGCTCACCTATGGCGAACTCGACCGCAGCGCACGAGCGATCGCGGCGGGTCTGCAACAGCAGGAAGCGGCGGGCCGTCGTGTTCTTGTGGTCTGCCGGCCGGGTCTGGACAGCGTGGCCGCCTACTTCGGTTGCCTGTATGCCGGCGCGGTCGCGGTGCCGGTGCAGGATCGGCTCGGGCGGTTGGCACTGATCGCTCCCGATGCGCGAGCCGGTTTCGCCCTGGCGGACTCCGCGACGCAGGACAAGCTCAGGCCGCAGGTCGACGGCATGACCAAGCGCCCGCCGCTGTGGCTGGCCCCCGACGACCTCGGCGCGGACCCGGACAGCTGGGAACCGCCAGAGGTAGACGGCGGCACCACCGCCACACTGCAATACACCTCCGGTTCGACCCGGGCGCCCAAGGGTGTGGTCCTGACACACGGCAACCTGCTGGCGAACCTGGCCGCGATCCACCAGGCGTGGGACGGCGACGACCAGAAGATCGCGGTGTGCTGGCTGCCCCAGCACCACGACATGGGCTTGATCGGCGGCATCCTGCAGAGCGTGTTCGTCGGCGGTACGACGGTGCTGATGTCGCCGGCCGGCTTCATCACCCGTCCGATCCGGTGGCTGGAAGCCATGTCCCGGTACCGCGCGACCACCGCCACCGCACCGAACTTCGCCTACCAGCTCTGCGTCGAGCGCAGCACCGCGCAGGAGCGCGCGGCGCTGGACCTGTCGCAGTGGTCGACGGCGATGAACGGCGCCGAGCCGGTGCAGGTCAGCACCCTGCGGGCCTTCGCCGAGGCTTTCGCCCCGGCCGGTTTCCGGCCGGAGGCGTTCCTGCCGGTGTACGGCCTGGCCGAGGCAACCCTGCTGGTCTCGGGCGGATCGGACGCCGCCGCACCGGTCGTGCGCCATATCGACCGCACCGCGCTGGGCGAAGACCGGGTCGTCGAGATCACCGATGCCGCCGACGACGATCCCCGCGCCGTGGCCCTGGTCGGCTGCGGACGCCCTCGCGGCGGTCAGCAGATCGTCATCGCCGACCCCGAGACGCGACGGCGCCGCGGCCCCGATCAGGTCGGCGAGATCTGGGTCTCCGGGCCATGCGTCGCCCAGGGCTATCGCGGCAAGCCCGAGGACACCGAGCAGACGTTCGGGGCCTACCTGGCCGACACCCGGGAGGGCCCCTACCTGCGCACCGGGGACCTGGGCTTTCTGCGAGCCGGGGAGCTGTTCATCACCGGACGCTGCAAAGACCTGATCGTCTTCCGCGGCAACAACTATTACCCCAACGACATCGAGAAGACGGCGCAGGGCAGCCACCCGGCGCTGTTGTCCGGCCGGGGCGCGGCCTTCGCCGCGGGCACCGGGCCGAATGCCGACGAGCAACTGGTGCTGATCCAGGAGGTCGAGCCAGCAGGTGAGGCCGCGTACGCCGGCATGCTGGACGCGATCGCGGCAGCCGTTGTGCGCCACCAGGGAATCGCTCCCCACGAGGTGGTCCTGGTCGGTCCCGGTTCCATCCCGACCACCTCGAGCGGCAAGATCCAGCGCCAGGCCGCCCGCCAGCGCTACCTCGACGGCGGCTTCGCCGCGGTGGCGCAGCGGCGGGCGGCGCCGGGTAGGCGCACCGGTCCCGCCGATCCCGCGGCGGCCGCCCGGACCGCCGCCGCGGCGCAGCAGGCGGTGGCACTGCAGTACTGGAGGGCACGACCGGACTGACCCCGCAACGCCGGTGTCGCCGGTGCGTTACCGTCATCGGATGGCCAGCACCAAGCGTCTTTACGCCGCGTTGACCCGCCCCGGCCCGCATCGCGTCCTGCGCGGAGACCTGGCTTATGCCGGCCTGGCCGGGGTCGTGTACACGCCCGCGTCCGGGTACCGGCTGCCCGCCGTGGCATTCGGGCACGACTGGCTGACCGGGGCCGATCGCTACGCCGGACTGCTCGAGCACCTGGCCTCATGGGGTGTCGTGGCGGTGGCCCCGGCCACCGAACGAGGGCTGGCGCCGTCGGTGCTGACCCTGGCCGCCGACCTGGGCCGCGCCCTGGAGATCGCCATCGATATCCGGCTGGGGCCGGGGCGTATCAGCGTCGACCCCGGCCGGCTCGGCGTTGCCGGTCACGGCTTCGGCGGTTCGGCCGCGGTGTTCGCCGCGGCAGCACTGCCGATCACGCCCAAGGCCGTGGCGGCGATCTTCCCGACCGTCACCACACCGCCCGCCGAGCTGGCGGCGGCCGCACTCGATGTGCCCGGCGTGGTGTTCAGCAGCGCCGGTGACCCCAAAGCGTTGCGTTCCAACGCGATCGAGCTGGCCCACGCATGGCGGCCCGCCACGCTGCGGGTGATCGACAAGGTGTCGCCGGCCGGGCTGCCGCAGGGCCGCCGCCTCACCGGGTTCTTCGGCCTGCCGACGTCGGACCGACGCACCCAGCGACGGGTGCGCGCCCTGCTGACCGGATACCTCATGGCGCAACTGGTGGGCGACAAAGCGTTCCGGGCCTTCGCCGACCCGCAGGCGGCCCTGCCGCGAACCCAGGCACCGGGCCCCCTGCCAGAGCCGCTGCCGCCGGAGGAGAAGCTCGCCGCACTGTTCGGGTAGCCGCGGTCCGCGGTCCCCGTTCGCACCCCTCGCGATGGCACGACTACCTCGTGATGCGCCATATTTTTTCCCTGAGTAGCCGCCGCTGCCCCGCCCCGAGGCGCTGGGCCGTCAGCAAAGACTGGTATGTGTGAATGGTGCGCATCGGGACACAGCTGAGCTACGCGGGCGGATTCATGGAAGCCGTCGAGCAGGTCGTCGAGCTGGAGAAGATCGGCATAGACGTGGTCGCGGTCGCCGAGGCCTACTCGTTCGACGCCATCAGCCAGCTGGGGTACCTGGCCGCCAAGACCTCGCGGGTCGAACTGCTCACCGGGGTCCTGCCCATCTACACCCGGACTCCCGCCTTGCTCGCCATGACGGCGGCCGGCCTGGACCACGTGTCGAACGGCCGCTTCACCCTGGGCCTGGGCACGTCGGGCCCGCAGGTGGTGGAGGGCTTTCACGGCGTTGCCTTCGACGCTCCGCTGGGACGCACCCGCGAAGTCGTGGAGATCTGCCGGGCGGTCTGGCGCCGGGAACGACTCAACTATGCGGGCAAGCACTACCAACTGCCCCTTCCGCCCGAACGCGGAACCGGTCTGGGCAAGGCTTTGCGGCTGATCAACCATCCGGTCCGGGAGCGCATTCCGATCTCGATTGCCGCCCTGGGGCCCAAGAATGTCGAGCTGACCGCCGAGATCGCCGAGGGGTGGCAACCGGTCTTCTTCTATCCGGAACGGGCGCAGGACATCTGGGGCGACGCGCTGAAGGCCGGTGCGGCCAGACGCGATCCTGCGATGGCGCCCCTGGACGTTATCGTCGGGTCGACGTTGGCCATCGGCGACGACGTGGAAGACCGGCTGGCCTGGGCCAAGCCTCAGCTGGCGCTGTACATCGGCGGGATGGGCGCCAAAGGCCGGAACTTCTACCACAACCTGGCCACCCGTTACGGGTTCGGCGAGGTCGCCGATCGCATTCAAGAGCTCTACCTGGCCGGACGCAAGACCGAGGCGATCAATGCCGTGCCCGACGAGCTGGTCCGCAACACCTCGTTGGTCGGGCCCCGCGGTCTGGTGGCCGAACGACTCGCCGCCTACGCCGAGGCCGGCGTGACAACGCTGCTGGTGGCCCCGCTGGCAACCGGGCCGGACGAGGCGCTGCGCTACGTCGAAGAACTGCGCGACCTGCTTCCGTCGTGACCCAGCGCGGCCCGGCCGCGCGCTCCTGCCCGCACTGACCCGCGGGTGTGCGGCACGCTCACCCGCCCGCGTGCGGCAGCTCCTGGGCCGCGATGTCGCACGGCGTCTGAGGTGCGACGTCCGGCGCCGCCAAGGGCTGCCCGGCATCGCTGTCGGCGCTCGGCGCTTCCGGTTCGCGACTGCCGCCCGACGGGGCCGCCTCCCCCGATGCTTCACCGAGTGGCGCGTCGCCCGGTCGGTCCTGCGGATCGTCTCGGTCAGCGGGCGACTCGGCGGGATCTGACTCCGGCTCGGCGTCGGCGGCTTCGTCAGGGTCTGCGGGCTCCTCGGAGTCGGCGACGCCCTCGGCTTCGGCTCGGGGCCGGTCCTCGAAGGGATCGCGGAACGGCTCATCGGCACCGAACGTGTCGGCGGTCCCCGGGATCAGCCCGCCCAGCCCGGGCAATCCGGGCAGGCT
This sequence comes from Mycolicibacter engbaekii, assembly GCF_002101585.1. Lineage (GTDB taxonomy): Bacteria > Actinomycetota > Actinomycetes > Mycobacteriales > Mycobacteriaceae > Mycobacterium > Mycobacterium engbaekii. The sequence goes on along the minus strand of NZ_LQOT01000069.1, from coordinate 327,670 downwards.
GCCCAGTCCGCCGCCGGTTCCACTGGGCGGGCCGGCCGACGGCCAGCCCCAGTCGCCCGGGACGGCCCGCGTCCCGGACGGCTCGAACGCGCCGGGATGGCCCGGCGCACCGGCGTCGAACGGTCCGGCGGGTGGCCTCGGCTGGGGCGGCTCCGGGGCCGCCGGGCCAACCGGCTGCGCCGGATCGGTCGACGCCGCGACCACAGCCGCTGGCGGCCGGCCACCATCGGGGTCGGCAATCGGCACAGTCTCCGGGCCCTCGGGCGGCGGGATCGGCCCGAGGTCTGCCGGAACGGCGAACCACACCCCCGGCCCGGGGCCGGCTGCGGCGATCGCGGTGCGGTATGCCTCGGCAATGCCGTCCTGGGCCGTCTGGACTGCTGCGACCCAATCGCGGCGGACATCGTTGTCCACGTAGGGGAGCACCTGTTTTTCCACGACGTCGACGGCCCGCTCGTCCGCGGTGCCGGCGTTCACCGCGCATGCCGCCGACAGCCAAGCCGACCGTTGCGCGCCCACCCGCTCATCGACTCCCAGCACGGCCGCGGCCTTGGCATCGACCAACCGCCACAGCTCGTCGCGCAGGACACCGAGCCCGGTGGCCGCGGCGCGCAGCCGGTCCGTGAGCCCAGCAGCGGTGTCGCAGTGCCGGCGCAGAAACTCCGCGGCGGCGTCGGCACCGGGGCCACGCCAGGCGTCCTGAAGCGCGGCAAGGTGGCGGCGCTGGGTGAGCAGTGCATCCTGGGCGGCGTCGGCCAGGGCGCGCAACGCGGTGCAGTCGGAGTCGAGCGCCCGCAGGTCCAGGCCGGCTTCACTGTCGTAGCGGTCGGCGAGCTGGCCGTCATAGCCGGTGATTTCAGCATCGCGGTAGCCCCGTCGGTGGCACGCCGAGACGTAGGCCTGGGTGACAGCGACCGCCTCGCTCCCCTGCGCCAGCCGTGCGGGCACATCGAATCGCGCTGCCACGTCAGCCGACTCGCTGCGCCGCCAGCACCTCGGCCTGCCGGTAGCGCACCGACGCGGCCCGCAGCGCCGCGGCGATCTCGGTGGTGGCCCGCGACCAGCGGATCAGCTCCGGCACCCAGGCATGCAGGGCGCGGCGCAGCTCCTCCCCCGCCCCGATCCAGTCCCGGCCCGCCGTGGCGCCGCCGAAGGTCAATCCGCCCAGCCGGATCCGCACGGCGATGTCCATGCCCGCCGCGGTCGTGTCGAAGTGGTCGGCCACCCAACACAACGCCGCCGCATCGAGGTAGAGCTGCTGTCGTCCCATACGGGGTAGGACGCCGCCACGGCGAGCGGGGTTCCCGCCGATTCGCCCGAGTCAGCGCCGGGCGCGCACCACGTCGGCAACCTCGGCGGCGACCCGGCGGGCGGTCTCTGAGTCGGCCGCCTCCACCATCACCCGCACCAGCTGTTCGGTACCGGAGGGCCGCAACAGGATTCGCCCGGTGTCGCCGAGCTCCTCGGTAGCGCGCCGAACCGCCTCCCGCACCGCCGGATGGCCCACCGCGTCGGCCTTGTCGGTGACTTCCACATTGATCAGCACCTGCGGCAGCGTGCACATCGCCGCGGCCAGATCGGCCAGCGGGCGCCCGGTCTGGGCCATTCGAGCCATCAGCCGCAGGCCGGTGATGATGCCGTCACCGGTGGTGGCCACCTGGGGCAGCACGATGTGACCGGACTGCTCGCCGCCGAGGGTGAATCCGCCGGCCCGCAGTTGCTCCAGGACGTAGCGATCACCGACATCGGTGGTGTGCACCGTAATCCCGGCATCGCGCATCGCCAGGTGCAGGCCGAGGTTGCTCATCACGGTCGCGACCAGGGTGTCCTCGACCAGTTCGCCCGCGTCGCGCATGGCCAGGGCCAGCACCACCATGATGGCGTCGCCGTCGATCACGTTGCCGTCGGCGTCCACCGCCAGGCACCGGTCGGCATCGCCGTCGTGCGCCAAGCCCAGGTCGGCGCCGTGGGCACGTACCGCCGCCCGCAGCGGCTCCAGATGCGTCGACCCGCAGCCGTCGTTGATGTTGAGTCCGGTGGGTTCGGCGTTGATCGCGATCACGGTGGCACCGGCTGCTCGGTAGGCATCCGGCGCTGCCTGCGACGCCGCACCGTGCGCGCAGTCCACGACCACGGTCAGGCCGTCCAGCCGGGTCGGGTTGGCCTCGCTCACGTGGCGCAGGTAGCGCTCGAGCGCGTCGGCGGCATCGACCACCCGGCCCAGATCGGCGCCGACCGGGCGCAGTCCCGGGCCGGCGGCGACCAGGTCTTCGATCTGGTCCTCGGTGGCGTCGTCGAGCTTGTGGCCGCCCGGGCCGAAGAACTTGATGCCGTTATCGGGCATCGGATTGTGCGAGGCGGAGATCATCACCCCGAAATCGGCGTCATATGCGCTGGTCAAATAAGCCACCGCCGGGGTCGGCAGGACGCCCGCGCGCAGCGCGTCGACGCCTTGGCTGGTCAGCCCGGCGATGACGGCGGCCTCCAGCATCTCGCCACTGGCGCGGGGGTCGCGGCCGACGACGGCGACCCGGCGCTCGGTGCTGGTGGACAGCCGTTGCGCCGCGGCGCCGCCCAGCGCAACCGCCAACTCGGCGGTCAGCTCGCGGTTGGCAACCCCGCGGACGCCGTCGGTGCCGAAAAGTCGACCCATAACTATCCTTTATCGCCGCGAGCGTGCGTGCCCCCGGCCCGACACGCCGGTGCCGGACCGAAAAGCACCACCCTCAAAAGCAAGCCGGGGGCACCTTCCGCGTGCGGAAGGCACCCCCAACTCGCTGCCAGAATGCAATCGCAGATCAGCGCTTGCTGTACTGCGGAGCCTTGCGGGCCTTCTTGAGACCGTACTTCTTGCGCTCGGTGGCCCGGGGGTCACGAGTCAGGAAGCCGGCCTTCTTCAGGGCCGGGCGGTCTTCGGGCTGGACCAGGATCAGCGCGCGGGCCAGCGCCAGACGCAGCGCCCCGGCCTGGCCGGACGGACCGCCGCCGTCGAGGTGGGCGTAGACGTCGAAGCTTTCCAGCCGGTCCACGGTGACCAGCGGAGCCTTGATCAGCTGCTGGTGCACCTTGTTCGGGAAGTAGGCCTCGAGCGTGCGCCCGTCCAGGTTGAACTTGCCGGTGCCGGGCACCAGGCGCACCCGGACCACGGCCTCCTTGCGGCGGCCCACGGTCTGGATGGGACGGCCCAGGTCGTGCGGCTGGTAGGCCGGCGCGGCGTCTTCGTGCACTACGTCCTCGACAACCTCAACGACGGTCTCGTCGACCTCGGGGACCTCAGCACCTTCAAATGCGGTCTCGGTCATTGCGCCACCTGCTTGATTTCGAACGGGATCGGCTGCTGGGCGGTGTGCGGATGCACCGGCCCGGCGTAGACGTGCAGCTTGCGCTGAATCTGACGACCCAACTTGTTGTGCGGGATCATCCCGAGGATCGCCTTCTCCACGACACGGTCGGGACGGGTCTCCATCAGCTCGCCGATGCTGCGCTTGCGCAGTCCGCCCGGGTAACCCGAGTGGCGGTAAGCCATCTTCTTCTGCAGTTTGTCGCCGCTGATGGCGACCTTGTCGGCGTTGATGATGATGACGAAGTCACCGCCGTCAACGTTCGGTGCGAATGTCGGCTTGTGCTTGCCGCGCAGCAGGGTTGCTGCCGCAACGGCGAGCCGGCCAAGCACCACGTCGGTGGCGTCGATGACATACCACGAACGTGTGGTGTCACCCGCCTTCGGCGCATAGGTGGGCACAGCGCTTACCTCTTCTTTTCAACTCGAGCCGGGTCGTCCCGGTCTTGCGGATCCCGGTGTGATCCGGGTGCCGGTCCGGCGTGGACGGCGGGGTGGTTCTCGGCGACCGACATTGACCCGAGGACCCGCTGTGCCCGCAGGCACCGCACGCCAACGGAGCAGCTTACCGGCGGCGATCCGGGCAGGTCAAAACGGCGCTGCCGGGGCGTTCACCCGGTGTGGCCCCCGACGGCTCTCCATCCCCGGGGGCCACACCGGTTTGGGGGCGGCCTCTCCTACCTCCCCCAGGCTCCCGCGGCGCGGCGATCGGCGTCGGCGACATCAGCGGCGCCGTCGCGCACCGCCCGGCCCAGATCGACCAGGATCTGGTTCAGCGCCTCGACCGCCTGCTGCCAGCGCAGCTGCTCGGCGTGGTAGGCCCCGGCCGCCTCCCGCGTCCAGACCTGTTGCAGCGGTGCGATCTGCGACCGCAACTCCCCCAGTGCCCCGTTGAGCCGAGCGGCCGTCGTGTGGATCTCCTGGCGGACAGCGAATTCGATCTCGTCGAAGTCGTACGACAGTGCGGTGTCCATCCCCGGCACCGGTCAGATTCCGTCGCCGGCGGCGGCGATGTGGTGCGAGTGGGCCTCGGCCACCTCACGCAGCGCACGTTCGTTGCCCCGGATGGTCTCGGCGATACGCGCCAGCGCGTGATGCAGGTTCAGCGATTCGGCGTTCCAGCGATCCACAACGTCCTGGAACCGGACCGCTGCCAGGCCCGACCACACCGACTCCGGAACCGCGCGCATCCGGGCGACGAACGCCTGCAGCATGCCCCGGATCTCCTCGTTGCGGGCGTCGGTGGCCGCTGCGACGGCGCGCATGACATCGAAGTCGGCGCGAAGCGCGGTGCCGCCGGTGGATCCGGACAGCCCGGAAGGTGTAGCCACATCGGTCCCTCTCGTCGTCGGTTCGCTGATACCTAGTTCGACGGCGATGCCCCCGCTCCGGTTCCCGCCGGTTCCCCACCGGGCGGTTTCACGGGCGGGGTCAACGCCCGGCGGCATGGGCGGAGGCCACCGCCTGCTCGCAGACGTCGCGCACGGTGTCGGCGCCGCCGGGGCCGCTCTGGCAGCCGATGGCGATCCGGATCGAGCCGTCGACCAGCACCGCCCAGGCGATCTGGCGGTCGGCGCGCACCTCGCGGTAGGTCACCGCCGGCCGGCCCGCGCTGGTACCGGCCGGATCGAAGTCCACGAACACCCCCGGCGTCTCGGCCTGGGCGCGCCGCAATCCCTGCTGCAACGCTTCGGCGACGGCGGCCAGCGCGCCGGCCGGGACCGGCATCTGGGTCAGGTGCAGCACCTGATGCGGATCGGCCGGATTGGCCACCTCCACCCGTGCCGAGCCGGTCCCACCGCTGACCCGCCGGACCGTCCAGTCCGCCGGGACCTGCATCGCCACCGCGCCGTCGAGCAGATATGACGTGGGCACGGGGGTCGGTGCCGCGCCCGGGTGCACCACCAGCGCCCAGCCGACCGGTAGAGCCAATCCCAGTGCCGCGGCAGCCGGGCCGCGCCGCCGGCGGCGCCTCGCGACGGTCGCAGCGGTGACCGGCGTACCGGCGGCCGGACGAACCGGGGGCAGCCCGTCGGCCACGGTCACCCGCACCTCGGTCCCCAACCGCTGGCCGATCATGCGCGCCAGCGCCGGGGCCCCGCCGACCCCGGCCGGCGCGTCGATCACCACGCCGTCGCGACGATCTCCCAGCGCCGCCAGGACCCGGCGGGCCACTGCGTCGGCGACCTCGCCGGGGGCGCCGATGCGCGGCTCGGCGACCATGTCGGGGTTTCCGGTTCCGGTGACGGCCACCAGGCCGGCGGCGATCTCCACGACCGCTGCGGCACCGGCTGCGCCGGCCAGCACCGTAGCCCGCGACCGGGTGCGCACCGGCACGCCGCCGGCGGCCGCGGTGAGCGCCGCCACGCGTCGTTGCGGCCACCACGCCGGGTGTATGAGCTCCCTCGACACCGGGGGCGGGGCGCAGGCCAGCACGTCGCGCAGCAGCTCGGGCACCGCGACCGGTTGCCCGTCCACCAGCCCGACCGGGTCGTCGATCCATTCCACCGCCGCGCCGGCACCGGCCGCCTCGGCGCCGCCGCAGCAGAGCCGCCGAATGGTGACGGGCCCGGCCTCGATCACCGCCCGATGCCCGGCGCTCATGGATCCCAGGTCACCTGGATCAGCCGCGGCCCGTCGGCCCGCGTGGTCAAAGTGCCGCGCCCGGCCGGCAGGTCGGCGGTTCGCCCCCAGCCCCCGGGGGCCTCCGCGCCGCTCATCGCCAGCCGCATCGCGCCCAGATCGGACAGCGCGGTCAGCGTCGGCTCATACGCCGACCGGGCCGCACCGCCGGTGCGGCACGCCACGATCAGGTGCAGCCCGACATCGCCGGCGTAGGGCAGGTAGTCCAGCAGCGGCGTCAGCGGATTGCCGGAGCCCGCGGTCACCAGGTCGTGGTCGTCGACCACCACAAACCACTGCGGGCCCGACCACCAGGACCGGGCGCGTAGCTGCTGCGGGGCGAGGCCGGCGCCGGGTAACCGTGCGGACAGCTGCGCGGTCACGTCCGCCAATAGGCTCCTGAGCATCGGCGCGGTTACCGCGTAGCCGCCCAGGTGCCCGGGCGGCACCACCTCGAGCAGGCCGCGGCGGTAGTCGACCACCAGCAGTTGGGCCTGCTCGGCGGTGTGGGCGCGAACCAGCTCCCGGCACAGCGTGCGCAGCGCCGAGGTCTTGCCGCACTCGCTCTCGCCCAGGATCAGCAGGTGCGGTTGCCGGCCGAAATCCAGCGCCACGGCGGCCAGTTCAGGTTCACCGATGCCCAGTACCGGCAGCCCGGCGGCGGCCGCGGCCACATCTGCGGGCGCCACCACAGCCGGCAGTAACCGGATCGGCGCGGCGACGACACCGTCAGGATGCCGCAGCGGCGACCAGTTTTCGGGCCGGGCGAGCCGCATGTGCATGCCCTCGGCGGTCAGACCGCGCCCGGGCCGATCCTGCGGCACCTGCTGGGCTTGCCGGCGGTCCAGTTCGGATTCGGCGGGATCTCCCAGACGCAGCTCGATGCGGCTGCCGATGAGGTCGCGCAGGGCGGGCCGCACCTCGGCCCACCGCGACGCGGCCAGCACCACGTGCACGCCGTGGGACAGTCCGCCGGCGGCCAGCGCGACGATCGCAGCTTCCACGTCGAATTCGCGGCACAGCGCAGCCCATCCGTCGATCACCAGGAAGACGTCGGGGGCCGGGCCCCGCCCTTCCGCATCGCGGTCGGCGCCGGTTTCGCGGCGCGCCACCACGGCCTGCAGTTCGGCGACCATCCGCCCGACCAGATCGGGGTGCGCACGGTCGGCCACCGCGCCCACCTGCGGCACGGCGTCGAGGCCCGCAAGCATGCCGCCGCCGAAGTCCAGGCAGTAGAACACGACCCGGGCCGCATCGTGGGTGGCACACAGTGCGGCGATCAGGGTGCACAGGGCGGTCGACTTGCCCGATTGCGGCGCGCCGACCACCGCGACGTGTCCGGCAGCGCCGTCGAGCCGGACGCACAAGGCGGTGCGCCGCTGCTCGAATGGCCGGTCGACGACGCCGACGGGAACGCTCAGGTGCGTAGCTGGGTTACTGCGCAACACCGATCCCAGGTCCGGGGAATCGCCTAAGGGTGCCAGCCAGATTCGGCGCGCTTGGGCGCCGTGCCCGGACACCCGGTGCAGCATCGCCTGCATCACGGTGCGCGCGCCTGGATCGGGTGCGGCGGCGGGGCGGTGAATCGGCGCGGCGGTGAACGGCGCTACCGCGGTGGGCGCCGGCAGGGGGCGCGGGCACACACCGGAGACATAGGCCGTCTGGAATCGCCGTACGGTGCCGTCGGCAGTGCGCAGAAACCCCAGACCGGGGGTGTTCTCCAGGTCGTGCGCAGCCGTGGTGCCCAAGACGATCCGGGATTCGGCGGCGGACATCGTCTTCAGGCACACCCGGTAGGACAGGTGCGCTTCCAGCCCGCGCAGCCTGCCCTCCTCGAGGCGCTGGCTGGCCAGCAGCAGGTGGATTCCCAGCGACCGGCCCAGCCGGCCGATCACGACGAAGGTGTCAAGGAGGTCGGGGTGGCGGTGCAGCAGTTCGGAGAACTCGTCGACGATGAGCAGCAGTGCCGGCAGGGCCGGTAGCTGCGGCTGCGTCACGCGCGCCTGCCGGTATGCGGCCACGCCGGGCAGCCCGGCATCGCGCAGCTGCTGCTGGCGGCGCTGCAGCTCTCCGGCCAGTGCGTCGCGCATCCGGTCGACCAGCGGCGCCTCCTCGGCGAGATTGGTGATGACGGCACTGACGTGGCGGGCCTGGGAGAATCCGAGGAAGGTTGCGCCGCCTTTGAAGTCGACCAGGACCAGGTTCAGGTCCTCAGGCGAGTGACGCGCCACCATGCCCAGGACCAGGGTGCGCAGAAACTCCGATTTCCCGGATCCGGTGGCGCCGATACACAGTCCGTGCGGACCGCTGCCCCGCTCGGCGGCCTCTTTGATGTCCAGCAGCACCGGGCCGGCGGCGTCGTCGGTGCCGATGGGAACGCACAACCGCTGCGCCGCCGCGCCCGCCCAGGCGGCCGGCGGGTCAAAGCCGTCGACGGTGTCGATGCCCAGCAGCGCAGCCCACCCCCGGTCGCCGCGGCCGGAGCCGGCCGCCCGGCACCCGGCCAGTCGCGCAGCGCACACCGTCGCATCGGGCAGGCTCAGGTAGTCCGGCCGGCCGAGACGGCCGTCGCGGTCGTGCAGCGTTGTTGCCGACACGGCCAGGCGGCGAGCGGCGCCGCGCGCTCCTGCCTCGGCCACCCGCAGACCTGCCGGGTCGTCACTGATCACCACGGCCCGGCGGCCCGCAAGGTCGCTTTCGGCGGCCGCCAGGTCGGGATAGGTCAGCAGCAGCACTCCCCCGGATGCCGACGGGTGCTGGTGGTGGGGAAGCCATTTCAGCCAGTCCCAGTCATGTTGGCGCGAACTGGTGACCGCGGCGATCGCCAGCACGGCGGGGGCGTGCAGGACGGCGAGCTGGCAGATCAGTGCGCGCAGCAGGCCGCCTACCCGGTCGGCGTCGCCGTCCAGCAGCAACGGCTCGGCGCCCAGCACCGGCAGCGTGATCGGCAGGTCGGGCACCGTGGCATAGCTGTCGAGAAATCGTTGCAGCGCCGCATCGGTGACCGGGTCGGCCCGGCGCGCCGGGTCATGCGCGGGCGCGACCAGTCGACTGGCCGGCACGGCCGGCCCGACGCCCACCCGCGCTGAGCCGAATGCCGGATCGGCGGGCTCGCGCTCCCACTGCCGGGGCCCACCGGTGAGCTGCCACAGGACGTCCGGGTCAGGATGTGACCACCGCGCAAATTCCGCTTGGGCCGCAGCGCTTTCGGTGACGGCGCCGCGCAGCCGGCTCAGATAGGCCAGATAGCTTTGGCGGTCCTCATCGATGCCGTTGCCGCCCGAACGATTGCGCCCCGCCACTGCGAGGGCGACCGCCGAGCTGAGCATCATCACCGGTAACACGGCTACCGGGCTGCGTAGGGCGCTCACCCCGGCCCGGTGGGCGATGACGGTGACGGCGAGCATGGCCACGGCCGCCCCGACCGGCAGCAGCCGGGCCAGGATCATCCGATGGTCGCCATCGCGAACCGATGGCGGTGCAGCGACAGTGATTTCGTTCTGCGGCGGCGGCGCCGGCGGAGTCACGCACGCAGCGGGACCGGTCATCGGCACACGGTAGGAAGCTCCGCGGGAACCCGCAACTCGGCTGTGGATAGCCGCAAGCCCGTGCTCCGACGGGGCCGTAGCGTCGCCCCATCGAGGGCGAAAGGGGAACGCGACGTGTCCACTCCGGATTCCGGCCTGCGCCGCGTGGCGATATACACCGACCGCGCGCACGCCGACCTTGCCCTGCCGTCCGGCGTTCCGGTCGCGTCGCTGATCCCCGCTGTTGTGGACGTGTTGCCACCCGGGGCGGACCCGCCGCCGCTGCGCCCCTATCGCCTCTGCGAGCCCGGAAAGGCAGCGCTGGACGGTACGAAATCCCTGTCGCAACAGGGGATCCGCGACGGCGCAACATTGGTGTTGACCTACGCGTCATGCCCCGCGCCGCAGGTGTATTGCGATGATCCGGCCGAACGGCTGGCCGCCACGGTTCAGGCGATGCAGCGCCCGTGGAGTCCAGGGGCACGCCGGCTCAGTGCCGCGCTGGCGGCGAGCGGCCTGGCCGGGGTAGCCGGTTTCGTGGCCGTCCCCGGCGGGCCCGGCGCCCCCAACCTGTTGTTGGCGTTCGCGGCGGCGGGAACGGTGGCCCTGCTGACCGTTCCGCCGAGCGGCTGCGGTGCACCGGTTCGCACCATGTTGTGCTGTCTGGCCGGGCTGATGGTGCTGGCGGCGGTCGCGGCCACGGCCGTCGCGCTGAGCGGGTCCGGCCTGGCACGGCTGGCCGTTGTGGCGGCGGGCGCCGGTCTCTGGCTGACCCGCATCGCCGACCGCGTTGCCGCCGCGGCCACCGGGTTGTCCCGCAGCCCGCAGGCAGCCGTCGCCCGGGCCGGTCAGGCGCACGATCTGTTGACCGGGTTGGTGGCGGTGGCGTCGGGGCTGGTGGTGCTGGGCACCGCCGGAGTGATCGCCGCGGCACCGGTCGCCGGGACGCCGCGGGCGACCGGTGTGGTGTTCGCGGCGGCGGCCGGTGCGGCGTTGGCGCTGCGCGCCCGTTCGCACAGCGACGGCGTCCACATCGCGGCGCTGGTCGCCGGTGGTACCGCCACGCTGGGGATCGCGTTGCTGGGCGCGTCGTTCAGCGGGGCACGGCAGTGGCCGGCGGGGCTGGCCGTGGCGCTGGCCGCCGCGGCGCTCGGTTTCGGCGCCACCCCGGCGTCGGTGTCGATCCGGCGGGGCGCCGAGGTTCTGGAGGGCCTGGCGCTCGGTTCGCTGGCGCCGCTGGCCTGCTGGCTGGTGGGGCTCTACAGCGTCGCCCGCGGGTTGAGCGTGGGGTGAAGCCGTGCGGCGCCGGCGGATCGCTCGACTGGCCGCGGCCGCCCTGCTGGCAGCAACGCCACCGTGGGCGCCGCCGGCGAACGCGGTGGCACCGCCCCCGGTCGACGGCACCCGACTGCCCCCGCCGGCGCCGGCCGCGCCGCTCCGCCCCACCGTGCAGCGTGACGTGTGCACCGTGCCGTCGCTGGGCCCGGGCGGGCTGAGGACCCAGCTCGACGAACTGGACCTGAGCGCCGCGTGGGCGCTCACTCGCGGGGCCGGCCAGCGGGTTGCGGTGATCGACACCGGGGTGGCGACACACCGGCGCCTGCCCGGCCTGGTCGGCGGCGGTGACTACGTGTCCACCGGCGACGGCACCCGCGACTGCGACGGGCACGGCACGCTGGTCGCCGGAATCATCGCGGCCGCACCCGATCCCGCGGCTGACCGGTTCGCCGGGGTGGCGCCGCTGGCCACCGTGATCGCCATCCGCCAGTCCAGCACCAGATTCAGCGCCGTCGGCGGTGCCCCCGGCGTCGGCGACGTCGACACGCTGGCTCGGGCGGTGCGCATGGCGGCCGACCTGGGGGCATCGGTCATAAACATCTCCACGGTGGCCTGCCGGCCCGCGAGCTCCGGCCTCGACGACCGCGCGCTGGGAGCCGCGTTGGCCTATGCGGTCGAGGTGAAGAACACCGTGGTCGTCGCCGCGGCGGGCAACACCGACGAGGGGTGCGGCGGCGAGGAGCCCATGATCGTCACCCCGGCCTGGTACGACGACTACGTGCTGACCGTCGGCTCGGTGGACGGCGCCGGCTCCGCGTCGGCCTTCACCGCACCCGGCCCCTGGGTCGACGTGGCAGCCCCGGGCGAGTCGGTGCTCTCGTTGAGCACCGTCGCCGATGCGATGGCCGACAGTCTCGACGGTTCGGCGCTGCGTGGCACCAGCTTTGCCGCGCCGGTGGTCAGCGGTCTGGCTGCGCTGGTCCGCGCGCGGTTCCCGCAGTGGACGCCGCGCCAGGTGATGGACCGGATCACGGCCACCGCCCACCCGCCACCGGGCGGGCGCGACGACTACGTCGGCGCCGGCGTGGTGGACCCGCTGGCCGCGCTCACCTTCGAACCGGCCGCCACCCGCGAGCAGGGTGGCCCGGCGCCGGCGCAGGAGCCCGCCGTGATGCTGCCCCCCGAACCCGCCTCGGGGGCCGCCGGGTGGGGCACCACCGTCGCCGGCACCGCGCTGCTGCTGGCATCACTGCTGGTGGCCGTCACCGCGCGGCTGGCGGCTCGCCGGAGGGCACGTCGCGGGGCCGCAGCGCCTGCTCCCGGCTGAGCCGGGGACCGGCCGGCAGCCCGGCCAGCAGTGGCCACGGCACCCCGGCCGCACGGCCCGGAAACCCCAGGCTGCGCGCCGCATCGTCGTCGGCGACGGCGAACCGCACCCCGGTGTCGGCGATCAGATAGCCGGAACCCACGGTGTGGCCGGCGGTATCGATCGCGCGGACGTAGGGCGTGTGTCCCGGCGGCAGGTAGACCGCATCCAGGGCAGGCCCGGGCCCGTCCGCCTGCGCCAGTGCCGTCGGGGTCTCCCCGGTGGACAGGACCGCCCCGGTGGACAAGGTGATCGCGTCCGGGGCCTCGGGGCGCCAGTGCGCGCACAGCGTCGCCGGGGCGATCCGCAGCCGGCGGGGGTCGACCGGCGAGGCAGCGGGGGCTTCGGGGATCGCGTTGAGCAGCAGCGCCGATACACGCCGCGACACCGCGGCGGCCAGCACCGGGTCAGCGGGATCGACGGCGATCCGCCGTCCGTCGACCAGCAGGTAGCGGGCCCCGGACTCGGAGTCCACCGGCACCGCCTCCTGCGCCGTGACCCCGGCCGATTGTCGTGGGGCCCGGCCGACGATGAGCGTGGTCCCGGTGGTGTCGTCACACAGCGACCAGGTCTGCGCGGCCGGCGTCGCCGCCCCGAGGACGCCGGGAGCACCGGGAATGCCCAGCGGCGGGCCCCGCCGGGCGCGGCGGATCACCGCGCCGTCCACCGGTAGCGGGTCGGCGGTACCGGCGATCAACCGCGCCGACGCGAGGTTGTACACCGGATGCAGCACGTCGGCGACGCGGACATACAGTGCCCCGCTGGCCCGGTCCAGGACAATGGGTTCGTCGCCCAGCGCCGGCTGCGGCCGCACGACGGCCAGCACCACCGCCCCCGCGGCGACCGCCGCACTGAGCAGCCAGCTCAGGCCCAGCGCGACCCGCCCGGGGGCGGGGTCACCGGTCACCTGGCCGCGGGAGAGCGCCCCTGCCAGCCGGCGGGCGGTGAAGCGGTGGGCGCTCAGCTCGAGCTGCGTCCCCGATCCCGCCATCGCGCCACCCGTCCCCGTGGTCTGTGCGGCGAGACTATCGGCAAGACCGGTGCGACGGTGCACGGCTTTCCACAGACCGGTCGGTATCGAATTTCGGCTTGGGTACCATCTCGGGTATGCGTTTTGCTCCGTTGAACAGCATTTTTTCCGCGGTCCTGATGGCTGGCGCACTATTGGCCCTGCCGGCGGCGGCACCCGGCATGGCTCCGAGTGCCACCGCCTACGACTGCCCGGACGTCGAGGTCATCTTCGCCCGCGGTACCAGCGAGCCGCCGGGCGTGGGACGGGTGGGCCGGGCCCTCATCGACTCGCTGCGTCAGCAGACCTCCAAGAGAGTCGACGAGTACGGGGTCAACTACCCCGCGGGCCGACTGCAGCTGGGCGGCGGAGATGGAGCCAACGACGTGATCCGGCGGGTCAAAGACGCCGCGAACGTGTGTCCCAACACGCAGCTGGTGCTGGGCGGCTACTCCCAGGGCGCCTCGGTGATCGACATCGTCACCGGCACGCGGGTCGGCGGCATCAGCTGGGGCAACCAGCTGCCCGCCGAATACGCCAACCAGGTGGTGGCGGTCACCACGTTCGGTAACCCCGCGATCCGGGCCGGCGGTCCGATCAGCGTGCAGAGCGCCCTGTTCGGCGCCAAGGCGCTCGACCTGTGCAATCCGGGCGATCCGATCTGCCATGACGGACCCGGCAACGAGTGGACCGATCACACCGACGGCTACATTCCTGCCCTGACCAGCCAGGCGGCCAACTTCATCGCCGGACGGCTGCGGGCCGCGGGGCCGGTGTCGGCGCTGGCACCGTGACCGGGCCCACGCCAGTTTAGTTAGTTCATCAAGGCTTATTTTCGCTACTATCGCCCACCATGAAGGAACTGCGCATCCTGGCCTCGGGTGCTGCCGTGGCAGCGCTGCTGTTGGACCCCACCGCGTCGACCCTGCCGGAGGCCGCGGCCGACGGCTGTCCCGATATCGAGGTGGTCTTCGCCCGCGGAACCAACGAACCGCCGGGCCTGGGCCGGGTCGGCGAAGGCCTGGTGAGCGCGCTGCGGAGCCGGACCGGCCGATCGGTCGGCGCCTACGCGGTGAACTATCCGGCCAGCTATGACTTCGGCCGTGCCGCCGACGGCGCCAACGATGCCAGCGCGCACGTGATGTGGATGGTGCAAAACTGCCCCAACACCCGCCTGGTGCTCGGCGGCTACTCGCAGGGCGCCGCGATCATCGACATCGTGGCCGCGGCACCGGTGCCCGGTTTCGGTTTCACCTCGCCATTGCCGCCCGAGGCCGCCGAGCACGTCGCGGCCGTCGCCGTGTTCGGCAATCCCTCGAACAAGATCGGGCAACCGCTGACCAACAGCCCGGTGTACGGGTTCAAGACCATCGATCTGTGCACCGACGGCGATCCGGTCTGCTCCCCCGGCCGCAATTTCGCCGCGCATTCGGGCTACACGCCCTCCATGACCACCCAGGCGGCTTCGTTCGTCGCCGGTCTGCTGTGACGTTCAACGGGTCCGTAGGTCCCGGGTGATGACGGTGCGGGCTCCCAGCTGGTCGTCGGGCGGGTAGTCGACGCCGACCAGCGTCAGCCCCCGCGCCGGCGCGGCGGTGAAGTCGCTGGAGCGGCGTTGCGCATTCAGCAGTCCGGCGCACCACGCGGGGTCGCGGCGGTGCTCACCGACCGCCAGCACCGCCCCGACCAGGGACCGCACCATCGACCAGCAGAACGCGTCGGCACTGACATGCGCGGTCACCAGATCCCCCTCGCGCACCCAGTCCAGACGCTGCAGGTCCCGGATGGTGGTGGCACCCTCGCGATGGCGACAGAACGCGGCGAAGTCGTGGAGCCCCACCAGAGCTCGGGAAGCCTGCACCATCGCCTCGACGTCCAGCGGACGCGACCACGCGGTGATGTAGCGGGCCTGTTGCGGCACCACCCCGTAGGGTGCGGTCGACAGCCGGTAGGCATAGTGACGCCGCAGCGCCGAGAACCGGGCGTCGAAATCGGCAACGGTGCGTTGCACTCGCAGCACCCGCACGTCGATCGGCAGGAAACGCGCCAATCGCCGTGTCAGGGCCAAGAACTCCGGTTCACCATCACGGCGGGTCCGCGAATACGCGTGCGGCAGCGCCGCAGTCGGGATGTCGAGGTGGGCCACCTGCCCGGTGGCGTGCACACCGGTGTCGGTGCGTCCGGCCGCGAACAACCGCACCGGAGTGCGGAACACGGTCGTCAGGGCCTCATCGAGTACCCCGGCGACCGTGCGCTGGCCCGCCTGAACCGCCCATCCGGCGAAATCGGTGCCGTCGTAGGCGATGTCGAGCCGAAGCCGGACGACTTCGGCCGAATCGTCAGGATTCGTCGGTACCCTCGGCCGCATCGGTGGCCTCGGTGGCCTCAGCAGCCTCGGTGGCTTCGGCCTCGGTCGCCTCGGCGGCCGGCTCTTCGACCTTCTCCTCGGCTTCGGCCTTGGCGGGCTTCTCGGCCTTCTCTGCCTTGGCAGCCTTCTCCGCCTTGGCCGCGGCCCGGCGGGCGCGGTCGGCCTCCGACGTCACGGTCTTCTCCCGAACCAGCTCGATCACGGCCATCGGGGCGTTGTCGCCCTGACGCGGCTCGACCTTGATGATGCGGGTGTAGCCACCGTTGCGGTCCGCGAAGTGCGGAGCGATCTCGGCGAACAGCGAGTGCACCACGTCCTTGTCGCGGATCTTCTTGAGCACCTCACGCCGGTTGTGCAGCGTGCCCTTCTTGGCGTGCGTGATCAGCTTCTCGGCGTACGGCCGCAATGCCCGCGCCTTCGGCTCGGTCGTCTTGATCCGGCCGTGGGTGAACAGCGAGGTGGCCAGGTTGGCCAGCAACGCCTTCTGGTGCGAGGACGAGCCGCCGAAGCGGGCACCCTTGGTGGGCTTGGGCATGGGGTCTTCTCCTAAATGGGGCCGACCCCCGTATCAGGTAGGGCCGGGACGGAAATTCTTTACAGCTGTTCGGTTTCGGCGTAGTCCTGCTCGTCGTAACCGGTGTCAGCCGACCAGGTGCCGGTGGCAGCGTCGTACCCGGCAACCTGCGACGGGTCGAAGCTGGCCGGGCTGTCCTTGAGCGACAGGCCGAGCTGGTGCAGCTTGACCTTGACCTCGTCGATGGACTTCTGGCCGAAGTTGCGGATGTCGAGCAGGTCGGACTCGGTGCGGGCGACCAGCTCCCCGACCGTGTGCACACCTTCGCGCTTGAGGCAGTTGTAGGACCGCACGGTCAGGTCCAGGTCGTCGATCGGCAGGGCGAACGACGCGATGTGGTCGGCTTCGGCCGGCGACGGGCCGATCTCGATGCCCTCGGCCTCCACGTTGAGTTCGCGCGCCAGACCGAACAGCTCGACCAGGGTCTTGCCGGCCGAGGCCAGCGCGTCCCGCGGGCTGATCGAGTTCTTGGTCTCGACGTCGAGCACCAGCTTGTCGAAGTCGGTGCGCTGCTCGACGCGGGTGGCCTCCACCTTGTAGGTCACCTTGAGGACCGGCGAGTAGATCGAGTCGACCGGGATCCGGCCGATCTCGGCGCCGGACACCTTGTTCTGCACGGCCGGGACGTAACCGCGACCGCGCTCGACGATCAGCTCCACCTCGAGCTTGCCCTTGTCGTTGAGCGTGGCGATGTGCATGTCGGGGTTGTGCACCGTCACGCCGGCCGGCGGCACGATGTCACCGGCGGTGACCACACCGGGGCCCTGCTTGCGCAGGTACATGGTGACGGGCTCGTCCTCCTCGGAGGACACGACCAGGCCCTTGAGGTTCAAGATGATGTCGGTGACATCTTCCTTCACGCCGGGCACGGTGGTGAACTCGTGCAGCACGCCGTCGATGCGGATGCTGGTGACGGCCGCGCCGGGGATCGACGACAGCAGGGTGCGCCGAAGCGAGTTACCCAGGGTGTAGCCGAAGCCGGGCTCGAGGGGTTCGATGACGAACTGAGACCGGTTCTCGGCCACAACCTCTTCGGACAGGGTCGGACGCTGCGAGATCAGCATGGTGTTCTTCTCCTTCTGGCACCCGCTATTTGATGCCGGTGGGGGCTACTCGGGGTCGGACCCCGAGCCGATTACTTCGAGTAGAACTCGACGATCAGCTGCTCGGTGAGCGGCACGTCGATCTGGGCGCGCTCCGGCAGCTGGTGGACCAGGATGCGCTGACGCTCCCCGACCACCTGCAGCCAGCCCGGGATCGGGCGGTCGCCGGCGAGCTCGCGGGCGATCTGGAACGGCACGGTGTTGATCGACTTGTCCTTGACGTCGATGATGTCGTACTGCGACACCTGGTAGCTGGGCACGTCGACCTTCACACCGTTGACGGTGAAGTGGCCGTGGCTGACCAGCTGGCGGGCCATCCGGCGGGTACGGGCCAGGCCGGCGCGGTAAACCACGTTGTCCAGCCGGCTCTCCAGGATGCGCAGCAGCTCCTCGCCGGTCTTGCCGCCCCGACGGACGGCTTCCTCGTAGTAGCGACGGAACTGCTTCTCCATCACGCCGTAGGTGAAGCGCGCCTTCTGCTTCTCCTGCAGCTGCAGACGGTATTCGCTTTCCTTGATCCGCGCGCGACCGTGCTGGCCGGGCGGGTAGGGCCGCTTCTCGAATGCCTGGTCGCCGCCGATGAGGTCGACGCCCAGACGGCGGGACTTGCGGGTGGCGGGTCCGGTGTAACGAGCCATGTTGTTTCTCCTCCTCGAACCCGACTAGACGCGACGCCGCTTGGGCGGACGGCAACCGTTGTGCGGCTGCGGGGTGACGTCGGAAATCGCGCCGACCTCCAAGCCGGCGGCCTGCAGCGAGCGGATCGCGGTCTCGCGGCCCGAACCCGGGCCCTTGACGAAGACGTCGACCTTCTTCACGCCGTGCTCCTGAGCCTTGCGGGCGGCGTTCTCGGCGGCCAGCTGCGCGGCGAACGGCGTGGACTTGCGCGAGCCCTTGAAGCCCACGTGGCCCGACGACGCCCACGCGATCACGTTGCCCTGCGGGTCGGTGATCGTCACGATCGTGTTGTTGAAGGTGCTCTTGATGTGAGCGGCACCGTGCGGGATGTTCTTCTTTTCCCGCCGCCGGGTCTTCTGACCCTTCTTGGGGCCGGTCGCTTTCTTCGGTGGCATGACGATTACCTGGCCTTCTTCTTACCGGCGATGGTGCGCTTGGGGCCCTTACGGGTGCGCGCGTTGGTCTTGGTCCGCTGGCCGCGCACCGGCAGACCGCGACGGTGCCGCAGGCCCTGGTAGCAGCCGATCTCAATCTTGCGACGGATGTCCGCCTGCACCTCGCGGCGCAGGTCGCCCTCCACCTTCAGGTTGCGCTCGATGTAGTCACGCAACTGGGTGAGCTGGTCGTCGGTCAGGTCCTTGCTGCGCTGGTCCTTGTCGATACCGGTCGCGGCCAGGATCTCGCCGGCACGGGTACGGCCGATGCCGTAAATGTAGGTCAGCGCGATCTCCATGCGCTTATCGCGCGGCAGGTCGACGCCCACAAGTCGAGCCATGGGGGCATGCCCCTTTCATCTTCGTTACGGAGGTTGTGATCCCAGCCCGTTCCCGGCCGACTGCTCCGGGGCCCGGCCTCCGATCCGGGCGTGTGTGAGCGGCCTATCCGCTCACTGGTACTGGGAGGTCTGCATTCAGTTGTGACTGATGCCCGGCAACGCCGAGCTGATGATCCGTGTCGCTGGGGAGCGCCGTTCGGCCGCTAGCCCTGACGCTGCTTGTGGCGCGGGTCCGCGCAGATCACCATGACCCGGCCGTGCCGACGAATCACCCTGCACTTGTCGCAGATCGGCTTGACGCTGGGGTTCACCTTCACGGCTGCTCTGGTCCTGTTCTCATCGCTGGTTGACGTGTTTCGACGGCGTCGGGAGCTACTTGTACCGGTAGACGATGCGACCCCGGGACAGGTCATAGGGAGACAACTCCACGACTACCCGGTCTTCGGGCAGGATACGGATGTAGTGCTGCCGCATCTTGCCGCTGATGTGGGCGAGCACCTTGTGACCGTTCTCCAGCTCAATGCGAAACATCGCATTGGGCAGGGGTTCGACCACTCGACCCTCGACCTCGATTGCGCCGTCTTTTTTGGCCATTACGCTCCGGCGATCCTCCGTGTCTGACTTATTCTTCGTCGCATGTGCATGCGCCCGTCGCGGCGCAGCATCGACTACGACTGCAAAACGTGGGCCGGTGACAGGAAATTCTCGGCTCAACACCAAAAACTTCAGACTGGGCACGCAAGAGTCGACGCGGACGCCGCACCGTCGACCTACGATACCCGCATCCGCCTCCCACGCCAAAATGCCGCATTAATACAGGCAGCGACATGCGAGGATGACCCCGACGGACGGTGCAGCCACCGCCTGCCGGTCGCCGTTGGATCTAGGAGGCGTGGTGACGATTGTGTACCTGGCGGCATTCGCCGTCGGCGCGATCGCACTGCTGGTCGCCGTGCTGCTGACCGACGTCGGGCACGACGGGATGCCGTTCCTGAGCCTGACCGGGATGTCCGCCGCTCTGGTCGGAGCGGGTGCCGGCGGGCTGGTGGGGACCTGGGCCGGGTTCGGCGCGCCGGCCGCAGGTGCGCTGGGGCTCGGCACCGCGGTCGCGTTGGTCTGCCTTCTGCAGGGCGTGGCGCTGCCGTACCTGCGCCGCCAGGAAGCCAACTCTCAGCACGGGCGGTCGGCCTACATCGGCCTGTTGGGCACGGTGACCCTCGACGTGCCGCCCGGCGGGTGGGGTGAGGTGGCGTTCGTCGACCCCGACGGCAACCGGGTCCGGTCGCGGGCCGTCAGCCCGGAGCCGCTGACGCTTGCCAAAGCGACCCGTGTCTACATCGCCGATGTCGACGCCGACTACCTGCACGTCGTGGCAGTACCCCCTCAGTAACCGGCCGGAGAGGCAGTAACCATGTCACTTGTCCTGATCGTGAGCGTCGGCGCTGTGGCAGCACTGCTGCTGCTGGTCGGGTTGCCGATGATCTATGTCCGCAACTATGTGAAGGTCCCGCCGAACGAGGTCGCGGTCTTCACCGGGCGCGGGCAGCCGAAGGTGGTACGCGGGGGCGCCCGGTTCCGGATGCCGGGTATCGAACGGGTCGACATCATGAGCCTGGAGCCGTTCAACGTCAGCATCAACCTGCAGAACGCGCTGTCCAACAACGGGGTGCCGGTCAACGTGGAAGCCGTCGGACTGGTCCGGATCGGCTCGGCCGACGAGGCGGTGCAGACCGCCGTGCAGCGCTTCCTGACGTCGAACCTCGACGATCTGCAGCGCCAGATCAATGACATCCTGGCCGGCAGCCTGCGCGGTATCACCGCGACCATGACCGTCGAGGATCTCAACTCCAACCGCGACACGCTGGCCCGCAGCGTGGTCGAGGAGGCCGGCACCGACCTCGCCCGCATCGGCATGGAAGTCGACGTCCTCAAGATCGCCGGAATCTCCGACCGCAACGGCTATCTGGAATCGCTGGGTCAGCGCCGCATCGCCGAGGTGAAACGCGACGCCACCGTCGGCACCGCCGAGGCCGAGCGGGACGCCCAGATCCAGTCGGCCAAGGCCCGTCAGGAGGGGGCGGTCGCCCAGGCCGAAGCCGATACCGCGATCGCCGTCGCCAATCAGAAGCGCGACGTCGAGCTGGCCCGGCTGCGCGCCCAGACCGAGGCCGAGAACGCCCAGGCCGACCAGGCCGGCCCGCTGGCGCACGCCCGCGCCGAGAAGGATGTCGGCATCGCCGTCGAGCAGGCCGAGGCCGCCCGGGTGCAGGCCCGCATCGAAGTGGAGCAGCGGCGCGCCGAGCAGGCCCAGGCCGCTCTGCAGGCCGATGTGATCGCCCCCGCCGAGGCGCAGCGCCAAGCCGATGTGGCCCGCGCCGAGGGCCAGCGCCAGGCCGCGATCCTGGCGGCTCAGGCCCAGGCGGAGGCGGCCCGGCAGGCCGGCGAAGCCCAAGCCGACGCGCGCAAGGCGGCCGCCGAGGCGCTGCGGGCCGAACGCCAGGCCGAGGCCGACGGCTTCAAGGCCAAGCTGCTCGCCGAAGCCGAGGGCAAGAAGGAGATCGCCAACGCCCTCAACAGCTACAGCGCGGAGGCGGCCCGGATGCTGATGCTCCCCGATGTGCTGACCTCGGTGGTTGCGGCCACCCAGGCCGCGGCTGCGCCGCTGTCCGACATCGAACGGCTGTCGATCGTCGGCGGCGCCGGCGATGCCCAGGATGCGCTCGGCGGTCTGCTGGGTATCAGTCCGTTGGGCATTGCCAAGGTGCTGGAGACGCTGAAGGCATCCGGGGTGGACGTCGCGGCCATGCTGCGTCCGCCTGCCACCGAACCCGCACCCGTGCCCAACTCGCATCCACTGCCCACCGAGTAACTGCGACCAGCACAGGAGTCACGATGTCGGAGACGTTCGCACTCAAACCCGACCTGGGCCGCTACGCGGTGTGGACCTTCGGGTCCCCCACGCCTGAGCAGGCCGCCGAGATCGAACGGCTGGGCTACGGCGCCATCTGGGTCGGCGGCTCGCCGGCCGCGGACCTGGCGTTCGTCGAACCGCTGCTGGAAGCGACGTCGACTTTGCAGGTCGCCACCGGAATCGTCAACGTTTGGACGGCGGCGGCGGAACCGGTCGCCGAGTCCTACCACCGCATCGAAGCCGCCTACCCGGGGCGGTTCCTGCTCGGCATCGGAGTGGGGCACCGCGAGGCCACCGCCGAGTACCGCAGTCCCTATCGCACCCTGAACGAGTACCTGGATGCCCTCGACGCGGCCGGCGTGCCGACCAGCCGCCGGGTGCTGGCCGCGCTGGGCCCCAAGGTGCTGGAGCTGGCGGCCCGGCGCAGCGCCGGGGCGCACCCCTATCTGACCACCCCCGAGCACACCGCGACCGCGCGCGAACTGATCGGACCGTCGGTGTTCCTGGCGCCCGAGCACAAGGTGGTGCTGTCCACCGACGCGGCCGCGGCCCGCGAGACCGGACGGGAGGCTGTCGGCTTCTACCTGCGACTGTCGAACTACGTCAACAACTGGCACCGGATGGGTTTCGGCGACCGCGATCTGCGCGCACCCGGAAGCGACCGGTTCATCGATGCGGTCGTGGCGCACGGCAGCGCCGAACAGATCGCCGCCCGGCTCGACGAGCACCTGCAGGCCGGCGCGGATCAGGTGACGATCCAAGTGCTGGGCGGCTGGGAGCGCCTGGTGCCGACGCTGAAGGAGCTGGCCGGCCCGCTGGGCCTGACACCGCGCGACTGACGATGGGCACCGGGTCTAGGCCGGCGTGGCGGGGGCAAGAGTGACCGCCGGATAGCTTTCGACGTAACGGCCGTCCGGTGCGCCGAAGTAGGTGCAGGTGCGTTTGATCGTGTCGACCTCGTAGCCGACCACGCCCGCCGCCCAGCAGCGGCGGAGGAACTCCGGGAAGCTGATCGCGCCGGCTTTGTCGGCGTCGATCGCCGCGATCAGGGCCTGCTGGTCGAATTCGGCCACCGCGACCGGCTCGGTGTGCAACGGATTTCCCGGCTGATAGACGACGCCACCATCCATCTCATAGAGCGCACCGCCGGAAGCGACGTCGAAGCGATTCCGCCGCACGCCGGCCAGGCGCAGAGCCTCGGCCAGATGCGGGAATCCGTGGGTGCGGGGTTGCACGCGCATCCCGTGACGCTGCGCGCGGGCCAGTCGCTCAACAGTGTTCATGTGCACTCCTCGCCCACGATCGCCTCAATTGGGCATTATCCTGTCATAATGACAGCATGCTGTCATTATTCGGGGTGGGGGCAGCCGGGAGTTCCGATGCATGATCCGATGGCGACGCTGATTGCCGACCTCTACCAGGCAGCCGGCGCGGCGAGGCGGCGCGGCGAGCAGATCGCGAAGGCCCAGGGCCAGACCCAGGCACGTTGGCAGGTGCTCTCGGTCTTCAGCGACGGTCCGCGCACCGTGGCCCAGGCGGCCCGACGCCTCGGAACCGCGCGTCAGGCCGTCCAGCGGGTCGTGCACGAGCTCGCCCGGCAGGGCCTGCTCAGCGCCCATGACAACCCCGATCACCGCACCGCGCCCCTGTTCACCCTGACCGACGACGGCGCGCAGATCCTCGGGCGGATGGACAGCGCGGCGGCCGTGGCGCACAGCGCCCAGCTGGCAACGATGGGCGCTGACGAAGTGGCCCGGCTGCAGAGCGCCCTGCGTCGGCTGATCGCCGTCCTGGAGCAACCGTGACCGCCGGGCAGCAGCCCAGACGTAGCCCGGCCGCCGCCGGTTATGGTTTCCCCATGCGTCTGCTGGTGACCGGTGGCGCCGGATTCATCGGCGCCAACTTCGTGCGCGGCACGCTGGCACAGCGTCCGGGCACGTCGATCACCGTGCTGGACGCGTTGACCTACGCCGGCAGCCGTGAATCGCTCGACGGCCTCGACAGCCGCTCCGACGAGTTCCAGCTGGTACAGGGCGACGTCACCGATGCGGCGCTGGTGTCCAAACTGGTCGCCGAGCTGGATCCGGCGACCGACGCGGTGGTGCACTTCGCCGCCGAAACGCACGTGGACAACGCGCTCGCCGACCCGGAGCCGTTCCTGCGTTCCAACGTGATCGGCACCTTCACCGTGCTGGAGGCGGTGCGCGCCCATCAGGTGCGGCTGCACCACGTCTCCACCGATGAGGTCTATGGCGAGCTGGCGCTCGACGACCCCTGCCGGTTCACCGAGACGACGCCCTACCGTCCGTCCAGTCCCTACTCGTCGACCAAGGCCGCCGCCGATCTGCTGGTGCGCTCCTGGGTGCGTTCCTATGGGGTGCGGGCCACGATCTCCAACTGCTCCAACAACTACGGGCCGTATCAGCACGTGGAGAAGTTCATCCCGCGCCAGATCACCAATCTGCTGACCGGGCGCCGGGCCAAGCTATACGGCAGCGGTGCGCACGTGCGCGACTGGATTCACGTCGACGACCACAACAGTGCGGTCTGGCAGATCCTCACCGGCGGCCGCATGGGGGCCACCTACCTGATCGGCGCCGACGGCGAACGCGACAACCGCAGTGTGCTGCAGACCATCCTGCGGCTGATGGGCCACGACCCCGACGACTTCGACCACGTCGCCGACCGGCCCGGTCACGATCTGCGCTACGCCATCGATCCGTCGGCGCTGCGCGACGAACTGGGCTGGCGGCCCCGGCACACGCAGTTCGAGGCCGGCCTGCGCGACACCATCGACTGGTACCGCGCCAACGAAAACTGGTGGGGACCGCTCAAAGAGGCCGCCGAGGCCCGCTACACCGCGCTGGGGCGCTGACGTGGACGCGCGGGCACTGACGATCCCCGGCGCCTGGGAACTCACCCCGGCCCAGCACGCCGACGACCGCGGCGTGTTCTTCGAATGGTTCACCGACCGCGCGTTCACCGCGTTCGCCGGGCACCGCTTCGACCTGCGCCAGGCCAACTGCTCGGTGTCGCGCGCCGGCGTGCTGCGCGGCCTGCACTTCGCTCAGCTGCCGCCGGGGCAGGCCAAATACGTGACCTGCGTGTCGGGTTCGGTCTTCGACGTGGTCGTCGACATCCGGGTCGGCTCCCCGACCTATGGCCGCTGGGACGCCGTGCTGCTGGATGCCACGGAACGGCGATCGGTGTATCTTTCCGCAGGACTTGCCCACGGATTCCTTGCCTTGCAAGACAATTCAACGGTCATGTATCTGTGCTCGGCCGAGTACGCTCCGCAGCGCGAGCACACCATCTGCGCCACCGACCCGGAGATCGGCATCGAGTGGCCCGACCGGCATCCCCTGGTGCTCTCCGAGCGGGATGCGGGCGCGCCGTCGCTGGCCGACGTGCGGGCCGCCGGGTTGCTGCCCAGCTGGGACCAGTAGCCCCGCTGCCGCCCAGCCCGCTCAGGTCAGCGCGATGTACTTGGTCTCGAGGTATTCCTCGATGCCCTCCGAGCCGCCCTCGCGGCCCAGCCCGGACTCCCTGATCCCGCCGAAGGGTGCCGCGGGGTCGGAGATGATGCCGCGGTTGACCCCGACCATCCCGCTTTCGACCCGCTCGGCCACCCGCAGTGCCCGATCCAGGTCGCGGGTGTAGATGTAGGCGGCCAGCCCGAACTCGGTCGCGTTGGCCGCGGCCACTCCCGCTTCTTCGCCGTCGAATCCGGCGATGGCAGCGACCGGCCCGAACACCTCCTCGGTGAGCAGCCGGGCCGCGGAAGGGATCTCGGTCAGCACGGTCGGCGGATAGAAGTAGCCCGGTCCCGCCACCGGCTGCCCACCCAGCAGCAGGGTCGCGCCCCGGTCCACCGCGTCGTCGACCAGTTCGCCGACCTTGCTGCGCTGCCGTTGGTTGATCAGCGGGCCGACGTCGACGCCGGCCTGCGTGCCGTCTCCGAGGGTCAGCTTCGCCATCCGGGCGGTGAGCTTGGCGGTGAACTCCTCGAGCACCGCATTGTCGACGTGAATGCGGTTCGCCGCGGTGCAGGCCTCTCCCCCGTTGCGCATCTTCGCGGCCAGGGCGCCTTCCACCGCTGCGTCCACATCCGCGTCGGCGAACACCACGAACGGGGCATTGCCGCCGAGTTCCATCGACGTGCGCAACACCCGGCCGGCGGCCTGTGCCAGCAGGCTCTTGCCCACTGCGGTCGATCCGGTGAAGGTGAGCTTGCGCAGTCGGGGATCGGCCAGCAGCGGCCCGGACAACGCGGGCGCATCCGAGGTGGGCAGCACCGACAGCACGCCCTCGGGCAGCCCGGCTTCGGCCATCACCTCGGCGAAGAGCAGCATCGTCAGCGGGGTGTCGGGCGCAGGTTTGACGATCATGGTGCAGCCGGCGGCCACTGCGGCGGCCACCTTGCGCGTTCCCATAGCCAGCGGGAAGTTCCACGGTGTGATCGCCAGCGTCGGACCGACGGGCTGTTTGGCCACCAGGATCCGGCCGTTGCCCGAGGGCGCTGCGGTATAGCGGCCGTTGATCCGGACCGCCTCCTCACTGAACCACCGCAGAAACTCTGCACCGTAGGTGACCTCGGCGTGACTCTCCGCCAAGGGCTTTCCCATTTCCAGCGTGATCAGCAGCGCGAACCGGTCCCGGTACTGCTCGACGAGTTCGAATGCGCGGCGCAGTATCTCGGCCCTGCGCCGGGCCGGCGTTGCCGCCCAGGCACCCTGGGTGGCGGCGGCAAGGTCCATAGCCCGCGCCGCGTCGGCCGGGCCGGCGTCGGCGATCTCGACCAGAGCCTCTTCGGTGGCCGGGTTGTACACCGCGAAGCGACCCCCGCCGGCCGCCGGCGTCGCCGTCCCGCCGAGCATCAGCTCGGTGGGTGCCCACGTCACACTGGTTTCCATCACTGGCCTTTCCTGAACGGCAGTCTGCGCCGGCCCCGACCGTCGAAGATCCGCATGAGCGTCGTCACCAGACGGGCGCGGGACTTCGAAGCGGGGTACCACAGCGGTTCACGTTTCATCTCCGGACCCCGGGGAACCAGGATCGCTTGTTGGCGACAGTATTTGCGGATTCCGGATGCACCGCCGAAGCGGGCGCCCATCCCCGAGTTCTTCCAGCCGCCCATCGGCACCGCGAAGTTGACCAGGTTGGCGAACGCATCGTTGATGTTGACCGCACCGACCTCCAGCTGGCGGGCCACCCATTCACCGCGCTGGCGATCCCCGCACCACACGGTGGCCGACAGGCCATAGTCGGAGTCGTTGGCCAACCGGATCGCCTCGTGCTCGTCGGCCACCTTGATCACCGGCAGCAGCGGCCCGAACGTCTCCTCGGTCATGCACGTCATCGAGTGGTCGACGTCGACCAGTACGGTCGGCTCGAAGAACGCCCCGGACTGTGCGGGTCTGCCTCCGGTCAGGATTCGCGCCCCGCGCGCCACCGCATCTTCGACGTGCCGCGTCACGATGTCGCACTGCCCGGGCGTCGCCATGGCCCCGATGTCGAAGTCGAACCCGCGGCCGTCGTGTCCCTGCCGGAGTTCTCGGACCTGCTTGACCAGGCAGTCCACGAAGCGGTCGTACACCCGCGCCTCTACGTAGACCCGTTCCACCGAGATGCATACCTGCCCGGAGTTGAACAGGCCTCCGTAGACGATCCCGGCCGCCGTTCGGTCGATGTCGGCGTCGGCCAGCACGATCGCCGGATCCTTGCCGCCCAGTTCCAGGCTGCACGGCTTGAGCGATGCCCCGCACGCCGACGCGATCGCCCGCCCGGTCGCGGTGGATCCGGTGAACTGCACGTAGTCGACCTCGTCGACGACCGCTCGCCCGGTCTCCACACCGCCGGTCAGCACCTCAAACACCGGCGGGGCACCGATCTCCGCCCAGCCGCGGGCCAGTTCGCAGGCGCTCAGCGGGGTCACCTCCGACGGCTTCACCAGCACTGCGGCGCCGGCCATGAGCGCCGAGAACATGTCGAAGCACGGGTTGAGCAACGGCAGGTTCCACGGCGTGACGATGCCGATCACCGGGTAGGGCCGGTACCGGGTGATCAACCGCTTCGTCAGCCCGATCGGGCTGTGCGGGGTGGGGCGCTCCTCGGCCAGGAACCCACCGGCGTTGCCCGCCCAGTATTTGGCCAGGTCGATCGCCGCGGGAACCTCGATCGCCGCATCGAAGCGGGTCTTGCCGGTCTCCGACTGCACCACGTCGGTCAGCTGCGCCGAGTGGTCGATCAACCAGTCCTGCAGGCGCAGCAGCCATTCCGCACGGGCGGCGAAGCCGAGCTGCTCCCAGTGCGGCTGGTGCCGGCGCAGCCGGCGCACGGCCTCGCAGACCTCGGCGCGTGAGTGATCGGCGACCTGTCCGACCACCAGCCCATCGGCGGGGTTGCGAACGTCGATCAGGGGTGCGGGCACGGCTATCCCAGCGCCTGCCGGTAAAGCGGGCTATCGGTGCTGTAGTAGTTGCAGTGGAATCCGCTCGGGATGCGGAACGGGATGCGCACCCGCGCCAGCGGCCCGTCCGCGAGGTTGCCGGCGTCGAACACCACCAGCTCGGTCTCGGCGGCACCGGCCCGGTGCACCAATGTCACTGCATAGCCGTCGGATTCGTCACGCCCGCCGACCCGGGGAGCGAAGATGAGCTCTCCGGCGGCAGCTCCGTCACCGAAGTGGTAGACGTCCTCGGTCCCGGTCTCGGTGTCGACGCGCAGCACCGAATCCATGCCGTCGGCGCGACCGTCGACCGAATGCAGGTTGCTGTTGGCGAAGACGTTTCGGCTCGGACGGGTCATCATCCGGTCGTCCGGACGCGGGAACTGGATGTCGTGGTCGCTGATGATCCGCTCGTCCACCACATCGGTGCCCGCGCTCGGGTCGATCGTCCAGCGACGCAGGCTCTGCTGGGTTTCGGCGTGCGAGCGCCGGTTGCCGTGCACGTCGGGAAACAGCGCGGTCCCTTCCGCGGCCGCCACATCGGCGATGATGCGGCCGTTGTCCTCCCACACGTTGGCCTGATGCATCATGTGCCGCGGCGCGGCTTCGAACCAGCGCACGTCGGCCGCCGATCCGGTGCGCGGCATGACGCCGAGTTTGGTGGGCCGTTCCGGGTCCCAGGCCACCATCGGCCCGCCGGCCATGGCCCGCTGCACGCTGATGTCCAGCGGTGTCACCGGAAAGACCACGTGGTTCTCGGTGACGAAGAAGGTGTGCATCAGGGTCTGATGCGGTATCGGAATGACCTCGTAGCGCAGCAGATCCCCGTCCGAACCCACCACCTCGTAGTGGATCGCCGGTTCGTCGCCCGGCCGGTAGGGCACCGAGCCGATGTTGATCAGCTCACCGGTGGTGTAGTCGACCGTCGGATGCGCCGAGAACGTGGTGGTGATCGCCCCGCCGTAGTGCTCTTCGCCGATGGTGTCCAGGGTGCGCGGCTCCAGCCGGACCGGTGGCGCGCCCTCCATCAGCGCCAGTAGGCGCCCGCCGTGCAGGATGATGTTGGTGTTGGCGGTGTTGTAGCGGGTACCCCGGGCCAGCGGGTCGGTCGTCGCCGGATTGTCGAGCACCCCGAACAGCCGCCGGCCGTGCTTGAGCTCCAGCTCCAGTTTTTCGGTGCGGACCCAACGGCTGCGCATGGACACCCGGCCGTCTTCGATGAAGAACGCGTAGACCATGCCGTCGCCGTCGAACCAGTGGTAGTCCTCGTCGGTCGGCGGATACAGCGGCTCAGCACCGTTGCGGTAGAACACCCCGGCCAGGTCATCGGGAAGCTCGCCCTCGACGAACAGGTCGGGAGCACTGACTTCCATCCGGTTGGGCTGGTGATGCCCG
The DNA here is from genome assembly GCF_002101585.1 of Mycolicibacter engbaekii. GTDB lineage: Bacteria > Actinomycetota > Actinomycetes > Mycobacteriales > Mycobacteriaceae > Mycobacterium > Mycobacterium engbaekii. The sequence continues at coordinate 298,276 of NZ_LQOT01000069.1, read as the reverse complement.
GTCAGAAACGGACTTTCCCGAAAACGCGGGTCAGCCATCGATGACTCCGTTCATTCGATGGCACCCAGTGGGGTGCCTACCGGATAGGTTTCGTCCGCTTGGACGGCGCCATGGCGCAGAATACCGGCGCACGGGGCCGGGATGTCGGTCTCGACCTTGTCGGTACCCACGGTGTAGAGGTCCTCGCCCTCGGCCACCGGATGACCGTCCGGGACCAACCAACCCATGAACGTGCCCTCGGTCATCGTGACGTCGAGTTTGGGCATTCGGATATCCATCGCGGCCTTCCTATTCGCTGATGTTGAGTGCCTGGCTCGGGCAGGCGGCCACCGCCTCGGCGACCACCCCGTGCCGGCTGGGCGGAATGGGCTCGGCCGCATGGGCCAGCCCGTCGTCGCCGACGGCGAAGACGTCGGGGGCCAGCGATTCGCAGATCCCGTGGCCGACGCAACGGTCTGGGTTGACAGTGACTTTCACGGTTCCTCCGATCACCGGGTCAGCACGGTGCACGCGCTGAGCCCGGGTGCGCCATAGACGTGGGAAAAGCCGACCCGGGGCGTTCCGCCGATCTGACGTTCCCCCGCCTGCCCGCGTAGCTGCAGGACGTTCTCGTGCACCTGCCGTAGGCCTGATGCCCCGATCGGCTCGCCGTTGGCCAGGCAGCCGCCGTCGGTGTTGACCGGCAGTCGCCCGGTCAGCTCGGTGGCGCCCGAGTCGTAGAGCTCGGTCTGCGCGCCGTGTTCGCACAGGCCGGTCTCGGCGAGGTGGATGAGCTCTGCTCCGGCGTCGGTGTCCTGCAGTTGCGCCACATCGACCTCGGCGGGGCTCACGCCGGCCGCCTCGAATGCCGCCTTGGCGGCGTCGACGCTGGGGCTCACGCCGCGGCGCACCGACAGCGAGGGACTGAGCACCTCGAACGAACCGGGCCGACGGGTCCGCACCGCGGTGCCGGCGATGTACACCGGGTCGGCGCGATGCCGCTTGGCGTGCGCGGCGCTGCTCAGCACCAAAGCGGTGGCGCCGTCGCCCGGCGAACACAGCATGTATTGGCGCAGCGGGTCCGACAACATCATCGAGTTGCGCACGTCGGCCTCGCTCAGCGGTTTGCGCCGCCAGGCGTTGGGGTTGAGCGCGCCATTGCGGAATGCCTTGCTGGCGACGGTCTCCAACAGCCGCTCGGGCAATCCGTACTCGTGCAGATAGCGTTGAATCTTCAGCGCGAAGAACTGCGACGTCATGGCCAGACCGGTGGTGCCGTACCACTGCCCGAGGCCGAGCGCTTCGGGGCGGATGGCGAACGCGCCGCGCGGGTGCGAGTCGAAACCGACCACCACCGCGGTCTGCGCCGCGCCCGAGGAGATGGCCTGCACCGCACAGACCAGTGAACTGGTACCGGTGGCGCATCCGTTGAGCACGTTGATGAAAGGGATGCCGGTGAGACCGAGATCGGCGACCAGGGTGTCGGCCAATCCTGCGTCCATGCTGCCCCCGACGGCGTAATCGACGTCGCTCCAACCGATCCCGGCGTCCTGCAGAGCCATCCGCACGGCGCGCACGGCCTCTTTGCGCGCGGTGGTGTCCAGATACCGGCCGAAGGGCCGGCATCCGATGCCGACGATCGCTACGTCATTGCTCATCGTCGTCTCCTGCCGTCTCCGCCGGCGCGAACGCGAAGGTCGTTGCCGTGGTGCCTTCTTCGGCCGGCACTTCGATGCCGACCAGCCGCATCGGCATGCCGATCCGCAGCCCGTCCGGGTCAGCACACGACAGGCGGGTCTCGACGATGACTTCGCCGGGCAATTCGACATAGCCCAGGCCGAACGGTGTGAAGTCGTCGCCGGTCGGCACGTACGGCGGGCTCGGCGGTGGGAACCGCTGGATGGTCCAACTCCATAGGGTGCCGCGGGTGGCCAGCTCGACCTCGACGACCCTGTCGGCACCGCAGCTGCCGCAGCTGTCCCGGCGCGGGAACACGGTCTCACCGCAGTCGGGGCAGCGCCCGCCCAGCAGGCGCAGTCCGGCGTCGGTCATCGCCATGATCTCGGTATCGATGAGGTCAGCGCTCATCTGGGGTCCACTCCTGTCCTCGGTTTTGCGCGTACGCCGCGTTTGAGCACCACCACGTCGCCGTGGACGCCGGCCTGACAGGCCAGCCGAACGTGGTCGCCGCGCCCGCCGTGGCTGCCCGAAATTCCCGCTACCGCTTTGGCTTCCTCATCGGTCGGCGGCGACAGCGACTCGGGGTGTTCGAGCACCTCGACATGGCACACCAGGCATTCGCCGTTGCCCCCGCAGATGGTGGGCCAGCGGTACCCGGCCTGCTGCCCGGCAGCCATGATGGTCTGCCCCGGGGCCGCGGTGAACTGGACGCCCGAGGGCTTGACGGTGACGGTCGGCATCTCAGCCCCGCCGCAGTTCCCGCCAGGGCCGGCCGCGCTCCAAGTCGGGTTCGCGATCCAGTCCGAGCACCCGCTCGGCGATGATGTTGCGCTGGATCTCCGAGGTTCCACCGGCGACGGTGAGGCGACGGCTGTCCAGCAGAGCATGCGTCTCCGCCGGTTCGGAGTCGCCGTCCCAGTAGGCGCCCGCGGGCCCGGCGATCTCGAAGCCCAGCTCGCTGATGCGCTGGGACAGTTCGGATTGCAGCAGTTTGGTGATCGAGCCTTTGGCGTCGGGAGCGACCTCGAACCGCTGGTTGGTCAGGGTGAGTGCGCGTTCGGTGGCGATCAGCGCCGAGAGCCGGTCGCGAACGACCTCGTCAGCCCAGGCCCCGGTACGCCGGGCCAGCGCCAGCACGGGGTCCAGCTCCACCCCGCTGGCGGCCGAATCGCCCGACAGCCCGGATCGTTCGGCGGTCAAGGTGGACAGGGTCACCCGCCAGCCGTCGTTGAGCGCACCGAGCATGGTGTCGGCCGGCAGTTCGACGCCTTCTAGGAAGACCTCGCAGAAGTGCTCGCTTCCGGTCATCTGCCGAAGCGGGCGCACCGTCACCCCGGCCGAGCGCATGTCGAGCAGAAAGCAGGTGATACCGGCGTTCTTGGGCACGTCGGGATCGGTGCGGGCCAGCAGCATCGCGTAGCGGGAGATATCGGCGAAGGAGCTCCAGACCTTCTGTCCGTCCACCACCCAGCCACCGTTGCCGGACGGCACCGCGCGGGTCGCCAGGCTGGCCAAATCCGAACCGGCGCCCGGTTCGCTGAACAACTGGCACCACATGTCCTCACCGGTCGCGATGCCGGGAAGATACCGTTGCCGTTGCTCGTCGGTGCCCCACTCGATGATGGCCGGGCCGATCAGCGTCAGCGGGACGAAGTGCTCGACCGGCAGGACCGCCTGGGCGGCTGCCAGTTCCGAAAGCCACGCGTCGTGCTGCGTCATCTCTCACCGTCCCGCAAATCGATCAGGCCGGCCAGCCGCCCGCGGTGCCGGCTGGCGGCGCCGGTCAGGGCGATCACCGCGTGTGCCCGGCGCAGGTACCGGTGCGCCCAATGCTCCCAGGTGATCCCGATTCCACCGTGTAGTTGCACCGCGGCCTTGGTCGCCTCGACGGCCGTCTGCCGGGCCAGTGCCGCGGCCACCGCCAGATCGACTTCGGCCTGGACTGTCACGGGGCCGTCGCCGAGCTGCCACGCCGCCCCGTACACCGCCGACCTGGTCAGCTCGACCTGGGCGAGCATGTCGGCGAGCCGGTGTTTGACCGCTTGAAACGAGCCGATGGTGCGGCCGAACTGGACGCGTCGGCTGACGTAGTCGACGGTGCCGTCTAGGACCCGCTGCGCCACCCCGAGCAGTTCGGCTGACAGGACCAGGTCCGCGCGCCGCCGCATGGCGGCCGCGACGTCTTCGCCGCACTCCAGCAGTGGTTGGCCGTTGCCCTGGGCAGCCCGGCCGACCGGCCGCGAGAGGTCCAATCCGGAGCACTCCTGCAGCCCGATCGCGTCGGCGCCGTAGACGGCGACCCCTGTTTCGCCGGCGGCCGCTTGCTGCGTGATGACGACGGCGTCGTCGCTGTAGTCCCAGTAGGCGTCGGTCTGCCCGTCGCCGAAGCCGGTCAGCGACACCGCGACGCAGGGCGCGCGCCGGCCCTCGGCTACGCCGGTGAGGGCCGGCTGCTGGGCCAGCGGCCCGACTGCGGCCGCAGAGACCAGCGGACCGTCGAACAGCGCGGCCCCGGACTCCTCGGCCAGGATCGCCAACTCGACAGAGGTGGAACAGGTTTCACCGAACAGCAGGTCGTCCACGCCGACCTCGGTGAGCAGTCTCCGCCACCGGTCGGGGCGCGCTGTGGTGGCGGTGGCGGCGAAGTACTCGCGCAGCACTTCCCGAAGGGCACCGTGCTCGTCGGTGAAGCCGAAGATCTCCAGGGATGTCATCAGCGGCACACCGGTTCCTGATCGGACAGATATTGCCGGCGCAGCTGACGCTTGTTGACCTTGCCCATGGTCGAGCGCAGTTCGAAGTCGACGAGCTCCACCACATTCGGGCACTTGTAGTGCGTCAGGCGTTCCCGGCACCAGGCGATCAGTTCGGCGGGGTCGGTGCCGGGCTTGGCTTGCACCAGGGCACACAGTTGTTCGCCGAGGTCGTCGTGCGGGATTCCGATGACCGCGACATCGCTGACGCCGGGGTGGGTGCGCAGCACCGCCTCGGACTCGGCCGGATAGACGTTCACCCCGCCGCTGACCACCATGTCGGAGGCACGGTCGGTCAGGTACAGGAAGCCGTCTGCGTCCAGATGGCCGATCTCCCCGATGGCGAACACTCCGTCGGCCACATAGCTGCCCCGCGTCTTGGCCGGGTCCCCGTGGTACTCGGGCCGGTGGCCGGTGGTCCACTGCACGCAGACCAGGCCGGACTCTCCGGTAGCCAGCACTGTGCCGTCGTCGCCGCGGATGGTCACCTCGATGCCGGGCAGCGCCTTGCCGACCGATCCGGGGTGGGCCAGCCATTCCGCGGAGGCGATCGTGGTCACGGTGCCGACCTCGGTGGAGCCGTAGGCCTCCACCAGCACCGGCCCGAACCACTCGATCATCGCCCTCTTGACGTGCTCGGGGCAGGCGGCGCCGGTGTGGATGATGCTGCGCAGACTGCTGATGTCGTAGCGGTCCCGAATCTCTTTGGGCAGTGCCAGCATCCGGGCAAAGTGTGTGGGCACCATCATCGTCGTCTCGATGCGGTGCGTGGCGATGGCCGCCAGAACGGCCTCGGCGTCGAACTTCGGCAAGATCACCACCGGGTTGCCGGTCACCAGCCCGCGCACGCCGGTGATGGGACCGGTGTGGTGCATGGGCGCCACGATCAGGTGTTTACCGGGGGTCCGAAACGGGGCGGCGCGAACGCGGTCCACGTGGTCGATCATGGACTCGCCGGTCGGAAACATCTGCTCGGGCAGTTCCACGCCTTTGGGCAGCCCGGTGGTTCCGGAGGTGTAGTACAGCGGCCTGGCCGGACGGATGTCGCTGGGCGGCTCGGTGTCGCCGTGTCGTTGCACCACGCTGTCGAAGTCCTCGACGCCGTCGGCATCGGGACTTCCCCACGCCACCACCGTCACGCCGGGGTCGGCGGCACGCGCGGTCGCGGCGGTGCGGGCGCTACAGAGCACGGTGTGCACCGCGGCGTCGCGCAGGATGTAGCCGGTCTCGGCTGCGGTCAGGTGGTAGTTCACCGGTACCGCGGACAGCCCCGCGTAGGTGACGGCCAGGTGCGCCAGGGCAGCGTGTGAACTGTTCTCGGCCATCACCGCGACCCGCTGCCCGGGTTCGACACTGCGCGACGTCAGCCAGTTGACAGTCCGGTTGAGAATCGAGTTCAGCTGCGGCCAGGTCCACTGGGTGGTCCCGTCGGTCAGGGCCACTCCGGCGGCATCCTGCTCGGCGCACTGCGCAATCCCGTGAACCAACCGGCTATCCCCTGCCCCGCAACGACGCCCGTGATCGCGCCAGCGCTGACCTGGCGGCCACGACGATCTCGTCGCAGCTGGGCACGAAGGCGTCTTCGAGGACCTTGGCGAACGGGATGGGGGTGTTGGCTCCGGCTACCCGCTGCACCGGGGCGCCCAACTCGTCGAAGAGGTTCTCGGTGATCAGGCTGGCCAGTTCGGCGCCGAATCCGCTGCGGCGCACCGCTTCGTGGATAACCACCGCGTGGCGGGTGCGGGCCACCGACTCCAGCACCGCGTTCTCGTCGAGCGGAACCAGTGACCGCAGGTCGATCACCTCGGCGTCGATGGACTCCTGCGCCAGTTGTTCGGCGGCGGCCACCGCGTCGTGCACCTGCCGGCCATAGCTGATCAGGGTGATGTCGGTGCCCGGTCGTACGGTCGCGGCCCGCCCCAGCGGAACCACGTGGTGACCGGTCGGAACAGGTTGCGGCGGACCGAAATACAGCAGGCTCTGCTCGACCACCACGCACGGGTCGGGGTCGAAGATGGCCGCGGTCAGCAGTCCCTTGGCGTCCGCGGGATTGCTGGGCACCACGACTTTGAGTCCCGGGATGTGGGTGAGCCAGGCTTCGAGCATCTCGGAATGCTGTGCGCCGAACTGCATCCCGGCGCCGGCGGCGCAGCGGATGGTCAGCGGCACGGTGGTCTGACCCCCGGACATGTAGCGCAGCTTTGCGGCGTGGTTGGACAACTGGTCCATGCAGACCGCCAGGAAGTCCATCAACATGATCTCGGCGACGGGACGCATGCCCGCGACAGCGGCCCCGATGGCCGCACCCACGATGGCCTGCTCACTGATCGGGGTGGCACGCACCCGGTGGGCGCCATACTTGGTGGACAGCCCGACCGAGGTCTTGAACACCCCGCCACCGGGATCGGCGATGTCCTCGCCGAGCAGCAGCACCGACGGGTCGCGGCCCAGTGCGTCGTCGAGCGCGCTGCACACCGCCTGGAAGCCCGACATCGGCGTGGTAGGCGTGCCGGAATCGGTCACGACAAGTCCTCCTCGTAGACGTCGGTCAACCCCTCGGCCAGGTCCGGCTCCGGGCTTTCCATGGCGAACGCGACCGCCGCGGCGATCTCGGCCTTGGCGTCTGCCTCGATGGCCTCGATCTCGGCGACGCTGTGGATCTCGTTGTCGATCAGCCATTGCCGGAAGGCCAGCACCGGGTCGGCGGCGCGCGCGGCGTCGAGCTCGCCGGGCTTCATGTACTCGTTGTTGTCGGACATCTGGTGTCCGTAGAACCGGAAGGTCATCGCCTCGATCAGGGTGGGCCCCTCGCCGGCCCGGGCCCGATCGACCGCATCCTTGGCGGCCGCGTACATCGCGAGTGGATCGTTACCGTCCACCCGGACTCCGGGCATCCCGTAACCGGCGGCGCGGTCGGCGATGCGGGCCACGCTGGTGCCGTCCTCGTACGAGGTGTGTTCGGCGTACCGATTGTTCTGGCAACAGAACACCACCGGCAACTTCCACAGTCCGGCCAGGTTGCAGGCTTCGTGGAAGGCTCCGATATTGGTGGCGCCGTCACCGAAGTTGACCACGGTCACCCGGTCTTCGCCACGCAGCTGGGCCGCCAGTGCAAGTCCGGCGGCGATGGGCAGGCCGCCGCCGACGATCCCGGTGGTGACCATCAGGCCGGAGTCGGGATGGGTGATGTGCATCGGCCCGCCCTTGCCTTTGCAGGTCCCGGTGGCCTTGCCCATGAACTCGGCCCACAGTTGCGGCATGGGCACACCCTTGGCCAGGTGGTCGTGCAGACCGCGGTAGGTGGTGACCACGTAGTCGGTCGGGGACAGCAGTGCCCCGATCGACGCGGGGATGATCTCCTGGCCGCGCGGCGAGTAGTACTGGGCACTGACCTGTCCGGTGAGGATCAACGACCGAAACTTCTCGTCGCACAGTTTGATCCGGGTGGCAGTGGTGAAGATTCGGGTCAACGTGGCGCTGGCCACGCCGGTGTCGGCGATCGAACCGGTCACGACGCCTCCCTATTAGTTAGTTCGATAATTAATTTGTAACACCGGTCACGATCCACTGTCAACGCTCCTGGCGGCCGCCCGCGCCCTACTCGTCGGCGCCCAGCAGCAGCGAGTCGATCAGCGCGGTCATCTCGTCCATGGCCGCCGGAGTGGTCGACGCGGCCGCATGGGCGAATCCGTCGACAATGGTGCCGATCAGGTGCGCCACCGCAACGGGGTCGCGGTCCGCGGGGATCAGCCCATGCTCCTGGCCGTTGCGCACCGCGGTGGCCAGGGTCTCGGCCATGGCCACCGCCTGCCTGGAGAACGCCTCGGTGAGCTCGGGGTGACGGCGCGCGTCGATGGGCGCGGTGGCCACGAAGCCGGCCAGCGTGGGCCACTCGTGGTTGATCCGCATCGACTCCCCGAGCACCGCACGCAGCAGCCCCTGCACCGACCGCGGCTGGGCCATCACCACTTCCGCAGACCGGGCGATGATCCGGCCGTAGACGTCCTCGCACACGGCGTCGAACAGTTTGCTCTTGGTCCCGTAGTGGTAGTAGACGGCGCCGGCGGTGACCCCGGCCAATTCCGCGATCAGGCTGTTGGTCGCCGGGCCGTACCCGTACTGCGCGAAACACCGGCACGCCGCGTCGATTACCCGCTGCCGGGTGTCGCCGCTGTCGATTCCGGCAGGACGTCCCGGACCAGGTTTCACTCGCGCGTCGCTCACCTGACCATCATGGCAAACGCGGCCGCGTATTTCCGCCGCTGACGTTCCGCTCAGCCGGCGCGGGCAATCCATTGACCCGGACAGTGACGCCTGTTACAAACTAATTGGTTAACCAGCCAATACTGTCCGGCCAGTCGGGCTACGGGACAGCCGTACCACCGAGGGAGCACTGTGATGGATCTCCGCCTCACCGGCAAGCGCGCACTCATCACCGGCGGCAGCCGTGGCATCGGCTTCGCCACAGCAACGACATTGCTCAAAGAAGGCGCCTCGGTGGGCATCTGCGCGCGCGACGAACAGGCGCTGGGCGCAGCGGCGGACAAGCTGTCCGAACTCGGGACGGTCTTTCACCAAGCGGCCGACGTCAGCGACGCCGCGGCGGTGGACGCCTTCGTGCGCGCCGGCGCCGACGCGCTGGGCGGTGTGGACATCGTGGTGGCCAATGCCTCGGCGTCAGTGGGCGAGGGACCGTCGGCCTGGGCGAACAACTTCCACACCGACCTGATGAGCTTCGTCGGCCTCATCGAGGCCGCGCTGCCGCATCTGCAGGCCAGCGACTCGGCCTCGGTCATCGCCATCGCCAGCACATCGGCGCTGGAGGCCGGAATCCTGCCCACCGCCAACAGCTTCGGCGCGCTCAAGGCCGCCATGCTCCAGCATGCCGCGGCGCAGGCCAGAGCCTTGGGCGCCGACGGCATTCGGGTCAATGCGGTGTCGCCGGGACCGGTGTACTTCGACGGCGGGGTGTGGGAGAACATCAAGGCCGGCATGCCCGAGCTCTACGAGGCCGCCAAGGCCGGCGCGGCGCTGGGCAAGTTCGCCTCCGCCGACGACGTCGCCAACGCGGTGACCTTCCTGGCCTCGCCGGCAGCCGGGCACATCACCGGGACCAACCTGGTCGTCGACGGCGCCTTCACCAACCGATTCGCGTTCTAAGACCGGTGAATCGCCGCGTCCGCGCCGCGTTGGTGTGCGGCGGCCAATGGCACGACTTCGACTACGCCCGGCGGGAACTGCTGGGCGAGCTGGCGGCCTACGACCAGGTGCACACCCGGGTCTACCAGGACTACGAGGGGCTGGGCCGGCTCAGGCCGGACGAGCCCCTGATCACCTACACCTGCAACGTCATGCCGTCGGAGGCGCAACGCGCGGCGCTCGCGGAGTTCCTCGCCGCGGGCGGTCGCTGGCTGGCGCTGCACGCCACCAACGCCTCCATCGTCCCCGCGGCCGCCGATGCCGATCACCTGTTCTGCACACCGCCGCTTCCGGGAAACCTGGCGCAGCTGCTGGGCAGCCGATTTCTCGGCCATCCCCCCATCGCCCCCTACACCGTCACGCCCGTCGCCGATCATCCGTTCACCGCCGGTATCGGGTCCTTCACCGTGACCGACGAGCTCTACATCAGCCAACTGCACCCGCCCTTGCAGGTATTGGCGCACACCAGTTTCGTGGGCGAGTCAACCGGGTTCGCCGAAGGACACACCCACCTCGACGAGCCCCGCCCGGTGCTCTACCTCAAGCAGCACGGCGCCGGCACGGTCTGCTACTTCACGCTGGGCCATTGCCGCGGCCGCTTCGATCTGGCCGATCTGGGCGTCGAGGACCTGGGCTGCGTGGACCGCGGCAGCTGGACCGTGCCGCAATTCCGCACCATCCTGCGGCGCTGCCTGCGCTGGGCAATCACCGGACAGCTACACCCGGCGCCCTGACTCCCCCAGCCGCCGGCCGGGCCGCTACGTCTCGGCGGCCAGGTATGCGTCGAGGTCGGCGTGGAACTGCCGAATCCTGCTCTCCTGATAATTCGCCAGCGTCACACCGGGTTTGGTCATCGACTTGAGCCCCCGCTGCACCCAGCCCAGGTTGGTCAGGTCCTGATTGAGCACCGCGCACAACCCGCCCAGCTCCGGTGCGGCGGCGAAGTCCTCGTCGGGGCCCAGCACGTGCGGCGGAGCCGCCTTGGGCTTGGGCACACCGGCCGGCAGGGGCACCAGCATCATCACATCGAAGATGCAGCGGTCGGGGTCGTTGCCGTAGGGCCGGAACCGGTAGGTCAACGGCGCGCCCACCCCGGCCCACGGTGCCAGGTTCGGGAACACGAAATACTCTATGGCGTCCAGGATCTCGCTGTCGCTGACATCGGACAGATCCGCCCCGGTGGCCTCCGCCAGCTGTGCGCGCATCGCTTCGGCGACCACCGGCCGGGCCTCTTGCCCCTCCGGCACCGTGAAGCTCCCGACACCTTCGGGGTAGAAGTCGCGGAACATCGCCTCCAGCACGTCCTGGGGCTCCAGCGGCTCGCCCAGGTGCGGACTGCTGGTGGCCTGCGCGGTGATCATCCGGTTGAATCCGGGCAACCCGTCGCTGCGGCGGTAGATGTCGTACTGGGTGTTGCAGTCGCCGAGGTACTCCAGCAGTTGCGGATGCGTGGCGATCACATGGTAGGACTCGATGAAGGCCTCCATCGCGACCTTCCAGTTGCAGTCGAGAACCTTGACCACATGCACCGCCTTGAAGCGGTCCTGCAACTTGAACGGCTCCAGATGCCGGTCCGCCTCGCCGATGAAGTGCTCCAGCGGTACCGCGCCGGGGTCGGGATTGACGAACACGAACCCGGCCCACGTCGCGGTCAGCGCTTCGGGCAAGCCGAATTTCGCGTCGTCGATATGCGGGAAGTCCCAGCGGCAGGGAACATCGGTCAATGCTCCCTCCAGGCTCCAGGTGAACCCGTGGAACGGACAACGCAATTGGTTGGCGTGCCCGGAGTCATCACAAAGCCGGCGACCGCGGTGCAGGCAGGCGTTGTGGTAGGCCTTGATCTCCCCGGCCGGGGTGCGGACCACGATGAGCGACATATCGGCGACGTCGTAGACGACGTAGTCCCCCGGCTCGGGAATGTCCTCTTCCCGGCAGGCCATCTGCCACACCCGTTTCCAGAGCTTGTCCACTTCCAGCCGGTGGAAGTCGCCGCTGATGTAGCGCGCCTTGTCGATGTCCTCGGAGCCGAGGAATTCAAACGACTCCTCCAGCAGCGGCTTGGGCACCTCTCGGGTGTCGGTTGCCAGCAGCTCCTGCACCGTCGGTCCCGGTGAACGCGCCTCCCCCGGACCGCCGGGACCCTGCACACGCTCGCTCATCACTTCTCCAAACCTACGACTGGCCGGCCGTGGCCAGCTGGGTGACATACTGCTCGACCGCGGTGCCGATGAAAGCCGAGCCGTTGACCGCCCAACCCCCGTCGACGTAGAGCGCCTGGCCGGTGATGTAGCCGGCAGCCGGTGAAGCCAGGAAGGCGACCGCGGCGGCGATGTCTTCGGGGGTCCCGAGCCTGCCCAGCGGCATCGCCGCGCCGATGGCGTCCTGCAGTCCGGGATCGCCGAACTCCCCGGCGGTTCCCTCGGTGAGCACCAGGCCCGGACCGATCGCGTTGGCCCGGATCTTGCGCGGCGCGTACTCGACGGCCATCTGCCTGGTCAACGCGACCACCGCCGCCTTGGACGCCGGGTAGATTCCCCGGCCGGCCGCACCCACGTGGGCCAGCACCGAGGCGAGGTTGACGATCGCGCCACCGTCGGCGCCGAATTTGGGCACCAACGCCCGAGTGACCAGCCAGGTGCCGCGCACGTTGGTGCCCAGCACATCGTCGATCTCGGCGGTGGTGCTGTCGTCCAGCGTCGCCGACCGCCAGATGCCGGCGTTGTTGACCAGGATGTCCACCGCGTCGATCGCCTCGGCCAATGCGGCCACCGACCGTTCGTCGGAGACATCGCAGACAACAGCCTTACCGCCGACCTCCGCCGCGGCTCGTTGCGCCGCATCCCCGTCGACGTCGACGAGGACCACCTCGGCTCCCGCCGCAGCCAGATGGCGTGAAATCGCACGTCCGATGCCATTTCCCGCACCGGTCACCACTGCTTTCGGAGCTGCGCCAGCCACCCGTCCTCCACTTCCCGCGCGCCGGGATTGCGCCCCGGCGACAACCTTGCGTATGACGCAGCTCACTATTATATTGGTGCACCAATTAGTCAAGTGCGTGATGCAAATTCCCTGGAGGCCGCGTTGAGCGACACCACTTCCGAGCAGACCACGGCAGCCCGATGCCCGGTCAGCGACTTCGACCCCCTGGCGCCTGCGACGCTGCAGTGCCCCTATCCGTGGTACGAGTCGCTGCGCGCCGAGGCACCGGTGCACTTCGTGGCCAGCCGGGGCATGTGGTTCGTCACCTCGCGCGAGTTGGTGGCCGAAGCGCTGACCAACCACGAGGTGTTCTCGTCGAAATTCGGTCTGCCGCAGATGCCCGCACCGGAGTCGGTGGCCGCCCAGGTCGCCGAGATCGAAGCGCAGGGCTGGCCGCCGGTCCCGACCCTGCTCACCGCCGACCCGCCCGAACATCACTACTACCGGCGCATGGTGGCCAAGGCGTTCACCCCGCGCCTGATCGCCCAGCAGGAACCGGCCATCCGCCGGATCGCCACCGAGATCGCCGACCAGCTGCCCGCCGGCGAGCCGGTCGACTTCATCCCCGCGTTCGCCGCACCCCTGCCACTGCGGATCATCGCCCACATCCTCAACGTCCCCGATGAGCGGATCGGCGACTTCAAGCGGTGGTCGGATCAGTTCGCCGCCACCATCGGGGCCGAACTCGACGACGTCGGCCGGTTGGAGCAGGCGCGCAGTCTGCTGGAATACCAGCGCTACTTCGCCGCCGAACTCGACGATCGGCGGGCAAACCCCCGCGGCGACCTGATCACCGGGCTGGTGAACGCCTCCGACATCGACAACGGCGACGAACCGCTGAGCACCGGCGCGTGCCTGAGCATCATCCAGCAGCTGCTGATCGCCGGGAACGAGACCACCACCAAGTTGCTGACCAGCACGCTGCACATGGCGGCACAGCAGCCCAAGTGGTGGGATTGGCTGCGGGAGAACCCCACCGAGCGCGTCGAGGCGTTCACCGAGGAAGCCCTGCGGTACATGACGCCGGTGCAGAGCATGTTCCGGATCACCACCGCCGAGACCACCCTGGGCGGCTACACCATTCCGGCAGGCGCACTGGTGGTACTGGCCTTCGCCTCGGCCAACCGCGACGAGGAGCGATTCGACCGGGCCGACGAGTTCAACCCCGAGCGCGACAACGCCCGGGCTCACCTGGCGCTGGGCCAGGGCATCCACGCCTGCCTGGGAGCTCCGCTGGTCCGGCTCGAGGCGAGCATCGCGTTCGTCGAGCTGGCCCAGCGCTTCAAGGCCGTCAGGTTCGCCGACGACAACGACTTCACCTATGAGCCGAGCTTCATGTTGCGCGGCCTCAAACGGCTCTGTCTGGTCTTCGACCGGGACTGACGGGCGGCCGAGGACGGTGCAGGCTCCGGAGCTCGATGACGCGCCCAACCCGGCGACCCGGGCGATCGGGCGCTGGTCGCAGGACTACCTGCGCCGGCACCCGGTCACCGCGCTGCGTACGGTGGGCGGCCAATGCGTGCTGGCGGTACGAACCGTCCAGTACCTGCTCATCGACATCGCCCGTGGCCGCTTCCCGTTCACCGAATTCGTCGAACAGGCCACCTTCATGGCCCGCACCGCAATCGTGCCGACGATGTTCGTCGCCGTACCGCTGAGCGTCACCCTGGCGATTCAATTCAGCTTGCTCGCAGGGCAACTCGGCGCGACATCGCTGGCCGGCGCCGCCAACGGCCTGGCCGTCATCCGGCAGGGCGCTCCACTGGTGGCGGCGGTGCTGATGGCCGCCGCGGTGGGATCGGCCACCGGGGCCGATCTCGGGTCCCGGGCCATCCGCGAGGAAACCGACGCCATGGAGGTCATGGGCGTCTCGGTGATCCGGCGTCTGGTGGTGCCCCGGCTGGTGGCCAGCGTGGTGGTCGCCGTCGCCCTCACCGGCTTCACCTGCTTCATCGGCTTTCTGGCCGGCTACGCGTTCACCGTGACGCTGCAAGGCGGTACCCCGGGCAGCTACACCTCGACGTTCTCGTCGTTCGCGACCGTCGACGACCTGATCCTGACCCTGCTCAAGGCCGTCGTGTTCGGCGTCATCGTCGCAATCATCTCCAGTTACAAGGGACTGGACACCCGCGGCGGTCCAGCGGGAGTGGCGAACTCGGTGAACGCGGCCGTGGTGCAGTCGATCCTGCTGCTGCTGCTGACCAATGTCCTGATGAGCCAGATGTATCTGGTGCTGTTCCCGAAGACCAGTTTCTGATCATGGCGGCCACCACTTTCCTGCCCCCCGGTGCGCGCCCCGTGCTCGCCGCCGCGAACGTGCCGGTCGACCAAGCGGCCCGGATCGGACACATGGTGGTGTTCTTCTTCCGGACGCTGGCCGGTATCCCGCTGGTGCTGCGGCGCTACCCGCGGGAGTTCTTCCGGCTGCTCTCGGATGTGACATGGGGTAACGGGTCCATCGTCGTCGGCGGCGGCACCGCCGGGGTGGTGTTGCTCAACGGCGCCGCCGGCGGCGCGGTGGTGGCGATCGAGGGCTACAACGCCCTCAACCTGCTCGGCCTGGGACCGGCCACCGGGTTGATCACCGCGCTGGCGACCGTGCGCGAGATCGCACCGATGATGGCCGCACTGAGTTTCGCCATCCAGGCGGGCTGTCGCTTCACCGCACAACTGGGCGCCATGCGCATCTCCGAGGAGATCGACGCGCTGGAGTCGCTGGCCATTCGCCCCATCCCCTATCTGGTGACCACCCGGGTGCTCGCGTCGGCACTGGCCGTCGTTCCCCTGTTCGTGGTCTGCCTGTGCCTGAACTTCCTGGTGTGCCAGTTCGTGATCTTCATGGTCAGCGGCCAGGCCTCGGGGACCTACCTGCACTACTTCGGGCTGATGCTGGCCGCGCGCGACATGGTTTTCGCGGTGATCAAGGTCGCCATATTCGTCGCCATCATGTCCACCCTGCAGTGTTACTACGGCTTCTACGCCGCCGGCGGGCCGCGCGGTGTCGGCATCGCCGCGGGGCGGGCCATGCGCGCGAGCATCACCATCATGGTCTGCGTCAACATGCTTCTGACCATGGCGTTTTGGGGCATCGACGCCGGCGGACGGCTGGGCGGATAGATGCCGAACCGTTTCGACTTCGACGGCCGGGGTCCCTCCACCCCGGCCTTGGTGGGCAGCGGCGTGGCCTTCCTCCTGATCTGCGCGCTGACCGGCTGGCTGCTGCTGGAGAAGTCGGCGGGCAAGCTGGACCCGCGGGTGCAGATCATCGCGGTGCTGTCCAGCGTCGGAGACGGCCTGCCCCCCAAATCCGATGTGAAGTTCCGCGGCGTGCTGGTCGGCGCGGTCCGCACCGTGATACCGGCCACGGACCAGGAACCGAACGTGGTGCATATAGACCTCAAACCCGATCGCGCACGCGGTATTCCGAACACCGTGACCGCACGCATCGTCCCCAGCAACGCCTTTGCGGTGTCCACGGTCCAGCTCGTCGACAACGGGCCGGCGGCGGTGGTGAAAAACGGCGACGTCGTCACCGAGGACCGCACCCTGCCCACCCAGTTGTTCCAGAACACCCTGGCCAAACTGCGTGATCTGGTCACCGCCGTCACCCGTCCCGGCAACGAGCACACCCTCGGCCTGATCCGGGTGCTGGCGGACGCCACCGCCGGCCAGGGACCGGCGCTGAGCTCGGCCGCCCAGGGCCTCAACCGGATCGTCGCCGAGATGAACGAGCTCAGCGCCGACGACAGTGCACCGTCGACGCTGAAGACCTGGGAGTCAGCCATCGCCGCGCTGCGCGGCACCGCGCCCGACTTGGTCGATGCGCTGCACCATGCCGTAGTGCCCATGCGCACCGTCGCCGAAAAACAGGCGGCACTGCAGAACCTGCTCACCGGGGCGCAGGACACCGTCGGCACCATGCGCACCGCCATGGACAACCACACCGACGAATTGGTGGCCATCGGCACCCAGATGACGCCGGTGGTCGGTGTGCTGGCCGACAGCTCGGCGAAGTTCCCGGCGATCGCACTGGGCATCAACAACCTGGTCGACACGTTCTTCGACGAGCTGTGGACCCGCACCGGCACCAAACTCAGCTTCAGCTTCAAGCTGGCGGTGGCGCTGGCCCCGCTGCGCCTTTACACCCGCAGCGACTGTCCGGTCTACGGCGAGCTGCGCGGCCCCAGCTGCGAGACCGCACCCGAGACGACACCCGTCGTCGACACCCACGGGATTCCCGACCCACGCTCGTATGTTCCGCCACCTGGCATCACCCTGCCCGAACCCGCCAACGCCGCCGACCGGGTCCTGCTGGGGCCGGCCGGAAGCGCCTCGCCGGAGCCCACTTTCACCCCGGGCGGCACGCCATGACCGCCCACCGCCGCCAGCTGGTCTTGCTGACCCTGTTCCTGGTTATGTGCATCTCGCTCACCGGGACCATCCTGGTCACCCTGCGCCGCGACGTGGCCGGCCCGACCAACACCTACACCGCGCTGTTCAGCGACGTCACGGGGCTACGGCCCGGATCGGATGTCCGCATGGCCGGGGTCCGGGTCGGCCGGGTAGACGCGGTGGACCTCGACGGCGACCACGCCAGGGTGCGATTCCGCATCCAGCGCAACCAGCCCGTGTACGGCGACACCATGGCCTCGGTCGTCTACCAGAACATCATCGGACAGCGCTACATCGGTTTGACCCTGGCGGATTTCGGGCACCCGGACAAGCTTCCCGACGGTGCCACCATCCCGATGGAGCGCACCGAGCCGTCGTTCGACGTCACCCACCTGCTCAACGGTTTCGAACCGCTGTTCACCCTGTTGGACCCGGACAACCGGGGAAACCTGTCCAATGCGCTGATCAAAGCGCTCCAGGGCGACTCGAGTTCGCTCGCGGTACTGGTCGGCGAAACCTCCCGCCTGGCGAAATCCCTGGCCGGCCCCGATGACCTGCTGGGCCAGCTGATCACCAGCCTCACCGCGGTCACCCAGAACCTGGCCGATCAGGGCACAGCTCTGCAGACCACGCTGTCGCAGGTCCGCGCCGTCGTGGCCGGCCTCAATGTCCACCGCGACGAACTGATCACCGCGATGGGTTCCATCTCCACGGTGGTGGGACGGCTCTCCGGGATTCTCACCGCGGTGCGCCCCGACCTGGAGGACACCCTCAACCGCGAGCCAGGCCTCCTGGCGACCATGATCGCGCGACAGGACCAGTGGGCCACCATGGGCGCCAATCTTCCCGCGGTCTTCAAGGGCCTGGCCCGAATCACCGGCGACAGCACCGCTATGAGCGCCCAGGCCTGCGACTTCAACTTCACCTTGTTCAACTTCCTCAAACCGATCGTGCCCAGCATCATCAACGCCGCAACCCCGGGCGGTTGGCGCAAGTACTCGGCGCAGTGCAGGTGAGGACCATGGGAGCACCGCGCACACGCAAACCGGTCCTCGAGGACCGCAACCAGGCCTGGCTGGGCACCATCGCCGTGCTGACCCTGACGGCGGTGATCGCCGCGACCACGCTGCTGACCACGCTGAACCTCGGCAAGACAACGTATTACGCGGAGTTTCTCCAGGCAGCCAGCATCCGGCCGGGCGATGAGGTGAGCATCGCCGGCGTCCCGGTCGGCACCGTCGAGGACACCGCGCTGGCCGGCGCTCACGTGCTGGTCTCGATGAAGATTCGCCGCGACGTGGTGCTGGGTTCGCAGACCCGGGCTGCCATCAAGCTGACCACCGTGCTGGGCGCTCGCTACGTCGAGCTCAAGCCCGCCGGTGACGGTGAACTCGAAGGCCGGCGAATCACCCTGGCGCACACCGACGTCCCCTACGATCTGCAGCGACTGTTGCAGGACTCGACCAACACCTTCGAGGATGTCGACGCGCAGCGATTCGCCCAATCCATGCAGGCGGTCTCGACCCAGCTGCGTGACCTGCCCGCTATCCTGCCCGACGCCCTGACCAACGTGCAGAACCTGTCGCGGGTCATCGCCGACCGCCGCGACCAGATCGCCGGGCTGCTGCGCAGCACCGCCGAGATCGCCGAGATCCTCGGCGGCCAGCAGGCCGATCTCGCCGCCCTGGTCGATCAGGGTCATCAGCTGTTCGGCGAGGTGACGGCGCGCCGCGACGCGGTGCTGCGGCTGATGGACGCCGCCACCACACTGGTCGCCACCGCCCGCGACATCACCGTCGGCGACCACGCCCAGCTCGACCGGCTGCTCAGTGACATCCGTCAGGCCACCGCGATGCTGGGCGACCACGACGAACTGTTGCGCAACCTGTTCCAGGTGATGCCGGTGGCCATGCGAAACGTGGCCAACGCCACCGGTTCCGGTCCGTTTCTGGACTTCGCACTGCCCGGTGGTCTGCTGGTGGATTCCTGGATGTGCGCGATCAGCGGCCGGGCCGAGCAATTCCGCTGGCCGGAGCGCTACCAGTACTTCAAGGACTGCGAATGACCAAACGGGCCCTCGTCGTCGCCGTCATCGTGCTGGCCGCAGCCGCGGTGCTCGGTGCCGGATATACGCTGCGGTCCGCGGCGAGCTCCGGACAGCGCACCATCACCGCCCGGTTCGACAACGTGATCGGCCTCTACACCGGCAACACCGTGGCGGTGCTCGGCATGCCGGTGGGCCGCGTCGCCTCGATCACGCCGCGCAGCAGCTACGTCGATGTCGTCCTCGAAGTGGACTCGAAGGTCGCCCTACCCGCCGACGTCCAGGCGGTGACGGTGGGTACCTCGATCCTCACCGACCGCCACGTCGAACTGACCCCGCCCTACGCCGGCGGGCCCGTCCTGCCCGACGGCGCCGTACTGGGCCTGGACCGCACCAAGACGCCGATCGAGTTCGACCGGGTGCTCAAGATGGTCGACAAGCTCGGCACCGCGCTCGGCGGCGACGGCCACGGCGGCGGGCCGATGGCCGACATCCTCACCGCGACATCGAAGATCACCACCACCAGCGGTCAGCAGATCAAGGATGCACTCGGCCAGCTCTCGACGGCGCTGCGGACCGGGGACGACGAGGGGCAGGCGACCCGCCAGAACATCACCACCATCGTCACGAACCTGAGCCGGCTGACCGACGCCGCGGCGCGAAACCAGGACGTGGTGCGCGCGTTCGGCGCCGACATCCGCCAGCTCAGCGCCATCGCAGCCCAGCAGGGCGTCGGCAACGGAGACACCGGCCGCTCGCTCAACCAGGTGCTCGGCCAGCTCAACACGCTGCTGTCCGACAACGGCGAGAACCTGATGGCAACCCTGCGCAGCAGCAGCGCCCTGACCACAGCCCTGGCGGACTATCGCCGCGAACTGGCGGAGGTCTTCGACGTCGCTCCGCTGGCGATCGACAACGTGGTCAATGCGATGGACACCGACAACGGCATGTTGCGGGTGGCTGCGCACTTCGATTCGGTGTTCTTCGACAGCTCGATGACCAAAGAGGTCTGCAACATCCTGGGTCTGCGGCAATTGGGTTGCCGCACCGGCACGATCCGCGATCTCGGACCCGATTTCGGGGTCACATCCGTCCTTGAGGCGATGACGAGGTTGGGGCAATGACCCGGCGGATTCTGGCGGCGCTGCCCCTGGCCGCGAGCATGGCGCTCGCCGGCTGTTCGGTCGGGGTGGAACAGCTGCCCCTGCCCGCCCCCGGCATCGGCGGCGACAGCTATCACCTGAACGCGGTGTTCTCCAACGCACTGAACCTGCCGGATCGGGCCAAGATCCGGCTCGGCGGCGCCGATGTCGGCGAGGTGGTGTCGATGGCGGCCAGGGATTACACCGCCGTGGTCGATATGCGGATTCTCGCCGACGTCCGGTTGCCGGTGGGGACCACCGCCGAACTGCGGTCGGCCACTCCACTGGGCGACATCTTCGTCGCGCTCACGCAGCCGCCGACGGCAGCCGGTGCGGCGCTGCTGCACGATGGCGACACCATCCCGATCTCCGCGACCCAGGCCGCGGCCACCGTCGAGGAAGTCCTGGCCTCGACCTCGATGCTGGTCAACGGCGGCGTGATCGGCAACCTGACCAGGGTTCTCAACGGCGTGGGCGACGCGGTCGGTCATGACGGTGACGGCCTGGCCGCCATGATCGGTGAATCGCGTGCGCTGGTGACCACCATGTCGGAGCGCACCGACGATCTTCGCGGGGTGATGCAGCAGACCACAGCGCTGGCCGACATCCTCCACAGCCGGCGGCAGTCGATCAACGACGTGCTGGGTTCGTCGGCGCCGGCGTTGGGCGTGCTCGCCGGCCAGACCTCCACCATCGTCGATCTGGTGGACCAGATGGGGGCGATCACCGGCCAGCTGCAACGATTCCCGTCCATTGCCGGCGTCGACACCCGCAGCCTGATCCACGATGTCGACGAACTTTCCCGCGTGTTCAACGAGACGGCGCTGGACCCCGGCGTGAGTTTGGACAACATGGTGCGAATCCTGCCTCCGGTGCTGAAGCTGTTCAGTGCCAACGCGGCGCACTCCGACGTCGACCTGCAGCAGTTGGCGCTCGGCCACATCGCGGACAAGAACCATCTGGGCGATCCGGAGTTCCACGGCCCCAAGTGGGCCGACTGGGACAACCTGGTCGGCTCGTTGCGCTACGTCATCACCCAGTTGGGCGATCGGGTCTGGGGCACCGACCGGGGCCGGATCTGGGGGCCGCCGCAATGAAGCCCGTCGAACTGATCGCCGCGCTGGTTCTGCGGGCGGTGCGCACCGGTGTGGCGCACCGGCTGCTCATATCGGGCATCGCACAGGTCGGCCTGGTGGTCGTCGGCGTCGCCTATCTGCTCTTCGGCGCCTTGCGCGACAACCCCTTCGCCGACCAGATGACGGTGACGGTGGACCTCGACGAATCCGGCGGCCTGCTGGCCAACCAGGACGTCACCCTGCGGGGGGTTCCGATCGGCCGGGTGGCCTCGGTGGACTTCACCGGTGACGGCGTGCGCGCCGTCGCCCGTATCGACGCACACGCCCGGATCCCGCGCGAGGGCATGGTGGCCCGGGTGTCCGGGTTGTCGCCGGCCGGCGAGCAGTACCTCAATCTCGAACCGGCCGAGTCCACCGGCCCGTTGCTCACCGACGGCACCGTGATCGGCCGATCCGACACCAGTACCCCGATTCCGATCTGGCGGCTGCTGAACAATGTCGACGGACTGCTGGCACAGACCGATCCGGTTCAGCTCCACGCGGTCCTCGGTGAGCTCGGGGTCAGCGAGCAGGGACCGCAGAAGCTGCGCGAGTTGCTCAGCGGCGGCCAGCTGCTCATCTCCACGCTGGACGGAGTGCTGCCGCAAACCGTGACACTGCTGCGCAGCAGCCGCCCGGCCTTCCGGATCTTCGATGAGGGGTCGGACGGAATACGTTCTATCGCGGCCAATCTCGGCAGTACTTTGGCCGGAGTCAGCGCCAAGGATGCCGGCATGCGGCGCCTGCTCGAAGACACCCCGAATACGCTCGCCACGATCGACCGGGTGATCGCCGACAACTCCGAGACCATGGTGCAGTTGCTGGGCAACCTGACCACCGTCGCGCAACTGTCCTACGTCCGCGTTCCCGCACTGCAACAGTTGTTCCGCGACGATCGCCCGCCCCTGCTCGACGGCGTCGCCAGCCTGATGCACGGCGGCGGCATCTGGGCGATCGCCGACATCTACCCCCGCTACATCTGCGACTACCCGCACCCCCGCGATGTGCCGTTCATCCCGAATTACCCGGAGCCCTACCTGCACACCTACTGCCTCAACGACGACCCCGGACTGCTGATCCGCGGTGCCCGCAACGCGCCCCGCCCACCCGGTGACGACACCGCCGGCCCGCCGCCGGGCTGGGATCCGCTGCGCCGCACCGATCCCACCCCCATCGGCCCGCACACCATTCCACTGCCCTACGGCGGTCCGGTCATGCCGCCGCAATCCGAACCACACCGCCAGGGCATTCCCTGGAACTGACAAGGAGACGACAGATGCCCGCAACGGCCCCCGCCGAGGCCGACGCTCTCGGCCGGCCACCCGATGACACCGTTCAGTGCAAACCCGAGAAAGTGGAGCTGCCATGAGCAACAGAATCAGCGAGCTGCGTGACGACCTGATCATGCGCTCCATGCTGGGCCGGGTGGGCGACATCCCGGAGACGGTGCTGCTGCCGGTGCTGCGCGAGCTCGCCGACGACCGCGCGGTGGTGGACGCCGAGTGGGAGTCGGTGATCACCAGGCGGGTGGCGCCGGGGGCCCGGCTTTCTGCCCGCGAATCCTGGCGGCGCCGCTACGGACAGTTCGTCCGCGAACTGGAATGGGCCATCTCCGGTTTGGTGAAGAAACTGCCACGAGACGATGTCGAGCGGCTGGTCTCCGACACCGTGGCAGCCAGATTGCGCAGTTGGCTGCGCTTCCTGCTGCCGGCATTCGGCACGGTCACCCTGGTTCCGCGCGCCCTGTATCCCCCTGTGATGGACGCCGGCGTCTCGGTGGCGACGTTCCTGGTCGGGCCGATCAGACGGACCGGTGTCGAGCCCGACGGCACCCTGGTGTATGAAATCCCCGAATGCGCCATGCACACCGCCACCGAGGCGGGCGTGGCGCAGGAGCATTCATGCCTGATGGCATGCAAAGCAGCCTGCGAGAAGTTGTTCGACAAAGACTCGGCGATGCCCTTGGAGTTCGACCCGCATCTGCCCGGACTGTCCTGCACGCTGCGGGTCCATCCCGCCGCGAGCCACTCCAACAGATAGGACCGCTTGTGACCAACCCCGACACTGCCGGTGCCGACTTCGCCGCCTACACCCCGCTCTATGACGAATATGACTACACCATCGATGATTTCGACGGCGCGATCCCGGAGGACCTGCAAGGAACGCTGTACCGCAACGGCTCTGGCAAGCTCGACGCCGGCGGGCAGGCGCTGGGTCACCTGTTCGACGGCGACGGCATGCTGTCGATGTTCTCCATGGCCGACGGATCGGTGCATTACCGCAACAGGTATGTGCGAACCAAGCACTACCGCAAATCGCTGACCTCGCGGGGAGCGCCCTATCGCGCGCTGGGGACCATGCGTCCCGGCGGCGTGCTCACCAACGCACTGCGGTTCCCGGCCAACGTGGCCAACACCGGCGTGGTGATGCACGCCGGCAAGCTGCTGGCGCTGTGGGAGGGCGGCCCGCCCACCGAGATCGACCCCGACACCCTCGACACCGTCGGCATTCACGACTTCGGGGGTGCGCTGAAATGGCTCGGCGCGTTCTCCGCGCATCCCAAGTGGGACCCCGACACCAAGGAGATGTTCAACTTCGGCCTGGCCATGGTGCCGTTCCCGAAGCTGATCTGCTACCGCGTGGACCGCGCGGGCAAGTTGCACCGACTCGGCCAGCTCGATCTGCCGCTGGCGATGTTCAACCACGACGTCGGCCTGACCAGCAAGCACATGGTCTTCGTGATTCCACCGCTGGTCTTCCCGACATCGAAGATGATGGGCGCCGCATTCGGGCTGCGTAACTTCATCGATGCCATCGAGTACGACGCGTCACGAGGCACCCTGATCGGTCTGGTGCCGCGCGACGGCGGCAAGCCACGGGTGCTCTACACCGACCCGCTGCTGCACCTGCACCTGGCCAACTCCTACGAGGACGGCACCGACACCGTGGTGGAGCTGGTGAACTACGACTCGACGTGGGAACAGCTCAACGGGCAGCTCTCCAGCTTGAGCACCGACCGGGCCAGCGACATCGGCTCTTACGGCGGGACCTTGCTGCGGCTGCGGATCACCAAAACCGACAAGGTGATTCACGAGCCGGTGAGTGATCTTCGCGGCGAGTTCCCGTCCTTCAACATCACCAAGACCAGCCGGCCGAACCGCTACACCTATCTGTCCGCGGACGCCGACGGCAGCGACTACCCCAACGCGGTGGCCAAGATCGACAACACCACCGGCACGGTGGTCACCCACCAGTTCCCCTATGGCCACCAGCCGCACGAAGCGGTCTTCGCCGCCCGGCCCGGCGGTACCGACGAGGACGACGGCTGGTTGCTGGTGGCCACCCAGGACGGGGTCAGCAACCGCGCGGGCCTGGCGGTGCTCGATGCCAAGAACATCGACACCGGACCGGTCTACACCGGCCGGCTACGGCATCACCTGCCGCTCACCTTCCACGGCAGCTTCACCCCACGGGTGGCGCAACCTACCCGGTGATCGCGGCGAATTCCGGGGCTATCAGTTCGGCCACCCGGGGCCAGGGCACGGTGATCACCGGAAGCCCCCGGCCGAACTGATAGTCCGGGAAGTGCAGCTCGATGCCGTCGGCGGTCGGGATCCAGTATTTGAAGTTGAGGTCGATCGGCGCCACCTCGTTGCCGAACTGCCACGGGCCCTGCCGGGGCGGCGCGTACTGGGTCGGCAGGATCTGTTTGGTCTCCTCGGCCAGCCGGGCCAGGCCGGCCGACTTGTCGAGGAACAAGTTGTCCCACGTGATCAGGATTCCGCTGCGTGTGTCAAACACCCGGGTCGCCACCGCATGAAACGGCATATTCGGCATTTCGGTGTTGTATTCGCCGAGAAAAAGCGCAGAAACGGTGATCGGGCGAAATGACAGAGTCCCGGTCGAATTGAATGACCAAGGCATCGTCTTGGTAGCACTCGGCTCGTAGGTCGCTACCTGTCCGCGCGCCTCCGCATCGATCACGGCATTGATCGCCTCCGCCACGTTCGCATCGCCGCCGACGAGGCGCTGGTACTGAACTTCCCAGACACCCAACCGATCCGGGCTCTGACCCGCAATCGCCGCGGGCACCGCGAGATAGCCGCCCGCCGACTCGGGCTCCGCCCCGGCCACCGGCGCTCCGGCCGCCAGGGCCATGCTCGAAAGGACCGCCAGCACCGTTGCGCGAATAACCCCCAGTCGCCGCATATCGTTTTCCTTCGCGCTCGTCGGGCCGCTAATTGCCAGACTAGTGGATCGGCGAATTTTTCAGCGGTGAATTCGGCCCCGAGCCGATGCTGTTGCCCGGCTGCCGGAATTGTCCGGCGGCCGGCTTCGGCGCGGGCCGCACCGAGCCGCCTCCCCGACCCCTCGCAAATACTAGGATGTCCTAGTATTCTCGTGTCGGGCCTATCGAGCCCCTCCACCACTTCCACGGGATGGCGCATGAGCACTCAGATACCGCACTTCATCGACGGCCGCCGAAGCGCAGGCACATCGCAGCGCACCACCGACGTCTTCGATCCCAACACCGGGGCCGTGCAGGCCACCTTGCCGCTGGCCAACGCCGCCGACGTCGACGCCGCAGTCGCCTCCGCCGCGGCGGCCCAGCGCGGTTGGGCCGCCTACAACCCGCAACGCCGCGCCCGGGTGATGATGCGCTTCATCGACCTGGTCAACACCCACGTCGACGAACTGGCCGAGCTGCTCTCCCGCGAGCACGGCAAGACCCTCGAGGACGCCCGCGGCGACATCCAGCGCGGCATCGAGGTCATCGAGTTCTGTGTCGGCATCCCGCACCTGCTCAAGGGCGAACACACCGAGGGCGCCGGACCGGGTATCGACGTGTTCTCGCTGCGCCAGCCGCTGGGCGTGGTCGCCGGCATCACCCCGTTCAACTTCCCCGCGATGATCCCGCTGTGGCAGGCCGGGCCGGCCCTGGCCTGTGGAAACGCCTTCATCCTCAAGCCGTCCGAGCGTGACCCGTCGGTGCCGGTGCGGCTGGCCGAGCTTTTCGTCGAGGCCGGGCTGCCGCCGGGGGTGCTGCAGGTGGTGCACGGCGACAAGGAGGCCGTCGACGCCCTGCTGCACCACCGCGACATCGCCGCGATCGGTTTCGTCGGCAGCTCCGACATCGCGCAGTACATCTACTCGACGGCGACCGCCAACGGCAAGCGCGCGCAATGCTTCGGCGGGGCCAAGAACCACATGATCGTGATGCCCGACGCCGACCTCGACCAAGCCGTCGATGCCCTCATCGGCGCGGGCTATGGCAGCGCCGGTGAACGCTGCATGGCGATCTCCGTGGCGGTGCCGGTCGGCGAACAGACCGCCGAGCGGCTGCGGTCCCGGCTGGTGGAGCGGATCAACAACCTGCGGGTCGGACACAGCCTGGACCCCAAGGCCGACTACGGTCCGCTGGTCACCCGCGCCGCCCTCGACCGGGTCAACGACTACATCGCCCAGGGCGTGGCCGCCGGCGCCGAGCTCGTGGTGGACGGCCGCACCCGCGGCAGCGACGACCTGCAGTTCGGCGACGCGAATCTGACGGACGGCTTCTTCGCCGGGCCGACGCTGTTCGACCACGTCGGCACCGACATGTCGATCTACACCGACGAGATCTTCGGTCCGGTGCTGTGCATCGTCCGGGCCGCGGACTACGAGGAGGCGCTGGCGTTGCCGTCGGAGCACGAGTACGGCAACGGGGTGGCGATCTTCACCCGCGACGGCGACACCGCCCGCGACTTCACCTCCCGGGTGCAGGTCGGCATGGTCGGGGTCAACGTGCCGATTCCCGTGCCGGTGGCCTACCACACCTTCGGCGGCTGGAAGCGGTCCGGTTTCGGCGATCTCAACCAGCACGGGACCGCGTCCATCACCTTCTACACCAAGGTCAAGACCGTCACCCAGCGCTGGCCGTCGGGCATCAAAGACGGTGCCCAGTTCCACATCCCCACCATGGACTAGGGCCGGGCAATGGACACGACCTTGAATGACGAAGAACGGGTGATCGTCGACACCGCGGCGGCGTTCGCCGGCAAGCGCCTGGCCCCGTACGCGCTGGAATGGGATGCCACCCACCACTTTCCGGTCGACGTGATGAAGGAAGCCGCGGAGCTGGGGATGGCGGCGATCTACTGCCGCGAGGACGCCGGCGGCTCCGGGCTGCGCCGCCTCGACGGCGTCCGCATCTTCGAACAACTGGCGATCGCCGACCCGGTGATCGCCGCCTATCTGTCGATCCACAACATGTGCGCCTGGATGATCGACAGCTACGGCACCGAGGATCAGCGCAAATCATGGGTGCCCGCACTGGCGTCGATGGACGCCGTCGCCAGCTACTGCCTGACCGAGCCGGGCGCGGGCTCGGACGCCAGCGCGCTCAGTACCCGCGCGGTGCGCCAGGGCGGCGACTATGTGCTCGACGGCGTCAAGCAGTTCATCTCCGGCGCCGGCGTCTCCGACGTGTATGTGGTGATGGCCCGAACCGGGGACGACAGTCCTCGCGGGATCTCGACGTTCATCGTCGAAAAGGGAACTCCCGGACTGAGTTTCGGTGCGGCCGAGCAGAAGATGGGCTGGAATTCCCAACCGACCGCCCAAGTCGTCTTCGACGGGGTGCGGGTTCCCGCCGAGGCCATGCTGGGCGGCCCCGACGGGGAGGGCACCGGCTTCTCGATCGCGATGAACGGACTCAACGGCGGCCGGATCAACATTGCGGCCTGTTCAATGGGTGGCGGCCAGGCCGCGTTCGACAAGACCGGCAGCTACCTCGCCGACCGGCAGGCCTTCGGAAAGGCCCTGCTCGACGAACCGACGATCCGGTTCACCCTTGCCGACATGGCCACCGCACTGGAGACCTCACGGCTGCTGCTGTGGCGGGCGGCAACCGCGCTCGATACCAACGCAGCAGACAAGGTGGAGTTGTGCGCGATGGCCAAGCGCTATGTCACCGACGCCTGCTTCGAGGTCGCCGACCAGGCGCTGCAACTGCACGGCGGATACGGATATCTGCGTGAGTACGGTCTGGAGAAAATCGTCCGGGATCTTCGCGTGCACCGCATCCTGGAGGGCACCAACGAGATCATGCGGCTGGTGATCGGCCGGGCCGAGGCGGCCCGCGTCCGGTCCGGCCAGTAACCCGCCCATCTGGGATCACCAGGGCCACTGAGGAGTACATATGGCAATCGTCGCGTTTCTCGGCTTGGGCCGGATGGGTGGGCCGATGTCGGCAAACCTGGTCGCCGCCGGGCACACCGTGCGCGGCTTCGATCCGGTGCCCGCGGCCACCGCGGCAGCCGAGCAACACGGCGTGAGCATTCACGCCGGTGCCGCCGAGGCGGTGACCGGGGCGGACGCGGTGGTGACCATGCTTCCGCACGGCGACGCGGTGAAGAGCTGCTACGCCGAGGTTCTGCCGGCGGCCTCACCCGGCACCCTGTTCATCGACAGCTCGACGATCTCGGTCGCCGACGCCCGCGAGGTGCACGCCCTGGCCGGCTCCCACGGGTTCGCCCAGCTCGATGCGCCGGTGTCCGGCGGAGTCACCGGTGCGGTCGCCGGCCGGCTGGCGTTCATGGTCGGCGGTGAGGACGCCGCGGTGGCCCGGGCAACCCCGGTACTGGAACCGATGGCCGCCAAGATCATCCACTGTGGTGCGGCGGGTGCCGGGCAGGCCGCCAAGATCTGCAACAACATGGTGCTGGCCGTGCAGCAGGTGGCGGTCGCCGAGGCGTTCGTACTGGCCGAAAAGCTCGGCCTGGCCGACCAGGCGCTGTTCGACGTGATGACCGGCGCCACCGGCAACTGCTGGGCGCTGCACACCAACTGCCCGGTCCCCGGGCCGGTGCCCACCTCCCCCGCCAACCGGAACTTCGAGCCGGGTTTCGCCACTGCGCTGATGGACAAGGATCTGCACCTGGCCATGGACGCCGTGACGTCGACCGGCGCGAACGCACCGCTGGGCAGCCACGCCGCACAGATCTACCGCGACTTCGCGGTCGATCACGGCGCGCAGGACTTCAGCGCCGTGATCAACGTGCTGCGCGACAACTGAGCGCCCCGGTGATCTGATCACCGGCCGGCAAAACTTGTCAGACCCTGCTGGCACGCTGATGTCATGTCCTCGATCTCGGCCTGCGCGGGTGGCCAAACGCGGCGCGGCGAGCGCCTCGAGGTGCTCTTCGCGGAATTGTCCGAGCTGACGGGTCAGCGCAACGCGATCGACGGGCGCATCGTCGACATCATCGCCGAGATCGACCGCGACGAATTGTGGGGTGCTACCGGGGCGCGCTCGGTCGCGGCGCTGGTGGCCTGGAAGACCGGTGTGTCACCGGGCAACGCCCACACGATCAGCACGGTGGCACACCGGCTTGCCGAGTTTCCCCGTTGCGCCCAGGGCATGCGGGAAGGCCGCCTGTCGTTGGACCAGGTCGGCGTCATCGCCGGGCGGGCAGCCGACGGCTCCGATGAGCACTACGCCCAACTGGCAGGCGTCGCCACGGTCAACCAGCTGCGCACCGCGATCAAGCTCGAACCACGACCCGAAACCGAACCCGAGCCCCGGCCTGAGCCGGTGCGGTCGATCACCAAGTCCACCGACGAGCAGGGGACCTGCTGGCGGATCAAACTCGACCACCTCGACGCGGCCAAGTTCGACGCGGCACTGCGGTCTCATCTCGATGCCCTGATGGCGCAGTGGAAGCGCGACCACGACGGTGCCGGCCGCGCAGCAGAGCAAGCGCCGCCGTTGCCGACTACCGCGGACGCATTCATGCGCCTGGTCGAGGCCGGATGGGATGCCGAGGCCACCCGCCGGCCCCACGGGCAGCACAGCACCGTGGTGGCACACCTCGATGTCAAGGACCGGGCCGCGGCACTGCATCTGGGCCCGCTGCTCTCCGACGACGAGCGGCGATACCTGCTGTGCGACGCCAGTTTTGAAGTGTGGTTCGAGCGCCACGGCGAGGTGATCGGAGCCGGTCGCGCCACCCGCGGAATCAGCCGTCGGCTGCGCCGGGCCCTGGAGCACCGCGACCGCTCCTGCGTGGTTCCCGGCTGCGGGGCCACCCGCGGCCTGCACGCCCATCACATTCGGCATTGGGAAGACGGCGGTGCCACCGAGCCCGCCAACCTGGTGCTGGTGTGCCCGTACCACCATCGTCTGCACCACCGCGGCCTCATCACCATCACCGGCCCCGCCGACCACCTCGTCGTCACCGACACAGCCGGCCGACAACTGCACCCCGGATCGCTGGCCCGCCCACCGGTCAGGCCGGCGCCGCTGGTCGCCCCCTGCCCTGGGCCCACCGGCGAGAAAGCCGACTGGTGGTGGTACCAACCCTTCCAGCCGCAGGCGCCACCGGAACTCAACTGAGCCGCTGCTGCCTGCCGGCTACTTCGCGATCGCCATCACGGCCCCCGGCCTGAGCCAGCCGATGATCTTGACGAGCGTGGCGTCATCGATCGCCACGCAGCCCGCGGTCGGTCCGCCGTCGGTGGTGTGAAAGAAGTAGGCGGAGCCGGCACCGGGTGTGCGGGATTTGTTGACACCGATCACCACCGCGTGCCGGTACTGCGGGATGTTGAGGTTCTCGCTGGCCGCCGTGTTGAACGGGCACTGGGCTTTCTGGCAGACCTGCATGGTGTTGTAGGTCGGACTCTGGGAGTCGCTGTCCCACCAGTGGTCGGATCCGACCTGCACATACGGCAGGCCACCCCCGGGATTGGGAGCGGTGCCGAACGCCGAATCGAGCGTGTAAATCCCCATCGGGGTCGACGGCTCGCCCTCCCGTGTCTGCGGCGTGATGCCCGCCGAACCGACGTGCGCCGAAATCCCGACCGCGACCGGTTCCCAGCCCGCCAGAGTCCGCTGATAGACGTCGATCTTGGCCGTCGAATGACCTACTCCGACAACCGAAACCACCTGGGTGGCGTTGCCCACCGCATTCCCGAACCACGGGTCGACGACCGCCGTCGCCAACGGCGCCGAGATAACGCTCATCGAGCACAACACCGCGCACAGCACAACCACCAGTCGACGCACCGCATCATGGTCGACGACCGGTGGCGTCAGCGTCAAACGCGCCGATCGCCTGGGGTCGCCATCAGCCCGCCGCGCGGGAGCTGAACCGGGCGACCACCCGCTCGGCCTGCAACTCACGGCATCCGGCCGCCGACAGACCGTCGTAGTCGGCCGGGTAACCAGCGCCCGCGCTGATCACCGGCAGACCGATCGCTGCGGCGGTGCGCGCCCCGGCTTCGGAGCCGGCGATCACCAGCGCCTCTCCGGCGACGATGCCCAACTCCCACAACGCCAGGCGGTAGAGCCCGGCGTCACCGGCCGGCCCGGTCAGGTCGTCGGCGCTGACAACGGTCTCCGACATGCCGTCGCCGATCAGTTCCCGCACCCGCGACTGCACCCAGCTGCGCGGCCCGGCGCCGACCACCGCGACCCAGATACCGGCCGCGAACAGGCTCAGCACCAGATCCACCAGCCCCGGGCGCGGCTCTCCTTCGTCGTCGGCCAGCGCATCCAGATCGAAGATCACCGCTTGCAGGGGGTACACCTCGGCATCCGGGTGGACCTGGTCCCACCAGAACGGGCGGGCTGGACCGGTCCATGTCGCGAGTTCAGTTGTGATCTGCATAACAGACACCGTGCCGGATGCCGCCGCAGGTGTCCTCCCCCATTGGGGGGATTCGGGCGGGGGAATCACCTTCTCCGCTGCCGGTTCGTGGGCCTTATTGTCTTGCTATGCCCGTGCGCCTGGTCCTGGTCGACGACCACGAGATGGTGATCGAGGGCCTGCGGGCCATGCTCACCGCGTTCGCCGATCGGATCGAAGTGGTCGGGCAGGCCATCAATGCCGCGCAGGCCATGACGGTGGTCGCCGACACCGACCCCGACGTGGTGCTGTGCGACGTGCGGATGCGCGGTGAGAGCGGCCTGGACCTGTGCCTGGCCCTGCGGGAACGCGACCCGCAGCGCAAGGTGGTGATGCTCTCGGTCTACGACGACGAGCAGTACCTCTTCGAGGCGCTGCGCGTCGGGGCCAGCGGCTATCTGCTCAAAAGCATCAGCAGCGATGACCTGGTGCATCAGATCGAGTTGGCCCACCACGGCGAGACGGTCATCGACCCCGGACTGGCGGCCCGGGCGGCCGGTACCGCCGCCCGGCTGCAGCGCAACGAGTTCTGGCCCGGCGCCCGGCAAGGGCTGACGCAGCGGGAAAGTGAGATCCTGGCCTACATGGTCAGCGGGCTGTCCAACCGCGGGATCGCCACCAAGCTGGTGATCGGCGAGGAGACGGTCAAGTCGCATCTCCGCTCGATCTACCGCAAGCTCGGGGTGTCCGACCGCACCGGCGCCGTGGCCACGGCGCTGCGCGAGGGGATCTACCGGTGAGCTCGGCCGGCGGGCAGCGTCCCCGCTCCCGCAAGCCCCGCGCGGTCCGGGATTTCGTCGACGCCAACCACGAGCTGGCGCTGCTGCGGGAACTCATCCAGGCGGCCTCCAGCGGACCCGGCGTGGAACCGCTCGCCGCGGCCGCGGCCCGGATGATCACCGCAGCCACCGGCACCGACGTCTGCTTCGTGCATGTGCTCGACGACACCGAGCGCTCCCTGACCCTCACCGGCGCGACCCCGCCGTTCGACACCGAGGTCGGCAAGATCCGGCTGGCGCTGGGTTCTGGGGTGTCGGGTTGGGTAGCCCGCCACCGCGAGCCGGTGGTGATCAGCCACGACAAGGAGGCCGATCCGCGGTACCTGCCGATCGAATCGCTGCGCGGGCGCGACTTCACCTCGATGGTGTCGGTGCCCATGGAGACCGATCCGGGCGGGCTGGTCGGCGTGCTCAATGTGCACACCGTGCGGCGCCGCGAGTTCACCGCCGGCGACGTCGAGCTCCTGCGGGTGATCGGCCGGCTGATCGCCGGTGCCATGCACCAGGCCCGGCTGCACCGGCAGCTGGTGGCGCGCGAACGGGCCCACGAGCTCTTCGTCGAGCAGGTCATCCAGGCCCAGGAGATCGAACGGCGCCGGCTGGCCGGTGACATCCACGACGGGATCTCGCAGCGGCTGGTGACACTGTCCTATCGGTTGGACGCCGCCGCGCGTGCAGTCGGCAGCGACCCGGACGAGGCGTCGGTGCAGCTGGAGGCCGCGCGTGAACTCGCCGGACTGACGCTGCAGGAGACCCGCGTGGCGATCAGCGGGCTGCGGCCGCCGGTGCTCGACGACCTGGGCCTGACGGGCGGACTGGCCAGCCTGGCCCAGTCCATCCCGCAACTGACGATAGAGCTGGAACTGGCCGAGACCCGGCTGCCCGAGCACATCGAGCTGGCGCTGTACCGCATCGCCCAGGAGGGCCTGCAGAACGTCGTCAAACACGCGGCCGCGACCACGGTCCGGCTGAGTTTCACCATCACCGCCGATCCCGACACCGCGCGACTGGAGATCGTCGACGACGGGGTCGGTTTCGACACCTTCGAGCATCCGGTGGGCGGCGACGAGATGGGCGGCTACGGGGTGCTGTCGATGGCTGAGCGCGCCGAGTTGGTCGGCGGGCGGCTCAACATCCGGTCGCGCCCCGGAGCGGGCACCGCCGTGACCGCCACCATCCCGATCCCCGCACCGACGGCGCGAGAATCAGCCGGCTAGCCCGCGGCGCCGACCCGCCACGCCCGGCTCCGCCGCGCCTGCGATCGGCGCTAGAAATCGCCGGCGTTGCGGCGCAGCGTCTCGATGGCCGACGACAACGCCCGCGATTCCTCTAGCGACATCCCGATATCGGCGAACACCTGAGCGTTGAGGCTGGCCGTCGCATCGGTGACGGTCGTGCGCCCCAGGTCGGTGATGGACACCAGCGTGGTGCGGCCGTCGGTCGGGTGCGGCAGTCGCTCGACCAGACCAGCGGCCTCCAACCGCCGGATGGCATGCGTGACGCTGGTGACGTGGACCTGCAGCCGGTCGGAGGCTTTGGTGATCGGCAGTGCACCGGAGCGGCTGAACGCCAACAACCGCAACAGCTCGAATCGGGAGAAGCTCAGGTCGTAGGGACGCAGCGTCGCCTCCACCCGGGCCAGCAGAATCTGGTGGGCCCGCATCACCGATGTCACCGCCACCATCCCGTCGGCGACATCGCCCCAGCCGGCCCGCTCCCAGTTCGCTCGCGCCAGGGCGATCGGATCGGCGTCGCCGGACGCAGGGGAAGCTGCCACGTCCTTTTCTACCGCACCGCACCGCGCAGTCATGACGGTGTGCGCCGATCCGGTGTCTCCGCCTTCGGAAGCATTCGTCGCAGAACGCGGCGCTTGAGGCGGTCGATCAGGGAAAAAGGTTCGCTGTCATAGCGGAAAATGAACCATCGAGCACTTCGGCACGGCACACTGAGGAGATATGACCGCGCCGTCGCTCGCCGCCGTAGCCGTTGAGTTCCCGCCCCATCGATATAGCCAGGCCGAATCCGCCCAAGCACTGGGCGACTTCGCCGGTCCCGAGTTTCGGCGGTTCTTCGAGGCCAGCGGCGTCGCCTCCCGCCACCTGGCGCTGCCCCTGTCCCGCTACTCCGAACTGAGCGGCTTCACCGAGGCCAACGACACCTTCATCGAGGTGGCCCTCGACCTCGGCGAGCGGGCGCTGCGGGCCGCCCTGGACGCCGCCGAGGTCAAGCCGGCCGACGTCGACGTCGTGGTGTCCACGACGGTGACCGGCCTGGCCGTACCGACACTGGAGGCCCGCCTGGCGGCCAGAGTCGGGCTGCGGCCCGACGTCAAGCGGGTGCCGCTGTTCGGGCTGGGCTGCGTCGCCGGGGCCGCCGGGGTGGCTCGGATGTATGACTACCTGCGTGCCTATCCCGACGGGGTGGCGGCGTTGCTCGCGGTCGAACTGTGCTCGCTGACCATCCAGCGCGACGACCGCTCGATACCGAACTTCGTGGCCGCCAGCCTCTTCGGTGACGGCGCTGCCGCCGTGATCGCCACCGGGGCGAACCGGCGGCCGGCCGGGGCGAACATGCCGCGAATCTTGGCGACCCGCAGCCGGCTTTACCCCGACAGCCAGGATGTGATGGGCTGGGACATCGGCACCGGCGGTTTCCGGATCAAGCTGTCGGTCGAAGTCACCACCGTGGTGGAGAAGTACCTGGCCGACGACGTCCACAACTTCCTCGCCGACTGCGGCCTGCGCGCCGAGGACCTGTCCACCTATGTCTGCCATCCCGGCGGACCCAAAGTCATCGAGGCGGTCCAAAACGTCCTCGACCTGCCTGCCGAAGCGCTCGACCGCACCCGAACATCGCTGCGCGAGAACGGGAATCTGTCATCGGCCTCGGTACTGGATGTGCTGCGGGCCACCGTGGCCGAGCCGCCGCCGCCCGGTTCGTTCGGCCTGATGGTCGCGATGGGGCCCGGATTCTGTTCCGAGCTCGTACTGCTCGGCTGGTAGCCGGATGTATTACCTGCTGATCCTGGCGGTCGGGCTGGAGCGACTGGCCGAGCTCGCGGTGTCGACGTCGAATGCGAAGTGGGCCTTCGCCCGGGGCGGCAAGGAGTTCGGCGCAGGCCACTACCCCGCCATGGTGCTGCTGCACTCCGGGCTGCTCGTGGGCTGTGTGGCCGAGGTGTGGCTGCTGGACCGCCCGTTCATCGGATGGCTGGGCTGGCCGATGCTGGTCTTGGCCGCGTTGAGCCAGGTGTTGCGCTGGTGGTGTGTGGCGACCCTGGGCCGGCGCTGGAACACCCGGGTGATCGTGTTGGACGGTGTTCCCCTGGTGCACCGCGGGCCGTATCGGTGGCTGCACCATCCCAACTATGTGGCTGTGGTCCTCGAAGGGGTGGCGCTGCCGTTGATCCACACCGCGTGGCTGACGGCACTGCTGTTCACCCTCGCCAACGCCGCGCTGCTGCGGGTCCGGATCCGGCTGGAGAACTCGGCCCTGGGCTACGCCTGACGCCTCAAAGGCCTGACTCCCGAAAGGACGCCGGCCTGCGCCCGCAGCTACCCGCGGGCTGGGGTTATGCGCCGGCGGGGGCGGCCGGGCTGGTCAGGATCCGCGGCCCGTCCTCGGTCACCGCGACACTGTGCTCCCAGTGCGCCGCACGCGACCCGTCGGCGGTGACGACCGTCCACTCGTCTTCGAGGATGACGGTCTGGTCGGTCCCCAGGGTCAGCATCGGCTCGATCGCCAGCACCGACCCGGCCACCAGCAGCGGCCCGTGGCCCGGCGATCCCTCGTTGGGCAGGAAGGGGTCCATGTGCATCTGGCGGCCGATGCCGTGGCCGCCGTAGCCGGCG
Organism: Mycolicibacter engbaekii; assembly: GCF_002101585.1. Classification (GTDB taxonomy): domain Bacteria; phylum Actinomycetota; class Actinomycetes; order Mycobacteriales; family Mycobacteriaceae; genus Mycobacterium; species Mycobacterium engbaekii. The sequence continues at coordinate 261,696 of NZ_LQOT01000069.1, read as the reverse complement.
ACGATACCGAAGGAGCGTTTGAACTGCGCGGATGCGGCCCGGGCGCCGGTTTCGATGGCGTGGGAGACGTCGCTGAGCCGGTTGCCCACGACCATCGCCGCGATCCCGGCCTCCATCGCCTGCCTGGTCGCCGCGGACAGGTTCTCGTCGGCGACCGACAGCGTGCCGATCCCGAAGGTGATCGCGGCGTCGCCGTGCCAGCCGTCCAGAATCGCTCCGCAGTCGATGGACACCAGATCACCCTCCGCCAGCACCTCGGTGGCCGAAGGGATGCCGTGCACCACCCGATCGTTGACCGAGCTGCAGATCGACGCCGGGAACCCGTGATAGCCCAGGAACGACGGAGTGGCGCCCGCGTCGCGGATCACCGACTCGGCGATCTCGTCCAGCTGCAGGGTGGACACCCCGGCCGCGGCGGCCTCGCGGACCGCCGACAGTGCGGCAGCGACCACGGCGCCGGCCGCGGCCATCGCGTCAAGCTCGCCCGGGCTGCGATGCGGCACCGCCTTGCGCCGCTTCGGCAGACCGATCACTACTGTCCCAGGGCCTTCAGGGCGCGGGCGAACACCTCATCGAGCGTGCCGAGGGCGTCCACAACGTGCAGGTCGTGCTCGTCCTGGTAGTAGTCCAACAGCGGCGTGGTCTCCTCGCGGTAGACCATCATGCGGTTGTGGATGACATCGGCGGTGTCGTCAGCGCGACCACGTTCCTTGAGCCGCTTGAGCAGTTCGCTCTCGGTGACCCGGAACTCCAGCACCGCGTCCAGCTTGGTCTGCCGACGTTCAAGCATGGCGTGTAGCGCCTCGGCCTGCTCCAACGAACGGGGGTAGCCGTCCAGGATGAAGCCGTTCGCGGCATCGGGCTGGTCGAGCCGGTCGTCGACCAGCGCGTTGGTCAGCTCCGGCGGCACCAGGTCGCCGGCATCGAGGTACTGCTTGGCCTTTTTCCCCAGCTCGGTGCCCTCGGCGATGTTGTGGCGGAACAGATCGCCAGTGGAGATCTGCGGGACACCCAGTTTCTCCGCCAATTTCACTGCTTGGGTGCCCTTGCCTGCACCCGGCGGTCCCAGCAGTACCACTCTCACTTGAGGAACCCTTCGTAGTTGCGCTGCATGAGCTGGCTCTCGATCTGCTTCACCGTGTCGAGACCGACGCCGATCATGATCAGCACCGCGGTACCACCGAACGGCAGGTTCTGGACGGTTCCGGAGTTACCCATCTGGAGGAACAGGTTGGGCAGCACCGAGATCACACCCAAGTAGATCGAGCCGGGCAGCGTGATCCGGCTGAGGACGTAGCGCAGATAGTCAGCGGTCGGGCGGCCCGGCCGGATACCCGGAATGAAGCCACCGAACTTCTTCATCTCGTCGGCCCGCTCGTCGGGGTTGAACGTGATCGACACGTAGAAGTAGGTGAAGAAGATGATCAAGCCGAAATAGATGCCGATATAGACGAAGTTGGACGGGTCCGACAGGTAGGTACTGACGAACTTGTCCCACCAGCCGTTGCCCGGGCTGCCCCCGCTGCGGACCAACTGGGTGATCAGCTGCGGAATGTAGATCAGCGACGAGGCGAAGATGACCGGGATGACGCCGGCCTGGTTGACCTTCAGCGGCAGGTAGGTCGAGGTGCCGCCGTACATGCGCCGGCCGACCATCCGCTTGGCGTACTGCACCGGGATACGGCGCTGCCCCTGCTCGACGAAGACCACGCCCACGACGATCGCCAGCGCTGCCAGGCAGACCATGGTGAACACCACGGCGCCACGGGAGTCCAGGATGGTCTTGCCTTCGATCGGAATGCGCGCGGCGATACCGACGAAGATGAGCAGCGACATGCCGTTGCCGATACCGCGCTCGGTGATGAGCTCACCGAGCCACATCACCAGCACCGCGCCGGAGGTCATCACCAGCACGATGACCATCAGGGTGAAGATGCTGTGGTCGGCGATGATGTCGTGACGCAGGCTGCAGGTCTGCAACAGCCCGCCGTTGGCGGCCAGCGCGACGATGCTGGTGGCCTGCAGGATGGCCAGGGCAACCGTCAGGTAGCGGGTGTACTGCGTCATCTTGTTCTGGCCGGACTGGCCTTCTTTACGCAGTTCCTCGAAACGCGGAATCACCACCGTCAGCAGCTGGACGATGATGCTGGCGGTGATGTAGGGCATCACGCCGATGGCGAAGACCGTCAGCTGGAGCAGCGCGCCGCCGGAGAACAGGTTGATCAGCGAGTAGACCTGCGCGGCGTCACCACCGCTGACTTCTTTGATGCACTGCTGGACGTTCTGGTAGTCGACGCCGGGCGATGGGATGGCGGCTCCCAGCCGGTACACCACGATGATGCCCAGCGCGAACAAGATCTTGCGCCTCAGGTCGACCGTCCGCAGCGCTGAGATGAAAGCCGAGAACACTCTTCTCCTCCTGCGCAGCCGAGGTCCGGTCGCGGCGTTCCAATGGGCTGTTCTGTCCCAGCCCCGGTTAGTCCTGGGTAAGTCCTGCGTTGTCGCGTCCGCGTGGCGGCCCGTCATGGCGGGGCCACGCGTGACTTTGGCGCGTCAGCAGTCTACGAGACTAACAGCTCAGCACGACGGGGCGGGCTGGCCTTGGCGGCACTGCCAGCGCGCGGTCAGGCTGGCGGCGTACAGTCGCCCCTAGCTCGTTAAACGCGCTAACTAGTTTTTCGGGCTGATCTGACCGGCAGAGAGGAAGAGGACCGTGATGGCACCTACCGAACTCAACACCGCCGACCTGCCCTCCGGCGTGGACATGGACGCCGCCATCGGCGCGGGGCGGAGCTGACGACCGTGGCGCGCAGTGACAACGACAGCTGGGACCTGGCCTCCAGCGTGGGCACCACCGCCACCATGGTCGCCGCCGCCCGTGCGCTGGCCACCGCGGAACCCGACGCCATCATCTCGGACCCGTTCGCGGCCCCGCTCGTGCGCGCGGTGGGCGTCGACTTCTTCACCAAGCTGGTCGACGGCGCCCTGGAGCCGGCGGTGGCCGCGGAGGCCAAGGCCGCCGCCGAGCCGATGACGGCCGTGATGGCGGTGCGCACCCGGTTCTTCGACGACTTCTTCCGGGCAGCCGCGGCCGCCGGGATCCGGCAGTTCGTGATCCTGGCCGCCGGACTGGATTCACGGGCCTACCGGTTGGACTGGCCGCAACCCAGCGTGGTCTATGAGATCGACCAACCGGAGGTCATCGAGTTCAAGACGCGCACGCTGGCTGCCCTGGGCGCGCAGCCGAGCGCCGAGCACCGTGCCGTGGCGGTCGATCTGCGCGACGACTGGCCGGCGGCCTTGCGCGAACGTGGTTTTGACCCGACGCAGCCCACCGCGTGGATCGCCGAGGGGCTGCTGGTCTACCTGCCCCCGGACGCACAGGACCGGTTGTTCGACCACATCACCGCGCTCAGCGCCCCGGGCAGCAGGCTGGCGACCGAATTCCACCCGGACGGCGGCGCCGCGCTCAGCGGCTCGAACCAGTCGTTGGGGCAGCGGTTCGCCGCTCAGGGGCTGGACCTCGACATCGCCAGCCTGGTCTACCCCGGCGAGCGCAATCCGGTGGGCAGCTATCTGAGCCAGCGCGGGTGGCAGGTGGACGAACGCTCCCGCGAAGCGGTGTTCGCCGCCTACGGTCGCAGTTTTCCCGACGGCGACATCGTGGCGCGGCTGCGCAATTCGGTTGCGATCGAGGCGATTCGCACCTGACGGCGGCCGCCGCGTTCGGGGCGGTGAATTGGCCATTCGGCGGCTGGCCGGCTTCCGGCAACGGTATAACAGCCCCATGGTGCTCAAAGTCGCGGTTCCGCACGACCTGATCGGCGGCGACGTCGATGAGGGTTTCGGCAAGGTCGCCGACGCCTTCCGGGACAACTTCGCCCGGGGCAGCGAAGTGGGCGCCGCCCTGGCGGTCTTCCGCAACGGCGTCAAAGTCGTTGACCTGTGGGGTGGTTATCGCGACGGCTACAACCGCGCACCGTGGCGGCGCGACACCATGGTCAATGTCTTCTCGAGCACCAAAGGCGTGGCGGCGCTGGCCGTGGCGCTGGCGGTGTCGCGGGGCCTATTCGGTTACGACGACAAGGTGGCCGCCCACTGGCCGGAGTTCGCCCAAGCGGGCAAGGGCGACATCACGGTCCGCCAGCTGCTCGGGCACCAGGCGGGGCTGAGCGCGCTCAAACCTGCCCCGAGGTTGGCCGACGTGGCGGCCCCGGACCGGCTGGCCCCCCTGCTGGCGGCTCAGCGGCCCCGCTGGGCGCCGGGAACCCGCCACGGGTATCACGCGGTCACCTTGGGCTGGTACGAATCCGAACTCATCCGCCGCACCGACCCCGCCGGCCGTACCCTGGGCCGGTTCTTCGCCGAAGAGATCGCCCGGCCACTCGGGCTGGACCTGCACATCGGGCTGCCCTCGTCGGTATCCCGCGACCAGGTGGCGCTGTTGCACCAGTGGAAGCGCGCGGAGTCCCTCCTGCACCTGTCGGTGATGCCCGCCGCTCTGGTGGCCGCCCTGCTCAATCCGTTCGGTCTGCTGGGGCGGGCGAGCTCGCTTCCGCGCGACGTCAAACCGTGGGATGGCGACTACAACCGCGACGACGTACGTGCCGTGGAAATCCCGTCTGCCAACGGGATCGGCACCGCCCGGGCGATCGCGCAACTCTACGGCGCCGCTGCCGGCGCGGACTCCGCTCTGCCGCTGCGCGAGGACGTGCGCGACGAACTCGCCGCCATGCCGGCGCCGCCGTCGCGCGGGGAACGGGACAAGGTGTTGGGCGTGGAGCTGGTGTTCAATCTGGGTTTGTCCAAACCGGCATTCGGCACCGTTTTCGGTTCTTCCGACAAAGCCTATGGCACACCGGGTTTCGGCGGTTCCTTCGGGTTCGCCGATCCCGACACAGCGATCGGCTACTCCTACGTGATGAACCGCCTGGGCTTTCACCTGCACAGCGACCCGCGCGAACTCGCGCTGCGCCAGGCAGTGTTCCACCACGTCCTCGGGACCCGGCGACAAGCCTGATCGCCGCTGCGGTCAGCACGGACCACCGCGTCTTACCAGCGCGACTCCCCCAGCCACAGCACGTGCGCACCGTTGACCGAGCGTTCGATGTGCTCGACCACTCCGACCAGAGAGCGCACCACCAAGCCGCCGACCGCATCGGACACCGCCGCCGCCGGCTGCGACGACGGGCGCGGCCGGATGAATTCCCACCACGACGAGCCCGGATACGACGCGGTGCGGACCTGCGCATCCGCATCGAGTCCGGCCAACACCTTCGCCCGGCGTACCGCCGTGCGCAGGCCGCCCAGTTCGTCGACCAGTCCGCGCTCGGCCGCGTCCGCGCCGGTCCACACCCGCCCTCGCGCCACCGCGTCGACCTCTTCGGTGGACAGGTTGCGGCCTTCCGCCACCCGGGCGACGAAGTCGTCGTAGAACAGATCGGCCTCGGTCTCCACCTGCCCCTGCTGTTCGGCGGTGAAGGGCGCGTCCATCGACCAGGCGTCGGCGTTGGCGCCGGTACGCACCGCATCGCTGCCCACCCCCAGCCGGTCCTTGAGAGCACGGGCCACCAACTTGCCGGTCACCACGCCGATGGATCCGGTGATGGTGCCCGGATTGGCCACGATGGCATCCGTGCAGGCGGAGATGTAGTACCCGCCGGATGCGGCGACCGCGCCCATCGAGGCCACCACCGGCTTGCCCGCAGCACGTGCCTGCTGCACGGCCCGCCAGATGGTTTCCGAACCGGTGACCGACCCTCCCGGACTGTCTACCCGCAACACGATCGCGGCCACGTCATCGTCGGCGGCCGCCTCCCGCAGCGCGGCGGCGATGGTGTCACCGCCCACACTGCGGTTGCCCAGCGGCGACAGCGGTGGACCGCCCGAGCCGCTCACGATCGCCCCGGCCACCGTCACCACGGCGATCACCGGTTTGGGTTTGCGTCCCGGCAACGGCGGGCCCGACCCGGGCGTGGTGGCATGCGCGTAGCGCGTCAGGTACAGGCGCGGCGGCGCGTCGTCGTCGTCGGCGCCGGATATCTCCCTGGCTCCGGTGAGTTCGGCGATCCGGTCGTAGGCCTGGTCACGAAAGCCGATCCGGTCGATCAGCCCCGACCGCTGTGCGTCGTCGCGCAGCAGCGGCGCCTTGTCGGCCAGGGCATCGACGACGCCGGCGTCGAGCTTGCGCGATTCGGCGACCGCCGCGCGCACCTGCGCATGCAGGCTCTGCACCAGCGCGGTGTCGGCCTCGCGGTGCGCATCGGTGTAGGAGTCCTGGGTGAAAAGGTTGGCCGCGGACTTGTACTCGCCCCGGGCGACGAACTGTGCCTCGATACCGGCCTTGTCCAGGGCGGTACGCAGAAAGGTCGCGCTGGTGGCGAAACCGACCAGCCCGACGGTGCCCGACGGCTGCATCCAGATCTCACCGAACGCCGAGGCCAGGTAGTAGGACAGCGTGCCCGGATAGGTCTCCGCCCAGGCCACGGATGGCTTGACGGCGCTGAATTCGGCGACAGCGGCCCGCAGCTCCTGCACCGGCCCGGCGGCGGCCGCCGACAGCTGTACCCGGGCGATCAACCCCGCCACCCGAGGGTCTTGTGCCGCCCGGTGGATCGCGGCCACCACGTCGCGCAGCACCGGCGGTCGGCCACCGGAACGGATCAGCGCCAGCGGGTCGAAGGCGCTGGTCTCGTGAGGAAGCTCTTGCAGGTCGAGTTCGAGGATGACGCCGTTGGGCACGCCGTGGTGCCGGGCGGTGTCGAGACGGCGCGCAACGCCGCGCAGGCCGTCGATGCCGGGTACCCCGGGCAGCAGAGAGAACATGGATTCGAGCCTACCGGCGGCATGGGAGCGGGCAGGGCGTGCGCAGCGCGGCGGGCGATACCCACGCCAACGCAGAATCGCACCCCACCGTGTGGTGGAGTGCGATTCTGTGTCCGGCGGCCGGCGTGATGCCGCCCGCCTTCGAGACTCTTACAGCTCGGTGGCGGTGCCTCCGGCCGCGGTGATCTTGTCGCGGGCGCTGCCGCTGAACTTGTGCGCGGTGACGTCGGCCTTGACCGTCAGCTTGCCGTCGCCGAGCACCTTGACCAGCGTGTTCTTGCGCACGGCACCCTTGGCCACGAGCTCGTCGAGGCCGACGGTGCCGCCCTCGGGGAACAGCCGGTTGATGTCGCCGACATTGACGACCTCGTACTCGGTGCGGAACCGGTTACGGAAGCCCTTCAGCTTGGGCAACCGCATGTGGATCGGCATCTGCCCACCCTCGAACGCGACCGGCACGTTCTTACGCGCCTTGGTGCCCTTGGTACCGCGACCGGCGGTCTTACCCTTGGAGCCCTCACCGCGACCGACACGGGTCTTCTTGGTGTTCGACCCGGGCGCCGGGCGCAGGTCGTGCAGCTTGATGGTCATTCGGCTTCCTCCACATGCACGAGGTGGTGAACAACCCGGATCAGGCCACGGGTCTGGGGGTTGTCCTCACGCACCACCGACTGGCGGATCTTGCGCAGGCCCAGGGTACGCAGGCTCTCGCGCTGCTTCCAGCGTGCACCGATGGTGCCGCGGACCTGGGTGATCTTCAGGTTTGCCATGGTTATGCCGTGCCTTCCCGCGCCGCGGCGGCAGCCAGAGCATCGCTCTCGCGACGAGCCTTGAGCATCGCGGCCGGCGCAACATCTTCGATGGGCAGGCCACGCCGGGCCGCCACCTCTTCGGGACGCTGCAGCATCTTCAGCGCGGCAACGGTGGCGTGCACCACGTTGATCGCGTTGTCGCTGCCCAGCGACTTGGACAGGATGTCGTGCACCCCGGCGCATTCCAGCACCGCGCGCACCGCACCACCGGCGATCACACCGGTACCGGGGCTGGCCGGGCGCAGGAACACCACACCGGCGGCGGCTTCACCCTGCACCGGGTGGGTGATGGTGCCACCGATCAGCGGCACCCGGAAGAAGCCCTTGCGGGCCTCCTCGACACCCTTGGCGATCGCGGCCGGAACTTCCTTGGCCTTGCCGTAGCCGACGCCCACCAGGCCGTGGCCGTCGCCGACGATCACCAGCGCGGTGAAGCTGAACCGGCGACCGCCCTTGACCACCTTGGAGACCCGGTTGATCGCGACCACGCGCTCCAGGTAGTTGCTCTTGTCGCCGTCGCGGTTGTCGCGGCCACCGCGGCCACCGTCGCGGCCACCGCGGCCACCCCGGTTGTCGCGGTTGTCACGGTTGTCGCGTCCCTCGCTGCGGCTGCCCGTGTCGGGACCTGCCGAGGAGGCCCCTGTCGGCTGCTCCGCCATCATGCGGTCCTTCCAGTCATCTTCACGTCAGTCATCAGAAGTTCAATCCGCCCTCGCGCGCCGCGTCGGCCAACGCAGCGATCCGGCCGCCGTAGGTGTAGCCACCGCGGTCGAACACCACATCCTGCACGCCGGCGGCCTTGGCGCGCTCGGCGATCAGCTGTCCGACCCGCACACTGTGGGCCTTCTTGTCGCCGTCCACGGCCCGCACGTCGGCCTCGATCGACGATGCCGCTGCCACCGTGTGGCCGGCCAGGTCGTCGACCAGCTGCACGTGAATGTGCCGCGAAGAGCGGTGCACCACCAGCCGGGGACGCTCGGCGGTGCCGGCGACCTTCTTGCGCAACCGCGCGTGCCGACGGATGCGGTGCGTGCGCCGAACCTCGGAGATGTTCTGCCCGACGGGTTTGCGGACCGGGGTGCCCGTCTGTGATTGCGCCATGACTACTTACCTGTCTTTCCGACCTTGCGGCGAACCTGCTCACCCTCGTAGCGCACGCCCTTGCCCTTGTAGGGGTCGGGGCGGCGCAGGCGGCGGATGTTCGCCGAGATCTGGCCGACCTTCTGCTTGTCGATGCCCGAGACCGAGAACTTGGTGGGCGTCTCCACCGCAAAGGTGATGCCCTCCGGAGCCTTGATCAGCACCGGGTGGCTGTAACCCAGCGCGAACTCCAGGTCGCTGCCCTTGAGCGCGACGCGGTAGCCGACGCCGAAGATCTCCATCTTGCGGACGTAGCCCTCGGACACCCCGGTGACCAGGTTGGCCAGCAGGGTGCGGCTCAGGCCGTGCAGCGACCGGTTGCGCCGGTCGTCGTCCGGGCGGGTCACCACCAGAGCGCCGTCGTCGTTGCGGGCGACGCTGATCGGCTCCGCCACGGTGAGCTCGAGGGTGCCCTTGGGCCCCTTGACCGATACGTTCTGACCATCGATGGTCACGTCGACCCCGGCGGGAACCGGGACCGGCTGCTTACCAATACGCGACATGTCTGCTACTCCCTCACCACACGTACGCGAGGACTTCGCCGCCCACGCCCTGCCTGGCCGCCTGACGGTCGGTGAGCAGACCCGAGGACGTGGAGATGATCGCCACGCCCAGGCCGCCGAGCACCCGAGGCAGGTTGGTCGACTTTGCGTAGACCCGCAGGCCCGGCTTGGACACCCGGCGCAGACCGGCGAGGCTGCGCTCGCGGTTCGGGCCGTACTTGAGGTTGACCACCAGCGACTTGCCCACCCGGGCGTCTTCGACGTGGTAGTCGGTGATGTAGCCCTCGCGCTTGAGGATCTCGGCGATGTTGGCCTTGATCTTCGAGTGCGGGAGGGTCACCTCCTCGTGGTACGCCGAGTTGGCGTTCCGCAGACGGGTCAGGAAGTCCGCGATCGGATCCGTCATAGTCATTTAGGCTGCTCCTCCACCCTCACCAGCTGCTCTTCTGCACACCGGGCAGCTCGCCGGCGTGCGCCATTTCGCGCAGGCAGATTCGGCACAGGCCGAACTTCCGGAGCACCGCACGCGGGCGGCCGCACTTGTTGCAGCGGGTGTAGGCGCGCACCGCGAACTTGGGCTTGCGAGCCGCCTTGATAACCAACGCTTTCTTAGCCATGGTGGTCAGTTCTCCTTGAACGGAAAGCCGAGAGCCCGCAGTAGCGCTCGCCCTTCGTCGTCGTTGGTCGCCGAGGTGACGACAGTGATGTTCATCCCCCGCGGGCGGTCGATGGAGTCCACGTCGATCTCGTGGAACATCGACTGCTCGGCGAGCCCGAAGGTGTAGTTGCCGGAACCATCGAACTGCTTGGGCGAAAGCCCGCGGAAGTCGCGGATACGCGGCAGCGCGATCGAGGTGAGCCGGTCCAGGAACTCCCACATCCGGTCACCGCGCAGGGTGACCCGGGCACCGATCGGCATGCCCTCGCGCAGCTTGAACTGGGCGATGGACAGCCGGGCCTTGCGGATCTCCGGCTTTTGGCCGGTGATCGCGGCCAGGTCGTTGACCGCGTTGTTGATCAGCTTGGCGTCCCGGGCGGCTTCACCGACGCCCATGTTCACCACGACCTTCACCACGCCCGGGATCTGCATCACGTTGGCGTAGTTGAACTCTTTGTTGAGCGCGTCCCGGATCTCCTCGCGGTAGCGCACCTTCAGCCGAGGCTGGATCTTTTCTGCAGTCGTCATCTCTAGATGTCCTTGCCGTTGCGCTTGGAGACGCGAACCTTCTTGCCGGACTCGGCGTCCACCCGGTAACCGATCCGGGTGGGCTTGCCGTCGGAGTCGACGACCATCACGTTGGAGACGTGGATCGGAGCCTCCTGGGTGACGATCCCGCCCGAGGAGGCGCCGGCCTGGTTGGCCGAGTTCGCGACGTGCTTGCGGATCCGGTTGACGCCCTGGACCAGCACCCGGTTGCGGGTGGGGAACGCCTGCAGGACCTTGCCCTTGGCGCCCTTGTCCTTACCGGCGATGACCAGGACGGTGTCGCCCTTGTGGACCTTCATCTACAACACCTCCGGTGCCAGCGAGACGATCTTCATGAACCGCTTCTCCCGCAGCTCACGGCCGACCGGCCCGAAGATGCGAGTTCCACGGGGGTCGTTGTCGGCCTTGATGATGACGGCCGCGTTCTCGTCGAACTTGATGTAGCTGCCGTCGGCGCGGCGACGCTCCTTGGCGGTGCGCACCACAACGGCCTTCACAACGTCGCCCCGTTTGACGTTGCCGCCCGGGATGGCGTCCTTGACAGTCGCGACGATGACATCACCGATGCCGGCGTATCGCCGCGACGAGCCGCCGAGCACCCGGATGCACAAGATCTCCTTGGCGCCGGTGTTGTCGGCGACCTTCAACCGCGATTCCTGCTGAATCACCAGATCTCCTCAGTAGTTGGGACGACGCGCGACATGACAAGTGGCATGCCGGAATCTCCCCGGTCGTGCATGGTCTTCTTTATTGCCGAAGGGCACGCAGGGCCAACTCACGCCAGCCGAGGTCTGCACATGGCAACCCCTAGAGCTTAGGCGACGTATCGCCAGACTCCAAATTGCTCTCCGACCCCCCGGTCGCGCACCGAAACCCGATATGGCTGGTGCCGGTGTCCTGCGCCTGCGGCGATCTGGCGGCGGGCCGGTAGCGGTGGCAGTACTCGGGCGCACACAGGTGCGAGCCGCCCTTGAGGGTCTGGCTGACGGTGGGGTCGCCGGCAGCGGCCGGAGCACAGCAGGCACTCGGCGGTGCATCCAGGCGGTGATGGGCCCAGAAGACGGTGGTGGTCCACTCCCAGACGTTGCCGATCATGTCGAGCAGTCCCCAGGCGTTGGCGGCAAAGGCGCCCACCGGCGACGTCCCGGACCAGCCCAGAGCGCCGTCGTTGCGGTACGGGAAGGCGCCCTGCCAGGTGTTGGCCATCAATTCCCCGCCGGGCTTCTCCTCGTCGCCCCACGAATAGGTGGTCGCGGCCCCGGCCCGAGCGGCGTACTCCCATTCGGCTTCGGTGGGCAGCCGCCGCCCCGCCCACCGCGCGTACGCCGCCGCGTCGGGGTAGGCCACCTGCACCACCGGGTGATCGGGCTTGTCCTCGACGCCGCTGTGCGGGCCCAGCGGGTGCCGCCAGTTGGCGCCGGGCACCCACCGCCACCACTGCCGCCAGTCCCGCAGGTCGACCGGCCCGGATGTCGGGGCGAAGACCAGGGCACCCGGCTGCGCGTCGCCGTAGCGCGCGGGATCGAGGTGCTGTTCGGCGACGGTCACATAGCCGGTTGCGGCGACGAACGCGGCGTACTGGGCGTTGGTCACCGGATGGCGTTCCAGCGCGAACGGCTGCACCGCCACAGTGTGGATCGGCGCCTCTTCGGGATAGAAGCTCGTCGAACCCATCCGGAACACCCCGGCCGGGATGTCGACGAGTTCGGTCAGCAAGGCGTCAATCCCGGGCGAATGCGGCGGCGATGCTCTTCCGCACATCCAGGTACGGCTCGCCGCTGACATCCACGGCCACATCCGCGATGGATCCACCGGTGAAGCCGAACGGCGCACGGTACGCCGACGACACGGCTTGCCCGGTGTTGCGCCCCACGCTGACGCCGCCGCCGGCCAGCGCGAAGGCACCCGGCTGGGCGAGCATCCCGGTCAGGGTGGCCACCACGGTGTCGTCGATGTACAGCGTGGCGTCGCCCACCGGGGTGTGGCTGCCCTCGACGGTGCCGGTGCGCTCGAATCGGATGCCGAAGATGTGGTCTCCCAACGGGATCGGATCGGCCGAGGACAGCCACTGCTCACGCTCGCCGAGGAAGTTGTAGACGTAGTGCAGCTTGCCGTCCTGTACGAACAGCGCGTGGCCGCCGTGCCGTGCGCCCTGCTTGAACAGCACACCCTCGGCGGCAGCCGAATCCACCGTGACGCGCGCCAACACCGAGAACGATCGCCCGCGGATCTCCACGCAGGCTCCCAACGGCACCTCCGCGGTGTTCGGGTAATACGTGTAGGCGGTGCGGTCACCCGACAGGTACGGCCGCTGCCGGGCCGGCATCTCGATGATGTTCAGGTCCGACAGCGGAAGCCCGTTGTAACGCTCCGCTTCGGAGAACCACAGCTGCTTGAGCTCTTCGAGTTTCTCGGGGTGCTCGGCCGCCAGGTCGTGGCACTGGCTGCGGTCTTCGGCCAGGTGATAGAGCTCCCACCGGTCGTCGTCGAAGTTGCTCCACCCCGAGGGCGCCGCCGCGTGCACGGTGTTGGCGAACCAGCCCCGGTGCCAGATACCACGCGTTCCCAACATCGAATAGAACTGCGTGTGCTTGCCGGTGTCGGCGTCCGGGTCTTCGAGGGCGGCTTTGAAGCTCACCCCCTCCAGCGGCCGCTGGGCAATGCCGCGCACCGTGTCGGGAGCGGTGATGCCGAGCAGGTCGTAGACCGTCGGGGTCACGTCGCAGACGTTGACGTAGGTGTCGCGCACCTCGCCGTGCGCCGCGATCCCTTTGGGCCAGCTGATGATCGCCGGATCGGCGATGCCGCCCTCGTGGGAGGCATAGCGCTTGTAGAGCTTGTAGGGCGTGTTGAACGCCATCGCCCAGCCGACCGGATAGTGGTTGTAGGTCTCCGGGCTGCCGAGCTCATCGAAGAGCTTCATCGCCTCTTCGACGGAGTCGATATAGCCGTTGAAGAACTTGTTCTCGTTGGGAGACCCGTTCGGGCCGCCCTCGCCGCTGGCTCCGTTGTCGGAGATCACCACCACGATGGTGTTGTCGAGCTGCCCGGACTCCTCCAGGTAGTCCAGAATCCGGCCGATCTGAGCATCGGTGTAGCTCTGGAATCCGGCGAACACCTCGGCCATTCGGGCAAACAGGCGCTTCTCGGAATCATCGAGGGTGTCCCAGGGGCGGACCATGTCCAACAGCGGCCAGGGATGGCCCGCGGAGCCGGTGACGTCGGCGTAGGGGTTGACCTCGGACAGATCGGTGTCCGCCGGCACCAGGCCCAGCTTCTTCTGGTTCTCCAGGACGATCTCGCGGTACTTCTCGTAGCCCATGTCGAAACGCCCGGCATAGCGATCGGCCCATTCGGCGAACACATGGTGCGGGGCGTGGCCGGCACCCGGGCAGACATAGCCGAACCAGGGCTTGCCGGGTGCGACGGTCTTCGCGTCGCGGATGAACTCGATGGTCCGATCGGCGATGTCCTTGGACAGGTGGTAGCCGTCCTCCGGCGTGGCCGGCGGCTCGACCGGATGGTTGTCGTAGACCAGATCGGGATACCACTGATTGGTCTCGCCGCCCATGAATCCGTAGAACCGCTCGAAGCCCCGCTGGGTCGGCCAGTGCCGCCGCGTGGCCGCCATGTTGGACTCCTCCAGCGGCGTCAGGTGCCACTTGCCGACGCAGAAGGTGTTCCAGCCCTGTTCGGCGAGAACCTCACTGAGAAGCGCGGTGTCGTAGGGGATGCGCCCACTGCAGTTGGGGAACCCATCGGTGAACTCCTCGATGGTCGCCATCCCGACGCTGGTGGCGTTGCGGCCGGTCAGCAACGCGGCTCTGGTCGGCGAGCACAGGGCGGTGGTGTGAAACTGCGACAACCGGACCCCGCGGGCGGCGATCCGGCTCATGGTCGGCATCTCGACCAGCCCGCCGAAGCAGTCCCAGGTCGCGATGCCGGTGTCGTCCCAGACCAGGTACAGCACGTTGGGTGCGCCTTCGGGAGCCGTCGGCGCGGCGAACGGACCCCAGTCCGGTTCGGAGTCCCGGATGTCGAGACTGATCTTGCCCTTGAACTCCACCATTGCTCACTCCGTCGTCGGCCCCCGGAACTGTTGAGACACTACCGGGCCGCCGGCCAAGCGGCAGACTTTGCGAGCCGGACACGCCTTGTGCGCAGCCGAATTCGGCTTCCCCACGCTACGGTGCACCCGGGCACCAGGCCGCTACGCCCCGGTGCGGAATAAGCAGCGGCCCTGACCCGCAGTACAGGACTGCGTGTCAGGGCCGCGGCGTAACAGCTTTTACTTGGCCTTCTCGAGGATCTCGACCAGGCGCCACCGCTTGGTCGCCGAGAGAGGACGGGTCTCCATCAGCGACACGCGGTCGCCGATACCGGCCGTGTTGTTCTCGTCGTGCGCCTTGACCTTCTTGGTGGTCCGGATGATCTTGCCGTACAGCGGGTGCTTCACACGGTCTTCGAGTTCGACGACGATGGTCTTCTCCATCTTGTCGCTGACCACGTAGCCGATCTGGGTCTTGCGGCGACCCCGCGGCGTCTCGGTGCGCGGAGTGTGCTTGGCGCCCTTCTCCGCGGCGTTAGCCTTTGCAGCCTGTGCCATTACGATGCCTCGCCTTCAGAACCAGCGGGACCGGACGCCAGGCCCAGTTCCCGTTCGCGCAACACGGTGTAGATGCGCGCGATCTGGTGGCGCACCGTGCGGAGCCGACGGTTGTTGGTGAGCTGCCCGGTCGCCATCTGGAAACGCAGGTTGAACAGCTCTTCTTTGGACTCGCGCAGCTGCTCGACGAGTTCGTCGGCGCTCAGCTCGCGCAGTTCGCCGGCGGTCACTCCCACTGCCATCAGAACTGCTCCTCTCGGGTGACGATGCGCGCCTTGATCGGCAGCTTGTGGATCGCCCGGGTCAGTGCGGCACGGGCGATGGCCTCGTTGGGGTAGCTCAGCTCGAACAGCACCCGACCCGGCTTGACGTTGGCGACCCACCACTCCGGCGAACCCTTACCGGAACCCATGCGGGTTTCGGCGGGCTTCTTGGTCAGCGGGCGGTCCGGGAAGATGTTGATCCACACCTTGCCGCCACGCTTGATGTGCCGGTTGATGGCGATACGCGCCGACTCGATCTGCCGGTTGGTGATGTAGGCGTGCTCCAGGGCCTGGATGCCGTACTCACCGAACGTCACCGCGGTGCCGCCACTGGCGATACCGCGCTGCTTGGGGTGATGCTGCTTGCGGTGCTTGACCTTACGGGGAATCAACATGATTCAGCTCTCCGTGTTCTGCGTTTCCGCTGCGGCCGGAGCGGCCTCGGTGACCGTCTCGGCAGCAGCGGTGTTCTCGGTGCTCTCAGCGGCCCGCCCGGCGTCGGTGCTGGTCGCGGTGGTACCGGAGGCGCCGCTGCGGCGCGGGCGGGTGCCCGACGGCCGCTCCCGGCGGGGACGGTCGGCCGACGGCGCCGTAACGGACAGCTCGCGCTTGCCGCCGACGATGTCGCCCTTGTAGATCCAGACCTTCACGCCGATCCGGCCGAAGGTGGTCTTCGCCTCGTACAGCCCGTAGTCGATGTCGGCGCGCAGCGTGTGCAGCGGCACCCGACCCTCACGGTAGAACTCCGAACGGCTCATCTCAGCGCCGCCGAGACGGCCCGAGCACTGCACCCGGATGCCCTTGACGTTGGGCTGGCGCATCGCCGACTGGATCGCCTTACGCATCGCGCGACGGAACGCCACGCGGTTGCTCAGCTGCTCGGCAACGCCCTGGGCCACCAGCTGGGCCTGCGACTCGGGGTTCTTGACCTCGAGAATGTTCAGCTGCACCTGCTTGCCGGTCAGCTTCTCCAGGTCGGCACGGATGCGGTCGGCCTCGGTGCCCCGACGGCCGATCACAATGCCCGGACGAGCGGTGTGGATGTCCACGCGAACCCGGTCCCGGGTCCGTTCGATCTCCACGTCGGCGATGCCGGCACGCTCGAGCCCGCTCGACAGCAGACGCCGGATCGCCACGTCTTCCTTGACGTAGTCCGCGTACTGCTTGTCGGCGTACCAGCGCGACTTCCAGTCGGTGGTGATGCCGAGCCGGAAACCGTGCGGATTGATCTTCTGGCCCATTACTCCGAGCCCTCCTTCGCGTCGGACGTCTCAGGCGCCTTCTTGGTTGCCGCCTTCTTGGCGGGCGCCTTCTTCGCCGCCGCTTTCTCCGTCGTCTTCTCGGCAGCCTTGGCTGCGGAAGCCTTCTTCGCCGGCGCCTTCTTGGCGGGCGCCTTCTCGGCCGTCGCCTTCTTGGCCGGCGCCTTGGCAGCAGCCTGACCGGCGGCGGCCTTGCTGGCCTGGGCACGACGTGCCCGGGCGGCACCGGCAGACTGCGCCGAACCACCGCCGGAGACCGGACGGCTCTCCACCACCACGGTGATGTGGCTGGTGCGCCGCCGGATCCGGTACGCACGCCCCTGGGCGCGCGGCTTGATCCGCTTGGCGGTCGGGCCCTCGTCGGCGTAGACCGTGGCCACCACCAGGGTGGCCGGGTCCAGTCCGTTGTTGTTCTCGGCGTTGGCCGCCGCGCTGGCGATGACCTTGGCCACCGGCAGGCTGGCTTGCTGCGGCGCCCAGCGCAGGATGTCCAGCGCCTCAGACACCGACTTGCCGCGAACCAGGTTGATCACCCGGCGCGCTTTGCTGGCCGATACCCGCACGAAGCGGGCCTTGGCGACAGCAGACGGGAATTCAGTCGTAACACTCACCGGCGCTTAGCCTTCCGGTCGTCTTTGATGTGTCCCTTGAAGGTGCGCGTCGGAGCAAACTCGCCGAGCTTGTGCCCGACCATCGACTCGGTGACGAATACCGGAACATGCTTACGGCCGTCGTGTACAGCGAACGTGTGCCCGATGAAGTCCGGGATGATCGTCGACCGACGGGACCAGGTCTTGATGACCTGCTTGGTGTTCTTCTCGTTCTGAACGTCGACCTTCTTGAGCAGATGGTCGTCGACGAACGGACCCTTCTTAAGGCTACGTGGCATCGCTTTCCCTCCGATTCCTAGCGCTTCTTGCCGGTGCGCCGGCGTCGGACGATGAGCTTGTCGCTGGGCTTGTTCGGCCGGCGGGTGCGACCCTCCGGCTTACCCCATGGGCTGACCGGGTGCCGGCCGCCGGAGGTCTTGCCCTCACCACCACCGTGCGGGTGGTCCACCGGGTTCATGACCACACCACGGACGGTCGGGCGCTTGCCCTTCCACCGCATCCGGCCGGCCTTACCCCAGTTGATGTTCGCCTGCTCGGCGTTGCCCACCTCGCCGACCGTGGCGCGGCAGCGCACGTCGACGCGGCGGATCTCACCGGAAGGCATACGCAGCGAGGCGTAGGCGCCTTCCTTGCCCAGCAGCTGGATGCTGGACCCGGCCGAGCGGGCCAGCTTGGCGCCGCCGCCCGGGCGCAGCTCCACCGCGTGCACCAGCGTGCCGGCGGGGATGTTGCGCAGCGGCAGGTTGTTGCCCGGCTTGATGTCGGCGTTGGCGCCCGACTCCACGACGTCGCCCTGCGAAAGACCCTGCGGCGCGATGATGTAGCGCTTCTCGCCATCGAGGTAGTGCAGCAGCGCGATCCGCGCGGTGCGGTTCGGGTCGTACTCGATGTGGGCGACCTTGGCGTTGACGCCGTCCTTGTCGTGGCGACGGAAGTCGATCACGCGGTAGGCACGCTTGTGGCCACCACCCTTGTGGCGGGTGGTGATCCGGCCGTGGGCGTTACGCCCACCGTGGCCGTGCAGCGGCCGGACCAGCGACTTCTCCGGGTGAGAGCGGGTGAGCTCAGCGAAATCGGAGACGCTGGCACCGCGACGACCGGGGGTCGTCGGCTTGTACTTGCGGATTCCCATGTCAGTTAGATCTCTCTCTCACTCCGGTCAGGCCGGCGCGGCGAACAGGTCGATCGGCTTGCTGCCGGGGGCCAGAGTCACAATGGCGCGCTTGGTGTCCTTGCGCTTGCCGTAGCCGTTCCGGGACCGCTTGCGCTTGCCCGGCCGGTTGGCGGTGTTCACCGACGAGACCTTGACCGCGAAGATCTTCTCGATCGCGATCTTGATCTGCGTCTTGTTCGAGTCCGGGTGCACCACGAAGGTGTACACGTTGTCCTCGATCAGCCCGTAGGACTTCTCGGAGATGACCGGCGCGAGGATGATGTCGCGGGGGTCGGTGATGGTCGCCATCAGGCCGAAACCTCCTCGGTTTTGCCAGTGTGAGCCTCGATGTAGGAGTTCAGAGCCTCGACGCTGAACACCACGTCGTCGGCACGCAGCACATCGTGGGTGTTGAGCTGGTCCGGGGACAGGATGTGCACACCCGGCAGGTTGCGCACGCTGCGGGCGCCCGTCTCGTCGGCCCGGCCGATGACCACCAGCACCCGCTTGCGGTCGGTGAGCGAGCCCAGGAACGTCTTGGCGCTCTTGGTCGACGGAGTCTGGCCGCTGACCAGCTCGGTGACCGCGTGGATCCGGCCGTTGCGCGCCCGGTCGGACAACGCTCCGCGCAGGGCGGCGGCGATCATCTTCTTGGGGGTGCGCTGGCTGTAGTCGCGGGGCTTGGGCCCGTGCACCACACCACCGCCGGTGAACTGCGGCGCCCGGGTCGAGCCCTGGCGGGCACGGCCGGTTCCCTTCTGCCGGTAGGGCTTGCGGCCACCGCCGCTGACCTCACCGCGGGTCTTGGTGGAGTGCGTACCCTGACGGGCCGCAGCCAACTGAGCGATCACCACCTGGTGCATGAGCGCGATGTTGGCGGGAGCGTCGAACAGCTCGGCGGGCAGCTCGACCGAGCCGCTGGACTTGCCGTCCGGAGTCTTGACGTCAATCGTGATGCCGGCCATTACTTCTCACCCTTTTTGATCGCGCTGCGGACCAGAACCAGCCCACCGTTGCGGCCCGGAATGGCGCCCTTGATCAGCAGGACACCGTTCGCGGCGTCCACCTTGTGCACCACCAGGTTCTGGGTGGTGACCCGGTCGTTGCCCATCCGTCCCGACATCCGGGTGCCCTTGAACACCCGGCCGGGGGTCGAGCAGCCACCGATCGAACCCGGCCGGCGGTGCACAGCCTGCGCGCCGTGACCGGCGCCCTGGCCGGCAAAGCCGTGCCGCTTCATGGTGCCGGCGTAACCCTTGCCCTTGGAGGTTCCGGTGACGTCGACGTAGCTGCCGTCGCTGAAGATCTCGGCGGTCAGCTCCTGGCCGACCTCGTAGCCGGCGGCGGCCGCCTCGTCGTCGAGGCGCAACTCGGCCAGGTGCCGGCGCGGGTTGACGCCCGCGGCGGTGTACTGACCGGTCAGCGGCCGGTTGACCTTGCGAGGGCTGATCTCGCCGTAAGCGAGCTGGACGGCGCTGTAGCCGTCGCGCTCAGGGGTGCGGATGCGGGTGACCACATTCGGCCCGGCCTTGACGACCGTGACCGGCACGACCTTGTTGTTCTCGTCGAACACCTGCGTCATGCCCAGTTTGGTACCCAAAATACCTTTGCGTGCCATGGTTTCTTCCGAGCTCCTACTGGGATGCCTTATTGGATGTTGACGTCGACGCTGGCCGGCAGATCGATGCGCATCAGGGCGTCAACGGTCTTCGGCGTGGGATCGAGGATGTCGATCAACCGCTTGTGGGTGCGCATCTCGAAGTGCTCCCGCGAGTCCTTGTACTTGTGCGGGGACCGGATGACGCAATACACGTTCTTTTCGGTCGGCAGCGGCACCGGGCCGACTACAGACGCACCGGTACGGGTGACCGTCTCAACGATCTTGCGCGCCGAGGCGTCGATCGCCTCATGGTCGTAGGCCTTGAGCCTGATGCGGATCTTTTGTCCCGCCACGCTTCTGCTACCTCACTCCTGCAAAGGGGGCCCGTCTTTCGAACCCTTTGTGCCCCAGCTCGTCTGTGCCTGCCCGAACCCGTGGGTCCGTTTCGACACTGCGCTGGGCGCTGCCGCCGCTGTTTACCTGTCCTGGTCCACCGGTCCCCGCGGTCGGGCGTGTCGCCCGGACGCGGCCTCGTGCACGGTGAAAAAGCTCCGTACGGCGAGAGTGGGACCGGATGCGCCCGGGTGGGCGCTGGTCGTATGCCCAGCCAGGAGCGATCCCGGCGCAGGCGAACCTGAATAGTATGCCCCAGATCGGGTCAGCGGCCAAATCCCCAGCGGTCGCGCTCCCGGCCCGAGTGGCCGACCACCGCCGAACAGCCCGGCCGCCGATCTTACTTGCCGGTAAGGTGGGTGGGCGTGACCGGATCTACCAGTACTTATCGGACCTGGCAGCGGCTCGCGGGCGTCCCGGGCGGCACCCGGATGTTCTCGGCCGCGGCGATGGCCCGGGTCCCCTATTTCGCCTCGGTGCTGCCCCACGTTGTCCGGATGGAGCCCGGGCTGGCCGAGGTGCTGGTGCCCAAGTGGCCGTTCGTCTACAACCACCTGCGCACGGTGCACGCCATCGCGTCGTGCAATGCGGCCGAGGTCGCGATGGGGATGCTGATGGAGGCAACCGTGCCCGCCAGCCACCGCTGGATCCCCAAGGCGATGAGCGTGAGCTACCTGGCCAAGGCGACGACGTCGTTGCGGGCCACGGCCCGGCTGGACCCGCCCGACTTCGCCGCCATCACCGAAGGCACCGAGGTGGTGGTGCCGGTGAGCATCACCGACAAGACCGGCGTGGAGGTCGTGCACGCCGACATCACCACCTGGGTCACGCCGGCCTGAGCGGGCGAGCCCTCCCACTCCCCCGCCGAGCGTGTACTCAGCCCGAGATTCCGGGTGATTTTTCGTTCTGAGTACACGCTCGGCGAAAGAGAACACGAGCTCAGCCGCGCACGCCCGCCCAGAAGTCGCACTGGTGCTCTGCGGCGTAGTCAGTGATCACCCGGCTTCCGTCGGTCCGCAGCGACATCCAGCGCCGCTGCGGCCCCGGTCCCACCACGGGCCAGTCGGGTTGCTCGACCGCGATCGGCGCCCCCGTCACCACAAACCCCGTCCAGTACTCGATCATCTGGTCGGACAGCCGGCGCTGGGCGGGATCCAGCGGGGGCGCGCCGCCGATGTCGAACAGATAGCGCATCTCCAGGGAGTGGGTGGCCCCGACCGGGAACGGCACCTGGTCGTACAGGTCGGGCGCGGGAGCATGCGGGTCGTCGAACTCGTAGCCGTAGACGGGGCCGGCAGCAGCCAGTCCGCCGGCCATCCGGTCGGCCAGGCAGGCGAAGATGTCGTCGGTCGCCGCGGCCGCGTAGGCCAGCGAGACGCTGCCGTCGTACCGGGCCGGCGGATAGCGCTGCGCCACCTCGGCGGCGTGGTCGGCGCCGAAGGTGTCGTCCAGCTCGCCGGGGTATTCCGCGGCGGTGATCTCCCGGCCGACGCGCAGATACCGCAGCGCGACGAACATGGTGAACTCGTCGCGGTTGATGCCGAGTAGTACCGGTCTGCCCGCCGGGCCGCCCTCGTGCGGGGACTCCTGAAACACCCGCACCGGATCCTTGGGCAGCAGCTTGGTCCCGATCACCGGACCGCTGAGCTGATCGGTGCCGAACCGCGAGTACCACAGCGGCTTGGCCAGCCGGTCGGGTGGCAACGCCCGCAGACACGAGGCGATCTGCTCGTCGGGATAGTCATGGCCCCGGCCGTGCTCGCCACAGCCCACCGATTCGGTGTACTCCCGGCTGATCTGCTGCGCCTGCTCCACCTCGACCTGGGCCTGGCACGGCCCACTCTGGATGATCGCCGCCCGGAACAGCCCGGCCGATTCCGGCGCGGCCAGGTGGTCGCAGACCGACATACCGCCGGCGGACTCACCGGCGATGGTCACCTTGTCCGGATCGCCGCCGAACGCGTCGATGTTGTCGCGGACCCAGCGCAGCGCCGCCTGCTGATCCGCCAGGCCGTAGTTGCCCGGGTCCCCCAGTGCCGGGTCGGACAGGAAGCCGAGGGCGCCCAACCGGTAGTTGACGGTGACGACCACGATGCGGCCCCGGACCGCGAGGCGTTGCGCGTGATAGATGTCGCCGGCGCCCCGCATGAAGCTGCCGCCGTGGATCCACACCATCACCGGCAGCGGCTCGGCCGCCGAGCCGGTCGGCGTCCACACGTTCAGCGTCAGGCAGTCCTCGCTGGTCTGGTCCGGGTGGCCGGCGTCGGGCTGGATGCACCAGGGTCCGCGCCCCACCGCCTCGCGCACCCCCGGCCAGGCGGGCATCGGCGCCGGCGGCTGCCATCGCAGCGGACCGACCGGCGGCGCGGCGTATGGGACTGCTTGGAACAGGCGGTGATCCGGACCGACGCTTCCTTTCAGCAGACCGGAGCCGGTCCGCACCACGTCGGCGTTGAGCGCGACAGCACGCGGGCCCACGCCGGGTTGGGACGCAGCACCGTCAGAACTCGCGCACCCGGCAGCCAGCACCGCGGACAGCGCCAGCACCAGGACGCCGGCCCGCGCCACCCGGCGACACGATCGGATCGACATGACCGAAGAGCCTAATCGGGGAGGTTCGCGCAAAGCGGGTACACGACGGGCGACCATGCCCGACACTGGTGCCGAGCTGACACCTGTCAAGAATTGTGGACGAGGAGCCGGACTTGAGCACACCGACAATCGACCAGGCGGCCCAGGTATTCGCCGACCCCAGCGCCTACGCCGACGACGCTCGGCTGCACGGCGCGCTGACACACCTGCGCGCCCACGCCCCGGTGTGCCTGGTCGACCGGCGGCCCTACCGCCCGTTCTGGGCGATCACCCGGCACGCCGACATCATGGAGATCGAACGCGACAACGCGCTGTGGATCAACGAACCGCGGCCGGTGCTGGTGCCCGCCGAGTCCGACGACCTGCAGCGTTCTCTGCTGGAGTCCGGGATGGGTCTGCGCACGCTGATCCACATGGACGACCCGCTGCACCAGAAGATGCGTTCTGTCGTCTCGGAGTGGTTCCGCCCCAAGGCAATGCGCAATCTCAAGGCCCGTATCGACGAACTCGCGCACCGCTACGTCGAGAAGATGGTGCAGCTGGGGGGCGAGTGTGACTTCGTCCAGGAGGTCGCGGTCAACTACCCGCTGTTCGTGATCCTGTCACTGCTCGGCCTGCCCGAATCGGACTTTCCCCGCATGCTGCGCCTGACCCAGGAGCTGTTCGGCGGTGACGACGAGGAGTACCGCCGCGGCTTGACTCCCGAGGAGCAGTTGCCGGTGCTGCTCGACTTCTTCGCCTACTTCGGGGCGCTGACCGCCGAGCGGCGAGCCCGCCCTACCGAGGATCTGGCCTCCACGATCGCCAACGCGACCATCGACGGGGCGCCGCTGTCCGATGTGGACACCGCCTCCTACTACGTCATCATCGCCACCGCCGGCCACGACACCACCAGCGCGGCGATCAGCGGCGGGATGCAGGCACTGATCGAGCATCCCGAGCAGCGCGAGCGGCTCCGCGCTGACATGAACCTGATGCCGACGGCGGTCGAGGAGATCATTCGCTGGGTGACGCCGGTCAAGGAGTTCATGCGCACCGCGACCGCCGACACGCAGGTGCGCGGCGTGCCGATCGCCAAGGGAGAATCGGTCTACCTGTCCTACGTCTCGGCCAACCGTGACGAGGACGTATTCGCCGACCCGTTCGCCTTCGATGTCGGACGCGACCCGAACAAGCATCTGGCGTTCGGGCACGGCGTGCACTTCTGCGTGGGTTCCGCCTTGGCGCGCATGGAGATCAGCAGCTTCTTCAGCGCCCTGCTGCCCCGCCTGGAATCCGTCGAACTGGCCGGCGAGCCACAACTGGTGTCGACGACGTTCGTCGGCGGGCTCAAGCACCTGCCGATCCGCTATCGCATCCGGCCCTGACCGCACAGCAGCGCAGCCGCCCGCTGTGCCAGCATCGCGATCGTCGCGTGCGGCCCGCGACTGGGGATCGTGGGCAGCGCCGATCCGTCGATCACCCATAGCCCGGCAATCCCCCGCACCCTGCACTGCGCGTCGAGCACCGCGGCCCGGTCGCCGTCGACCCCCATGGGCGCGCTGCCGCACAGGTGTTGCGAAGTCGACCAACGCGGTGCGGTGCCAGATGTTTTGGTGCCCACGACGGCCTCGAGCAACTCCGCCCCGCGGCGCAGCTCGGCAAGGTCTTGCGGCTCGGTGTCATAGCGGTGCTCGATACGTGGGGCGACCTGCGGATCCGCCGAGACCAGGCTGATCCGGCCGCGGGCACGCGGGGTCATCAACGCAACGCCGATATGCGGCGGATCGACGGCGGCGGTCTCACCGACCATGGCCGCGAAACCCGTGGTGTAGGGCCGGATTTCCAGGCCTTCGTGGTGTAGTACGGCCTCGAGCACCGGGCGGCCCGGCGTGCCCGGCCACTCGGCTGAGACCAGCCATTCCGGGTGGTCCGCGCAGTGTGCCCCTACCGGAAGCGGGACACTGACGGCAACCCCGGCGGCACGCAGCATCGCTTCCTCGCCCACCCCGGACAGCATCAGCAGGTGTGCTGTGCCGATCGCTCCGGCGCACAGCACGATTCGATCCGCCGTCAGCCGCACCGGCCCCTGCTCCCCGATCGCCTCCACCGCCACGGCCCGGTCGCCGTCGATATCGACGCGCACCGCGCGGGTCTTCGGCAGGACGGTCAGGTTGGACCGGGACAGGGCCGGCCGCAGGTATGCCTCGCCCGGGCCGGTGCGCACACCGTCGACGATGTTGAGCGGGACGGCGCCGGCTCCCGGTCCCGTCGCCAACGTCGCGTCGTTGAGATCATCGATCCAGTCAAATCCCGCCCGTGTCACCGCTTCGATGAATCGACTTGTCCCAAAGCACATGTCGCGAGTTCGCCGGACCGGAATCGGGCCGGAGTCACCGTGCGCCGGGCCGTGAAAGTCCAGGTCGGTCTCAACCGCCCGAAATGCCTCCAATACCTCCGGCCAGGACCAGCCGGCGGGAAAGCCGGCGAAGTCCGCGGGCAGCCCGCGGCAGAAGTAGCCGCCGTTGACCGCACCGGAGCCTCCGAGCGTGGCACCTCGCACGATGGCCGCCGCGTGATCGCTGGTCAGCTCGGCGCGGTAACGGCGCACCAGCGGGCTCTCGGTGCCGATCGGCAACCGTGCGGCATCGGCGGTATGCGCCGCCAGAACCGGGTCGTCCAGCCCGGTACCCGACTCCAGGACAGTCACCGCGCATGCCGGATCAGCCGAGAGCAGCGCTGCGACAATGGATCCGGCGCTACCCGCGCCCACCACCAGGGCGTCGCTGTGCGCCACCGGAACCGTCAAGCCCCTACCCCCGGATCTGCGGCTTGAGTGCGGCCCAGTTGCGCTCCCGCACCACGCCGCCCCACAGGCCGGCGCCGTAGGCGAGGTCGTCGAGCCGTTTGAGCAACAGGTAGCCGAGCAGCCCCAGCGGCCGTGTGTCGTCCTCGCAGCGTGCGTGCCGCAGCCAATCGACCACTCCGTCGGCAATCGCCGCCACGACCAGCGCCCTGCGGCAGCGCTGGGACACCAGAGCGGCCAGCAGGGCGAGCGGCCAGTAGTGCCGACACAGGGCTGAGGCGATCTGCAGTCCGGCACCGGCCAGTCCGCGCAATGTCACGGTCAGCACATCGGCCGGCGCGGTGTCGGGGCCGCGCATGGACCTGGCGACCTTGCGTCCGGTCAGCGCAGCGATCGCCAGCGCGACCAGGTACCCCGCCGTCGAGCCGAGCGCCATCAGCACCCAACCCGCCAGGGCCCATCCGGAGATCACCATGGGTGCGGTCTTGTCTGGATGCCGCGCCGACAATGGAGCCGCCGAGTTTCCGTAAAATGCTTTGCGCGACAACCACTCCCGTACGTCGACCCGGTGGTCGTGGGCGACCTGTGCGATCGGCTCGTAGCGCAGCCGGCTGCCTGAGTCCACCAGGCGCCAGCACAGGTCGACGTCTTCGCCGGACCGCAGCGCTTCGTCGAAGCCACCCGAGGCACGCAACGCCGAAACACGGCAGATGATGGCCGCACTGGGGACGTAGGCGACCTTGCTGTAGGGAACCACCGGAGCCTCACAGCCACCCAGATCCAGGGACGACCGGATGCCCTCGTAGCGCGCGAGCAGGTTTCCGCTGTCGGCCATCGCGACGATACGCGGGGCCACCAGGGCCACGGCGGGGTCGCAGAAGTGGCCCAGCAGCGCCTCCAGCCAGCCCCGGCGCGGCACCACGTCCGAGTCCAGAAATGCCACGAACTCCGTGGTGCAGACGCTCAGTCCGGTGTTGCGCGCCGCGGCGGGACCCCGATTCTCCGGGTGGCGCACAATCTCCAGCGTGCCGTTGTGCGCGGCTGCCAGGTCCTCTCGGCAGACCGGAACGTGCGACCCGTCATCCACCACCACGACGCGCAGTCCGCGCAGCGCCGCCACCAGGCGCTGTAGACCGACTATGTTGTCCCGCACGGGAATTACTACCGTGACGTCGCGATATGATGGGCCGCCGGCCGGCCGCGGGTGGGCGACCGTGGCATCGAGCAGGGTCCGGGCCAACTGAGCGCTGACGGCGTCGCGTACTTCGAGGCGGCCGTCGGACAGCATTCCCCGTGCGGCGGGCGCCAGCCTGAGCAGCCGGGTCGGCGAGCCGCCCAACAGCGTGGATCCGCGGCCCAGCACGCGCACTTTCCGATCCACCTGCACAGCGAAGCCGTCCGGGAGGCGATCCACGCTCATCGCAGCATCCCGTCCGGCCCGGGAGCCCAGCTCGTGATGGCGGCCAGCGCCGCGTCGGCCATCTCACCGAAGAACCGCCGCCCCTCGGCGGCGGTGGCGGTGGTCGGGTCGCCCAGCACCCCGACGGCGCTCACTGCGGCGACACCGCCGGCACGCATGGCGGGCAACAGCTGCGCCAAGGGCGCCGTGTTTCCTGACTGCAGGCGATCCAGCCGGACACTGTCGGGTGAAAGATGCAGCAACAGAGACGTTTCGGTGTGCCCGGCATGGGCGTCGGCGCCCGCCACGGCACACGGGACCCAGGCCACGTCGCGGGCTTCGGAGCGCAGCAGGCGCACCGCTTGGGCCATCGCGTCGGTATTGCCGCCGTGTCCGTTGACGAAGACCACCCGCTGAGCCCAGCAGCACGCCGACCGGCCGTACTCGACCAACAGCCGGGTCAGTGCCTCGGTGCCGATCGAGATGGTTCCGGCAAAACTCTGATGCTCGCCACTGGCGCCGTAGGCGACGGCCGGCGCCACCGCCCAGGCGTCCCCGCGGGCCGCCAGCTCACCGGCCAGCGCCTGGGCGATTCGGGTGTCGGTGTCCAGCGGCAGGTGCGGCCCGTGCTGTTCGGTCGATCCGACCGGAACCAGCAGCGTCGCGCCTGAGCCCGGCAGCTGGCGCTCTAGCAGGTTCTGCAGCTCGTTCCAGGTAGAACTTCCGAGCTCGCGGCCAACCACCATCGCACGATGGTAAGCGAATTCACCTGTCGTACACCAGTTGTTGAAAAGTACGACTGGCGTAAATTTTTCTTCCGGGGACCCGATCCAGCCGCACCTGACCACGTTCGTCCCGTTGGCCACGGGCGTATCAGCTGCCGGGGCTGATTTCGCAGGTGGACGGCCCAGTCGGGCTACCCGGCCTGGGCGGCCGGCACGCCGAGCGCACGGGCGAAACCAGCCGGAATCAGGATGTCCTCCGGCGACAGGTCGTGCACCGAGGCCCGGCCGAGCCCCATCAGGGCCGAGTCGATACCGCCCCGCAGGATGTCCAGGACGTTCTCCACGCCCGGCTGCCCGGCGGCGGCCAGACCCCACAGGTAGGCCCGGCCGATCATCACCGCACGCGCTCCCAGCGCGACCGCCTTGACGACGTCGCTGCCCCGGCGGATCCCGCCGTCGAGCAGAACCTCGATCTGGTCGCCGACCGCATCGGCGATGGCCGGCAGGGCCCGGATCGCCGCCGGAGTGCCGTCCAGGTTGTTGCCACCGTGGTTGGAGACCGAGATCGCCGAAACACCGGCATCTACAGCACGTTTGGCATCGTCCACGCGCATCACGCCCTTGAGCATGAACGGCCCGCCCCACAGTTCCCGGACCCAGGCGATGTCTTCCCAGGTGGGCGGGGGTGTGCCCATCCATTCTCCGTAGGCCTGAAAGAACGGCGGCCCGGACTCGCCGGGGCGCGCCTGGTTGGGCACCCGCAGAGTCGGGGGACGCAGGGTCTTGGCCCAGCGCAGGAACCAGCCCGGCCTGGCGAGGGCCTCCGGCATCATCGTGATCATGGTCTTGAGGTCCATCTTCTCGGGGATGGTGGGGCTGCCCCAGTCCCGCCCGTGCGAGAAGCTCCAGTCGGTGGTCGCGATCAGACCGACCGCCCCGGCCGCCCGAGCACGCTCCACCCGCTCGGCGATGGCATCGCGCCCCCCAAGCCAGTAGATCTGGAAGAAGGTCTTGGGATTGGCGGCGATCACCTCTTCCATGGGCTTGCTGGCGAACGACGACAGGCCCATCGCGGTACCGCGGGCCGCCGCGGCTCGGGCGACAGCTACCTCGCCGTCCGGGTCGATCGCCTGCACGCCGGTGGGCGAAATCATCACCGGCATTGAGATCTCTTGGCCCATAACGGTGGTCGACAGTTCGCGGCTGGCCGGTGCGCCCACCACATGGGGAGCGAAACCCAGCTCGCTGAACGCGGCGACGTTGTCGCTGACCGTCAGACCCTTTTCGCTGGCCGAGATCAGCGAGGAATACGCGGACTTCGGAAGCCGCTTTTTGGCTCTTTCCTGGGCGACGGCCACAGTTTCGAACCAGAGATTACGAGCCATGTTCAGATCGGACTTTCGTTGCAGAGGCGGGCCGGCGGGCGCATGGACAGCGTCAGCGGCACCACAGACGTGATCGGCTTACCGCGGGAGTGGTCCGCGGCGGGACGGGGCTTGGTGCGGTCGGCGGCCAGCGCGGGCGCGCCGTAGCCCTGGACACATTCGGGATCGGGGCCATCGAGCGGCAAGCCGGTGAAGAACTTGGCGGCCATGCACCCGCCCCGGCAGCTGTCGTAGTGCTCGCAACCACCGCACGCACCCGCGGACTGCGGCTCCCGCAGCTCGCGAAACAGCGGCGCATTCTTCCAGACGTTGTCGAAGCCGTTGTCGGCCAACACGTTTCCAGCCAGAAAGCGGTCATGAATGGCGAACGGACATGCGTAGACGTCGCCGACGGGGTCGATGAGACAGACCACCCGGCCGGCGCCGCACATGTTGAGCCCGGCAAGCGCACCGGGGGCCCCGAGCCCCGACAGGTGGAAGAAGGAGTCGCCGGTCAGCACGCGTTCCCCATTGGCGACCAGCCAGTCGTAGAGCGCCACCTGCTGTTCGGCGGTCGGGTGCAGCTCGTCCCACACATCGGCTCCCCGCCCGGACGGCCGGAGCCGGGTGATCCGCAGGGTGGCCCCGTACCGGCCGGCCAGCGCGGCGAAGTCGTCGAGCTGGTCGATGTTGTGTCGGGTCGCGACGACGGAGATCTTGGCGTCGGAGAAGCCGGCCGCAGCCAGGTTCTCCAGCGCACGGATCGCCATGTCGAACGAGCCGGGCCCGCGGATCGGGTCGTTGACCTCCGCGGTGGCTCCGTCGAGGGAGATCTGGACGTCGACGTAGTCGCTGGCCGCCAGTTTCGCCGCCACCTCGGGCGTGATCCGCAGGCCGTTGGTGGAGAACTTCACGCCGACGTGATGCTCGGTGGCGTAGTCCACCAGCTCCCAGAAGTCTGCGCGCACAGTGGGTTCACCGCCACCGATGTTGACGTAGAACACCTGCATGCGTTCCAGCTCATCGATGATGTCCTTGCACTGCTGCGTGGACAGCTCGCGGGGATCACGCTTGCCCGACGAGGACAGGCAGTGCACACACGCCAGGTTGCAGGCGTAGGTCAGTTCCCACGTCAGGCAGATCGGAGCGTCGAGACCGTGCTCGAATTGTTCGATCAGCCGGGGCACCGGTGCCACGGATGTCATTGGCCCTCCCTGGGCATCAGCATCTTCGAGTCCGCCAGCACGCGCAGCGCATGCAGGTAGGGACCCTGGTCGGCGTCGTCGACTCCGGCTGCACGGCAGGCGGATCGGACATCGTCGTGGTCCGAAAGAGACCGCACCACCTCGACGATGGTGCGGTTCTTCAGAAACGACAACTTACGAGTGCCGAAGTGGTACAGCAGGGCACCAAACGGCTCCGGACGCAGCGCCACCTGCGGGTGGAGCTGCCAGCCGCGGTCGGGGTCGAACACTGTTACCTCCGACTGCACGGCGACCTCCGGCATGGTCAGTAGACGCCGCACATGCCGTCGATGGACACCTCTTCGACCAGGGTCTCGGTGACGATCTCGGCGGCGGTGTCGTTCTGCAGGTTGCTGTCCATGACGCGAGCCTTTCTCCGGGGTTCGACAATGCACTGTCGTGTCGGTCACAATCTCGGGACAGAATATGGCATCGAGTGCCGTAAAGAAAGCGGGGCTGTCGGATGGGCGGTGCACTGGAGCCACACACCCGCGCCGGCCGGCGCCGGTCCACCACCCCGCACCACATCACCGACGTGGCGATCGACCTGTTCGCCGCGCGCGGTTTCGGCGAGGTCAGCGTGGACGACGTGGCGCACGCCGCGGGTATCGGCCGCCGCACGCTGTTCCGGTACTACGCCTCCAAGAGCGCCATCCCGTGGGGCGACTTCGACGCGCACCTGCAGCAACTGCGCGCCCTGCTGGACGCCATCGAGCCGGCGGCGCCGCTGGGCGATGCGCTGCGCGCGGCGCTGCTGGCGTTCAACACCTTTGACGAGAGCGAGACGGCGCGGCACCGCCGGCGTATGCGCGTGATCCTGCAGACCGACGAGCTGCAGGCCTACTCGATGACGATGTATGCCGGCTGGCGCGGGGTCATCGCGGAGTTCGTGGCCCGCCGGGCGGGCCTGCACCCGGACGACCTGCGGCCACAGACGGTGGCGTGGACCATGCTGGGCGTGGCACTGAGCGCCTACGAACGCTGGCTGGGCGACGAGACCCTGGTCTTGCCGCTGGTCCTGGGCGAGGCGTTCGACGCCATTCGCGGCGGCCTGGACTGACCCGGACCCTGCTCTGTACCGGCATCAACCCGCGGCGGCGCGGTACGCGGCGACGACGGGCTCCAGTTCGTCGGGCGTGGCGCCGTGCAGGATCACCGCGTCGGCCCCGTAGTCGAACTCGGCGCGGATGCGCTCAGCGCAGCGGCTCGCCGGACCGGTGGCCGCCGGTTCCAGCCATTCGTCGGGCAGCAACGTCGCGATGTGCTCGATCTGCTCGGCGGTGGCCTTGTGATCGATACCGCCCGGAATCGACTGCACCACCGGATCGTCCCGGAAACGCTGCAGGACGGCCGGATCCCAGTCGTTGGTGCGCACCATCAGATCGCCGTAGCCCTGCAGGTAGGTCGCCAGGCGTGCGACGGTCTTCTTCAGCCGCAGTTCTTCGGGCAGGTGGTCGCCGACGGTGGCGAAGCACGACCAGACCCGCACGGCGGCCGGATCGCGTCCGGCCCGTTCGGCGGCGTCTTTGACCGTTTTCACACTGCGCTGCAAGGTCTCCGGGGTGAAGTAGGTGTGCAGGATGACGTCGTCGAACAACCTCCCGCCCAGCTCCAGGGTCTTCGGGCCGAACGCCACCAGCGCCAACCGGATGTCTTCGGAGAAGTCCGGGTCCAAAAACAGCACCTGATAGCGGCCGATCGGCCCGTCGTGGTTGAAGATCACCTCGCCACTCCAGAGCCGGCGCATCACCTGGGCGAAGTCGGCCATCTGTGCCGTGGTGACGCTCGGAATGCCGAACGCGGCGTACATGGCGGCGATTCCGCGTCCGATGCCCAGCGTGAACCGGCCCCCGGACAGCCGGTGCATGGTGGTGGCCCAGGACGCGGTGATCAGCGGGTGGCGGGTGTTGTGATTGGTTGCCGCGGTGGCGATCTGCATCCGGTCGGTGACCGCGCATGCGGCGCCCACCAGCGACGACGCTTCCTTGACGTTCCAGCGTTCGGAGATGAACGCGGTACCGAAGCCCAGTTCCTCGCCGCGGCGTGCCTCGTCCATCAGCGAGGCCGGCCCTTCGCCGCCGGCGCCGGCCAGCAGGTAGTAGCCCAGTTCGTCGAGTACCCGTTCGGTCATGCCCAGACGCCTTGCTTGTAGGCGCGCAGCGCACCGGTCAGCCATGACGGGCTCACCCCGTCGATACCGGCGGGAATCGCTACCGCGCCAACCGTCACCGGGTACCTCCCATCATCTGTGTCAGGAACCGTTCCGTCTCCGCCTGGGCCCGCCGCGAGAAGATGTGTCCCACGTGTCCGCCGTCGTGCCAGAACAGTCGGCCGCCCCAGCGTTGCTGCAGCGCCACGGCGGTCTCGGGATAGGCCATCCGGTCGTTGCGTGCGGCCACGATCAGCCGACGTTCAGCGGGCGGCGCGGGAACGGCGGCCAGCAGGTCGACCACCGACATCAGGGCGGTCGCGGTCGACGAGCTCAGCGCCTGTCCGACCGACTCGCCCGCGGCACCCCAGCGCCACAGGTGATGTCCCACCATCGCGTTGAGCCCGGCGATCGGGGTGTAGACCGCGACCGCGTCGACATCGGGTTCCAGATGCGACACCAGGGCGGCCACCGGACTGCCCAGCGAGATGCCCGACACCGCCAGAGCGCTGGCCTGCGGACGCAGCCAGCGCACCACCGCGCGCACCTCGGAGATGGCCCGCATCATGCCGGCGACGTTGGCCAGTGGATCGTGGCCGGGGTAGGCGGGCCAGGCATGGCGACGCGGCCCGTGACCGGGCTGGATCGGCAACGCCACGTTGAACCCCAGCCGGTGCAGTCGCTGCGCCCGTGCCACCAGCAGATCCGGCCCGCCGCCCTGGCCCGCCCCGTGCACCCACACCAGCCAGGGCCGCGCGGCGTCGTGGTGGTGTTGATACAGGTGTACCGCCGCGGACGCCGGCCCGCCAAGGCCTTCGGCCTGCAAGGTTGCGGGCAGCAGCGGATCGTGGTCGAAGATCAGCCGCTGATAGCTCAGTCGACCGAACCGATGCGACCGGATTGACTTCTCCTGCAACGGTTGCGGCGCGGTATGTGCGCCGTCGATGCCCAACGCCGACAGTTCATCGGCGGCCGCGACGCAGGCACTCAGCGGCCGCCCGAGGACGGGCGCCGGGGCCAGCAGGGTCATCGCGGTCAAGGTGAGCTCGTCGGCGACCACCTCACCGAGTTGGCGTGCACCGCGCGGTGAGACCCCGGGCCAGTCCGCCGAAGAGCGCAGTGCGTCCAGCGAACGGGGCAGCACCCCGGTCAGACCACGCAGGATCTGCGGCACGCGGTGCGTCGTGGCCATCATCGATCACCCGAGCCGGAATCCGGTGTAGCCGGCGGCGGCGATCTCCGCGCAGCGCCGGCGGTATTCCGGGATACCGCCGGTGTAGCCCATGTACATCCGTTTCTTGCCGGGCACGTTGCCGCCGTTGTACCAGGAACTGCAGGTCGGGTGCGCCAGCACGGTCGGTGCGACCAGCGCGGTGGTGTGCTCGATCCAGTCGTCTTGGGCGGCCGGCGACGCCTCGATGGTCCGCACTCCCCTCGCCCGCAGATCGGCGATGCAGTCACCGATCCACTCCACGTGTTGCTCGAGTGCGGCGACGAAATTCGTGGCCGCACTGGGACTCCCCGGCCCCTGAACGGTGAACAGGTTGGGGAACCCGGCCACCTGCAATCCCAGATAGGATACCGGGCCCTGGTCGGCCCAGGTCTGACGCAGCGACACCCCGTCCCGGCCGCGGACGTCGATCCGGGACAGCGCCCCGGTCATGGCGTCGAACCCGGTGGCGTAGATGATCACGTCGAGGTCGTAATCATCTCGGCTGGTGCGGATCCCGAACGGTGTCACCTGTTCGATCGGTTCATGCCGCAGGTCGACCAGGTTGACGTTGTCGCGGTTGAACGTCTCGAAGTAGCCCTGGTCGATGATCGGCCGTTTGCAGGCGAACGGATGGGTGGGCACCAACGCGGCCGCCGTCTCGGGGTCGTGCACAATCCGGGCGATGGCCTCGCCGTAGAGCCGGGTGGCCCGCTGATTGGCCTCGATGTCGAAGAAGAGATCGCCCCAGTTGAGCGCCCCCAGCACGCCGTGTTCGTCGATGGCGCGCAGTTGGTCTTCACGGCTGGCGGACTTCAGCGGCGGGCGGCTGAGCATGTCGAGCAGCACCGAGAACGCCGAGAGACGCGCGGCGCCCACCGGGTGTTCGCGTTGCGCGGCACGGATCGTGTCGTAGTCCGCTTTGAGTTCGTCGAGTTCACCCGGCGCGAACGGGCGGACCTGCCACGGCAGCGTGTAGGCCGCCGAACGCTGAAAGACGTACAGCTGTGCGGCTTCTCGGGCGACCACCGGGATCAGCTGGACACCGGTGGATCCGGTACCGATCACCCCGACCCGTCGGCCGGCCAGTTCACAGCCCGCTTCGGGCCATCGGCTGGTGTGCAGCGAGGTGCCGGCGAAGTCCTCGATTCCGGCGATGTCGGGTTGCAGCGGCACCGACAGAATCCCGGTGGCCGCGACGACGAAGGACGCGGCGTAGCACTCCCCCGCCGCGGTCTGCACCCGCCATGCGGCGTCGTGCTCGTCGAAGCTGAGCGCGGTGACCTCGGTGTCGAAGGCGATGTCGCGGCGCAGGTCGAGCCGGTCGGCGACGAACCGCAGGTAGGCCAGGATCTCGGGTTGGGCCGGCATCGTTTCGGTCCAGCACCACTCCTGCTGGATCTCGTCGGAGAAGCTGTAGGAGTATTCGATGCTTTCGATATCGCAGCGCGCACCCGGATACCGGTTGACCAGCCAGGTTCCGCCGACGTCGCCGGCGGCCTCCAGCACGCGGGCGCGGATTCCCCGTTCGCGCAGGTAGTGCAGCGTGTACAGGCCGGAGAACCCAGCGCCGACGATCACCGCGTCGAGGGCCTCGGTCATCGTGCGGCCGCCTTCCCGGACTGACGGGTATTCCTATCGATGGGTTTACGGTACGTTATTCAGTTAGACGCCGCGGGAGGAAACGCGATGAAGGTTCCATTCACCTGGAAGGTCACCGGCTGGTTCATGATCGGCTGGTCACCGGAGTTCGTCGCCGGCCGGACCCGCGCCCTGCACTACTTCGGCGAAGACCTGGTCGCCTACCGGGACGACACCGGCGGCCTGCACGTCATGGAGGCGCACTGCAAGCACCTGGGCGCCCACCTGGGCCAAGGCGGCAAGGTCGTCGCCGACCGCGTCGAATGCCCGTTCCACGGCTGGCAGTGGGGCCCCGACGGGTGCAACAAATTCATCCCCTACCAGCCCGACCGGCCCAACAAGGCGTTGCGACTTCGGGTCTACCCGGTGCTCGAGCAACACGGCTGCGTGTTCATCTGGCATCACCCCGACGGCGCGGAACCGACTTGGGAGATGCCCGATATCTTCGGCAAGTTCCCGCAGTTCACCACCGGGCCGCGGGACTACTACCGGGCCTACCCGGAGTTCTCCCGGCGCCTGGAGGGTGAACCGGTGCACCCGCAGATCGTCGCCGAGAACGCCGCGGACAGTGCACATTTCCAGTACGTGCACCATGCCAGCGTGACGCCGCAACTGCTCGAGTGGGAGATGGCCGACCAGGAGTGGCATTTCGTCGCCGGCTTTCCCGACGCACGCGCCGACGACCCGGAACAGATGGCGCTGCGCTTCCACTCCCACCTGTTCGGGCTGGGCGGGGCGATCAGCATCTTCGAGGGCGTGCAACAGCACCGGCTGATCTTCACCTGCACGCCGGTCGACGAGGGCCGCTCGGATCTGTTCTATTCGATCTGGTGGCCGCGACTGCCCGGAGACGAGTCCGAGGCCCCGCCGGAGGAGGTGCGGGAACGGGTGGAGAAGCAGTTCCTGTCCACCGTCGAAGACGACCTGGGCATCTGGCGTTATCAGCGCTACATCGAGAATCCGGCATTGTCGAAGGTCGACGCAAAGCCGTTTATGACGTTGCGGAAATGGGCGACGCAGTTCTACGACGTGCCGCCGCACTGACATGAGGATGCCGCTGCCGGAACTGGCGGCGCCCGCGCACACCGCGATCCCGAACCTGGTCATGGATGCGGTCAACGCCGGCTACCGGGTGGTGCCACCCCGCGACGCGGTGGCCGGCGTACCCGCCTAGTACGGTGCTGCCATCATCGACAACACGCTGTCCCTGCTGGCGACGATCACCACCACCGAGGAGTTGATGCACACGTGGCGCCCCTGACCCAGTTCACCGTGCCGGAGGTCACCGCCGCGGTGGCCGCCGCGATTCCCGACCGCGATCTGATCGTCCAGGGCGACCGTCGCTTCACCTACGCCCAGATCGTGGAACGGTCGAATCGGCTGGCGTCGTATCTGCACGCGCGGGGACTGGGATGTCACACCCCCCGGTCGGAGCTGTCCCAGCACGAGACCGGCCAGGATCTGCTGGGGATCTACGCCTACAACGGCAACGAGTTCATCGAGACCCTGCTGGGCAGTTTCGCCGCGCGGGTGGCGCCGTTCAACGTCAACTACCGCTATGTGAAGAACGAATTGGCCTACCTGCTGGCCGATTCCGGCGCCACCGCACTGGTGTATCACGCCGCGTTCGCCCCCACCCTGGCCGAGGTGCTGCCCGAGCTGCCGCAGCTGAAGGTGCTCATCCAGATCGCCGACGACTCCGGCAACGCGCTGCTCGACGGGGCGGTCGACTACGAGACCGCGCTCGCCGAAAGCTCCCCGCAGCCGCCGCCGGTACAGCCGGACCCCGACGACCTGTATGTGCTCTACACCGGCGGCACCACCGGGATGCCCAAGGGTGTGCTGTGGCGTCAGCACGACATCTTCATGGGCTCGTTCGGCGGCCGCAACCTGATGACCGCCCAGGAGGTCAGCTGCATCGACGACATCGTCGGGCCGGCCACCGAGAACCCGGGCGTCAAGCTGATGATCCTGCCGCCGCTGATCCACGGCGCCGCGCAGTGGGCGGTGATGACCGCGCTCAACACCGGCCAGACCCTGGTCTTCCCCTCGGTGGTCGACCATTTCGACGCCGACGACGTGGTCCGCGCCATCGAGCGCGAGAAGGTGCTGTCGGTGACCGTGGTCGGTGACGCGATGGCCCGGCCGCTGCTCGACGCGATCCGCAAGGGCGACGCCGACGTCTCGTCGCTGATGGTGGTGGCCAACGGCGGCGCGCTGCTGACCCCCTACGTCAAGCAACAGATCGTGGAGACTCTGCCCGGGGCGATGGTGATCGATGGAGTCGGCTCCTCGGAGACCGGCGCCCAGATGCGGCACATGTCGACATCCGGGGCGGTCTCGACGGGCACCTTCGCCGGCGGCCCGGACACCTGCGTGGTGGCCGAAGACCTCAGCCACGTGCTCGAACCCGGCCACGACGGACTGGGCTGGCTCGGCCAGCGCGGTTATGTCCCATTGGGTTACAAGGGAGATGCCGCCAAGACCGCGGCGACGTTCCCGGTGATCGACGGCGTGCGCTGCGCGGTCCCGGGCGATCGGGCCCGGCACCTGGACGACGGCTCGATCGAGTTGCTGGGCCGGGATTCGGTGACGATCAACTCCGGCGGGGAGAAGATCTTCGCCGAAGAGGTCGAATCGGCACTGGCCTCACATCCGGCGGTGGTCGACGTGGTGGTCGCCGGCCGGCCCAGTGAGCGTTGGGGCCAGGAGGTGGTGGCCGTGGTGGCGCTGACCGAAGGTGCCGCTGCCACCGCCGCCGAACTCATCGAGCACGCGGGTGGGTCGCTGGCGCGTTACAAGCTGCCCAAGGCGGTCGTGTTCCGCCCCGTCATCGTGCGCAGCCCGGCCGGCAAGGCCGACTACCGGTGGGCGCGGGAACAGGCCGAGCAGGGCTAACCCCGTTTCAGCCGCCGCCGGGCCTTGTTGCGCGCCCGGCGCAGCATGGTGTCGGTATAGCGCTGCATCCCGGGTTTGAACGGCGGTGCGGCACTGCCGGTCAGGCTGAACGGCAGATCCGAGCCGACCACGGTCCGGTAGTGACTGAACGCGTCGAAGCCGGCCTTGCCGTGGTAGGCGCCCATGCCGCTGCGGCCCACCCCACCGAACGGTGCTCCGGACGGCACCATCTGCGCCGCGAAGTCGTTGCGGGCCACACCGCCGCTTCTGGTGCGCCGCACGAACTCTCGGAAGTCCCTGCCACCGGGTCCGAACCAGTAGGCCACCAACGGGGCCGGGCGCGCATTGATCGTCTCGATCGCGTCGTCGAGCCCGCGGTAGCCCTGCACCATCAGCACCGGGCCGAAGATCTCCTCGTCGGCGATGGCCATGCTCGCGTCGACGTCACGCACGATGGTGGGGGCGATCTTGCGGGATGCCCTGTCCGGCAACACTTCGCCGTCGGGCGCGACGGCCTCCACGACCGCGCCGCGGCGCCGGGCGTCGTCGATCAGTCCCACCACCCGGTCGAAGTTGGCGTCGTTGACACTCGAGCAGTAGTCCGGGTTGGCCAGGATCGTCGGGAACATCTCCCGCAGCGTCGCTCGGGCCACGTCGACGAAGGCGTCGACGTCGCGTTCGGGGACCAGCACATAGTCCGGGCAGACACAGACCTGGCCGCCGTTGACCATACGTGCCGAGGCAATGCGCCGTGCCGATCGCGTGATATCGGCGTCGGGTGCCACCACCACCGGGTTCTTGCCGCCCAACTCCAGAGTCACCGGGACCAGGTTGTCGGCGGCGGCGCGTTGCACCAGCGCCCCGACCGCCGGCGACCCGGTGAAGAACAGGTGATCGAAGGGCAGTCCGGCAAAGGCTGCGGCCACGTCCGCGCCGCCGGTGACGACGGCCAGTTCATCCTCGGCAAAGTAGTCCGGCGCCAGCTGCCGCATCAGTTCGCCGGTGCGCGCGGTGATCTCGGACATCTTGATCATCACCCGGTTGCCGGCCGCGAAGGCCGCCGCCGCGGGTACCACCACCAGTTGCAGCGGGAAGTTCCACGGGCCGATGATGCCCACCACGCCGAGCGGACTGGGCTGCACTTCGGCGCGCAGCCCGACCAGGCGGGCCGCCCGCATCAGCTTCCCGGACCGCATCCATTTCTTGAGGTTCGATCGGGTGTGCTCGATCACCGGGATCATGCCGACCATCTCGGTGGCCAGCGACGCCGCCCGCGACCGGGTGCCGAAGTCCTGCTCCATCGCCTCGGTGAAGGCGTCGATGTTGTCGAGCACCATCGCCACCAGCCGGTCGATGCGGTGGCGCCGGACGGCGACGCTGGGCGGCCCGTCGGCGACGAACGCCTTGCGTTGCCGCTCCAGCAGATCCGCCAGGTCGGTGGTCACGACAGGTCCAACGGCCCGTTCTCGGCCACGGTCCGCAGCTGCCCCAGGTCCACGCCTCGGTCGGCGGCGGCCTCGATACAGGCCGCGACGTCCTTGCGCATGAAGGGCGCCACCACCTTTCCGAACTTCTCCACCCCGCCGGCGGACTGCACATAACCGGCCGCCCGACTGCCGCCGCTGCAGTGGGACAGCGCCTCGAACAGGCTCGTGTCGCGTACCCCGAGATTGCCGGCCAGTTCGACCGCGGCGGCCACCAGTTGGGCGTTGGCGGCGAACAGCACGTTGTTGATCAGCTTAAGGTTGAGTGCGGTGCCCAGCTCTCCGGTGGTGATGATCGGGTCGGCGTAGGCCGCCAGCACCGATCGTGCCCGGGTCACCGCGTCGTCGGGCCCGCCGAGCAGCACCGTCAGTGTGCCGGCGGCGATGTCGTGGGCGCCGCCGCTGACCGGTGCGTCCACCAGCAACGGCCCGTTCGGGTATTCCGCCAGCAAGGTGGTCAGGGTGCTCACCGTTCCGGTGGTGTGCGAGACCACGACGGTGCCGGGGGCGGCGTTGGCCAACAGGCCGTCGGAACCGCGGGCGACCTCGAGCAGTTGGGCGTCGGAGAACAGGCAGCTGATCACCACACCGGCGTCGCGGGCGACCGCGGCCACCGAATCCACCGGCACCGCACCCGCGGCGGCAAGCCGATCGCGCACCTCGGGCCGCCTGGCATAGACCTGCACCCGGTATCCGGCGTCGGCCAGGCGCACAACCATCGGTTCACCCATCTGGCCGGCTCCGACGAACCCGACGACCGGGCTTGTTGTGGTCATTCTCGGCTCCTCATGGCGGCTTTCCCGTAGCGCCAACCGTAGCATTGTCCGTAGCCGCCGAATTCGTTACAGTCACGCTTACTGTCGCCTATTCGGGTACGCCGGAAGACTGGTGAGCGATGAACAACTCGCCACGCAGAGTCGTGGTCGTGGGCGCCGGCTCGGGGATCGGCGCGGCAACCGCCGCGCACTTCCACCGGCGCGGCGACTACGTGCTGGCCGTCGACGTGCGCCCGCAGGACACCCCGGCGTCCCAGCACGCCTGCTGCGACCTGCGCGATGCCGCCGCCATCACCGAGTTCACCGGGAGCATCGGGGCGGACTGGGATGTGCTGGCCCACGTCGCCGGCGTGCCGGGAACCGCACCGGCCGCCGATGTGCTCACGATCAATTACCTGGGGATGCGGCTGATGGCCGAAGCGATGCTGCCCCGCCTGCGCCGCGGCGGCGCGGTGGTCGCGGTGGCATCGACGGCCGCGCTCGGCTGGGAGCAGCGCGTCGAGACGCTCAACGGGCTGCTGGAGGCGACCGACGCCGACGCGGTGCTGCGCTGGCAGACCGGTCAGGATCCGGCTTTCCCGGTCTACACCACGTCCAAGCAGGCGATGATCCTCTACACCAAGCGGCGGGCGGCGACGGCCCGCGCCGAGTTCGACGTGCGGATGAACACGGTGAGTCCGGGCCCGGTCGAGACACCGATCCTGCCCGACTTCGAGCAGTCGATGGGCAAAGAGATGCTCGACACCGTGCGCGCCTCGGTCGGTCGACACGCCGGGGTCGACGACATCGTGCCGGTCATCGACTTCTTGGCTTCGCCGGCGTCCGGATGGATCACCGGCCAGGACGTTCTCGTCGACGGCGGATTCATCACCTCGATCACCGCCGGCACACCGATCACCGCATAGCGCCACCGAGAGGAAACCATGACCGCGGATTCATCGACCACCACGGCATCACCGCACGCCTACCACCGGCTGGACATCTCCGACACCGCCTTCTGGGGCAAGGAATTCCGGACCCGAGACGAAACCTTCGCGACGCTGCGCAGCGAGCCGGGGCTGACCTGGCACCGCCCGATCGACGCGGTGTTCCCG
This sequence comes from Mycolicibacter engbaekii, assembly GCF_002101585.1. GTDB lineage: Bacteria > Actinomycetota > Actinomycetes > Mycobacteriales > Mycobacteriaceae > Mycobacterium > Mycobacterium engbaekii. The sequence goes on along the minus strand of NZ_LQOT01000069.1, from coordinate 219,963 downwards.
CACCAGGAGACCGGGTACTGGGCGGTGACCCGGCACGCCGACGTCAAGTTCGCCAGTCAGCACGAAGAGCTGTTCTGCTCCCGCGAGGGCGTCAGCGTCGACCCGATGCCCGCCGAGATCCAGCGCAACATGACGTTCTTCCTGGCGATGGACCCGCCCGAGCACACCCGTTACCGCAAGCTCATCAGCTCCGGGTTCACCCCGCGGCAGGTCCGCCGCATCGAAGAGCAGATCAAAGCCAACTCCCGCGACATCGTCGACAAACTGCTGGACCAGCTGCGCAGCGGTGAGCAGATCGATTTCGTCGCAAGCTGTTCGGGCCAGTTGCCGATGCGCACCGTCTCCGACATGATCGGCATCGACCCCGCCGATCAGGCAAAGGTCGCCTACGCCGCGGAGTGTCTGTTCAGCGGCAGCGACGACGAGTACGCGTCGCTGGAGGAGCGCGCCGTGCACGTCATGACGCAGCTGGGAGTACTGGCCGGCTCCGGGGTCGAGCTGGCACAGCGCCGCCGCGCCGAACCGCATGACGACCTGATGACCGGGTTGGTCAACGCCGAGGTGGACGGCCATCGCCTCACCGACGAGGAACTCGGTTCCTTCATGGTGCTGCTGGGTTCGGCGGGCAACGACACCACCAAGCAGACCACCACTCACGCGTTCAAGGCGCTGATCGAACATCCCGAGCAGCGCGCCTGGTTGCTGGCCGACTACGACAACCGGATCGGCGGCGCGGTCGAGGAATTCGTCCGCTGGTCCACCCCGGTCCTCGCGTTCGCCCGGCACGCGGTCACCGACACCGAGATTTCCGGCACCGAGATCAAGGCCGGTGAGAAGGTCGCGTTGTTCTACTGCTCGGCCAACCGGGACGAGACGGTCTTCGATCGGCCCCACGAGTTCGACATCACCCGCGACACCAACCCGCACCTGGCCTTCGGCGGCGGTGGTGCGCACTACTGCCTGGGTACCCATGTGGCCCGGATGCAACTGCGACACCTGTTCTACGAGCTGCTCACCCGCCTGCCGGAGGTACGGCTCGGCGAGCCGGAGTACCTGCAGAGCACCTTCGTGCACGGCATCAAGCGGATGCCGATCAGCCTGGCGTGACGCTGGCGCTACCATGACTTAGTCATTTACTGTAATCATTACAGTAACTAACTCCGCCGAACGGGAGGTCAACCGTGGACAGTCAGGTTGACGACGTCGCCGCCGCTCTCGACAAGCCGGCCGACTTCATCCGCAACCCCTACCCGTACTTCGCCGACAAACGCGGCGGGGCGGGGATCTTCCCCGGCACGGTCATGGACTTCTCCAAGACCCCGCCGGCGCTGCGGCCGAAAACACCGTTCGCCGCGGTCTCCTTCGAGGCGGTGAACCAGGTCTTCCGCGACTCCGATTCGTTCAACTCGCGCATCTACGACATGACGATCGGCCTGTTTCTCGGGCCGACCATCCTGGCCATGGAGGGCGAACCGCACCGCAAGCACCGCAACCTGGTCTCGTCGGCATTCAAGCGCAAGTCACTGGTGCACTGGGAACCCGACATCGTCCGGCCGGTCTGCACCGCACTGATCGACGAGGTCATCGACGCCGGCACCGCCGACCTGGTGTCCGACTTCACCTTCGAGTTCCCCACCCGGGTGATCTCCAAGCTGCTGGGCCTGCCCGAAGAGGATCTGCCGTGGTTCCGGCAACGGGCGATGGAACTGATCAGCTACACCGTCGACCACGAACGCGCGTTCACCGCCTCGACGGCTCTCAAGGACTACTTCCTGGCCCAGATGGACAAGCGCAAGTCGCGTCCCACCGCCGACATCATCGGCGATCTGGTCACCGCGGAGGTCGACGGCGAGAAGCTCACCGACGAAGCCATCTTCTCGTTCCTGCGCCTGCTGCTGCCGGCCGGACTGGAGACCACCTACCGGGCCACCAGCAACCTGCTGTTCCTGCTGCTCACCCACCCCGACCAGTTCGCCGCGGTGCGCGCCGACCACGATCTGATCGGCGCCGCCATCGAAGAGGGGCTGCGCTACGAGACCCCGCTGACCACGGTGCAGCGCACCGCGATCCGCGATACCCAGGTCGCCGGCGTGGCGGTTCCCGCCGGCGCCGTCGTCGATGTCTGCATCGGGTCGGCCAACCGCGACGAGAGTCGCTGGGAGCGCGCCGAGGAGTTCGACATCTTCCGCAAGTGGATTCCGCACATCACCTTCGCCGCCGGCGAACACACCTGCATGGGGCTGCACCTGGCCCGGATGGAGATGCGGGTCGCGATGGAATGCCTGCTGGAACGCCTCGACGAGATCACCCTGGTCACCGACGGCGACCCGCACATCTACGGCCAGCCGTTCCGCTCGCCGCGGTCGCTACCGGTGACGTTCAGCGCCAGATAACGTCCAGCGAAGGCCGAACCGCACGGTCCGCCTCACGCCCCGCGGGGCCTGCGGTGGCCGATCGTCTTGGTCTCCAGGTACTGCGAGAACCCCTCGATCCCACACTGTCTTCCCCAACCGCTGCTCTTGTAGCCGCCGAACGGCGCGTCGGCCCCGTAGTACATGCCGCCGTTGACACCGATCGCCCCGGTACGGACCCGACGGGCCACCGCCATGGCCCGCTCGGTGGATGCCGAGACCACCGCACCGGCCAGCCCGAAGGCACTGTCGTTGGCGATCCGCACCGCCTCGTCGTCGTCGGAGAACGGCAGCATCACCAACACCGGCCCGAACACCTCGTGCTGGGCGATCGCGGCGCTGTTGTCGACACCGGCGATGACCGTCGGCTGCACGTAGTGCCCCCCGGCCAGCTCCGGCGGAAGCCCGACGACTTCCCCGCCGCCGGTGGTGATCTCGGCACCATCCCGGCGGGCCTGGGTGTACGCGTCGAGCACACGTTGCTTCTGCGCGGCGCTGATCAGCGGGCCGACCAGGGTCTGCGGCAGTGCCGGGTCCCCCACCGATACCGCGGCGAAGGCCGCGGTCACCGCCGCCAGCAGCTCGTCGAAGAGCGAGACGTGGACCAGCATCCGGGTGGTCGCCGCGCAGGCCTGCCCGGCGTGGACGCACACCCCGATCGCCCCGGGCAGCACCTTGGCCGGATCGGCGTCGTCGAGCACGATCAACGCCGATTTGCCGCCCAGCTCCAAGAATGTGCGCTTCATGGTGTCGGCACCGTTGCGGGCCAACATCTTTCCGACCGCGGTGGATCCGGTGAACGAGACCATGTCCACTCGGGCGTCGGTGCCCAGCATCCCGGCGACCTCGTTGGACGGCGTGGGCACCACGTTGAGAACCCCCGCGGGAATGTCGGTGTGCTCGGCGACCAGCCTTCCCAGCCGGGTGGCGTTCCACGGGGTGTTCGGGTCCGGTTTGAGGACGACGGTGTTGCCGGCGGCCAGCGCCGGGCCGAGCTTGTTGAGGATCACCTCGACAGGAAAGTTCGACGGCGTGATCGCCGCGACCACACCGACCGGTTCCTTGACGACCGTGCGGACGTTGCGCTCACCGAACAGCCCGCCGCCCTCGAGTTGCCGCTCCCATTCGAACTCGTCGATCAGCTTTCCGGGGTAGCGCAGCCCGTCGACCAGCGGCCAATCCAATTGGGCCAGTTGCGTTGTCATGACCGGACAGCCGACCTCGGCGATCAGCTCGGTACGCAGCTCCTCCTGCTCGGACTCCAGCGCGGACTGCAGTTGCGCCAGGCAGCGCTTGCGCAGCTCCCGATTGGTCGACCAGTCGGTGTCGTCGAACGCTCGGCGCGCGGCGGCGATCGCCGAGTTCATGTCGACCGCATCGGCGGCCGCCGTGGTGCCCAGCAGTCGTCCGGTGGCCGGGCTGTGGTTGTCGAACTCCGCGCCCGAAGCCGCGGCAACCAGCTTGCCGTCGATCAGCATGCGCGACTCCGCCGCCGCGGCGGCACGCTCGCCGATCTCCACACTGGTGACCTGTTGCCGACCGTCGCTCACCTGGCCCCCAACCTTTTCGGATGCCCAACCGTAACCATTACAGTAGAATACTTCAATTGGTTCTGGATCGGTTCGCACGGCGGCAGGAGCACGCTGAGTTGATCAAAGTCATGGACGGCTTCCGGGTGCTGGAAGTCGCGCAGTTCACCTTCGTTCCGGCGGCCGGCGCCATCCTGGCCGATTGGGGCGCCGACGTCATCAAAGTCGAGCACCCGGTGCGCGGCGACACCCAGCGCGGGTTCATCAAAATGGGCGGGTTCGAACTCAACCCGGACCGCCATCCGCTGATGGAGCACCCGAACCGGGGCAAGCGCAGCGTCGGGATCGACGTGTCGACTCCCGGCGGGCAACAGGTGCTCTACGAACTGGCCGCCACCGCCGACGTGTTCTTGACCAACTATCTGCCCCGGGCACGGCAGAAGAACAAGTTCGACGTCGAGCACATCCGCGCCGCGAACCCCAACATCGTCTACGCCCGCGGCAGCGCGTACGGGGACAAGGGGCCCGAACGCGACATCGGCGGATTCGACGGCACCGCGTTCTGGACGCGCAGCGGGGTCGGCCATGCGCTCAGCCCCGAGGAACTGGGCGCGCCACTGTCGCAGGGGATTCCCGCGTTCGGCGATTCGGTCGGCGGGATGAACATCGCCGGCGGGATCGCCGCAGCACTGCTGCACCGCGAACGCACCGGGGAAGCCCTGGAGGTCGACGTGTCGCTGCTGTCGACCGCATGGTGGGCGGCCGGCGCCAGCGTCACCCAGGGCATGGACACCGGCGAGGCCATGCGGGCGACGATGCCGGAATCCGGTGGATCCCCGGCGAACCCGTTCCTGGGCAACTACACGACATCCGACGGCGGGACCATCAATCTGTGCATCGTCAGCCCGACCGGCTATATCCGCGACACCTTCGAGCACCTGGGCATCCCCGAGGCGGCCGATGATCCGCGCTTCTCCGAGGTGTTGCCGCTGATGCAGAACGCCGAGGCGGCCAGCGCGTTGATCGTCGATGCGATCGGCGCCAAGCCCTTCGAGTTCTGGCGCCAACACCTCAAGACGATGAAGGGCCAGTGGGCACCATTCCAGAGCCTGGTCGACCTGGGCTCCGATGAGCAGGCCATCGCCAACGACATGATCGCCGAGGTCGAGCCCGGCGACGGCGGGCCGCCGTTGAAGGTGGTGCGCGGCCCGGTGCAGTTCAACCACGAACCGCTGGAGACCACCCGCGCCCCGCAGGCCTCCGAGCACACCGAGATCGTGCTGATGGAACTCGGCTTGGACTGGGACCGCATCGAAAAACTCAAGGAGTCCGGCGACATCGCCTAACCGGCCGCGAGCCCATTGCCCTGGCCGGCGGCATCGAAGGTGAAGTTCGCGATCGCGGTGGACACCCCAGTGCCGATCGGGCCGCTGCCGTCGAACAGAGCGGCGCTACCGGTCGCGACGCCGGCGTCGCTGTAGTGGGTCAGCGCCGCCATCCCGATGTACGGGCCGATCGGCAGCCGGCTCAGCGTCAGGGTGTAGTCGGCGTTGATGAAGGCCAGCCCCTTGGTGCTGAAGTTCGTCATCGACGCGGTGACGTCCACGGCCATCGCCGCCCGCACGAACGGCGTCAACTCCTCGCCGTCGACCAGGTCACGGATCTCACGCAACCAGGCGTAACGCGGTCCGGCGGTCTGCCAGGGGATCCCGTTGCCGTCGTCGTCGCCGTAGGTCCGGATGAGCATCGGAACCGACTCGTCCAGCTGCGCGGGCTCTTCCGGAACCGGCGGTAGCGCAACCTCGGTGGTGAAGAAGTCCCCGTCGGGCTGGGTGCCGCGACGCAGGTACAGCGCCGAGGCACGGGCGACCCGCTCCCCGCCCTGGGTCATCTCGGCGTCGACTGCCCGCATCCGGGAACCCGAGCGCACCACCGACGCGCTGACCTGAAGCGGCGCACCGGCCACCCGACGCAGGATCTCCACGGTCAGGCGGGCCGGTTGCAGGTCGGCATCGGGCACCTGCTGCTCGACGGCACGGGCCAGCAGACCGCCGACCACCTGTCCGCCGAGTGTCGGCCCCCAGCCGCCGTGCGCGATCGGGTTGGGCACCAGGTCGTCACCGCGACGAACCACGAACGGGATCATGAGTTGCGCTCCACATAGAACCGGGCGGCACGGCAGATGGAATGCTCGGTCGGCTCCGGATGCCAGCCCAGTTCCCGGGTTGCCTTAGAATGATCGGCGGGCGACGTCAACGCCAGCAGTCGAGCGCCGGTCGCATTGAACGGGATGTCCCGGCGCAGCACCGCTCCGACCGCGCCGGCGAGGTGCCCCATGGCGTGCATGACCGCTATCGGTATGCCGATACGCGGCGGTTTGGCGCCGACGGCTTCGGCGGCGACGGTGAGCATGTCCCGTTGGGTCATGTAGCGCTCGGAGATGATGTAACGCTCACCGACTCGGCCCCGCTCGGCGGCCAGCAGCAGCGCCTGGGCGGCATCGTCGATACCCACCACCTCGGCACCGATCCCGCGCACGTAGCACGGCATCTTGCCCAGCGCCGCCGCCTGAATCAACGCGCCCTGCCGCGGTTGCCAATCGGGTGGGCCGTAGGGGTTCGACACATTGGCGACGACGGCCGGGACCCCCCGCTCGGTGACGTAGCGCAGCACCAGTTCCTCGGCGGCCCGGCGGGAGGCGATGTAGTCCCCGCCGCGGTCCGCCCAGTTGAACGGCGTCGTCTCATCGACCGTTTCGCCGTTGAGGCCGACGGCGATGGTGCCGATGGTGCTCAGGAACACGAACCGGTCCAGGTCGGCCTGCGCGGCCACCTCCAGCACGTTACGCAGCCCCTCGACGTTGGTGCGGTACAGCGGCGCGGAGTCGCGCAGCTCCATCCGGGTGTCGACGACGCAGTAGTAGACGACGTCGCGGTCGGCCATGGCGGCCGTCACCGCCTCGGTGTCGAAGATGTCGCCGTAGCAACGCTGCACCTCGAGCCCGTCGATACCCCGGGTGGAGCTGGACCGGCGCAGCAGCACCCGCACGTCGTCGCCGCGGGCCACCAGATGCCGGGTGACGCACGCGCCGACGTTGCCGCTGGCGCCCATCACCAGCGCGCGCCGTCGCGTAGTCGGCGATCCGTTGCTCGCAGTCATAACTGAACTCCCCGCCCGCTGGTCAAGTCCTGCGATCGTACATTACTGTAAGCATTACAGTTAGGACACACACGGAGGATCCATGCAGAAGGCGCTCGCACCAGAGATATCGACGTGGCCGGCCGAAGACCCGCAGTTGATCGGCAGTCGCTGCGGCGCCTGCACCGCCACGGTGTTCCCCGTGCAGCCGCGCTGCCCGAACTGCAGCGGCGATCAGATGAGCGAGGAATTGCTGCCGCGCACCGGCACGCTGGTGGCCTGGACCACCCAGGGTTTCCCGCCCGGGGCACCGTATGCGGGCCCCACCGGCAAGGATTTCGTGCCGTTCGGCGTCGGGCTGGTGCAGCTCGGCGACGTCATCCGCGTCGAAGGCCGACTCACCGAGAACGACCCGGAGAAGCTGGAATTCGGCATGCCGGTGGAGCTGACCATGGTGCCGTTCACCTCCGACGCCGACGGCAACGAGGTCATCACCTTCGCGTTCCGGCCGGTATAGGAGACAGACGATGGTCAACGACGTAGCGATCATCGGGGTCGGCCTGCACCCGTTCGGCCGGTTCGAGGGCAAGTCGGCGATGGAGATGGGGGTGGACGCCATCTTCGCCGCGGTGGCCGATGCGGGCGTGGACTGGAAGGACATCGGCGCAGCGACCGGCGGTAGTTGGACGGTGGCCAACCCGGACGCGATCGTCGGGATGGTCGGGTTGTCCGGTATCCCGTTCACCAACGTGTTCAACGCCTGTGCGACGGCGGCCAGCGCGGCCAAAGTCTGCGCGGACGGGATCCGGTTGGGCGACTACGACATCGGTATCGCCGTCGGGCTGGACAAGCACCCGCGCGGGGCGTTCACCGAGGATCCGGCACTGGTCGGCATGCCGCGGTGGTACGCCGAGAACGGCCAGTACCTGACCACGCAGTTCTTCGGCATGAAGGCCAACCGCTACCTGCACGACCACGGCATCTCCCAGCAGACCCTGGCCAAAGTCGCGGCGAAGAACTTCCGTAACGGCGCGCTGAACCCCAATGCGTTCCGGCGCAAACCGATCTCCGAAGAGGAGATCCTCGGATCGACGATGCTGAACTACCCGCTGACCCAGTACATGTTCTGCGCCCCCGACGAAGGCGCGGCGGCGGTGGTGATGTGCCGGGCCGACATCGCGCACCGCTACACCGACAAGCCGGTGTACCTGCGGGCGGTGGAGGTCCGTACCCGCCGCTACGGCGCCTACGAGGTCAACACCACCTTCGCCCCGGTCGCCGAGGATGTGGCGCCCACGGTGTACGCCGCGCGTGCCGCCTTCGAGAAGGCCGGCGTGGCACCGGCCGACGTCGATGTCATCCAGTTGCAGGACACCGACGCCGGGGCCGAGGTCATCCACATGGCCGAGTGCGGGTTCTGCGCCGACGGCGACCAGGAGAAGCTGCTGGCCGACGGGGCCACCGAGATCGGCGGGTCGCTGCCGATCAACACCGACGGCGGGCTGATCGCCAACGGCGAACCGATCGGCGCCTCCGGGCTGCGCCAGATCCACGAGCTGGTGCGCCAACTGCGCGGCGAGGCCGGCGACCGGCAGGTGCCCGGTGCACCCAAGGTCGGGTTTGCGCAGCTCTACGGCGCGCCCGGCACCGCTGCGGCCACCATTCTGACCCGCTGATTTTTCCCGGCGAGCAGACGCAGACTCGCATGTCGCGCAACCCGGAAAGTGTCTGCTCGCGGTAAGGAGATGAACCCGATGAACCAGTTCCGCGACGCACCGATCTTCGATGCCGACCAGCACATGTACGAAACCGCCGAGGCCCTGACCCAGTACCTCCCGGAGAAATACTCGCGGGCAGTCCAATTCGCCCAGATCGGCCGGCAGACCCGGATCATCATCAACAACCGGGTGAGCGACTTCATCCCCAACCCCACCTTCGAGCGGGTCGCCGCGCCGGGCGCACACGAGAAGTTCTTCGCCGGGGAGAACACCGAGGGGCTGACCCTGCGCGAGATGCAGGGTCCGGCGATCGAGGCGCCATCGGCCACCCGCAACCCCGCCGACCGGGTCGCCGAGCTGGACCGCCAAGGTGTGACCGAGGCGCTGAACTATCCGACGCTGGCCAGCCTGGTCGAGCACTCCAGTGCCGACGACCCCGAGCTCACGCTGGCCATCATCCACGCGTTGAACCAGTGGATGGCCCAGCACTGGAGCTACAACTACGACGGCCGGGTGTTCTCCACCCCGATCATCAACCTCTCCGAGGTCGACGCCGCGCAGCGGGAACTGGCCTACATCCTCGACCGGGGTGCCGCGGTGGCGTTGATCAAACCCGGACCCGTCAACGGTGTGCACGGCTGGCGCTCCCCCGCGCTGCCGGAATTCGACCCGTTCTGGCGCGACGTCGAGGCCGCCGGGCTGCCCATCGTGCTGCACGCCAGCTTCCCGCCGCTGGACGATTACGTCGGGAAATGGGAGCCGCCGTACACGCAGAACTTCATGACACAGAGCGCCTTCCGCTGGATGGTGCTGGGCCACCGGGAGATCGCCGACATGATCACCGCGTTGATCTGCCACGGCACGCTGACCCGCTTCCCCAAGCTGCGCATCGCCAGCGTGGAGAACGGCAGCTCGTGGATCCGGCCGCTGTTCGACGACTTCGGCGACCTGTACAAGAAGATGCCGCAGAACTTCGAAGAGCATCCGCACGAGGTGTTCCGGCGCAACATCTGGGTCAGCCCGTTCTGGGAGGGCTGCATCTCCGACGTGGTGGACACCGTGGGCTGGGACAAGGTGCTGTTCGGGTCGGACTACCCGCACCCGGAGGGCCTGGCCGAGCCGAAGGGCTTCTGGAAGTACGCCGAGGGCATGGATGTCCGGCGCACCTACGACTTCATGGGCGACAACGCCCGCCGGTTCATGGGGCTGCCGATCGCCAACCCGGACCCCTCGGCTTCGAAACCACCGGTTCCCGCCGGGTCCTGACCGGCGTTGCAGTCAGGGCGGTGTCGCAACGCGATTCACCGCCCTGACTGCAGCCTCAACGAGGGGTTACTTCGGGGCGAAGCGCTGGCCGGCGTCCAGCCGGATGCACTGGCCGTTGAGCATCGGGTTCTCCACCATGGCGGCGGCCAGTTTGGCGTACTCCTCCGGGCGGCCCAGCCGCTTGGGGAACGCCGCATCCTTGGTCAGCACCGCGGCGAACTCGTCCGGGATGCCCTGGGTCAGGCCGGTGGCGAACAGGCTGGGCGCGATCGCGAGCACCCGGATGCCGACGCCGCCGAGATCGCGAGCCATGGTCAGGCACATCCCGGCGATCGCGGCTTTGGATGCGGTGTAGGCGATCTGGCCGATCTGGCCCTCGAACGCCGCGATCGACGACGTATTGATGATCACGCCGCGCTCGTCGTCTTCGGGCTCGTTGGTGCTCATGTGCCAGGCGGCCAGACGGCTGACGTTGAAGGTGCCGACGACGTTGAGATCCTGGGTGGACCGGAACGCCTCCAGGTCGTGCGGGCCGTCGCGCTTGATGGTCCGCTCCCCGATCCCGCCGCCCGCGGTGGTCCCGCCGGCGGTGGTGACCGCGATGTGCAACCCGCCCAGAGCCTCGACCGCCTCGTTGATCACCTGTTCGATGCCGGCGAAGTCGGTGACGTCGGCTTCGAAGAACTGACCGCCGATCTCGGTGGCGACCTCGGCGCCCTTGGACTGCGGCCGGTCCAGGATCGCGACTTTCGCGCCGCGCTTGGCCAGCAACTCCGCGGTCGCCTTGCCGAACCCCGATGCGCCACCGACGATGATCGCGCCCTTGCCTTCGATCTCCACGAATACTCCCCTTGGTTGGATCGGTCACTTCCGGACTATCTCCCGGCGACTGTACTATAGCCCTTCCCGTAAGCTATTCGGGATGACCGCATCGCACCTGAACGACTCCGCCGATCTGCTCGCCGACCCGGTCGCCTACACCGACGAGCCGCGACTGCACGCGACGCTGGCCCGGCTGCGCTCGACAGCACCGGTGTCGCTGGTGAATGTGCCGTCCTACCGGCCGTTCTGGGCCGTCACCAAACATGCCGACATCCTGGCGATCGAACGCGCCAACGACGTGTTCATCAACGCCCCGCGCCCGGTGCTGATGCGCACCGAGTACGAGGAACAGCAGGCGCAGATCGGGGTGCGGACCCTGATCCACGCCGACGATCCCGAGCATCAGGCGATGCGATCCATCGGGGCCAACTGGTTCCGTCCCAAGGCGATGCGGGCGCTGCAGGGCCGGGTCGACGACCTCGCCAAGACTTACGTGGACAAGATGCGTGCGGCCGGAGGCAGCTGTGATTTCGCTCGGGACATCGCGGTCGATTACCCGTTGTTCGTGATCATGTCGCTGCTCGGGCTGCCGGAGGCGGATTTTCCGCGGATGCTCAAGCTCACCCAGGAACTGGTCGGCGCCGACGATCCCGAGATGCAGCGCAGCGGAACCCCCGAGGAGCAGATGTATGCCCTGCTGGAGATGTTCGAGTACTTCAACGCGCTGACCGCATCCCGGCGGGAGAACCCCACCGACGACCTCGCTTCGGCGATCGCGAACGCCCGGATCGACGGCGAGTACATGTCCGACATCGACACCGTGTCCTACTACGTCATCGTCGCGACCGCGGGCCATGACACCACCAGCGCGGCCATCTCCGGTGGGATGGGCGCCCTGATCGAGCACCCCGATCAGCGACAGCGGTTGCGCGACGATCCGGGCCTGATGTCACTGGCCGCCGAAGAGATGATCCGCTGGACCACACCCGTCAAGGGCTTCATGCGTACCGCGACCGAAGACACCTCGGTACGCGGCGTGCCCATCGCCGCCGGCGAGTCGGTGCTGCTGTCCTATGTCTCGGCCAACCGGGACGAAGACGTCTTCGACGAACCCTTCCGATTCGATGTCGGCCGCGACCCCAACCAGCATCTGTCCTTCGGGCACGGCGTGCACTTCTGCATGGGCGCGGCGTTGGCGCGCATGGAGATCCGCAGCATCTTCGCCGAACTGCTGCCGCGGCTGGAATCGGTCGACTTCGACGGCGAACCCGAACTGACCGCGACGACGTTCGTCGGCGGACACAAGCATCTTCCGCTGCGGTATTCGCTGCGGTGAGTGCTACGCGCTCACTTCATCAACCGCCCGGCGACTCTGCCCACCGCGGCCCGCACCCGCGGTGACAGATACACCGCGAACAGTCCGTTGAACACGTCCTCGCGTAGCCGGGTCAGCTTCGAAGATGAGATCCGCCACTCGCCGCCGGCCTTTTCGTAGGTCTCGCTGTAGTGCCCGTAGCCGCGCAGGTTCACCCCGGGGCCGAACCGGACCACGTCTTCCAGCGCCCACACCCCGTGCGCGGTGGTCGGCGAGTCCAGCTCGATGTCGGGGGCGTGCACCTGGTGCACGGTGGCCTGGTCACGCAGGCTCTTGCGGGTGAAGGCCACGAATTCGTCGGCGCCGGTGATGATCTTGCCGCCCGCACTCGCGGTGTCGCTGAGGAAGTCGTCGGTGAACAACCCCCGCCAGGCCGTCCAGTCCTTGGTGTCCAGATACCGGCAGTAGCGGGACTTGAGGCGTTTGATCGCTTCGATCTCGGCCAGTTCGGTCACATCAGACATCGCGCACCTCCGGTTCATAGCGCAACATCGTGACGTCGTGGTCGGGGTAGTCGCAGAACACCGGCCGCACCCGCATGCCGACCGTCAGGTCGGCGGGGTCGACGTTGACCAGTTCGGTGGAGAACCGGGGCCCCTCGTCCCATTCCACGATCGCCAGCAACTGAGGCACGGCGTCGGCGAAGTGCGGGCCGACGGGACGCCGGGCCACGGTGAACGAGTACAGCGTGCCCATCCCGGAGATCTCGCGCCACTCCAGGTCGTCGGCAAGGGTGCGCGGCGCCCGAACCCGCGGGTAGAACACGTAGCTGTCGCAAGACGGCGAGTACTGGATGACGATGCGGTGCTGGGCCAGCGCATCCCAGAACGGTGCGGTGGTAGGGGTTTTGACCGGCATCGGCCGTTCGAAGCTCAGCATCTGCGCTAGTCCCCTTCCAGGATGAGGGTGGTCTGTTCGCTCAGGATCCCGCCGTTGCCGGAGACGAACGCCCGGTTGCAGTCGGCGACCTGCGCGGCACCGGCCCGGCCCATGATCTGGCGGGTGGCGTCGCAGACGTGGTGCATGCCGCCGGCCAGGCCGGCTTGGCCGAATCCGAGTTGCCCGCCGGCGGTGTTGAGCGGGAAGTCGCCGCGGAAGGTCAGGTCGTGATCGGCTAGGAACTGCATGCCCTTGCCCTTTTCGCAGAACCCGGCGTCTTCCAGCGACAGCAGCACGGTGATCGTGTAGCAGTCGTAGATGGAGACCATGTCCATGTCGGCCCGGGTCAGATCCGTCATTGCGAACGCGGTGTCGGCGGCTTCGCGGATCGGGGTCGCCAACAGGTCGGCGGCATAGGTCGGGGTCTTGAACGGCACGTGCTCGCCGAATCCCTTGACCCATACCGGCCGGTTGCGGGCCCGCTTGGCGACCTCGGCGCTCGCGATCACCACCGCCGCTCCGCCGACACAGGGCATCACGATCTCGAGCATGTGCAGCGGGTCGGCGATCACCGGGCTGGCCAGTACGTCGTCGACGCTCAGCGGGGTGTCTCGCCAGATCGCACCGTCGGTGTGGTTGGCGTTGACCCGCTGGTCCACGACGAGTTTGGCCATCGCGCGCTCGTCGTAGCCGTAGACGGCGCCGTAGCGGGTGGCGACCTGTCCGTAGGGGCCGTTCTGCCCGAGGTTGCCGTAGGGAATCTCGAATTCGGCTTGCGGCGAGCCGTATTGGTTGCTCGACGATCCGAAGAACATCGCGTCGACCAGTGGCTTGGGTTTACGTTCCGACATCGGGGTGATGTAGCGGGCCGGCAGCGCGCACAGCACCACATCGCAGATGCCGAGTTCGATCGCGGCCGCCGCCCGCCAGACCATGGCCGCCGCGCTCGCCCCGCCCAGGTCGACGATCTCGGCGAACCGTGCCCCGACACCGAGGTATTCGGCGATGGTGGAGGGCACGAAGATCTCCGATTCGGCCAGGTGCGAGGTGACGATACCGTTGACCGATTCAGCCGACAGTCCGGCGTCGGCCAGTGCCGCGGCGCTCAGCTCGGCCCACTGCTCCAGGGTGAACGGGGCCGGGGTGGCCTTGTTCAGCCGTTCCGGCGGCAGTTCGACGTAGCCGACGATCGCGGCGTCTCCGCGTAATCCCATACCGGTGTCCTCTACTTTCGGGGCAGGCCGAGAATCATCTGGGCGATGATGTTCAGCTGAATTTCCTTGGTGCCGCCGCCGATCAGCTCCGCCGGCGACAGCAGGTAATGCTCGATGACGGCCGGATCGGAGTCGGCGACCATGGCCAGCCGGCCGACGGTGGCCAGGGTGGCCCGGAAGGTACGTCGCAGCAGCACGTTCATCGCCACCTTGGCGATGCTCGACGACGCCCCGAAGGCCTCGCCGTGCAGCATGCGGATGGTCTCGCGTACCCCGAGTGCCCGGATGGCGTTGGCGTAGGCGTCGAGTTCGCCCAAGGCACGCACCGCATCCGCACGTGACGGCCCCGAGACCCCGGCGATGGCCCGCAGCGCGACAGCCCGGTCGTTCTCGACATAGCCGCTGATCGCCGTGCGTTCCTCGGCCATGGTCGCGATCGCCAGTTGCCATCCGCCGGTCGGCTCCCCCAACAGCATCTCGTCGGGGATGAAGACGTCGGTGAGGAACACCTCGTTGAATTCGGCTGCGCCGGTGACGGTCACGATCGGCTGGACTTCGATGCCCGGCGAACGCATGTCCAGGATGAAATAGCCGATTCCGCGGTGCTTGGCGGCGGCGGGATCGGTGCGGGCCAGCAGCGCGCCGTAGTCGGCGCGCTGGGCGGCCGATGTCCAGATCTTGTGGCCGTTGATCCGCCAGCCGCCGTCGACCTTGACCGCGCGCGTGGTCAGCGAGGCCAGATCCGAGCCGGCGCCGGGTTCGGAGAACAGTTGGCACCAGGCGAGCTCACCGCGCTGGGTCGGCGGGATCAGCTGCCGGCGCAGCGCTTCGGGTGCGGCACGTATCAGCGACGGCAGGATCCACTCGGAGATGCCCAGTGACGGCCGGACCAGCGAGGGGCGTTTGGCGAACTCCTCGATGATGATCAGCTGCTGCAGCGGTGAGGCATCCAGTCCCCACGGTGCGGGCCACTGCGGGGCGATCAGCCCGGCGTCGGCGATCAGCGTGCGCTGCGGGCCGGTTTCGAAGTGCGGGTAGTCGCCTTGACGGCCCGGACCGTCATTGACCAGCTCCGTTGCCGCATCGAGCGTCTTGGCGACACCGGCCCGAAACTGCGCTTCGGCGTCGCCGAGGTCGACGGTGAAGTCCCGCTGCTGGGCGGCGGTGAGTTCGCCGAGCCGGCGTGCCCAGTCGGTGGCGGCGCCGATCGAGCCGGCGAGACTGGTGGCGCGCCGCCAGTACAGGTGCAGGTCGTGCTCCCAGGTGAACCCGATGGCGCCGAACATCGTCAAGGTGTCGAACACGGTGTCCGGGCACGGCGCGATCGCCGTCAGTGCGGCGGTGGCCGCGGCCATCCGGTGTTGTTCGACCGTGTCGGTCGTGGCGCGCAGCGCATCCCAGGCCGCGGCGCAGGCCAGTTCGGAGGTGACCAGCAGCATGGCGGCGTTATGCTGCAGGGCCTGGAAGGTGCCGATCGCGACGCCGAACTGTTCCCGGGTGCGCAGGTGGGCGGTCGCCGCCTCGACACACCATTGCGCGATCCCGGCGCACACCGCCGCGACGAGCCCGACAGCAAGGTATTCGGCGCGCTCGGAATCGATTCCGGTCAGCACGTCCTCGGCGCCCACCGGGTGATCGTCCAGGGTCACCGTGGCCAGGTCGGTGAGCAGATCGGTGCCGGCCACCGACTGGATCCGCGCCCGGTTGGTGTCGAGGGCCGCCCACACGTCGGTACCGTCGTCCCCGGTGGCGCAGACCAGCGCGAGCCGGGCCGAGCGGGCGCCGGAGATCACTTGAGAGGTGCCGCTGATCGACCAGCCGTCGCCGGTGCGGCACGCGGTGAAGTCGGACTGTCCGGGCAGTACGACGGTGGCCGGGGCGCCCTCGGCGACCGCCCGCAGGAACTCCTCGCGGGCCTTTGTGTCGTTCGCCAGCAGTCCGACGGCGCCGGCGGTCACCGTCGGCAGCAGCGGTCCCGCCAGCGATACGGTGCCGGCGGCTTCGAGCACCGCGGCGACATCGAGCAGCTCACCGCCCTGACCGCCGACCCGCTCGGGCAGGTGGATGGCGTGAAAGCCGTTCGCCACCAGTTCGTTCCACCAGTCCGGCAACTCGCCGGCCGCCAGCGCGTCGAAGGCGGTGCGGGTGTCGGCGATCGGTGCGTGCCGGGCGGCGAACTGCCGCAGGGACTCCCCGAGTTGGCGGTGTTCGGGGCTGAGCGTCACGCTCACGTGTTCTCCTCTGATTCTGTCCGGGCGGCGCTTTGGGCCTGGATACGTGCGGCGGCCTCGCGTACCGCCGCGCCGAGGTCGGCGACCTCCGTGGCGGTCAGGGCGGCGAACGGGGCCACCCCCACCGACATGGCGACGGTGCCGTCGAGGTCGCGGACCGGGGCCGAGACGCTGGCGATCGGATGCGCTGCGGTGCCGGCGAGTTCGTCGGGCAGGTAGTCGACCTCGGTGAGATCGGCGAAGGCGGTCGCGACCCGGGCGGTGATCTCGTCGGGCTCACCGTCGGCGGCCAGCGCTTGCAGTGCCGAGTACACCCGGACGTATTCGCGGCTCATCCGGTCGATCGCGTAGCCGCGTCCGCCGACTTCGTCGAGCACCGCGGTCAGCCGGCGTCGCAGCCGCGGCGACGGCGCGCCCAGGCCGGACAGCCAGTCCCTTTTGACCTGGCCACTCGCGCCGGCGATGAACTCACGGCAAAACGGTGCCACCAACGGCATCCGGAAGCCGGGTCCGAGCCGCAGTCCGGCGATCGACTCCCCGACCGCATCGGTCACCACCACTGTCGCGCCCTGCCGGACCCCGAGGATGACCTGTCTGCCGACCGCTGCGAAAAGCCGCTGCAGCTCGGGCCGGTACGCCTGCTTGTTGACCGGTCGCGCCAAGGCGGCCAGCGCCGGCCCCCAGGAGTATCCACCCGAGTGCCGGTCCCGCACGATCCACTGCCGGTTGGCCAGGGTGGTCAGGATCGCGTGGCAGGTACCGTGGCTGATGTCCAGGGTCTGGGAGATCTCCGACAGGGTGCAGTGCCGTTCGGGATCGGTGGCCAGCAACTCCAGGATCCGCATCACCCGTTCGGTGGGCGGCGACGAGACCGGGCGGGCCGTGCCGTCCCCGCCGATCGGTGCCGTCATACTTTCGAAAAGTACGTCGAATAATCGACGGTGGCAAATCGCCGGATCTGCTCAGCCGGCCGCGGCCGCCCGCGCCCGTTCCCGCACCGAGGCCACCACGCCGCCATCGTTGAGGATGTCGGTGCCGGTGAGGTAGCCCGCCTTGGCACTGACGCAGAACGCCATCAGTTCGGCCATCTCCTCGGGCGTGCCCCAGCGCGGGACGGCGGCGTCGGCAACCAGCGCCCCGGCGCCGGCCTGCTCCTCCAAGCGGCCCATCTCGGTGTCCACCGATCCCGGCGAGATCGAGACGATGCGCAGACCACGGCCGTTGAACCGCTCGGCCTGCGAGCTGGAGTACCAGCGCACGAACGCTTTACTCACCGCGTAGGCGATACCCGAGCGCACCTCGGCGGGCATCGGGGCGCAGACCGCGGCCAGCGCCTCGGTGAAGCCGTCGACGTCGTGGAGCGCCAACGGGAATCGGTCGGCGGGGATCATCTCCTCGGGCAGCAGGTGTGCGGCCATCGACGCCACGTTGACGATCGCGGCCCCCTCCGGGGCCACACCAAAGAAGACCTCGTTGACATGCAGCGTGCCCAGGGCGTTGGTACGCATGACATAAGGCGCATCGCCCATGCTGGGGCTCACCCCGGCGGTGTGGATCACCGCGGTGACGGGCCCGATGCCGGCGGCGACGTCGAACAGCTCGGCCACCGCCTGGCGGTCGGTGACGTCGCAGTGCACGCTCGTGACATCCAGGTCTTTCAGCGCGGCCACCGTGGCGTCCAGCCGATCTTGCCGGACATCGCAGAGCACGACCGGCGCGTCGCGCCCGACGATCTTCGCTGTGGCCGAACCCATCCCGCCGGCACCGCCGGTGATCACCGCAACCATCGCTGCAGACCCTTCCCGTCAGGCCTGCGCCAACTGCTTTTGCGCGTACCGCTGCGCCCATTCGGCGCGCGGCCGGATGGAGACGTCCACGTCGGTGGCCTGGGCCCGCAGCGCGCCCACCGTCGCCTGCTCACGCGGGGTGTGGGCGAACGGGTCCCAGCTGAAGAACCGGGCGGAGTTCTGCCAGGTGATCTTGTTGATGTCCGAGTCGTCGGCGCCGGCGGCCTGCAGTTCGGCGAGCACCTGTTCGGGGGCGTCCGGCCAGAAGCAGTCCGAGTGCGGGTAGTCGCACTCCCAGGCGATGTTGTCGATGCCGATCTCGTGGCGCAGTTTCAGCGACGTCTTGTCGGTGACGTAGCAGGCCAGCGAGTGCTCGCGGAACACCTCGGACGGGAGCTTGTCGCCGAAGTCGCGGCGCAGCCACTTCTGGTTGGTGTAGTGCCGGTCGGAGCGGTCGAGGTAGAACGGGATCCAGCCGATGCCACCCTCGGAGAACGCAAACTTCAGGTTCGGGTAGTTGCGCATCGCCGGGCCCCACAGCAGGTCCTGGGCGCACATCGCCGAGATCTGCGTGGCCAGGATGATCATGTTGTCGATGGGCGCGTTGGGGGCCATGCTGATCGCCCCGAAGCCGGTGCCGATGTGCAGGCACATCACCACGTCTTCTTCCGAGAGCGTGCGGAACACCGGCCCCCAGTAGTCCTCGTCGTGATAGCTGGGCAGGCCCTCCAGGTGCGGCAGTTCGGGCATGGTGACCGCCCGGCAGCCCTTGGCCGCCACCCGCCGGATCTCGGCGCACATGGCTTCCGGGTTCCAGGTCGGCAGGATCGCGATCGGGATGAACCGGCCCGGCGCCGAGCCGGCCCACTCGTCGATGTGCCAGTCGTTGTAGGCCGACACCATCACCAACGTGACGTTCTCCCGGGTCATGTTGAGGTGTCGGGCGGAGAAGCCGGTGAAGGTCGGGAAGCACATCGAGGCGAGAATGCCGTTGCGGTTCATGTCGCGGACCCGCTCGTGCACGTCGTAGACGCCGGGGCGCATCTCGGCGAACCCGGCGGGGTCGCGGCCCCATTCCTCGGCCGGCCAGGACACCACGGCGTTGAGCCCGCTGACGCCTTGCGGGCGGCCCTGGTACATCCACTGGTCGACGCCTTTGTCATCGGTGACGACGATCGGCGCCTCGTCCTTGTATTTGGCCGGGACGTGGCGCAGGAACATGTCGGGCGGCTCCACCACGTGATCGTCGATGCTGACCAGGATCAAGTCGTCGATGTTCATGCCTCTACTAGTACCCTGGAAAACCATGACCGTCTCCGCGCGTTCGGCCATAGATTTTGCCGAACCGGCCAACATCGATCTGCGGCGCGGTGGTCGAGCCCGGGCCGGCAGTTACCTCTACGAGGGGCGGGAGTTGGTCACCGGCTGGCACTCCCACGACATGCACCAGATCGAGTACGCCGTAGGCGGGGTGGTCGAGGTGCAGACCGCCACCGCGCACTACCTGCTGCCGCCGCAGCAGGCGGCCTGGATTCCGGCCGGTCTGCATCATCAGGCGGTGATGCGTCCCGAGGTGCAGACGGTGGCGGTGATGTTCGACCCGGAGCTGGTGGCGCACGCCGGCGACCGGGCCCGCATCCTGACCGTGTCGCCGCTGATCCGGGAGATGATGCTGCACTCGCTGCGCTGGCCGATCGAACGTCCCGACGGCGACGGCGTCTCCGACGACTTCTTCCGCACCCTGGGGCATCTGGTCGCCGGTGCGCTGGAGCACGAGGCGCCGCTGAGCCTGCCGACCTCCGATCATCCGATCGTCGGTCCGGCCATGGTCTACACCAAACAGCGCCTGGCGTCGGTGACCGCGGCCCAGGTCGCCCAGGCCGTCGCGGTATCCGAGCGCACCCTGCGCCGCCAGTTCGAGGCGGTGATCGGCATCTCGTGGCGCACCTATCTACTGCACGCCCGGATGTTGCAGGCGATGGCGCTGCTGGCCGCGCCCGATCAAGGGGTACAGCAGACCGCGGCCACCGTCGGGTTCGACAGCTTGAGCGCGTTCACCCGAGCATTCACCAGGTTCGCCGGCGAGACCCCGTCGAGTTACCAACGCCGGATCACCTCGACGCCGGTTAGGAGGTCTTGACCGCCGGCGGCGAGTAACTCGGCTTGCCCAGGCCCAGCACGTACTGGGCGATCATGTTGCGGAACACCTCCAGGGTGCCGCCGTAGATCCCAACCAGGGGCGCGAACCGGAAGATGTAGTCGCTGGCCCCGTTGTCGATGGAGCCGTCGGTGTCGATCGGTAGCGCCGACGCACTGCCCAGCAGGTCCATCAGGTCCGGGGAGATGTCGCGCATCGTCTGCGCGAGTGCGACGCGTCCGAAGATCGACGGCGCCGACAGCGACGCTTCCACCCGGGCGGCGGCCTTCCCCAGTCGGTAGGCCACCGAACGGTCCGCTATGCTGCCGGTGTTCCCGACGACGGCGCCGGCCTTGTCGACGGCCTCAGCCATGAAGTTCGCCTGATGCATCATGATCGAGACGTCGGCCAGCCCGTCCACGGCGGCTTCCACCGCGCCGTGTTCGACGTTGAGCGGCTCACGCAGCACGGTCCAGCCGCCGTTGACCTCACCGAGCCGGTACTTGTCGTCGACCCGGACGTCGCTGTAGTAGACGATGTTGGTGCGGTCGCCGTCGACGGTACGCAGCCCCTGGATCTCGATGCCCGGGGTGTTCAGCGGCACCAGGAACATGGTGAGGCTCTTGTGTTTCCGTGCCTCCGGGTCGGTGTTGGTGATCAGGAAGACGTACTGGCAGTTGTGCGCACCGGTGGTGAACATCTTGGAGCCGTTAATGATCCAGTGGTCGCCGTCACGTACCGCGCGGGTCTTGCAGGTGGCGACATCGGAACCGCCTTCGGGTTCGGTGTAGCCCAGGCAGAGCCGGATGTGGCCGCTGAAGACCCCGGGCAGGATCTCCTCGCACAGTTCCGGTGAGCCGAACGACGCCACCGAGCGGGCCACCATGGAGGTGGTCCCCCAGGTGACCCACGGGACGTGGGCGCGACGCTTCTCCAACTCCCAGATGCGTCGGCGCACCCGGGAGAAGCCACCGTCCTCCTCGGTTTTCCACTCCGCTTCCAGGTAGCCGGCGGCACCCAGCGCCAGGTGCACGCCCTCGTCGAAGTTGTCGCCGGTCTCGCGGTCGCGGCGTTTGACCTCCTCGGTCACGTGGGTGGCCAGGAACGTCCGTACCTCGTCGCGGAACGCCTGGTCGTCGTCGGTCAATTGCGGTCGGGAGAAGTCCATGATGCTCGTTGTCCTTAGTTGGCTGCGCGGTGGGCGGTTTCGCGGGCGGCGATCAGGTCGGCGATGCGGCAGGCACTGGCGCCGGGGTCGCCGCCGGCCAACGGCCAGCCGCGCGCCCGCACCAGGTAGGCCGTCGCCGCGGCTTCGGCCGACACCCCCAGGCCGCCCTGGATGTGGACGGCCATGGTGGCGGCCTTGGCGGCCTCCTCGGCCATGAACACGAACGCCGAAGGCGCCAGTTCGGGCCGTTCGTCGGGCTCGTTGTCCAGGAACCAGCCGGCGCGGTAGGCCAGGTTGCGTCCCGACGCGACGGTGATAGCCATGTTCGCCAGCGGGTGCGAGATGGCCTGCAGGGTGCCGATCGGCACCCCGAGGGTGTAGCGGGTCTTGGCGAACTCCGCGGCGATGGTCATGGTCTGCTCCACCAGGCCGACCAGCGCGGACGCGGTCAGCAGTCGCCATTCGTCCAGTGCCCGCTGGTATTTCGCCAGCGCTTCCGGACCGCGCGCCAGCACGGTGGCCGAGTCGGCGTCGGCCGGGTCGACCCAGGCCATCGGCAGCTTGCCGATGTTGTCGACCCGGGCCGGGCGGGCGCCGAACGACAGCCTTACCACCGAGTCGCCGTCGCGGACGATGAGCTCGTCGGCGACCGAACCGGTCGGCAGCAGTCGGGCCCCGTCCACGGGATCCTGATGCGGGTCGACGGCGACCAGTCGCGCGCCGTTGACGATGTCGGCGGTGTCGGCGCCGTCGGCCGGCAACCCACCCAGGCTTTCCAACAGCCGGGTCGCGCAGACCTGGTCGATCCAGGGCACCGGTGCCAGGCTGCGGCCGATCTCCTCGGCGACCAGGCAGAGGTCGACCAGCGTGGCGCCGTCACCGCCGACGGACTCCGGCAGTGCCATGGTGGTGGCGCCCATCGCGCACAACCGTTCCCAGAGGTTCTTGTCGAAGCCGGATCCCTCGGCGGCACGCACGGTTTCGATGTCGCAGTGCGTGGTGAAGAACTGTTTGTAGGCCGCCTGCAGAGCGACGTGGTCCTCGGTCAGGCTGTAGTCCAGCCTGCGCAGTTCGAATCGATCCATCTCAGCTCTCCTGTTCGGGTGCGGCGCCGCGTTCGGCGAAGAAGAAGTCGTGGGCATTGCGGTAGAGGTACTTGTCGAGCACGTCGGGGGGCAGGTCCAGCGCACGTGCTTCCGGCACGACGCGGTTCATCCGCAGCACCGGCCAGTCCGAGGCGAAGATGATCTTGTCGGCGCCGCGGGTGCGCAGGTAGTGCAGCAGGGACTCGGGCAGTCGCTTGGGCGACCAGGCCGAGGTCATCAACCGCAGGTTGCGGTATTTGATGAGCATCCGGATCGCGACGTCCCACCACGGGTCGGCGCCGTGGATCATGCACAGCCGCAGTTCGGGGAAGCGCACACAGACCCGATCCAGATGGATCGGATGCTGGACCTCGCCCGGGATCGGCGGTCCCGGGATACCGGTGTTGACGCACAACGGCAGATCCAGTTCCGCGCACTTGGCGTACAGCGGGTAGTAGACGGCGTCACTGGGCGGATACTGACCGTCGCCCCAGAAGCTCGGCCCCACCACCGCATAGACCACCGGGAGATCGCCGACGATCGCGGACAACTCCCGCAGCGCGGGCACCGGACGCAACAGGTTGATGCCGCCGATGGCCAGCGCGAACCGATCCGGCCGGTCCGCCACGAACTTCCGGGCGGTCACCGACGGCTTGACCAGGTTGTCCATTAGGACTGCCTTCTCCACCCCGTTGGCGTCCATCTCCTCGAGCAGCGCCGCCATCTCGACCGGCGCGAACATCGACTCGGGTCCCTTGAAGTAGTCGTCGCGCGCCCGGACCATCCACTCCGGCTGTCTGTTCTCGCCGAAGTGCACGTTGACCAGACAATCGATCGCCCTCATGACCCCGTCACCACCTCTTCGTTCACCCGCCGTTTGGCCCAGCGGTAATCCGCTTTGCCGTTGCCCAGTCGGCGCACCTGCTGCACCCGGACGAACTCCTTGGGCACCTTGAAACCCGCCAGCACCGTTCGGCAGTGCGCGGCCAGTTGTTCATCGCGTGCGTCCGAATCCGGTTGCAGTGCCACCACAGCGACCAGTTCCTCGCCCCACCGGTCGCTGGGTCGCCCCACCACCAGCGCATCGGCCACCTGCGGATGAGCGCGCAGCACGTTCTCGACCTCTTCGACGAAGACCTTCTCCCCGCCGGTGTTGACCACCAGGGAGTCGCGCCCGAACAGCCGCAGGGTTCCATCCGCGTCCAGTGCGGCGCGGTCGCCGGAGATCACGACCCGCTCACCGTCGATCTGCCGAAAGACCTGCTCGGTTGCGGCAGCATCCTCGAAGTAGCCCAGCGGGATTCGGCCGTTGCGTGCTACCCAGCCGATCGCGTCCTCCCCCGGTTCCAGGAACCGGGTGTAGTCGTCGGAGGCCACCAGGCCGCCGACCCGCAGCTGAAAGGTCTCGGCGGTGGGGTTGCGATGCTGAGTGTGGCCGAATGCCATGTTGCCGGTTTCCGACGAGCCGAAACCATTGATCACGGTGATCTGTGGCAGGTATTCCAGCAGTGCCTGTTGATGTTTGGCGTTGGTGGCCGCACCGCCGGTTCCGATGGCGAACAGCGAGGACAGGTCATACGGACGTCTGCCCAACTCCTCGACGATCGGGCCGGCGTAGGCATCGCCGACCATGGTCATCAGGCCGACCTTCTCGCGCTCTGCGGTCTCGAGCACAGTGCGCGGATCGAACCGGGATCTGGTGTCGTGCAGCACCACGGTCTGACCGGACAACAGCCCCGAGAACGCCGTCCACATTCCGGCGGCGTGCATCAACGGCGACACCGCGAACCACGGCGCACCGGCGTGGGCGACCTTGTCGTGGATCTCGGCGACGTCCCCGTGGTCGGCGCCGTTCATCGACGACACGTACAGATCGGCCTGTCGCCACATCACCCCCTTGGGGCGTCCGGTGGTTCCGCCGGTGCAGACCAACAGCACATCGTCGGGTGACGGCGTCAGCGCCTGATCGATCTCCCCTTGCGCCAGCGCGTCGTCCAGCGAGATCGACTCCAGTACCGGGGCATCGGCGGTGCCGTCGTCGATCCGGATCAGCAGATCGGCGCCGCACTCCCGCAGCGCGTCGGCGAACTTGGCCTCCAGGCCGGCGTGATAGATCACCGCGCGCGGCGCCAGATAGTTCAGCAGCTCGCCCGCCTCGGCCGGGGTGTAGTGGTAGTTGACGTTGGCCGGCGCCGTCCGCGCCTTGAGGCAGCCGATGACCATGTCGGGGTACAGGTCGTTGTGCATGAGCAGCGCGACCCGGTCCTGGCCGCACTCCCAGTTCTGCAGTGCGGCGCGTTCGGCGTGCACACCCAGCCCGCGACCCGCCAGGAAGTTGGCCAGCCGGCGGGTGCGCTCGGCGCTCTGCGCAAACGTGCTACGCCGGGCGCCGCATACCGTCATCTCACGATCGGGCACGACCTCCGCGATCGCGTCGACGACGCCGCCGATCGTCCATTCGCCCACCGTCAGACCGAAGCGGTCAGGTGGGCGGCGCCCGGTGCGACACGGTTCGGATCGCCGAGCAGAGTCAATGCGTTGTCCCGCATCACCATTCGGGTATCTTCCGCGCTGAACTCGGGGAACTGCGGGATGTCGGCGGTGAAGGTGGTCGGGTCGGCCAGGCCCTCACCGTGCGGCCAGTCCGAACCGAACAGGATCTTGTCGACGCCGATGGTGTCGGCCAGCAGCTTCACGTCGTCCTCGTAGTACGGGGCGATCCAGACGTTGTTGCGCAGCTGCTCGATCGGGTCTTCCTTGTAGTGGTAGGGCGCGTTGTTGGCCGACTTCTTCAGCCGCTTGATCAGCCGGTAGACGAAGTACGAGCCGTTCTCGATACTGGCCACCTTGAGCGTGGGGTGACGGGTGAACACCTGGTGCACGATCATCGAGGCGATGGTGTCGTGGATCGCGCGATCGTCCATGATCACCATGTCCAGCGGATCGCGTTTACCGAACCCCTTGAACACACCGCTGCCGCCCCACAGCGCCGGGATCGCCATATAGCCGGAGTCGGACAGGTGGAAGACGACGGTGACGCCCGCCTCGGCAAGCCGCGCCCACACCGGGTCGTGCACCGGGTCACCCAGGGACCGGGCCCGCACCTCGCCGGGCACCGGCGCCGGGCGCACACACACCAGCTTGGCGCCGCGGCCGATCACGAAGTCGACCTCCTCGACGGCCTTTTCGGGATCGGCCAGCGAGATGATCGGTGCGGAGACCACGCGCCCATCGGGACGGTCGAAGCCCCAGTCCTCGTCGAGCCACAGGTTGAACGCGTGCACCGACGCCATAGTGGCGGGAATGTCGTGCTTGAGTCCCTCCTCCACCCCGCAGGCGAAGGTCGGCAGCATGAACACCGTCTCCAGCCGCTGCCGGTCGAGCACCTGCACGCGGGCGTCGCGGTTCTGGTACTCGGGATGCTCGGAGAGCCGGTCGAGCTTCATCAACGACGCCGGGTCCACACCTTCGGGGATCTCGCCGCGGAACAGCAGATCCAGGCAGCCCGGTTCGATGATCGGATCGAAGCTCGGGTTCGGGATGAAGTGGTTGACGATCCCGCCGAACACCGCCAGGGTGCGATTGCCGTCCTGCACCATCTGGACACCGCGGCTGCGGAACTCCTTGGGCAGGTGCCGGGTGAAGGCGTCCAGCGGCTCGTAGTAGTGGTTGTCGACGTCCACGGCCAAGTACGGGAGCCGTTGGGGTGCGGCGGTCATGTGCTCAACCTTTCTCACGTGAGGGGCGGGAAGTTCGGCGGGCGTTTCTCGAAGAAACTGGTGATTCCCTCGATCAGGTCGGGTCGCGCCAGCGATTCGTACATCAGGGCTTCGGCACGCGCGCTGACCGCGGCGACGTCATCGAGCGCGTCGCGGTAGACCTGACCTTTGATCACCGCCAGCGAGGCCGGGGAGCAGTTCTCGGCGATGTCGCGCGCGTAGGCCATCGCGCGCTCCAGCAGTTGTTCGGGTGCCACGACGTGATTGACCAGGCCGAGTTCGCGGGCTTCCTCGGCGAGGAAGGTCCGCCCGGACAACAGCAGATCCATCGCCGCGCCCATACCGACCAGTCGCGGCAGCATCCAGGTGATCCCGTGTTCGGCGACCAGTCCGCGGCGGGTGAACGCGGTGGCGAACTTGGCGCCGGCCGCGGCAAATCGCACATCGCACATCAGCGCGTGGGTCAGGCCGATCCCGACACAGGAACCGTTGACGGCGGCGATCACGGGTTTGCGCAACTCAGTCAGGAAATGCGGCGGGCGGTCCCCGACCAGTTCGGACACGTCGGTGTCGGCGACGTCGGTGTCGGGGCCGGTCTGGGCGCCACCACCCAGGTCCGCTCCGGCGCAGAACCCGCGCCCGGTGCCGGTCAGCACGATCGCCCGCACCGCAGGATCCGCCTCGGCGCGATCGATCGCCGCATAGCAGCCGGCGGCGATGTCGGGCCCCCAGGAGTTGAGCCGCTCCGGACGGTTGAAGGTGATCAGCCCGACGCCGTCACGCACGTCGTAGAGCACCGCGGTCATCGACCCCGCAACCTCCGCCCCGAATCGACTCGGATTCCCGGTGGGGAATCCTACCGGAACAGTTCTTACTGTATACCTTTCGGTAGCGCATTCCGCAACCTGCGGCAGACCGCCAGAAAGTCAACATGTAGGCAGGTCAGAGAAGTATTTGCCCCGACAGTCAGGTGAAATCCGAGCCGCCGTCGACGTTGACGTTGGCGCCGGTCATGTAGGCGTTGCGACGCGAGGCCAGAAACGCCGCGACCGCGCCCACCTCGTCGGGCAGCCCGGCCCGCGGCAGTTGCGCCGGGTGCCCGAAGTGCTCGGTGATCGCCGCCATCAACCGGTAGGGGTCATCTCCGTCCACCCCGACCGAACGGGCCCACCCGACCAGCCCCTCGGAGGCGACACTGCCGGGCGAGACGACGTTGACCAGGATCTCCTCGGGCGCCAGCAGCAATGCCAGGTTCTTGGAGACGCTGTTCACCATGGCCTTGGCCGCGGTGTAGGCGACCAGGACGGTGCTCTGCCGCTGCGTCGACTGGGCCGAGAAGTTGACGATCCGGCCCCATTCGGCCTTGCGCAGCAGCGGCAGCGCCGCCCGGACCGCGTGCACCAGGCCCATCGCGCCCTGGTCGATGGCCCGGCGCCACTGTTCGTCGGTCAGCTCGTCGAAGGTGCCCTGCACGTCGGGGCCGGTGGCGTTGACCAGAATGTTGAGTTCGCCACCCCAACGGTCCCCGAGTTCGGCGAACGCCTCGTGCACCCGCTGCTCGTCGCAGGCGTCGGCGACCACGGCGACGGCCTCCGGACTGCCGCGCCCGCGCAGGTCCTCGCAGGCACGCTCCAGGACTGCGGCCGTGCGCCCGATGATCGCGACCCGGGCCCCGTCGTCGGCCAGACAACGGGCGGTGGCCAGTCCCATCCCCCGTCCGCCGCCGACGACGACGGCGCGGGCGTCACGCAAGCCCAGATCCACGGCTACGCGCCAGGACTCAGGCGCCGGTCCAGTTCGGGGCGCGCTTCTCGGCGAACGCGATCGCGCCCTCCTTGGCGTCGTGCGAGGTGAACACCGGCGCGATCAGTTCGTTCTGCTTCTGCCAGATCTCGTCCTGGCTCCAGCCGGCGGATTTCACCATGATCTCCTTGGTCACCGCGACGGCCAGCGGACCGTTGGCGGTGATCCGCTCGGCGAGCCCGATGGCTTCGTCCAGCGCCGCACCCGGTTCGGCGAGCACGTTGACGAAACCCCACTGCGCGCCCTGCTCGGCGGTGAAACTCTCACCCGTCAGCGCCAATTCGAGTGCCTTCTGATACGGGATGCGGTGCGGAAGCCGCAGCAGGCCGCCGCCGGCGGCCACCAGTCCCCGCTTGACCTCCGGGATGCCGAATTTCGCCCCTTTGGCGGCCACCACCAGGTCGGTGGCCAGCACCAGCTCGGTCCCGCCGGCCACCGCGTGGCCTTCGACGGCGGAGATGAGCGGCTTGCGCGGCGGGCGCTCGGTGAATCCGAGCCCGCGGCCCGGGACGTACGCCAGCTCTCCGGCGGCGAACGCCTTGAGGTCCATGCCCGCGCAGAAGTTGCCCCCAGCTCCGGTCAGCACGCCGACCGACAACTCCGGGGTGTCGTCGAGCTCGTCACAGGCGGCGGCCAGGCCTTCGGCGACGGCCTTGTTGGCCGCGTTTCGGGCCTCGGGCCGGTTGATCGTGATAACGAGGATGCGTCCACGACGCTCGCGAAGTACCGCTTCAGACACGGGTCACCCTTCAGGTGTTGCGACAAGGTATTACCAAAATGCTTACCATATGCTTTACGGTAAGAGAAGCTCAATGACCGGTGTCGGCGCCGGATACCGGTAGGTTTAACGGCGAAGAATCCGGCCGTATCGACCAGAACTGGAGGTATCCGCAGTGGCAAAGCAGCCAGTCGCCGAGAAACGGCAACGGCGCGAACGCGGATCGATCAATCCCGACGACATCATCGACGGCGCGTTCGAACTCGCCGAACAGATCGGTGTCGACAACCTGAGCATGCCGGTGCTCGGCAAACACCTCGGCGTCGGGGTGACCAGCATCTACTGGTACTTCCGCAAGAAGGACGACCTGCTCAACGCGATGACCACCCGCGCCCTGAAGCAGTACGTGTTCGCCACGCCCTACGTGGAGGCCAAGGACTGGCGGCAGACCTTGAGCAATCACGCACACAGCATGCGCTCGACGTTTCTGGGCAGCCCCATCCTGTGCGACCTCATCCTGATCCGGGCGGCGCTGAGTCCACGCGCCGCGCAGATCGGCGTGCAGGAGGTCGAACGGGCGATCGCCAGCCTGGTCGAGGCCGGACTGTCTCCCCAGGATGCCTTTGACACCTACTCCGCGGTCTCGGTGCACATCCGCGGTTCGGTGGTGCTGCGCCGGCTCTACGAGAAGAACCGGGCATCAGACGCCGAGGGGCCGTCCGATTTCGAAGAGGCGCTGGTCATCGACCCGACCGTCACGCCGCTGCTGGCGGAGAGCACCCGCCAGGGGCATCGGATCGGTGCGGCCGACGACGCCAATTTCGAATATGGGCTCAACTGCATCCTGGACCACGCCGAACGGCTGATCGAGGAGAACAACAAGCCGGCGCGGCGTCGCGCGGCGCCGGCTTCGTCGTCGAAGTCGCGTTAGCGACCCTTAGACCTCGATCACCACGGCGCCGCCCTGGCCGCCGCCGGCGCACATCGCGGCCACTCCGATGCCGCCGCCGCGCCGCTTGAGCTCGTAGAGCAAGGTGGTGACCATCCGGGCGCCGGAAGCTGCGATCGGGTGGCCGAGGCTGCAGCCGCTGCCGGAGAAGTTCACCCGCTCCTCGTCGATGCCGTACTCCTTGCACGCCGCGATCGGCACCGAGGCGAAGGCCTCGTTGATCTCCCACAGTGCGACGTCACCGACCGACAGCCCGGCACGCTCGAGCACCTTGCCGATCACCTTGACGCCGCCGAGGCCGGTGTCGCGCGGCGCGACGCCGACCGAAGCCCAGGCCTTGACCGTGCCCATCACGGTCAGCCCCTTGTCGCGGGCGTAGTCGGAGTCGACGATCGCCACGGCGGCCGCGGCGTCGTTGGTGCCGCTGCTGTTGCCGGCGGTGATCGAGAAGCCCTCGATCTCCGGGTGCAGCACCTTCAGGCCCGCCAGCGTCTCGGCGGTGGTCCCGCGCCGCGGGAACTCGTCGACTTTGAACTCGGTGACCGAACCGTCGGGCAGTTCGACCTTCAACGGGATGATCTCGTCGACGAACTTTCCGGCGTCGATCGCGTCGATGGCCCGCTGATGCGACCGCGCGGCCCAGGCGTCCATCTCCTCACGGGTGATGCCCGCGGCCTGTGCGGTGTTCCAGCCCACCGTGATCGACATGTCCCGGGTGGGCGCATCCGGGGTCTCCGGGTGCGTCGGCGGCATCCAGGGCTCGACGAAGGTCACCTCCGGGCCGGGCACCCGCCACTTGGTCAGCGGCGTCATCGACAGCGACTGCACGCCGCCGGCGATCAGTACCCGCTCCATACCGGAGCCGATCTGCGCCGCGGCGTTGCCGATCGCGGTCAGGCTGCCCGCACAGTGCCGGTTGACCGACTGGCCGGGCACCGATTCCATGCCGCACGCAGCTGCCGCGTAGCGAGCGAGATCGCCGCCGCCGTAGTGCGATTCGGCGAAGATGATGTCGTCGATCTCACTGGGCTCGATGCCGGCCCGGCGAACGACCTCGGGCAAAACCGTGGTGATCAGCGTCTCCGGCGGTGTGTTGACCAGGGTTCCCTTGAATGAACGTCCGATTGCCGTGCGAACGGCGCCGACGATGACAGGTGTGGGCACTTTTCCGACCTTACATTAATCGTTGTTTTTGTAAAGATATCTGGTTGTCTCACGGCTCCGGGACGTGGAAGTGTTCGTCGCGCAGCCGGAACGCCTCCTTGGTGCCGTACTGTGCCCGAGTCTTGACGAAGTTGAACTCCCCCGGCCCGAACTGCAGGTTGGTGCCGTAGGCGTGGAACAGGTAACTGGCCACCTCTTCGCCCTGATAGGCCTGGCTCTGTTCCACCAGCCGGAAGGCCTCCTTGGCGATCACCACACCGTCGGCGGGCATCTTGGCCGCCTTGGCCGCCCAGTACCGGGCCCGCGCGCCGACCGCCGCGGGATCGCAGGTCTCGGTGAAGACCCCCAAGTGCTCGACTGCGCCGGCGTCGATGATGTCCCCGGTCAGCAGCAGGCGTCGCGCCAGTACCGGCCCGAGCCGGTGGAAGAACATGTGCAGGCTGCCCAGCGCCGGCCCCAGGAAGCGCGTCGCGGGCATGCCGATCCGGGTATCACGGGCGATCACCGAGATATCGGTCATCAGGGCCATCTCGAAGCCGCCGCCGAGCGCGTACCCGCTGATCTCGCCGACGGTGACCTTCGGGAAGCCCATCAGGTTGTGGTAGAACCCGAAGGATTTGCGGTCCACGGTGAGCCGACGACGCTGACTCGGGCGGCTCTTGGCCGCCGGCTGCGGTTTCCCGTCCCGTTCGCCGTACCAGCCGTAGGCGTTGTTCATGTCCGCGCCGGTGCTGAACACCCCCTCGGCGCCGCGCAGCAACACCACCACCACGTCGTCGTCCTCGGCCACCCGGTCCAGGTAGCGGGCGACCGCGTCGCGCATCGCCGCGTCGTAGGAGTTGCGCTGCCCGGGATTGTTCAGCGTGATGGTGGCGATCCGACCGTCGGGATCGAGATCGAAGAGCACGCGGCCGTCGGTGCTGCCGGTGGGGCTCATCTGCAGGACTCCTAACCCGGCTGTCGCCGGCCGAATCGAATGGCGCTCAACTTGTTCGGCGGCGCCGCGACGGTATTGACCTCGCCGGTGCACAGCAGCTCGCCCCGATGGCTCAAACGCGCCGTGGAGGTGATGCCGCGTGCGCCCTCGCTTCGCGAGATGTCGAAGTGCAGTTCGGTGAGGATGGGCGTGGGACGCCGGTAGGTCACCAGCAGGGAGCGGGTGCGGCCGGCCGAACCGGCCGCACAGCTCTGGTGCTGGGTCACGCAGTCGAAGAAGACCCCGAGGAATCCGCCGTGCACCAGCCCCGGCGGGCCTTCATACGGCAGATCGAAAGTAACGGTGCCCGAGGCTTTCTCGGCGTCGAGATGCTCGAATCGGTATTCCGGGAAGCAGGGGTTGAACGCGCCGACGTCGAAGGCGTGTTCCAGATAGACCCGCCCGGAGTCCTCGGACTCCAGACGCGGCATCGCCGCCACCGGGGCGACGTCGGCCAGTTGCCGTTCCCAGTCGGCGAACCGGGTCAGCATCTCGTCGACGGCCGGGTGCGGATGCTCGGCGGCCAGCAGCAGGCCGGTCAGCCGCCGCATGGCCGTGGCCGCCGCGACGGTCTGCGGCAGCGGCAGTTCGCCGAAACGCGCCGCGTCACCAGCCGAAACCACCGAACTCCCCGAACCATCCGCCATAGGCCTTCCTCCACCGAATCGCGCCAATCGTATAGCCTACTGTAGCTATCACGATATAGCGTTGAAAGGTGGACACCACCGTGGCTGACTCCCCCGATTCCGGGCCCGGTTCCGACCCCGACGGCTCGGTGACGACGCTGCGTGACGGCGCGTTGCTCCGGCTCACCCTGACCCGCCCGGATCGCCGCAACTCGCTGAGCCCGTCGATGACCGCCGCGCTGATCACCGCTCTCACCGCGGCGGCCAGCGACGACACCCTGCGCGCCGTCCACATCCGGGGCGCCGGCGATCACTTCTGCGCGGGTTCCGACTGGGTGTCCACCAACGCCGGCGACCGGCGGCCCCGCACCGGTGACCTGGTCCGCCGTATCCCGCACGCCGGGCACCGGGTGATCGAACTCCTGTCCACCATCCAGCTGCCGGTGGTGTGCACCGTCCGGGGCTGGGCGGTGGGCCTGGGCTGCAACCTTGCCCTGGCCGCCGACTTCACCATGGCCGCCGACGACGCGGTGTTCTGGGAACCGTTTCTGGCCCGCGGCTTCAGCCCCGACTCCGGCGCGACCTGGCTGCTGCCGCGCCTGGTCGGGGTTGCCCGGGCCCGGCGCATGCTGTTGCTCGGCGAGAAGGTCAGCGGCGTCCACGCCGAACAGTGGGGCCTGATCCACCGGGCGGTGGCACCGGCAGAACTGGACTCCGCGGCCGAGGAACTGTTGGCGGCCCTGGTGAACGGACCCACAGCGGCGATCGGACTGGCCAAACAGGCACTGCATTACGCACAGCATGCGACCCTGCCGCAAGCCATGACCCAGGAGCTGTTCAATCTCGAACTCAGCTGCCGTACGGGAGATTTCAAAGAAGGGTTGGCCGCGTTCTCGCAGCGGCGCCCGCCGGACTTCACCGGCCGCTGAGAGGAAAGGGATCGGCCATGCCGACGTTCGACACCATCACCTACGAGGTGCGCGGGCACACCGCCACGATCACCCTGAACCGTCCGGACGCGCTCAATGCGCTGAGCCCGCACATGATCACCGAACTTCGAACCGCCTATGACCGGGCCGAGAACGACGACACGGTGTGGATGATCGTCGTCACCGGCAACGGTCGGGCGTTCTGCACCGGCGCCGACGTGAAGGAGATCCCCGGCGACGGCAAGGTGATCAACGAGCGGCCGTACCTGTCGACCTACGAGCAGTGGGAAGCCCCCCAGGAGGGCACCCCCCCGTTCCGCACGATGGCCAAGCCGGTGCTGGCGGCCATCAACGGAATCTGTTGCGGCGCCGGCCTGGACTGGGTGACCACCTGCGACATCGTGATCGCCTCGGACCGCGCCACGTTCTTCGACCCGCACGTCTCGATCGGCCTGGTCGCCGGCCGAGAGGTGGTCCGGCTCGCCCGGGTGCTGCCCCGATCGGTCGCCCTGCGGATGGCATTGATGGGCAAGCACGAACGGATGAACGCCCAACGCGCCTACGAGCTCGGCATGATCAGCGAGGTGGTCGAGCACGACCGACTGCTCGAGCGTGCCCACGAGATCGCCGAGGTACTGAACTCCAACGCACCGTTGGCGGTACGCGGGACCCGGCTGGCGATCCTCAAGGGGCTGGACCTGCCACTGCACGAGGCGGAGATGCTCGCCGAGTCCTTCCGGGAACGCAACCTGCACACCGCGGACTCGCTGGAGGGGCCGCGGGCCTTCGTCGAGAAGCGCGCACCGGAATGGCAGTGCCGATGAGTCCCGCGTTCACCACGATCCTGCTCGACGTCGACCGCAGCGACCGCGTCGCCACCATCACGCTGAATCGGCCGGAACGGCTCAACGCGTTCGACCGCACCATGTGCGAGGAACTGACCGCCGCATGGCGCATCGTCAAACTCGACACCGAAGTCAACGCCGTTGTGCTGCGTGCCGCCGGCGACCGGGCGTTCAGCGCCGGCCTGGACATCAAAGAGTCCTACGGCCAGCCCGACAATGTCTGGAATCACGAGGATCCCGGCGAAGCACTCAGTCCCAAATGGCAGAAGATGTTCAAACCCGTCATCTGCGCCGTGCAGGGAATGTGCACTGCGGGCGCGTTCTACTTCATCAACGAGGCCGACGTGGTGATCTGCTCGGAGGAGGCAACCTTCTTCGACTCCCACGTCTCGGCCGGGCTGGTCTGCGCACTGGAGCCGATCGGTCTGATGCGCAAGATCGGGTTGGGCGAGGCGCTGCGGATCGCTTTGATGGGCAATGACGAACGGGTCGGGGCGCAGACCGCCTTACGCCTCGGCTTGGTGTCGGAGGTGGTGGCCCGCGACCAGCTCTGGGAGCGCGCACACCAGATCGCCGCGACGATCGCGGCCAAGCCGCCGTCGGCCACTCAGGGCACGGTGAAGGCCATCTGGGAGTCGCTGGACAAGCCGTACCGGGCCGCCTTGGACCAGGGCCTGATCTACACCCGGCTGGGCAACCCCCTGGGCAAGGCCGAACTCGACGCACTGCCCCCGCGCCCCGCAACACCGCCACGGTTGCGCTGATGACCCATCCGCTGAGCCGGCGCATCACCGCCGTACTCGAACTGGCACCGCGGGAACCGGCCCTGCAGTACGACGGCCGGTGGCATTCGTGGGCGCAACTGGCCGAGCAGGCGCGGCGCATCGCAGATCTGATCCCGGCCGGGGCCCGGGTCGGAATCCTGCTGCGCAACCGGCCGCCACACGTGGCCGCCCTGCTCGGGGTGTTGGCGGCCGGCGGCTGCGTGGTGGTGCTCAATCCGTCCCGCGGCGACGACCGGATGCGCGTCGAGATCGCCGACCTGGAGCTTCCGGTGGTCATCGGCGCGACTGCGGATCTGGCCGCGCTGGTCACCGCGACATCGCGCACCACAGTGGTGACGCTCACCGATCTCGACACCGCCCCGCAGGTCACCGCGGCCACCGAACCCCGGGCCGACCCCGGGCATCCCGGGGTGGCGGTCTCGATGCTGACCAGCGGAACTACCGGACCACCCAAACGCGTCGACCTGCGCTACGACATGCTGGCGCACAGCGTCATCGGGCCCGACTATGCCGTCGCCCCGGCCCCGGAGCAGCTGCGCCGCGGCATCGCGATCGTCAACGCGCCGTTGGTGCACATCGGGGGCGTGTACCGGGTGCTGCAGTGCATCGCCGAAGCCAGATCCTTCCTGCTGCTGGAGAAGTTCGAACTGCAGTGCTGGGCGGACGCGGTCCGCACCTGCCGGCCGCGTGCGGTGTCGTTGGTGCCGGCCGCGCTGCGCACGGTGCTGCACTCGGAGCTGACCCGCGAGGACCTGGCCGGTATCCGCGCCGTCACGTCTGGAACTGCTCCGCTGTCGGCCGATGACGCCGACGCCTTCACCGCCAAGTTCGGGATACCCGTTCTGACGTCCTATGCGGCAACCGAATTCGGTGGTGGCGTGGCCGGCTGGACCCTGGCCGACTACGAGCGGTACTGGCAGGACAAGCGCGGCAGCGTGGGCCGGGCGAGCCTCGGTGCGCAGTTGCGGGTGGTCGGTGACGATGGTGCACCGCTGCCGCCGGATGAGCCGGGCCTGCTGGAGGCAAAACCGGGACAACTGGGCCCCGACGCGGACTGGATCCGCACCACCGACTTGGCGCGCATCGATGCCGACGGCTTCCTGTGGATTCTGGGCCGGGCGGATCAGGCGATCATCCGGGGTGGGTTCAAAGTGCTGCCCGACGACGTGCGGGTGGCCCTGGAGGCCCACCCGGCCGTCCACAGTGCCGCTGTGGTGGCCCGGGCCGACGAACGGCTCGGCCAGACGCCGGTGGCCGCTGTCGAACTGCGCGACGGAGCCCACACCGACCCCGAGACGCTGACGACCTTCCTGCGCGGGCGGCTGGCCCGCTATGAGATTCCCACCGAGATCGCGATCGTCGATGCCCTTCCGCGCACACCTTCG
Source organism: Mycolicibacter engbaekii (assembly GCF_002101585.1). Classification (GTDB taxonomy): domain Bacteria; phylum Actinomycetota; class Actinomycetes; order Mycobacteriales; family Mycobacteriaceae; genus Mycobacterium; species Mycobacterium engbaekii. The sequence goes on along the minus strand of NZ_LQOT01000069.1, from coordinate 183,304 downwards.
GGCAAGGCCGATCTGGGTGCCGTGCGAGAGCTGATCACGATGTCGAGCAGACATGCTCGCTGAAACCCTGCCGGCGCTGCTGCGCACTCAGGCACGCGCACGGCGCAGCCGTCCCCTGCTGATCTGCGACGGCGACCGGATCAGCTACGCCGAAGCCGAACAACACTCGGCCGCTCTGGCCCGTCGGCTCCTGGCGCTGGGCGCCGGCCCGGGCAGCCACATCGGGCTGTTGTACCCGAACGGCACGGCATTCGTCATCGGGATGCTCGCCGCGGGCCGGATCGGCGCCGTGGTGGTCCCGTTCGCCACCCTGGCGGCGACGGCGGAACTGCGGGCGCAGTTGGTGCACAGCGATGTCAGCATCCTGCTGGCCGCGCCCTCCTACCGATCGCACGACTACCGGGCCCAGCTGACCGAGATCCTCGCCGACGTGGATCTCGACGGCGGGGCTGCACTGCTGAGCAGCAATGCGCCGCAGCTGCGTCATGTGCTCTTCGACGCCGAGCACTCCGGCGCTGCCGGAGACCAGGACGCCGCCACACCGCTGCGCGCCCTGGAGGACACTGTTGCCGGCTCTGACCCGCTGGCGATCGTCTACACCTCCGGTTCGACCGGCGCACCCAAGGGCGCGGTGCACACGCACGCCGGTCTGATCGGCCATCAACGCGACCTCAATGCGATCCGGCGGCTGACCGCCGAGGACATCCTGTTCTGCAACTCACCGTTCTTCTGGATCGGCGGGTTCGCGTTCGCGCTGCTGGCAAGCATGATCGCCGGGGCGACGCTGCTGTGCTCCAACGCCACCGAACCCGGGCTCACTCTGGACCTGTTGGAGGCCGAGAAGCCCACGATGGCCAACGGTTTCCTCAACGGTATCGCCGCGCTGGCACAACACCCGAGCCTTCCCCACCGCGACCTGTCCAGCCTGCGCCGCGGGAATCTGTACCCGCTGATGCCGCCGGACGCACGGCCCGCAGACCCCGAACTGCGGCACGGCATGCTCGGGATGACCGAGTCCGGGGGCCCGATACTGCTCAGCGGCGACGACTCCGTTCAGCCCGAGCACCGGCGGGGTAGCTTCGGTAAACCGGCACCCGGATTCGAATGCCGGGTTCACGACGGGGAGCTGTGGGTCCGCGGCCGCTACATGATGCAGCGTTACCACAAGCGCAGCAGGGAAGAGTGTTTCGATGCCGATGGGTGGTTCCACACCGGCGATCTGGTCCGCACCGACGCGGAGGGCTTCTACTACTACCTCGGCCGGCGCGACCGGATGATCAAGACCGCGGGCGCCAGCGTGTTCCCGGCGGAGGTGGAACGAGCCATCGCCAAGGTGACCGGCGGATCGGTCGCGCACGTCTTCGGCGTCCCCGACCCCGACCGTGGCCAATTGGTCGCCGCAGTGATCGTCGCCGACGATGTCGACCAGACACACCTACGCGCCCGGCTTGCCGCCGAGCTCGCCAGCTTCAAGATTCCGCGCCGGATCACCGCAGTCCCGGCCGCCCGGCTCCCGCTGCGGCCCGGCGGGAAGGTCGACCTGGGCCGGCTGGCGGAGTTCATCGATGACTGACCCCGCCCCGGTCACGCTGACCGTCGATGCGGTGCTGCGTGCCCGGGCCGCCGCCGACCCGAACAAGCCGATGGTGATCGACCCGGCTCAGCGCCTCAGCTACCGCGATCTGGACGCATCGACGCAAGAGCTTGCCGCGGTCTTCGTCCAGGGCGGCATCGGCAAGGGCACCCGGGTGGGGCTGCTCATGCCCAACGGCGTCGACTGGGTCCGCATCGCGATTGCGCTGACCCGGATCGGGGCGGTGCTGGTGCCGCTGAGCACCTTGCTGGCGCCGCCCGAACTCGCGGCTCAGTTGCGAATCGCCGGTGTGTCGGTCCTGATCGGAGTCGAGGAGTTTCGCGGGCGCCGCCACCTCGACGGCCTGCACACCAGATCGGCTGAACTTCCTGCCTTGCATCAGGTTTGGCCATCCGGGCGGGTGGCCCGCGCCACCGCGGGGTCCGCTGCCCGCGGAATCGTCGACGCCATGGCCGCGACCGTGACTCCTGCCGACCTGATGCTGATCGTCTTCACCTCCGGCAGCAGCGGCACCCCGAAAGGGGTGTTGCATTCACACGGCAGTGCCCTGGGGGCTGTCGAATCCGGATTGGCTGCTCGCTGCATCACCGCGGACACGCGGCTGTACCTGCCGATGCCGTTCTTCTGGGTGGGGGGATTGGGCGGCGGAGTGCTGTCGGCACTGATGGCCGGGGCGACCCTGGTCACCGAGGCGCACCCGACACCCGAATCCACCTGCAGGTTGCTGGAAACCGAACGCGTGACGCTGTTTCGAGGTTGGCCGGATCAGGCTGCGGCGTTGGCAGCCCATGCCGGCGACGCCGACCTGTCCGCCCTGCAACCGGGCAGTCTGGACGCGCTGCTGCCGCCGGAACTGCGCGCCGAACCCGGAGCCCGGGCCAACCTTTTCGGGATGACGGAGTCCTTCGGTCCCTACTGCGGTTATGCCGCCGACACCGACCTGCCGCGCTCCGCCTGGGGAAGCTGCGGTAAGCCGTTCGCCGGCATGGACCTACGCATCGTCGACAGCCAGACCGGCGCCCCGGTGGCCGCCGAGACCGTCGGCACCATCGCGCTGCGCGGACCGCACACGCTGCGCGGCATCTGCGGACGCTCCCGGGAACAGACCTTCACCGCCGACGGCTACTACCCCACCGGGGATCTCGGCCGCCTCGACAAGGACGGATTCCTGTACTACCACGGACGATCCGATGACATGTTCAAAGTCAGCGGCGCCACGGTCTATCCCAGCGAAGTCGAGAAGGCACTGCGGAGCATCACCGGTGTGCGCGACGCGGTGGTCGTCAACCTCGCCGACCGAGCGGGAAACCGGGTGGCGGCGGTGATCGCCGGTGCCGGGCTGAGCGTCGAGATGTTGCGTGATCGCGCCCGGGATGTGTTGAGCCCGTTCAAGGTCCCGACGGTATGGCTGGTGGTTCCGGGCACCGACGCCATACCCCGTGGGCCGACGGGCAAGGTCGACAAACGCCGAATACAGGACATGCTGACGACACGCGACCGCGCTGACGCGGCAGAGCAACGGAGGGAACGCATATGACAGGCCGGCTGACCGACAAGGTGGCATTCATCACCGGCGCAGCGCGAGGACAGGGACGCGCCCACGCCGTGCGGATGGCCCGCGAGGGAGCCGACATCATCGCCGTCGACATCGCCGGCAAGCTGCCCGACTGCGTGCCGTACAACCCGGCGAGCCCCGAGGATCTGGCCGAAACGGTCCGGCTGGTGCAGGCCACCGGCCGGCGCATGGTGTCCGCGGTCGTCGACACCCGCGACTTCGACGGCCTGCGCGAGGCGGTCGCCGACGGGGTGGCGAGCCTGGGGCGCCTGGACATCGTCGTCGCCAATGCCGGCGTCGCAGCGCCGCAGGCCTGGGATGCCATCTCTCCGGAGAATTTTCGGGACGTCATGGAGATCAACGTGACCGGTACCTGGAACACCGTGATGGCAGGTGCCCCACACATCATCGCCGGCAAGCGTGGCGGCTCGATCATCTTGATCAGTTCCGCCGCGGGCATCAAGATGCAGCCCTTCATGGTCCACTACACCGCAAGCAAGCACGCCATCACCGGCATGGCCCGTGCATTCGCCGCCGAATTGGGCAAGCACGCGATCCGGGTCAACAGCGTGCACCCCGGCCCGGTGAACACCGACATGGGTACCGGCGACATGGTCAGCGCGCTGGGCCAGGCGATGGAGAGCAATCCGCAGCTCTCGCAGATGCTCACCCCGTTCCTGCCCACCTGGATAGCCGAGCCCGACGACATCGCCGGCACGGTGTGCTGGCTGGCCAGTGCCGACTCCCACCTGGTCACCGCGGCCGCGATTCCGGTGGATCAGGGCTGCACACAGTACTGAACGCCGGGGGCGTATCAGGCGGTGGCGTCGCCGGGTCGTGGTCAGCGCGGGTGGACCGTATCCTGGTGATCCACCTGTGTTTCCGCTGACGCACGACTAGGGTGAGCGGCTGACAGCGTCAGCAGCGCCCCGACGACAACAGAGATGAGGACGGCAATGAGTCCACTGGTCCGGCATCGCGCCACACTGCCGGTATTCGCCCTTGCTGTGACATCATTAGCGCTGATCGGTCTCGCCTCGCCCGCCGTCAGCCGGGCCGTGCCGCTTGATGGCTGCGGCTATGGCATGTACTTCAACACCGAGACGAATCAGTGCGAGCCCGGCGGTGTGGACCCGCATCCGTTCATCGGCCCCTTCGGACCGGTAGGTGTCGGTGTCGGTGGACCCGTCGGACCTGGCGGCGTTGTCGGCCCTGTCGGCGTCGGGCCGGTCGGACCCGGGCCGGTCGGACCCGGTCCGGCGGGCCCCGGCCCTGCAGGACCGGGCGGACCTGGCGGACCGGGCGGACCTGGCCGGCACTAGACGGTACGGCGGCCGCGACGTTCGTTACTCCGCGGAGCGTGGCTCGCTGAGACCCCGTGTGGCCCGAGACGAAATCGCTGCTCATGTGGTCGGATGGCACCGAGCGCGGCATCAAGGGCGCCGTCGGTCGCCGGGAGCAGCGGCAGGCGTACGTGGCGGCTCGGGATGCGGCCTTGGGCGGCCAGGACCGCCTTGATCACCACAGGGTTGGGTTCGGCGAACAGGCTGCGCGAGACCGGAGCCAACGCGTTGTGAAGCGACCGGGCCTCATCGATCGGCCCCTGTCGCCATGCTTGGAGAAGCTCGACATACTGGCGGGTGAGGATGTTGGCGCTCGCGAGGATCGCGCCGCGTCCTCCGAGCGCCATCAGCGGGCCCGCATATGCGTCGTCGCCTGCCAGTACCGCAACGTCGGGGCCGACCTGTCGCATGAACTCGATCGTGGCATCGTCGATACAGCCCACCGCGTGTTTGAACCCGGCGACATTGGGCAGCGCGGCGAGACGGAGCAGCGTGTCTGGCGTTAGAGACAGGCTCGTTCGGTACGGCACGTTGTAGACGATGACCGGCACCGGGCTCGCTGCCGCCACGCGACGAAAGTGCTCAACCACCCCGTCCTGCGAGGGGCGTGAGTAGTACGGCACCACGACGAGAAGCGCCGCCGCCTGCGGATCGACCTCGGAGATCATCTCAGTCGACGCGGCCGTGTCGTTGGATCCGGCACCAAGGAGCATCTGCTTGCCTCGTTCAGCACACACCCCAGCACAGGTGGCGGCAACGCGACGTTGCTCCTCGCGGGTCAGGGTCGCCGACTCCCCCGTCGTCCCCAACGCGACCACACCGGTCGCGCCCTCGTCGAGGACCGCCGCAGCCTGCGCGGCAAGCGCAGCAAGGTCGAGTTGCCCAGCGTCGGTAAACGGGGTGATCAGTGGGACATACAGGCCCGAGAGTTCCATGACAGCAACGATCGACCCCAACGACCATCAGGTCCAGTTCATATTCATAACGCTTCACGTAAGGTCCACTTATGCTGGACGTACGGAAGCTGCGCCTACTTCGCGAACTCTATTACCGCGGAACCATTGCCCCGGTGGCAGAGGTGCTGACCTATACACCGTCGGCGGTTTCACAACAGCTCTCGGCCTTGGAGCGCGAAACGGGAGTATCGCTCCTGGAGCGAACCGGCCGCACGGTCAGGCTGACCCCGGCCGCGGTGACCCTTGTCGAGCACACGGAGTCGATCCTCGAGATCCTGCACCAGGCATCGGCGGACCTGGCAGCGGCGGCTACAACACTGAGCGGCACGCTACGCATCGGCGTGTTCCCGACGGCGGTTCCGAGCATCATGACTCCCGCCGCCGTGGCCTTGAGCACTGACCATCCAGGGCTGAGCCTGCTGGTTTCCGAGCTCGACCCCGCCATGATGACCGGCGCGCTCCGCGGCGGCGCACTCGACATTGCCCTGGTTCAGGAGTACGACCACGTGCCGCTTGCCGAGGAGCCCGGTGTCGGGCGCGAACCGCTGATGAGGGAAACCGTCCACCTGGCCGCCCTGGGCTCAACCTCACTCAAGGACCAACGCAACGCGTCATGGATCGCCGGAACTCCGGGAACCCTGTGTCATGCCCTCACGGTCAGGGCATGCGAAGCCGTCGGCTTCACTCCGATCATCCGGCATCACACCGATGACTTCGGGGCGGTGCTCGCCCTGGTCGCCGCGGGTCAGGGCGTAGCCCTCGTCCCAGACCTTGCCGCCGGGACCGCGCCCGGCGGCGTTGTGTTTACTCCGCTCGCGATCGAGCGCAGAACGTACCTCGCATACCGCCGAGGTACACGTACGCACCCGGGGATCACTGCTGCGATCCAGGCCCTGCACGCCGCGGTCTCCCCGAACGGCCAAAGGGTGGATCCGTAGCCGGCTGTCGCGCCGGCGGGCCTTGGCGGCCAGCCACCGAGGCCGGCTAATCCTGTTGCGCGATCCGCTCGTTGTGAATGCGCACCAGTTCCCGGAAACGCAGCCGGTGGTAGTGGGGCACGGGCTGGATACCCCATTCGTCCTGTGCACTGGCCTTGCCGGCGGCCCCCTCGGGCGGACCGAGCGGCGGGTAGGGGTACTTGCACTCCAGGGTGTCGTCGGAGAAGCGGGTCTTGAGCAGTTCACTGCAGATCTGCGTCAGGCTCAGCGTCGGATAGCCGTAGTAGATCGCCATGAACGGCAGCGTGAAGGCGCCCTCGATCACCAGCGCCACCAAACACACCAGGGTGGCCCGCTTGATCCAGGTGTGCATCCGGGCGTAGTAGGGGGTGGTGCCGGGCGGCAGTGCCGCACCAGGAGGTGTTGTCATCGTTGGGCTCCTTGATCAGTCGGAGAAAATCTCCCGGTTGACGGTGTGCAGGTAGGGGATCGCCAAAAACGGTGTGATGTAGAAGATGTCGTAGAGCCACCAGCCGATCACCGGGAAAATGACGCCGGCGTAGCGCACATCGGCATACATGGTCATGTTGAACACGTAGAGAATCCAGATGAGCACGCCCATCCAGCAGGTCACCACCATCCACTGGTGACCCCAGCGCTTCATCTGCAGGAAGCCGATCGCCGCCGCGCAGCGCATCGCAAATACGGTGAGGATCATGCCGAAGACCATGGATTTCTCACCGGGCCCGGCCGAGCCCCCGATCCACAGTTCGTTGTAGTGCCAGAAGTATCCGGCATCGAACATGCCGCCCCAGCCGATCATCAGGACCCGGTTGATCAGGGTGTGGTTGGCCACCAGGTCCAGTGCCCAGCCGAGACTGTTGAGGGCACCGTCGATCAGCACCAGATATCCGATCAGGGTGACGATCATCGGCCGTACGGCCAAACCCGCCTGCAGCGACTGCCGCTGCAGCAAGGCGCCGCGCAGGAAGATCGGCAGACCGATGATGCCCGGTACCCACATTCCCATCAGCGCCGCGCCGGCGATCATCCAGCGGTCCGCCCGGCGTTGTGCGGCGCGGGATTGCGACTCGTGCTCCTCGATCCCGGCGAAGTCCGCGTTGGCGCCCTGCACGGCAGTCACAGCTGCCACCAACCCCGGGCGAACGACATGTAGAGCTGAATGCCGAACATGATCGCCAGATAGCCGTAGATGAAGATCTGAAAGACGATGAGGGCTCTTTTGCGATTGCGTTCCTGCTGATCCATTTCTGCGACTTCCTTTCCTAGGGGCGCTCGCTGAGCACGCCGGCTGCCACTTCACGTAGGCCGTCGTGAATTGCGCCATCGGTGGTCAGTGGCGCGAGGATGCACGCTTGCGCGGCTTCGAACTCGCCCGCGCCGGCGGCCACCAGTTCCGCGGCATTGACCAGCGTGCGGGTGGAGGGCGGTTCGAAATGAAACGCCCGGTCGGCGGTGCGCAGTGCGGTGGCGCACTGCACCAGACGGGCGGCGATCTGCGGCTCGACTCCGGTTTCGGCGACGATCACATCGGCTTCGCGTTCCGGTGGCAGATAGTCCATGGGCAGGGTGGCGAACCGCTGACGGAAGGACGGCTTGAGCTCCTTGAGCGAGCTCCGGTACGCCGGGTTGTAGGAGCAGACCAGCATGAAGGTGTCCGGGGCGTTGACGGTTTCGCCGGCCCGATCCAAGAACAAGGTGCGCCGATGATCGGTCAGCGAGTGCAGTACGGCCAGCGAGTCGTGCCGCGCCTCGACGACTTCGTCGAGATAGCAGATCGCGCCGGTCTTCACCGCCGTGGTCAGCGGCCCGTCGGTCCACACCACATCGCCACCGGCCACCATGAACCGGCCGACCAGATCCGAGCTGGTCAGGTCGTCGTGGCAGCTGATGGTGATCACCGGGCGCCCCAGCAGCTGGCCCATGTGCTCGACGAGGCGGGTCTTGCCGCAGCCGGTGGGCCCGGTGAGCATCACCGGGATGCGGCGCAGGTACGCCTTCTCGAACAACTGCACTTCGTTGCCGTTGGCGAAGTAGACATCGCTGCTCATCGGGCTCCTCGCAAGTCGGTCATGCTGCGGTCAGTTCGCGGTGCACGTGGGCCAGTACCCGCGGTAGTTCCGCGGCCCGCCGAATCCGTTGGGAGCGGCGCGGTCCGAACACCTCGGGAAGCGGGTCGACCCGCACGGGACCGACGCCGACGTAGTACACGCACACACCTGCCTGATCGGCTTCGCCGACGGCATGGGCCACATCGGCCCACGCATATCGGCCTTCGTAGCCCTCATCGGACATCAGCCCGTCACCGATCATCAGAAGTAGCCGCCGCTCGCCGGGCTGTGTCAGCAGCCGGCTGGTCAGATGGCGCAGCGGCGCACCCAGGCGGGTGTAACCACCGGCGAGCAGGCCCAGCCCGCTCGGCGCGACGAACCTGCGGTCGCCGAAGTCCTTGAGGCAATGCACCTCTACGCGGTGGCGCGTGTTGCCGGTGAACGCGAAGATGCCATGACGCTGCCGGGCACCGGTCATCGCTGCCGAGAGGGCATCGGCGCAGGCGAGCTCCAATCCGAACAACCGGCCCCCGTGCGCCCCCAGCGACGAACTCGCGTCCAGCAGCACCGCGGTGGTCACGTCCCGGCTCGCCGGCAGCAATTCCCGGAAGATCCGCGGCTCTCCGGCCTCCCCGGCCATTACGTCGAGGCGGTGGCTGACATAGGCGTCGACGTCCAGATCGCACCCGTCGACAAGGCGATTGGTCATGGCCCGAACCGTGGGTTGTTCGAACCACTTACGCAGGTCGGCCGCCGCTGCCAAGGGTTGACCGGCCGACGTCCGGCGGTTGAGTTCGATGACGGCCACGTGGTCGGGAAGCAGGCTGCCGGTGTGGGTGTTCCACTCCGGGTACGGGATGCCCGGTCGCCGGTGGCGGCCGATGGAGCGGTCGTCTTCGTCGGGCCGGCTGGGCGGCGGCAGAGCGGTGTTGCGGACTCCCCCGTCGCCGCCGACGGGAACCGAATAGGGCCGCGGGCGCCGCTTCTGGTTGCTGGACCAGGGCATCCGGCCGGCACGGCGCACCGATGAGCTCAAGGACTGCGGTGTCGTCCACGCCGACGGCAGGGCCCCCAGCAGGGGGTGGCCGGTCAATGGTTGCCGGGTACGTGCCAGCTCGATCGCGCGGTCGAACATCTGGTCAGCCGGCATGTCGGCATCGCCGGGATCGAGATCGGGCAGCACCCGCTGCAGCTCGCCCATCAGACCCGGCCACCGCCCGGCGATCCAGCCCACGGCGACCCGCGCCTCGATGAGCGTCAGCGCCCGGCGCTCGCGTGGCGAGAGGTCCCCCAGCCGATACTGCGCGATGCGCTCCTTGGACGGCGAACACTGCAGCGCCACCCCGCAGCTCACCGTCCTTCTGGTCCAGCCGGGTTCGGCCGGGTGGGGCACATAGACGGTGGACAGGTTCGGGTTCACGCCGAAACTTCGCTGCGCGCCGGTCATCAACCGCGCTCCGTCGCGGCGCCCGTCGCTGAGTGCGACGGCCGTCAGCGCGCAGCTGCTCTCCAGCGCCATGGGGTCCATGTCGGACGTCGGTCAGAAGGTCCCGATGCTGGAGAACATCCAGTACCAGAACGCGATGATCAAGCAGGTCCCGCCCCATGCGGCGACGTAGCGCAGAATCTCCCAGAGCCAGGTCATCGTCGTCTCCTTGGTGTCTTGTCAGTCGGAGAAGATCTCGCGGTTGACGGTGTGCAGGTAGGGGATCGCCAAAAACGGTGTGATGTAGAAGATGTCGTAGAGCCACCAGCCGATCACCGGGAAAACCACGCCCGCGTAGCGCACGTCGGCATACATGGTCATGTTGAACACGTAGCCGACCCAGATCACCACACCCATCCAGCAGGTCACCACCATCCACTGGTGACCCCAGCGCTTCATCTGCAGGAACCCGATTGCCGCCGCGATGCGCATGGTGAAGACGGTGAAGATCAGGCCGACTTCCCAGCCCTTCTCTCCCGGGCCGGCCGCCCCGCCGATCCACAGCTCGTTGTAGTGCCAGAAATAACCGGCGTCGAACATCGCACCCCAGCCGTTGAGCAGCACCCGGGCCAGCAGAGTGTGGTTGGCCACCGTGTCCAGGGCCCATCCCACGGCGTTGATCGCGGCATCGATGATGACCAGGTAGCCCAGCAACGTCACGAGCATCGGCCGCACGGTCAGCCCGTCGCGTTGAGCCTTGCGCTGCAACCAGATTCCGCGCAGGAACAGCGGCAGGCCGAAGACACCGGCCGCCGCGGTACCGATGAGCATGCCGCCGCTGATCAGCCAGCGGTCGGCACGGCGCTGGGCCGCACGGGACAGCTCCAGGTGCTCGTCGAGCCCGAGCCCGTCGTGGTGTTGCTGCGATGCGGTTCGCACGGGCCACCCCTCGCCGTGTTGGACAACGCCTACGACGGTAGGGCTCTCACTGACTTAAGTCAATGACTTTCGGGTGGCCTTCGCACACCCAGGCCCCGGAGCGTTCTGGTCAGGTAGTCGGCGACCAACTCCGGACGCGAGGGCCAGTCATGCGTGGTGATGAGCAGTGCGTACAGACCCAGCAGGTAAAACACCGCGCTGTTCATCGCGACGACGTCGCCGTCGACCTCGCCGCGCTGCCTGGCACCTTCGATGCATTCGGCGATCAGAACGATCAACGGATGATGCTCGCCGTTTTCGGCGGCCGGCCGGGTCGGCGAGAAGTGCAGTGCCAGAAACTCGGTGAACAACGGGTCGCCCAGCCGGCCCTCCAGGTCGATGACCAGGCGAGCAGATTCGGCCAAAATGCTCGAGAGGTCCTGGGGCGCAGACAGAAACTTTTCGAACTGCTTGGCGATTCGCTCTTCCTCCCGGCGTTCGAGCTCCAGCAGCACGTGCTCTTTGGTCGGGAAGTGGAAGAAGAACGTGCCGTGCGCGACGCCGGCGGCGGCCACAATGGCGCCGACGTCGGCCTGGGCCATCCCGGTTCGCTTGAATTCCGCGGTCGCCGCGCCGAGCAGTCGCTCCCGGGTCTGCAGGCGCCGGACCTCGCGCGCCGTCATCTTCTCCGGCTTGTCCGCCACGGCCATGTCCTGCCCCTCCGCCCGCCGACTCTGCACGCCTCGCAGTGATGACAGTATCGCCTCACCGCGAGCGGGTGCGTTCGATGACTTAAGTCAGCGGTACGGAATCTTGCAGGGTCCCCGCGATCAGCCCCCGGATGTTGTTACGGCACCGGCCGCACACCGTCCCCGCCCCCGTGCACTCCCCGACCTTCCTGGTGGTGGACGCACCGACGCGGGCTGCGTCGATCACCTGCTGGCTGGTGGCCCCGGTACACAGGCAGACGTACACGACGTGTCACGCCCCGGCCGCGGCGGACCTTGCCTGCAACTGCTGCTTGTCCACCTTGCCGGTGGCGTTCAGCGGCAGCGCATCCAGGAAGCACACCGAGCGCGGCACCTTGAATCCGGCCATTCGGTCGCGACTCCAGGCGATCACATCCGCCTCGTCGATCTGCGCACCGGTGGCCTTGACCACGAACGCCTTGCCCACTTCGCCGAGTCGCTCGTCGGGCACCCCGATCACCGCGACGTGCGAGATCTCCGGATGCTCCAGCAGAAAGCCCTCGATCTCCGCCGGGTAGGCGTTGAAGCCGCCGACGATGAACATGTCCTTCTTGCGGCCGACGATGCGCAACCGCCCGGCTTCATCGAGCGTGCCGATGTCGCCGGTGTGCAACCAGCCCGCTGCGTCGATCGCCTCGGCGGTCGCCGTGGGGTCGTCGAGGTAGCCGACCATCACGTTGTAGCCGCGCACCAGGACCTCGCCGATTTCCGCGTCGCCGGCGATACGGACCTCGATGTCGGCGCAGGCCTGGCCGGCCGTGGTCGCGATGTCCTCGAACGAGTCGCCGGGGCGCGATGCTGTCACCGTGCCGGCTTCGGTGAGGCCGTAACCGGTCATGATGGACCGGAACGGCAGTTCGCTGCGGATCCGGCGGATCAGGTCCACCGGGATGTCTGCAGCCCCGGTGACGGCGGCACGCAGCGACGACAGGTCTCGATTCCCGGCCGCCTCCAGCAGCGACTGATACAGCGTCGGCGGACCGGGCAGCATGGTGATGCGTTCGGACTCAACGAGTTCCAGCACGGTCTCGGCGTCGAAAACCCGCACCGGCACCATGGTGGCTCCGCGGATGCACGCGGCGATACAGCCCGCCTTGTAGCCGAAGGTGTGAAAGTACGGATTGACCATCAGGTACCGGTCACCCTGCCGCAGATCGGCCAGATCGCACCATTCGGCATACAGGCGCAGGTTCTGCCGGTGGGTCATCATCACGCCCTTGGGCCGGCCCGTCGTGCCGGAGGTGAAGATGATGTCGGCGACATCGCTGCCGTCGACCGGGCGGTGCAGGGGTGATCCGTTGCTCAGGAAGTCCGAATTCAGGTCGATCACCGGCACTCCGGGCGGGGCGCTGAAATCCACCCCGAGGAAGCCCTGCTCTGCCAGGACGAGCTTGGCGCCGCTGCGGCCGATGATGTCGTCGGCCTCGGCCTGCTTGAACCGGGTGCTGACCGGAACCAGCACCCCGCCCGCGGTGAGCAGCCCGAACGCCGCAATGATCCACGCCGCCGAATTCGGCGCCCAGACCGCCACCCGGTCGCCCTTGGCGACGCCCGCCTCCGCGAATGCGCCTGCGGCACAACGGACGCGGTCGGCCAACTCGGCGAAACTCAGGCGTGTCGAGCCGTCGACGATCGCCTCGGCGTCTCCGAAGCGATCGCCGACACTGAGGACCATCTCGGGAATGGTCTGCCAGCGCGGCACCCTAGACGGTGACGAGCCGACCGAGGTTTCCGCCCATGATCTTGGCCTGGTCCTCAAGAGGCAGATGCGACAGCGCGGTGATGTAGTGGGTCGGCTCCGCCAGGCCCTCCGGGTGTGGCCAGTCCGAACCGTAGAGCACCTGGTCCACGCCCACCAGGTTGATCAGGTCGTCGATGCCCTCCTCGTAGAACGGGCTGACGTAGATCCGGTTCTTGATCTCCTCCATCGGGTTGCCGAGGAACGCCTCGGGCGCCTTCCGGTAGACCTCGGCCATGGAGTCCAACAGCGGGAACATCCACTTGGAGCCGGCTTCCACAATGCCGACCTTGAGCTTCGGGTGCCGGAACAGCGCGCCGTGGATCACCCAGGAAGCGACCGCGTCCTGGATCGGGCGCCACTCGTTGAGGATGCCCATGGCGTTGGTCTGGAACGGCAGCATCTCTTCGACGGCGCCGTCCCATTCGGAGGTGTACCGGGAGTAGCCGCTGTCCGACGAGTGCATTCCGATGAAGACGTCGTATTCGACGCACTTCTCCCAGAACGGGTCGAACTCGGGCAACGCGAACGAACGCGGGCCGCGGAAGCCGGGCACCGGAGCCGGCCGGATCAGGATGGCCCGGGCGCCGCGCTTGACCACCCACTCCAGCTCTTCGATGGCTTTCTCGACGATCGGCAGGGTGATGACCGGTGTGGTGAAGATGCGATTCTGGTAGTTGAAGCCCCAGACCTCGTCAAGCCACTGGTTCAGCGAGTGGACGATGACGTGGATGGCGACCGGGTCGTCGCGCAGCCGTTCCTCGATGAGACTGGCCAGCGTCGGAAACATCAGCGAGCGGTCGATGCCCAGCTCGTCCATCAGCTTCAGCCGGGGGGCGGGCTCGAAGAACGCCGGGATGGACTTCATCGGCTCGCCGAACAGCTCACGCTTGCTCTTGCCGTCGGGGTTGCCGTACTTGAAGTACTCCTCCCACGCGCCCGGCTTGGCGACCACCGAGAACGTCGGGTTGGGAATGTAGTTGCTGATCTGGCCCCGGATGGCGATCTTGGTACGCCCATTGACCTCGACGTACTGGACGATGTCCTTGTATTCCTTGGGCAGGTACTTGGTCAGCGCTTCCGGCGGCTCGTAAAGGTGGTTGTCCGCATCAAACAAGGGGAACGGTACGTCGACGCGATGTGACAGTTGACCCATGAAATGCTCCTTTTCGACTTACGAGAATCATATTCTCATAGCGGTGTCGTTGCAACACGCTCGGCTAGCTGCTTGCGCACCAGGTACTTCTGCACCTTGCCGCTCGCGGTGCGCGGAAAGTCCTCGACCTCCTGCAGATCCTCCGGCCACTTCTGCCGCGCCACCCCCATGCGCTCGAAGTGCTCCCGCACGTTCGCCATGGTGGGTAAGGCGTGCCCCGGCTTGACGCGCAGGACCGCGACCGCGCGCTCCCCCAGTCGCACGTCCGGTGCCGCCACCACGATCGCCTCGGCCACAGGGGGCATGGCCAGCAGGACATCTTCGACCTCGACCGCACTGATGTTCTCGCCACCGCGAATGATCACGTCGGCCTTGCGGTCGGTGATGGTCAGATACCCGTCGGCGTCGAGCACCCCGATGTCCCCGGTGTGATACCAGCCCTCGGCGTCGAACGCCGCCTCGGTCAGCGCGTCGTCGGTGTAGCCCAGACACAGGTCCGGGCCCCGGCTCAGGATCTCGCCGTCGGGGGCCAGCCGCACCTCGACGCCGGGGCGGGCATCGCCGTCGGTGAACAGCCGCTTGTCCTCCGCCGCGCTGGGGCGCGAGCCGGTGATCGAGGGGTGCTCGGTGCTGCCGTAGGAGCGGAATACGAAGATGCCCAGATCGGCCAGCCGGCGGGTGACCGCGCTGGGCACCGTCGACCCACCGAGGCCGACGTGGCGGATATGCCGCAGATGCGCGTCGGTGAAATCCGGATGGTCGAGCAGGCTGGTGACGAAGTACGGCGGGCCGCCGCCGATCGACACCCCCTGCTCGGACATCAGCGCCAGCACCTTGGCCGGGTCCCAGACATCGGCAAGATCGATCGGCGCGCCCTCGAGCACCGGGATCAGAAACGCACCGACCATGCCGATGAAGTGTCCGACCGGGGTGGCGGTGAGCTGCCGCCCACGGTCTTTGGGGTAATTGGCCAGCAACTGGCGCGTCTCGCAGCACAGCGTCTGGTGACTGTGGATGACCCCCTTGGGGTCACGAGTGGTCCCCGAGGTGAACGCGATCAGGGCCGGCCCCGCCGGGTCGGTGTCGAGGGTGCCCGCCATCGGCTCGTCGGCGAGCAGATCCTCGAAGTTCTGACCCACCACCCCGACAATCGGGACGTCGGCGCACAGCTCGGGGCGGAAGCACATCCGCCCGAACCGCTCGGCGGTGATGAACACCCGCGGGCGGCTGGCGGCCAGAATGTAGGTCAGCTCCCGGGGGCCGTAGAAGTGCACGACGGGCACCACCACCGCACCCAGGAATGCCGCCGCCCAGAACGCCGCGGCGGCCTCCATCCAGTTGGGCAGCTGCAGCGCCACCACGTCGCCCGGACCGACGCCGCGGGCCCGAAGCCCCGCCGCGAGCCGGCGGGCGACACGCTCCACATCGCCGAAACTTCCCCGCCACGGGCGCACGGCCGAATGCACTTCGAACCCGGCATCTGCGTTGCCCGCCAGCCCTGCGGAGAGCAGGTCGCCAAGGGTTTCGTGGGTCCACCACCCTTGCTCTTCGTAGCGCTTAACCAGCTCGGCGGGAATCTTTCGCATATCGACCGTGATGATATTCTCCGTTTTTGAGAATGCCAATGTCTTGAGCGGAGAGCCATGGGCCACGACTGTCCGGATGAGCTGGACGTGCAACTGGAGGACGGCCTGGCCGTCATCACCATCAACCGGCCACAGGCCCGCAACGCGATCGCTCCCGAGACCATGGAGCAGCTCGACCGGGCGCTGGACAAAGTCGCCGGGGCGCAGGCGCTGGTGATCACCGGCGCCGGCGATCGCGCCTTCGTCTCCGGCGGGGATCTCAAACAGCTCGCCGCGCTGCGCACCGAGGCCGAAGCCGCGGCCATGGCCTGGCGGATGCGCACCCTGTGCGATCGGATCGCGGAGTTTCCGGCGCCGGTGATCGCCGCACTGAACGGCCACGCGCTGGGCGGCGGCGCCGAGGTCGCGGTCGCCGCGGACATCCGTATCGCGGCCGCGGACATCAAGATCGGGTTCAATCAGGTGTCGCTGGCGATCATGCCGGCCTGGGGCGGCGCCGAGCGACTGGGCGCCCTGGTCGGACGCAGTCAGGCGTTGCTGCTGGCCGGCACCGGAACCATGCTCGACGCCGCCGCCGCCGAACGGATCGGCCTGATCAACCGGGTGGTCCCCCGCGAGTCCTTCGACGCCGAATGGCGCGCCCTGGCGCGGTCATTGGCCAATCCCTCGGCCGGTGAGATCAAGCGGGTGCTCGGCGGGGCGTCGCCGGACGAGGCGGTGGACGCCTTCGCCCGACTGTGGGTTGCCGACGAGCATTGGGAAGCCGCTGATCGCCTCCAACAGGGCAGAAAACAACGCTAATGGCCGCTGCGACCCGAAGCCGGCACGCCGCCGAAGGGCTGCGTGTCCGGCGGCGGATCACCCTCGAGCCGGCGCAGCCAACGCTCGACGAACTCGACGGTCTCGGCATGGCCAAGGGTCATGCCCAACGCCTCGTGCTCGATGATCAGCATCCGCGAGGCGCTGGTCATCAGCACCATCAACACCGTCGGCGGGAACTCCGCATCGTCGATGCCGTACCGCTCCAGCAGGCCGGCGACCGCCGCGATCTGTTCGGCGCGCAGCCGTTCGGCATACGAGGCGATCTCGCTCCGCAGGGCCGCACGCTCGTTGGCGACGGTGATGAACTGCATGGTCAGCGCCGTCCACGCCGGATCGGTGTTGAATCGCCACAGCGCCCACAGCGGCTGCGGCGACGCCAACGCCGCCGCCTGTTCGGTCAACCCCTGATCGCCGCGCCGGCGGAACATCTCCAGGAACAGGTCGTCCATGGTGCGGAAGTAATAGTGCACCAGCTGATGCTTGAGCCCGGCCCGCTCGGCAACGCGACGCGAGCTGACGGCGCCGGCACCGGCGGTCAGCAGAAGCGCTTCGGCGGCGTCGAGCAACAGGGTCCGGTTTTTGGCGTCCGGGGCCCCAATTCTGCGCTGCCCCTTACCCGATTCGGACATCCCGTTCGCTCCGCATCATCGTCGGCACCTTTACACCTACGGCGGCCATCGTAGTGCCGCCGCAACGCTTGACCCCCAACTCCACCCATGCTAAGCAGGTGCACAGCAGCTGTCGGCCCGTTCTGCAGAGAGGTCCATGTTGACTGACTTCGCCACGATCGATTTCTTCACCGATCAGTCTTTGGTGCCCGATCCCCACCCGTACTTCGATTACCTGCGGGCCCAGAATCCGGTGACCCCACTGGGGGTGTACGACGTGGTCGCGGTGACCGGTCACGAAGAGGCCAACGAGATCTATCGCGACTCCGACACCTATTCCAATCTGGTTGCGGTGGGCGGGCCCTTTCCGCCTCTGCCGTTCACCCCTGAGGGCGACGACATCAGCGAGCAGATCGAGGCGCACCGCCATCTGATGCCGATGACCGAGCACATGGTCACCATGGACCCGCCGATGCACACCAAGGCCCGGTCGATACTGAGCCGGCTGCTCACACCCAAGCGGCTCAAGGAGAACCAGGACTTCATGTGGCAGCTGGCCGACCGCCAGCTCGACTACTTCATCGACAGCGGCCGCTGCGAATTCCTCACCTCCTACGCCCGGCCGTTCGCCCTGCTTGTGGTCGCCGACCTGCTCGGCGTGCCCGACGAGGACCGGCCGGCGTTCCAGCAGGTGCTCGGCGCGCCGCAGCCCGGTGCCCGCATCGGGTCGCTGGACCACGAAGAGCTGGCCCACGATCCCCTGGCCTGGCTGGACGACAAGTTCAGCCGCTACCTGCGCGACCGGCGGGAGAGCCCGCGCGGCGACGTGCTGACCGACCTGGCCACCGCCACCTACGAGGACGGCTCGATTCCCGAGATCGCCGACGTGGTCAAGAGCGCCACCTTCCTGTTCGGCGCCGGCCAGGAGACCACCACCAAGCTGCTCAGTGCCGCACTGCGTTTCATGGCCGAGGACCCGTCGCTGGTCGAGCAGCTGCGCAGTGACCGCAGCAAGATCCCGAACTTCCTCGAGGAAACCCTGCGCCTGGAGAGCCCGGTCAAGACCGACCCCCGGCTGGTGCGCAAGACCACCACCCTGGGCGGTGTCGAGCTCAAGGCCGGCACCGTGGTGGTGATGTTCCCCGGCGCGGTCAACCGCGACCCCCGCAAGTTCGAGAACCCGCACGAGCTGCGCATCGACCGGCCCAATGTGCGCGAGCACCTGGCATTCGCCCGGGGCAGCCACACCTGTCCGGGCTCACCGCTGGCACGCGCCGAGAGCCGCATCTCACTGGAGCGAATCCTGGACCGGATGACCGACATCCGGCTCGACGAGGCTCAGCACGGCCCGGCAGGCGATCGCCGGTTCACCTTCGAACCGACCTTCATCCTGCGCGGCCTGACCGAACTGCACCTGGAGTTCACCCCGGTGGCCGCACCTGTCAGCGCCGGCCTGTGAACCGCTGCGCTGCCGAGACGAGGGACGCAAAACCATGACGGTCACCACCACTGAGGACGTCCGTTACGACCCCTATGACGTCGAACTCAACAATGACCCCTACCCGATGTTTCGCCGGCTTCGCGAAGAGGCGCCGCTGTACTACAACGCCGAGCACGACTTCTACGCGCTGAGCCGGTTCGACGACGTCAACAAGGCGCTGGTCGATCACCAGACCTTCAGCTCGGCGCGCGGCGCGATTCTCGAACTGATCAAGGCCAACACCCCCATCCCCCCGGGTCTGATCCTCTTCGAGGATCCGCCGGTACACGACATCCATCGCAAACTGCTGGCCCGGATGTTCACGCCGCGCAAGATCGCCGAACTCGAATCCAAGATCCGCGAATACTGCGCCCGGTGCCTCGATCCGCTGATCGGAACCGGCAGCCTGGACTTCGTCGCCGACCTGGGCGCACAGATGCCCATGCGGGTCATCGGCATGCTGGTGGGCATCCCCGAGGCGGACCAGGAGATCATTCGGGACCGCTCGAACGACAACATGCGCACCGAGGCCGGAAAGCCGATGAGCATCGCCTCGGACGGGTTCGACGACGGCTCGATCTTCGCCGACTACCTCGACTGGCGTGTGAAGCATCCGTCCGACGACATCATGACCGAACTGCTCAACGTCGAGTTCACCGACGAGACCGGCGCCGCCCGCCGGCTGTCGCGCGACGAACTGCTGATGTACGTGATGCTGGTGGCCGGGGCCGGAAACGAGACCACCACCCGGCTGATCGGCTGGACCGGCAAGGTGCTGGCCGAGCATCCCGACCAGCGCCGCGACCTGGTGGCGAACCCGGCGCTGATCCCGCAGGCCATCGAAGAACTGCTGCGCTTCGAAGCCCCGGCGCCGCACGTCGCCCGCTACGTCACCCGCGATGTGCAGTACTACGGCCAGACCGTGCCCGAAGGCTCCGTGATGATGATGCTGATCGGGGCGGCCAACCGCGACCATCGCCGCTTCGCCCCCGACGGCGATGTCTTCGACATCCACCGCGAAGCCCGCCAGCACCTGACTTTCAGCGTGGGCGCGCATTACTGCCTGGGTGCCGCACTGGCGCGGCTGGAAGGGCGTATCGCGCTGGAAGAGGTGCTCAAGCGCTTTCCCGAGTGGGACGTCGACCTCACCAAGGCGGCACTGTCACCGACGTCCACGGTCCGCGGCTGGGAGTCCATGCCGGCACAAATCAGATGAATCCACTTCTACAACTTACGAATTGAGGTTAATGCCATGGCTGGACGTGTTGAGGGCAAGGTCGCATTCATCACCGGCGCGGCCCACGGTCAGGGCCGCAGCCACGCGGTGCGACTGGCCGAGGAGGGCGCCGACATCATCGCGATCGACGTCTGTAAGCCGATCGTGGAGAACTCGCCGATTCCGCCGGCCACCCCCGAGGAACTGGCCGAGACTGTCGACCTGGTCAAGGCTCGGGGCCGCCGGATCTTCACGGCCGAAGTCGATGTGCGCGACTTCGACGGCCTCAAGGCCGCGGTCGACGCCGGAGTGGAGGAGCTGGGCGGCCTGGACATCATCGTTGCCAATGCCGGCATCGGCAACGGCGGCGACACCCTGGACCAGTGCACCGAACACGACTGGCAGGAGATGATCGACATCAACCTGTCGGGCGTGTGGAAGACCGTCAAGGCCGGTGTGCCGCACCTGATTTCCGGCGGAAAGGGCGGCTCAATCGTCCTGACCAGCTCCGTCGGCGGGCTGAAGGCCTACCCGCACTGCGGCAACTACGTCGCGGCCAAGCACGGCGTCGTGGGCATCATGCGCTCCTTCGCCGTGGAGTTGGGACACCACAACATCCGCGTCAACACCGTGCACCCCACCCATGTCAGCACCGGCATGATCATGAACGAGGGCACCTGGAAGATGTTCCGTCCGGACCTGGAGAACCCGGGTCCCGACGACATGGCGCCCATCTGCCAGATGTTCCACACCTTGCCCGTGCCGTGGGTGGACGCGGTGGATATCAGCAACGCCGTGCTGTTCCTCGTCTCCGACGAGGCCCGCTACATCACCGGTGTCACCCTGCCCGTGGACGCGGGAAGCTGCCTGAAATAACCGCCTCGGCGATTCCCGACAGCTGGGAAGCGATATCCCCGGAGTGGATGAGCGCTGCCATCAGCGCTCACCACCCGGGGGCGGTCGTGGACGCGGTGTCGGTCGCAGCCCGCGACGACGGCACCAATCGGCGCGCCCGCCTGGCTCTGAGCTACGCCTCCGGCAGCGGGCCGGCCACCGTGTTCGCCAAAGCCGTCGACCCCGAGCACGCCGACTTGGTGGAGCTGACCAGCGGCCTCTACCACGAGCCGCGGCTGTTTCTCTCCGATGTCGCACTGCCCCTGGACCATCCGCGCGTCTACCGGGCGGTGATCGACGAACAACGTCGTGACTTCCTGCTGATCATGGAAGACGTGGTGGCGCGCGGAGCGCAACCGCGCGACGCCACCCGCCCGCTCACCATCGACGAGGCTGCCCACGGGGTGCGCGGCCTGGCCCGCCTGCACGCGCAGTTCTGGGGCGATCGCATCATCGCCAACCCCGCGCTGGACTGGGTGGAACCGTTCGTCCCCTTTGCCGGCCTGGAGCTGGCGCCCCTGGAGGTTGCCTACCAGAGGCTGGGCGACTCCGTGGCCGCCGAGATCACCGCGATGACCGGCGCAGAACTGTTCGGCGACATCTGGGCCCGCTACGTCAGCGGCCTGACCCGGGGACCGCAGACTCTGCTGCACGGCGACCCCCACATCGGCAACACCTACGTGCTGCCCGACGGCGACGTCGGCTTCCTAGACTGGCAGATGGTGCGGCGCGGCAACTTCTCGCTGGATCTGGGCTATTTCCTGCAGGGTGCACTGACCATCACCGACCGGCGGGCCGGCGAACGCGAGCTGCTCGCGGAATACCGCGGCGCCCTGGGGCTACCGGCCGGCCAGTTGCCGTCGGCCGACGAGGTCTGGCTGGGCTATCGGGCCTCCGCGGCGCACGGTCTGGCGATCTGGATCGCGACCCTGTCTGGTGGCGACAACTGGCAACGGCCGGACATCAGCCTGGCCTTCGCGCAGCGCTACGCCGCGGCGTTCACCGATCTGGACACCCGCGGGGCGCTGGACGCCCTCGACGCTGCTGCCGAATAACGAGCGCGCTGCCTAGGCAGGTGCATTGCCGATGATGCCGGCGGCTGCCAGCGCCGCGATCTCGGTCTCGCTGAGGCCCAGCTCGGTGAGCAACTGATTGTTGTGCTGACCGAGCAACGGTGCGGGGCAGGCGTGAACGCGGCGCGGCCCGCGCGAGAGCCGGGCCGGCAGCGTGCTGTGAGATGCGGGACCGTTGCGCGGGTGGTCCACCTGCTCGAAGAAGTCCCGGGCCGTCAGCTGCGGCAACTCGGCCTGGCGATGCGGCTGCATCACCTTGGCCACCGGAACCCCGGCGCCCCAGAGTGTCTCGACGACCTCGTCGGCGCTGCGGGTAGCGCACCAGGCGGACAGCTGTTGGTCGATGGCGTCGTGCTGGGCGCGCCGCCCGGCGGCGTCGGACAGGGCCGGGTCGGCGGCCCAGGACGGGTCGCCCAGCGCTGCGCACAGGCCCGCCCACTGCTCGTCGGTGGCGACTGCAATCGCGACCCAGCAGTCGTCACGCCCGAATTCGTCGACTCCGGTGGTCCGGTAGAAGTTCTGCGGAGCGGCCGCGGGTCCGCGGTTTCCGTCGCGCTGCAGCAGCGCACCGTTGACGGAGTATTCGATCACCTGCTCGGCGGCGATGTTGAGGGCGGCGTCGATCATCGCGGCCTCCACCAAGACTCCCTCGCCGGTCCGGCGCCGGTGCTCCAGTGCCAGCAGCAGGGCGGTCAGCGCGTGCACACCGGCGTTCGGGTCGCCGATCGAGTACGGCTCGTACGGGTTGCGGTCGGGGTAACCGGTCAGCCAGCTCAGCCCGGCGGCGTCTTCGATGACGTAGGCGAAGGCCGGGTTGTCCCGCCAAGGGCCGTCCAGACCGAATCCGGGCATCCGCAGCATGATCACGTCATTGCGCAGCGACTGCACGAACCCGAAATCCAAGCCGAGGTTCTCGATCACCCGCGGGGTGAAGTTCTCGACGACGACGTCACACTCCGCGATCAGACGGTGCAGCACGTCGCGGCCGGCTTCGGTCGCGAAGTCCAGTGTCAGGCTCTTCTTGTTGGTGTTCAGTGCGGAGAATATCGGTGAACCCTCCCACCATGACTCCTCGCTGACCGGTATTCCGGCGATCAGCCGGGTGCCGTCGGGGTGCCGGGTGGACTCCAGATGGATCACCTCGGCGCCGAGCATGGCGAGCAGGTGGGTGCACGACGGGCCGGCCCAGAAGGTGGTCATATCCAGCACACGTATGCCGTTGAGCGGCAGTCGATCATCAGTGGCGGGTGGGACCGGGGCAGCCCGCCGCCGCGGCGGCAGCCGCCGGTAGGTGTCGGTGTGTTCGCCCAGGTGCGGCGCCGGAGCCGGCTCGGCAGGCGCCACACCGTCCAGCCGGTAGGGCGGCGCCGGCTGGAGGAACCCGTCGCGCGGATTGCACGTGAACACCCGCCGATGCCGGAAGTGGTCGAAGCCCGCGACGTTGGCGCCATTGCCGACCGGCGAGTTCGGTATCCGGAACGCCGAGGCCAGGTCCCGGACCTCCTCGACGGTGTGGTTGCGCACCCACTCGTAGAGTTCGGGGGCGTGCAGGTTCGCCTGCTCGGTGATCGACAGCGGCGAGTCCTCGTCGATCCACTCGTCATGGCCGGTCATGACGCACAGGTCGAACCACTGCTGGGCGGTGCCGCAGCCCAGCGCGACCAGACCGTCGGCGGCCTGCGCCACACCCGGCACCGTCGGCCTGCGCTCGGACCGCCACGGGCGCCCCAGCATTTCGAAGTAGGTGACGGGATAGTAGGTGAGGCCGAGTATCTGGGCTTCCAGGGCCGACAGGTCGATCAGTTCTCCACAGCCGTCGCGCAGGGCGCGCAGCCGCGACGCCAAGGTCATGGCCGCGGCGTAGGCCCCGGCGAGCCAGTCGCCCACCTGCCCGCCGATGTGTACCGGTGCCCGATCCTGGGCTCCGCGGCCGAGACCGACCGCTCCCCCCGACCAGGCCTGCAGGGTGAACTCGGTGGCCGGGCGATCCCGCCACGGTCCGTCCAAGCCGAAGGGCGTGATGGCGGTGACCACCAGATGCGGATGGCGCCGGTGAATCTCGCCCGGCGCCAACGACGGGTGGCCGCCGACGACACCCTGGGGCGACCACACGACCGCGTCAGCGGAGGCCAGCAGGCCGTGGACCCATTCGATGTCGTCGGGATCGTCGGGATCGGCGACGACACTGTGCTTGGAACAGCCCAGGAAGCTGAACAGCGCTCCGCCGGCGCCGGCATCGACCACCGCATGCGAGGCCGACCAGCCGCGTAGTGCGTCCCCCTGCGGTGGCTCGACATTGATGACCAGTGCCCCGCCGTCGGCGAGCATCTTGGTGGCATACGCGCCGGAGATGCCGTCGGACAGATCGATGACGGTGTAGCCGTGCAGCGGCCCCACGGTGTCAGGATTCCGCGTCGCGGCTCGACTTGCTCAAGCGGAAGTCGGGCGGGAATCTGGAGTCGTTGTCCTTGACCGCTCCGGACAGACCGGATTCGATCGCGTCGTCGATCATCAGGTCGTCGACGTCGGGAGCAACGCCGGACCCCATCGACTCGAAGAACGCCGACAGCAGGCTGCCCATGTACTCGCCCTGATGTTGCTTGTAGACCTCGAAGAACATCTTCTGCATGAACACCGTGTCCACCGGGCGGTTACGGGCGCAGGCCAGCGCGTACTTGTCGACCTCGGCCTCGAGCTGCTCCCGCGGCACCACCTTGTTGAGGAAGTTGCACTTCTCCATGTCGGCGGCGGTGAACGGTCTTCCGGTGAAGACCATTTCGGAGAACTTGCGCAGCCCCATCATCTGCACCCAGGTCCACATCCGCGGTCCCCATCCGTAGTACCGGAAGGACGGGTGGCCGAACAGCGCGTCGTCGCTGGAGATCACCAGGTCGGCGTCTGCGGCCTGGTAGAAATGCCAGCCGTAGCAGTAGCCCTTGGCCTCGACAATGCTGATCTTCTTGAGCTCTTGGAGCGGCCGGTTGCCGGCCTGCACATTGGCGTACCACGCGCTGATGGTGGCGCCGTTGCGGAACGTGCCCTGGGGCGGGTAGTTGACGTCCATGCCCTCCAGGCGCAGTTCGGCCAGCCGCCTGTCCGGATCGGCTACGCCCTCCATGAATTCGGGAAGGTCGGCGCCGCTGCCCAGGTTGTCCCCGACCCCGCGGATCACCACCACTTTGACGTCGTTGTCGACGCTTGCGGCGCGCAACAGATCGGCGTAGCGCAGGCGCGCGGCCGACGTCGGCGCGTTGAGATATTCCGGCCGGTCGAAGGTGATGGTGGCGATCTTGGTGGCCGGGTCCTTGTGGTACCGGATGATCTCTTCCGCGGATGGCCGTCTCGAGTCCCCGGCTGTGTCTGACATTGGCGATCTGCTCCTTCGACTGGCGCTACGAATGCACCGGTGGACGTGATGTCGCGGGCGGTCTCACAGCCCGAGGAAGGCTCTGATGTTGCCGCTCACCACTTTCGCCGCATCTTCTGGTCCCAGGGCATTGACCACTCCGGCCAGTGACTTCTCCGAGTAGCCGAAGGTGCTTTCGTTGTGCGGGTAGTCCGACGACCACATCACCTTGTCCACCCCGATCTGGTCGATCAGCCGTAGGCCGAGCGGGTCCACCATGAACGACGCGCTCATGTGGGTGTCCCAGTAGTGCCGGATGTCGTGCCGGAGCTGGTGGGTGAACATGTGCTGGTAGGAGGCGAGCAGGTGCTCGGCGTCCTGCAGCGCGGTCGGAACCCAGGCGATCCCGCCTTCGAACCAGCCGATCCGCAGTCCCGGGTGGCGGTCCAGGATGCCGGAGAAGAGGTACTTGGCGAACTGCTCGCGGAACGAGTCGACATTGACCATCATGCCCACCACGACGCTGTTGATCTCGCAGGGCGTCTTCGGCGGGGTCTCCCCGATGTGGTGGGTGATCGGCAATCCGGCCTGTTCGATCTCATCCCACACCGCATCCATCGACCGGGCACCGAAGTCGATGATGTTGCCGTCATCGCCCTTCCCGGGATTCAGCGGCAGCAGGAACGTCTTGAGGCCCAGAGATTTCACCTCTTCGAGGGTTCGCCGGGTTCCGGCGGGGTCCCACCAGTTGATCAGGCCCACCCCGTAGAAGTGGCCGTTGGACTGCTCCTGCAACTCGGCCATGTACTCGTTGTAGATGCGAAAGACCCGTTCCCGCAGCTCCTTGTCGGGAAAATGGAACAGTGCCAGCACCGCATTGGGGAAGGCGAGTTCCTTGTCGACGCCGTCGGAGGCGAGCTCCTGGATGCGGGCTTCGATGTTGCTGCTGGCCGCACCGGCCAGATCGTCGTATTGCATCAGCACCGCCGAGAAGTCGCCCGGCAGGAACGACTGCCCCTTGCGGCCGACCATGTAGGCGCCGTCCTCGTACCAGATCCGCGGCGCCTTGTCCTTGAGGTCCTCGGGGAACCGCTGGTAGAAGATGTCGTCGGCGATGGAGATGTGGTTGTCGGCGGAGAACACCTCGGTGCCG
Organism: Mycolicibacter engbaekii; assembly: GCF_002101585.1. Classification (GTDB taxonomy): domain Bacteria; phylum Actinomycetota; class Actinomycetes; order Mycobacteriales; family Mycobacteriaceae; genus Mycobacterium; species Mycobacterium engbaekii. Next base: position 156,681 of record NZ_LQOT01000069.1, on the reverse strand, counting down.
GCCGGCAGGCCGACATCACCCAAGCCGGCACCGGCCTGCCCGTGCCGGTCCTTGGGAGCCCCGTAGCCGCCGGGGGGATAGAACGCGACGCCTTGAGTTGATGTGCTGGACATGTCAATCCACTTCCAATCGGGCGGTTACCAGGTGACGGGGAGTTCGTAGACGCCGTAGGCGAGCCGGTCGTTTTTGAAGGGGATCTGGTCGATGTCCACCGCCAGCTTCAGGGTGGGGATGCGGCGGAACAACGTGCGGAAGGCGATCACCATCTCCGCGCGGGCCAGCTGCTGGCCGACGCACTGGTGTGGACCGAACCCGAACGCCATGTGCTGCCGTGCCGGCCGCGCCAGGTCCAGCACGTCCGGTTCGGGGAAGACGGAGCCATCCCAGTTGGCCGGCGCCAGGTCGATGATGATCCCCTCACCGGCGCGGATGGTCTCGCCGGCGATCTCGATGTCTTCGAGGGCCACCCGGCGCTGGCCGGTGTGGATGATCGACAGGTAACGCAGCAGCTCCTCGACGGCGTTGGCGATCGCGGCGTCGTCGTCGCCACGGAACACCGCGGCTTTCTCGGGCTCGTGCAGTAGCGCCACGATGCCCAGGCCGATCATGTTCGCGGTGGTCTCGTGCCCGGCGATGAGCATCCCGGTGCCCAGTTGGGTGGCCTCGCGCACCGACAGCTCCTCGTTGCGCACCCGCTTGGCCAGATCGGAGACCATGTCGTCGGCCGGCTCGGCCATCCTGGCCTCCAGCAGCTGGACCAGATACTTGGAGAGTTCGGTGGCCCCGGCGGCCAGGTCGTCGGAGGTGGCGTTGCGGTCCACTCCCATGGTGGCGTGCTGCTGGAAGAACTCGTGGTCCTCATAGGGCACCCCGAGCAGTTCGCTGATCACCAGTGAGGGAATCGGCAGTGCGAATCCCTCGATCAGGTCGGCCGGTTGCGGTCCGGCCAGGATCGCATCGATGTGCTCGTCGGTGATCTGCTGCGTCACGGACTTCAGCGCCTCGACGCGCTTCATGGTCAGCCCCGGCGACAGGATTCGCCGGTACCGAATGTGTTCGGCGCCGTCGGTGGTGAAGACCGATTTCGGTCGGTGGTCGACGCTGGCGCGCATCATCTCGTTCCAGTGCGGAAAGCCGGGCTGGTGGTCGTCGACGCTGACGCGGGGGTCGGAGAACAGGGCGCGGACCGCCTCGTAGCCGGTGATCAGCCAGGGCGTGCTGCCGTCCCAGATCCGCACCCGGCTCAGCGGGGCCTGCGCGGCCAGCGCCAAGGTCTCCGGCGGCGGCGCGAAAGGGCACCGGCCGTCGCGGCTCATCGGGTATTCCGGCGTTGTGGTGGTGACAATGGTTGCGTCGGTCACGCTCACTCCTCGACGATCTTGATGGCTCCGGAAGGACAGGTGCGGGCCGCCTGCTGCACGGCGTCGGCCAGCTCCGCGGGCGGGTTGTGGTCGAGCACGACGACGACCCCGTCCTCGTCACGCTGGTCGAAGACTGCGGGGGCAAATCCGACGCACTGCCCCGACGAGGCGCAGATATCCTGGTCGGCGGTCACTTTCATCGCGGGCCTTCCGTCGTTTCGGTGACCGGGGCCAGCCACAGCCCGACGATCGCGTCGATGAGGTCAGATCCGGATTCCGCCCAGCTGGCAGCCGCCGAGACCCCCGCTGCGACCGCACGCTCGTGTTCGGCGCAGGTGTGCATCAAGAGATTTCGCGCCATCACGTTGCGGGCCTGGTGGACCCGGACCGGAAGGTCTGGCAGGCAGGCGTTGATGCCGTCGATGACCTGCACCAGAGACGGCGAACTCAGCGCGTCCTTGACGACGATGTTGTGGTAGGCCGGATCGGCCATCACCTGTGCGGCAAAGCGCGCATACCAGGTCGGATTGCCCGACGCAGCAAGGTGATCGGTGAGCGGCCGTACCAGGCACGACACCCAGTCGCGCAGGTCGGTGGACTGCGCGACCGCCGCAACCATCTCTTCGCGCAGCCGCTCGACCGGCACGCGGTGGCGTCGCTCGATCTCGCGCACCAGATCGGTCTTGGTGCCGAAGTGGTAGCCGACCGCCGCGTTGTTGCCCTGGCCGGCGGCCTCGCTGACCTGACGGTTGGAGACCGCGAATACCCCGTGTTCGGCGAACAGCTGTTCGGCCGCGGTGAGGATCGCCTCCCGCGTGCTGTTGGACCGGTCAGCGCGCGCGGCCCGATCAGCGGTGGTCACGGCGTCAGTCAACCGCGAACCACGCATTAAGTCAAGCGATTGATTTAATTAGTTCGGTGCCGCGTCCGCCGGCTTGGGGCGGCGCCGGATCGCCTTGCCCGCGACCGTCCCGCCGTCCACCGGCAGCACCACACCCGTGACGTACCGGGAGCGTTCACCGGCGAGGTACAACGCCGCCTCGGCGACGTCGGCCGCCGTGCCCTCCCGCTTCAGCGGCCGGTCGGCGCGCATGGTCTCGCGAATCGCCGCCTCGTATCGCGCCAGGCCGTCGGGGTCCAGGTTCGCTGCCGCAGAGGAGGCCACGAACGGTGTCGGAACATTGCCCGGGGCAATGGCATTGACCCGGATGTCATAGTGGGCCAGCTCGATCGCCGCCGACTTGGTGAACTGGATGACCGCGGCCTTCGAGGCGCGGTAAGTCATCACCCCGCCGCCGGCCTGGATGCCGCCAATCGAGGTCAGGTTGATGATCGCTCCGCCGCCGTTTTGCGACATCCGCCGGGCCGCGTCGCGGGTGCCGGCCATCACGCCGAGCACATTGACCGCCATGATCCGGTGGAAGTCGGCCAGATCGTCGTCGAGAAACCTGTTGTGCATGGTTCCGGAGACCCCGGCGTTGTTGACCATGATGTCCAGTCCGCCGAACGTCTCGACGGCCGATTCCACCAGCGCGCTCACCTGAAGCGGGTCGGCGACGTCGGTGACCCGAAATGTCGCCGCGGCACCGAATTCGGCCGCGAGCGCCTCCCCGCGGTCACGGTCGAGGTCGGCGATGACCACCCGGGCCCCCTCGGCGAGAAATCGCTCGGCGATCCCGCGGCCGATACCCGATGCGCCCCCGGTGACGATCGCCACCTTGCCGGCCAACTCGTTGCCCATCTGCACCCTTCCGCCGCCACCCGGCCTTCGACTCAACCCGCTTTGCCGGTTTCAGTCAAGCGACTGATTTAACGACAGCGGCTCAGGCCACCTGCGGCTTGATCTCCTCGATCACCCACTGCGCGTAGTCGAGGTATTCATCCACGTTCCGCACCGCCGGCAGCGGTACCGCGCTGACGGTCACGCCCTGTTCACCGAGCCAGCTGAGCCGGTCGACGATTTCCTGGCCGCTCATCCCGGAGCGGCCGTTGGGGTCGTCGCAGGCGACGTGGCCTTCCCCAACCCGGGTGGTCGCCATGCCGTGCACCACGTCGAACGGGCGTCCGTCGTACTCGGGTTGCGATTTGATGAAGTCCACCCGATCGGCAATCCGCTCGGGCGGCGTCAGGAAACTCCACCATCCCGACGCGAACTTCGCGGCTCGCCGCAGCGCCGCGTCCGCGTCACCGCCGATCCAGATCGGGGGGTGGGGCTTGCGCACCGGCTTCGGCTCGAACGCGACCTCGCCAAAGGAGACGTAGCGCCCATCGAACCGCGGCGATTCGCTGGTCCACAGTTCGATGATCGCCGTCAGGTACTCGTCAGCGATGCGCCCGCGCTCAGCGAAAGGAACTCCCATTAAATCGAATTCGCGCCGCAGCCACCCAACTCCGAAGGTGACCATCATCCGGCCGCCGCTGAGCCAGTCCGCGGTGGCCAGCGCCTTGGCCAGCACGATCGGTTGGTGAAGCGGCAGAACGGTGACGCATGAGTTGAGCATGATCCGTTGCGTCGCACCGGCAAGATACGCTTGAGCCACCGTCGACTGGAAGTAGTGCGGCCCGGAGAGTTCGACATGTTCTGCGGGAATGACGAAATGCTCCGGAACCGCGATCATGTCGTAGCCCCACGCATCCGCGCATCTGGCCATGCGAGTCTGGTCGGCGCCGGTGACCTCCGCCTCCCATGGCTGCATCATGGCTTTCAGCCGCAGCATATGAGGCAGGTTGAAGACCAGTTTCATGGTGCCGCTGACTCTACAACAATAGAGTCTGTCGTGACCTAGAATCAGCAGCACCATGCGACGCAAGCCCAATCCAGATCAGCGCCGGCGCGCGCTGTGCGACACAGCCATCCGGCTGCTCGCCTCCGACGGCGTCAAAGGGCTCAGCCACCTGAAGGTGGACCGCAAGGCCGGTGTCGCCGATGGGACCACCTCGTTCTACTTCCGCACTCGGTCAGCATTGCTGCAGGCCGTGGCGATCCGGGTATCGGAACTGGATCTCAAAGATCTGACCGCAGCGACGCGGACGCAGGCGCCGCCCGGGCTCGCCGCCCACGAACCCTCCGGACTGGCCACACTGGTGATGCGCACAGCGACCGGAGCGAGACTGATCCGCACCAAGGCTCGCCACGAACTCGCGCTGCAGGCCGCCCGAGATCCACTGCTCGACAAGGCACTCCGCAGCCATGACGACCGGTTTCGCACACTGATCACCGATGCGGTGCTGCGGTTGCAGGACAAGCCCGATCCGGCGCTGGCAGAGCGGCAGGCCTATGTGGTGATGATGTTCATCAGCGGCCTGATGCAGGCGTTCACCAACGGTGATCGCAGCATCAGCAGCGCCGAGGAGCTGGATGCGATCATCTCGGGCATCGTGGCCGGAATCAGCCCATCCACCGCTCTACGTTAGTAGAGTAGCGCTACCCGGCGGACGAAGGGATCTGGTGATGGCTGCGGTGCAAGAAGATTCTGGTGTCCTGGCAGGCTTTCCCCGCATGCTCGTCGACGGCGAGTTGATCGAGGCCAGCGATGGAGCGACGTTCGACGTCGTCCACCCAGCCAGCGAGCAGGTGGTCGGAGCAGCCGCCGACGGCACGATCGACGACATGGCACGCGCAGTAGGCGCAGCCCGGTCGGCATTCGACAACAGCGACTGGTCCCGTGATCTGGATTTCCGCTACCACTGCCTGATGCAGCTGCACTCCGCACTGGAAGCCGAGAAGGAGCGGCTGCGCCGGATTCTGATCACTGAGGTCGGCTGCCCGGTCAGTGTCACCGGCAGCCAGATCGAGTCGCCGATCGCCGAAGTGGAGCACTGGGCCGCTCACGCCCGCGGTTTCGAATACCTGGTGGACACCGGCCTGCACGACACGCCGCTGGGGCCGGCACGACGCAAGCTGCATTACGAGCCTCTTGGCGTAGTGGGTGCGATCACCCCGTGGAACGTCCCGCTGTATCTCAACGTCGCCGAGACCGTCCCGGCTCTGATGGCCGGGAACACCGTGGTACTCAAGCCCGCCCAGCTCACCCCCTGGTCTGGGAGCGAGCTGGGCAGAATCATCGCCGAGCAGACAGATATTCCCCCCGGGGTGTTCAACGTCGTGACCTCGAACGCCAACGAGGTCGGGGCGGCGTTGTCGGCCGATCCCCGGGTCGACATGATCACGTTCACCGGTTCGACGGCCACCGGGCGGGCCATTCTGGCCGCAGGCGCGCCCACGGTGAAGAAGACGCTGCTGGAACTCGGCGGCAAGTCGGCGCACATCGTGCTCGACGACGCCGACTTCAATTCGACATTGCCCCTGGCCGCGATGATGGCCTGCGTGATGTCGGGTCAGAGCTGCGTGTTGCCGTCTCGGATCCTGTTGCCCCGGGGTCGCTATGACGAAGGCCTGGCGGTCCTGAAGGCGTCGATGGAGAGCTTTCCGATGGGCGATCCGTGGACACCAGGCAATATGCAAGGTCCGCAGATCAGTGAGGCGCAGCGACGCAAGGTGCTGGGATTGATCGCCTCCGGCCTGGATTCGGGTGCCCGGCTGATCACCGGCGGCGGCATACCAGAGCACCTGCCCTCCGGGTACTACGTGCAACCAACCCTGCTTGCTGACGTCGACCCAGACAGCAGGATCGCGCAGGAAGAGATCTTCGGGCCGGTGCTGACCGTCACGCCGTATGACACCGACAGCGAAGCGGTAGCGATCGCCAACAACTCCATCTACGGCCTGTCCGGCGAGGTCAGCAGCGCAGATGTGGAACGGGCCCTGGCAGTGGCGATCCAGCTGCGCACCGGCAACGTCAGTATCAACGGCAAGAGCCACTTCGGCATCGACAGCCCGTTCGGCGGTACCAAACAGAGCGGCCTCGGATACCGCAACGGCGCACAGGGTTTCACCGAGTACCTGCACATCAAGACCATCGGGATGCCGCAATGACGCCACCGCTCCCGACCGACGACCAGCTGGCCATCGCCGCCCTGCTGCACCGCTACGCCCGCGCCGTCGACACCAAGGACTGGGTGCTGTACCGGTCGGTGTTCACCGAGGACGCCGTCATCGACTACACCTCGGCCGGCGCCATCTGTGGCACCCGCGAGGAAGTGGCCGACTGGTTGGCAGCAGGTTTTGCCGCTATTCCGATGTCCATGCACTACGTCACCAACATCGAAGTCCTGGAGCACTCCGGTGATGCCGCGACGGTGCGGGCGATGTTCTACAACCCTATGCAACTGCCCGGGATGACCGACCTGAGCTACTGCGGCGGCTATTACCAGCACGCACTGGTCCGCACTCCCGACGGCTGGCGCAGCCGCAACCTGCGCGAGGAGAACGTCTGGTTCACCAATCCGCCGGTCCGCCCCGACGCCGGTTGATCGCCGCGTGTGCGGATTCGGCGGCTCTGGGATGTCAGACCCTGCTGCGATGATGACGTCATGTCCTCGACGGCATCCACTGCTGCGCCGGGCCACGCTGAGTGGTCCCCCGATCAGCGTCTTGACGTGCTGTTCGACGAGTTGGCGGAGTTGACCGGTCAGCGCAACGCCATCGACGGGCGCATCGTGGAGCTCGTCGCAGAGATCGAACGCAACCGACTGTGGGAGAACACCGGCGCACGGTCGGTGGCGGCGTTGGTGGCCTGGAAAACCGGGGTGTCACCAGGCAACGCCCACACCATCAGCACGGTGGCACACCGGCTTGCCGAGTTTCCCCGTTGCGCCCAGGGCATGCGGGAAGGCCGCCTGTCGTTGGACCAGGTCGGCGTCATCGCCGGGCGGGCAGCCGACGGCTCCGACGAGCACTACGCCCAACTGGCAGGCGTCGCCACGGTCAACCAGCTGCGCACCGCGATCAAGCTCGAACCACGACCCGAACCCGAACCCGAGCCCCGGCCTGAGCCGGTGCGGTCGATCACCAAGACCACCGACGAGCAGGGGACCTGCTGGCGGATCAAACTCGACCACCTCGACGCGGCCAAGTTCGACGCGGCACTGCAGTCTCATCTCGATGCCCTGATGGCGCAATGGAAGCGCGACCACGACGATTCCGGCCGCGCAACAGAGCAAGCGCCGCCGTTGCCGACTACCGCGGACGCATTCATGCGCCTGGTCGAGGCCGGATGGGATGCCGAGGCCACCCGCCGACCCCACGGACAGCACACCACCGTGGTGGCACACCTCGACGTCAAGGACCGGGCCGCGGCACTGCATCTGGGCCCGCTGCTCTCCGACGACGAACGGCGATACCTGCTGTGCGACGCCAGCTTCGAAGTGTGGTTCGAACGCCACGGCGAGGTGATCGGAGCCGGTCGCGCCACCCGCGGAATCAGCCGTCGGCTGCGCCGGGCCCTGGAACACCGCGACCGCTCCTGCGTGGTCCCCGGCTGCGGGGCCACCCGCGGCCTACATGCCCATCACATCCGGCACTGGGAGGACGGCGGTGCCACCGAGCCCGCCAACCTGGTGCTGGTCTGCCCCTATCATCATCGGCTGCACCACCGCGGCATCATCACCATCACCGGGCCCGCTACCCGCCTCACCGTCATGGACAACGCCGACCGACCGCTGCGGGCCGCGTCGCTGGCCCGGCCACCCAAGCGGCCCCCGCCGGTAGTCGCACCGTGCCCCGGACCCACCGGCGAACGCGCCCAATGGTGGTGGTATCAACCGTTCCAACCACAAGCACCTCCGCTCGCCAATTAACTCCAATATTTCCAACGGATTCGGCGGATCAACCCGCAAGGAAGTCCAGCACCAGGCCGTTGACCTGCTCGCCCTGTTCGATCTGCGGGCAGTGGCCGGCGGCGTCCACGACGGCCGCGCGACCGTCGGGAATCTGATCCGCGATCTTTGCAGCCCAGCCCGGCGGCAGCAGCTTGTCGCACGCCCCTTCGATCACCAGCGTGGGCGCCGAGATCCGTTCGTAGGGGCGGCTACTCGATGCCGGCGGCGGGGGCTGCGCTCCGGGGCGGCGGAATCGCGCCGCCGCCACGGCCTCCCAGGCACCGGGTGCGGTACTCGAGGCGTAGCGGCGTCCCACGTAGTCGTCGTCGGCGGGATAGGCCGGGTCGCTGAACAGCGCTGCCACGATCCGGCGCATCGCGGGCACCGTCGCGTCGTAGTCGTAGAGCGCGGCCATGTGCTCGTTCTGCTGGATCTCACCGCCGCCGCAGATGGCGACCAGCCGGCGCACCGGCAGCACCGCTGCCTCCGACGTGGCGTCGACCAGAAGCATGATGGCGCCCATCGAGTTGCCCACGAAATCAGCTGACTGCACGCCCAGTTCCGCGCAGAATCGTGCCACGTGACGAATCCGCATACCGCGCCCGTCGTTGAAGTCGATGACTTTGGCCGACTCCCCGAACCCGAGGAGATCCGGCGCGAGCACCCGATGCCGTTCGGCGAGTGCGGGAATGGTGCGCTCCCATCCGATCTCGGCAGACGCACCGAACTCGCCGCCGTGCAACAGGACCACCGCGGGGGCAGCCGGGTCCCCCGCCTCCAGGTAGGACGTGTGCAGGCCGTCCACCATGACGGTCTTGCGGGACACCAACACAGGGACTCCTCCGACGGGGCTACTTGATCGCGATCGGGTTCACCGGCGAGCCGACTCCGCCGGTCACCCGCAACGGGGGTGCCACCAGCTGGAATTCGTAGCGGCCGTCGGCGGCACAGTCCGCGGCGAGCGCGCCGAGATCCCAGTACTCCCCGAGCATCAACCCCATGTCGCGCAGGCACAGCATGTGCATCGGCAGATAGGTTCCCTCGACACCGGAGACTGGATCCTCGACCATCACGTTGTCGGCGGCCACCGCCGCGACGTCGTGTTCGTGCAGCCAGCAGGCGCATCGCCAATCCAGTCCGGCACCGGGCTCGGCGCCGTCGCCGGTGGTGCGGAACCTTTCCCACCACCCGGTTCTGATCAGCACGATGTCGCCGGGTTCGACGGTGACCTGTTGGGCTCGGGCAACCTCGTCGAGTTCGTCGGGGGTGATCGGGGCGCCCAGGGGCAGGAAGGTGTCGGCGCCGCGGTGGGCGACCACATCCAGCAGCACGCCGCGCGAGACGATCCCTTTGCCGTCGACTTTGTCGATGCCGCAGTGGTAGGCGCCGAGGCTGGTCACCGAAGCCGCCGGGAATCCGTTGTAGAGCTGATCGTCGTAGTAGACGTGCGACAGCGCATCCCACTGGCTGGCGGCTTGCAGCGGCATCACGATCATGTCGTCGTTGAAGCGGAACGGGTTGTCGGTGAAGTACTCGCTGAGCTGCTGGGCCACCAGGTTTTGGCGCCACTGCGGGCCGTAGTCGGCCAGCGTGCTGACATCGCCGCCGTCGACGGTCATCACATGAATCGGGTTGTGCCGGAACTGGAACGCCCCCTGTGGACCGGACGATCCGAACTCCACCCCGAGCGGAAACACCTTGCCGTGCTTGGCCAGGCCCGCGGCCGCGGCGATCTTGCCCGGCGTGATGAGGTTGAGGGTACCCAGCTCATCGTCGTCGCCCCAGCGACCCCAGTTGCGGACGCTCTGCGCCACCCGCCGGAACTCGGTCAACCCGGCCATGACACCGTCCCCTTCGCCAGCGCAGCGGCGGCCCGGCTGCTGATGTTGCCGCCATCGACCCAGAGCACCTGGCCGGTGATGTATCCGGCTGCCGCACTGTTCAGGAACACCAGTGGTGCAGCCTGTTCGTCCGCGCCGGCGACCCGCCCCAGCGGCTTGGGAATGTCGTCGAGGAAGCCCTGTCCGTAGCTGCTGCGCAACTGATCGAGGATCGGCGTTTCGGTGACGCCGGGCGCGGTGCAGTTGATCCGGATCCCCCGGTGCGCCAGCGCTTCGGCGTTGAGCATGCCGTAGAGGATGATCGCCTCTTTGGACAATCGGTAGCCGCCGTCGGCGAGCGCGGCGGGATGGGCACGGCACCACTGTAATCCGCCGGCCATGCCCTGGGAGTTCACCAGGCCGACTGTGGTCTGCGCGTTCTCGCGGTAGGCCGCCGCGGCCAGCGAGGACACATTGGCGATGGCCGATCCCGGCGGCATCGCCGGCAGGAGCCCTTCGGCGAGCTGGCGCAGGCCCAGGAAGTTGATCGTGACCACCCGCTGCGGGTCCCCGATGCCCGAGGACACCCCGGCGACGTTGAACAACGCGTCGACCGGCCCGGCCGCCCTGATCGCGGTGGCGGCGCGATCGATGGATTCGGGATCAACCAGGTCGATCGGATGGAACTCGTCGACGCCCGCCACGGTCTCGATCCGGTCCAGGCCGGTGACGTGCGCCCCGAGTTCGCCGAGCTGCGCCACCAGTGCCGCGCCGATTCCCGACGCGCAGCCGGTGACCACGACTCGTCGACCGTCGTAGCGCCACAGCTCGGACGCTGCGGCGCTCACTGTCCGCCGCGTTCCCGTTCTTGCTTGGCCAGTTGAGCGGCCTGCACCCGGCCCTCGTTCATCTCGGCCATCGCCTCGGGGATCTCGGTGGCGGTGAACGTGCCGCCCCGACCGGTCGGCAGTCCGCCGAACGAGTAGGACTCGTCGAAGACCGGCGCGGTGGGCTTCGGCCGGCGGGCCTCGAGCTTCTCCAGAACCGGTTCCAGCCTCTTGGCCTTCTCGGCGACGGCCTTCTCGTCGCGCTCGATGAACTCCGGCAGCACCTGGGTGCCCATCAGCTCGATGGCCTCCATGGTGGCCTCATGGCTGCGCGGATTGAGCAGCAGGATGAGTTCGTCGACCCCGCTCTCCTCGTAGCCGCGCAGGAATTCCCGTGCCGTCGCGGGGCTGCCGATCGCCCCGCGGCCCGGGCCGTAGGCCAGCGTCGGATCCTTGTCCACCTCTTCGAGATAGCGTTGCCACACCCCGGTCCGGCCCGGCGTGTGCTCGCCGGTCATGTAGTAGTGCATGATCCCGAACGAGAAGAATCCACCGCCCACCCCCAGACGGGCGATCGCCTGCTCGTCGGTGGGAGCCACCATCATGGACAGGTCGCCGCCGATGGCCAGAATGTTGGGATTCACCTGGGGCGTCACCGGGACGCCGTTCTCCTCGAGTTCCTTGTAGTACCCGTTGACCCGCTCGGCCAGCGGACCGGGGCCGGTATAGGCGAAACTCAGTGCACCGATGCACTTCTGCGCTGCCATCTGGACTGAGGCAGGCCGGGTGCACGCCACCCAGACCGGCGGGTGCGGTTTCTGCAGCGGCTTGGGAATGACGTTGCGGGCCGGCATCTGCACGTGCTGGCCCTCGAATCCGGTGAACGGCTCTTCGGTCATACAGCGGATCGAGACCTCGAGGGCTTCTTCCCACTGGGCGCGCTTGTCGGCCGGGTCGATGCCGAAGCCGCCGAGCTCGGCGATCGATGATCCCTCCCCGGTCCCGAACTCCACCCGGCCGCCCGACAGCAGGTCCAGGGTGGCAACCCGCTCGGCCACCCGGGCCGGGTGGTTGACCACCGGGGGCAGGTGCATGATCCCGAAGCCGAGCCGGATGTCCTTGGTCCGCTGGCTGGCCGCAGCCAGGAACATCTCCGGCGCGGTGGCGTGGCAGTACTCCTCCAGGAAGTGGTGCTCGGTGAGCCACACGGTCGAGAAACCGGCTTTGTCTGCCGCCTCCACCTCATCGAGGCCGTCGCGGAACAGCAGGTGTTCGTCGTCGTCGGACCACGGGCGCGGCAGCGCGAATTCGTAGAAGAGCGAAATCTTCACGGTTTCCTCCTGGGCGGTTGTTGGGGTGTCTGTGATTCGGCGGATCGTTCTCGGGTGCAAAGGTGCTGGGCTGCCACATAGCCGAAGGTCATCGCCGGGCCGATGGTCGCTCCGGCGCCGGCGTAGCTGCGCCCCATCACCGGAGCAGCGGCGTTGCCCACCGCGTACAGGCCGCCGATCACCGAGCCGTCGGTGCGCAGCACCCGGGCATGCTCGTCGGTGGCCAGGCCGCCGGAGGTGCCCAGATCGCCGAGGATGATCCGGAACGCGTAGTAGGGCGGCCCGCCCAGCGGGTGCAGGTTGGGATTGGGCAGTGTCGGATCGCCGTAATAGTTGTCGTAGGCGCTGTCGCCGCGGTTGAAGTCGTCGTCGTGACCGGAGCGCGCGAGTTCGTCGAACCGGTTTGCGGTGCTGCGCAACCGTTCCGGCGGTACCCCGATCTCGCCGGCCAGCTCCTCGAAGGTGCCGGCGGTCTTGACCACCCCGGAATCCAGCCAGGCCTGGGGCATCCGGCGCCCGGTCGGCACCGGCGCGCCGGGAATCTTCGGGATCGGAAGGTGCCCGGCCACGACATAGCGGTGAAAGGAGCGCTGGTCGGTGATCAACCAGCACGGGATGTGGGTGACACCGGAGTTCTGCCCGGCGATCATGGCGTGCGCAAAGTCCATGTAGGGCGCAGCTTCGTTGATGAACCGTTCGCCGTCTCCGTTGACGATGAACTGCGACGGCATCATGCGTTCGTTGAGCATGAACTGCAGGCGCCCGTCCGGCCAGCACAACGCCGGGAACCACCAGGCCTCATCGAGCAGCTCGGTGGCCGCACCGACGCGCATCCCGGCCCGGATGCCGTCACCGGTGGCCAGCGGGTTGCCGAAGCTCCAGTCGTGTTCCAGCACGGGCTGATGCTGCTTGCGCCAGGCCAGGTCGTGGTCGAAGCCGCCGCTGGCCAGGATCACCCCGCGGCGCGCGATGATGCGCTGCGTGCGCCCGTCGCGCGCCACCACCGCACCGATCACCGCGCCGGAGTCGTCGGTGATGAGCTCGGTCATCGGTGTGTCGAGCAGCAGCGGTATGTCGCGCTCGACCATGGCGAGCCGGAGCCGGGCGGCCAGCGATTGGCCGATGGCGGCCATCCGGTCGCCGAACACCCGGGCGCGGAACATCCGCCACAGCAGCTTGATCAGGACCGCTTTGCCCCGCCACGATTGCCGGACCTGGTAGAAGAGCCGAAGATCTTTGGGCCCCAACCAGATCCCCCGCGGCGCCAGCGCCAGCGGGGCGAGGAGGTTCTGTTCCTCGTCACCGAGCTTGCGCAGGTCGATGGCGGGCACGTTGATGGTGCTGCCCAACGCCGACCCACCGGGAAGCTCCGGATAGTAGTCGGCGTAGCCGGGCTTCCAGACGAACTCGAACCAGGGGCTGGACTGCTCCAGGAACTCCATCATCCGCGGGGCGCTGTCGACGTATTGCCGCAGCCGTTCCTCGCTCACCAGCCCGTCGGTGATCGCGCGCAGATAGGTCAGCACGTCGTCGGGGTCGGGCGCATAGCCCTCCCGACGCTGCGCCGGCGCCCCCGGCACCCAGATGCCGCCGCCGGACAGCGCAGTGGACCCGCCGAAGTAGTGCGCCTTCTCCACGACCAGGGTGTCCAGGCCGTGGGCGTCCGCGGTCAAGGCAGCGGTCATGCCGCCGCCGCCGGAACCGACGACCAGCACATCGACGACCTGGTCGGTCACCGGATCACCTCCGTGGGTTGGGCGGTGCGGACGGCGAAACCGGCGATCAGGTCTGGGGCGGCCCGGTAGTAGCGGTGGGCCGTCCGGTAGCCGCCCTGGGCGGCGAGCGCCCCGAAAGCCGCGACCCAGCTGCGGATCTCGTGCGCGGACCCGCCGCCGGCCTCGGTGATGAAAGAGTTGGACCAGACGTCTAGTTCCTCGAGCGCTCCGGCGTCGACGATCGCCAGGAACCGCTCGTCGAACTCCGGGTTCAGTGGCGCCAGAGCCCCCGTGCCGGCCGCGAAGTCACGGGCCGCCGCGATCACCGTGTCCTGTCGGCTTTGACGCTGTTCGGCGGTCATGGCGGTGCCGTGCAGGATCCGGTCGCGGGTGCCGGGCGGCGCAGTGGCAAGGGTGGGGATGGGCGGATCGTGCGACAGCCCACCGGAACCCACCACCAGGATCCGCAGGTCCAGGCTTGCCAGGTATCGCCCGACCGCAGCCCCCAGTTCCCGGGCCCGGTGCAGCGGTCCCAGCGGGGCGGCTACGGCGTTGATGAAGATCGGGATGACCGGGCATGCCGTCGCGTCGCCGAACAGGCGCTCCAGCGGTTGCACGACGCCATGGTCGACATCCATCGATGCCGAGACCGCCAGATCCACACCCTGTTCCAGTACCGCCGCCGCACAGTCCGCGGCGAGGTCGGCGGGAACGTCGAGCGCCCCGAGGTGGGTCCCGTAGTCGCCGATGCCCTGGGCGGCGGTGCCGATGCAGAACGGCGGCATCAGGCGCAGGAAGAAGCCGTTGTAGTGGTCCGGCGCGAACACCACCGTCAGCTGCGGGTCGAAGTCGGCGACGAAGGCGGCGGCCTGCTCGATCGCTGACTCGACGTCGGCCATCACATCAGGGGGTGGTCCCGGCAGATTCAGCAGTGGGCTGTGGGACATGCAGCACAGACTCAGTGCCATCGGGGCGTTCACCCCCTTGCGGGCCGGGCGCCGTCGGCGTGAGCGACAAAGCCTCGAAGAGGCGCGCACTGACCTCCGGTGCACGCTGGGCGATACAGGCCGCGGCGATGCAGCGGTCCGGGCGCAGGAACAGCACCGACTGTTCGTGGCGGTCGAACCAGGCCTTCAACTGCCCGGTCCGGTCTCCCACGATGGTGACCGCGGGGTCGTCGGTCTGGCCGGGCGGCGTCCAGTGCAGCTGGGTCAAAGGCCGCAACGCGGCGAAGCCGGCCCCCAGCGCCTTCCACCGGGCGAACGCCTCCTCGCCGAGCAGCACCCGGGGGTTGTTGTTCCAGGCCAGCACCGCGAAGCCGGCGCCGATCACGTCGTCGAGCAGCAGGTCTGCGCCGTCTCGGGTATCGACTCTGGGCTGGATGAACAGCGTGCCCACCGGCGAGTCGGGGCGACGCGGCTCGTCATGGACGACCGCGCCCTGCTCGTAACGCGGCATCGGCTTGAACCGCATCTCCAGGATGTAGCGCTTGAGTGTCGGCACCGCCGACGCGGCGCGGATCACCCCGTCGCGCAGTCCCGCCACCTTCCGGTTGGTCGGGGAGATCACTTTGCCCACCATGGTGGAGAGGTCGATCATCGCGCGGGCGTGCTTGCGCCGCTCGGTGTCGTAGCTGTCCAGCAGGCTGGGACGAGCCTGGCCCCGTACCACCGCGGCCAACTTCCAGCCCAGGTTCATCGCATCGCGGATCCCGCTGTTGTAGCCCTGGCCCTGCCACACCGGCATCAGGTGGGCGGCGTCGCCGGCCAACAGCAGCCGGCCACGGCGGAAGGCTCCGGCGATCCGAGAGTGGTGCGTGTAGACCCGGTGGCGGATCACGTCGACGTCGTGCGGATGCGGCAGGAACGGGGCCAGCATGGCCGCCACGAATTCGGGGTCCTGCGCCTGCTCGTCGGTCTCGTGGGCGTGGATCATGAACTCGAACCGGCGGATGCCGTGGGCGATCGAGATCGACGCATAGGGGCGCGCCGGGTCGGCGCCGACCTCACTGTTGGGATGCCCCAGGGGGTCATTGGCGATGTCGACGACCAGCCAGCGCGTCGAGGAGGTGGTGCCCTCGAAGGACACTCCCATCAGCCGGCGGGTGGCGCTGCGGCCCCCGTCGCATCCGACGACGTAGCGAGCAGAAACCGTCTGCGGCTCCGCCCCGCCGATGTGCACGGCGACCGAGTCGGATTCATGCGGCGGTCCCAGCTTCGCCTCTCCTGCGTCGAGCCTTGCTGAACCGCCGGGGTTTTCCTCGCATCCGGTCATCGGGCGTCCCCACCACACCTCGACGTGGTCGAACCGCTCCAGCCCGCGCAGCAGTTCGGCGTCGACCAGCGGCTGCACGAAACCGTTGCGTTTGGGCCAGCCGAAGCCGGCGTCGGCAGGTGCCATTTCGGCCAGCAACCGCCGGCGGCGGTCGTAGAACCGCAGGATCTGGTTCGGAACGGTGTGCGGCAGTACAGCATCGACCAGACCGATCGCCTGGAAGGTGCGCAGCGACTCGTCGTCGAGCCCGACCCCTCTGGGATAGTCGATGAGCGTCTCGCGGTCCTCGATGACCAGAGTGCGGATCCCCTGCAGACCAAGGATATTGGCCAGGGTCAGGCCGACCGGACCGGCCCCGACCACGACGACGTCGACATCTTTGAGCGCGGCCACACTAACGCTCCAGCAGGAATTCCAGGTGCAGGCGATTGAACGTCTCGGGGTCCTCGTACTGCGGCCAGTGGCCGCAGCCGGGCATCAGTTCGAAGCGGGCACCCGGGATCATCGACGCGATCCGTTTGCCCTCTTCGACATCGGCCGTCGGGTCGTCGCTGGTCCAGACCACCAGCGTCGGGGCGGTGATCCGCGAGTAGTCGCCCGGGCCCAGCAGGTTGCGAGCTCGGATCTGCGGGTCCTGCAGCGCCATGATGTCGCGCATGGCGTCGACGAAACCGGGCAGCCGGTAGATGCGCCGGCGGCTGGCGACGATGTCGTCATAATCCTTGGTCTTGTCGGCCATCAGCCATTTGATGCGCGCCTGCACCGTTTCCCAGCTGGGGTTCTCGACCGCGGCCATCGACAGCGTGATGATGCGCTTCATCACCTCAGGGTCGGCCTGCGAGCCGCCCGCGGTGTTGAGCACCAGCCGATGGACCCGGTCCGGATGGTCGATGGCGGCACGAGCGGCAACCCACCCGCCGAGGGATTCACCGCTGATGCTGGCTGTGGTCGCACCGATCGCGTCCAGTACATCCATCAGGTGCGCCACATAGTGGGCGATCTCCATCCGATGACCGGGCTTGTCGGTGTAGCCGTGCCCGAGCATGTCCACCGACCAGGTCCAGAAGTGTTCGGCATGCGCGGCCAGGTTGCGGACGTAGGCCTCGGCATGCCCGCCCGAGCCGTGCAGCAGTATCAGCACCGGCTTGGCCGGGTCGCCGGCCCGCAGGTATCGCGTGCGCACGCCGTTCGCGTCGAGGTACCCCTGCTCGAACGCGACGCCCTGGAGATCGCTCCAGACGCTCTCGAACTCCGGCACCGGCCACCTCTTCCCCGGGGACTGTACGAGAACGGCGTTCTCGGTTTGTGACATACAACGCGTGCTTTTATCGCACACATATGTACGTTATATTCAAGAGCATCACTCTCACGCGGGTGGATGTCAAGGGAGGCCACACCCATGCCCGACGCCGCCGAGCCCGCGCGGGGTTCGCAGACACTGGCCCGGGGGCTGGCGGCACTCGAGGCGGTGGCCGCCGCGCCGAACGGGCTGACGGTGCAACAGGTCGCCGACCGCGTCGGCGTGCATCGGACCATCAGCTATCGGCTGCTCAACACGCTGAGCGGCTTCCGGCTGATTGCCAAGGGCGATGACGGCCGGTACCGCTCGGCGGCCGCGCTGGCCGTCCTGGGAGCCTCGTTCGACAACAACGTGCGCCAGCTGAGCCTGCCGACGCTGCGCACCCTTGCCGATGAACTCGGGACCACGGTGTCCCTGCTGGTGGCCGAGGGCGAGCAGCAGGTGGCCGTCGCCGTCATCGTCCCCACCCAGGTCGGATACCAGCTCGCGTTCCATGAGGGCAGCCGGCATCCGCTGAGCCTGGGCGCGGCCGGCATCGCGCTGCTGGCCGCAATGCCCCCGCGGCCCGGGGAACGCGACATCGTCCCGCAGACGCGGGAACGCGGGTGGGTGGTCACCCACGGCGAGATCGAGCCGGGAACCTTTGGGCTGGCGGTCCCGGTGCGTCGCCGCCCGCCGTCACCGCCGACCTGTATCAACCTGATCTCCCACCGCGAGGACGTGGTGCTGCGCGGCCGCGAAGCCGTGCTGGCCGCTGCCGGGCGCCTGGCGGAGGTCTTGAGCTGAATCCGGCCGAGAGGAAAACAATGACGACACCGGACTGGGACGACAGCGTCGATGTGGTGGTGCTGGGCAGCGGCGCAGCCGGGCTGACCGCGGCCCTCACTGCGGCGGTGCACGGCGCCTCGGTCGCCCTCTTCGAGAAGTCGCAGACCGTGGGCGGTACCACTGCGGTCTCCGGCGGGATCGCCTGGATCCCGGCGCACGACCGGATGCCCGGGCTCACCGTCGACGCCGCGATGGACTACCTGCGCGCCCAGTCGTTGGGGGCCATGGACGACGAGCTGGTTGCGGCGTTCGTCCGCACCGGTCCGGAGATGGTCGACTTCGTCGAGTCCCACAGCGACGTCCGCTTCGAGGTCGCCACCGGTTTCCCGGACTACAAGCCAGAGCTGCCCGGCGGGCGCCCCGCCGGAGGGCGCTCGCTGAGTCCGCTGCCTTACGACATCTCGAGGGTCGGCTGCTGGCGGGACCGGATCACCTCCTTCCCGGCTGACTACAGCAATGTGGGATTCGACGCCGAAACCCGCGCCCGGCTGCACGCCGACATCGAGGCGGACGCCGGCGGCGATGTGTGTGTGGCCGGCACGGCGCTGATCGCCGGGCTGCTTCGGGGCGCGCTGGACGCCGGCATCACGCCCGCGACCGGATGCCGCGGGATCGAGCTGCTCGCCGCCGACGACGGTCGTGTCGGCGGCGTCCGCGTCGAGGCTGGCGGCTTGTCGCGTCGGGTGCGGGCGCGACGGGCGGTGATCTTGGCAAACGGCGGCTTCGAGTGGGACACCGCGCTGGTGGAGGCGTTTCTGCGCGGTCCGATGCGTGGCGCGGTGTCCCCGCCGAACAACACCGGTGACGGGCTGCGCATGGCGATGGCGCGTGGCGCGGACCTGGCCAACATGGGCGAGGCATGGTGGGTTCCGATCGTGCGGATCCCCGGGGACACCATCGACGGTCACCAGCGCAGCCGCAGCGTGCGACTCGAGCGCACCCGCCCCCGCAGCATCATCGTCAACCGAGCCGGACGGCGGTTCGTCAACGAGGCATGCGACTACAACTCGATGGCCGGCGCCTTTCACTACCTGGAGCCGCGCGGTGGGTACGTCAACGATCCAGCGTGGATCGTCTTCGACGCCGAACACCTGCGCCGGTACGGATTCCTCGGCGTCGCGCCCGGCGGAACGGCACCCGACTGGTTCTGCCAGTCCCCCGACCTGGCGGCCCTGGCCGCCAAGACCGGCATCGACGAGCAGGGCCTGGCACAGACCGTGGCCGACTGGAACAGCGGCGTGGCAGCGGGCGGCGATCCCGAGTTCGGGCGGGGATCCAGCGCCTACGACGGCTATTGGGGCGACCCGCAGGCCAGCACCGTCGCCGGGCGCACGCTGGGGCCCATCGACACCGCCCCCTACTACGCCGTGCCGCTGTCGGTCGGAGCGATGGGCACCAAGGGCGGCCCCCGCACCGATTGCGACGGCCGGGTGCTGCACGTCTCGGGCGGGCCCATCCCGGGCCTGTACGCCGCGGGCAACGCGATGGCCGGTGTCACCGGCCGGGCCTACGGCGGGGCCGGCGGCACCATCGGCCCGGCGATGGTCTTCGGGTACCGGGCCGGCCGCGCGGCGGCCACCGACCGGGTGGACTGAGGAGGCGCCGCGGCTGTGACACCCCCGGACATCGGCGGCGGAAATGTTATTCTTCGCGTCAAAGAACGCCAGTCTTTGGCGGGGTGCCCTCCGCCGAACGCGTGCGCACAGCCGTGGAGGAGTCCATGAGAGCCACCAGGCGGTTCACCACACCCGTAGTGGTCGGCGCCGTGGTGCTCGGCGGCGCGCCGATCCCGGCGCCGGCCTCTGCCGACGGTCCGCATCGGGTCCGTTACTCGGTCAGCGCCACCCAGACAGCCCAGGCGCTGATCTACTACCGGGAGGTCCAACCCCCGAACTTCGGCGACTACAGCCACAACCCGTACGAATACAGTCCGCGTGCCGATGTCACGATCGGGCCGAACCAGCCCTGGATATTCGAGACCACGCTGGCCGACCCGCAGGACTGGGCGATGGTGGTGGTGTCGCTGCCCCCCCACCGTTCGGAGCTCGCCGCGCCCGGGTTCGTCTGCGAACTGCGTGTCGACGATGTCGTGGTCGCCACCGATGCCGGGACCAAGGGGGCGCTCTGTTCGCTGCGTACCTGGTGAGGTACCCCGGTGCTACCGTTTTAGGTCGGTCTTGTGCGGGCCCTTCTGAGGGAGGACCGGTCAGAGCCGGGTGGACAACGGACAGGAGGCCGTATGCCGTCGCGTGATCCGGCGAAGCCGGACGACACTGCCGACGCCTTGGCGCTGGCCGAGGCCGAGGCCAAGGCCGCCGAGGCCGAGGCGGCCGCAGCCCGCGCGCGCGCCAAGCTGCTGAAGCTGCAGCGCGAGAGCGGTTCGGCCGGCACCACCGGCGACGAGCCGGATGCCGACGAGCCGCTGTCCGCCGCGGCCGCGCCTGCCGCAGAGCCGGCGGGCTCAGCCGAGCCTGCCGAACAGTTGGCGCAGCCAGGTCGCCTCCGCAGCCGGCTGCGCTGGGCGGCGGCAACCCTGGCCGTACTGGCCATCGGCGGACTCATCGCGGCCGACGTCCTGATACTGGTCAACCACCGCGGTGTCGCCCAGCGGCAGCGCCAATCCGCCGAGTACGCCGCCGCTGCGCGCCAGGGCGTGGTGACGCTGATGTCGCTGAACTACGAAACCGTCGACGACGACGTCAAGCGCATCATCGACAACTCGACCGGAGAATTCAAAAAGGACTTCGAATCCCACCTCGAGGATTTCACCAAGACCGCACGCACGTCCAAGACCGTCACCGAGGCCACCGCCACCGTCTCCGGTGTGGAGTCGATGTCCGAGAACGAAGCGGTGGTGTTGGTCGCGGCCAGCACCAAGGTCACCAACACCGCGGGCGCCAAGGACGAACCACGCAACTGGCGACTCACCGTCCACATGACCCGAGAGGGAGACCAGCTCAAAATGTCGAAGGTGGATTTCGCGACATGAGCGAATCCGACGAGGCCGAGGTGACCGTCGAGACGTCCGACGACGACGCGGCCCCCGACAACGACCGGCGATCAGCGCCGCATTCCCGGATGCGCCTTATGGCGATCGGGCTCGCCGCCGCACTGGCGGTTCTGTCGGTGTTGACGTGCTGGCTCTACCTTTCGGTGTTCCGCACCGATCGGCAGCTCGGGCCCGAAGCCGAACAGGCGGTGCTGGCCGCTGCTGCCGAGGGCACCACCGCGGTACTGACCTATTCTCCGAAAACCCTCGAGAAGGACTTCGCCGCGGCGGAAAGCCACCTCACGGGCGACTTCCTGGCCTACTACACCGATTTCACCCAGAAAGTCGTGACGCCGGCCGCCAAGCAGAAGGACGTCCAGACCGCGGCCTCGGTGGTGCGCAAGGGCATCGTGACGCTGCAGCCCACGACAGCCGAAGTGCTCGTCTTCGTCAATCAGACCACGGTCAGCAAAGCCAATCCGGACGGATCCTTCTCGATGAGCAGCGTCAAGGTCGGACTGCAAAAGCACGACGGCCGATGGCTGATCGCAGCGTTCGACCCGGTGTGATGCGCTTTCGCGCAGCTACATCCGCACCAGCGCGAAGGTCCAGGTGTTCATGCCCGGGGGCCCGTTGAAACACCCGACGTCGAAACGTGATTCGACGACGCCCGACAGCGTGTTCTCGTCCCAGGTATAGGTGTCGCGGGTCGGCAGGTACGGACCCATCGGGCAGTGCAGGCCGTCGGCGACGTCGGTGGTGAACGAATACCTGCCGTCCACCAGGCGGGCCGTGCCCCCGTAGTACTGCCGGCCGAAGAAGTGCGGCCGGTCCACCGCACTGATGGTGATGCAGCCCGCCGGCATCTGGTCGAACTTCCCCGGCGTCTCGCAAGGGTAGGCCGCCCATACCCAGGAGGCGTCGGTCCAGCGATTACTGAGCACCTCGTAGTTGCCGTAGCGCATCTCCGCGCCGGCGCCGGGCGCCACAGCCGTGGCGAGGATCGCCAGGGCGACTGCCGAACCGGCAGCGCAACGTATCATCGCAAGCTCCCTCAAGTCACCTGTGCCGCTAGAGATCTCCGCGACGCCACAATGTCAGACCGTCGTCGCCGGCGCCGGCGACGCAGGTCAAGAACAGCCCATCCGGGGCCTGTGCCACCTCGCCGTCATAGGCGTCGCATCTGGCGCCTTCGATCTTGATCCCGTGCATCTCCGGGGACCGGAACCAGCGCGGGTCATAGCGGCGCGGCGAACCGCAGAACACCAGCCGGCCCCAGTCCGTCACCCCGAACGCGTAATAGGTGGTGTTCGAACACGGCGCACCCAGCACGACGTTCGGCATGATTCCCGGCGTGCAGGCCGGGTAATCGCAGGGCGGTGCCGATCCGTCCGGTTCCGCGGCCGACCGACCTGCCGCAGTCATGGCGCCGACGGCCAGGACCGCCGACCCGGCGGCCACGATCATGCGCGTGGTGTGCATCGCTACCCCCTACCGCTAGAGCCGTCGCACGCTGAGCGGTATCTGGATCACCGTGGGCTGATTTCGCCCACATGCACCCGAGACACCGATCGTTCGGACATAGCCGACCAGCAGGTCGGTATTGCGCTTGTCATATTGGCCGTTGAGATCGCTGCCCTGGAACTGGTAGCGCTGCCGGCCCGGCGAGGTGGTGCCGTCCGGGCAGGTCTGCCAATTCTCGTGGTACCGGTCGACCAGCCAGCGCGACGTGCGGAATTCCAGTGGCGCGGTCCAGCCCGCGTCACTGGTCACCTCGCCGGTGCATTGGGCTGCGTTGGCGCAGCTGGAGCGAAACGTCCACACCGATATCTCGCTCCGCTCGTTCATGAAGACCTCGTTGGTCTTCGCCCAGTCCCCGTTCGCAACGACCCGGTAGGCACCGTTGAGTTCGATGCCGAGATCGGCCCGGGCCGGCGGTGCGGGGGTCGCTCCCAGGGCCACGCCGACCACCGTTGCGGCAACGGCAAGTTCGCGGGTGCGCATGCCTATTCCTCCTTTAGGTCGGCATCAAATCCGTCCATGACGTGACCGATGCCCCCGACGCCAGGTTCGTCTGCTGCTCGTAGCGGCCGTCG
The DNA here is from genome assembly GCF_002101585.1 of Mycolicibacter engbaekii. Classification (GTDB taxonomy): domain Bacteria; phylum Actinomycetota; class Actinomycetes; order Mycobacteriales; family Mycobacteriaceae; genus Mycobacterium; species Mycobacterium engbaekii. Next base: position 133,420 of record NZ_LQOT01000069.1, on the reverse strand, counting down.
CGCGTCATGTACTTTCCCGTCTTCGGGTCATAGGGCAGTAACGCGACCGACGGCCCCGTGCCGCCGTCGGCATACCCCGACGGCGCCACACCCGCCGCGGGCGGGCCCGGTGGAGCCTGCGGGGGCGGTGCCGGCACCACCGGCCGGGGAGCATCCGGTGGGGGCCCCGACCGCACAGCCCCCGGCGGCAACGGGGTCCCGCCGGTCGGTGCGAAGATCCGGTCACTGAAATCCACCCGGTCGTCGACCGCGATGCCCTGTTTGAGCAGGTTCGGATCGATCGGGCCCGGACCGGTGAGGTGCTGGCGCATCGCGATGGGGACGAAGCCCCTCGGGTCGTCGCAGAGTTCCACGGTGGGCGCGCGCTTACCCGGGTGCTCGATACACGGGAAATTGCGGGCGCCGCGCACCGAAATCGGGGAATCCTGCGGCAGTTTGCAGTACAGCCCGTCCGGGGTGTCGACCGTGGTGGTGTCGGCCGGGGATCGCCAGGCAGACGGCGGAAGGAAGCCCACCGTGCAGGCATTGGGGTCACCGAAGGTGAGGGTGAAGTCGCCCTGCGGCATCCCGGTCGCATTGTTCTTCGGCAGCCCGAAGGACTGCTGGACCGCGATGTAATCGGGCAGCAGCACCAGCATCTGCTGGAGCGAGGGGTTGTAGGTCAGCAGCACCTGCCCGACGGTGTTCATGTTCGCCAGCAGCAGCGGCAGCGTCGGCTTGATATCCCGCAGCAGGCCCGAGACCTCGTCGGCGAAGCCGGGACCGCGCTGCAGAATCGTGCGCAGCTGTGGGTCGTTGACCGCGACCTGCTCGCTGAGCCCGGCCATACTGCGCGCCCACGTCCGGATGGCGTCGGTGCTCTGGTCCTGGGAGTCGAGCAGCCGCGCACCGTGGTCGATCAGCGTGCGCATCCGGCCCGAAACGCCCTTGGCGTCGGCGCCGATGGTGGCCGCTGAGTCCAGCAGGGACTGGAAGTCATAGCCGGCACCGTTGAAGGCCAGATAGGTTTCATCGAGCAGGTTGCCGAGCCGGTCTTTGGGGATGCTGTCGACCAGCGCACTGACCTGGTCGAGCAGCGGCCCGACCTGTTGGGGGACTTCGGTGCTCGAGGCGGGAATCACCGAACCGTTCTGCAGGTAGGGCGCGCCGTCGCTGCGCGGCAGCAGGTCGACGTACTGCTCACCGATTGCCGACACACTGCGTACCGCGGCGCGCAGATCCGCCGGGACGCGCGGCGAGCGATCCAGCGACAGGGTGGCCCGCACGCCGGTGTCGGTGAGCGCGACATCGGTGACCATGCCGATCTGCACACCGTTGTAGGTGACATTGGAGAATCGGTAGAGCCCACCGGTTTCCGGCAGGTCCAGTTGGACGGTCAGTCTGCCGATTCCGAGCAGCGCCGGCACCTGCATGTAGCCGAAGAGCATCATCCCGACCCCGATCACCGAGGCGATCACGAACAGGATCAGCTGGATCCGGACAAAACGCGTCAGCATCTAGCCACCGCCTTCCGGTGCCGGCGGTCCCGGTGGGCCCGCCTGCCCCGAGGACTGCAGAAGCGGCTGCTGCAATGGGTCGAACGAATAGTTCAGATACCACGGATCCCCGGGTGCGGGAACCAGTTTGGCGTCCTCGTCGCCCCACTGCGTGCCGGCGAACAGTGCGCGCTTGAGCCGCGGCTTCGTCAGGTCGAAGATGGCGAACAGGTTCAGGAAGTCGCCGCGGACGGCGCGCTCGATGGCGTTGGGCCCGTAGGGGAACGCGGTGGCATAGGCAAGCGCGGCATTGAGGTCCGGGCCGATGTCGGCCAACGACTCCAGCGCGGGCCGCAGGTGCACGAGGTCGGAAACCAACTGGCTTCCCGCATCATCGACCAATCCGGCCGAGAGTTCGCCGAACCGGCCGAGTCTGGTCAGCGCGGCGGTGAAGTTCGGGCGCTGCTTGATCAGCACGTCGATGGCCGGTGGGATCTTGTCCAGGGCGTTGTCGATGGCGTCGCGCCCACCGGCGAAGGTTGCGGCCACCCGGTTCATCTCCTGAATCGAGGCGATGATGTTGGCCTGCTGACGGTCCAGCGTCGCAGTGAAACGGTCCAACCGCAGGATCAGATCCCGGATATCGCCTTCCCGGCCCGCCATCGTCGCGCTGAAGTTGTGGATGATGTCGCCGATCTGGCCCAGCCCACCGCCGTTGACCAGCACCGCCAGCGACGACAGGGTCTGCTCGGTGGACGGATACGTCGAGGAGTCACTGAGCGGGATGGTCGCTCCCGGCGCCAACCGACCCGATGGAGCCTGGCCCGCCGGCGGGTTGAGCGCCAGGTGCATGGATCCGAGCAGGCTGGTCTGGCCCACCGTCGCCACGGCGTTGGCAGGCACTTCCACCCCCGGGTTCACCGCTACGTCGACTGTGGCATGCCAATTGGTGACGGTCATTTTCCCGACGCTGCCGACTACCACATCGGACAGCAGGACCGGCGAATTGGATTCGAGCGTACCGACGTTCGCCAGCTCGACGAAGAAATGCTGTGCCCCGGCACTGCGGCCCTGCACTCCCGGCAACACCAGCGAGTTCAGGCCGCCGAATGCGCAGCCGGTGGCCGTACAGGCAACCAGGAAGGCGAGCGCCAGCGCGCGCCGGAGGGTGTGCAACCTGTTCATGGCGCGGGTACCCCTTCCGTGCCGTCCGCGGGCGGCGGACCCGGCTCGCCGGCGGGCGTGGCCGGGCCGCTGGGTAGCAGCATGCCGTCGGCCGTGGTGGGACTCGGCGCGGGTGCCCCGACGTAGACCGGTGGGGTGGGGATCGCGGGAAGTCCGTTGGGCACGTATGAGCCCCGCGGCAGCGCCGGATTCTCCCAGCCCGGTGGGGGCGCCACATCGCCGCGCAGTCCGGTGTAGGCCGAAATCGGCGGCTCCTGTTCGGGCAGGGTCGTCGCCGGCTGCTGATTTCCCGGCATCAATGCCGGGTCGGTGTAGATCAGCTTGTCCGGACTGGCCGACTTGGCCAGGACCGGGTGCACCGGAAACGGCAGTGCGTTGAAGTTGAGCAGCCGCAGGGCGGGGCCGAGGTACTGCGAGCACAGCTTGCCGGTCTCTGCCGACGTCGCGTTGCTGATCCCGCCGATCATCGCGCAGATCGCCTGGACCGGGTTGGAGAAGTTGACGAAGGCGAATGAACCGACCGGGGTCCCGCTGGTCACGTTGTACATGTTGAGGGTGTTGGCGACCGCGTTGGGCGTGACGTGCAGGATGTTGCGGATCGCGTCCTTGGCCTCGGCCAGCGTCTGGGTGACGTCGGCAAGACCATGCACAGCCTCGGCGGTCTCGGCGCGGGTGCCGGCCACGAAATCGCGCACCGTGTCCAGCGCCACGGAGAAGTCGTTCAGGGCCGCGTCCAGGCTCGAGCGGCTGTCGTTGACCACACTGGTCAGTGTGGCGAGCCGCGATTCGAAGGCGACGATCTGCTGGTCGCTGTCGCGCAGGGCGGTCACGAAGGTCTGCAGGCCGGAGATGATGTCGACGATGTTGCCGCTGCCCTCGGCGAAGATCCGAGCCACCCCGGACAGTTGCGACAGCGTCTGCCGCAGCTTTTCGCCGTTGCCCGCCATGGCATTGGCGGTGGATTCGATGAACCGGGAGGCCGAGGTTCCCGATACGCCGCTTTGCGGGCCCAGTTCGGTTGCCAGCCGGTTCAGCTGGGTTTTCACCTCGTCCCATTCGACCGGGACTGCGGTGCGCTCCCGCGGGATCTGCGCACCGTCTGCGATGGTGGGTCCGTCACCGCGGTGATAGGCCGGCGTCAGCTGAACGAATCGGGCGGCCACCAGGTTGGGGGCGACGATGACGGCTTTGACGTCGGCCGGAATCGGCACCTTGCGATCGACCCGCAAGGTGAGCTTGGCCTGGGTTCCCTGCGGTTCGATGCGGTCGATGGTGCCGACCTTCACCCCGGCGACCTTGACTTCGTCGCCGGGGTAGATGGCCGTCGCACTGGAGAAATAGGCCGTGATCGTGGTTGGCTTCAGCACGGCCTGGCCGATCACGGTCAGCGCCGCGATCGCCAGCACGGCCAGCAGTGCGCCGGCAGCGACGTGCCGTGGGTTCGGCTTCTTCATCGCGGCGGCAGATCTCCTGGTTGCGGAATCCCGTTGACCGGGAAGGGGATTTCGGCGCGCGGTCCGGCATTGTCCGGCGGCTGACCGGCATCGACACCTCGCCGGAACCCGAACATGTAGTCCAAGAATGGCTGGAAAAGCTGCGGCAGCAACAGGTTCGGGATATAGGCACTGTAGAACGCCCCATTGGACACTGCCTCGCCCTGGGTGAGCTCGTATTTGGCCAGTCCGGGCAGCGCTTTGGCGATGTTGTCGGAGTTCTTCTCCAGGATCTTGTTCAGCGAGTTGATCTCGTCCAGCGTGGGTTTGAGCTGCGCATTGTTCTGCGCGACGAGCTCGTTGAGCTGCCGGGAGACCGCCGAGGTGCTGGCCAGGAGGTTGACGATCGCCTGGCGACGGGAGTTGAGCACGTCGACCAGGCTGTCGGCGTCGAGGATCAGCGCGTTGATCTGCTGACTGCGGTCGGACAACACGCCGGTCAGGTCGGCAGCCGTCTTGAGCAGGTCGGCAAGACTTTCGTCGCGGTTGTTCAGCGAACGCGACATCCGGCTGAGTCCGTCGAAAGTGGGGCCCAGCTGCGGAGCGATCCGGTCGATGGTCTCCGAGAGGGTGTCCAGCGATCTGTTGAGGGACTCGGTGTCGGTTCCGGCGGTGTTGGAGGTCAACTCGCCGACCACGTCGGTCAGCGAATACGGCGACGCCGTGCGGGTGATCGGTATGACATCCAGCGGTCGCATCTTCGTGCTGCCGGCCGGTTCCACGGTCAGCACCCGCTCGCCGAGCAGGGAACCGGTGCGGATGTGTGCCGTGGTCTGCGAGCCCAGCGGGTATTTACCGGCCAGCGTGAAGGTCACCAGAGCGTCCCCGTCGTCCAGCCGGACATCGGTGACCGAGCCCACTTTGATGCCCGACAGGGTGACGTCCGCACCGGTGCTCAAGCCCCCGGCCTCGGCGAACCGTGCCTGGTAGCGCACGCAGGTGGCCCATTGGATCAGTTGTTCGGGCTGCAGCCCGATGGCGACGACGAGCGCGGTGAGGATGGCTCCGATGAAGCCCATCCGGAACAGGTGGTTGCCGCGGTACTTGAGCATCAGCGGCTACCGCTTCTTCCGGGTGCGGGCGGCGCGGCGATCATTCGTTGTCGCTGCATCTGCCCTCCTCGGATTTGATCCAGGGGAACACCGCCGTACGGCCCTGGGTGTCGCTGACCCGGACCTGCACGGCGCACAGGTAGTACTGGATGAAACCGCCGTAGGACCCCAGCCGGATGGCCTTGCGGAAATTCTCCGGCGCCTTCTGCAGCGAGGTGTCCAGGCCCGCCTGGTCGGCGTTGATGACCGTCACCAACCGGTTGACCTGGGTGATGGTCTCGGTGAGTGGATCGCGAGCCCTGCCCAGCAGGTCGGCCAGCGAAGCGGTACCGCGGTCCAGGGCCGTCACCGCCTCCCCGATCGGATCGCGGTCGGCCCGCAGTTCGCCGACCAGCTTGCCCAGTCGGTCGATCGCGCCGGTCAACCGCTTGTCGCCGCTGGTCAAAGTTGCCAGCACGGTACGCAACTGGTCGATCAGGGACTCGACCACAGCGTTGTTGTCGGCCAGGGAGTTCGAGAACGACGACGTCTGCGACATCAGCGAGTCGAGGGTCCCGCCCTGCCCCTGCATGATCTGGATGAGCGAAGCGGTGAGCGCATTGACATCCTGCGGATTGAGCCCGCGGATCACCGGCTTCAAGCCGTTGAGCAGCAGGTCCAGATCCATAGCCGGGGAGGTTCGTTCGACCGGTATCTGGGCACCGGCCGGCAGCAGGCGGGTCGAGCCCGGCCCGTCCACCAGCTCCAGGTAGCGGTCGCCCACCAGGTTCAGGTAGCGCACCGCGGCCTGGGTGCCGGTGGTCAGCGGGACGGCCCGGTCGGCGTCGAACTTCACCACCACCGTGCCGTCGTTGCGCAGGGCCACGCCACCGACAGTGCCGACCCGCACGCCGGCCACGCGCACGCTGTCACCGGATTTCAGCCGGGACGCATCGGAGAACACGGCGCTGTAGCCCACCGTCGGCCCGGTTCGTACCTCGCCGAAGATCGCGAACAGGAACACCGTCGCGAACAACATCACCACGGCGAAGACCCCGAACTTGACCAAAGTCGCCACAGAGCGCGTCATCCGGGCATCCCCACCTGGGCGCTGTTGCGCGGCGGCCCGCCGATCGGCCCGAACAACGCCTCCTTGAGACCGTCGGAGTTCAGCAGGATGCCCTGGTTGCCGTATTCGTACGGGTTGGCCCCGGTATCGGCGACCAGCACCGGCGGCCGGAACTCCGGCGGAATGTCGGGCAGGCCCAGCTCCGCACAGTAGGAACGCTCCGAGGTGGCCGCGACCTTCGGCAGGTGGTCGGGGTAGCGATAGCGTTCCTTACCGAAGGTGAAGCTGGCGGTGATGACGATGCCCGGCACCGGCATGGGCGGTGATTTCGCGAACGGCACCAGGCCGCCGATCGAGCAGCCGAGCTCGTCGTGGTAGCGGTCCAGCAACGCGGCGGTGGGCTCCAGCGTCCGCGTGAGGTCGGTCAGTCCCGCCCGGTTCTCCCCGATCACGTCGTTGCCGGTGTCGGCAAGGCCGATCGCGGCGAGCAGGAACGTGTCCAGGCTGTCGCGCTCGGCGACGATGCTCTCGCTCATGGTGGTGGCGTGTGCGGCGGTGGCGATGAGGTCCGGCGCGGCATCGGCGTACGCCCGGAACACCTGCGGCATCGTGGCGGCCTCATGTTCCAGCGTGGGCAGGCTGGGCTCGATCTCGGCCAGCAGTTTGTCGAAGTCGGTCAGAGCCTGTCCGATCTTGTGGCCCCGGCCGTTGAACGCCGTCGAGACCGCACCCAGGGTCTCGTTGAGTTTCATCGGGTCGATCTTGTCCAGCACCCGCACGAGCTGCTGAAACACCGTGTTGATCTCGACGGTGACATGTTCGCCCGCGAGCACTTGACCGGCGCGCAACCGGGCCGCCTCCGGGGCCGGCGGCGCCACCAACTCCACGGACTTGGCCCCGAACACCGTCGTCGAGGCGATCCGGGCGGTGACGTTGGCCGGGATCAGCCGCAGCTGGCCGGGCTCGATCTCCAGTCGCAGCGCGGCGGTGCCGTCCGGCAGCGGATCGATGGCCCCGACCTTGCCCACCTGAACGCCGCGCATCTTGACCTTGGCGTCGGGGTACATCACCAGCCCGGCTCGCGACGAGAGCACCGTGACCGACACGGTACGGGTGAAGCTTCCCCGGAACAGGCCGATCGGCAACGCGATTGCCGCCGCGATGATCAGTACGGTGGCCAGCCCGATCAGCGGACGCAGGTAGGCCGGCTGTTCGCGCCGCGCGCCGGCCGGCCGATGCCGGCCCGCAGCCGCCCCGCGGCTCGGACCGTCGAGAGAATCGCCCAACGGCGGATCCGCGGTCGCTCCCAGCACCATCAGCCCTCCGCCACCGCGGTGTTGCGGCAGACGGCATGGCGAGCTCCCGCACGGGCACCGCTACGCACCACCGCCCCCTTCCACAACGGTTACCGCCCACACCGCGGTCGGTCCCCGATGGTGTGCGCCAATCCGATCCGGGCACCAACCGGGTCTCCCGCGGTCCCGATCGCAAGCTCGAAGAGTTCTACGCACTGTGCCACACGCACGGCACCCGGCGGGTGGCCTTGCGAATTCAGGCAACACGGCATCGAAGAGCTCCTACTGGCCTAGGTGACCGCACCGACGGTCTTGAGTTCGATGATCCGGTCCCAGTCCAGACCGAGCTCCGCCAGGATCTCGTCGGTCTGCTCGGCGAATCCCGGCGCCGGGCCCGTCGACGGGGCGGTCACATCGAACTGCACCGGATTGGCCACCAACTCCAATTCCCCGGCAGTGACCAGGTATTCGTTGGCTCGGATCTGCGTGTCCTGCGCCGCCTGCAGGGTGTCCTGCACCGGAGCCCACGGGCCGGCCAGGGTGGCAAACCGCGCACTCCATTCGGGCAGCGTGCGCTTGGCCATCGCCTCGCGCAGGATCTCCACGGCGGCCGGGGTGTGCTCGGCAAACGACTGCGCGGTGGAAAACCGCGGATCGTCGATGTAGGCCTCGAGGTCCATGTGCTCGCACACGTCGGCCCAGAATTTGGTGGGCTGCATCATGACGAACGAGATGTAGCGTTCGTCGGCGGTCGCGTAAACACCCACCAGCGGGTTGATCGGCGAACCATGCACACCCGGCGGCTGTTGCACCAGGCGTTCGCCCAGATGACTGGTCAAGGCGACGGTATGCCCCATGGCCCACAGGCCGCTGCCCAGCAGTGACACGTCCACCACCGACGGCTCGCCGGTGCGCTCGCGCTTGAACAGAGCCGCGGCAATGCCGCCGGCCAGGTTGGTACCCGAGACGGTATCGCCGTAGGCCGGTCCGGGCGGGCCGATCATTCCCTCGATACCCGGCGGTGTGATCGTGGCGGCGGTGCCGGCGCGACACCAGAACGCGGTCATGTCATAGCCGCCCTTGTCCGCCTCGACGCCACGCGGGCCCAGCGCACTGCCCCGGGCGTAGACGATCGTGGGGTTGACCGCCCGGATGTCGTCGACATCCATGCCGAACTTCTGGCGGTGCCCGGGCAGGAAACTGGTGAGGAAGACATCGGCGCGCTTCGCCAGTTCGAGCAGTACCTCGCGACCCTCGGGCGTCGAAACGTCCAGGCCGATGCTGCGCTTGCCGCGGTTGGCGTGCTCGATATTGGGATTCGGATCGCCTTCCACCCGCAGCATCCCGGTCTGGCGCAGGCCCCGCTGCGGGTCGCCGGTCACCGCATGCTCGACCTTGATGACCTCTGCCCCCCACTCGGCGAGCACCGCACCGGCGGAGGGGACGAACCCGTACATGGCGACTTCCAGAACACGAACACCCTCGAGCGGCCTCATGCCGGGGCCCCGGCGACGGGCATGGCAAGGGTCTTGCTCTCCAGGAATTCCTCGAGCCCGGAGACTCCCATCTCGCGCCCGATGCCGGATTGCTTGTAGCCCCCGAAGGGGGCGTCCGGGCTGAAGTAGTTGCCGCCGTTGATCGAGAACGTGCCGGTGCGGATCCGGCGCGCCACCGCCAGCGCCCGGTCCTGGCTGCCGAACACCGCCCCGGACAGGCCGTAAATCGAGTTGTTGGCGATCCGGACCGCATCGTCGTCGTCGTCGTAGCCGATCACCGTCAGGACCGGCCCGAAGACCTCCTCCTGGGCGATCTCACTGTCGGGATCGACGCCGGTCAGAAGCGTCGGGGTGTAGAAGAAGCCGGGGTCGACCTTCTCCCCGCCGGTCACCAGCGTGGCGCCGGCGGCGACCGCGCGCTGCACCATGGCGTCGACCTTGTCGCGCTGCCTGGCGCTGATCAGCGGGCCCATGTAGGTCGTGGGGTCGGTCGGGTCGCCGTAACGCACGTGCGAGAAGTTCGTCTTGACCAGTTCGACGATCTCGTCGTGATGACTGTTGGGCACCAACAGCCGCGACGTCAGGGCACAACCCTGACCGGCGTGGGTGACCATCGAGAACGCCGCGAAGACCGCGGCCATGGCGAAGTCGGCGTCGTCGAGGATGATCGCCGCGGACTTGCCGCCGAGTTCCAGGAAGACCCGCTTGAGGGTTCCGCTGGCGGCGGCCATGATGGCCCGCCCGGTCGGGGTGGAGCCGGTGAAGGTGACCATGTCGACGTCTGGGTCGGTGGTCAGGGCCGCTCCGACCGCCGGGTCCGACGAGCTGATCACGTTGACCACCCCGGCCGGGATATCGGTGTGGTTGGCGATCAGCTCACCGAGCGCCAGCGTCACCAGCGGGGTGTCCGGCGCGGCCTTGAGGACCACGGTGCAGCCGGCTGCCAGCGCGGGGCCCAGCTTGGCCAGGGCCAGCTGGTTGGGGTAGTTGTAGGCGATGATCGCGGCGACGACACCCGCGGCTTCCTTCTCCACCCACCGGTGGTGCAGCATTCCCCGGCTCTCCACGTTGCCGAGATCTTCGGTCAGCGGATAGGTCTTGAGCAGATCGGCGTAGTAGCGGACGATCGCGATCGGCTGGTCGAGCTGCGCACCCTGGGTCAGCGCCGGGGTGGCGCCGACCTCGGCAATGGTGAGCGCGGCGAGTTCGTCGCGGTGCTCGACGAGCGCCCGGTGCAGCTGATCCAGGCAGCGCACGCGCAGCTCGGTGTCGGTGGCCCAGGCGCCTGCGTCGAAGGCCTCGCGCGCTGCCGCGACGGCTGCCCTCGCGTGCTCGACACCGGCCTCCGGCGCGTGGCCGAGCACTTCTCCGGTGGCCGGGTTGAGCGATGGGTAGGTGGTGTCGGCGCCCACCAGCTCGCCGTTGATCAGCAGTCGCCGGTCGACTCGCTCGTCGGCGGCGGTCTCGGCTGTGCCCAGCGAATGCATCCAAGCCTCCCGGCGGGTAACTAGATTCTCATCTGCGGCGAATCATACATCGCCTATACGAGAACTCAAGGGAGCGCGAAGAGCCTTGGGACTGAGATCGTTCCGTCGAGAGCGCAAGCGGTTACTGCCTTTTCGCTGCTGAGAAGCGGTCTGCATGCGCCTTGCCAGAAGCAGTTGTGCGAGAGTACGATTCTCAACGCTCGGAAAGGAGATTCTTTGTGACCGAGACGGGCCTCGTGAGGACTGCTGTCGTGACCGGAGGCGCCTCGGGCATCGGTGCGGCGGTCGTGGACCGCTTGCGCGCCGCCGGCCACCGGGTGGCGATCATCGACCTCCATCCGAACGACCTGGAGTCGGCCTTCGCCGCCGACGTGACCGATCGCGCCCAGATCGATGCCGCACTCACGCAGATCCGCGAGCAGCTCGGCCCGGTCACCATCCTGGTCAACGCCGCCGGCCTGGACGGCTTCAAGAAGTTCAGCCACATCAGCTTCGAGGACTGGCAGCGCGTCATCGACGTCAATCTCAACGGTGTCTTCCACACCGTTCAGGCGGTACTGCCCGACATGATCGACGCCGGCTGGGGACGGATCGTCAACATCTCCTCCTCCAGCACCCATTCCGGCACGCCCTATATGGCGCACTACGTGGCCGCCAAGTCCGCCGTCAACGGGCTCACCAAGACCCTGGCGCTGGAGTACGGCCCGGCCGGAATCACCGTCAATGCCGTGCCACCGGGCTTCATCGACACACCCATGCTGCGCCAAGCCGCGAGCCGCGGGTTTCTCGGCGACATCGACGACAACATCGCCCGCACCCCGGTGCGGCGCATGGGCAAGCCCGAGGACATCGCCGCGGCCTGCGCGTTCCTGGCGTCGGAGGAGGCCGGCTACATCACCGGACAGATCCTGGGCGTCAACGGCGGCCGGAACACCTGAACTTCCAACAAGTTCCGCCACATCACGGCGGATCCAGCGTAACGAAAGGAACAGCTGTGGGACGCGTTGCCGGAAAGGTCGCCTTCATCACGGGCGCAGCCCGCGGCCAGGGCCGCAGCCACGCGCTGCGCCTGGCCGAGGAAGGCGCCGACATCATCGCGGTCGACCTGTGCCAGGACATCGAGACAATCGGCTACCCGATGGCGCGGCCCGAGGATCTCGAGGAGACCGCCAAGCTGGTGGAGAAGACCGGGCGCAGCATCGTCACCGCCCAGGCCGACGTGCGCGACGCGGCGGCGCTCAAGACCGCGCTCGATGCCGGCCTCGCCGAGTTCGGCAAGCTCGACATCGTCGTCGCCCAGGCCGGCGTCGCCGGCATGAAGGGCAACCCGCCCCTGCAGGCCTGGACCGACGTCATCAACACCAACCTGGTCGGCACCATCAACGGCATTCAAGTCGCACTGCCCCACCTGGCCGAGGGCGCTTCGATCATCGCCACCGCCTCGGCCGCCGCCTTGATGGACGCCCACCAGAAGGCGAACCCGGGCGGCGACCCGGGCGGGATGGCCTACATGACCTCCAAGCGCCTGATCGCGCAGTACGTGCACGACCTGGCAACGGAGTTGGCGGTACGCGGCATCCGCGCCAACGTCATTCACCCGACCAACTGCAACACCGACATGTTGCAGAGCGAACCGATGTACCGCTCCTTCCGCCCCGACCTGGAACATCCGACCCGCGCCGACGCCGAGCCGGTCTTCTACGTCCAGCAGGCGATGAAGGTGCCGTTCATCGAGCCCGAGGACATCTCCAACGCGGTGCTGTGGCTGGCCTCCGACGAGGCCCGCTACGTCACCGGGATGCAGTTGCGGGTCGACGCCGGCGGCTACCTCAAGTGGTACGACTACCACGTCTGATCGTCGCGTGACCTGCACCCCGGCGGCCCCTGCGGACACGACCCAACGCACCGATAACGGTTGAAAGGACTACAGAACATGAAGGTCTCCGTTGACTCGCAGCGCTGCCAGGGTCACACGCTGTGCGCGATGATCGCGCCTGATTCCTTCGTACTCAACGACATCGACGGCACTTCGTCGCCGGTGTCGGAGACGGTTCCCGAAGACCAGCAGGACGCGGTCCGCGAGGCCGCACACTCCTGCCCCGAACAAGCCATCCTCATCGAGGAATGACGAGGGAGAATTCCTTGAGCGTCGACGATTCCCTGACCGCGGCCGGCGACACCGCCGACGATCGCAGGAAGAACTCGTTCTACTTCGATCGGCACACCCCGGAGTACCGTGACCGCTTCGAGGAGATCACCCGGGAGATGCACGCCAAATGCCCGATGGCGTGGAGCCCGACCTACAACGGGCACTGGGTGGCCGCCGACAGCAAGCACGTCTTCGAGCTCGCCCGCTGTCCCGCCGTGTCCAACCATCACGACATCAGCGGCGAGACCCCCTTCCAGGGCATCACCATCCCCAAGGCCAGCCGCGCGACGGTGGTGCGTGGCGGCATCCTCGAGATGGACGAGCCCGAGCACAGCGCCTACCGCGGTGCGCTGAACCCGTACCTGTCCCCCGCCGCGATCAAGCGCTGGGTGCCGTTCGTGGACGAGATCACCCGCGCCGCAGTCGATGAGCACATCGAGTCGGGGCGGATCGACTTCGTCGAGCACCTGGCCAACGTGGTCCCGGCGGTGTTCACCCTCGCCATGATGGGCATCGAACTCAAGAAGTGGAACGTCTACAGCGAACCCACACATGCCTCGGTGTACACCCCCGAGCACTCGCCGGATCGCGAGAAGATCAACGAGCAGCACCGCGAAATGGGCATCGACATCATCAACAACATGATGGAGATCCGGGAGAACCCGCGCCCGGGCCTGGTCAACGCGATGCTGCAACTGCGCATCGACGGTGAACCGGCGCCCGACATCGAGATCCTGGGCAATCTGGGCCTGATCATCGGCGGCGGCTTCGACACCACCACGGCCCTGACCGCGCATGCCCTGGAATGGCTCGGCCAGAATCCGCAGGAGCGCACCCGGCTCAGCACGCAGCGCGCAGCACTGCTCGACTCGGCGACCGAGGAGTTCCTGCGGTTCTTCACACCGGCGCCCGGCGACGGACGGACGTTCGCCGAGGACGTCGAGGTGGCCGGACAGCAGTTCAAACAGTTCGAACGCCTGTGGCTGTCCTGGGCGATGGCCAACCGCGACCCCTCGATCTTCGAGGAGCCCGATCGCGTCATTCTGGACCGTAAGGGCAACCGGCACTTCAGCTTCGGACTGGGGATTCACCGCTGCATCGGCTCCAACGTAGCGCGCACCGTCTTCAAATCCATGCTGACAGCGGTGCTCGACCGGATGCCCGACTACCAGTGCGACCCCGAAGGCACCGTGCACTACGACACCATCGGAGTGATCCAGGGCATGCGGAACCTGCCCGCCACCTTCACTCCCGGCAAACGGCTGGGGCCGGGCTTGGACGAGACCCTGGAAAAGCTGCAGCGCATCTGCGACGAGCAGGAGTGCGCCCGCCCGATCACCGAGCGCAAGGAAGCGGTCGTCATCGACTGACGCACGCGCGCCGGGTGTGCGGCGGGGCGACCTGGCGCGTCAGCCGCGGGGCAGACCCAGCCCCTGCTGGGCGATGATGTTGCGGTGAATCTCCGACGTGCCTCCGGCGATGGTGCCGGAGAAGCTGCGCGCGTGGCGCTCGAACCAGCTGGCGAAGTAGCTGTCGAGGTTCATGGGGGCATAGGGTCCCGAATTCGCCGGGTGCACCAGGCCTTGCGCGCCCGCCGCGTCCAGCGCATGGCCGGACGCGAACATCTCGGCCTCTGAGCCGAGCAGCTTGAGCACCGACAGCGCGGCCACGTCCTGCTCGCCGCGCGCAGCCCGCGCCAGCGCCGCCGACCCGAGCAGGCGCAGCGCCTGGTAATCCATGACCGCCGTGGCGAATCGGTCACGCTCGAGGGCGCCCTCGGGGTGGAAGTCGGCGATGACGTTGTCCAGCCTGTCGGCGAAACCCAGCCACATCATGGTTCGCTCGTGGCCCAGCGAGCCGTTGGCCACCCCCCAGCCGCCATGCAGCGGTCCGATCAGGTTCTCCGCCGGCACACGCACATCGGTGAAGAAGACCTCGTTGAAGTCTTTGTCATCGATTCCGCAGATGGTGGGGAACGGCCGCCGCACCACCCCCGGAGTGTCGGTGGGGATCACCAGCACGCTGATGCCTTTGTGTTTGGGCGCGTCGGGATCGGTGCGGACGAAGGTCAGCAGCACATCGGCGTCGTGCGCTCCAGAGGTCCAGACCTTCTGCCCGTTGACGACAAAGGAATCACCGTCGCGGTCGGCCCGGGTGCGCAATGACGCCAGATCCGACCCGGCGCTCGGCTCACTCATGCCCAATGAGGCGGTGATCTCGGCACGCAGAATCGGCACTGCCCAGCGTCGCTTGTGTTCGTCGGTGCCGAATGTCAGCAATGACGCGGCGATGATATTGACGCCCTGCGGATTGAAGCTGTGGTAAATCCTGCGCCGGCAGAGCTCTTCCAGATGTACGAACTGCTGCAGCAGGGTGGCGTTGCGACCACCGAACTCCGGCGGATTACCGGGCAACAGCCAGCCGTTGTCGAACAGCAGTCGCTGCCAGCGGCGCGCCCACGACGGCATGTGCGAGACCGAACGAGGCCGCTCCAGGGCCTGGGCCTCGGGCGGCAGGTGGGCGTCGAGAAACGCCGCGAACTCGGCGCGAAATTCCTCGACCTCGGCGTCAAATACGAGCTGCAAGGTACTCCTCGGCGATCGCGGCACGGTGCTGCGCGGCGCCCCCCAGCATCAGCTCACCGGCCTTGGCCCGCTTGAGCGCGAACTGCAGGTCGTTCTCCCAGGTGAATCCCATCGCCCCGAACAGCTGAAGCCCGTGCCGGAAGACCACCGACTGGCATTCGCCCGCCGAGGCCTTGGCCATCGCCGCCGCCATCCGCCGGCGCGGGTCGTCGACCGAGATGGTCAGCGCCGCGAAATACGCCAGCGCCCGGGCACGTTCGATCGCCACATGCATGTCCGCCGCCTTGTGCTGGACAGCCTGGAACGACCCGATCGGAACCCCGAACTGCTGCCGGCTGCGCACGTGTTCCAGCGCCAGGTCGAGGATGCGCTGGCAGGCGCCCACCATCGTCAGCGCCATCCCGCACAGCGCGACGTGGCGGGCCCGCTCGACATCGCCCCGGATCCGGGCCGTGTCGGCGACCTCGACCCCGGCGAAGGACACATCGCCGATGTGCAACGTCGGGTCGAAGACCGTCGCGTTGCGGGTGGTGACCGCGCCGGCGTCGACCACGAACACGCCCGCCGCGGTGACCACCGCCAACCGGTCGGCGCGGTCGGCGTCCAGCACACCCACGGCGGTGCCGTCGAGCACCCAGCCACTGGCGTTGCGATGCGCGGTCACCCCGCTGTACACCGCGGCACCGGTGGACCCGTCCGGCTGGTGCTGCTCGCCGACCAGCGGCGCGAACTGGGTCATAGTGGCCAGAAACGGCGTGGGATCGGTGGCGCGGCCCAGTTCTTCGAGCACGATCGCCAGCTCCACCGCGGTTTCCGGCTGGTGCAGCTCGGTCAACCCGAGGTCGACGTAGACCTTCCAGAGCGCGTCGACGTCCTTGCGCAGCGCCTCGGCGTCGCCCTGTCCCTCGGCGACCCTGCGCACCAATGCGGGCGAGCACTGCTTACCCACCACGTCGCGCACCGTGGCCTGCCACAGTCGCTGGTCTTCGTCGAACTCCAACAGCATCGCAGCCCACCTTCCCGAACGCCGGTTGAGAATAACATTCTCACTACCGGATGTAATGCTCTCGTCGCCGCCTGGCGCATCACCGCTGCGCAACCGGGCCAATCGGCTTGCGGCGGGGCCACCGGGACGTGCGAGGCGAACGCGGAATGAGAACCTTGTTCTTGCTTGAAAAGAATACAGCTATACAATGGGTCGCACCGGGGGTCGGGCGGCACCGTGACTGCGACACAGTGCCCGGCGGACAGTACGGCGAAGGGCGGCGTTGATGATCGAACACCCGGACGGCACCCGCACGCCCGTCATCGACGCCAGCGTGCACATCTTCGCGGCGTCCAACAGCGACCTTCGCAGCTTCATGCGGGAGCCGTTCAAGAGCCGCGGATTCCCCGACTACGAGATGGACTGGTACGGCGCGCCGGGCGGCGAGTACGCACCGCGAACCGACGGACCGCAGCGCCAATACCCGGGTTCGGACCCAGACCTGGTTGCCCAACACCTGTTCGCCGAAGGCGGGGTCGACATCGCGGTGCTGCACCCGATGACCCGCGGCGTCATGCCGGACCGGCATCTGGGATCGGCGATTGCCGCGGCGCACAACGAGATTCTGGTGTCGCGCTGGCTGGACCACGGCGAGCACGGGAACCGGTTTCGGGGCACCATCCGCGTCAACCCGGACGACATCGCCGGGGCCCTGCGCGAGATCGACCGCTGGAAAGACCACCCGCGGGTGGTACAGATCGGCGTTCCGTTGCAGTCCCGGGAGCTGTTCGGCAAGCCCCAGTTCTGGCCGCTGTGGGAGGCCGCCGTCGACGCCGGGCTTCCGGTGGCGGCACACATCGAGGTGGGTTCGGGCATCTCCGCCTCGCCGACGCCGTCCGGCGTTCCCAGGACCTACGAGCAGTACGTGAGCTTCATGGCGTGCAACTACCTATACCACCTGATGAACATGATCGCCGAGGGCGTGTTCGAGCGGATGCCGGAACTGAAGTTCGTGTGGGCCGACGGTGCCGCGGATCTACTCACCCCCATCATCTGGCGGATGGACACCTTCGGCCGGCCGCACCTGGAACAGACACCCTGGGCGCCGAAGATCCCCAGCGACTACCTGCCCGGCCACGTCTTCTTCATCCAGGGCGCCATGGACGGCCCCGGGGACACCGACTTCGCCGGCGAGTGGTTCGGCTTCACCGGTAAAGACGACATGGTGATGTACGGATCCAGCTATCCGCATTGGCAGCGCAACCAACTGACCGTTCCGCGGTCGTTCAGCGCCGAGCAGCGCGACAAGCTGTGCTGGCGCAATGCCAGTCGGCTCTACGGCATCGACGTTCCGGCCGTCGCGGGCGCACACTAGAGAGCATCAGGAACCGAGGGAGTTCGCCATGACTGCGACAACCACCGAGCGCCAGCCGGCCGCCGAGCGAATCGCCGTGCGGTGTGTGGATTCGGATGTTCACCCGGTGCCGCGCCGCGGCGAGTTGGTCCAGTACCTACCGGAGCCGTGGCGCAGCAAGTACTTTCTGCCCCGCCGGGTGGGCGAGCAGATCTACTACGACGCCCCCGACTACGCGCACGCGTTCGCCATGCGCGTCGACACGTTTCCCGCCGATGGCGAGTTCCCAGGCAGCGATCCGGAGTTGGCGTTCAAACAGCTCATCATGGAGGCGGGCGCGGATTTCGCGATCCTGGAGCCCGCCGCCTATCCGGCCCGATTTCCCGAAGCCCAGCAGGCGATGTCCTCGGCACTCAACGACTGGCAGGCCAATCACTGGCTCGACGCCAAGAACAACTGGCATCAGCGCTGGCGCGGGTCGATCTGCGCGGCGATCGAGGACCCCGCCGGCGCGGTGGCCGAGATCGAGAAGTGGGCGGGCCACCCCTACATGGCGCAGATCCTGATCAAGGCCGAACCCCGGCCCTCGTGGGGCGACCCGAAGTACGACCCGATCTGGGCGGCCGCCACCAAGCACGACATCACCGTGAGCTGTCACCTGTCGCGCAGCCATCACGAGGAGCTGCCGATGCCGCCGGTGGGAATGCCCAGCTACAACCACGATTTCATGGTCACCTACTCGCTGTTGGCGGCCAACCAGGTGATGAGCCTGGTTTTCGACGGGGTTTTCGACCGGCACCCCAACCTGCGCATTGTGCTCGTCGAGCATGCCTTCACCTGGATTCTGCCGCTGATGTGGCGGATGGACGCCATCTACGAAGCCCGCAGATCGTGGGTGGAGATCAAACGCAAACCCAGCGAATACGTCAAAGACCACATCAAGTTCACCACCCAGCCACTGGACTACCCGGAGGACAAGACCGAACTGTCGCGGGCTTTCGAGTGGATGGAGTGCGAGAAGATCCTGCTCTACTCCTCCGACTACCCGCATTGGACCTTCGACGACCCGCGTTGGCTGGTCAAACACCTGCCCAAGGCAGCCCGGGAGGCAGTGATGTTCCGTAACGGCCTGGCGACCTATCACCTTCCCGACACCGTCCCGGCCCTCGAGGGACAGGTGCGGGTGTTCTAGATGGGGCAGGAGGAAAAGCGGCCCCGGTTGGCCCAGGGCCGCGAGCATGTCGTTGCGACCGTCGATGAGATCCCGCCTGGGACACACAAGCTCGTGCCGATCGGCCATCACGGCGTCGGCGTGTACAACATCAACGGGACGTTCTACGCGATCGCGAACTTCTGCCCGCATCAGGGCGGGCCGCTGTGCGCGGGCCGGTTGCGCGGCCGTACCGTCGTCGACGAACAGAGCCCCGGTGATGCCGCCATGGTCCGCGACCTGGAATACATCTACTGCCCCTGGCACCAATGGGGTTTCGAGCTCGCCACCGGCACGACTGCGGTCAAGCCGGAGTGGAGCATCCGCACCTACCCCGTGCGGGTTGTCGGCAACGACGTCCTCGTCCAGGCCTAACGCACAGGAGTATCGGTGGCCGCTATCGAAGTCAACGGGGGAAATGTTGTCTACGAGATCCTCGGTTCCACCGGTGATCTGATCGTGCTGACCCCCGGGGGCCGGTTCTCCAAGGAGATCCCGGGGCTGCGCCCGCTGGCCGAAGCGCTCGTCGACGGCGGCTACCGGGTGCTGTTGTGGGACCGCCCCAATTGCGGTGCCTCCGACGTGCAGTTCTACGGCCAGTCCGAATCGCACATGCGCGCCGAGACCCTGCACGGGTTGCTCACCGCACTGGGGACCGGACCGGTCATCCTGGCCGGCGGGTCAGGCGGGGCGCGGGACTCGATCCTGACCACGATGCTCTACCCGGAACTGGTCACGAAGCTCGCCCTGTGGAACATCGTGGGCGGTATCTACGGCACTTTCGTGCTCGGCTCCTACTACGTGGTGCCCAGCATCCTCGCCGTACGCGGTGGCGGGCCGAAAGCACTGTTGGACATCCGCGAGTGGCAGGAGCGGATCGCGGAGAACCCCGGCAACGAAGCACGTCTGCTCGGCCTGGACGGCGACGCCTTCCTCAAGGTGATGTTGCGCTGGCTGAACGCATTCGTCTCCAAGCCGGGCCAGACGATCCCCGGCGTCGACGACGAGATGTTCGACCGGATCACGGTGCCCACGCTGATCATCCGGGGCGGCGAGAACGACTGGGATCACCCCAAGCGCACCTCGCTGGAGGTCAACTGCCTGATCAAGGGATCAGAGCTGATCGACCCGCCGTGGCCCGAAGACGCCTGGGAGCGCGCGGCCGAGGACCGAGCTTCGGGAAAGGTCAGTCATTTCAACATGTTCGACACGTGGGTGCTGGCCGCCCCGGCGATCCTGGAGTTCCTGGGGCGTTGATGCGGTCATCGGGTGTGAAGGTGAACCTCGCAGTTCAGCGACGCCTCCAGTGCGGTATGGACGCGGCTCTCGCCGACGCGCTGCAGATCCGGTTCGGCAAGGGTCACATGCACGACATCGAGACCATCGGACCCCGGGACCCGGACGATCTCGCCGGCGAGTCCCAGTCCGGCGAGTACCCCGTGCACGTCGTCGTCGGTGCCCCTGCTCAGATAGGTCACCACGCCGGGCTCCGGGGTGGTGCCGAATGCGCTGGCGCACAGTCGCATCCCCAGTTCCCGGACGTCGGCCTCGGATCCGCTGATCAGCAGTCGCACGTGGCGCCGGCCCGCCGGCATGGCCGCGACATCGGCATCGACCACGTCCGCACCGGCCTGGGCCGCCAGCTCGCGCAGTCGTGCCATTCCCGTCGTCACATGCTCGGGTGTCAGCTTCCCAGCAGGGTCGACGTCGAGGCGTACCACCGCTGTTCTCACGTCCGTGAGCCTAGTCAAACGAGGTGGCGATGACGACCAAGTGCACGGCTACCCCCGACCTGGCGGCCATCACCGTGGCCGCCTGGCCGGGCTGCGAGCCCCGGCTGCTGGGAGCGCGATCGGAGACTGAGTCCGCCTCGCAGTACCTGGCCGACGGCGGCTATCAGGCGCTGGATGACGCCGACGGATTGCTCGGCGAGGTGCAGCGCAGCGGCTTGCTGGGCCGCGGCGGTGCGGCGTTCCCCCTGGGGGTCAAGCTGCGCTCGGTTCGCGACGGCGGCCGGCGCGCCGGCGGCGCGGTGGTGGTGGCCAACGGCGAAGAGGGCGAACCGGCTTCGGCCAAGGACCGCTGGCTGTTGCGTCGCCGGCCGCATCTGGTGATCGACGGCCTTCGGTTGGCCGCCGCGATGGTGGCGGCCCGCAGTGCCTACGTCTATGTCTCCGATCCGATGTCCGCCCGCAGCGTCGAGAACGCGCTGGGCCAGCTCGGCCAGGATGTTCTCGGCGGGTTGTCGATCGAGGTGTTCGTCGTCGACCCGAGCTATGTGGCCGGCGAGGAGACCGCCGCGGTGCGGGCGATCAACGGCGGCCCGGCGAAGCCGACAGACAAGCCGCCCCGCCCTTACCAGCGGGGAGTCGCTGCGCTTCCGACGCTGGTGTCCAACGTCGAGACGCTGGCGAACCTTCCCTTTGTCCTGCGCCACGGCGCGGAGGCCTTTCGCGCACAAGGAACCTCGCTGTCCCCGGGAACTTTCCTGGCCACCGTGAGCGGCGGCGGGCGACCGTCGGTGCTCTACGAGCTGCCGCACGGCGTCGCGCTCTCTGAGTTGCTGCGCGTGCACGGGTTTGTGGGTGAGCGGGTCCGCGGTGTGCTGATGGGCGGCTATTTCGCCGGCCTGCTCGACCCCGACACACTGCAGGTCGGCCTCGACCACGAGTCGCTGCGTGGCGTCGGCAGCGGCCTGGGCTGCGCGGCGATCGCCGTCCTCACCGACGAGTGCCCCGTCGCGGTGGCGGCCTCGGTGTTGGCCTACTACGGCCGGGAGAACGCCGGGCAGTGCGGATCATGCTTCAACGGCACCGCAGCGATGGCGGCGGTTGCCGAGGCACTTCGGGACGGGGTCGCGACCTCCGAGGATGTTGAGCGGCTGCAACGGTGGGCCGGGGTGCTACCCGGGCGGGGTGCCTGCGGCACGCTGGACGGCGCCACCAATATCGCCGCCAGCCTGCTGAATCGGTTTCCGGCACTGGTGGCCGGCCATCTGGACGGCGCGTGCGACGCCTGCCGCGCCGGGGCTTTCGCGGCCGAGCGTCCTTACGCGATAGAGGAGGTGCCGGTATGAGGGTCCGCCTGGATCGCACGCTGTGCGACGGGTTCGGCTTCTGCGCCAAGCACGCACCCGGGTATTTCTCGCTGGACGACTGGGGTTACGCGTCCCTGACCGGCGACGGGACTGTGCCCGAAGCCGACGAGCACGACGTCAGGCGCGCCCTGCTGGACTGCCCGGTGCACGCCATCATCGAGGTCCCCGAGGAGGACGACGCGTGAGCGCACGCCCACTGCCCTTGGTCACGCCCGAGAACGAATTCTTCTGGACCGCTGGTGCTGACGGCGTACTGCGACTACAGAACTGCCTCGACTGCGCCGCGCTGATTCATCCGCCCCAGCCGGTGTGCCGGTACTGCCGGGGGACGAACATGGGGGTACGAGACGTCTCCGGGCGGGCGACGCTGGCCGGTTTCACCGTCAACCACCGGTTCAGCTTTCCCGGTCTGCCGGCACCGTATGTGGTTGCTCAGGTGGCGATCGACGAAGATCCCCGAGTTCGGCTGACCACCAACATCATCGATTGCGACCCCGACCGTCTCGAGTTGGGCCAGCAGGTCCAAGTCGCGTTCACCAACGTCGAGGACGTCTGGCTGCCGGTGTTTCGCCCGGTGGCCGACAGCACGGAGATCAGGCCTCTGCCGGCCGACGAGATCGCACCGCAGGACTACGGCCGGCACGTGCGCCCGATGGTGACGACGGCGAAGTTCGAGGACAAGGCGGCCCTCACCGGCATCGGTGCGTCGCGGCTGGGCCGTCGGCTCATGGCGACGCCGCTGGCCCTGACGATTGCGGCCTGCCAGGAGGCTGTCGCCGACGCCGGGCTGAGTTTCGACGACATCGACGGACTCTCCACTTACCCGGGCCTGGACGTGGCCGGTATGGGAGAAGGCGGCGTCGCGGCGCTGGAGGGCGCCTTGGGGCTGCGCCCGACCTGGATCAACGGCGGGATGGACACCTTCGGCCCCGGGGGCTCTGTCATCGCCGCGATGATGGCCGTGGAGACCGGGCTGGCACGCCATGTGCTGTGTTTCCGCACCGTCTGGGAATCGACCTTCGGCGAACTGCTCAAGGCGGGCAAAGCGTCACCGCCGGGCGGCAGGCGAACCGCGAGTTGGCAGGTTCCCTTCGGGGCGACCTCGGCGGCGCACACCCTGGCCCAGAACGCCCAGCGGCACTTCCACCGTTACGGCACGACCCGTGAAACGCTGGGCTGGATCGCGCTGAACCAGCGCGCCAACGCCGCGCTGAACCCCACGGCCATCTACCGCGAACCGATGAGCATGGACGACTACCTGTCCGCGCGGATGATCACCACCCCGTTCGGCCTCTTCGACTGCGACGTGCCGTGCGACGGCGCGGTGGCGGTGATCGTCTCCGCTGTCGACGCCGCCCGCGATCTGGCCAAGCCGCCGGTACTGGTGGAGGCGGTCGGCACCCAGATCATCGAGCGGCTGGACTGGGACCAGAGCACCCTGACGCACGAGCCGCAGGTCCTGGGCCAGGCCGCCCACCTGTGGTCGCGAACGTCGTTGCGGCCGGCCGACGTCGATGTGGCCGAGCTGTATGACGGCTTCACCTTCAACTGCCTGTCCTGGATCGAGGCCCTGGGCTTCTGCGGCATCGGTGAGGCCAAGAGCTTCTTGGACGGTGGCACGAACATCGCCCGGGACGGCGTGCTGCCGCTCAACACCCACGGCGGTCAGCTCTCACACGGCCGCACTCACGGGATGGGGCTGATTCACGAGGCCGTCACCCAGCTGCGCGGGGAAGCCGGTGCGCGCCAGGTCGCCGGCGCCAGGGTCGCCGTGGCCAGCAGCGGCGGGCTGACACCGAGCGGAGTCATGTTGCTGCGGACCGATTCCTGAGGAGGGGCGCATGGGTCGAACAGTGCGCCCGCGGATGATCAGCGCCGGCGGGGTGCCGATGTCGGCGCTGGTTGCCGAAGTCCCCGATCCGCGGGCGGTGGTGATCGCGCTGCACGGCGGCGGGACCACGTCGATCTATTTCGACTGCCCCGGGCAACCGAACCTGTCGCTGCTGCGAGCCGGGGCGGCACTGGGATACACGGTGATCGCACTCGATCGCCCGGGTTACGGCAGCTCGGCGCTGTACCCCGAGGAGACCGCAACGCCGCAGCAGCGGGTGCGGCTGGCCTACCTGGCCGTCGAGCGGATTCTCGGGGACCGGGCACGCGGCGCCGGCCTGTTCCTGCTGGGGCACTCCAACGGATGCGAACTGGCGGTACGAATGGCCGCCGATGAGCGCGGCGCCGACCTGCTGGGGGTCGAGCTGGCCGGTACCGGGCTGCGGTACCGGGACGCCGCCCGCGCCGCATTCAACGCACCCGAACCCGGCCAGCGCAACGCCGTCCTGCGCGAACTGCTCTGGGAGCCCGCATCGCTGTATCCCGAAGCGGTGCTGCGCGGGATCACCAAGGTGTCCTCGGGTGCACCCTATGAGGCGGACATGGTCGGCAGTTGGCCACGCCGGGACTTTCCCGCGCTGGCCGCACAGATCCGGGTCCCGGTGCGCTTCACCTTCGCCGAGCACGAGAAGGTCTGGGAATCCGGCGCGGAGGCCCGCAGACAGATCCGCGAGGTGTTCAGCGCGGCAAGCAGTTTCACCTGCAATGACCAAGAAGGCGCGGGCCACAATCTCAGCCTCGGCTTCAGCGCGGAGCACTATCACCGGTCGGTGCTGTCATTCGTCAACGACTGCGCGGCCGCGGCGCTCGCGCGCGACAAGGAGGTCAGCTGATGCGGGTCGGTTTCATCGGGCTGGGCAGCCAGGGCGCGCCGATGGCGCGACGCATCGTCGAGGGCGGGTACACCACGACGCTGTGGGCCCGGCGGGCCGGCACCCTGGAGCAGTTCGCCGACACCGAGGTCAGCATCGCCGACTCCCCCGCGCAGTTGGGCAGCCGAAGCGACGTGGTCTGCCTGTGCGTGGTCGGTGACGCCGACGTCGACGAGGTGGTTCGGGGCGATGACGGGGTATTGGCCGGTTTGCAGCCCGGCGGGATCATCGCGATTCACTCCACGGTGCATCCCGACACCTGCCGCCGGCTGGCGCAGCACTGCGAGCAGCACGGTGTTGCGGTGATCGATGCCCCGGTGAGCGGCGGCGGTCCGGCCGCTGCGGCCGGAACTCTGCTGGTGATGGCCGGCGGCGACCCGGAGGCCGTGGAGCGCTGCCGGCCGGTCTTCGAGACCTATGCGGACCCGGTGGTGCATCTGGGCGACCTCGGTGCCGGGCAGGTGACCAAGTTGCTCAACAATCTGTTGTTCACCGCCAACCTCGGGACCGCCGCCACGGCGCTGGCACTCGGCAGGCAGCTGGGTGTCGCCACCGAACAGCTTGCCGAGGTGGTGTCACGAGGCAGCGCGAGCAGCTTCGCACTCAACAGCATCCGGGGTTCCGGTGGAACCCTGGACCGGTTGGCCGGCCTGGCGGGTTCCTTGTTGCAAAAGGATGTTCGCTTGGTGTCCGACCTGGCGCAGCGGGCGGAGGCGGAACCGGGGGCTGTGCTCGACGCTGCCGACGCGGCCCTGTCGCTGATGGACCATCCCCGGTGACACCGGTCGGCGGCATTTGCCTCCGGCGGCTTGCCGTTTGACTTACAGTATCGATTATAGTCCGTCGTCTCATCGTCGCCCGTTGCAGCGTGCGGCGCCCTGAGGAGGTCCGATGACCCAGGCCGAACTCGTCTTCGATCCGTTCTCCGAAGAGTATTTCGACAACCCGTTCGAGATCTATCGGCGAATGCGCGAGGAAGCGCCGCTGTACTACAACGCCGAAGAAGACTTCTACGCCCTGACCCGCCACGAGGACGTGGCCGCGGCGCTCAAGGACTTCGCGACCTACTCGTCGACCCGCGGTTGCGACCTGGCGATGGTGCGCTCCGGTTCGGCGCCGGCGAAGATGATCATCTTCATGGACCCGCCGGACCACCGGCACATGCGCAGCCTGCTCAACAAGGCCTTCACCCCGCGCGCGATCCAGGCCCAGCGCGAGACTGTCATCGAACAGGTCGACCGGTTCCTCGCCGCCGTCGACCCCAACGGTTTCGACGTGGTGCAGGACTTCTCCGGGCCGTTCCCGGTGGAGGTCATCACGCGGATGGCCGGGGTTCCCGACGAGTACCGCCAGCAGGTGCGGCGCTGGATCGACACCGCGTTGCATCGCGAGCCGGGGCAGATCGAGACCAGCGAAGCCGGGATGCGCGCCAACATCGAGACCGCGACGTACTACTACGGACTGATCCAGGAACGGCGCGCCAACCCCCAAGACGACATGATCAGCAGGCTGATCGCCGCCGAAATGCCCGGCGAAGACGGCCAGATGCGTCGCCTCGACGATATCGAGATCACCGGCTTCGCCTCGCTGCTCGGGGCCGCCGGGGCCGAGACCGTCACCAAGCTGATCGGCAATGCCATGGTGATCTTCGCCCGCCAGCCCGATCAGTGGCAGAAGCTGCTCGACGACCGCAGCAAGATTCCCGCCGCGATCGAGGAACTGCTGCGTTTTGAGGGCCCGGTGCAGTACAACGTCCGGTACACCCTCAAAGAGGCCCACGTGGCGGGCGGAACGATTCCCGCCGGCAAACCGGTCTTCCTGATCAGCGCCGCCGCCAACCGGGATCCGGAGGCATTCACCGATCCCGACACCTTCGACATCGACCGGGACCTGACGCAGGCACAGCACCTCGGCCTGGGATACGGGATACACAGCTGCCTGGGCGCCGCACTCGCCCGCATGGAAAGCGCCATCGCCTTGGACCGGCTCTTGGACTTCATGCCCCGCTACGAGGTGGACTGGGACGGCCTGCAACGAGTGCACATGCAGAACGTCTCCGGATGGCACAGCGTCCCGGTCCGAGTGTTGAGCTAGGGGTGCCGATGCCTAAGCGCCAGGTGGTAGTGGATTACGGACTGTGCGAAGCCAATGCGGTGTGCATGGCCGTCAACCCCGAGGTGTTCCATGTCGACGACGACGACAACCTCTTCATCCTCAAGCCGGACGTCACAGCCGACACCGAAGGCGACATCGCCGATGCTGTCCGCCGATGCCCACGCCAGGCGCTGTCGATCGTCGAGGTAGCCGACTAGGCAGGTCGGGCCGGGAACCCCGACAGGATCACCGCATTGCACTCGGCCGCGGCCTGCCGCAACTTCGCAGCTTCCTGGTAACCCTCCGAGTGGTACCAGGCGCGAGCTGCGTCGACGGATTCGAATTCCAGGACGACGGTCTGGTTTCCGTGCCACTCGCCTTCCAGCACCTCATGCTGGGTCTCGACGGCCAGGATTGTGGCGTTGGCCATCGTCGGTCCCGCAGCCTTACCGTAGGCGATCATGCCCGCCGGGTCCTTGATGGCCTCGGTCAAGATGACATATCCCTTGGGCGCGTTCGCCATTAGCTCTCCTGAGTGTCGGTGACGTCGTCGATGGCACGTTCTGGGCATTGCTTGATGGCGTCGCGAACCGCGCCTTCGAACTGCGCCGGCACCTCGTCGCCGGCGGCCTCGGCATACCCGTCGTCGTTGATGGCGAACACCTCCGGGCAGATCGTGGTGCAGATTCCATGCCCGGCACAGCGGTCCGGGTCGACCCAGACCTTCATCGCACGGCCTGCTTGACCGGTGTGAATTCCAGGTTCAGCTGGATCAGCCCGCGCAGGATGTAGGTCGGGATGTAGTGGAACTGCCGCGCGTCCGCCGGGCCGTGCAACTCATCGGAGATCCTGATATCGGTGGTGCGGTCCAGCAGTCGCTCGAGGGCGATACGGGTCTCGGCGCGGGCCAGGGGCGCGCCGGGGCAGCTGTGGATGCCGCGGCCGAAGGTGATGTGTTGCCGGGCGTTGGAGCGTGCGGGATCGAAGGTCTCCGGGTCGGCGAACCGGCGCGGATCCCGGTTGGCCGCAGCAGCGAGCACCATCAGCGTTGTGCCGGCCGGGACGTGCACCCCACCGATCTCGGCGTCCACCCGCGCGAGCCGGAAATCACCCTTGACCGGGGTCTCGTAGCGCAGCACCTCCTCGATGAAGTTCGGGATGAGGCTGCGGTCGTCACGCAGACGCTGCTGGATATCGGGCCGTTCGCCGATGATCTTGAGCGCCGATCCCAACAGCCGCACTGTGGTTTCCTGGCCGGCGGAATACACGTTGGCGGCGACCTTGGCCACGTCCATCGGGTCGGGAATGGAGCCGTCCGGGAACGTCGCCTCCGCCATGCCGGTCAGCACATCATCGCGCGGCGCACTGCGGCGGTCGGCCACATAGCCGGCGAAGGTGGCGTAGAGGAACTCCAGGGGGCTGTGCGCCAGCGCCTTGGCCTCGGTGTTGCCGATCCCGCCACCGACGTTGCGGTGCATGTTCTTGACGAAGTTGTCCCGGTCTTCGTCCGGAACACCCAGCAGGTCCGCGATCACCAGCAGCGTGAACGGCACGGAGAACCCTCCGATGAACTCGCCGGCGCCGGGCGCAAGGAACTCGTCGAGCACCGCATCGGCGAGCTCCCACATGGCGTCCTCGTTCTCCTTAAGACGCTTGGGAGTCAACAGCCGCATCAGCAGCGCGCGATGATCGGTGTGCGTCGGCGGGTCGAGGGTCGGCAGCTGGTCGCTGAACGGCAGTTCGTCTCGATGCTTGTCGATCAGGCTCGCGACGGTCTCGCCGCCGAGGTCTCCGTCCAGTGGCACCGGGAAGCCCGGGAACGGCCCGGTTACCGCGATACACGAGGAGAACCGCTCGGCATCGCCGGCCACCGCGCAGGCCTCTTCCCAACCGGTCACCATCATCACGCCGTGGTGCGGTTCGCGGGTAACCGGCGACCGCTCGCGCAGGGCACGCAGATAGGGGTACGGGTCGCCTACCACGGCCTGGTCGGTGAAGAAGTCGATCGTGTCTGGATCCATCGAGCCGTTCCGCTCCCTCTCGCAACCGAGAATGGCATTCTCATCAACGGTGAACAGAATTTCATAACCCGATGCCGCCCGTCAATGGGCGCCCGGGCCACCCCGGCGGGTCAGCTGTTGGATCGCGCAGCGTCCATCAGCGCGTTCGCCTGCCGCTCGCCGCGCTTGTGCTGGCTCAGCGCCCGGATGGAGACGTCGTGCCCCTCGGCAGCCTGCCGTAATGCGCCCACAGTGGCCTGGTCGCGGGCAATGTGCGCGAAGGGATCGAAGGAGTACCAGCGCATCGCGTTCTCGTGCGTCATCTTGTTGATGTCCTCGTCAGAAGCGTTGTTGGCGCTCAGCACATCCCAGAGCTCCTCGGGCGCCGAGGGCCACATCGAATCGCTGTGCGGGTAGTCGGCCTCCCAAGCGATGTTGTCGATGCCGATGTCGTGCCGCAGCTTCACCCCGACCGGGTCGGAGATGAAACACGTCAAGAAGTGCTCCCGGAACACCCCGGAGGGCAACTTGGCGCCGAAGTCCTGACCGGTCCATCCCGAGTGCATCTCGTAGGTACGGTCCGCCCGCTCCAGAAAATAGGGGATCCAGCCGGTGCCGCCCTCGGACAACGCGATCTTGAGGTCCGGGAACTGCTTGATCGGCCGGGACCACAGCAGGTCGGCCGCGGCCTGAACGATGTTCATGGGCTGCAGGGTGATCATCACGTCCATCGGCGCATCCGGTGCGGTGATGGCGAGCTTTCCCGACGACCCGATGTGCACATTGAGCACCGTGTCGGTGTCGCACAGCGCCTCCCACAACGGATTCCAATACTCGTCATGGAAGCTCGGGTAACCCATCGCAGCCGGGTTCTCGGTGAAGGTCAGGGCGTGAACCCCCTTCTTGGACACGCGGCGCACCTCATCGGCGCACTTGCGGGCATCCCAGATGACCGGCAGCGCCATGGGAATGAAGCGCGCGGGGTATGCCCCGCACCATTCGTCGATGTGCCAGTCGTTGTAGGCCTGCACCAGCGCCACGGAGAAGTCCGGGTCGTCGGTGGCGAACAGCCGGCCGGCGAAACCGGGGAACGACGGGAAGCAGATCGACGCGAGGATGCCGCCGGCATTCATGTCTTTGACGCGCTCGTCGACGTTGTAGCAGCCCGGCCGAATCTCGTCGAGCCCCTGGGGTTCGAGCCCGTACTCCTCTTTGGGTCGGCCCGCGACCGCGTTGAGCGCGACGTTGGGGATCACCACGTCGCGGAACTGCCATGAGTCGGAACCGTCGGGATTGTGCACCAGGCGCGGTGCGTCGTCGAGGTACCTGCGCGGCAGGTGATTGGCGAACATGTCCGGCGGCTCCACCGTGTGGTCGTCGACGCTGATCAGGATCATGTCGTCCTTGTTCACGGCCATCCTCCGTTCCGGGCGCGGCAGCGTGGCCGGCCCCTGACGCTTCTGACGTCTCCGCTGAAAACTATCTTCCCCTTTTCGGAGAATCAACCTTCACCCAATCTCCGGGCGTTGCGGCGCCCGCGGCGCGACCGGCGGCGCCCAGCGCCGCTCCGCCAGGCGCCTCACCGGCGCAAACGGCGAAGTGTTGACCAATCGAACCAAACATGAAAATCTGTTGGTCAAATATGAGAATGCAATTCTCATACACGAGGAGGAACCGATGCGTCTGACTCCGCTGTCGGAGTCCCAGTGGGACGAGGAGGCGGTCCAGCGTGCGCTGGCCCAAGTGCTGACCGCGGACAGGCGCAACTCCCGCGACGCGGGCTCGGCGATGACCATGCTGGTTCACCACCCGAAGCTGGCCCGGGCGTTCCTCAAATTCAACGTCGAGCTGCTGTACCGCTCATCGCTGCCCGGAAACCTTCGCGAGCTCGCGATCCTGCGGACCGCCCACCGCCGCGCCTGCGAATACGAGTGGGTGCACCACATCACGATCGGCAAAGCGGCCGGCCTCACCGACGCCGACATCGAAAACGTTCAGCACGGCGCGGGACGCGACGAGCTGTACCAGGCCGTGGTGAACGCCGCCGACGAACTCGACGAGGCCTCCCGCCTGTCCCCTGCCACCGAGGCGGTCCTCGCCAAACACCTGGACGAGCAACAACTGATGGAACTCGTCTTCACGGTCGGTTGTTATTCCATGCTGGCCATGGCCTTCAACACCTTTGGCGTTGAACTCGACGAAAACCCGGAATCAGAGAGGTAAACCCGTGCCCCACTTCCCCAAGCCGGCTGCTGGCAGCTGGACACAGAACTATCCCGAACTGGGCACTGAGCCAGTCGATTACAGCGACTCGATCGATCCGGCATTCTACGAGGCCGAACGCGAGGCGGTCTTCAAGCGGATGTGGATCAACGTCGGTCGCGTCGAACGGCTCCCCAAGACCGGCAGCTACTTCACCCGGGAACTGCCCTCGGTGTGCAAGGGCACCTCCATCATCGTCGTCAAGACCAAGGATGGGTCGGTCAAGGCCTACCACAACATCTGCCGCCACCGCGGAAACAAGCTGGTGTGGAATGACTTCCCCAACGAGGAGACCTCCGGCATCTGCCGGCAGTTCACCTGCAAGTACCACGCCTGGCGCTACAGCCTGGACGGCGACCTGACCTTCGTCCAGCAGGAGGACGAGTTCTTCAACGTCGACAAGAGCGAGTACGGCCTGGCCGGCGTGCGCTGCGAAGTATGGGAGGGCTTCATCTTCGTCAACTTCGACGACCACGCGCAGCCGCTCGCCGACTACCTCGGCCCGCTGGCCAAGGGAATCGAGGGTTACCCGTTTGGCGAGATGACCGAGACCTACTCCTACCGCGCCGAAGTCGGCAGCAACTGGAAGCTCTTCATCGACGCGTTCATCGAGTTCTACCACGCGCCGATCCTGCACCAGGGGCAGTACACCAAGGAGGAGGCCGCAAAGATCCAGAAGTTCGGCTACGAAGCGCTGCACTACGAGCTGGCCGGCCCGCACAGCCTGCAGTCGACGTGGGGCGGCCAGGCGCCGCCGCCCGACATGTCGATGGTCAAGCCATTGGACCGGGTGCTGCGCAGCGGACTGTTCGGCCCGTGGGACAAGCCAGATGTCATCGCCAACCTCCAGGATCTGCCGCCGGGGGTGAACGTCAAGCGGGCGCCGCAGTGGGGCATCGACTCGTGGCTCTTCTACCCGAACTTCATGCTGCTGATCTGGGAGCCGGGCTGGTACCTGACCTACCAATATTGGCCGACCGCCGTGGACAAGCACACCTTCGAGGCCAACCTGTACTTCGTTCCGCCGAAGAATGCGCGCGAACGCCTGGCTCAGGAACTGGCCGCCGTCACATTCAAGGAGTACGCGCTACAGGACGCCAACACCCTGGAAGCGACCCAGACGATGATCGGCACCAAGGCCGTCAAGGACTTCCTGCTGTGCGACCAAGAGATCCTCATCCGCCACCTGCACAAGGTGAACCGCGACTTCGTGAAGGAGTACCACAGTGCCGCTACCGTCTGAATTCGCTGCCCTGGAGCCCTATTTGGACTGGGACCTGGCCCATGAGCCCGACCGCTACGCCAAGCGGCTGGCGTCGTCCATGGCCGAGATGCAGGAGTTCTACGATGTCGCATTCCCGATGCTGGAAGACGTTATCGCGTACTGCGACAAGTTCCCGCTCGACGACTTGCCAGATGAGGCAAGGACTCTGATGCATATCATGCAGTCCCTCGTCATGGTCTCGTTCCCCATCGAGGCCTGGAAGCAGCCGCGCGTCCCAGACAGTGGCGCGGCATGGGTGGAACTGCTCAGCGAGCCGGTGATCTAGGGGTGCTGACGCTCAAGGCGGCAGGGCTAGTCGACGTCGAATCCGGAGTCCTCATCCGGCCCGGCATCGTGCACGTCGACGGGGACCGGATCGTCGGAATCGGCGAACGTGCCCCAGGCGACGCCGAAGCCGACGAGGTGATCGACCTCGGCGACTCGATCCTGCTGCCCGGGCTGATGGACATGGAGGTCAACCTCCTGATGGGGGGCCGGGGTGAGAATCCCGGCCTGTCCCAGGTGCAGGACGATCCACCGACGCGGGTGCTGCGGGCGGTGGGCAATGCGCGCCGCACGCTGCACGCCGGGTTCACCACGGTTCGCAATCTGGGGTTGTTCGTCAAGACCGGCGGATATCTGCTCGATGTGGCGCTGGGCAAGGCGATCGACGCCGGTTGGATCGAGGGGCCGCGGGTGGTGCCGGCAGGGCACGCGATCACCCCCACCGGCGGGCACCTGGATCCCACGATGTTCGCGGCTTTCATGCCGGGCGTGCTGGAGCTCAGCATCGAGGAGGGTATCGCCAACGGAGTCGATGAGATCCGCAAAGCGGTCCGCTACCAGATCAAGCACGGTGCGCAGCTGATCAAGGTGTGCTGTTCCGGTGGCGTGATGTCGCTGACCGGAGAGGCCGGCGCGCAACACTATTCGGACGAGGAACTGCGGGCGATCGTCGACGAGGCGCACCGCAGGGGCCTGCGGGTTGCCGCGCACACCCATGGCGCCGAGGCCGTCAAACACGCTGTGGCATGCGGCATCGACTGCATCGAACACGGCTTCCTGATGGACGACGAGGCCATCAGGATGTTGGTCGACAACGACCGCTTCCTGGTCACGACCCGGCGTCTGGCCGAGGCCATGGACGTTTCCAAAGCACCCGCCGAACTGCAGGCCAAGGCGGCCGAGATGTTTCCCAAGGCCCGCACGTCGATCAAGGCGGCCTATGAGGCCGGGGTGAAGATCGCGGTCGGAACCGATGCGCCGGCGATCCCGCACGGCCGCAACGCCGACGAGCTGGTCACGCTGGTGGAGTGGGGCATGCCCCCGGCCGCCGTCCTGCGGGCTGCGACGGTGACCGCCGCCGAACTCATCAACGCCGGCGACCGCGGGCGCCTGGCGGAGGGCTTGCTGGCCGATGTCATTGCGGTTCCCGGGGATCCGCTGACCGATATCGGCGTCACCCGCAACGTGAACTTCGTCATGAAAGGCGGCAAGGTATATGTCAACAAGAATTGACGACTTGGTCGAGATCCAGCAGACGCTGGCCCGCTACGCGGTGACCATCACCCAGGGCGATATCGAGGGCCTGGTGGCGGTGTTCACCGAGGACGGCACCTACAGTGCGTTCGGCGAGACCTATTCGCTGGACCGGTTCCCGGTACTGGTCGAGGCGGCACCCAAAGGCCTGTTCATGACCGGCACCCCGGTGATCGAGCTGGACGGCGACACCGCGACCGGCACCCAGCCGCTGTGCTTCATCGACCACGCCAGCCACGACATGCGCATCGGCTACTACAACGACACCTATGTGCGTACCCCCGAGGGCTGGCGGCTGCGAACCCGGGCGATGACGTTCATCCGTCGCAGCGGGGCCCATGACGCCGGACGTCCGCACGCGGTCGGCCGTCCGTCCGCCCGATGACCACGCCGACCACAGCCGGGGGCGCCGCGGGCGCCCTCGGCGAAAGTCCGAGCTCCGAGGTCGATATCGCGCAGTTCCAGGCGGAGCTGTGCGCCTGGCTCGACGCCAACGACCTTCGTCCTGGCCCCGACACGTCGCTGCAGGGACACCTCAAACAGTTCGCCCGCGTCTCGGCCGCCCTCTACGAGGCGGGCTGGATGCGTTACGGCTGGCCCGTCGAGGCCGGTGGACTGGGCGGCCCGGCAATGCTGCGGGCCGTCGTCGGCGAAGAGGTCGTCGGTCGTGGGCTCGCCGAGCCCGGGCCGTACTCGATGCTGGAAGTGCTGGCGCCCACCATGATCGACTACGCGTCGCCCGAGCTCGCAGCAGAGATGGTGCCGCGCCTGCTCTCCGGCCGCGAGCAGTGGTGTCAGGGCTTCTCCGAACCCGGGTCCGGCAGCGACCTGGCATCGCTGTCCACCCGGGCCACGGCGCGCGGCGACCAGTGGGTGATCAACGGCCAGAAGGTCTGGACCAGCTTCGCCCAGTACTCCCACCGCTGCATCCTGTTGACGCGCACGGGTGGCGCCGATACGCCGAATCACCAGGCCATCACCGCCTTCTTCGTCGACATGGACACCCCCGGCATCGAGGTGCGCCCGCTGGGCACCATGCACGGCGTCGACGAGTTCTGCGAGGTGTATTTCGACGATGTCGTCGTGGACGGCTCCCGGATGCTCGGCCGCCCGGGCGACGGCTGGCAGCTGGCCATGGACCTACTGCCATTCGAACGTTCCACCTGCTTCTGGCAACGCATCGCCTACCTGTACTCGCGCTTCGATGCGCTGATCGCCGAGGTGAAGCGCCAGGGCGCAGCGGTCGACGACGAGCTGGGCGCGGTGTATCTGGCGCTGCACACCCTGCGCTGCCGCTCCCGCGGCACCCAGCACCGGCTTGCCGACGGGAACCGGCTGGGCCCGGACACCTCCATCGACAAGGTGCTGCTGGCCGGCGCCGAACAGCTGCTCTACGACACCACGCGCGACCTGCTTCCGGGCCTGATCGAACTGGACGACAGCAGGTGGCGCCCGGAGTACCTGTACTCCCGAGCGGCCACCATCTACGGCGGCACCGCCGAGATCCAGCGCAACATCATCGCCCGCCGACTGCTCGACCTCGGGAAGGAGTGACGATGAGCACCGCCATGGATGCCACCTCGCTGGCTCTGCTGGAAGACACTCTGCGTAAGACCATGGCGTCTGCATCCGGCCCCGCACTGGATCAGGCACTGGCCGAACTGGGCTGGGCAGAAATGCTCTCCGAGGACCCGGACGCGGCTATCCCCCTGGTGTTCCGGCTGCTCGGCGAGACCGGCGCGCACGCCTCAGTGCTCAACGACGTGGTACTGGAGACCATCGGCGGCCTGCCCGGCGGCACGCCGCCGATGCCCTACGCCGGTGGCAGCTGGGTGATTTGGGAACGCAGCGAGAGCGCGGGCAACACCGTGCTGGGCGGCCTGCCGCTGCGGCAGGTGCCCAACGGCGAACTGATGCGCCTGGGTGAGGCACGCCGCGCGGTGGGCTGGTGGCTGGTGGGCTCGGCTCGGGCCATGCTGGCCCTGGCACGCCGGCACGCACTGGACAGAACACAGTTCGGCAAGCCGATCGCGGGATTTCAGGCGATTCGGCACCGGCTTGCCGAGACACTCGTCGCCATCGAAGGGGCCGAGGCCACGCTCACCGTTCCCGTCGCCGAGAGCCCGGACCTGACCTCGATGCTGGCCAAAGCGGCGGCGGGCAGGGCTGCGCTGACCGCGGCCAAACACTGCCAGCAGGTGCTCGCCGGCGTCGGCTTCACCGCCGAACACGACCTGCACCGCCACATCGAGCGAGCACTGGTGCTCGACGGACTGCTCGGCAATGCCCGCGAACTGACCCGCCGCGTCGGCGGCGGCCTACGGGCCCGGGGCTCGGCGCCACGACTGGTTGAGCTCTAGGCGCGCAACGGGTTCCACCCCGACCGGCGCTTGGATCCCGGTGACCTAGCGCGGCAGGCCGAGCACGCGCTGGGCGATGATATTGCGCTGAATCTCCGAGGTTCCGCCGGCGATGGTTCCCGAGAAACTGCGCAGATACCTTTCGAACCAGCTTCCGGAGGCGAAGTCCTCGTTGAGCGGCATGTACACACCAGAGCTCGCGGGGTGGATCAGGCCGGCCGCGCCGGCATTGTCGAGTGCGTGTTCGGCAGCGTTCTGCACGGCCTCTGAACCGAGCAGTTTCAGCACCGACAGCGCGGGCACGTCCTGCTCCCCGCGGGCCGCCTGCGCCAGCGCCACCGAGCCGAGCAGTCGCAACGCCTCGTGGTCCATCAGCAGGGTGGCGAAATGGTCGCGCGCCAGCGCATCCCGCGGACTGAAATCGTGGATCTGATCGTGCAACCGGTCGGCGAAGCTCATCCACAGCAGCGTGCGTTCGTGCCCCAGCGAACCGTTGGCCACTGTCCACCCGCCGTTGAGCGGACCCACCAGATTCTCGGCGGGGACCACGACGTCGGTGAAGAAGACCTCGTTGAAGTCGACGTCGTCATAGGCGCAGGCCGACGCGAAGGGCCGTCGCACCACCCCTGGGGTGTCGGTGGGGATCAGCAGCACGCTGATGCCCTTGTGCTTGGGCGCATCGGGGTCGGTACGGACGAAGGTCAGCAGCACATCGGCGTCATGGGCGCCCGAGGTCCAGACCTTCTGGCCGTTGACCACGAAATGATCGCCCTCGAGCACCGCCCGGGTCTGCAGGCCCGCCAGGTCCGAACCGGCACCGGGTTCGCTCATGCCCAACGACGCGGTGATCTCGGCCCGCAGAATCGGTACCGCCCAGCGGTGTTTCTGCTCTTCGGTTCCAAACGACAGCAGCGACGCGGCGATGATGCCGACACCCTGCGGGTTGAAGCTGGGGTAGATACGCCGGCGCGACAATTCCTCGGAATGCACGTACTGCTGCAGGATCGTGGCATTGCGGCCGCCGAATTCGGGTGGATTCGCCGGCAGCAGCCAGCCATTGTCGAACAACAGTCGCTGCCATCGACGGGCCCACTCCGGTACGTCGGAGCACGACTGGGATCGTTGCACGGCCTCGGCGTCGGTCGGCAGATGTTCGTCGAGGAAGGCCGAGAATTCGGCCCGGAAGTTCTCGACTTCTGGATCGAAGGTCAGTTGCACTCCGGACTCCTCGGCTCGGGCGCCCCGGGAATTCCGGATTCGAAAAAGGGCGCCGATCTTGGGCGTCTGCTTCCCTAGACGCGAAGGTGAGAATATCATTCTCGAATGGAGAAGTTACGATCTCTGAATCGTCGGCCGCACGACACCGCGCCCCACCGGCGGCGCGCCTCCGTCCCGTGCGCCCGCTCCGCACCCCGGTCATCACGGCGTCCGGTACGCCGGTGACCACTCCCAGCGACGAACCCGCCTGGAAGCAGCGCGCGGTAGAACGCTCGATCAAGACCGCGAAGATCCGCGCCGGGCAACGTGTTCAGCGGTTTTTGGATGCCGCGCAGTCGATCATCATCGAAAAGGGCAGCACCGACTTCACCGTCCAGGAGGTCGTCGACCGCTCGCGCCAGTCCCTGCGCAGCTTTTATCTGCAGTTCGACGGCAAGCACGAGCTGCTGCTGGCGCTGTTCGAAGATGCCTTGAGCCGCGCCGCCGATCAGATCCGCGCCGCAACGGCCAGCCACTCAGATCCGCTGGAACGCCTACGGGTTGCCGTCGAGCTGCTGTTCGAGTCTTCGCGACCCGATCCCGCAGCCAAACGGCCACTGTTCACCGACTTCGCCCCCACGCTGCTGTTGACCCATCCCGCCGAGGTTCGCGTGGCTCACACACCACTGCTGGATCTGCTCACCGAGTTGACCCAGCAAGCCGCCGAGGCGGGCCGGCTGCGCACCGACACCCACCCCCGCCGGCTCGCGGCCATGGTGATGCAGACCGTCCTTTTCAACGCCCAGTCCAGCCCTTCTTCCGCCGATCCGGCCGTCAATCCGCTGACCGCAGAGGAGGTCTGGGACTTCTGCGCGCACGGCTTCGGGCACCCCGAGCCGGACGCATCCACAGTGGCCGCACGCAGCTGAGCTCCGGCGCCGGCAGCGCCGCCGCGAACCCTGGACATCGGCGGGGGAACCACCTAACCTCATGCGAACGGGATTTTCGCTAGATGAGAAGGGGATTATCAATGTCGGTGCAGGCGGTGTTGGACGACATCCGGAAGGTCCCCGGAACCGGCGACGTGATCCCGATCATCGATCCGGCCACCGAGGAGCAGCTGACCGAATTCACCGACTGCGGGCCTGAGGCGGTCAACGACGCCGTTGCGCGGGCCAAGGCCACCGCCGAGTCCGGGGTGTGGTCGCAGATGGCGGACTACGACCGGGCCCGGGTGCTGTGGAAGGTCGCCGACCTCATCGACGAGAACGCCGAACTCCTGGCCGAACTCGAGTCGGTCAACGCCGGCATTCCGGCCTCCCAGGCCGCGATCATCACCAAGGTCGGCTCGGAGTGGTTCCGCTACTACGCGGGCTGGTGCACCAAGATCGACGGCATCGCCCGCGACGTGAACACCGGCGGCCTGACCGGCATCGAGTCCCACCAGCACGTCTACACGCTGCGCGAGCCCTATGACGTCGTGGGGCTGATCTTCCCGTGGAACGGCCCGGTCTTCAACTTCTGCGCCAAGCTGGCACCGTCGCTGGCGGCCGGATGCAGCAGCGTCGTCAAACCGGCGGAGGAAACCCCGCTGTCGGCGCTGGTCCTCGACCGCATCCTGAGCGAGGCCGGCGTCCCCGACGGCGTGGTCAACATGGTGCTCGGCTACGGCCACACCGCCGGTGCTGCCATCACCGCGCACCCCGACGTGGACAAGGTCGCGTTCACCGGGTCCACCGAAGTCGGCCGCGAGATCGTACGGGCGTCTGCGGCAAGCAATCTCAACAAGGTGACCCTGGAGCTCGGCGGCAAGTCACCGGTCCTGATCTACGACGACGCCGACCTCGACATGGCTATCACCATGGCGGCGTTCGGCACCTTCGTGCACTCCGGCCAGGCTTGCGTGTGCGGTTCGCGCATCTTCGCCCAGCGCGGCGTCTACGAGCGCGTCGTGGAAGGCATCGCCAACATGGCCAACATGATGCAGCTCGGCGGCCCCAAGGACGAGGGCGTCATGGTCGGTCCGCTGATCAGCCAGAAACAGTTGAACCGGGTGCTCGGCTACCTCGAGCAGGGCCGGGCCGACGGCAACGAGCTCGTCACCGGCGGCCACCGGCTGGACCGCAAGGGCTACTTCGTGCACCCCACCGTGGTCACCAATGTCGACCCCGACTCCAGCCGACTGTTCCAGGAGGAGATCTTCGGCCCGGTGGTCACGATCCTGCCGTTCGACGACGACGACGAGGCCATCGCCCTGGCCAACAACAGCAGCTACGGACTGGCCGCAACGGCGTGGACTTCCAACCTGGGCCGGGCACACCGACTGGCCAAGCGGCTCAAGGCCGGAACGGTCGGACTGAACTGCCAGATGCAGTTCGACCACTCGATGCCCTTCGGCGGCTACAAGCAGTCCGGCTGGGGTTACGAATCCGGCAAGGCGGGCATTGAAACCTACCTGCAGACCAAGATCGTCTGGGCGCAGATGTAGCCGTGGACACCGTCACCGGCTCCGCCGGCGCCCCGTACCGGATCGTCCAGTGGACCACCGGAAATGTCGGAAAGAGCGCTGTTCGGGCGCTCACCGCGAACCCGAACTACGAACTCGTCGGCCTCTTCGCCTGGTCGCCGGAGAAGGTCGGCCACGACGCCGGTGAGCTCGTCGGCATCGACCCGCTCGGTGTGATCGCCACCGACGACGCCGAGGCACTGCTGGCCCTCAA
The DNA here is from genome assembly GCF_002101585.1 of Mycolicibacter engbaekii. GTDB lineage: Bacteria > Actinomycetota > Actinomycetes > Mycobacteriales > Mycobacteriaceae > Mycobacterium > Mycobacterium engbaekii. The sequence continues at coordinate 93,311 of NZ_LQOT01000069.1, read as the reverse complement.
GCCCGACTGCGTCGTCTACAACCCCATGTGGATCGACGTCGACGAGCTGGTGCACATCCTCTCCGCGGGGGTCAACGTCGTCACCTCGGCGTCGTTCATCACCGGGCACAACCTCGGAGAGGACCGGGACAGGCTCGAGGCGGCCTGCCGCAAGGGCGGGTCCACCCTGTTCGGGTCTGGTGTGAGTCCGGGATTCGCCGAACTGCTGGCGATCGTGGCCGCCACGGCCTGCGACCGGGTCGACAAGATCACCATCACCGAGACAGCCGACACCACGCTCTACGACTCGCCGGACACCGAGCGGCCGGTGGGCTTCGGCACCGCGATCGACGATCCGGACCTGGAGCCGATGGCCTCCCGTGGCACGGCGGTATTCGCCGAAGCGGTCCGCCTGGTTGCCGACGCGATGGGCGTCGAGCTCGACGAGATCACCTGCGTGGCCGAGTACGCCCAGACCACCGCGGACCTGCCGATGGCGTCGTGGACCATCCCCGCCGGGCATGTGGCCGGGGTGTTCGCCAGCTGGCGGGGAATCGCGGGCGGCCGGACCGTGGTCGACATCAACGTGCGGTGGCGCAAAGGCCAGACCCTGCAGCCGGACTGGCAGCTCGACGGTGAGGGCTGGAAGATCACCGTCGACGGCCGGCCCACGGTCAACATGCAGGTCGGTTTCACTCCGCCCCCCGACCTGATCGCCTCGGCCACATCCCTCGACGACTTCTTCGAACTGGGCCACATCATGACCGCGATGCCGCCGATCAACGCCATCCCGGCCGTGGTGGCCGCTGAACCGGGCATCGCGACCTATAACGATCTACCGCTGCCGCTGCCCCGGTTTCCCGCTCAGAACAGGTAGATCCCCAGAACGGCCAGCCAGAGCACGGCCAGCCAGGCGTCCGTGGCGCGGCGCAACCAGATCGGGGCGGTGCGCACCTCCATGAAATTGCGGATGATCAGCCGGGCTTTGACGGCCGACAGCGCGATCACGGTGACGGTGATGGGGATGCTCGGCTGCACGGGCCCGGCGGTGTGCCCCGGCGACAGCCACCAGGCCAGCACGGTGATCGCCACCAGGACAACCCAACTGCCGGTGAGCACCGGGTCGGGATGGAAGCGGGAAGGCTGCGGTGCGGTCACGGGCGATTACCTCATCACGTAGAGCAGAGCGAAGATGACGACCCACAGCAGGTCGACCATGTGCCAATAGGTGGCGGCCTGTTCGACCATGCCGACCCGCGCCCGGCGCGGGTTGCGCAGATCCCGGTATGCGACGCCCAGGATCAGCAGGCCGATGCCGACGTGGAACAGATGCACACCGGTCAGGACGTAGTAGAAGCTGAAGAACGTGCTGGAATTGGTGTAGCCGGCCTGTATTTCGCTGGACCACTCGTAGATCTTGAGCACGGCGAACAACACTCCGCACAACGCCCCGCCCCGGATCAATCCGAGCGCGCGGGCCCGATCACCGGTGCGGGCGGACTGCACACTTTGGGCCACCAGCCACGAGCTGGTGATCAGCACGATGGTGTTGACCACGCCGATGGTGATGTTGAGATGCTGCTGGTCGGCCAGGAACTGCTCGGGCGCGCGCGACCGGAAGATCAGGTAGGCGATGAAGTAGCCGCCGAAGATGATCAAGTCGCCGAGCACCATGAACCACATGTGGCCGTCACCGGGCAGGTGCGTCGCGCTCGTGGACTTCGGAACCGTACGGGCGGGTGTCTGCTGGTCAGTCATGGCTGATTCCCCGTCTTCAGGTGACCGGCGGCGAGCCGGGGACTTCCCGTCGGCCACTGAGATACATGATCGGAAAGATCAGCCCGATCCAGGCGGCGAAGATCACCACAGCGATGTAGAACGAGATGAGGCCGTTCCAGGCGAAGGCGCCCGATTCGAACAGCCACATCTGGGTCGCGATCACCTCGGTGACGATCTGCCAGACGCTCAGGTAGGCAAACCATTTCGGGAAGATCTTGTTCTTGTCATAGAAGATCGCCAGCGCCAGGCAGAAATAGGCGGCGGTGAAACACCCCAGCGAACCGTTGTAACTCAGCGTGCCCAGATCGTAGAAGAACCGCACCAGCTCGGGGTCGCGGTCCGCCCGGAATACCGCGAGCAGGTAGCACAGCATCATCAGCTGAAAGCCCGGGACCGCCCCGACCGCCATGGCGCCGATATAGCCGTAGGCCAGCACCGAACCGGAGCTCATCCGCTTCATGTGATACCCGATGAGCCCGTTGGAGATCGCGGCACCACCGGTGATCACCAGCAGCATCACGAAACCGATCTGGATCGTCAGCGCGTGCTGCTGATACCAGCCCTGGATCTCGGGTATGCCGACATCGGGGCGCGGCGGCGGCGTCACCCTGCCCAGCAGGCAGACGCCCAACCCCATCAACAGGTAGAACGCCACCGACACCCAGAACACCACCCGCACATCGGGTCTGCCGCCGGCCGGCGGTGGTTCTTCGACGTCGGTGCCGTAGAGCAGCGTGGCGATGCTCACCTCGCCGGTCCTTCGATCAGGCCTTCGCTGATGCCTTGCCGATACAGCGCGTCGCGCAGCGCGAAGAACATCGCGATGACGAATATCGCGAAGGCGCCGTTGCGGATCCAGAACGAGATCAGGCCGTCCCAGGCCAGCGGCCCGGTGGTGAACACCGAGGCCGCGGTGGAGGGCAGCATCGCCAGTGCGGTGAGCACCGACAGGTGCGCCACCCAACGCGGGAACACCGGATCCGGCCCCCGGTCGAAATAGACGGCGCAGGCCAGCATGGCGAACTGCGCCACGATCATGCCCACCGGCGCGATGAACGACAGCCACGCCATGTCGTTGAGGGCTTGGACGATCTCTGGATTGCGGTCCGTGCGAAACGCCGCGACCCCGAAGTAGATGTTGGACAGCGCGAACAGTGTCGCGCCGCTGACCACGGCCGCCAGGTAGGCGTAGGCGAAGACGTGACTTTGGGTCGACATCCGTTTCATCTGGCCGACGATCAGCACCAGGAACGGCACGATCATGATCCCGCACAGGTTGAAGCCGACCATGCTCAACCGGATCCAGGACCGATGCTCGTCGTAGAACCGCGCCACCTGTTCGGCGGACATGGTCGGCGACATCGGCGGAAAGAAGCCCGGGAACGCCACGAACATCGCCAGCAGCACCGCGGCGACCACCGGCCCCGACCACAGCAGTACCAGTTGCGCCCGGAATGCGCTGGCCTGCGGGGTTTCCTCCGCCTCGGCGATCATCTGCATGGTGTAGCCCCTTCGCTGCTCGCCCGGCGGTCCCGGCCACTCGCACCGGAATCGCCGCCGCTAGCCGATCGACTACCCGAAAATAGCCGAGCGGCTACCCCACGGTCAATGCCCCTCAGACGCCTCCGGCGCGTCGATGAATCGCTTAGTGAGCCGGAGCAATTGGGCGCGCAGCTTCTCATCGTCGATATCGCCCACCAGGGGGTGCATCACGCCGACGGCGATGGCGCCGGAGAGCATCGCCGCCGAGACCACCGCGTCGTCGCCGGCGTCGCCGACCAGCACCCCGTAGAGCCGCGCGATGAACTGCTGAAAGGGCTGATGCTCGGCCAGCAGCCGGACGATCACCGGATCGAACTGCAGGGTGCTGGCCACACCGCGCCGGCGCACCGCCATGTCGATGACCCCGTCGAGCAACACCTCGCGGGCCCGCGGGCGGCTCTGCTGGGCTTCGGCGGCCTCCAGGGCCTCCTCCAATGCACCCAACTCCCGCTCGGTGAGTGCGACCACGATCTCCTCTTTGGTCTTGAACTGGTGATAGACGGCCGCCTTGGTGACACCGATCGCATCCGCGATCATCTGCAGCGACGTTCCGCCCACTCCGTGCTCCCCGATCAGCACCAGCGCGGCATCAAGGATGCGGGTCTGCGCCGCGCTGCGGACGATGTGGCGGAATCGGCCGGCGGGCAGGGTGGAAGCCATGCGACGAGGGTAGCCATTCGGCTAGTCGGATAACAGCCGCTCCGCCGCCGAGTAGGGATCAAGGGTGCCGCCGGCGACCTGTTCGGTGAGGCCTTCCAGCGCGGGATGCGTGTGCAAACGGGTCTGTGCCAGGGACAGGATCAGGGCCCTCGCGCGCGCCAGGCGCCGCCGCGGACTGTCGGCGCGGTCGTGGACCTCGATGGCGGCCACCAGGTCGTCGAGCCCCTCGCCGCGCGCGGCGATCAGGGTGAGAATCGGTGCTCCGGTGTGGTGCAACTCGACCCGCAGTTCGCGAACCGTCTGCTCGGCTCCCTCGCGGTCGGCCTTGTTGACCACCACGATGTCGGCGACCTCCAGCAGTCCGGCCTTGGCGGCCTGCACCGCGTCGCCGGCGCCGGGATTGAGCACCACGACCGTCGGGTCGGCGATCGCGGCGATCTCGATCTCGGATTGGCCCACCCCCACCGTCTCCAGCAGCAGCACATCGAAGCCGAGGGCGGCGAGCAACTGGATGGCCGCGGGCACCGCTTCGGCCAGCCCGCCCAGGTGCCCGCGGGCCGCCACCGACCGGATCAGCACCGCCGGGTCGTGGATGTGCTCGGCCATCCGGATCCGATCACCCAACAGCGCGCCACCACTGAACGGCGACGACGGGTCCACGGCCAGCACCGCAACCCGCAGGCCGCGCTGCCGGTATGCCCCCACCAGCGCCCCGATCGTGGTGGACTTGCCCGCACCCGGCGGGCCGGTCACCCCGATGACGCGCGTGGCGGCGGGCCCGACCGCGGACAGCACCTCGGTACGCCGACCGCTTTCGACCAGGCTGAGCAGTCGTCCGGTGGCGCGCACGGAGCCGGCACGCGCCGCGGCGAGCAACTCGTCGATGGTCATCGGTGGATCAGTTCTTGTTGGCGGTGAGCCGATCGATGATGGAGGCGAAGTCGTCGGTCTTGAACGACAGGTCCTCGGCCATGTTCGCGAAATCCAGGGTGGCCAGCACCGCGCGCTCCAAGTGGATGTTGAGCAGCCGCTTGGTGCTCTCCACCGCCTGCCGGGGCAGCTCGCAGATGCGCCGGGCACACGAGATCGCCTCGGCCACCGGGTCGTCCACCACGTGGTTGGCCAGCCCCAGCTGCGCCGCCCGGGCGGCGGGAATACGGGCCCCGGTCAGGGCGTACTCCTTGGCCAACAACAGACTCATCTGCAACGGCCAGGTCAACGGGCCGCCGTCGGCGGCGACCAGGCCAACCTGGACGTGCGGGTCGGCCAGATAGGCCGATTCGGCCATGTAGACGATGTCGCTCAGCGCCACCAGACTGCAACCCAGCCCGACGGCGGGCCCGTTCACCGCGGCGATGACCGGCGTGCGGCAGCGCGCCATGCCCAAGACGATCTCGCGCCCGTGTGCGATGGTCTTGGCGCGCAGCTTGTCATCGCGCCGCAGTTCGTCGAGATAGGCGAAGTCGCCGCCGGCGGAGAACGCGCGCCCGCTGCCGGTCAGCACCGCCGCCCGGGCGTCGTCGTCCTCGTCGAGGAGCGGCCACAATTTTGCCAGGCCGGTGTGCAGCGCATCGTTGACCGCATTGAGCGCATCGGGCCGGTTGAGGGTGATGATCCGCAGTGGGCCGTCGGCGCGCACATCGATCTCAGCGGGCATGTCGTACACGTCAGACTCCTTTGTCGATACTGGCGATCACTGCCGAATTGGCCGCGACCCGCTTCACCCGGGCTGCGCCCGCGCTCGCGATCACGCCTGAATCAATAGCCGCGACCCGCTTCACCCGGGCTGCGCCCGCGCTCGCGATCACGCCTGCAATCCCAGAATGCGGCCGGCGATGATGTTCTTCTGAATCTGCGAGGTGCCACCCATCACGCTTTGGGCGCGGCTGTACAGGTAGGCGCTGAGCAGGTCCGGATCGTCGACGCCGCCCACCGCCAGCCCGGCATGGCCGACGGACTGCTCCACCCAGGTCATCAGCAGCTTGTCCAGCGAGCCTTCCGGGCCGTGGATGAGCCCGTCGAGCTGTTCGGAGAGCCGCCGGCGCACATGCAACCGCAGCATCTCGGTTTCCACCGCCGCCCAGGCCAATTCGTCGGGAACCTCGGCGCCGGTGGCGTCGACGCGTGCGGCCATCTGGCGGACCAGCTTGCCGTAGCGGGCCGAGTAGCCCAAAGTCGACGGCTCCCGCTCGTGGCCGACCACTGTCATCGCCAGCGCCCAGCCCTCCCCGGGCTGACCGATCATCTGACTCGCCGGAACCCGCGCTCCGTCGAAGAGCACCTGGCCGAACTCGGTGGTGACGCCGTTGATCATCCGCAGCGGCCGCTGCTCGATTCCGGGCTGGTGCATCGAGATGATGAATGCCGAGATGCCCCGGTGCCGTGGCGCGTCCTTGTCGGTGCGGGCCAGCAGCAGACACCAGTCGGCGACGTCGGAGTAGCTGGTCCAGATCTTGTGTCCGTGGATGACGTAGTCGTCGCCCTCCCGGGTCGCGGTGGTGGTCAGCGATGCCAGATCCGAACCGGCTCCGGGCTCGGAGAATCCCTGGCACCAACGTTGGCTGCCGTCGATCATGCCGGGCAGGAACCGTTGCTGCAGTTCCTTGCTCGCGTGCCGTCCCAGCCCCACGACCAGATACCCCAGGCTCGGACGCGGCGGCGCACCGGCGGCGGCGAGCTCCTCATCGACGATGACGTCGAAGACCGGCGGCAGCTCCTGGCCGCCGTACTCCCGCGGCCAGGAGACCCCGAAGAACCCGCCCGCATACAGTGCCTGGTGCCATTCGCCCTGGCGCGTCCAGTACTCGTCGTCGCCGGCGGCGGGAAAGGTGCCAGCCCGCTCGGCAAGCCAGGTCCGAAGCCTGCTGCGGAAGTCGGCCTCGGCGGGCGAGTCACGAAAGTCCATCTGCGATCTCCCTTATCGTCACGGGCCACAGGCCGGTCGAGGTCAAGGCGCGCCGCAGATACAGGTGCGCCGCGCACTCCCAGGTGTTGCCGATTCCACCGTGCACCTGGATCGCGGTCTCGCAGACCGTCCGGGCGGCCCGGGCGGAGTAGATCTTGGCGATCCGCGCGGCACGCACCGCCTCTGCCGCCGATGCCGCGTCCACCGCCCAGGCGGCATGCCGCAGCACACTCACCGATCCCTCGATGAGCGCCAGCCCTTCGGCGAGCAGGTGGGCGATGGCCTGATAGGAGCCGATGGGTTTGCCGTACTGCTCCCGGATCTTGGCGTAATCGCAGGCCAGGGCGTGGGCGCCGCGGGCGGCGCCGACCAGATCCGCGCAGGTCGCGACCAGTGCCAGCGCCTGCCAGCGCAGCGCGTCGTCGGCCCCGAGCTCGCCGAGTGGCTGCGCCGCACCGGCAAGGTCGGCGACGGGCCGGGTCAGGTCGGCTCCGGTTCGGACCGCGCCGAGCGGGACCGTCGCCACCTCGTGCTCGCGCACCCGCACAGCCTGCGCGGCACCGCGCGCGTCGATGGCGGTGTCGGCGACCGCAACGGTGGCAGGCCTCGTCCCCAGATCGACGTGGCGGCGAAGATCGTCGGCGAGCACCGGCCCTAAGAAGGCGACGTCGACCAGACCACGACCGAACTCCTCGGCGACGATGGCCACCTCGACCCCCGATGCGCCATCGGAACGCAACGCGCGCCAGCCGGTCTGGTCGACGGCACGTTCGAGCCTGGCGATCCGGTCGGCATCATCGAGTTCGGCCACCGAATCCGGCCCGAGATCGTCGGCAAGCTTGGCCGCTGCATCCCGCAGCTGACGCTGCTCGGCATTCAGCCGGACGTCCATAGGCTCTCCTTCAGTAGTCGGCGCAACAGCTTTCCGGACGGCAACCGGGGAATCTCGGGAACGAACACAACCCGGCGCAGGCGCTTATAGGACGCGAGGCGCTCGCCGACCAGTTCACACAGCTCCGCATCGCTGACCGGGGCGCGCAGCGCGACCGCGGCGACGACCGCCTCACCGTCACGCTCGTCGGGCACCCCGAACACGCCGCAGTCGGCGACCGCGGGATGTTCGTGCAGCACGGCCTCGATCTCGGCCGGGGCGACCTGAAAGCCGCGCACCTTGATCATCTCCTTGCAGCGGTCGGTGATCCGCAGCCAGCCGTCGCCGTCGAGGTATCCGACATCCCCCGTGTGAAACCACCCGTCGCGCACTACTTCTGCGGTCGCCGAAGCCGGAAGATAGCCGGCCATCAGCGACGCAGACCGCACCAGGATCTCGCCGGCGACGCCGGACGGCACCGGCTGCCCGGCGGTGTCGCCATCGAGGCCCACCACCTTCACCTCGACTCCGGGCACCGGCTTCCCGACACTGTCCAGGCGCGCGCCACCAACCGGATTGCAGGCGATCACCGGAAGTTCGCTGGTGCCGTAGGCCGGCACGAAGGGCACCCCGGTGCGCCGGGTGACGGTGTCGGCCACAGCTGCGGTCACCGGCGTGGCGCCCCACATGATGAACCGCAGCGAGGACAGGTCGAATGATTCCAGGCCGGGGTGCGCGGCGATGGCCAGGGCGATGGGCGCCACCGCCATCTCCACGGTGATCCGGTCGGTCTCGATCGATCGCAGCATCACGTCGATGTCGAACCGCCGGTGCAGCCGCACCCATGCACCGACGCTGAGCGCGGTCGCGATGTTGAGCAGTCCGAGGATGTGGGACGGCGGTGTCGCCACCTGCAGGCGGTCGGCGGCGCTCAGACCCAGCGCATCGCGCCAGTGCTCCACCGCTGCGGCCAGCGAGGCGTGCGTGTGCCGCACCGCTTTGGGCATCCCGGTGGTTCCGGAGCTGAACACCAGCAGCGCATCGGACTCGGCCGGCGGCGGGTCGCCGGCCCAGCGGCCGGCGGGGATGGTGGTGATGTCGTCCAGGTGCCGCATCGGCATCAGTTCGGCCAGCACCGGGTGGTCCCCGAGGGCATATCCGGGTTGCGCCAGCGCCAGGGCGTGGGCCGCCTCGTCGCGCTTCCAGGCGGGGCTGATCAGGGCTGCCACGGCGCCCAGACGCCAGATGGCGCGTACCGCGATGACGAACTCCGGCCGGTTCGACGACATCAGCGCAACCCGGTCCCCGGCCCGGACACCGTCGGCTGCCAGGACGGCCGCCAGGGCCTCGGCACGCGCGTCGATCTCGGACAGCTGCAACTGCCGGTCCTCGAAGGCGAGCACTGCGGTGGACGTCCCTGACAACATTTGAGAAGATCCTATCGGTTTGAGAGAATATTATTCTCTCAGGTGAAGAACGCAAACCGGAAGGGGTGGCATGGCGGTCCCTCATGTTTTCCAGCGGGCGACCGTGACGCGCATCGTGAAGGAGACCCCCGATGCCCACACCTTCGTACTGGCGCCCCATGAGACACCGTTCGCCTACCGGGCCGGTCAGTACTCGACCTTCCGGGTGCAGGTCGACGGCACGGACCTCTACCGGTCCTACTCGATGTCGAGCGCGCCCGAGGTCGACACCGAGCTGATGACCACGATCAAGCGGGTACCCGGCGGCAAGGCCTCGAACTGGTTGCTGGACAACGTCGCCGAAGGCGACGAGCTGGTCATGACGCGTGCGGCGGGGGTTTTCTGCCTGGAGGAGTCGACCGCCCCACTGCTGGCGTTCTCCGGCGGCAGCGGGATCACGCCGATCCTGTCGCTGGCCAAGAGCGCCCTGGCGACCACCGAGCGCACGGTGCGACTGCTCTGCGCCGACCGCGACGCCTCCGCGGCGATCTTCGGAAGCACCCTGGACGAACTGGTCGCCCGCTACCCCGGGCGGCTATCGGTGCAGCGCCACTATGACACCGACCAGGGCCTGCTCGACGCCGCCGCGGTCACCGCCTTCGTCGGGCAGGACACCGCAGCGGACTGCTACGTGTGCGGCCCGGCGGGTTTCATGGCGGTGGTGCGCGCGGCCTGGCCCGGTCCGGGCCGGCTGTTCGTCGAGGACTTCGACATCGCGACCGCGCCGGCGGCCCCCGCCCCGGTCCCCGACGCCGAGGTCACGGGGACGGTGACGATCCACCTGGGGCGCCAGAAGGCGACGGTGCCCCGAGTCGCCCGCGAGACCCTGCTGGAAAGCGCCCGGCGCGCCGGGCTCACTCCCCCGTTCTCCTGCGAGGCGGGCAACTGCGGCACCTGCATCGCGCAGGTCACCGACGGCAGCGCGACCATGCACAACAACACGGTGCTCGACGACGACGAGGTCGCCGACGGGTACATCCTGACCTGCCAGGGCGTACCCGACGGCGGCTCGATTACCGTGCGCTACGAGTGATTCGACGACGCGGCGCTCAGCCCGCCACGCCATAACCCAATGTGCTCTTGGTCTCCAGGTACTCGTGGAATCCGGCGTCGCTCCACTCGCGGCCGTTGCCGCTGCGCTTGTAGCCGCCGAACGGCGCATTGATGTCGAAGGCGTGGTTGATCGCCACCGAGCCGGCCCGGATCCGGCGAGCGATTCCCCGGGCGGCGTCGATGTCGGCGCCCGAGACGTAACCGGCCAGACCGTAGTCGGTGTCGTTGGCGATCTCGATGGCCTCGTCGAGGCTGTCATAGCCCAGAATGCACAACACCGGACCGAAGATCTCTTCGCGCGCGATCGCCATCTGGTTGGTGACGTTGCCGAAGACCGTCGGCCGGACGAAGTAGCCGGCGTCGAGTCCGTCCGGCCGGCCGGCGCCGCCGGCCGCGACCGTCGCACCTTCGGCGATGCCCTGCTCGATCAGACCCTGCACCTTGGCGAACTGTGCAGCCGAGGCAACCGGGCCGATGGCCTTGGGATCGGCGGGGTCACCCACCTTGACCTGCTCGGCCACTTCGCGGGCGATCGCGATGGCTTCCGGCATCCGTGAATTGGGCACCAGCATGCGCGACGGCGCATTGCAGCTCTGCCCGGAGTTGACCATCATGGCCCGCACCCCGGCGGTGACGCTGGCGGCGAACGCGTCGTCGTCGAGCACGATGTTGGGGCTCTTTCCCCCCAGTTCCTGGGTCACCCGCTTCACCGTCGGAGCCGCGTTCTGGGCCACGGCGATGCCGGCGCGGGTGGAGCCGGTGAACGACACCATGTCGACGTCGGGGTGCTGCGACAGCGCCACACCCACCCCGGGGCCGTCGCCGTTGACCATGTTGTACACGCCGGCCGGAACGCCGACGGCGTCCATGATCTCGGTGAAGATGTACGCCGAGAACGGTGCGACCTCAGAGGGCTTGAGCACCATGGTGCAGCCGGTCGCCAACGCCGGATAGACCTTCACCGCAATCTGGTTCAGCGGCCAGTTCCACGGCGTGATGAGCCCGCACACCCCGATCGGTTCGCGGACCACCAGGGTGTCGCCGCGCTGCTCTTCGAACGAGAAGTTCTTCAGCGCGTCGATCGCGGTCAGCAGGTGGCCGACGCCGAGCTGTACCTGGGCCCCGGCGGCCAGCGCCGGCGGCGCTCCGATCTCCTCGCTCACCGCATCCGCCAGATCGGCGCTGCGACGCTGGTATTCGGCGAGGATCGCCTGCAGCAGGTCCAGGCGCTCCGCCCGGGTGCTCTGCGACCAGCTGGTGAAGGCGCGGCGCGCCGCGGCCACCGCCAGGTCGACGTCTGCCGCCGAGCCGAGCGCGATTGTGCCGCGGACCTGCTCGGTGGCCGGGTTGTCCACGTCGAGCGTCACGGGCTCTACCGGGTCCACCCACCGGCCATCGATGTAGAACTGGGTGTACTCGCGCATCTTAAAGACTCCTTCGACTACTGGGTTTTCTCGGCATGGGGCGGGTTCTGCGTTGCTTGATCGGTCTGGGCCATCCCGAAGCTGTACCGGATGTGCGCGGCGTGCCCGTCGGGCACCACGGGGAAGAGCACCGGGTCGGCGACGTCGCGGATCTCTGCGATGCGCGCCCCGACGTCCTCGATCGTCCAGGACGGTTGGTACACCCCAGGGCTTTCCACCAACGCGGCCCGTGCCACCCGCCCGGCCAGCGCGATCAGTGCTTCTCCGGTGATCGAACAGGATTCGTGGGCGAGCCAGGCGACCACCGGCGCGACCAGTTCGGGCTGCATCGGCGGATAGCCGGAGGTGTCGATCCCCTCGGCCATCCGGGTGACCGCCGCGGGGACCACCACGTTGCACCGGACGCCGTGGGCTGCGCCTTCCAGCGCCGCGACGTTGCTCAGCCCGAGCACGCCGGCCTTGGCCGCCGCGTAATTGGCCACGTCGGCGTTGCCGTAGAGTCCGCCGATCGACGAGGTCAACACAATGCGACCGTATCGTGCGTCACACATCGCCGGGAAGGCCGCCCGCACCACATGGAACGCTCCGCGCAGGTGCACGTCGAGGACCGCGTCGAAGTCGGCGGCGCTCATCTGCCGCAATGCGGCCCGCCGGACGTTGCCGGCGTTGTGGATCACGATGTCGACGCGGCCGTAGTGCTGCTGTGCTGCCGCGATGATCGCCGCGCCCCCTTCGGCCGTGGCGACCGAGGCGGTACAGGCCACCGCGTCGCCGCCGGCGGCGCGAATCTCGGCCACGACGCGCTCGGCCGTGTCATCGCCCACGCCGTCACCAGTCAGGTCGGCACCGGTGTCGTTCACCACGACGGCCGCACCGCGCTGCGCCAGCAGTTGCGCATAGGCGCGGCCCAGTCCCCGCCCGGCGCCGGTCACGACGGCGACCCGGCCGTCGAAGCGCAACGGATATGGTGCGCTCAACCGACGGGTTCCTCACGCAGATTTCGTATCGGCAACGTCGTTGGGGTCGTCATCGCAGTTCCAGACCCTCCAGGTCACCGGCGTCGCGCCACTGCCTCAGCAGGTCGTCGAAGGCGTAGAAGCCCGGCGAGTAGACCTCACCGAGGAACGAGCGGCTGGCATCGCCGAATCCGCGGCCCTCGTTGTTGTAATAACCTGGCGTGCAGGACAAGTCGAATGCCGAGTTGTCGAAGGCCAGTTCTCGGATGGTGTTGACCCAGGCGGTCTGGCCCTCCTGACTGGGCTCGACGACCGTCGCCTTCCGTTTGAGAGCCTCGGCGATGATGTAGGCGATGTGCTCGGCCTGCTGCTCGAACATCGCGGTGGTGTTGGCCGACACGCCGCCCTGGATGAACCCGGTGTGGAACTGATTGGGGAACCCGCGACTGGTCATCCCGTGCAGGGTCTGGTACCCGTCGCGCCAGTGGTCGAACAGCGATACCCCGCCGCGGCCCTCGATGACGTCGATCGCATACCGACGGCTGATCTCCGTGGATATCTCGAACCCGCTGGCGAAGATGACGCAGTCGACTTCGTACTCGACGCCACCCGCGACAATGCCCTTCTCGGTGAGCTTGTCGACGCCCTTGGATTCAGCCACGTCGACCAGGGTGACGTTGGGCCGATTGAACGCGGGCAGGTAGGTGTCGCTGGAGGTCGGACGCTTACACATGAATCGGTAATAGGGCTTCAGCGCCTCAGCGGTCTGCGGATCCTCGACGATCCCGTCGATGCGGCGGCGCAGCCGCTCCATGATCTTGTAGTCCTCCTCCTCCCGCATCGCCATGATCTCCTCGACGCCCAGAGCCGTCGGGTCGGGGCAGGCGCCGATGCGAGCGGTCAGGTTGCGCCCCAACTCGGTCCAGAAGTCGCACACCATATCGGGGGCGTCGAATACCACGCCTTCGAACGGCGACCAGCGGTGGAAGTTGCGCTTGCGTTCGGCCTGCCAGCCCGGTTGCAGCGACGCGACCCACTGCGGGTCGGTGGGCTCGTTGCCACGAAAATCGACCGACGACGGGGTGCGCTGAAAAACGTAGAGGTGCTTGGCATCCCGCCCCAGGTGCGGGACCAGCTGCACACCTGTCGCACCGGTGCCCACCAGCGCCACGCGTTTGTCCGCCAGCTTGTGCAGGCCGCCGCTCGCGTCGCCGCCGGTGTAGTCGTAATCCCAGCGTGCCGAGTGGAAGACGTGGCCACCCGCCTGCATGAAGTCCTTGATTCCCTCGATCCCGGGAAACTTGGGCCGGTTGTAGGAGCCCTGTGCCATCACCACGAAACGCGCCCGCAGGTCGTCGCCCCGATTGGTCGTCAGCCGCCAGCGCTTGATCTCCTCGTCCCAGCGGGCGGTGCGCACCTGGGTCGAGAAGATCGCCCCGTCATAGAGGCCGAAGTGCTTTCCGATGTTCTGGCAGTGCTGAAAGATCTCGGCGCCGTCGGCGAATTTCTTGGACGGGATGAAGTCGAGCTCTTCGAGCATCGGGATGTAGCAATACGCGTCGTTGTCGCACTGGATTCCGGGGAACCGGTTCCAGTACCAGACACCGCCGAAGTCGCCGCCCATCTCGATGATCCGCACCTCGGGAACGCCTGCCTTCTTCAGGTAGGCGCCGGCGAGCAGCCCGGAGATGCCCCCGCCGAGGACGACGACCTCGATATCGGCATCGATGGGGTCACGCGGGGTCACCTCGGTGTGGGGATCGTCCTCGGCGAACTCCACGAAGTCATTCTTGAGTTCGAGGTACTGCTGGGCACCGTCGGAACGAACGCGTTTGGCGCGTTCGGCGGCGTACTTGCGCCGCATCGCCTCGATGTCGAAGTCGTCGGGGGTTTCGGTAGGCGAGCAGTTCGTCATCGATCAGTTCCTGTCGGGATTTCTTGAGGCGCACCGTCGCCCATGTATTTCGACAGCTGGTGGTGCAGGTTGACGATGGCGCGCTCCCGGTAGGGGTTGGGTTTGGCGCCGGGATAGCCGAGGGATTTCATCCCCTGCTGCACCGCTGCCATGTTGGAGAAGTCCTGTGGGAGAACCGAGCGCCAGCCCGGGTCGCCCACCGGCGTGTACTCCCATTCCGTCTGCGGTTCTTCGCCTTTGGGAAAGAGTTCGAACACCGAGACTTCGAAGATGCACTTGTCGGGGTTGTAGCTGGGGTGCGGCCGCGCGCTGTAGCACAGGGCGCTGGTGAGCCCCTGGCCGATCTGGAAGTTCGGGAAGATCTGCCAGGCGGTGCCGGCCTGACCGAGCACGTCGGCGGGAATCGTCGGCCAGATGACCCCGCGGGCGGCGTCGTCGCGGCGCGCCGACACGAGCCAGTGTTCGAGGACCTTGTCGGCCGGCGTGCCCTCGGGCAGCTCATCGACCAGTCGCTTGGCAGCGTTCACCAGGGTTGCGGTGGTGGTGGCGTTGGTCTCCTCCATGGTGTAGACCTGCATCTCCGCGGTCGACACCCGCGGATCGGCGCCGGTCCCCAGCCGAATCTTGGACTTGGTCGCCTCCAGATCGTCGGGCGCGTCGTAACCGAGGTTGCTGTGCTTGCCCTGCACCCGCGCCCAGCCCTTGAACTCACCGAACTTGTTGAACTCCGGATGGGTTGTATAGACGTGGTAGGTCTCGTTGAAGGCCTCCATGGCGACCTTCCAATTGCAGTCGAACTCCAGCCATCTGCGCCACTTGTAGCGCATGTTCTCCAGACCGAACGGCTCGAGGACCTTGGCGGCCGGATACAGGTAGTCGGCCAGCGATTCGCCGTCGGGATCCATGTTGATCCACAGCCAGCCGCCCCAGGTGTCGACCCGCACCGAACCCAGGTGGGTGTTGGCGGGTGTCAGCGTGCCCTGCCAGTCGTCCTGTTCACGAATGTGGGTGCAGGCCCCGTCGAGTCCGTAGGTCCAGCCGTGGAATCCGCAGACGAACGACTTGCGGGTGCGCGCACAGGCGTTCTTTGCCCCGGCGGGGGTGTCGACCAAGCGGCGGCCACGGTGCATGCAGACGTTGTGGTGAGCGTGAAACTCGTCGGGTCCGGTACGGACGACGAGGATCGAATCGTCGAGGATGTCATAGGTGAGGTAACTGCCCACCTCCGGCAACTCTTCGACCCGGCCGACCTGCTGCCATACCTTGCGCCACAACTTGTCTCGTTCGGCGCGGGCGTAGTGCTGCGACGTGTAGGCCTCGACGCCGATCGTGACCGGGTCGGCCAGCTCTTCGGCCGGCTCCTTGACCGGATCGGTCATCACATCCTCCTTATCGCCGCACGGAAGGTGTCGTCTTTGAGGAACAACGAGGTGTTGTCGGCATCGAGGTGACTCCATTTGAGGTTGAGGCCGCCGTCGACGAGCAAGGTCTGCCCCGTGATGTAGCCGGCCAGGTCGGACAGCAGAAACACGATGGGCCCGGCCTGTTCCTCGGGCCGCCCGCGCCGCCCCATGGCGATCGCCCGCAGGTCACGATCCGGATCCTCATCGACGTAGGCGGCCGAGGCGGCCGTGTTGGTGACGCCGGGCGCCACCGCGTTGACCCGGATTCCCGCCGCGGCCAACTCCACGGCCATGGTGCGGGTCATCGCGACGATGGCAGCCTTGGCGGTGCCGTAGGCGATGTGGAACGGCGCGGTGTTCATCCCGCTGATCGAGGAGATCGACACGATCGAGCCGGGCAGCTGCGCGGCCACCAACTCCCTCGCGACCGCGCTGCTCATGAAGAAGGCGGTCTCCAGGTTGTGTGTGAAGATCTGGCGCCAGTCGGCGCGGTCCACCCTGGTCGAAGGCATCCAGGTCGACGGCTCGGCTCCCCCGGCGACGTTGACCAGTCCGTAGAGCCGGCCGTCGGCGCGGCGCGCGGCATCCAGCACCGCGGCAACACCCTCGTCGGTCGACGCGTCGGCAGCCACCGGCAGCACGGAAAGACCCCGGTCGGCCAGCGGCGCGATGTGCTCGTCGAGATTGTCCCGCGAGCGACTCACCGCGATCACGGTCGCGCCGGCTTGCGCGGCCATCGCGACCACCGCCGTGCCGATACCACCGCCCCCGGCGCCCGAGACCACCACGATCCGGCCGGTCAGGCTCAGGAGGCCACTCGGCAGGGTGGGAGGAGTGGAGTGATCGGCCATGACCCGCTTTCACCTGGCACAGACCCGCAACCCGGCCCCCGGCTCGCACCGGGATCCCGGATTTGTCCGGACAACATATGGCATTCTTTTTTCCGAAGAACACTATTCCGCAGTAGCGAGCGCAGAGTCAAGAGCGCCGCACGCCGAGCAGCGGGCCTTATTGTCTGGACCAACACGGTCGCCGGGACGGGGCCGTCGACACGCCCCGGACGGGCGGCAAGGGCAGGAAGGGCGCCCTGGAGACTCGGGCAGTGATGCTGGTTACCTGCACGCCACGACCGGGTGGGCCATGGGTCATGATTGGAGATTCCCACCCCGCGTGGGCAACTTTGAATACAGCTGTTTTCAGAATTAACCCTAGGAGACGACTTGCCCCCCGGTCAACGCCGGGACCGCTGGTCCGGGGTCCCGCTGGCAGAGCGTCAAGCGCTGCGGCGAGACGAATTCATCGCCGCGGGGGTGCAGCTGCTCGGCGACGAGCGGGGACCCGCGTTGACCGTCCGCTCGGCGTGCCGCGCGGCCGGATTGACTGAACGCTACTTCTACGAGAGCTTCGCCGACCGCGACGAGTTCGTCCGCAGCGTCTACGACGACGTGTGTACCCGAGCGATGACGGCGCTGCTGGCGACCCGAACGCCGCGCGAAGCCGTGGAATGCTTCGTGTCCCTGATGGTCGACGACCCGGTGCGCGGCCGCGTGCTGTTGCTCGCCCCGGAGAGCGAGCCGGTGCTGACCCACTCCGGGGCCAGGTGGATGCCGACGTTCATCGCGATGGTCCAGCGGACTCTGACCCAGTGGAGCGAACCGGCGTTCCAGCAGATGGTCGCCACCGGCCTGATCGGGGCACTGACCGCCCTGTTCAGTAACTATCTGGCCGGAACCCTCGATGCCGACCGCACGCAATTCATCGACTTCTGCGTCGACATGATGCTCAGCACGCAGGCAGAACGGTAGGACCCCACCCGATACCCGCCGGAACACGCCCGGCGAAAACTTGATGCTACCGTCAGACACAGATATATTGCCTGCAACTAGTGGACACAGATACCTGGGGAGCTGGCATGGCACGGGAATTGACCGACCTGGAGTTGCTGCACGAGCTCGAACCGGTCGTGGAGGACTTGCTCAACCGACACCTCTCGATGAGCAAGGACTGGAACCCGCACGACTACGTGCCCTGGTCGGAGGGGAAGAACTACTACGCCCTCGGCGGCCAGGACTGGGACCCCGAGCAGTCCAAGCTGTCCGAAGTGGCGCGGACCGCGATGGTGCAGAACCTGCTGACCGAGGACAACCTGCCGTCCTACCACCGCGAGATCGCCATGAACTTCACCATGGACGCCCCGTGGGGTACCTGGGTCAACCGCTGGACCGCTGAGGAGAACCGGCACGGCATCGCCCTGCGCGACTACCTCGTGGTGACCCGCAACTGCGACCCGATCGAGCTGGAGACCCTGCGGATGGAGACCGTCAACCGCGGCTTCAGCCCCGGCCAGAACCACCAGGTCCAGGACGACCTGTTCGCCGAGAGCCTCTTCGACTCGGTCGTCTATGTGAGTTTCCAGGAACTGGCGACCCGGATCTCGCACCGGAACACGGGCCGGGCGTGCAACGACCCGATCGCCGACCAGATGCTCGCACGTATCTCGCACGACGAGAACCTGCACATGATCTTCTACCGCGACCTCAGCGCCGTCGGCTTCGATATCGCGCCGGATCGGGCGATGTACTCGCTGCACCGCGTGCTGGCCAACTTCCAGATGCCCGGCTTCGTGGTGCCGGAGTTCCGCCGCAAGGCCGTGATCATCGCCGTCGGCGGTGTCTACGACCCGATCATTCACCGCGACGACGTGGTGATGCCGGTGCTGAAGAAGTGGGGCATCCTCGAGCGCGAGTTCACCGGCGAAGCCGCCCGCTACCAGGACAAGATCGGCCAGATCGTCGCCGAACTGGACGAGACGTGCGCCAAGTTCGAGACCGCCAAGCAGCGCCGGCTCGAGCGGGAGGCCAAGATGGCCGAGAAACGCGCCGCCAAGAAGGTGCTGGAGCCATCAGCACCGTAGTCGGTAACGGCGGCCCGGGGGCACCTACCGCACGCGGTGACATGCGCCCGGGTGCGCGGCGCGCGCTGCGCATCGGCTCGATCGAGTTGGCCAGCCCCGTGGTGCTGGCCCCGATGGCCGGCGTGACCAACGTGGCCTTCCGAACGCTGTGCCGAGAGCTCGAGAGGTCCCGAGCCGGAACGGTCAGCGGGCTCTACGTCTGCGAGATGGTGACCGCGCGGGCACTCGTCGAGCGGCACCCCGCCACCCTGCACATGACGACGTTCGCGCCCGACGAGTCCCCCCGTTCGCTGCAGCTCTACACCGTGGACCCCGACACCACCTACGCCGCGGCGAAGATGATCGCCGAGGAGGGCCTGGCCGACCACATCGACATGAATTTCGGCTGCCCGGTGCCTAAGGTGACGCGTCTCGGCGGCGGGTCGGCGCTGCCCTATAAGCGTCGGCTGTTCGGCAAGATCGTCGCGGCGGCGGTCCGGGGCGCCGCCGGCGCCGGTATCCCGGTGACCGTCAAGTTCCGGATCGGGATCGACGACGCGACCCACACCCATCTCGACGCCGGGCGTATCGCGGAGGCCGAAGGGGCCGCGGCTGTGGCGCTGCACGCCCGGACCGCGGCGCAGCGGTACTCCGGCACCGCGGACTGGGAGCAGATCGCCGCACTCAAGGCGCAGGTGCGCTCGATACCGGTGCTGGGCAACGGGGACATCTTCGAAGCCGGCGACGCGCTGGCCATGATGGCGGCCACCGGCTGCGACGGTGTGGTCATCGGCCGCGGCTGCCTCGGACGCCCCTGGTTGTTCGGCGAGCTCTCAGCGGCCTTCGCGGGCCGGCCGGCCCCGACCCCGCCCACGCTGGGCGAAGTCGCCGACATCATCCGCCGCCACGGCCAGCTGCTGGCGCTGCATTTCGGCGAGGACAAGGGCATGCGCGAGATCCGCAAGCACATCGCCTGGTACCTGCACGGCTTCCCGGCCGGCTCCGGGCTGCGGCGCGAGCTGGCGCTGGTGACCACACTGGCCCAGCTCGACGAACTGCTGACGCAGCTGGACGCATCCATCCCCTTCCCGGCCGCTGCGACCGGGCCGCGCGGGCGCCAGGGGTCGCCGGCCAAGGTCACCCTGCCCGAAGGGTGGCTGGCGGACCCCGACGACTGTGCCGTACCGGCGGGAGCTGACATTATGCATTCGGGTGGCTGAAATGAGACTTTGTCGACATCGCGTGTCTAGAAGGTTCTCAGTAGAATAAGGAACTTGTTGTTCCGGCAGGGATCGTCCCTGCAGGAGCAGAAGCCGGTGCGGAACGCATGCCGACCATCCGCACCGCGCCGCAGTGCGAGCGACGCACCCCGGTACCGAGGACTCGGAGGCCCCTGAGGACATGAGTGACGGCGATAACGCCACTCCTGGCCCTGGGACGCCGGAGGGCCAAGACGGCGACCATCAGCTGATGACGATAACTCCGCCCGGACCCGCGCCGTGGGAACGCTGGCGGGACCCGGCGGACGCGCCTGCCTCGCATCGGCGCACCCCGGGGCGGCGACGCGACGCCGGCAACGGCTCGGTGAGCGTTGCCGACCTGATCGCCAAGGTCAACGCCGGCGCTCCACCGTCCGGCGGCCGCAGCCAGCGCCGGGCCGCCGCGGCCCTGCCTCCCCAGGCACCGCCGACGCAGACCGATGGGCCCGACCCCGCTTCCGAGCCGCCGGCCGCGCCCGCCCCGGCGCTCGAGCTGCCCGACGTGATGCCCGACATCGCCGCGGTGGCCTACCCCTCCGAGGTGCCCGACCTCGGCCGTATTCACGGCACGTCGCTGGATCCGGCCGACAGCCCCGATTGGGACGGGTTGTCCGCGACCACCGAGCTCCCCGACGTGGCACCGGAGATTCCGCTGGACCCGGTCGGCCCGCATCGCTACGCCGAACCGGACGAGGACGAACCGCGCGCGCCGCACCGTCGGGCCAAGGCCGCGGGCCGGGCCGCCGCGGCGATGCTGGCGATCCTTGCCCTGGTGTTGACCGGTTCGGCCTGGCAGTGGAGCAGCTCGAAGAACCGCAGCCTCAACCACATCAGCGCCCTGGATCCCGATTCGCACGACATCCTCGACGCGGCCGGCCAGTACGGCGATGAGAATTTCCTGATCGTCGGCGCCGACACCCGGGCCGGCGCCAACAGCAGCATCGGCGCCGGAACCACCGACGACGCCGAGGGCGCCCGCTCGGACACCATCATGCTGGTCAACATCCCGGCGAACCGTAAACGTGTGGTGGTGGTCTCCTTCCCGCGGGACCTGGCGATCACCCCGATCCAGTGCGAGGCGTGGAACTCCGCGACCGGTGTCTACGGTCCGGTCTACGACGAGGAAACCGGTAGCTACGGCAGTGAGCTGGTCTACACCGAGACGAAGCTGAACTCGACGTACGCCTTCGGCGGCCCGAAGTGTCTGGTCAAGGAGATCCAGAAGCTGTCCGGGCTGGCGATCAATCGCTTCATGGCGGTCGACTTCGTCGGATTCGGCAAGATGGTCGACGCCCTGGGCGGCGTAGAGGTGTGCACCCCGAGCCCGCTGTACGACTTGGTGCTGGGCAGTGTGCTGGAGAACACCGGACGCCAGCGGGTCAACGGCGCGACCGCGCTGAACTACGTGCGGGCCCGCCACGTCACCACCGAGGACAACGGCGACTACGGCCGCATCAAGCGCCAGCAGCTGTTCTTGTCGTCGTTGCTGCGCTCGCTGATCTCCACCAACACCTTCTTCTCCCCGACCAAGCTCAACAACGTGGTCAACATGTTCATCGGCGACAGCTCTGTGGACAACGTGACCACCAAGGACCTGGTGAACCTCGGCCAGTCGCTGCAGAAAGTCGCCGCCGGGCACATCACGTTCGTGACGGTGCCGACCAGCGAGACCGACGAGAACGGCGACGAGGTCCCGCGCATGGACGACGTTCGGGCCCTGTTCGACGCCATCATCAACGACGACCCGTTGCCGGGCGAGAACGACCACAACGCCACCTCCGTCCCCACCACCACGGCGCTGAGCCCGACAGCCCCATCCACGTCGGCGCCCGAGTCGCCGGCCAGGCCACTCAGCGAGCAGGTGCGCGCCGTCACCACCTCACCCGCCGAGGTCAACGTGCGGGTTTCCAACGCCACCGAGCAGGCCGGCCTGGCGGGCGGCACCTCCGAACGCCTGCAGCAGTGGGGCTTCAACGTCGACAACGCCGACGACTATCCCGGCACCGTCAAGGCCACCAAGGTGTTGTTCTCCCCCGGCAACGAGCAGGCGGCGGCGACGGTGTCCTCGGCGCTGTCAGACGCCCCCATCGAGCGGGTCAGCGGATTGGGCAACATCGTGCGAGTGGTCCTGGGATCGGACTTTCGCACCGTGACCAAGCCGGCGGCCAGCGGCTCGCAGATCAACGTCCAGCTCACCCGCAACACCAGCGCCGAGCCGACCGAACTCCCCGACGACCTGACCGTCACCAACGCCGCCGACACAACCTGCGAGTAGCATCCGGCTCCGCCCGATCCACGCGGACCGCCGTCCACGGCTAGTCTTGAGGGCATGCGAACCGCGTACCATGAGCAACTCTCGGATCTCGCCGAACAGCTCGGCACGATGTGCGGATTGGCCGGGGCAGCCATGGAACGCGCCACTCAGGCCCTGCTGCAAGCCGACCTGATGCTGGCCGAACAGGTGATCACCGATCACGAGAGAATCGCCGCGATGAGCACCCGCGCCGAGGAGAGCTCGTTTGTGCTCCTGGCGTTGCAGGCACCGGTTGCCGGGGATCTGCGCGCCATCGTCAGCTCCATTCAGATGGTCGCCGATATCGACCGGATGGGCGCCCTGGCCCTGCACGTCGCCAAGATCACCCGCCGTCGCCATCCCCAGCACGCACTGCCCGAGGAAGTGAACGGCTACTTCGCTGAAATGGGCAGGCTCGCAGTCGAGCTGGGTAACAGCGCACAGGAGGTGCTGTTGTCGCGGGACCCGGAGAAGGCCGCCCGGATCCGCGAAGAAGACGACGCGATGGATGACCTGCACCGGCATCTGTTCTCGGTGCTGATGGACAAGGAGTGGCGGCACGGCGTGGCCGCCGCCGTCGACGTCACGCTGCTCGGCCGGTTCTACGAGCGGTTCGCCGATCACGCTGTCGAGGTCGCCCGCCGGGTGATCTTCCAGGCCACCGGCAAGTTCCCGGACGAGCACACCCTGCCGTCAAGCGAGTAGCGCGTCGATCGCCCGGTAGATCCGCTGTTCGCTCACCGGGCGCGGGGTTCCGAGTTGCTGAGCCCACAGACTCACCCGCAGTTCTTCGATCTGGCGGGCGATCTCACGCACCGCGGCGTCCTGGCGACGTGCCGCGGGCAGAACCGCCAGCAGGTCCTGGTAGGCCTGTTGCACCCCCTGCACCCGCGCCATCCGGTCCCGGTCGGCCTGCAGCGCGCGGGGCAACTGCTCCAACCGGCGGCGAATCGCGGCGAGGTAGCGGGTGAGGTCCCCCAGATGTGCGCGCCCCGTGGCGGTGACGAACCCCGGTGCCAGCAATGCCTCCAACTGCCCGGTGATATCGGCGATCGACTCGGCCTGAGCCGCCGGCGGCTGCGCCGGCAGCGCCACCTGGGTTTCCCGGGCCGCGGCCAGCACCTGTGCCACCCGGGTGACGACGTCGGCCGTGGTCGCGACCAAGGCTGCAGCCACCCGCTTGCGCAGCGCGACGAACTCGTCTCGCGTCCACACCGGCGCGGGGACCAAGGCGTCGGTGGCAGCGTCGGCACAGTCCTCGATCAACGCCTGCAGTGACCCGTCCGGGTTGGCTTTGAGCATCAGGCGGGTCTGCGAATCAAGCTGACGCTCAACCGCTTTGACCGGCGACGGGATCTCACAACGCAACAGTCTGCGGATGCCCGGGCCGAGCGCGCCGCGCTGTTGTGCCTCGGTGGCGAACACCCGCAGCTCGGCATCGGCGCCGGCGTCGACGAAGGCGGGGAAACCGCGCACGGCGCGTCCGGCCACCACCCGCTGGACGGTCTGCGCAAGAGTGTCGAGGTCATCCGGCCAGCCGCGCAGCCCGGTGCGCTCCAACTCCGCGCCGACCGCATCGGCGATCGCCGCACGAGCCGATGCCGACAGTCGATCCTGCAGGGCAGCCAGATCCTTGCCGCGGGCCAGCTCGGTGCCGTCGGCGGCTTCCACGGCGAAGGTGACCCGCAGGTGCGCCGGCAACGTGGTCATGTCGAAGGCGTCGACCGGCACGAGCACCCCGGTGCGGCGGCGCAGTTCGCCGGCCAGGGCCTGCAACAGCGGTTCGGTCGACGTGCCGATGACCGACAGCACGGCGCGGGCGGTGTCGGGTGCCGGCACGAAGTTGCGCCGCAACTCCTTCGGCAAGGACCGGATCAGGGCGGTGACCAGCTCTTCTCGTAACGCAGGTACCTGCCAGTCGAACTCGTCGCCGTGAAGCCGGGCCAGGACGTCGATCGGCACATGGACGGTGACGCCGTCGTCGGCGGCGCCCGGCTCGAAGCGGTAGCTCAACGGCAACGCGAGATCCGCGGTCGCCCACCTGTCCGGCCGATCCGCGCCGAGCGTCTCGTCGGTGCGCAGCAGCTCGTCGCGGGTGAACGTCAGCAGTTCCGGTGTGTCCTGCCGCTGCCGTTTCCACCAGCTGTCGAAGTGTCGTGCCGACACCACCTCTGCGGGGATCCGGGCGTCGTAGAGGTCATAAACGGTGTCGTCGTCGACGATCAGATCACGGCGCCGAAGCCGGTCCTCCAACTCCTGCAGTTGGGTGCGCAACGCCGCGTTGTCGGCCAGGAAGCGGTGCCGGGCCGTCCACTCGCCCTCCACCAGCGCATGCCGGATGAACATCTCCCGGGCCACCACCGGTTCCACCCTCGCGTAGCCGACCCGCCGGCGCGTGACCAGCGGCAGGCCGTAGAGCGTCACCTTTTCGAAGGCCATCACTTCGCCGCGCTTGGCGTCCCAGTGCGGTTCGCTGTAGCTGCGCTGGACCAGATCGGCGGCCACCCGTTCGACGGTCTCCGGTTGGATGCGCGCGGCGGTCCGCCCGAACAACCGGCTGGTTTCCACCAGTTCGGCCACCATGGTCCAGCGCGGCGGCCGTTTGGCCAGCACCGAGCCGGGGGCGAGAACGAATTTCGAGTTCCGCGCGCCGGCGTATTCGCGGCCGTCGGAACGCCGCATCCCGACGTGCGACAGCAGACCGGCCAGCAGCGCGGCATGGATGGCCGCGGGTTCGGCCGGCTTGCCGGCTGTGTCACGGATGCCGACGTCGCCGGCGATGCTGCGCAACTGACCGACCAGGTCCTGCCATTCCCGGATTCGCAGGTAGTGCAGGAACTCATTTCGGCACATCCGGCGGAAGGCACTGCCGCTCAGCGTTTTGCGCTGCTCGGACAGATATGACCACAAGTTGAGGTAGGCGATGAAGTCGGAGTCGTCGTCGGCGAACCGGGCGTGTTTCTGCCGGGCGGCCTCCTCACGATCGATGGGCCGCTCGCGCGGGTCGGGGATGGTCAGCGCGGCCGCGAGCACCAGCACTTCGCGTACACAGCCCTCGGTCTCGGCCGCCACGATCATCCGGCCCAGTCGCGGATCCACCGGAAGCCGGGCGAGCCGGCGGCCGACGTCGGTGATCGCCCCGTTTGCGTTGAAGGCACCGAGCTCGACCAGCAGTTGGACGCCGTCGCGGATGCTGCGAGCGTCGGGTGGGTCGAGAAAACCGAAGTCTTCGACCGCGCCCAGCCGCAGCGACGCCATCCGAAGCAGCACCGCAGCCAGGTTGGTACGCAACACTTCGGGATCGGTGTAGCGCGGGCGGGCCTCGAAGTCCGCCTCGCTGTAGAGCCGGATGCACACCCCCGGAGCGGTGCGCCCGCACCGGCCGCTGCGCTGCGCGGCTGAAGCCTGCGAGATGGGTTCGATCGGCAGCCGTTGCACCTTCAGCCGGCGACTGTAGCGCGAGATCCGGGCGTTACCCGGATCGATGACGTAACGGATTCCCGGCACGGTCAGCGAGGTCTCCGCCACGTTGGTGGCCAGCACGATCCGCCGGCCGGTGCGCGCCGGTGCGAACACCTTCTGCTGTTCGGCGGTGGACAGCCGCGCATACAGCGGAAGAATCTCGGTGTTGGGCTGGCCGCCGAGGGCTTCTGCGGTGTCCCGGATCTCACGCTCACCGGACAGGAACACCAGGATGTCGCCCGGCGGTTCGGCGGAAAGCTCGTGCACCGCATCGACGATGGCCTCGATCTCGTCGCGGGTCTGGGTGCGAATGATCTCGTGGTCCGGGTCGTCCGGGTCGTCGTCGGCGTCACCCACCACGGGCAGTTCCAGTGGGCGGTAGCGGATTTCGACCGGATAGCTGCGGCCGGACACCTCGACGATCGGCGCGCTGGCGCCGTCGGGTCCGGCGAAGTGCGCCGCGAAACGTTGGGGTTCGATGGTGGCCGAAGTGATGATCACCTTCAAGTCCGGGCGGCGCGGCAGCAGCTCGCGCAGGTAGCCCAGCAGAAAGTCGATGTTGAGGCTGCGCTCATGGGCTTCGTCGATGATCAAGGTGTCATACCGCAGCAGCCGCCGATCGCGTTCCAGTTCGGCGAGCAGGATGCCGTCGGTCATCAACTTGATCAGGGTGCGGTCGGAGACCCGGTCGGTGAAACGGACCGCATAACCGACGACGTCGCCGAGCGGGGTGGCCAGTTCCTCGGCAACGCGAGCGGCGACAGTGCGGGCGGCCAGCCGCCGCGGCTGGGTGTGGCCGATGGTGCCCCGGATTCCGCGACCCAGTTCCAGGCAGATCTTGGGCAGTTGGGTGGTCTTGCCCGAGCCGGTCTCACCGGCCACCACCACCACCTGATGAGCACTGATCGCCGCGGCGATCTCGTCGCGACGGGCACTGACCGGCAGGTCGGGATAGCTGATGGGCGGTACGGCGGCGCGCCGCTGCGCGATCAGCGCCTGTGCGGCGCTCATCCGTTCAGCCAGCTGTCGGAGCTTCTCCGGTTGGTCGCCGCGCAGATCCTTGAGCCGTCGGCGAAAGTAGGCGGCATCGCGGATGGTGAGGCCGTCGAGCTGCGTGCGCAACTGTGCTACGGACGGCTCGGACACTCCGGCAAGGATAGGCGCGCCCAGCCTGCTCGGCCAAGCCGGCTACGCGACCGCGCCACGGTCAGCCGAAGCGGCCGGAGATGTAGTCCTCGGTTTCCTTGAAAGTCGGGTTGGAGAAGATCTTCTCGGTCCCGTCGATCTCGATCAAGCGGCCCGGCTTCCCGGCGCCGGACAAATTGAAGAACGCCGTCTGGTCGCTCACCCGCGCCGCCTGCTGCATGTTGTGAGTCACGATGACGATGGTGTATTCCTGCTTGAGCTGGGCGATCAGCTCTTCGATGGCCATCGTGGAGATGGGGTCCAAGGCCGAGCATGGCTCATCCATCAGCAGCACGTCGGGCTGGACCGCGATGGCGCGAGCGATGCACAACCGCTGTTGCTGACCACCCGACAGCCCGCCGCCGGGCCGGTCCAGCCGGTCCTTGACCTCGTTCCACAGGTTGGCGGCGCGCAGCGAGAATTCCGCGGTTTCATCGAGCGCACGGCGGTTGCGGATGCCCTGCAGTTTGAGGCCGGCCACCACGTTGTCCCGAATCGACATGGTGGGAAACGGATTTGGACGCTGGAACACCATGCCGACTGCCTGCCGAACGCCCACCGGGTCGATTCCGGGCAGGTAGATGTCCTCGCCGTCGAGCAGCACCGTGCCCTCGATCCGGGCCCCGGGAGTGGTCTCGTGCATCCGGTTGAGGGTGCGCAGCACCGTCGACTTCCCGCATCCCGAAGGCCCGATGAACGCGGTGACGCTTCGCGGCGCGACCGACAACGTCACGTCGGCCACCGCATGAAACGACCCGTAGTAGATGTTGAGGTCGGCCAGGTCCAACCTTTTAGCCACCGTGCAGCTCTCCTTGTTCGCCCACCGCGAGGTGTTGCCGAGTCAGATCTAGAACTTCTTGGGCGCGAAGATGCGCGCCCCGAACCTGGCCGCGACGTTGAGTATCGCGATCAGCAGGATCAGCGTCAGAGCAGCGCCCCAGAGACGGTCTGTCGGAACTGCACTGGCGCCGGCGCCCGCCGACGTCTGGTCGTACATCATCCCCGGCAACGATCCCATGAAGCCGTGGAACATATCGAAATTCATCGCCTGCGAATAGCCGACCAGAATCAACAGCGGCGCGGTTTCGCCCATGACCCGGGCCAGCGCCAGCAGAATCCCGGTGACGATCCCGGACAACGCGGTGGGCAGCACGATGCTGGTGATGGTCTTCCACTTCGGCGCCCCCAACGCGTAGCTGGCTTCGCGCAAGTCCATCGGAATGATCCGCAGCATCTCCTCGGTCGCCCGCACGATCACCGGCACCATCAGCAGCACCAACGACAGCGACACCGCGAAACCGGATCGCTGAAACCCGAGGGTGGCGACCCACAGGGCATAGATGAACAGCGCCGCGACAATCGACGGCACCCCGGTCAGGATGTCCACGGCGAACGTCGCAAGCTTGCCCAGCCTGGTGCCGGCGCCGTATTCGACCAGGTAGATAGCCACGAAGATACCGATCGGGATGGAGATTGCGGCGCACAGCAGTCCTTGCAGCAGCGTCCCGACAATCGCATGGTAGGCACCGCCGCCGGCCACGAATGCGGTCATGCCGGCCTGCGAGTGCGTCCACCAGTCGCTGGAGGACACGGCGCCCAAACCGAGTCGGAGCACTGAGTACATCACCCAGACCAGCGGCACCAGAGCCAAGGCCATCGCGAGGGTCACCAGCACCGTGGCAATCGCATTGGCCATCCGCCGGCGCGGGCCCACCCCGGCGAACGTGCGCGGTTTGACGGGCCGGTCCAGCAACGCGGTCATGACGGAACCTTTCGGGTGATCGCAATGCGCGCCAGCGCGTTGACGATCAGCGTCAGCACGAACAGCACCAGCCCGGCCGCGATGTAGGCGCCCGCCTTGTACTGGTCGTTGAACTCCGATGCGGTGGCGGCGATCTTGGTGGCGAAGGTGGAACCGCCGTCGAACAGCGACCAGTTGAACGCCTTCTGGGTGGAACGCAAGATGATCAGCAGGGCGACCGTCTCACCGAGCGCGCGGCCCAGACCGAGCATCGCGGCACTGATGTAGCCGGAGCGGCCGAACGGCAACACCACCATCTTGACCACCTCCCAGCGAGTCGCCCCCAGCGCCAGGGCGGCCTCGATCTGGCCACGGGGTGTCTGGGCCAACACCTCTCGGGTGACGGCGGTGATGATCGGCAGGATCATCACCGCCAGCACGATTCCGCCGGTGAAGATGGTGCCGCCGCCGGCAACCGAGGCGTTGCCGGTCGCGAACAGGAAGAACCCGCCGAGGTGTTCGTTGAGCCACAGCGCGGTGCCCCGCAACCGCGGAGCGAGCACGTACAGCCCCCACGCCCCGTAGATGATCGACGGCACCGCGGCCAGCAGTTCCACCATGTATCCCAGCGGCCCGACGAGGCGCCGGGGCGCGTATTCGGCGAGATAGACCGCCACACCCAGGGCAACCGGCATGGCCAGCAACAGGGCGAACAGCGAGACGAACACCGTCACCTGCAGCATCTCGGCGATGCCGAAATGCATGGCGGAGGTGTCGGTGGTGACCCAACTGCCGCCGTAGGTGAAGAAGTTCTCCCGGTTGCGCTGCAGCGCCGGTATCGCGCGCAGCAGCAGGAAACCCCCGACAGCCGTGATCACGACGATGATCAGCACCGCCGAGCCGGCCGCGGACAGCCGGAATATCCGGTCCTGAAGGCGGCTTGCGGCGGAACGCACCGTCCTCGATGTCACCGATGACGCAGGCGTTGACACAGACGAGTCGGCGATGCTTGACACCCCCTGATCGCTCGCGGGACGCCGCCTACTGGATCGCGTCGATGGCGGCACTCAAGCGCCGTTTCAACTGGTCCGGTAACCGAACGTATCCGGCAGCGGCCAGTTCGCCCTGGCCGCTGGTGGAGGCCGACCGCAGGAAAGACTTCACGCCGGCCGAGGTGTCGGCGTCGTAGCCCTTCGAACAGACGATCTCGTAGGTCACCAAGACTAGCGGGTAGGCAGCAGCCTGCTTGGTGCCATACAGCGACCTCAGGTCCAGGCGCATGTCGTTGCTGTCCTCGGAGAGGAATCCGGCGGACTGGATCGCGGCACCGGCCGTGTCATCGGTCGCCGCGACTGCTCCCGAGCCGGAGTCGATCAGCGCCGAGAGCAGGCCGGCCTGGTCGGCGAAGCCCTTCTCGACATAGCCGACGGCACCCGGCGTGCTCTGCACCGCCTGCACCACCCCGGCCGACTTCTGGGCGCCCTCGCCCACGCCGCCCTGGAATTCACTGCCCTCGCCCTTGGTCCAGGCCTGCGGCGCTGCGGCGCTGAGGTACTTCTGGAAGTTGTCGGTGGTGCCCGAGGAGTCCGATCGGTAGATCGGCGTGATGTCCATCGCGGGCAGCTGCGTTCCCGGGTTGAGGGCGACCAGCGCGGGGTCGTCCCAACGGGTGATGCCGCCGCTGAAGATGCCGGCGAGCACATCGCCGTTGACCACCAGGTTGTCCACCCCGTCGAGGTTGTAGGCGATGCTGACCGGCCCGAACACCAGCGGCAGATGCCACGCCGGGTTCTGGCCGCACCGGGCAGCGGCCTCGGCCACCTGCGCTTGGCTCAACGGCGAATCGGATCCGGCGAAGTCGACGTGCCCGGCGATGAACTGTTCGCGGCCCGCGCCCGAACCGGTCGGGTTGTAGGACAGGTTCTTTCCCGCGCACTGCTTGCCCCACACCTGGTTGAACACCGCGATCGCATTCTGCTGAGCGGTCGAGCCCTCGGCAGTCAACGTGCTCTTTCCGGAGCACTCAGCGGAATCCGCTGCGCCCGTGGTGATCCCGGTGCTCGTCGCGCTCGCACTGTTGTCGTCGCTGCCACAGCCGCTCAGCGCCAGCCCGGTCATAGCGGCTGCCACCAGCGCAAGACCCGCCGTCGTGCGTGTCATCAGTTCTCGCTTTCTCACTCGGCATTGAGATCACTCCGGAACGTATGCGGCACTCATGGATGGCAACCACCGGGCAGATGAACGGGTGGTGAATTGATTGGGCGAGTTGTCAGGCCTGGTCAACCGCGGCGTAAGCGGTGTCGACGCTGTACACGGCGAAACCCAACTGCTCGTAGGTGCGCAACGCCGCGGTGTTGTCCGCCTCGACATACAGCAGCACCATCGGCTGGTCGACATCGGCGAGCCGCTCGGCGAGATAAACCAGCCCCACCTCGGTGAGCACCCGACCCAGGCCGCGTCCCTGGGCAGCCGGATCGACCCCGACGACGTAGACCTCCCCCGCGCTTTCGGCACCCGGCTTGCCGCGGTGGATCTTCGTCCAGTGGAACCCGAGCAGCGTCGGTCCGTCGAACGCCAGAAACAGGCCGGCCGGGTCGAACCAGGCCTCGGCGCGCCGTTGCGCGAGATCGTCCGCCGTCCAGCCGCTCTGCTCCGGGTGCCAAGCGAACGCGGCATTGTTGACCCGCAGCAACTCGGCGTCGTCGGCGGGGCCCGCATAGCTGCGGATCGACACGCCCGGCGGAATCGCCGGCTCCGGTACGCCCCGCAGTGACCTGCGCATCTGCAGCAATTCGCGGACCGCGACCAGCCCCAGGGCGTGAGCGGTTGCGCGGGCGGCGGGCAGGGTGCCATGGGCCCAGAACCGGGTCTGGCCGCCGGTTCTGCCCAGCGCGGCGCGGGCCATCGTCGTCCCCAGGCCCCGGCGCCGGGCCGGCGGCGCCACCACCAGCTCGGCCATCGGGATCGCGTCGCCGGCAGCCAGATTCAGGTAACCCACCACGGCGGCACCGTCGGCGACGACCAAGTGTTCGGTGCGAGCGGCGGCGAGCTCACGCAGCACCTGCTCCCCCACCGGCGCGACGCCGTCGTGCTCGCCGGCGGCGGCGATCAGCTCACGAACCTGCCGCTGCTGGTCCGCGGTCAGTGCGCCATGCCAGTGCGGAGTGGTCACTGACTGGTCAGTGACTCGGGCGCACCGCCGTCGGCACCGTTGAGGTCGTCGAGCACTTCGTCATTCGCGGCGTCCGCGGCGTGTTGTCCCCGCGCCGGCCGGA
The DNA here is from genome assembly GCF_002101585.1 of Mycolicibacter engbaekii. GTDB lineage: Bacteria > Actinomycetota > Actinomycetes > Mycobacteriales > Mycobacteriaceae > Mycobacterium > Mycobacterium engbaekii. Next base: position 61,250 of record NZ_LQOT01000069.1, on the reverse strand, counting down.
CCGCCTTGTAGCCGACATTGCGAACCGTGCCGATCAACGACTCGTATTCCGGCCCGAGTTTGGCGCGCAATCGCCGGACGTGCACATCGACCGTGCGTGTGCCGCCGAAGAAGTCGTAGCCCCACACCTCCTGCAGCAACTGCGCCCGGGTGAAGACCCGGCCGACGTGCTGCGTGAGGTACTTGAGCAGCTCGAACTCCTTGTAAGTCAGGTCCAGCGGCTTGCCCCGCAACCGCGCGGTGTAGGTGCCCTCGTCGATCACCAGCTCACCGAGCTTGGTCTGTCCGGACGCCTGCTCGGCGGCCGGTGCGCCGCGCCGGCCCGTCAACAGCCGCAGCCGGGCATCGGTCTCCGCCGGTCCGGTACCCGGAAGCAGGATCTCGTCGATGCCCCATTCGGCGTTGACCGCCACCAGACCGCCTTCGGTCACGACCGCGACCACCGGAACCGACCCCGCGGTGGCACTCAGCAGCCGGCACAGCCCACGTGCCCCCGCCAAATCGGTGCGCGCGTCCACCAGAACCACCTCGGCCGAACCGGCTTCAAGCAGCGCAGAGACCTCCGGCGCAGCCGTTCGCACGGTGTGTGCCAGCAGCGACAGGGACGGCAACACCCCGTCGGGGTGCATGTCAGCAGTCAACAGCAGTAGCTCCAACGAGGCCCTCCAGCGTCCCAGGTGCTCTAACGATAGCGTGCGACCTGCCAGAATGACTCGGTGCGCAGGGTGCTTATCGGGATGTCGGCCGCGATGGCGGCACTGGTCGTGGCGGTAGCCGGGTTCGATTTCGGAGCGGGCGTCTACGCCGAGTACCAATTATCCCGGGCCGTACGCCAGGCCACCGACCTCACCGCGGACCCGTTCGTGGCGATCCTGGGCTTCCCATTTCTGCCGCAGGCACGCCGTGATCACTACGACGAAGTGGAGATCAAGGCACCCGCCGTCGCGCAGCCGATGATCGGCAAGGCGATGCTCGAGGCCACCATGCACTCGGTCGACCTGACCGAGGCCACCTGGCGGTTCCGGCCCGACGCTCCGATCCCGGTGGCCAAACTGGAGAGCCGAATTATCATCGGCTCTGTGCATTTGGGCCGCTATCTGGGAATCCGCGACCTGATGGTGGAGGCCCCGCCGGCCGAGACCGACGACAACACCGGCGGCACCACCGAGTCCGGAATCTCCAGCAGCCACGGCCTGGTGTTCACCGGCACCCCCGCGGGCTTCGGCAAGCGGGTGAGCGTGGCGGTGGACCTGTCGATGGCCGGGCCGGACCACAGCACCTTGGTCATCACCCCGACGGGCATCCTCACCGGCCCGGACACCGCCGATCAGGATGTTCCCGACGAGCAGCGCGTCGCGGTGCTGACCGCGTTCCGTGGCAGCCTGCCCCAGCAGCGGCTGCCGTTCGGGGTGGTCCCGACCACCCAGGGCGCCCGTGGGTCCGACGTGATCATCGAGGGCATCGCCGACGACATGACGGTCACCTTGCCGGAGTTCCGCCCGCGATGAGCGTCATCGCGATCATCACCGCCCTGCTGGCCGCCGGGGCGATCGGATGGTGGCTGAACCGGCGCGGCGGAGTCTTGCGGGAACTGCCCGAGAGCAGCAGCGACTCCACCGCGGGCGCCGACGCCGCCTTCCTCGGCCTGGAGCCCGGCCGGCCGGCGGTGGTGCACTTCTCCGCGCCATGGTGCGGACCGTGCGCCGGGGTGCGCCGTGTGGTCGAGAAGGTCTGCGACGACCTCGGGGGTGTCCCCCATCAAGAAGTCGACATCGACGCCAACCCGGAGGCCGCCCGCAGGTTCTCGGTGTTGTCGCTGCCGACCACGGTGATCTTCGACACGAACGGCCGGCAGCGATACCGCGCCAGCGGCGTCCCGACGCTTGCGGACCTGCGTTCGGCCCTCGAACCCCTGTTGACCTGACCAGCCCTGCGTTGGGTAGGCTGTACGTCGTGTTCGCCCGCATTGAGCTTGTGCTCACCAAACGCCGCACAGTCGACCTGTGCCGCACCGCGGGCTGCTGCTGTTGTCGTTGTCGCTGAATCGCCGCGTTTTCGCGTCGCTATCGGAGTCGCCCGGAATGCCGTGGCATGCCTCCACCAGCCATTCGCAACGACAACACAGGGAGCATTGCATGCAGGACACTCACACCGACACTGCTCAGGTAGATGTCCGCGGTCCCCGATTCGCCGCCTGGATCACCACCGCCGTACTGGTGGCTGTGCTGCTCACCGCGCAGTTCAGCCCGGCGGCCGCAGCCGTTGCGCTGGGCGCCCAAGCCGCCGTCTTCGCGATCGGCGCGGCGCTGGGGCCCCGCGGCCACCCCTACGGGCGGTTGTTCGCCCGATTCATCGCGCCGCGACTGGGGCCGGTCAGCGAGCGTGAGCCGGTGGCGCCGCTGCGCTTCGCCCAGCTCGTCGGCCTGGTGTTCGCCGTGCTGGGCGTCGCAGGTTTCGCCTTCGCACCCACACTCGGTCTGATCGCGACCGCCTTCGCCCTGGCCGCGGCCTTCCTCAACGCCGCGTTCGGTATCTGTCTGGGCTGTCAGCTCTACCCCCTCATCGTGCGCCTGCGGCCGAACGCGGCGTGACCACCACTCTTTGCTCGTTGTAACCGAAAGGATTCCCACCATGGCACGCTCGGACGTCCTGGTCTCCACCGACTGGGCCGAGAGCAATCTCGACGCGCCCGGCATCGTCTTCGTCGAGGTCGACGAAGACACCAGCGTCTATGACATCAACCACATCCCCGGCGCCATCCGGCTCGACTGGCGCAAGGACCTGCAGGACCCGGTACGGCGCGATGTCGTCGACGCGGCCGCGTTCTCCAAGCTGCTCTCCGAGCGCGGTGTCTCCAACGACGACACTGTGATCCTCTACGGAGGCAACAACAACTGGTTCGCCGCCTTCGCCTACTGGTACTTCAAGCTCTACGGGCACGAGTCGGTCAAGCTGCTCGACGGCGGCCGCAAGAAGTGGGAGCTCGACGGACGCCCGTTGTCGAGTGAAACCGTCAGCCGGCCGGCCACGTCCTACACCGCCAAGCAGCTCGACGAGTCGCTCCGTGCCCGCCGCGACGAGGTGATCGCAGCGATCAACACCAAGAACCTCGTCGACGTGCGCTCCCCCGAGGAGTTCTCCGGCAAGATTCTGGCCCCGGCACACCTGCCGCAGGAGCAGAGCCAGCAACGCGGCCACGTCCCCAGCGCCATCAACGTGCCGTGGAGCCGCGCCGCAAACGAGGACGGCACCTTCAAGTCCGACGAGGAGCTGGCCAAGCTCTATGCCGACGCCGGCCTCGATGGCGAGAAGGAGTCCATCGCCTATTGCCGTATCGGTGAGCGCTCGTCGCACACCTGGTTCGTGCTGCGCGAGCTGCTCGGACATCGCAATGTCAAGAACTACGACGGTAGTTGGATGGAATACGGCTCCCTGGTGGGTGCCCCGATCGAATTGGGAAGCTGATATGTGCTCTGGACCCAAGCAAGGACTCGCCCTGCCGGCCAACGTCGACCTGGAGAAGGAGACCGTGATCACCGGGCGCGTGGTCGACAGCAACGGTGCCTCCGTCGCTGGCGCCTTCGTCCGGCTGCTGGACTCCTCCGACGAGTTCACCGCTGAGGTCGTCGCCTCGGCCACCGGCGACTTCCGGTTCTTCGCGGCGCCGGGGGCATGGAAGGTCCGGGCGCTGTCCTCGGCCGGCAACGGCGACGCCGTGGTGACGCCGTCGGGCGCGGGCCTGCACGAGGTGGACATCAAAGTCGCCTGATCGGTCAGGCGGCGGTGCCCCGCCACACCCGGCTTCGCCGGCCTCGCGAGCGCCGCTGGGTCTGATGGCGGTGCCCCGCCACACCCGGCTTCGCCGGCCTCGCGAACACCGCTAGAATTTCCCCCGTGGTGTTGTTCTTCGAATTGATGCTGGTGGCGGCAACTGGCCTGATCACCTGGTTCGCGCTGTACACGCTGTATCGGCTGATCACCGACGAGATGTGAGCGGTTCCGACGGGGGCACGCAGGCCGGCGGTGAGCGCCCGGTCGAGCGCGGCTCCGGCGACCGCGCGGTAGCCGCCGCTGCGGAGCGGGCCAAGCAGACCGCCGCGCGCAATATCCCGGTCTTCGACGACCTGCCGTTCGCCGACACCGCCAACCTGCGCGAGGGCGCCAATCTGCATGACGCACTGTTGGCGCTGTTGCCGCTGGTCGGTGTGTGGCGCGGCACCGGGCTGGGACACAGTGCGCAGGGCGACTACCGGTTCGGCCAACAGATCGTGGTATCCCACGACGGCGGCGACTACTTGAACTGGGAAGCGCGGTCCTGGCGACTCTCCGACGACGACGAGTCCACCGAACCGACCCTGCGCGAGACCGGCTTCTGGCGTTTCATCGACGATCCGGACGACCCCGACGAGTCCCAGGCCATCGAACTGCTGCTGGCGCACTCCACCGGCTACGTGGAGCTGTTCTACGGGCGTCCGCACGGCCCGGCCTCCTGGGAACTGGTCACCGATGCGCTGGCACGCAGCAAATCGGGCGCGTTGATCGGCGGCGCCAAACGGCTTTACGGGATCGTCGAAGACGGCGACCTGGCCTACGTCGAGGAGCGGGTGAACGCCGACGGTGAGCTGGTGCCGCACCTTTCGGCGCGGCTGTCCCGCTTCGTCGGCTAAGCACCGCACTGACGGGCTGCACCGGCCTGCAGCCGCGGGCTCAGCGCCCGATAGCGGTGTCGACCAGTCCGGCGAATTCGCGCTCGGACACCCGCGGGTTCAGCGCCCGGCCGTCGAGGGTATGCACCCTGGCCGCCAGCGTGATACTGGAGACCAGCCAGATGTCTTGCGCCGCGGCCAGATCCGCCTGCCGCAGCGGGACGTAGTCGCATTGGTAACCGGCGCCGCGGGCCACCTCGAACAACGCCTCCTGGGTGGTGCCGCGCAGAATCGGGTGCGACAGCGGCGGCGTGACCAGCCGACCGGGTTCCACCAGGACCACCGTCGAGCGCGGGCCTTCCAACACGTAACCGTCGGAACTGACGAAGATGACGTCGTCGGCGCCCTGTTTTGCGGCGTAGCGCAGCGCCGCCATGTTCACCGCGTAGGACAGTGTCTTGGCGCCGGCGAGCAGCCAGGGCATCTCCAGGCCCTGCGTGGACAGTCCGCGGTCCAGGATCACCGCCGCCACGCCGTCGCGACGGGCCGCGAGGATACGTTCGGGCAGCGGCGTCAGCATCACGTACTGGGTTGGCGCCGAGCCGCTTTCCCGGCCACGGCTGTAGATCAGCCGCAAGGCGCCCTCCCCGGCCCCCGCCCAGTGCTCCACCGCGGTCTCGGCCGCACGGCGCCATTGATCCAGATCCGGGACCGGCAGGTCCATCAGCTGGGCCGAACGCGCCAGCCGGTGCAGATGCTCGTCGAGGAGGCAGGCGGTGCCGTCGCGCACCAGCAGGGTCTCGAACACCCCGTCGCCGCGCAGCGCCGCCAGGTCGTCGGCGTACAGCAGTGGGGAGCCCGGCGCGGCCAGCCCGCCGCCCACGGTGACAATCGTCACGACGGTGTCGTCCACTTCGGCGTCGGCTGCCATGGACCGTGAGCGTAGCGGCTCCGTAGAGTTGGCATGTGTCCGCCGTCCCCGCACCCGATTCCGGCCCCGACGCCGGCGCTGTCTGGCACTATGGCGACCCGTTCGGCGAGCAGCGCAGCGCCGAAACGGGCGTTGTGCTGGTGGACCGGTCCCACCGCGCGGTGCTCGAGCTGAGCGGCTCGGACCGCAAGACGTGGCTGCACAGCCTATCCACCCAGCACGTCGCCGAACTTGCCGACGGCGCCAGCGCCGAGAACCTCACCCTGGACCCCAAGGGGCACATTCAGAACCACTGGGTCCAGACCGAGATGTCCGACCGGACCTACCTGGACACCGAACCGTGGCGCGGCACGCCGCTGACCGAACACCTGCGCAAGATGGTCTTCTGGGCCGATGTGCGCATCGAGCCCGCCGACTTGGCGGTGCTCTCGCTGCTGGGTCCCGGTCGCGACGGCCCGGAGGTCCTCGACGCGCTGGGGCTGGCCGCGCCCCCCGGGCCCGTCGCAGCGCCGATCCCCGGCGGTTTCGTCCGCCAGACAGCCGGCCAGGACGCGGTGGAGTTGCTGGTCCCGCGTGCCGACAAGGGCCAGTGGCAGCAGCGGCTGACCCGGGCCGGGGTACGGCCCGCCGGAGTGTGGGCCTATGAAGCCCGCCGGGTGGCAGCGGTGCGCCCCCGGCTCGGCGTGGACACCGACGAGCGCAGCATCCCGCACGAACTGAACTGGATCGGGGGGCCGGGCTCCGGCGCTGTGCACCTGGACAAAGGGTGCTACAGCGGGCAGGAGACCGTGTCCCGGGTGCACAACCTGGGCAAGCCGCCCCGCATGCTGGTGCTGCTGCACCTCGACGGATCGGTGGACCGGCCCGCGACCGGCGACCCGGTCACCTCGGGCGGCCGTCCGGTGGGCCGGCTGGGCACGGTGGTCGACCATTTCGAGCTGGGGCCGATCGCGCTGGCGCTGCTCAAGCGGGCGCTGCCGGCCGACACCGCACTGCTGACCGGCGGCGACGCCGAGGTCAGTGCGGTGATCGACCCCGAATCGATGCCGCCACCCGATGAGCGGGGTCCGGGTCGGCTCGCGATCGACCGACTGCATGGCCGCCTTTGATGGTGGTCACACGGGTGCGGGCCAGTCGGCAGCTCTGAGATCGGCACGGTAAGCTGTCGGCAGGACAATACACACATTCAGATCGGAGCCGCCTGCTCGTTGGGCCGCTCCGTTATTGCGCGAGGGGGTTCCCCCATGGGCCGCGGCCGGGCTAAGGCGAAGCAGACCAAGGTGGCACGGGAGTTGAAGTACAGCTCACCGACGACCGACTTCACCCAACTCCAGCGGGAGTTGTCGGGGTCTGACCAATCCAACCACGACGGCGACGACTCGTGGAACGGCGACGACGACTGGCGCCGTTGACCGCGCCGGTGTGACAGCCGATCCTGACCGGATCACCACCGGGCTCGGTGGCCCCGCCAGGGGCTAGAACCTCGGGTGCTCCCCGACGAGCCTGGCCCCGTCGCCCGGTTCGGCATCCTTGCCCGGCTTGGTGATGGTGCCGAGCGGCCAGCAGTCCACGTGGCGGGCGGTCAGAATGGCCAGTGCGCGGTCGGTGTCCTCCGGCGCGACGACGGCCACCATGCCGACCCCCAGGTTGAACGTCTTCTCCATCTCCGCACGACTGACCCGTCCGCGCTGGGCGATCATCGCGAACACCGGCGCCGGCGTCCAGGTGCCACGGTCCACCTCGGCGATCAGCCCGTCGGGGATGACGCGCGCCAGGTTGCCGGCCAGTCCGCCGCCGGTGACGTGACAGAACGTCCGCACCTGCGTCTCGGCGGCCAGCGCCAGACAGTCCTTGGCGTAGATGCGGGTGGGCTCGAGCAGCTCCTCGCCCAGGGTGCGGCCGAACTCCTCGACGTGGCCGGCCAGGTTCATCCGGTCGATGTCGAGCAGCACCGCCCGGGCCAGCGAGTAGCCGTTGGAATGCAGCCCTGAGGAACCCATCGCGATCAGCACGTCGCCGGGGCGGACCCGGTCCGGGCCGAGCACGTCGTCGGCCTCCACCACCCCGACGCCGGTCGCGGAGATGTCGTAGTGGTCGGGTTCCATCAGGCCGGGGTGCTCGGCGGTCTCGCCACCGAGCAGCGCGCAGCCGGCCTGCACACAACCCTCGGCGATCCCGGAGACGATTGCGGCGACCCGCTCGGGCACGGTGCGGCCCACGGCAATGTAGTCCTGCAGGAACAGCGGCTCGGCGCCGCAGACCACCAGGTCGTCGACGACCATCGCCACCAGGTCGATGCCGACGGTGTCGTGCTTGTCCAGGGCCTGCGCGATCGCCAGCTTGGTGCCCACGCCGTCGGTGGAGGACGCCAACAGCGGCTCACGGTAGTCGTTGCGCAGGGCGAACAGGCCGGCGAAGCCGCCTAACCCGCCCCGCACCTCTGGCCGGGTGGCCTTGGCGGCCAATGGCTTGAACAACTCGACGGCCCGGTCTCCGGCCGCGATGTCCACTCCGGCCGATGCGTAGGTAACGCCCTGGGAGCTCGATTCTGCTGAGGTCATCGCGGTAAAGGCTACCGGTAGCCGACAGTGGACGGTATCGCGCTCGACATTGGGGCCGTCACAGCCGGTTGTGGCGTACCTGATTGAACGGCACACCGCGGTCGGCGGCGTACTCGCGGGGCAGGCCCAGGACGCGTTCGGCGATGACGTTGCGCGCCATCTCGTCGCTGCCCCCGCCGAGTCCCACGGTCTGCCGCGACAGGTAGCGGCGACCCACTCTGAGCAGGTGCGTCTCGTCGTCCACCACACCCAGCGGTCCGGCGACCGCCATGGCGGTGTCGACCTCCAGGTAGGTCACGTCGGAGTGGAACAGCCGGATGATCGAGGCCGCGGCAGGCGGGAGCTCACCGCTGCGCATGCCCCGCCCGGCGTAGTCGATGAGCTTGTCGCGGACCATGCGCCGGGCGAGAACCCGGCCGATCTGATCCCGGGTCAGCGGATCGTCCGCGGTGCCGCAGTCCTGCGCCAGGGTCAGGAAGTCCGCGGCGGCCATCTCGGTGCGTTCGGCCCCCCGCCCGCTGGCGAACTCCGAGCCCTGGCCCACGGCCCGGCGCTCGTGGTAGAGCAGCCGCGATGCGACATCCCAGCCCTTGTTGACCTCACCGACCACCGCGTCGGGCCCGAGCCGCAACCCGTCGAAGAACTCCTCGCAGAACTCGTTGGAGCCGTCGACCTGCTCGATGCGGCGCAGTGTGACGCCGGGCGCGTCGATCGGCACCAGGAACATGGTCAGGCCCTCGTGCTTGGGCACCGTCGAATCGGTGCGCACCAGCAGCAGCCCGAAGTCCGCCGCGAAGGCGCTGGTGCTCCACGTCTTGGCCCCGGTGACCACCCAGTCGTCCCCGTCCCGCTCGGCGCGGGTGATCAGCCCGGCCAGATCGGATCCGCCGCTGGGCTCGGAGAGCAGCTGCACGAGCACCTCGTCGCCGCGCAGCGCCGCGCTGATGTGGCGGCGCTTCTGTTCCTCGCTGCCGGTGTCGAGCAGAGTGGCGCAGCAGATGGTGAACGTGGGGACGTTGAGGATCAACGGCATCTCGTAGCCGGCGCACTCGGCGTCGAACGCCTTCTGGTAACGGATGTCCAGGCCGAGACCGCCGTATTCGCGGGGGAAGCAGATGCCGGCGAAGCCGCCGCCGTACAGGCGCCGCTGCAGCTCGCGTGCGCGTTGCCAGGCCCCCTCGTCGTCGCGGCCGTTGCGCGGGGGGTGCTGCGGGTCCAGGCGCGGCATGTTGGCGGCCAGCCAGTCGCGTGCCGACGCGGCGAAGGATTCCACGGAGATGTCGGTCATGCGGCGGGCTCCGTGCTGCTGGCGGCCGCGAAGATGGCCTGGTGATGTTCGGCGGGGGTGCCGAGCAGACCGCGGTACAGGGTGGCCCGACGCAGATACAGGTGCAGGTCGTGTTCCCAGGTGACGCCGATCCCGCCGTGCAGTTGCACGCATTCCTGAATCAGCCGGCCCGCGTGCTCGCCGAGATAGGACTTGGCCGCCCCGGCCCACATGGCCGCGTCGGCGTCGCGTGCGGCCACTTTGTCCACGGCGCCGCCGGCTATCGCGCGGCAGGCGTGCAGCCACATGGTCATGTCGGCCAGCCGGTGCTTGATCGCCTGGTAAGACGCCAGCGGCCGGCCGAAGCTGTACCGATCCCGGACCCAGTCCACCGTCATGGTCATGACGGCGTCCAGGATGCCGGCGACTTCGGCGCAGACCAGTGCGATGCCCACCTGCGTCTGCCGCTCGATGAGGGCGCCGGTCTGTGCCGCGGTGCCGACCACCGCCGAGGCGTCGACTTCGGCATCGCTGAACTCGATGCGGGCAAACCGCTTCACCAGATCCAGGCCGGGCTGCGGGGTCACCCGCACGCCGGGTGCGTCGGTACGGATCAGGAACTGGCGCAGCGCGCCGTCGTCGGTGCGGGCGCCGATCAGCACCAGGTCCGCCCGGTCCCCGGCCTCTACCCGGTCTTTGACTCCGTTGAGCCGGTAGCCGCCGCCGGTGGCGGTCGCCGCCAGCCCCGGCTGATCGGGGTGAAAGCCCCGGCCCGGTTCGTCGGCGGCCCAGGTCGCCACCAACTCTCCGGAGAGCAGCGCGGCGATGCTGTGCGCGTGTGCCTGCCGGTTGTCGGCGTCGACCAGACCGGCCAGCACCATGCTGATCGGATACAGCGGGCCCGGTGCCACGGTGCGTCCGATCTCGGTGGCGATCGCAGCCAGGTCCCGCAGACCGCAGCCAGAGACGCTGCCGCCGCCGAGTTCCTCGGGCACCAGCAGCCCGGCCCACCCCAGTTCGGCCGCCTGCCGCCACCAGTCCGCGTCATAGGATTCGCCGCGCGCGTGCAGGTCGCGCTGGTCGCTCAGGGCTGCGGTCTTGTCCAGAAAGGCACGGGCCGTGGCAACGAAAAGCTCGGTTTCGGTAGAGAGTTCGCTCATCTCATCTCCTCGTGGCCGCCAGGATCACCGGATCGGCTCGTCGCCGAGCACCGTGGTGCGCAGCATCTCCCGGGGGGAATCGGGGTCATAGGGCGCAGCCCGGTGCAAGACGCCGCGGTTGTCCCAGATGACGGTGTCGCCCACCGACCACTGGTGACGATAGACCCGGTCGGCCACCGTGGCGCGCGCCAGCAGTTCGTCGAGCAGTGCGCGCCCCTCGTCGAGGTCCATCCCGACGACGTAGTCGGCGGAAGCGCCCAGCACCAGGGATCTGCGACCGTTGCGGTGAGTCCATACCAGCGGGTGTTCGTGGGTGGGTCGTGCGCGCCACCGGGCCAGCTCCTCCGGTGCCGGATCGGGGGTCACCCGGCGCTGGGACGCCTCCAGCGAGTGCACCACGCGCAGCTGCGCGAATCGGCGCTTCTCGTCGTCGGTGAGCTGGTCGTAGGCGGCATAGGAGCTGGCGAACTCGGTCTCACCGCCGCGTTCGGCGACCTGCACCGCCGAGAGCACGGTGGCTTTCTGCGGATACTGATCCCCGGTGGGCGTGCACCCGTCGATGTGCCAGTCGAACGTGGCGCGCAAGTAGCTCGCCGACGAGTTCTTGGCCCGGTTCAGGGTGACCGGGTAGATGCCCGCAACCTCGTGGTGGCCGTCCGCCGTGTAGTCGACACTGCCCAGGCGCTCGCAGAACGCCACCTGGGAGCCGGGGTCGATGTGCAGGTTGCGAAAGACCAGGACACCGTTGTCCTCCAACGCCTCGAGGATGGCAGCACCGAGACTGTCGTCGGAGGCCAGGCGCTGCGGGTCCACACCGAGGACCTCCGCGCCGACCGATGCGGTCAGCTTGCTGACGGTGAGCAGACTCATTGGCCTGTCCTTCCTGACACGGGTTTGGTTCCTGGCAGCGCTAGGGAACGGGCCAGCCGGTGCGGACCATGACGGCGTCCGCGGCGTCGACGGGGGCGGGCTGCCCCATGATCTCGACGGCCATCGCCACCATCACCAGGGAATAGATCAGCTGCAGCAGATTGAGAGCGTCCTCGGGAAGTTCGTCCAGGGCGAACTTGTCGCAATAGTCGATCGCCTCTTCCAGCCGCGGAAAGAACGCGTCATAGAACTGCCGCAGCTCCAGGATGCTGCTGGCCAACCTCTGGTTGTAACGCTCGGTTTCGGTTGCCAAACACCAGGTTTCGGCGAAGGGCTCCAGTTCGGAGAAGGCACTGGGAAGCCGTGCGGCGCTCATCGCTGCGCTCCCGCGCCGGCCGCCTCGCGCCGGTAGGCGTCCACCCAGTCACCGACTGCCTTGTGCAGGTGGCGAACCAGGATCTCCTGGTCGTTGAGCGGGAAGTCGTCGACGACGCCGTACTCCAGGGCGGCCTGGGTGCCGCCGAGCATGCCGGCGTCCTGCAGCGCAAACTCTTTGAGCACCACTGCCGCCACCTCGTGCTGAACGCGTTCACGCACCGTTTGGGCCGGATAGAAGTAAGTGTGCGCCTCGAACCGGTGGGTGTTGTACGAGGTCGGCCAGTACCGGTAGAGCAGGTACCAGCCCCCGTAGATGAGGATCTCGGTGTTGGGGAAGATCTGGAAGTTGCTGATCCCCCACGGCTGGATGCCGCCCGGGTTCAATCCGGCGGGCAACTCGCCGAGGTCGGGGGTTTCCCAGGGGCCCACCAGGCCGCTGCGGGTGGCCCGCTCGATCGGATACATGTACTCCGGCGGTAGCAGCCAGCGGCGCCGGCCGGCCGTCGAGACCAGGCGGTGCGGACCGTCGAGCTGGAAATGGCCGCAGGTGAATCCGGCGCCGGGAACCCGGACTTGGGCGGGAACCTGCTGGGAGTGCAGCGCCGGAACGTGGTAGTACTCCTGGAAGGCGTCGGCGAAGATCTTCCAGTTGCTGTTGTTGTGCGCCACCCAGTCATAGCGTTCGGTCAGTTTCTCGAACGGGTAGTCGTCGAGTCCGGTGATCATCGGCCCGAGGAACTCCCGCAGGCCCTGGCGTGGCGTGGCGTCGAGGTTGACGAAGATGAAACCGTTCCAGGTGTCGCAGTGCACCGCGACCAGATGGGCGTCGGCTTCGTCGCACCGATAGGTGTGCCGACAGCGCTTGCAGGCGATCTCCTCGCCCTGCCCGGAGGCCTCGCGATCGGGGAACTCGTGCCAGACCAACGTGGTCGCGCACCGTGGGCAGATGTTGTGGAACGCCCCGATTCCGCGGTCGGTGTGAATGAGAAGGATGCTGGCGCGGGCGACCTCGATCCGTTTGGTGGCATAGCTGCCGGGATCGGCGACTTCCTCGATCCGGCCGATGTTCAGCCAGGCCCGTTTGAACACCGCCTCGCGTTCGAGTTCGTAGAACTGCGGCGACGTCGAGTCGGCGAACGAGACCGGACCGGTGCCCAGTTCGGGGTAGTACTCGGTCCACGAGCCCGCCGGGGTCCTCCCGGATCGCACTGAAGACTGTTCTGTCACAGCACCGCTCCTCCGTTGACGCCCAACACCTGGCCGGTGATGAAGCCGGCTTCCTCCGAGCACAGGAATCCCACCGCCGCGGCGATGTCCGCCCCGGTGCCCAGCCGGCCCAGGGGGATGTTCGCGGCGATCTGCTCGTTGGACGGCAGGAACCCGGCCGCTTGACCCTGATGCTGCATGGGCGTCTCGATACCCGACGGCGGGATGTTGTTGACCGTGACGCCGCTCGCGGCGTACTCGCGGGCCAACGACTTGGTCAACGTGATGACCCCGCCTTTGGCGGCCGCGTAGTGCGCGGCGAACGGCGATCCCCGCTGGGCGCTCGACGACGAGATCATCACGATGCGCCCCCAGCCGGCGGCGACCATATCCGGCAGGGCCGCCTGGCAGCAGTGGAACGTCCCGGTCAGGTTGACGTCGATGATCTGGGCCCACGCCTGTGCGGTGATGTCGGCGAACGCGCAGTAGCCGAAGAGACCGGCACTGGTCACCAGCGCGGCGACCGGCCCGAGCTCTCCGCGCACCGATGCGAAGGCCTGGTCGACAGCGGCCCGGTCCGTGACGTCGGCCTCGAGGCCCAGCGCGGTCAGGCCCCGGGCGCGCAGGTCGCCGGCAACGCGTTGCGCCGCTTGGCCGTTGACGTCGAGAACACCGACGCGGTAGCCGCGCCTGCCCAGTTCGTGGCAGGTGGCCTCGCCCATGCCCGAGCCCCCGCCGGTGACCACCGCGACTCGTTGCGGCAGCTCTGCGGTCATCGCATCCCCTTCGGACGGCACCGGCAGATATTATCAAGTACTTGTCATTAATCTCAAGTGCCGACCCCGATCACCGCGCAGACGCTCAGGGCAGGGCGATCATCGCGACATACATGGCCACCACCGGCCGGTAGAGGTCGATGCCGTCGAGTTCACTGGCCAGCACCGCGGCATCACTGGTGGCGACGAGCACCTGCGCCAGGGTCAGGGCCGGGATCCGCAGGGTTCCCCCGAGGCGTTCGACGCCTTCGACGATGAAGGCCGCCAACTGCTCGACGACCTCGGCGCGCTTGGCGGCGACCCGGGCGCGGGCTTCGGGGTTGCGCAGCAGATACAGGGTGAACTCGTAGCCCAGCGCGGCATGCTCGGCGCCGCGGTCACGGCTCAACCGCTGCCAGCGCTCGGCGATGTCGTCGAGTTCTCGCACGCCCACTTCGGTGGCGTTCGCCATCACCTCGGCGAAGTTTTCGAAATAGCGCTGCCAGTACCGTTCGCTGACCGCCAGAAAGAGCTCGTCCTTGGCGGCGAAGTGCTTGTAGATAGCGCCCTTGGTGTAGCCGGCGGCTTGCGCGATGTCATCGAGAGTCGCCGTGGTGAAGCCTTTTTCGGCGAACACCTCCTCAGCGGCGTCCAGCAGTAACGAGCGTGTTCGCTCCAGTCGCCGCTCACGCGTCCACCGCTCCACCACGACGGCGATTGTCCCACAGGATCTGCGATACCTATTGGCATCACAGATACTGATGAGTATATTTCGGCACACAGTGCGTCATCCGGGAAGGGGACCGCAACATGGGTAGCGGCTTGCCGAGCCAGCAGAACGTGTCAGTGGCCGCGCGGCCGGAAGCCGCCGGACCTCAGAGCGGCGGGGCCATCCGGATCTGGGCCGCCGCCGGCGGGGCACTGCTGGCGCTGCAGCTGTATGTGTGGGCGCGCTGGATCACCGGCCCGTACTTCGAACGCGTCCCGGTCGGGCCGAACGATCCGCCGATGTACATGAAGGTGCCACTGATGGCCAACGCCGTCGTGCTGTGGGTCGGCCTGCCGTTCGCCATCTGGTGGTTCTTCATCCGCCCCTGGCGCCGCGAACGGCGAATCACGCTGGACGGCATGCTCTTCCTGTCGATCGGCCTGATGTTCTTTCAGGACCCGCTGCTCAACTACTTCAACACCTGGTGCACCTACAACACCTGGCTGTTCAACCGGGGATCCTGGACATCGCACATACCGGGATGGTCCTCACCGGAGGAGCCCGGCCGCCAGGTCGCCGAACCGCTGTTGACGAACCTCCCGGGCTACGCCTACGGGGTACTGCTGATCACCATCGTCGGCTGTGCCGTGATGCGAAAGATCAAGGCGCGCTGGCCTTCCATCAGCAACCTTCGCCTGATCGCCGTGACGTATGCGATCGCCTTCGTCTTCGACTTCGTGATGGAGGGCCTCGTCCTGCTGCCGATCGGCATGTACACCTACCCCGGCGCCATGCGTTCGGTGTCGATCAATGCCGACACCTACTACCAATGGCCCGTCTACGAGGGACTCATGTGGGGAGCCGTGCAGGCGGCGCTGTGCTGCCTGCGTTACTTCACCGACGACCGCGGCCGCACCGTCGTCGAACGCGGATTGGACGGCATCCGGGGCGGATTCGCGCGACAGCAGTTCACCCGGTTCCTGGCGATCTTCGCCGGGGTCAGCGCGTGCTTCTTCGCCTTCTACATGGGCCCGGCGCAGTGGATCGCCCTGCACGCCGACCCGTGGCCGCAAGACCACCAGAAGCGCTCCTACTTCACCGGTGGCATCTGCGGGGACGGCACCGACAAGCCGTGTCCGCATCCGGCCCTGCCGATGCCCTCCAACCGGTCCGGCTACATCAATGTCGACGGTCAACTGGTGCTGCCCGAAGGCGTTTCGGTGCCCCCGATCGTGCCGTTCGAGCGGGGGAACTGACCAAGGTGCTCCAGCACAGCCACGCAGCGGCCGAAAGTCGTTCCGGGGCGCCCTTTTACCGTGCGATCGGCGATGAGATCGAAGTCTTCCGGGCGGCGGCGCGCCGGGGGCTGCCGGTGCTGTTGAAGGGCCCCACGGGATGCGGGAAGACGCGGTTCGTAGAGGCCATGGCCGAGCAGTCGGGTCGCGATCTGATCACCGTCGCCGGACACGAGGACATGACGTCGGCGGACCTGGTGGGCCGGTTCCTGCTCCAGGGTTCGGAGACGGTCTGGGTGGACGGGCCGTTGACCCGGGCGGTGCGCGAAGGCGCCATCTTCTATCTGGACGAGGTGGTCGAGGCGCGCCAGGACACCACGGTGGTCATCCATCCGCTCGCCGACCACCGCCGCGCGCTGCCGGTCGACCGGCTCGGCACGACCGTGCCGGCGGCACCGGGGTTTCAGCTGGTGATCTCCTACAACCCCGGGTATCAGAGCGTGCTGAAGAACCTCAAGGAGTCGACCCGTCAACGGTTCGTCGCCATCGAGCTCGGCTTCCCTCCCGCGCAGACCGAGATCGACATCGTCGCGCACGAAACCGGCGTCGATCCGCAGACGGCGCAGTCACTGGTGGCACTGGGCAACGCGATCCGCAACCTGGACGGCTCACCGCTGCGCGAGGGCGCCTCCACCCGGATGCTGATCCTGGCCGGCGGCCTGGTCGCCGAAGGCCTCGGCCTGCGCAGCGCTGTCCGGGCCGCCATCGTCTCAGTCCTCTCCGACGACGCCGATGTCATCCGTGCACTCGGTGAACTCGCCGACGCCGTGCTTCCCCCGATGTGACCGCGCCGGATCCGGCCACACCCGACCGGTTCAGGTTCCTCGCCGGCTACCTCGCGGGCCGGTCGGTCGAGGTGTCGCAGGCGTCCGCGGGCGAGGCCGCACACACCAACGGGCACGCCATCTTCGTGTCGGCCGGCGCTTCGGCGGCCACCCAGCGTCGCGAGGTCCTGGTCCAGGGCGCGCTGCTGGGCGCCGGGAGCCTGGAACCTCGGCTGGTCAAGGCGCTACGGGCACGCCCCTCGGTGACCCGGCGCTACCTGGCGCTCGAGGGCGACCGGGCGCTCAGCGAGGTCGCCGCCCGGCTGCCGCTGGCGGCGACGCTGCGCCCGGGGTCGCCGCCGCGTACCACCACGGCCGACGAATCGCTGCGGCTGGCCCGGGGCCGGCTGACCGTCGCCGACCCACCGGAGTGGTTCGGCGTCATCAGACCCGCCCGGCTGCTGCGGTCGGCCGGTGCCGCCGGTGGGAAGGCCACCGATGCGGACCTGCGTTTCGAGGTCAACGTCACGCAGGCACCGGCCGACGATGACGATGACGAGGTGCACGCCGGCGCGAGCAGAATCCTCAAGCTGTTCGACAACCCGGTCTTCCACTTCCCAGCCCTCTCGGACTTGCTGCGAAACCTGCTCGGCGGCTCGCGGTCCGGCGACAGCAGCTCCGGCGGTGAGCTGCCGTCCCGCGCACTGCGCCGCGGGCGGCCGGCCGGGCCGAACGCCCGCCCGCTGCCCAGCCGGATCCGCTTCACCGACGCGAAACCGGCCGCCACCGCGGGTATCGGCGGAGCCTGGTATCCCGAGTGGGACGTCTTCGCCAACAGCTACCGGCCCGACTGGTGCCGCGTCGTCGACTTCCCGCTCACCGCCGCCGCAGCCGGCTCCGCCGCCGGGGTGCTCCACGACGACGTGCTTCGCCGACGACTGTCGCGGGTCGGATTGGGCCCCAAAGCCTTACGCGGCCGACCCGACGGGGACGAGCTGGACCTCGAGGCGCTCATCGATGTGTTCGTCGACCTGCGCTCCGGGCATTCGCCCCCGGAACACGTCTACACCGAACGCCGCAAGCTGGCCCGCAATCTCGGTGTCCTGATCCTGCTGGATGCGTCCGGGTCCTCGACCGACACCGATCCGGCCGGCCTGGCGGTGCACGACCATCAGCGACGGGCGGCCGCCACGCTGGCCGTCACGCTCGAGGAGCTCGGCGACCGGGTGGCCGTCTACGGGTTCCGGTCACAGGGCCGGCACTGTGTTGAGCTGCCGGCCATCAAGACCTTCGAACAGCGTTTCGGCGCCATCGGGCGCGCCCGGCTCGACCAGCTGCAACCGTCGGGCTACACCCGGCTCGGCGCTGGGATCCGCGGCGCCGGGGAGATTCTCAAGACCCGGGCGGGCACCCCGAATCGGCTGTTGCTCGTGCTGTCCGACGGTTACCCCTACGACGTCGGTTACGAAGGCCGTTACGCCGAGGCCGACGTCAGCAAGGCCATCGAGGAACTCCGCTGTGACGGTCTCGCCTGCCTGTGTCTCACCATCGGCGCCAGCGGACCGACCCATCGGCCGGCCTTCGGCACCGCCGGCCATGCCGGCGCCATGACGCTGGCCGAGTTGAGCCCGCAGATGGACGAGTTGTTCTCGGCGGCACTGGCCGAACTCGCCGCGCCGCGACCCGGCCCCCGACGGTCTGGCTAGTCAGGACTCGACGTGGTCGTCGAACAGCGTGTGACCGGTGCCCTGTTCGACGACCCGCGACAGCAGGGTCCGCAGCGTCTCCTGCTCGTCGGCGGTCAGCACGCCGAACACCTGGTCGTGGGCGGCGATCGCATCGGCGACCACCGCCGACGTCACCGCGCGTCCCTCGTCGGTCAGGTAGGCACGCAGGATGCGGCCGTGATGGGGATCTTGCTTACGCTCCACCAGGCCGCGGCGCTCGAGCGCGCTCAGCGCCAGTTGCACACCCTGCGGCGTGATGAGCAGCCGGCGCGCCAGTTCGGCGCCGGACAACCCCGGTTCGCCGGCCAGTTGGCGCAACAGACCGATCTGCGCGGTGCTCACGCCGTGCTCGCTGATCGCCTCGTTCACGGTGGTCAGCGAGTAGTAGAAGGCCTGCTTGAGCAGCCACAGGATGTTGCTGGTCAGATCCATGTCCTGCTTCCCTGTCACCTGCGTGTGTAGACCTGGCCGTCCTTCATGACAAATCGCACGTCGAGGGTGGCGCTGATGTCGCGGGTCGGATCACCCGGTACGGCGATGATATCGGCGCAGTAGCCCGGCGCCAGCCGTCCCAGTTCCTGCCCGGCGTCGATGAGTTCTGCGCTGACGACCGTGGCCGCCCGCAACGCCTGCACCGGTGTCATGCCGCGCTCGACCAGCGCGCACAGTTCCTTGGCGTTCTGGCCGTGCGGGATGGCCGGCGCGTCGGTGCCACAGGCGATGCGCACGCCCGCCTCGATCGCCCGGGGCAACATGGCTTTGGCCCGCGGGAACACCTCGGCCGCCTTCTTGCGTAGCTCCGGAGCGATCCGGTCGACGGCCAACGCGTCGGTCAGGTAGGTGGTGGAGACCAGGAAGGTGCCGTGGTCGGCCATCATCTGCAGGGTTTCGTCGGTGGCCAGGAAGCCGTGCTCGATGCAGTCGATGCCCGCCCGGATGCATGCCCGGATCGCGGTGTCGCCGATCGCGTGTGCGGCCACCCGCACCCCGGCACGATGTGCCTCGTCGGCGATCGCGGCCAATTCGGCGTCGGAGTACTGCTGGGCGCCCGGGGCCGTACTGTGCGACATCACCCCGCCGGAGGCCGACACCTTGATCAGTTTGGCGCCGTGGCGAATCTGGTAGCGCACGCAGGCGGTCACATCCGGCACCCCATTGGCGATACCCTCGGCGACCGACAGCGGCAGCACGCCGGGGGCGAGCCGCTGAAAGACGGTCGGATCCAGGTGGCCGCCATACGGCGTGACGGCATGACCGGCCGGGTAGATCCGCGGACCGACGTGCCAGCCCTGGTCGATGGCGCGCTGCAGGGCGACGTCGAGCAGATAGCCGCCGGTCTTGACCATCAGCCCCAGATTGCGCACGGTGGTGAACCCGGCCTCCAGCGTGGTACGCGCGTTGACCGCGGCGCGCAGCGTGCGGTAGGCGGGGTCGTCCTGCACACCGTGCAGCGGCGAGGGCAGCCCCTCTGGGCCGCCCGGCCCCCCGATGAGCAGGTTGAGTTCCATGTCCATCAGCCCCGGCAGCAATGTCACATCGCCCAGGCGGATTTCCTCTGCTGAAACCGGGAGCGGCGTTTCGGGATTGATGGCGGTGATGCGGCCGTCCTCGACCACCACGACGGCCGGGGAGCGCACCACGCCGGCATCGATGTCGAGCCACCGGTCGGCATGCAGGATGCAGACCTTGCCGTCGGGGCCGCTCACGGGTACGGCTCGGCGATGCACTCGATGACCGCCGCTCCGGAGTCGGGAACACGCGGCTGCTTCCAGGCCTCGGCCGGGAAAGCCACCGTCACCATGGAATACAGCAGATGCATCAGGTTCAGCACATCCTCGGGCAGGTCGTCGAGGCTGAACTTGTCGCAGTAGGCCAGTGCGTCTTCGGCCCGGGCCGTGACGGCATCGTAGAACTGCTGCATTTCGAGCATGGAACTGCTCAGGCGCTTGGCGTAGCGCTCCGGCTCCGACGGCAGGCACCAGTCGCTGAACGGTTCGAGGTCGGCGAATTCCTTCGGCAGCTTGGCGCTCACAGCACTCATGCTCCAGCCCCCGCGCGCTCGTATTCGGCTATCCACGCGGCGGTCTCGGCATGGAAGTGCCGGATCAGGATCTCTTGATCGTTGAGCAGGAAGCGGTCCACCGCTCCGGTCCCGATCATGGTGTGGGTGGCTTCCAGGGTGCTGGCGTCCTGCAGCCCGTATTCCTTGAACGACACCGCCGCGAGTTCCTGGGCGACCCGCTCGCGAGGGGTCCGCGGCTGCGGAAAGTACAGCGTGCCTTCGAAGATGTGGGAGTCATGGGCAGTCGGCCAGTAGTGATAGGTCAGATACCAGCCCTGCCCCCAGAACAGAATCGTGAAGTTGGGGAAGATCTGGAACGAATCCAGGCCCCACGGATCACATTTCGCCGGATTGAGGCCGGGGGGCATCGGGCCGACGTCCGGCGGGTCCCAGGGCCCGAACAGCCCGCTCTGGCAGATGTCCTCGATCGGCTTGCGCATCTCCGCCGACATCTCCCAGGCACGCACCCCGGAGGTGCTCACCAGGCGATGCGGACCCTCGATCTGGTAGTGCGGCGCCTCGAAGCCGGCCTGTTCGGCGGCCACCCGAAAGGCGGTCGGCGTCTGGTTTCCGTGCAGCACCGGTGCGTGATAAAACTCCTGGAACGCGTCCAGGAACAGTTTCCAGTTGGCGTTGACCGCGGAGCGGTATTGCCACCGCGAGGTCATCCGCCCGAAGGGGTAGCCCTCCAGCGCCGTCACCATCGGGCCCAGGAATTCGCGTAACGACTGCTCCGGGGTGGCGGCGAAGTTGACGAAGATGAACCCCTCCCAGACCTCGCAGTGCACCCCGACCAGTCCGTAACGGCTCTTGTCGAGGCCGAAGAACTCTTCCTCCTGCTGGACGAAGGCCAGATTGCCGTCGAGGTCGTAGCGCCAGGCGTGATATTTGCAGGTGAACTGGCGGCAGGTTCCGCTGGACTCCTCCAACGGCATGGTGTCCCACACCAGCTTGTTGCCCCGGTGGCGGCAGACGTTGTGAAAGGCCTTGATCTCGCCGGATCCGGTCCGCACCACGATGATCGAGGTGTTGACGACCTTGAGCTCTTTGGTGAAGTAGCTGCCTTTGCGCGGAATCTGCTCCACCCGGCCGACATTGAGCCAGGCCCGCCGGAAGATGGCCGCACGCTCCTTCTCGTAGACGTCAGGGCTGACCGAATCCCGGTAGGACACCGGTCCGGTCCCGAGCTCGGGGTAGTGCTGGGTCCAACTGCCCTCGGGAGGCTTGGGAAATCGCGCCACCGCCACTCCTGTCCTGCGACCTCGTGTTGGCGCCGACGCTAGCGAGCAGCACCCCAAGTGTCAAGTAGTTGATACTGAAGCGGTCGTGCAGGGCCGGCGTGGTATGACGGGGGCTCAGGGCTGACTGAGGGCGGGGTCGTTGCCGCTTTCGGCTTTGAGCGCCGTGTTGGTCAGCATCTGCTCGATGACGTTCTTGCCCAGGGCACTGTCGTCGGGCAGCTCGATCGGGTAGTTGCCGTCGAAACACGCGCAGCACAGCCGCGAGGTGGGCTGTTCGGTGGCCGCGATCATGTCGTCCTGACCGACGTAGCCCAGGCTGTCGGCGCCGATGGTGCGCCGCACCGCCTCGACCATCCCCTCCTCGTCATCGACGGCGTTGGCGATCAGCTCCGCCCGCGACGCAAAGTCGATGCCGTAGAAGCACGGCCACTTCACCGGCGGGGACGCGATGCGCACGTGCACCTCCACCGCGCCGGCCTCCCGCAGCATCCGCACCAGGGCACGCTGGGTATTGCCCCGCACGATCGAGTCGTCGACGACGATCAGCCGCTTACCGCGGATGATCTCCCGCAGCGGGTTGAGCTTGAGCCGGATGCCGAGCTGGCGGATGGTCTGGGACGGCTGGATGAACGTCCGTCCGACGTAGGCGTTCTTGGTCAGGCCCTGCCCGTAGTCGATGCCGGACTCCTGGGCATAGCCCACCGCGGCCGGGATGCCGGACTCCGGCACCCCGATGACCAGGTCGGCATCGACCTGGTGGGCGCGGGCCAGCCGACGGCCGATCTCCACCCGGGTGGCGTGCACCGACCGGCCGCCGATCGTGCTGTCGGGCCGTGCCAGGTAGACGTACTCGAAGACACAGCCCTTGGGGGTGGGGTTGGCGAACCGGCTCGAACGCACACCGTCGGCGTCGATCGCCAGCAGCTCACCGGGCTCGATGTCGCGGACGAACGAGGCGCCGACGATGTCGAGTGCTGCGGTCTCCGATGCCACCACCCAGCCGCGGTCCAGCCGGCCCAGCGACAGCGGCCGCACGCCCCACGGGTCACGGGCCGCGTAGAGCGTGTTCTCGTCCATGAAGGTCAGGCAGAAGGCGCCGCGTGCCGTCGGCAGCAGCTCCAGCGCCGCCTGCTCCAACGATGTGTCGGCGGCACCGTGCGCCAGCAAGGCGCCCAGGATGTCGGAGTCGGTGGTGGCCACGCCGGGCTGGCGGGTGTCGATCAGTCCCAGTTCGCGGGCTCGACCGGCCAGTTCCGCGGTGTTGACCAGGTTGCCGTTGTGACCGAGGGCCACGCCGGTGCCGGCCGCGGTGTGACGAAACACCGGCTGGGCGTTCTCCCAGGTGGTGTCGCCGGTGGTGGAGTAGCGGCAGTGGCCGACCGCCACGTGGCCGGGCATGGCAGCCAGCGTCTGCTCCTCGAACACCTGGCTGACCAAGCCCAGGTCCTTGAAGACCAGGACCTGCGAGCCGTCGCCGACTGCGATCCCGGCGGCCTCCTGGCCGCGGTGCTGCAGCGCATACAAGCCGTAATAGGTGAGTTTCGCCACGTCTTCCCCGGGCGCCCAAACCCCGAAGACGCCGCACTCTTCCCGGGGTGCGTTCTCAAGGTCTACTACCTGCTGGTCCGGCACGTTTCAGCTGCTCCAGGGGGACGGGCCTTAAGTGACGCGTTCAGTCTACGGTCAACACGCGTCAAGTTTCACCAACGGCAGCCATTCGGCGATCTCACCGGCCCGAGAACCCGACAACCGCAGCTTGGCCGCGGCGGTCGCGTCGGCCGGATCGAGCAGTCCGGCGACCATCAGCAGCCAACTGCGCGGATCGGTCTCGACCACGTTGGGCGGGGTGCCGCGCGTGTGCCGCGGCCCGGCGATGCACTGCACCGCGACGAACGGCGGGATCCGCACCTCGACGCTGGCACCGGGAGCCAGCTCGGCCAGCGTCCGAGCCGTGAGACGGACCGCAGCCGCCAACTCGGCGCGGTCGGGGGCCGGCAGGCTCTCATCGCGCAGCCACGCCGCCAGCGCCTGCACGGCTGCGCGGGTCTGCGCCGGGTCCGGCTGCCGGCGGGAGCGGGCGGTGGCCATGTCAGTCCGTCGGATGTGCGGCGAACCAGTCGAGCAGCAGGTCGGCGAGCCGGTCCGGCTCGGTGTCGGGGATCCAGTGCGAGACACCCTCCAATACCTCGAACCGGTAGGCGGCGTCGACATACCGGGCCGTGTCGTGAGCCGCTTTGGGTTTCAGCGCCATGTCGCGGTCGCTCCACACATACAACGTCGGCACCGCGATCTGCTGGTTGCTGTCTCCCAGGTTCGACAGCGGCATACCCCGGTACCAGTTGAGCCCGCCGGTCACCGCACCCGGCTCGGTCAGGGCCCGCACATCCCGCTCGGCCGCATCGGTGGTCTGGCCGCTGCGCCGCAGCGCCTTGGCGGCCAGCGCGCCCTGCCGGCGCGTCAGCAGCCACTCCGGAAGCCAGGGCAACTGGAAAAAGCCCATGTACCACGAAGCCAGTCCCTGGCTGCTGGTGACAAACGACTTCAGGAAGGCGGCGGGATGGGGCACCGACACCGGCGACACCGTGGCGAGCCGTTCGGGCAGTTCGGCTGCCACGCCCCACGCAACCCCGGCGCCCCAGTCATGTCCCACCAGGTGCACCCGCTGCGCGCCACTGGCGTCGATCAGCGCTGCGACGTCGGCCACGAGTTCCGACATCCGATAGTCGCGGCGCCGGCGGGGCCGGGCACCGGGCGAGTAGCCGCGCTGGTTGGGCGCCAGGCATCGGTAGCCGGCGGCGGTGAGCCGATCGATGACGGCGTTCCAGCTGTCGTTTCGCTGCGGGAAGCCGTGCAGCAACACCACGACGGGCCCCTCGGGCGGCCCGGCGTCGCGGACATCGAAGACCAGGCCGTCACGGGTGTAGCGATCCATCGGTGAAGCATCCCGCATCTCGCCGCCCAGCGGTACGCGACCCCCAACGAAAGGGAGCCGCATCCACCCCGCAAGTGTCTATCGGTGCAGCGCAGCTCGGACCCGCTCGGTGTCGGCCGCCGTCCAGCCGTCGGGTGGCAGCACTGCCACGAGTCCGTCCAGGACCGTGCCGGAGTAGTTGTGGCCGTGCCCCGCGGGCATCTGCTCACCGTGAAACAGGTCCGCGCTGACCTGCCAGAACGTCACCACCGGATACCAGCGCATGGACGCGGTGCGATCCGGTCCGGGGGGTTCGGTCAGCCAGTCGGGCCGCGCGAACAGCAGATCCGGTGTCCACCAGACCACCGGGTCGGAGGCGTGCTGAAGGAACAGCACGCGAGGGCCAGGCCACTCCGGCGCGGCAGTCTCGGCGATCTCGGTCGGCCGTGTGCCCTGGGCGAAGCGCACCGTGCGGCCGTTGTCGTAACGCGGAAGGACGGCGGTGCTGCCGGGGTCGCGCCGCACCAGCAGGGCATGCCAGAGCGGGCTGGCATGCGGCGGCCCCACCCACAGCACGGCCTCATAGCCCATGTCGGCGATATCGGGCAGCCACTCGAACGCGGCCTGCCCGGCCATCGATCCCAGACTCTCGCCGTAGAGCATCAGTTTGGGCCGATGCGCGACGGGCAGGCTTCGCCAGCGCTCGGCGATGGTCTGCACCAGCAGGCGTCCGGAGTCCATCGACTTGCGCTGATCGGCCAGGAACGAGATCCAACTCGGCAGGTAGGAGTACTGCACACCGACGATTGCGGTGTCGCCGTTGTAGAGCATCTCCACCGCGTCGGCCGCAGCCGGGTTGATCCACCCGGTTCCGGTGGTGGGCACCACCACCAGCACCCGCCGGTCGAAGGCGTGGGTGCGATCGAGCTCGTCGAGCAGCAGCTGCATGCGCGCCTGGTCGTCGTCGGCGCTGTTCAGACCGGCGTACACCCGGATGGGTTCGCGGGCGGGCCGGCGGTTGACCCGGGTGAGCTCGTCGGCGTGCAGTCCCCCGGCGACGAAGGTGCGGCCCTGACTGCCCAGGCTGGCCCAGGACGCCAGCGAATCCGGGCTGCCGGAGCGCTCCGGCTGCTGCGGCTGGGTCGTCCCGGGCACCGTGCCGCGGTCCTCGGGCTGGAACACCGCGCTGGCGCCGGCGAAGAATCCGCGGATCAGCACCCCGTTGATCAACATGGTCAGCACGACGACGACGATCGCGCTGCCGATGAACATGGCGACTTCGCTGTTCAGATGCCACCGCCGGATCAACGCCCGGGCCACCAACCGGCTGGCGTCGATCAGTACCCGCACGGTCGCGACGAGTGCGGCCGCCACCCCGATCGCCACGCCCAGGGTGCGCAGGTAGCCCAGGGTGCCGGGACCCTGGATGCCCAGCAGTTCGGAGACCTGGCGTTGCCAGCCCGCGGCCGGGACCAGCATCACGACGCACGCGGCGGGGGCCCCCACCACCACTGCTGCCTTCAGCGCCACCAGAACCCGGTGGGGCGGCGGCCACCAGTTGGCGCCGCGCAGCACCAGCCGGTCCACCGTTGCGCCGATCAGCACGCCCAGCCCATAGCCGAAGGCCGCGTTGATGCCGCCGATCAGGCCCTGGAACACCCAGTCGCGGGGCAACAGCGACGGCGTCAGCGACAGGCAGAAGAACAGCGCCCCGAACGCCATTCCGACGAAATTCAGGCGCAGCAGGCTCCACGCCCACACCAGCAGCGGGTGGCTCGCGGGCGCCTGCATGCCGATCTGGTTATCCGAAGATCCCCGGCAGCACTGCTTCCGAAGTGCTGCGCAGCTCGGCCAGCGACACTGTGAACTGGCCCTGGACGTCCAGCTCCTGCGACGCCTGGTCGACCACGCCGACGCGGGTGGCCGGCAGGCCGCGCGCCTCGCACATGGAACGGAACCGGCTCTCCTCGGTGCGCGGCACCGCCACCAGCACCCTGCCCGCCGACTCGGAGAACAGGAAGACGAACGGATCGGCGTCTTCGGGAAGCAGGATGCGGCATCCGGTCTCACCGGCGATCGCCGATTCGACCACGGCCTGGATCAGCCCGCCTTCGCTCAGGTCGTGGGCGGCCGACACCAGACCGTCGCGCGATGCCGCGCTGAGAACTTCGGCGAGCAGCTGCTCGCGCGCGAGGTCGACCTTGGGCGGCAGTCCTCCGAGATGGTCGCCGGTCACCTGCGCCCAGATCGATCCGTCGAACTCGTCGCGGGTGTCGCCGAGCAGGATCAGCGTCTCGCCGGGCTCGACGCCGAAGGCGGTCGGAATCCGCCGGGCGACGTCGTCGATGACGCCGAGCACCCCGACCACCGGGGTGGGGTGGATGGGGGTGGCGCCGGTCTGGTTGTAGAAGCTCACGTTGCCGCCGGTCACCGGAATACCCAGTGCCGCACAGCCGTCGGCCAGACCGCGGACGGCCTCGGCGAACTGCCACATCACCCCGGGGTCTTCCGGCGAGCCGAAGTTCAGGCAGTTGGTGACGGCGATCGGCGTGGCGCCGGTGACGGCCACGTTGCGGTAGGCCTCGGCCAGCGCCAGCTGCGCGCCGGCGTAGGGGTCGAGCTTGGTGTAGCGGCCGGAGGCATCGGTGGAGATCGCGATACCGCGCCCGGACGTCTCGTCGATCCGCAGCATCCCGCCGTCGGCATGCTCGGCCAACACGGTGTTGCCGCGCACGTACCGGTCGTACTGTTCGGTGATGAACGCCCTGCTGCACAGGTGCGGACTGCCCAGCAGGGCAAGCAGCGTCGCGCGCAGCTCCTCCCCGGTCGCCGGGCGCACCAGGCGCGCGGAGCGGTCCGCGTTCAGGGCGTCCTGGGTCTCCGGGCGCTCGACCGGGCGGTGATAGATCGGGCCTTCGTGGGCCACCGTGCGCGGCGGCACGTCCACGACGGTCTGTCCGTGCCAGGTGATCTGCAACCGGTCGCCGTCGGTCACCTCGCCGATGACCGTGGCGAGCACGTCCCACTTGGCGCAGACCGCCATGAAGGCATCCACGTTCTCCGGGGCGACCACGGCGCACATACGTTCCTGCGACTCGCTGGACAGCACTTCCGCCGGGGTCATGTTCGCCGCGCGCAGCGGCACCTTCTCCAGCTGAATCGCCATGCCGCCGTCACCGGCAGAGGCCAACTCGGAAGTCGCGCAAGACAGTCCGGCCCCGCCGAGGTCCTGAATGCCGACCACCAGCTTGGCGGCGTACAGCTCCAGGCAGCACTCGATGAGCACCTTCTCGGTGAACGGATCGCCGACCTGAACCGACGGGAGCTTCTTGCGGCCCGCACCGCTCTCGTCGCCACCGAAAGTGTCCGATGCCAGCACCGACACCCCACCGATGCCGTCCAGGCCGGTCCGCGCCCCGAACAGGATGATCTTGTTGCCGGCGCCGGAGGCGAACGCCAGGTGCAGGTCTTCCTTCTTCAGCACGCCGACGCACAGCGCGTTGACCAACGGGTTGCCCGCATAGCAGGGGTCGAAGACCGTCTCGCCGCCGATGTTGGGCAGACCCAGCGAGTTGCCGTAGCCGCCGATGCCGCGTACCACCCCGTCGAGCACCCGGCGGGTGTCGGGCGCGTCGGCGGCGCCGAAGCGCAGCTGGTCCATCACCGCGACCGGGCGGGCACCCATGGCCATGATGTCGCGCACGATGCCCCCCACGCCGGTGGCCGCTCCCTGGTAGGGCTCCACGTAGGACGGGTGGTTGTGCGACTCCACCTTGAAGGTGACCGCCCAGCCGTCGCCGATGTCGACGACGCCGGCGTTCTCGCCGATACCGGCCAGCATCGCCTGGCGCATCTCGTCGGTGGTGGTCTCCCCGAAGTAGCGCAGGTGCACCTTGGAGGACTTGTAGGAGCAGTGCTCGCTCCACATCACCGAGTACATGGCCAGTTCGGCGTCGGTGGGGCGGCGGCCCAGGATGTCGCGGATGCGCTGGTATTCGTCGTCTTTGAGGCCCAGCTCGGCGAACGGTTGCGGGTGATCTGGCGTCGCCGCGGCGTGTTCGACGGTGTCCGGCGTGGTCAGGGACGTCACGGGCTCAGTGTATGGCACTGATTTCGGCTCACTGCGGCGCCAGGAAGGCCGTCAGAGCCGCGGCGTAGGCGGCCACGTCACTGGCACCCATCAGCTCCCGCGCCGAATGCATGGCCAGCTGCGCAGCGCCCACGTCGACAGTGGGTATGCCGGTGCCTGCGGCGCTCATCGGACCGATGGTCGAGCCGCAGGGCAGGTCCGCGCGGTGCTCGTAGCGTTGCAGCGCCACCCCGGCCTGGTCGCAGGCCAGCGCGAAGGTGGCCGCGGTACGGCCGTCGGTGGCGTAGCGCAGGTTGGGCTGCACCTTCAGAACGGGGCCGGCGTTGACCGCGATCAGATGACCCGGTTCGTGACGGTCCGGGTAGTTGGGGTGGGTGGCATGTGCCATGTCCGCCGAGGCCATGGTGGAGGCGGTCAGTCGGCGCAGGAAGTCCTCACGGTCCCCGCCGGCGGCCAGGGTGATCCGCTCCAGGACCGTGGGCAGCAGATCCGATTGCGCACCGTGATCCGAGGTCGACCCCACCTCCTCGTGGTCGAACAGCGCCAGCACCGGAAGGTAGCGCCCGGGCCGGGCGGCCAGCAGGGCTTCCAACCCGGCGTAGCAGCTGGCCTGGTTGTCCAACCGGGGCGCACTGACGAACTGCCGGTCCACCCCGGTCACCGTCGCCGGCGCCAGATCGTGGGTCATCAGGTCGAAGCCGAGCACGTCGGCGCGTTCGACACCGGCGCGTTCGGAGACGTAGCGCAGGAAGTCGCGGGCCGGGCCGCCCGCGCCCCACACCGCGTTGAGGTGGCGTTGCGGGTCCAGCGCGACCGCGGCGCGGTCGGCGGCCAGGTGGATCGCCAGCTGGGGAACCCGCAGAATCGGTTCGTCGATCCGGACCAGGTGCTGGCTGATCGCCGAGCCTGCGCCGCGCACCGAGAGCCGCCCGCTGACGCCCAGGTCGCGGTCCAGCCACGAGTTCAGCCAGGCGCCGCCGTAGGGCTCCAGCGCCACCAGATGCCAACCGGCGACCTCCCGGTCGGGATGTTGCTTGACCCGCAGGTTGGGGCTGTCGGTGTGCGCACCCACCACGCGGAACGGCGCCCCGGGATCCGTCGCCCCGCCGTCCCAGGCGATCAGCGAACCGGCCCGGACGGTGAAGTACCGCCCGGGCTGGGCGGGCCATCGGTCGGTCTCGGCGATCTCGGTGTAACCGGCGGCCCGCAGGCGTTCGGCGACGCTCGCACAGACATGGAACGGCGAGGGTGAGGCATCGATGAACTCGCACAATCCGGTCGCGGTGGCAGCCATGGCTCAAGTCTTTCCCATCGCAACGCCGATTGGGGCGTTAGGGTCGATACTGTGCCGACTGCTCAGCCCGTCACCACTCCCCTGACCTGTGCGGCCATTTTCCTGGTGTCCACCATCGACGAGGGTGGCGAGGCGGTGGTGCATGACGCGTTGCCGGCGGTGGCGGGCTTCGCCCGGGCGATCGGCTTCCGCGACCCGACCAAGCGGCTGTCGGTGGTGACTTCGATCGGGTCCGACGCCTGGGACCGGCTGTTCGCCGGGCCCCGGCCGGCGCACCTGCATCCGTTCGTCGAGCTGGCCGGTCCCCGTCACACCGCGCCGGCCACCCCGGGGGACCTGCTGTTCCACATCAAGGGCGAGACCCTCGACGTCTGCTTCGAGCTGGCCGGACGAATCGTCAAGGCGATGGCCGGTGCGATCACCGTGGTCGACGAGGTGCACGGCTTCCGGTTCTTCGACAACCGCGATCTGCTCGGCTTCGTCGACGGCACCGAGAACCCGGTCGACGAGGCGGCCTGCGAGGCCACGGCAATCGGAGACGAGGACCCCGACTTCGCCGGCGGGTCCTATGTCCACATCCAGAAGTACCTGCACGACATGGCGGCCTGGGAGGCGTTGCCGGTCACCGAGCAGGAACGGGTGATCGGCCGCACCAAGGCCGACGACATCGAGTTCGACGAGGCGGACAAGCCGGCCAACTCCCACATCGCGCTGAACGCGATCACCGACGACGACGGCAACGACCTGGACATCGTGCGGCACAACATGCCGTTCGGCTCGGTGGGCACCGGCGAGTCCGGCACCTACTACATCGCCTATTCCCGCAGTCCAGCGGTGACCGAGCGGATGTTGCACAACATGTTCTTCGGGGACCCGCCCGGCAATACCGACCGCATTCTGGATTTCTCGACCGCCGTCACCGGCGGCATGTTCTTCACTCCCACCGCAGATTTCCTCGACGGTCCGCCGCCGCTCCCGGGCCGGCCGGCCCCGAGCCCGGCGCAGCCCGCCGAGCCCGCGTCTGGGGGCTCCCTGAATATCGGCAGCCTGAAAGGAATCTCATGAACAACCTGTATCGCAATCTGGCCCCCGTCACCGACGCGGCCTGGGCCGACATCGAGCAGGAGGCGGCCCGCACGTTCAAGCGACACATCGCCGGGCGTCGGGTGGTCGACGTCAGCGAGCCGGCCGGCCCCACAGCGGCGGCGGTGGGCACCGGCCGGCTGACCGGCATCGGCGCCCCGGCCGACGGGGTCCAGGCAGCTCTGCGGGACAGCAGACCGCTGGTGCGCCTTCGGGTTCCGTTCACCCTGTCGCGGGAAGAGATCGACGACGTGGAGCGGGGCTCGCAGGACGCAGACTGGGACCCGGTCAAGGCCGCGGCCAAGAAGCTGGCCTTCGCCGAGGACCGGATCGTCTTCGGCGGCTACCCGGACGCCGCCGTGGAGGGCATCCGCAGCGCCAGCTCGAACCCGGAGTTGACGCTGCCCGAGGACCCGCGCGACATCCCGGATGTGGTCAGCCAAGCGCTCTCCGCGCTGCGGCTGGCCGGGGTGGACGGTCCCTACTCGGTGCTGCTGTCGGCCGACACCTACACCAAGGTCAGCGAGACCTCCGATCACGGTTATCCGATCCTGGAGCACCTGCGCCGGCTGGTGACCGGCGACATCATCTGGGCACCGGCGATCGACGGCGCATTCGTGTTGACCACGCGTGGCGGCGATTTCGACCTGCGGTTGGGCACCGACGTGGCGATCGGCTACCTGTATCACGACGCCGACAACGTGGAGCTCTACCTGGAGGAGACCTTCACGTTCCTGTGCTACACCGCCGAGGCCGCTGTCGCGCTGACCGGCTAGCCGGGTCCCGGCCCGCCGACTGACCCTCTCGCGGTCAGTCGGCCCACGAGGCGGTGAATGCGGCCACCGAGCGCGCGGTGCGCTCGACGGCGCCGTCCGGATCGGGCAGTGCGGCAGCCAGGCCCTGCACCGCACGGTCGGCGAGCGGGCGCCAGTGCTCGATCCAGCCCTCGATGACAGCGCGGTTGGCGGGATTGGCGGCCAGCGCGTAGCGGGCGAGTGCGGCGTTCCAGGCCTGATTGCGGGTGGTGTCCACCCGGGATTCCTGCAGCAGCGCCGCGGTGAGCCCGTCGCCGCGAAGGTTGGCCACCTCGGCGAAAGCCTCCTTGAACAGCGCGTCGAGCGCCGGCTTGATCACCAGGTTCAGCGCGGTGAAGGCCTCTCCCCAGTCATAGGCCAGCAGCAGGCGTTCCAGCGCTTCCCGGGCCGGCTGCCAGGCCTCGTCTGTCTCCCAGATTCGCCGCGTCGCTTCGATATTGGCCAATCCGACGTCGTGGCTCAGCGACAGCGACTTGGCGCGGTAGGCGATCCACTGCAGAGCACGCAGCTCGTCGGCGGCCTGGAAGAACGCCGCATTGGTGATGTAGGCGCTCGGCGCCAGTTGCCCCACGTAAAGGCTGGTGATCTGCAGCACGTGGAACAGATAGCGGGCGGGCAGGTAGATGCGGCCCAGTGTTTCGACCCAGTCGGGCGCCAGGGCGTGATCGGCATCGAGTGCCTCGTAGTGGTCGACCACGCCTTCGGCGTAGACCTCGCGGTCGTGCTGCAACGCGATGTAGCGGCGGTAGTTCAGCGCGGCCGGATCGCGGAAACCCTCCCAGCTTTCGGCCTGCAGCGGCGAGCCCTCGCGGTGCTTGAGATACCACCGGTTGATCGGGCTGCCGGGGTCGAGGTCGAAAGGTGCCGGCTGGCGGTTGAAGTGATAGTGGAACTGGCCGGTGACGGCCTCGTATTCGGTGGGTTTGCGGCGGGTGTCGCCGGCGATGCTCCAGGTCTTGAGCTGCCGGGTTTTCGCGGTGGTCATGTGTCAGTCCTCTCGGTCCAAGTACCAGTGCAGTTCGTCGTCGCCGACGTAGCGGATCCGGCCGGCAAAGCCCACCAGCGCCGGCTCCAGGGTGGCCAGCGGGAATGCCTGGCCGGCAGCCGATTCCAGGCTCGCCCGGGTGACGCGCAAAAACCGCGGGGCGTGGATGCGGACGTATCCGGCGTGGTCCTCGATGGCGATGTCCGCATCGGGGTTGTCGGCGTAGATGGCCTCGGTGAGGGCGGCGACGACGTCAGGGTCGAAGCCGCGCACCACCGGACCGACGAGCTTGTCCTGTTCCACGGCGGTCATCAGTGGTCTCCTTCGGTGAGCAGGATGGCGATCTGGTCGCCTTCGAGGCGAACGGGATGGCTACGCAGCCGGCAGTTGGCGGGATTGACCCCGGCGCCGGTGGACAGGTCGAATTCCCAGCTGTGCGCACCGCACGTCAGGATCTCGTCGTCGACGTCGCCGTCGGCCAGCGGGAATCCGGCGTGCGGGCACAGTCCGTCGTAGGCACGGATCTCTCCGCCGCGCAGGTGCGCGATCAGGATCGGCCGATCGCCCACCTCGAATTCGGCCACCTCGCCCTCCCAGAGCTCGTCGAGGCTGGCCACCGGGGTCCAGGTGCTAACGCTGGTCATAGAAGACCTCGACGTGGTCCAGTGGACCGACACCGGCGGCACCGATCGCCAACGCCGGGTCCAGCACATTTCCGTTGTGCCGCAGTCGGATCGGGGCATCGCGTTTGGCGACGCGGTGTCCGACCACATGGTGGGCGATCGCCGCGCTGACGGCGTCGACGGTGTCGGCGTCGTCGACGGGGATGAGCAGTTCGAGCACGTCGCCCTCGAACAGCGCGGTCAGGGGAAGCAGCGCCATGGTCTCAGCCCTTCGATCCTGGGCGGGCACCCTGCTGTGCCCACCGGTAGTTGTCGGCGTCTTGGCCCTGTTCTTCGGCCGAGAGCCCGAAGTACTGCAAGACGGTCCCCAGGTCGGGAGGGCTGATCTCACCGGAGAGCACCCGGTCGATCAGCGACTGGTGACCGGCGAAGCGGTCGGGCCGCTGGGTGAAGACCCACCGGCAGGGCTCCGAGCAGAACAGGTACTTGCGGTCGTTGTGCACGTGCGTCAGCGGGGCCGCATCGGTGTGGGCGCC
This sequence comes from Mycolicibacter engbaekii, assembly GCF_002101585.1. Taxonomy (GTDB): domain Bacteria; phylum Actinomycetota; class Actinomycetes; order Mycobacteriales; family Mycobacteriaceae; genus Mycobacterium; species Mycobacterium engbaekii. The sequence goes on along the minus strand of NZ_LQOT01000069.1, from coordinate 27,342 downwards.
GACGATCACCCCGGCGGCGCGCACGATGGGCAGTTGGCACAGGTTGCAGGTGATCGGCAGGGTTTCGGGCAACGTGGCGGCGATGTCGCCGTTGCGGATGTTGTCGGTAATGACGTCCCAGTGCTTGCCGAAGTCACGGTTCCAGCCGGGGTACTTCTCCTCCAGCCACAGCCGCTCCTCCTCGGAGACCCCGGCGTCGGGGTTCCACCACACCGTGGGTCGGTAGTACCACACGCCCAGATGGATAGCGTGGTGGTACCAGGTCAGTTCGTTGATGAATTCTTCCCAGTACCAAGGCAATTCGAGTCCATAGTCACGGAACTGGTCGGCGAACTGCTTGACCACCCAGTCTTCGATGAACTCTTTGAAGCTCATTCGCCGGCTTTCCAGCGGGGTGTAGTAATCCATCGACAGACCCGTCAGCAGCGCGAAGACGCGCCACGACCGCCAGAACATGTGGTCGATCAGGAACTGCCCCCAGGCACCCTCGCCGCTATCGGTGAGCACCTTGATCGTCGGCTCGCCCTGCTGGGCGTGGCGCGCCTCGTCGGTCTGGATGGAACTGATCAGGGCGCCGAACTCCAGGTCGCCGACGTCGATGGCGTCGGCGGCCATCCCGAGGAACTGCAGGTTGGTGAATCCGGTCTCCAGGGTGAAGGTCAGCTGCAGCGCGATCGACAGCGCGTCGTTGGCCACGAACATGTCGTCGAACAGGTAGCGCACCGCCAGCACGATCCAGTTGTTGGTGTGGAACGCCTTGAGCGCCCAGTCACCGCGCGGCTCTTTGTCGAGCAGGCCGTAGGGGAAGAACGCCTGGATCTGACCGTGCCGGACCTCGTCGAGGGTGCCGAAGGTCGCGGTGTTGCGCCACGCCGCCGAGCGACCGAACCGGCCCATTCGCGCTTCGCCGATGGAGGCCAGGTATTCGGGCATGGTGATGGCGCCGTAGTGCGCCACGATGACCGACTTCCAGCCCGGGTCGAGCTGTTCGAACAGCTTGGACCGCCCGATGGCGTTTTTCAGCGAGTAGGTGGTGGTGTCCTTGGTCACCTGGTTGTGCACGTACTCGCGGTAGCCGACTTTGTAGGGCTCGTCCCACTTGAGCCAGGCCTCCGCGGGAACCCGGTGGGTGCCGGAGAGGTCTTCGGGGAACACCTCCTCCTCGGTCACATAGCGAAACGTCCAGTTGGTGTCGCGGGCTAGGTCGTACCAATCGCTGCGAGAAAGTTTGGGCATGTGTCGTCCTCGGTCGGGCATGAGCTGCGAACTGAGCTGTCGCTCACGGATCGAGACCCATGATGCAGTAATTGCCCAGGACTCCTAAGTATTAGGATCAGCCTGATTCGCACCATTCGGTACGACGCGGGCAGCGGCTACGCTGCGATCCCGGCGGCAACGCGCGAAGCAGCGGGCAGGGGAGGTCACGATGACGGGCAGCGACGAACACCCGGCGAACGCGACCGCGATGGCCGCCCCCGCCGCCGGCACGCGCGCGGAGGTCGTGCCCTGAAATCCGGGAGCGAGCGCCACCGCAGCCTGGACTCCAAGATCGTCGCCGCGCTCGACAGGATCGGCGACGCCCTGCACGTGCTGGCCCGGCGAGCCGCCGAAAACCACGATCTGTCGAGCACCCAGATGCGGGTGCTGGGCTGGCTGCACGTCGGCCCGCCGCCGGCCGCCCACCCGACCACGCTGGCCCGCGAGCTCAACGTCACCGATTCCACCGTGAGCGACGCCATCGCCGCGCTGATCCGCAAGGGCCTGGTGGTGCGCACCCCGGCCCCCCATGACCGCCGCCGTCACGATCTGTCCCTGACCCCCGAGGGACTCAAGACTGCTGCCCAGATCTCTCGCTGGACCGCACCGGCAGAGATCGCCACATCCAAGCTCGAGCGCGCCGAAGCCGAACAACTGCTGGACACGCTGCTGGCCGTGCTGGCCCGACTGCACGACGCACAGATGATTCCCGTCACCCGCGCCTGCAGCACCTGTACGCAACTGGAAACCGTGCACGCCGACCGGCGCAGCTACCGCTGCAAGGTCTACGACACTGCGATGGCGATCCCGGATCTGCGGGTCGACTGCGCCGACCACGTCCCGGCATAGCAGACGCCCCGCGCGAGTCCGATCGCAGCGCGGGCCGGAAGGTCAGGCGGCCAACACCGCGTCCAGCGCAGAGTAGAACAGGCCCAGTCCGTCATCGCTGGGCCCGGTCAGCGCCTCGATGGCGTGCTCCGGATGCGGCATCAGCCCGACCACCCGGCCATTGGCCGAGCTGACCCCGGCGATGTCACGCAGCGAGCCGTTGATGTTGTCGAGGTAGCGGAAGACCACCCGGCCCTCGCCCTCCAACTCGTCGAGCACCGCCTCGGAGGCGACGTAGCGGCCCTCACCGGACTTCAGCGGCACCAGCAGGTCGGCGTCGGCCTCGAACCGCGAGGTCCAGGCCGTGGAGGTGGAGGCCACCCGCAGCCACACGTCGCGGCAGACGAAGTGCAGGCCCACGTTGCGGGTCAACGCGCCCGGCAGCAGACCCGCCTCGCAGAGCACCTGAAAACCGTTGCAGATGCCGAGCACGGGCATTCCCCGGTTGGCCGCGGCAACCACCTCACCCATCACCGGGGCGAACCGGGCGATGGCGCCGGCCCGCAGGTAGTCGCCGTAGGAGAAGCCACCGGGTACCACGACGGCGTCGACACCCCTGAGGTCGGCGTCGGCGTGCCAGAGGCTGACGGCCTCGGCGCCGACGAACCGCACCGCGCGGGCGGCGTCGACGTCGTCGAGGGTGCCCGGGAAGGTGATGACGCCGACCCGCGCGCTCACGGCGTCTCCCGGCTGACGGTGAAGTCCTCGATCACCGTGTTGGCCAGCAGCGACTCGGCGATCTCGGCCAGCGCGGCGTCGTCGACCGAGTCGTCGACCTCGAGCTCGAAACGCTTGCCCTGCCGGACGTCCGACACGCCGGTGTGCCCGAGGCGAGAAAGCGCTCCGAGGATGGCCTGACCCTGCGGGTCGAGGATCTCGGCTTTGGGCATCACGTGCACAACCACCCGGGCCACGCGCGCTCCCTACTGTCGACGGGGAATCGGTCGGGTCAACAATACCGATGCCTGTCCGCGGCGCCGGAGCGCACAATCAATCCATGCAACTGACGCACTTCGGCCATTCCTGCCTGCTCGCCGATTTCGGCGATGCCTCGGTGCTGTTCGATCCGGGCAACTTCTCGCACGGGTTCGAGGGCATCACGGGTCTGGCCGCCATTCTGGTCACCCATCAGCACCCCGACCATGTCGACCTCACCCGGCTTCCGGCCCTGCTCGACGGCAACCCCGACGCCGCGCTCTACGCCGACCCGCAGACCGCCGCCCAGCTGGGTCCGCCCTGGCAGCCGGTGCACGTCGGGGATGCTTTCGACGTCGGCCCGCTGCGGGTCCGCGGGGTGGGCGGGCGGCACGCCGTGATCCATCCGGAGCTGCCGATGATCGACAACATCTCCTACCTGGTCGGCGATGCCGAACATCCGGCGAGGCTGATGCACCCCGGCGACGCGTTGTTCGTGCCCGGGGAACCGGTGGACGTGCTGGCGACGCCGGCCGCCGCGCCGTGGATGAAGATCTCCGAGGCGGTCGACTACCTGCGCGCGGTGGCGCCGCGCGTCGCGGTACCCATCCACCAGGGCATCATCGCCGCCGATGCCCAGGGGATCTATCACGGGCGCCTGGCCGAGATGGGCCGCGCCGACTTCCGGGTCCTGCCGCAGGAGAACGCCGTCACCCTCTGACGGGCCTGCAGCTAGGCGATGTCGCCGGCGGCGCCTCGCCCGGCGGCCCGGCCGGAGAAGATGCAACCGCCCAGGAACGTGCCTTCCAGCGCCCGGTAGCCGTGCACACCGCCGCCTCCGAATCCAGCCACCTCGCCGGCCGCGTACAGTCCGTCGATCGGCTTGCCGTCCGCGCCCACCACCCGGGAGTCAAGGTCGGTTTCCAAGCCCCCCAGCGTTTTCCGGGTCAGGATGTGCAGCTTCACCGCGATCAGGGGTCCCGCGGACGGGTCGGTCAGGCGGTGCGGGGCCACCACCCGACCCAGCCGGTCGCCCAGGTAGGCCCGGGCGCCGCGGATCGCGGTGATCTGACCGTCCTTGCTGAATCGGTTCACCACCTCGCGGTCGCGCGCGGTGACCTCGGCCTCGACGGTGGCGTAGTCCAACGGCAGCACGTCGGGCAGGTCGTTCATCGCCGCCACCAGATCCCGCAGCGTCGTCGCCTGCACGAAGTCCACCCCGCGGTCGATGAACGCCTGCACCGGTGGGGGCGGCCCCGAGCTGACCCGCGATCGGACCAGCTGACGCACGCTGCCGCTGGTCAGGTCGGGGTTCTGCTCTTGGCCCGACAGCGCGAATTCCTTCTCGATGATCTGCCGGTTCAGCACGAACCAGGTGTAGTCCTGACCGGAGCGGGCGATGTGCTCCAGCGTGCCCAGGGTGTCGAAGCCGGGATACAACGGCCCGGGCAGTCGCACGCCGGATGCGTCCAGCCACAGCGGTGAGGGACCGGGGATGATCCGGATGCCGTGGCCCGGCCAGACCGGGTCGTAGTTGGTGATGCCCTCGGTGTAGTGCCACATCCGGTCCCGGTTGATCACCCGGGCGCCGGCGGCCTCGCTGATCCCGATCATCCGGCCGTCGACGTGGGCGGGCACCCCGGCCAGCAGTTGCGCGGGGACCCGGCCCATGCGCTGCGGCCAGTTCTGCCGGACCAGGTCGAGGTTGCCACCGATACCGCCGCTGGTCACCAGGACCGCGGCGGCACCGAACTCGAACTGCCCGATCACTGTCCGCGAGGAAGCCACCCCGCGGGCCGCGGTGCAGGGTTCGAGCACGCTGCCGCGCACCCCGCTCACCCGGCCGGCCTCGACGATCAGTTCGTCGACCCGGTGCCGGTGGGCGAACCGGACCTTCGGGTTGCCCCGGAGCCGACGGGCGAAGATCTCCACCAGGGCGGGACCGGTCCCCCACGTGATGTGGAAGCGCGGCACCGAGTTGCCGTGCCCGATCGCACCGTAGCCGCCCCGTTCGGCCCAGCCCACCAGCGGGAAGATCTTCAGGCCGCGGTCCCGAAGCCAGCTGCGCTTCTCGCCGGAGGCGAAGTCCACGTAGGCGTGCGCCCATTGCCGCGGCCAGTGATCCTCGGGCCGGTCGAAGCCCGCGGTGCCCAGCCAATCCTGCAGTGCCAGTTCATGACTGTCGCGAATCCCGAGCCGGCGCTGCTCGGGGCTGTCGACGAAGAACAGCCCGCCGAAGGACCAGAACGCCTGTCCCCCGAGGTTGGCGCTGTTCTCCTGGTCGACGATGAGCACGCTGCGGCCCCGGTCCACCAGTTCGCAGGCCGCGACCAGGCCCGCCAGCCCCGCCCCGACGACGATCGCGTCAGCGTCCGCCCTATCGCTCATGGCGTGACAGCGTAACGAGTCAGGCGCTCAGCTCAGAGGCCACGTCGACCGGCGGGAGGGGCCAGCGATAGCGATCCGGCCGGCAGCCGTGCCCCAACGCCGCGTCCACCGCGTCCAGCATCGCCTCGGCCACGCCCGGCTTGGCCAGCGCCCGGGCACCCACCGACAGCCGCACCATGCCGCCCCGGCGCGCGATGCGCTCGCCGCTCGCCACGACCATCCGGCACCACCAGGGCGCGGTGAGGAATCCTCCGCCGATGCCGAGGACGCGCGCCCGCACGGTGTGCTCGGGCATCAGGTCGGTCACACCGTGCAGACCGGCCAGCAGCCTGAAGCCGTTACGCGGCAGCGCCCTGACGGTTCCCGGCGACACGGTCCAGCCGGGGGCGGCGAACAAACGGGTGCGAAGTCCCAGGTGCTCGAGCACGCGGTCGGCTCCGAGCAGCCGCAGATTGGCCTCGTGGGCTGCCAGCGTGGCGAACTCGCCGCGCCGCTTCTTGGTGGCCGCCTCGTCGAAACCGTGCAGCACGATCGCTGCCCCCGCCGCGCGCCGCTGCGTCAGCCACGCCACCGTGTCGGGGTCGCGGTCCAGCCGGTAATCGGCGCCCAGCCGCGGCGCCACCAGCAGCGACACCGGCACTTCCCGGGCGTCGAGTTGCGCGCAGAAGTCCTCGGCGTCGGCCCGCGTGTGCGCCCCGATCCCGGAGACGGAGACGATCAGCTGTCCGGCCACGCCTTCAGTGTGACCAGCGCAGGTGTCCGGCCGGTGACGCCGAGGAGGACACCAGATAGCGCTCTGGGTTACCCCCGGCGGCGGCTGTGGTCGGCCGGGTCGGTGCTGTCGGCGGCAATGGCCTTGAGCCGGGCCAGGTCGCGGGGGTGCAGGCCGGGCGTGGCCTCCAACGATTCCAGCAGCAGGTCGGTCTGCTCCCGCAGGGCGGGCAAATGCTCCGGCCGACCGTATTCCTTGACGTGGGCGATCAGCATCCGCAGCACCCGCAGGATTGCCGCCGCGACCAGCGGCTGACTGGGCGCAACCTGGCGCAGCTGGTCGAAACCGTGTCCGATGTATTCCTTCGGGTCGAGGTCCCAGGGCCGCAGGAGTATTCGACCGTCCGGACCGGCCACCGCACGCGGTCGCGGCTGCACGGTCAGCACCCGGCGCAGTAGGCTGCCCACCCGCAACGTCGCCTCCACCGCGGTGGTCGGGTCGTTGATCGCCGAGCTGAGTGCGCGCAGCCCGATGTCGACCAGCTGACGGAAGGCGAAGTCGACGTCCTCCTGCATGGTGCGGCTGTCACTGACGACGACAGCCCGGGGCAGCTTGTGCCGCACCCGATCCGGATTGGCCGGCACCGGCCAGATGGTGACCAATGGTTGGCCCAGGTGGATGTAGGCACCGACCCGGGTGTCCAGGCGGATGGTGGTGCCGGGCGGAATGGCCGCCAGCAGCCGCTCGGCGTCGACTTGGCTGACCCAGCCGTTGCCCGGTGAGGTCAGCCGCAGCGCCTCCACCGGGACGTCCATCTCGGCGTCGGGGGCGGGCTGCTCGTGGGCGGCGGCGGCCGCGACCGCATCGATCACCATGGAGCCCTCGGCCGCGATCTCGCGCACCACCTGCCCGACCTCCAGCCGGTGGGCCAGGTGATCGACGTGGGCGATGATCGTGACCACCGTGGCGATCGTCAGCACGATCGCCACCGTCACGGTCAGCGGCGGAGCCGGGACGGGCGAGGATCCGTCGAGGTCGGGCAGGCTCAGCACGCAGTACACGAACGTGGCGACCAGCAGGCCGATCACGACCTGGCTGAGCCGGTCGCGGATGAACCACCGCATCACCCGCGGCGACAGCTGCGAACTCGCCAGCTGCAGACTGACGATGGTCAACGAGAAGATGACGCCGGCCGTGGTGATCGTGGCACCGGCGATGGTGGAGAGCAGCGTGGTGGCCACGCCGCTGTCCATCTTCAGCAGAAAGCGCGGCGACGGGCCGAGGTTGCGGTCTGCCACGCGGGTGATGACGGCCAGCGCCATCCCGCCGAAGACGATCAACAACGGCAGCGCGAACAGGCTCTCCCGGAACCGGTACGCCAGCGCCGCCGCCCGCACGCTGGGGAAGCGTTCCGACCGGGTGCTCATCAGCCAGGCAGGACGGCTTCGATTGCGGCGATCACCTCGGGAGCGTCCGGCACGGTGGTCGGCCGGAAGCGGTTGACCACGGTGGCACCCGGGGCGAGCAGGAACTTCTCGAAGTTCCACTGCACATCGCCGGCCGCACCTTCGGCGTCGGCGGCTTTGGTCAGCTCGGCATACAGCGGGTGGCGATCCGCTCCGTTGACGTCGGTCTTGGCCAGCAGCGGAAACGTCACGCCGTAGGTGGTGGAGCAGAAGGTCTGGATCTCCTCCGCCGTTCCGGGCTCCTGACCCATGAACTGGTTGCAGGGCACGCCAAGGACCGTCAGTCCCCGGTCGGCATAGTCGCGCGCGAGCTTCTCCAGGGCGCCGTACTGCGGGGTCAGCCCGCACTTGGAGGCGACGTTGACGACCAGGACGGCACGGTCGGCGAAGTCGGCCAGCGAGGTGGAACGGCCGTCGAGGGTGGTCAGCGGGATTTCGGCGAGGCTCATGGCCGCGACGTTACCCGCAGTCCACCACCGCCAGCAGCCAGGCGTAAGAGAACGCGATCTCCTTCCAGCGTTCGTATCGCCCGGAGATGCCGCCGTGACCGGCGTTCATCTCTGTTTTCAGCAGCACCGGGTTGCCGTCGGTCTTGGTGTGTCGCAGTGCCGCGATCCACTTCGCCGGCTCGACGTAGTACACGCGGGTGTCGTGCAGCGAGGTCATCGCCAGGATCGGCGGGTAGTCGCGTCGAGCTACGTTCTCGTACGGCGAGTAGGACTTCATGTAGTGGTAGACGTCCTTGTCGTCCAAGGGGTTTCCCCACTCGTCCCACTCGGTGACGGTCAACGGCAGCGACGGGTCCAAGATGGTGGTCAGCGGGTCGACGAACGGCACCTGGGCCACCACTCCGGCGAACAGTTCCGGCGCCAGGTTGGTCACCGCGCCCATCAGCAGCCCACCGGCGCTGCCCCCCATGGCCACCAGGCGTCCCGGCCGGCAGATGTCCGCGTCCACCAGGTGGCGACCCACCGCGACGAAGTCGGTGAAGCTGTTCTTCTTTTCCAGCAGCTTGCCGTGCTCGTACCACAGCCGGCCCAGTTCACCACCGCCGCGGACGTGGGCCACGGCATACACCATGCCCCGGTCCAGCAGCGACAACCGGGCGATGGAGAACTGGGGATCCTCGCACATCTCATAGGCGCCGTAGCCGTAAAGCAGAGTGGGAGCGGGAAGTTCGATATCCGCCCGGTGCACGACCGACACCGGGACGCGGGTGCCGTCCTCGGCATAGGCCCAGTCGCGGTACTCGACGTAGTCGGTGCTGCGGTACTCGCCCAGCACCGGTTGCTCCCGCAGCAGGGTTCGCTCACCGGTGGGCAGGTCGATGTCGTAGATCCGCACCGGGGTGATGAACGAGGTTGCGCCCACCCGCAGTTTCGGGGCGTCCCAGTTCGGGTTGGCCGCCAGACCCGCAGACGTCAACTCGGTGTCGAACGTGATCTCCTGCGGCGGTCGGACATCGCCGTCGGCGCCGATCGGCCACAGCTGGAGGCGAGGCAGGCCCTCGGCCCGGTAACCCACCACTAGATGGCGTGCGAAGGCATCCACGGAGTCGAGCCGAACGTCGTCTCTTCCGGCGATCAGCGTCTGCTGCGCGCCCGGGTCGGCGGCCGCCGATACCGGCACCTGCACCAGCGTGAAATTGACTGCCCCATCGTTGTGCAGGATCAGGAAACGGTCTTGACCGCCGATGACTGCGTGTTCCACCGAGTACTCGACACCCTCGCGGCGGGGCAGGACCACGGTGAACTCTGCAGCGGAGTCCGCGGCGTCGGCATAACGCACCTCGGAGGTGATCGACGACCCGGCGGCGATCAACACGTAGGAGTCGCTGCGGGTTCGCCCTACCGCCAACCAGAATCGCTCGTCGGCCTCGTGGTAGACCTGTTCGGCGGAGTCCGCCGGGTCGCCGACCCGGTAGCGCCACACGGTGTCCGGCCGCCAGGCTTCGTCGACGGTCACGTAGTAGACGGTCCGGTTGTCGGTCGCCCAGGTCACCCCGGCGCCGATCCCGGCGATCTCCCCGGGCAGCAGCTCGCCGGTGGATAAGTCCTTGAACCGCAGGGTGTATCGCTCGTCGCCGACGACGTCGACAGAGTAGGCCAGGATGTTGCCGTCCGGGCTGACGCTGGCGGCACCGAGCGCGAAGAAATCGTGCCCGTCGGCCTCGGCGTTCTGGTCGAGCAGCACCTGCTCGCCCGGGATCGCGGTGTTCTCGTCGAGTTCCGGCGGCGTCCAGTCGTCGGGGTCGGTGACCGGGCAGCGGCACTGCACGCCGTACTGCTTGCCTTCGAAGGTCCTTGCGTAATACCACCAGTCGCCGCGACGGGAGGGTACCGACAGGTCGGTCTCCTTGGTACGGGCTTTGATCTCGTCGAAAATGCTGCTCCGCAAGGAGTCCAGACGCGCGGTGACCGCCTCGGTGTAGGCGTTTTCGGCTTCCAGGTGGGCGATCACCTCGGGGTCGGATTTGTCCCGCAGCCACTCGTAGGGGTCGACGAAGACGTCGCCGTGGTGGGTGCGGATGCTATCGACTCGTTTGGCCGTCGGCGGGGCGGGAAGACTCTGCTGCTCGGCGGTCATGCTCCGGGACCGACCCAGTCATCGAAGGACAGGCCTGAAATACGTTCGTAGGCCTCGACGTAACGGGCGCGGGTAGCGGCGATGATGTCGTCGGGAAGTGGCGGGGGCGGCTGGTCCCCGGATCGGTCCCACCCGGATTCCGGGCTGGTCAGCCAGTTGCGGACGAACTGCTTGTCGAAGCTCTCCTGCACCACCCCGGGCCGATAGTCGTCGGCGGGCCAGTACCGCGACGAGTCGGGAGTGAACACCTCGTCGGCGAGCACCAGGTTGTCGTGCTCGTCGATGCCGAATTCGAACTTGGTGTCGGCGATGATGATTCCCTTGGTCAGGGCATGGTCTGCGGCCTGCACATACGTTGCCAGGGTGCGGTCGCGCAGCTGGCCGGCCCGGACCGGGCCCACCAGGTCGATCACCTGAGCGAACGAGATGTTCTCGTCGTGCGCGCCGATCTCGGCCTTGGTCGCCGGCGTGAAGATCGGATTGACGAACTTGCTGGCCTCCACCAGCCCCTCCGGCAGGGGGATGCCGCACACGGCGCCAGTGCGCTGGTAGTCCAGCAGGCCGGAGCCGGTCAGGTAGCCACGTGCGACGCACTCGACGGGCATCATCTGCAGCTGACGCACCACCAGGGCGCGGCCGAGTACCTCGTCGGGGATGCGCGGGTCGTCGGGAGGGCCGGCCAAATGGTTGGGAGCCTCGACGAGGTCGAAGAAGAAGACACTCATCGCGGTCAGGATGCGGCCCTTGTCGGGGATCTCGCTGTCGAGGACGTAGTCGAATGCGGAAATCCGGTCGGTGGCCACGAACAGCAGGTGCTGGTCGTCGATCCGGTAGAGCTCGCGGACTTTGCCGCTGGCCAGGTGCTGGTAATCGGTGAGCGCGGGTCGCGACATTGCGTCAGCCTAATGGGCGGCGCATGGCCGACCCCAATCCAGCGCAGCGCACCACATATGACTTACAGTGAATTGTCAGATTTTTCATACCTAACGCATAGCAGCATCGGCCCCAAGGTAGCGCCCTGATGACATACGCACACACCGCCAGCTCCAACCGCCCACGGCCGCGTCTCACCGGGCGCGCCCGCCTGACCGGCGTTGCCCTGGCGGCCGGGGTGGCCGTCGGCTTCAGCCTGGCACCGGTGAGCGCACCTGCCGCCCAGGCCGACGCCGTCGACGACGTCTTCGACCAGTTCCTGGCCGGTATCGCCGCCGACTGGGGCGACTCGCTGGGCGCGTCCGCGGCCAGTTCGTTCGACCTGGCCGAATGGTTCCAGCAATCGATCTACCTGCCCGTCTACAACGGGCTCGATCAGTGGTTGGACACCCAGGCGGGCCAGCAGGTCGCCGACTTCCTCAACGGGTTCGGCTCGTTTGTGATCGGTGACGGCGCCACAGGCACCGAGGCGAACCCCGACGGCGGAGCTGCCGGTTGGCTGTTCGGCACCGGCGGGGCCGGCTGGGACAGCGACCAAGCCGGCGTGGCCGGCGGGGCCGGCGGCGCGGCAGGGCTTATCGGCAACGGTGGCGCGGGCGGTGCGGGCGGTGAAGACGCCGCCGGCGGCGCAGGCGGCGCAGGCGGCTGGTTGCTGGGCAACGGCGGTGTCGGTGGCGACGGCGGCGAGGGCGGCTACGGCGGCGACGGCGGCCACGGCATCGGCCTGTTCGCCGCCGGCGGTCACGGCGGGGACGCCGGCGACGGCATCAGCGCCGCGGCGGCTGCCGACTTCCCGCGCCCGGCACTGGGCGGGGCGGGCGGCAATGCCGGACTGTTCGGCACCCACGGCTCCGTCGGCGCCTTCGGCACCCTGGACAGCGGCCCGCCGATCGGCAGCGGAGCTTTCAGCACCGCCGGCACCTGGCTCATCGACGCCGACGGCCGGGTGCTGATCCTGCACGGCGTCAACGAGGTCAACAAGTACGCGCCCTTCAGCCCGGCGGCCGACCACTTCGACGAGCAGGATGCGGCGTACCTGGCCGCCAACGGCTTCAACTCGGTTCGCGTCGGCGTCATCTGGGCCGCGGTGGAGCCCAGCCCGGGCCAGATCGACTACGAGTATCTGGCGTCGATCAAGGGCACCGTGGACCTCCTCGGCTCCTACGGCATCGTCAGCGTCATCGACATGCATCAGGACCTGTACAGCGATGTCATCACCGGCATCGGCGACGGCGCGCCGGAGTGGGCGGTGCAGACCGGCGATGCGATCAACATCAACTTCGGCTGGCCGTGGAACTACCCGCTCAATGCGGCGGTGAACCATGCCTGGGACGCGTTTTGGACCAACTCCCCCGGACCCGACGGCATAGGCCTGCAGAACCACTACGCCGGGATGTTCCAGGCCGTCGCCGGCTACCTGAACGGCAATCCCCACGTCGCGGGCTACGAGATCATGAACGAACCCTGGCCGGGCTCGGGCTACCTGTCGACGGCGTTCGGCAACCCGTTCTTCGACACCCAGCAGTTGTCACCGTTCTACGAGCAGGTGACGGCGGCGATCCGCTCGGTCGACCCGAGCACCCCGGTCATCTTCGGGTCCAACACGCTGTTCGGCAACCTGCCGGTGCCCACCTTCGTGAAGCCGCCGGATGACGAGAACACCATCTTCGCCTTCCACAGCTACTGCCCGTGGTACGAGGTCTTGGGCAGCGACTTCGGCTGCGGGGCCTACGAGGGCTACATCATGCACCACGCCGCGGCGTACTCACAGGCACACGGGGTGCCGGCGCTGCTCACCGAGTTCGGCAACACCACCAACCCCGGCGTCATCAACGGCGCCACCGGTGCCGCCAACCAGCACGGCTTCGGCTGGCTTTTCTGGGACTACAACCACGTCCTCGTCCGTGACATGGAGCAGCCGCCGGCCGGTGACAACGTGGCGACCGACGCGGTGAACGCGCTGGCGGCGCCTTACCCGCAGGCCGTGGCCGGTATCCCGGGCAACTGGTCGTTCAACGACGGCACCTTCGCGTTCAGCTACTCCACCGAGATGGCTGACGGCTCCGGTCAGTTCGCCGCGGGGGCGCACACCAACATCTCGGTGCCGCCCAGCCTCTATCCCGACGGCTATCAGGTAGCGGTCACCGGCGGGCAGGTGGTCTCGGCCGCCAACGCCCCCGTGCTGGTGATCGCCTCCAACGCCGGGGCGGCCACCGTCACGGTGACGGTGACGGCCAACGGCTGAGTTCGCTTCGGCCGCCGGACGGGCTTCGGTGTGCTGGGATCGCAGGTATGACGTCCCGCCTGCTGCCCTATGCCACCTCCCCCGGCCGCTTGCTGGCCCAGCTGTTCAGCGATCTGATGGTCGCGGCGTGGACCTGCCTGTGGGTGCTGGTCGCGCTGGCGGTGCACGGGGCCGTGACCACGATCGCCGGTGTGGGCCGGCAGTTCGAGCGCGGGGCCACCGGTGTGGCCGACAGCCTGGCCTCGGCCGGCAAAAGCGCGGACCGTATCCCGCTGGTGGGCGACGCGGTGAGCAAGCCGCTCACCGCCGCCGGTCATGCCGCGGTCGACATCGCTGGGGCCGGCCACAACCTGAACACCACCGCCGGTTGGCTGGCCTATGTGCTCGCATTCGCTGTCGCGGCCCCGCCGGTTCTGGCGGTGGCCATGCCGTGGCTGGCCTTGCGGCTGCGTTTCTTCCTGCGTAAACGAGCGGTGCTGGGCCTGTACTCCAGCCCGGCCGGGCAGCAGTTGCTGGCGCTGCGTGCGCTGACCAATCGCCCGCTGGGGAAGCTGACCGCGGTCAGCCCCGACCCGGCCGGAGCCTGGCGGCACGCCGACCCGACGGTCATCGGCCGTTTAGCCGCCTTGGAACTGCATGCCGCAGGCTTGGCCCGGCGATCCCGGGGAGGTCCCGCCGCCTGAGCGACCGGCATCCGCTAGGGCCGCAGTTCCACCATCATGTGCCGCATCCCGGTGTGCCGGTTGCTGCGGGTCCACTCCACCGGCGCCACCACCGCCACCTCGCCGAACCGGCCCAGCAGCTCCTCGTAAAGCACCCGCAGTTCCAATCGCGCCAGGTGGGCGCCCAGGCAGAAATGTGCGCCGTGACCGAACCCGATGTGCGGGTTGGGTTTGCGGGTGATGTCGAACTGATCGGCCCGGTCGAACGCCGCCGGATCGCGGTTGGCCGAGCCCTCCCACACCAGCACCTTCTGGCCGGCGTCGACGGTCTGCCCGCCCAGCACTGCGCGCCGGGTGGCGGTGCGCCGTTTCGACGGAGCCGGTGAGGTCCAGCGCAGGATCTCTTCGATGGCGGTGGGCAGCAGCCCGTAATCGCTGCGCAGCAACCGATATTGGTCCGGGTGCTGGGCCAGTGCCAGCAGCCCGCCGGCGATCGCGTTGCGGGTGGTCTCGGCGCCGGCACTGAACAGCAGTTGGAAGAACAAATACACTTCGAGATCGCTGAGTTCGGGGTCGGTGGAGTTCGCCACCACCGACAGCATGTCGTCGGCGGGGGCCGCGCGCTTGGCCGCGATCAACTCGAGCCCGAAGTTGTAGACGCGGTTGCCGGCGTCCTCGATGGACAAGCGCGACACCACCGCTTTGCGGGAGCCGCGGAAGTCGAAGCTGGGCTCGATCGCCTCGAAAAGCCAGTGCCGGTCTGCCTCGGGGACCCCCAACAGGATGCAGATCATCTGCATCGGGATCTCGGCGGCGACGTCGACCAGGAAATCGAAGGGCACCCCGGGCTCCACCGCGTCCAGCAGCGTCCGGGCCCGCTGCCGCAGGTCGGTCTCGACGCGGCGGATCATCCGTGGCGTCAGCCCGGAGCTGACCAGCCGCCGGACCTGCGCGTGCCGCGGGTCGTCCATCATGTTCAGCAGCTGGCCCGCGATCGGCAGGTCCTGCAGCACGGTGCCGCCGAACGGCCGGTCGCCACCGGTGACCGATGAATACGTTTCGGCATCACGCAGCACTTCCAGGGTTTCGGCGTGCGTGGCCACCGACCAGAAGCCCTCGCCGTCGGGGGTGTGTGCGGTGGGTTCGTGCCAGAACACCGGGGCGACGCGGCGGTGCAGCGCGAACAGCTCGTGTGGGAAGCCGTTGGCGAAATTGTCCAGATCGGTGAAGTCGATGCTCGCGAGTTGCCGGGCCTGCATGAGGGCTACAGAATCGCGCCCGGCTGGTAGGCGGCAGCACCCGGGTAACGCTCGACCAGTTCGGCGACTTCGGCGGCCACCCGATCGACCTGGTCGGCGGCGGCCCCGGTGAAGGCCTGCCGGTCGGCGACCGCCTCCTCCAGTGCCGCGCGGTCCAGCGGCAGCCGCTCGTCGGCGGCAAGCCGGTCCAGCAGGTCCGGTTCGGCGCCACGTTCTCGCATCGCCAGCGCCACCGCGACAGCGTGCTCTTTGATGACTTCGTGGGCGGCTTCGCGGCCCACGCCGGCGCGCACCGCCGCGATCAGCACCTTGGTGGTGGCCAGGAAGGGCAGGTAGCGGTCCAGTTCGCGGGTGATCACCGCCGGGTACGCCCCGAACTCGTCGAGCACGGTCAGAAACGTCTCGGTCTGTCCGTCGACGGCGAAGAAGG
This sequence comes from Mycolicibacter engbaekii, assembly GCF_002101585.1. Lineage (GTDB taxonomy): Bacteria > Actinomycetota > Actinomycetes > Mycobacteriales > Mycobacteriaceae > Mycobacterium > Mycobacterium engbaekii. Next base: position 11,601 of record NZ_LQOT01000069.1, on the reverse strand, counting down.
CGTCCGGCAGCGCGACGCGGCGCACCACCGAACAGAAGACGTCGCCCTCGTTCCACTGCGCGCCGGCCAGCTCGGCGGCCATCGAGGCGTAGCCGCGCAGCACCACCTGCAGGCCGTTGACCCGCTCGCAGCTGCGCGTGTTCATCTTGTGCGGCATCGCCGAGGACCCCACCTGGCCGGGCGCAAATCCTTCGGTGACCAGTTCGTGGCCGGCCATCAGGCGAATCGTCTGAGCCAGCGAGGAGGGGCCGGCACCCAGTTGCACCAGGGCCGAGACCACGTCGTGGTCCAGCGAGCGTGGGTAGACCTGTCCGACGCTGGTCAGGACCGTGGAGAACCCGAGGAAGGCGGCGACGCGGCGCTCGAGCTCGCTGAGCTTGGCGGTGTCGCCGTCGAACAGGTCCAGCATGTCCTGTGCGGTGCCCATCGGCCCCTTGATGCCGCGCAACGGGTAGCGGTCGATCAACTCACGTACCCGCTGCAGCGCGAGCAGCGTCTCCTCGGCCGCCGAGGCGAACCGCTTGCCCAGCGTGGTGGCCTGCGCGGCGACATTGTGGCTGCGCCCGGCCATCACCAGGTCGCGGTAGGCCAGCGCATGCCTGACCAGGCGGGCCGCGACGGCGACCCCGTGCTCGTGCACCAGCTGCAGGGACTGGCGGATCTGCAGCTGCTCGACGTTTTCGGTCAGGTCCCGGCTGGTCATCCCTTTGTGGATGTGCTCGTGGCCGGCCAGCGCGTTGAACTCCTCGATGCGGGCCTTGACGTCGTGACGCGTCACCCGCTCGCGATCGGCGATCGATGCCAGGTCCACGTCGCCGATCACGGCCTCGTAGTCGGCGATCGCCTCGGCCGGGACCGCGACTCCGAGTTCGGACTGCGCACGCAACACCGCCAGCCACAGCCGCCGTTCGGCGACGATTTTGGCCTGCGGCGACCAGATCTCCGTCATCGCGGTGCTGGCGTAACGGGTGGCCAACACATTGGGGATGCTCACGAGCAGCTAGCTTACGGTCGCCCGGTAAGCCCCGGGCCGGCTGGCCCGCGCAGCCCGGACCGGTCCGCTGCCGGCGTCACCAGCCGGTCGGTGCCAGCGCTCGCTCGACGACGGGGCCACGGCCTTCCGACAGCGATATCGCGGCGTCGATGAGGTACTGCGCCACGATCTCGACGGCCTGCCGGGCCGGCAGCGGCTCGCAGAGGAAAGCGGGATTGCGTCGGGTGGCACGACGCAGCACGTTGTGACATCCCGGCGCGAACTGCACCCGCACGACCGTCCGGTCGTCGGCCCGATTGATCAAGGGGTATCGATTCTGCATGTAGCGCACACAGGTTCCGGTGCGGTCGATGCCGTACCCGGCCGCCATGGCATCGGAGCGGTCGACGGTGAGCGGCCAGAACGGCGGCGCCAGGTCGAAGGACCGCACGATCTCTTGCCGGGGCCCCACCGCCACATGCCTGGTCAGGGTCCGTTCCCGGCATCGGGCGGCGATCTCATGCGGGCGCACTCGATTGATCCGCATGATGTCGAGGAACACCTCGACCGCTATCCGGGCTGCGGGCGCCTGCTGCTCGACCGTGAGCTGATGCTGCACAGACATCTGGCCGACCCTATGACCGACCGGTTCGTTTCTTATTTCGGACGTTGGTCCACGATATCGCCGTGAAATGTGCGCATCCTGCGCTATGGCAACGAAGCGTCAACACCGAGACTCCATATGTCGATAAAAACGGACCGAACGGAGTCTGACACAGCCCGATGGGTGATGACGGTGCTTTCCCCCAACGAGGCGCGGGGAGTTCAGCCGGCACCGGCCGGGGCACCACGGGGCGCGGACCGCGACCCGCTCGTGGCGGCAGCGAGCGTTCTACAGCGCGTGCAGGATGTCCTCGACCCGGTCCTTGGCATCGCCGAACAACATGGCGGAGTTCTGCCGGAAGAACAGCGGGTTCTGCACGCCCGCGTAGCCCGAAGCCATGGAGCGCTTGAAGACGATCACGTTGTCGGCTTCCCACACGGTGAGCACCGGCATGCCCGCGATGGGGCTCGACGGGTCTTCGGCGGCGGCCGGGTTGACGGTGTCGTTGGCGCCGATCACCAGCACCACGGAGGTGTCGCCGAAGTCGTCGTTGATCTCGTCCATCTCCAGCACGATGTCGTAGGGCACCTTGGCCTCGGCCAGCAGGACGTTCATGTGTCCGGGCAGCCGGCCGGCCACCGGGTGAATGCCGAAGCGCACGTTGACGCCGCGGTCCCGCAGCTTGCGGGTCAGCTCGGCGACTCCGTACTGGGCCTGCGCGACGGCCATGCCGTAGCCGGGGGTGATGATCACCGACTCGGCGCCGCTCAGCAGTTCGGCCACTCCCTCCGCGGTGACCTCCCGGTGCTCGCCGTAGTCCTTGTCTTCGGCCGGGCCGGCTTCGATCCCGAAGCCGCCGGCGATCACCGAGATGAACGAGCGGTTCATCGCCTTGCACATGATGTAGGAGAGGTAAGCACCCGAGGAGCCGACCAATGCACCGGTGATGATCAGCAAGTCGTTGGAGAGCAGGAAGCCCGACGCCGCGGCCGCCCAACCGGAGTAGCTGTTGAGCATCGAGACGACCACCGGCATGTCCCCGCCGCCGATAGAAGCCACCAGGTGCCAGCCCAGCGCCAGCGCCAGCACCGTCACGGCGATCAGCAGCCACAACTGCGGCTCGTAGACGAACCACACCGTCAGCGCGACGAACCCGACCAGGGCGCCGACGTTGAGGAAGTTCTTGCCGGGCAGCATCAGCGGGTTGGACTTCATCCGCCCCGACAGTTTGAGGTTGGCCACGATCGAGCCGGTGAAGGTGACCGCACCGATGAACACCCCGATGAAGACCTCGGCCGAGTGAATGCCCAGCAAGCCCGCCGCCGCCAGCTCCTGCGCGTCCGGCCCGTTCCGGGCCGCCTCGACGTGCAGGTAGCCGTTCCAGCCGACCAGCACGGCGGCCAAGCCGACGAACGAGTGCAGCAGCGCGATCAGCTCGGGCATGCCGGTCATCTCGACGACCTTGGCCCGCCACAGCCCGATCGCCGCGCCCACCACGGTCGCGCCGATCAACAGCGCCAGGCCCACCGACGGGATGCCGTGGTGCACCGCCAGGGTGATGGTTGCGGCCAGCGCAACCGCCATCCCCAGGATGCCGAAGCTGTTGCCGGCCTTGGACGTCTCGTGCTTGCTCAACCCGGCCAGGGCCAAGATGAACAGCAGGGCCGCGACGATGTACGCCGCCGAGGCGGCGGTCTCAACTGAAAACATAAGCGGGGTCTACTCCAAGTCGGGGTGCGCAGCGCCTAGCTGCGGGAGAACATGGCGAGCATGCGGCGGGTCACCGCAAAACCACCGAAGATGTTGATGCTGGCCAGCAGGATCGCCGCGGCGGCCAAACTCGTGATGACCGGGTCTTCGTGGCCGATCTGCAGCAGCGCTCCCACCACGATGATTCCCGAGATCGCATTCGTCACCGACATCAGCGGGGTGTGCAGCGCGTGGTGCACATGCCCGATGACGTAGTAGCCGATCACGATCGCCAGTGCGAAGACGGTCAGATGCACCTGCAGCGCCGCGGGCGCCAGGGCGACCAGGGTGAACAGCACCGCCGCAGCGCCCACCACCAGACCCAGCCGACGGCCGGCCGACATCGGCTCCTTGGCCGCCTGGGCGGGCACCGGGGCTTCGGCGGCCTTGGCCGGTGCGGCCGAGACCTGAACCGGTGGCGGCGGCCAGGTCGACTCGCCGTCGCGCACGACGGTCATCGACCGCTGCACCACGTCGTCGAAGTCCAGCACCAGCTGGCCGTCCTTGCCGGGGGTCATCAGCTTCATCAGGTTGACCAGGTTGGTGCCGTAGAGCTGCGACGCCTGCGCGGGCAACCGGCCGGCCAAGTCGGTGTAGCCGATGATCGTCACGCCGTTGTCGGTGACGATCGCCTGGTCTTTGACCGTGCCCTCCACGTTGCCGCCGTTGGCCGCGGCCATGTCGACGATCACGCTGCCCGGCTTCATCGACGCCACCATGTCGGCGGTGATGATCCGCGGCGCGGGCTTACCCGGAATGAGCGCCGTGGTGACGATGATGTCGACGTCGGCGCACTGCTCGGCGTAAAGCTGTGCCTCGCGGGCCTTGTAGTCGTCGCTCATCTCCTTGGCGTAGCCGGTGGCCGACACCTCGGTCTCGGTCGACTCGATCGACAGGTACTCACCGCCGAGCGAGCGAACCTGGTCGGCGACCTCCGGGCGTGGGTCGGTGGCTCGGACGATTGCGCCCAGGCTGCCGGCGGCGCCGATCGCGGCCAGGCCCGCCACCCCGGCACCCACCACCAGAACCTTGGCCGGCGGCACCTTGCCCGCCGCGGTCACCTGACCGGTGAAGAACCGACCGAAAACGTGGGCCGCTTCGACCACGGCACGGTAGCCGGCGATGTTGGCCATCGAGCTCAGCACGTCCAGCGACTGCGCACGCGAGATCCGGGGCACGGCGTCCATCGACAGGGCGGTGATGGGCCGGCGAGCCAGATCCTCGACCCGGTCGGGGTTCAGCGCCGGCGCGAGCAGGCTGACCAGGGTTGCGCCCGGCTTCATCCCGTCGAGCTGCTCGGCAGACGGGGCGTTGACGCCGAAAACGATGTCTGCGCTGCGCGCATCGCCGATGGTGGCGCCGGCTTCGATGTAGGCCGCATCGGAAAACGACGACGCCTCACCGGCACCGGAATCCACTACGACGTCATAACCGAGCTTGGTCAGTGCAGCGACCGTCGTCGGCGTCGCCGACACACGCGTCTCACCGGGCTGCGCCTCGGATAGGACACCGATAATCATGACGTAGCTCTCCACATTCACATCTCGTCGCCGTCTTCGGGCGCTTCCAGGCGTCTCCTGCCCCCCTGTTACCCGCCAGTAGCTAAGGAGGCACAAAGGGATCGAGGCAGCATACCGTGTGCGCTTCTCAGGCTGACACCGCGCGCTGATCCAGGGGCACCAGCACGTCGATGACGTCGATGACGGCAGCTCTGGCGGCCGCCCGCGGCCCCTGGAGGTCATCGACCAGCGCCGCCATCACCGCGCCATCGACCATGCAGACCAGGGCATATGCCATCTCTACCCGCGCGATCCGGCCGGATCGTTCGACGGCTTCGGTGACCGCCTCGGACCGTTGATGCAGGATGCGGCGCTGAATGTCGCGAAGCGCCGGGTGCCGCGAGCACACGATGTAGCGCTCGTAGCGGGAGATCAGTTGCTCGTCGATCTGCCCGTCCCCGTCGTGACCGACCAGCAACTCCACGAGGATGTCCGCGGTGGTTTCGGCGCTGCGCCGGCGCCGGGACAGGTCGGTGATCCGGGCGCGCAGTTGGGCGAGTTCCAACATCCCGATGTGTTCCACCGCGTGGGCGATCAGGTCGTCGAGCGAGGAGAAGTAGTACGTCGTCGATGCCAGCGGCAGACCGGCCCGGCGCGCCACGGCACGGTGGCGTACCGCTTCGAATCCACCTTCGCGCAGCAGCTCGGCGGCGGCGCTGATCAGCGCGTACCGTCGCCGTTCACCCTTGGGCGTCACTGCTGTCATCACGCCTAAAGATGCTGCCAGCCCGGCTGGTGCCGCATCATGCGTTTCGACTTTTCGAATCAAACCGCACCCGCTGGCATGATGACCCAATGCCGGAGTTGAACCGACGCGCGGTGCTGCGCATGGCGGCCACGATGGGCACGGCGGGCGCGCTGGGCGCGAGCCCGCTGTTGCAGGCACGGTCATGGGCGGCCCCGCTGCAGAGCGCACCGACGATGGTCCGGGGTTCGTTCACCTCGGCGGCGCGCGGTGGGGTCACCACCAACTGGGCGATCGCCCGACCGCCCGGTCAGACCGGCGCGCTGCGTCCGCTGATCGCCCTGCACGGCAAGGGAAGTGACGCGGAAACCGTGATGGCCGGCGGCGTCGAGCAAGGGCTGGCACAAGCAGTCGATGCGGGGCTCCCCCCGTTTGCGGTGGTAGCCGTCGACGGCGGAGGAAGCTACTGGCATCGCCGCGCGTCCGGGGAGGACTCCGGGGCGATGGTGACCGACGAGTTGTTGCCGTTGCTGGCCGAGCAGGGCTTAGACACCTCTCGGGTGGGTTTCATCGGCTGGTCGATGGGCGGTTACGGCGCCTTGTTGCTGGGCGGCCGACTCAGCCCGCGCCGGACCGCGGCCATCTGCGCGGTCAGCCCCGCGCTGTGGCTGACACCCGGGGCCAGCGCCCCGGGCGCGTTCGACGGCGCAGCGGACTTCGCCGCGAACTCGGTGTTCGGAATGCCGGCGTTGGGTTCGATCCCGATCCGCGTGGACTGCGGCTACGACGACCCGTTCTACGCGGCCACCCAGGCCTTTATCGCCCAGCTGCCCAACCCGCCGGCCGGGGGTTTCTCCCCCGGCGGCCACGACGGGTCTTACTGGAGTTCGCAGTTGCCCGCCGAATTGATCTGGCTGGCACCGCTGCTGGCCGTCTAACCGGTTTCCGGTCTGGCGGCCTGCGGATCACCGGGCCCTACTGGCAGAGCTTGCCCAGGGCGGTGATGTGCGAGTCGAGGTCATGCCCGAGCTGCTCGCGTTCGGCGTTGGGCTGCCCGACGAGGTAGCTGAGGTTGAGACGCTCAAGCCCTCCGGCCATCTTCTGGGCCTGGTCGGCAACGTCTTCCGGCGTCGCGGGGTTGGCCTCCAACCGGCCGCGCAGGTAGGCGGCGCTCGCGGTCAGCGACAACCTCGCGTTGGCGGCCACCGCGAGCTGGGCCACCGGGTTCTCCGGCTCCGGGTTCTTCATGTGCATGTTGTTGGCCACCGCTTGACGGGAAAGCACGACCGCACTGCAGACGTCCTTCTTCGCGTCGTTGGCCTGCTGATCGCTGAACTTGGCAGAATCACCACCCGATGACGGATGCCACACGGCGGCCACCGCCGCGCCACCGATCAGCCCGGCGGCCAATCCGACCGCCGCGGCGATCAGCAACGGGCCGCGGCTCGGCTGCACCGGGGCGGGAAGGGGAGCCGACCGCCGCTTCTCCGCGGTTTCGCTTTTCTTCACCGCGGTTTCGCTTTTCTTCTCCGCGGTTTCGCTCTTCTTCTCCGCGGCTTCGCTCTTCGCCGGAGGAGACTGCTCTACCGGTTCATCCGGCTTCTCGGATTCAGTGGACTCCGGTTCAGTTTGGTCAGCCATGCCCCAAGGATAGCGGTAGGCAACCTGCGTCAGATCTGTATCGCGCCCTGCGCGGCAGCTGCGCCGATGTCGCTGCGAAAGTGACTCCCCGGCAGGCGGATTGAATTGAGGATGCGATAGGCCTCGGCGCGTGCGGCACTCAGATCGGCTCCGACGCCCACGACCGAGAGCACGCGCCCCCCAGACGACACCACCGCGCCGTCCTCGCGGCGTGCGGTACCGGCGTGCAACACTCCGTCGCCCTCGGCCCCCACGATCACGTCGCCGACGCGTGGCCGGCCGGGGTAGTTCTCCGCAGCCAGCACCACCGTCACCGCCGCGGCATCGCGCCAGCGCAACGCGCCGAACTCGCTCAGTCCGCCGGTGGCTGCGGCGTGCAACAACTGCCCGAGTGGCGACTCCAGCAGCGCCAGCACCGCCTGCGTCTCGGGATCGCCGAAGCGGCAATTGAATTCGACCACCGCCGGCCCGGTCGAGGTCATCGCCAGACCGGCATAGAGCAGCCCGGTGAATCGGCTGCCCCGCCGCAGCAGTTCGGCCGCGACGGGTTCGACGATGTCAGAGACGATCGCGGCGGCGGCCTGCGGAGACAACCACGGCAGTGGGGCGTAGGCGCCCATGCCGCCGGTGTTGGGTCCGCTGTCGCCGTCGCCGACACGCTTGAAGTCCTGCGCCGGCAGCAGCGGCACCACGGTCGCACCGTCGACGATGCAGAACAACGACAGTTCGGGCCCGTCCAAGAAGGACTCCAACAGCACCGGATGGCCGCTGTCGAGCAGGCCGGCGGCATGGGCCCGGGCGGCCGCCCGATCCGCCGTCACCACCACGCCTTTGCCCGCGGCCAGGCCGTCGTCTTTGACCACCCAGGCCGCCTCCCCGGCGTCGGGGCCGAACCGGCTCAGGGCGGCGTCGAGGTCAGCGGGACTGTCGACGATCTCCGATCGAGCGGTGCGCACCCCGGCGGCGGCCATCACGTCCTTGGCGAACGCCTTGGAACCCTCGATACGAGCGGCGTCCTGCGACGGCCCGAAGCACGCGATTCCTGCGGCACGTACCGCGTCCGCGACGCCGAGGACCAGCGGCACTTCCGGTCCGATGACCACCAGGTCCGCCTCGACCTCGCGTGCCAAGGCGGTGACCGCCGACCCGGAGGTGATGTCGATGTCGCGCTGCTCGGCCACCGCAGCGGTACCGGCGTTGCCGGGGGCGATCACCAGGTGATCGACCTGGGGGTCCTTGCGCAGGGCGAGGAGTAACGCATGTTCCCGGGCGCCGGAACCGATCACCAGGACGCGCATGGGCGCCACTCCTCTCTGTTTCGCCTCGCTGTTCATCGGCGGGACGCGACACAAAGGATATATAAGGTACGAACCGGTTTCGGGCCCGAGATCCCGCCCGCGCCGGCGGCTCCGGCCTACCCCGCGGGGCTCGCGGGGTAGCCGGGCTGGCCGCTTTGGCCGGACGCGCCGCCGGTACCGCCTTGACCAGCAGCACCGGCGGATCCCCCGGCACCGCCCACGCCTGCGACGCCGCTGTCGCCGGGGTCGCCGCCTCTGCTGGTGGGGGAGTCGAGGACCGCCCCGTTGCCACCGTTGCCGCCGTTGCCGCCGTCACCGTTCAGGCCGCCGGGTTCGCTGTTGCCGCCCGCACCGCCGTCACCGCCGGCACCGCCGTCGCCGTTGTTGACGTCGATCACGCCGTCTGCGCCGGCGGCGCCGTCGCCGCCGTGGCCCCCGTTTCCGATGACACCGCTTCGACCGAGGGCGCCGGTGCCGCCGCCGTCACCGCCGTGCCCGCCGTTGCCGCCGTAGCCGTTGTTGTAGCCGATCATGCCGGCGGTGCCGTGGCCGCCGTGACCGCCGTTTCCACCGGATCCGGCCTGCCCGGTGGCGCCTCCGGCGCTGCCACCCAGGCCGCCATGGCCGCCGTTGCCGCCGTAACCGTTGTTGAACGTGATGAAACCGTGGGCGCCGGCACCACCGTCACCGCCGTCACCGCCGTTACCCACCCGACTGGCGATGCCGACGGTCCCGGTCCGGCCGCTGTTGCCGCCGTAGCCTCCGTTACCGCCGTAACCGTTGTTGTAGCCGATCTGCCCCTCACTGCCATGGCCGCCGCGTCCGCCGTTGCCGCCGGCGCCGGCGCGACCGCTGAGGTCACCGGCGTTGCCACCGGCACCACCGTGACCGCCGTTGCCGCCGTAGCCGTTGTTGAACTTGATGACGCCATGGGCGCCGGCACCACCATCACCGCCGTCGCCGCCGTCGCCGACCGCACCGGCGCGACCGACCGACCCGGCCTGCCCGCCGGTACCGCCGTTGCCGCCCGCTCCACCGTGGCCGTTGTTGTAGTCCACCTGGCCGGCCGCACCGGTACCGCCGACACCACCGGCGCCACCGTTACCGGCCCGACCACTGGAGTCACCGGCATTGCCACCGACACCGCCATTGCCACCGTTGCCGGCCTGGCCGTTGTTCGACGTGACCACACCGGTCGCACCCATCCCGCCGACGCCACCGTCGCCGCCGTCACCGACCGCACCGGCACGACCGACCGACCCCGCCAACCCACCGGTACCTCCACGACCACCCGTACCGCCGTAGCCGTTGTTGTAGCCCACCTGACCAGCCGCACCGGTACCGCCGACACCACCGGCGCCACCGTTACCAGCCCGACCACTGGAATCACCGGCATTGCCCCCGACACCACCGGTGCCACCGGTCCCGCCGTAGCCGTTGTTCGACGTGACCACACCGGTCGCGCCCATCCCGCCGACGCCACCGTCGCCGCCGTCACCGACCGCACCGGCACGACCGACCGACCCGGCCAACCCACCGGTACCCCCACGACCACCCGTACCGCCGTAGCCGTTGTTGTAACCCACCTGACCGGCCGCACCGGTACCGCCGACACCACCGGCGCCACCGTTACCAGCCCGACCACTGGAGTCACCGGCATTGCCCCCGACACCACCGGTGCCACCGGTCCCGCCGTAGCCGTTGTTCGACGTGACCACACCGGTCGCGCCCATCCCGCCGACGCCACCGTCGCCGCCGTCACCGACCGCACCGGCACGACCGACCGACCCGGCCAACCCACCGGTACCCCCACGACCACCCGTACCGCCGTAGCCGTTGTTGTAGCCCACCTGACCAGTCGCACCCGTACCGCCGACACCACCGGCGCCACCGTTACCAGCCCGACCACTGGGGTCACCGGCATTGCCCCCGACACCACCGGTGCCACCGGTCCCGCCGTAGCCGTTGTTCGACGTGACCACACCGGTAGCACCGGTACCGCCGACGCCACCGTGGCCGCCGTCGCCGCCCGTTCCGCGGGTGCCGGCGAACGCCCCGCCCGCACCGCCCTTGCCGCCGGTGCCGCCATTGCCGCCGTCGCCGCCTCGGCCTCCGGCGTCCATGCTGGTGGCTGCGCTGCCTGCGGCGCCGTCGCCGCCGTTGCCGCCGCGGCCGCCGTTTCCGTGGTCACCGCCGTTGCCGCCGGTGCCGCCGTTGCCGCCGTGGGCGCCACCGGTTGCCCGGCCGTCGGCGGCGGCGTTGTAGCCGTCGCCACCGTTGCCTCCGTTGCCCACCACACCGGTCACGCCGTTGCCGGCCGTGCCGTTGCTGCCGGCGGTGCCGGTGCCGGCGGCCCCGCCGGTCCCGGCCTCACCGCGGCCCCCGGCGGATCCGGCAGCACCGACGTTGCCGCCGTGGCCACCGTTGCCGCCGGCGTGGTGGGTGGCGTCGCCATCCTTGCCGTCACCACCGTCACCGGGGGTTCCCGCATCTCCGCCGGTGCCGCCGTTGCCGCCGTTGCCGTTGGTCCCAGCTGTACCGCCCGGCACGGTGGATGCACCGCCGTTACCGCCGGCGCCGCCGGTACCGCCATTGCCGCCATCGCCGCCATTGCCTGCGTTTCCGCCGTGGGCGCCGGCTGCGGCGGTCGCGTCGGTTGCCGCGTCGTAGCCGTTGTGGCCGGCACCGCCATTGGCGCCCTGGCCGCCGTGACCACCGTTGCCGCCGGCCCCGCCGACAAGTCCGGAGCCGCCGTTGCCGCCGATTCCGGCGGCGCCGCCGTGTCCGCCGCGCTCTCCGTCATCACCGGCGTTCGCGCCGTTGGAACCCTGGTAGCCGTTGCCGCCGTTGCCACCGTTGCCGCCGTTGCCGCCGTTGCCCTGCGTCCCGTCGAGCCCGCTTGCGCTGCCGTCGGCATGCAGACCGCCCTTGCCGGCTGCGCCGCCGTTGCCGCCGTGACCACCGTTGGTGCCGGCGACGCCGTCGCTGCCCGGTGCGGTCGCGTGATCGCCATCGGCACCATCGGCGCCGGCGCCCCCGGCGCCACCATTGCCCCCGACCCCGGCACTGCCATCAGCACCGGCAGCGGCCTG
>NZ_LQOT01000068.1 GCF_002101585.1 Mycolicibacter engbaekii | reverse complement strand
CGACCCCCAGCACCACCGGCGCCACCATTACCAGTGACCGCCCGAGAGCCATCGGTGTTCACACCACCCAGACCACCGTTGCCGCCAGCACCACCGGAAGCACCAGCGGTGGCATCAACCTCCTCGGCAGTGCCGTTGACCCCGTCGGCACCGGCGCCCCCGGCCCCGCCATGACCGCCATTGCCGGCGATCCCGTCGTACCCGGACGCCGACCGTGATCCGCCGCCGCTGTCGCCGCCCAGACCACCACGACCAGCGTTGCCGCCAGCGCCACCATGCTGACCGTCATAGCCCTGGCCCTGCTGCCCATCACCGGCAGCGCCGTCAGCGCCATCAGCGCCATGACCGCCATTGCCGCCGTTGCCGCCCAGGCCACCCACCCCGTGGGCCCCGACGGTGGCACCGGCGCCACCCCGGCCGCCATCACCGCCAGCACCACCATCACCGGCGTGCTGGCCATCACCGCCGGGCACCGCGCCGTTTGCGCCGTTGACCCCGTTACCGCCGGCACCACCATCACCACCGGCACCGCCATCGCCTTGCGCCGCCTGCGACCCGTCGGCGTAGAAGCCGCCCATGCCGCCATCGCCACCATCACCACCGGTGCCCCCGGCGATCCCGTCGCGCTCCAGCGCGGTGCCGTTGGCCCCCAAGAAGCCCGCACCCCCGGCGCCACCCGCGCCGCCGGCACTGGCCGCCCCGTCCAGGCCCGCCGCACCCCCGGTACCGCCGGCGCCGGAGTCCCCGCCCCGACCACCGGCACCACCATGACCGGCATCGCGATGCTCGGCGGTGCCGTGCGCGCCCGCACCACCGGCACCAGCGGTGCCCGCATCACCGCCATCGCCGCCGGCACCGGCCTCGCCGGCTGCCCCGGCCGCACCGGCCGTCGCGGTGCCCGCCGCACCCCCGGCACCCCCGGTGCCGCCGGCTCCACCATGACCGGCGTCCCCACCGGCACCACCATTGCCGTCGCCGCCATCAGCCCATGACCCGGCCGCCCCCTGAGCACCACTGCCGCCGGCCCCACCAGCGCCGCCGGCCCCACCGGCACCGCCGGCGCCGGCATCGCCGAGCACCGCACCGCCGGCACCGCCGGCACCCCCGGCACCCCCCTGCCCGCCGGCACCGCCAGAC
>NZ_LQOT01000067.1 GCF_002101585.1 Mycolicibacter engbaekii | reverse complement strand
TCGTGAAGACGGGGCCAGATCAGACCGTCACAACAGCACACCCGCGACCACACAGGTGGAGCCACTTCAAACCGTCCGCCCGGGGCCAAGTCAGGCTGTCACAGCCAGCCGCGGCCGCGGCGTCCATGGCCTGCGCCGCCTGTGCGCAGCCGGTCCGGCGGGCGATGTAGGCGGCGAAGTTCTCGCCTGCCACCCGCTCGTGCTCCTGCGGCAACCAACCGACGAACGCATCGGCCGGGGCGAGGTTGACCGCACCCTCGAGCGGCTGCAGATTGCCAGCGAGGATCCGCAGCAGGGTGCTCTTGCCGGCGCCGTTGGCACCCACCACACCGATGACGTCACCTGGGGCCACGGCCAGGTCAACGCCCTCGAACAGCTTGCGGTGCGCGAAGCCGGTGACATTCTTCGCGACGGGCGTTGCGGTCATCGGTACATGGTCGCAGGGTCCGGACGTGGCACGGAGGGCTGGCGGCGCTCAGGAATGCGCTGCTTGTAGCGCTGAATCCGACCGTGCGGCATACCTCGCCTACGCCACCGCCACGCTCGATGCCTGGAACACCTCGGTCGGCATGGCTAGGTGCAGCCGCCAGGTGATCGCCATCGGCTTGTCCCCCTCGTGCGAGACATAGTCGGCCGGACCCAGGAAAACATAGGGCGCCGCACCGAGCGCGTTAGTTCTGGCGGCGCGGACGAACAACAGGATGTGCGAGCCGTTTTCGCGGTGGCGAATGTAGCGCCGCCCGGTCGGCGAGGCCGCCGAGGTGGTGGATTGCGACTCCCAGTGGAACAGTCGGTCACTGATCGCAAAGTCGCGGTACATGGTGGTAGGCGAGTAGTCGGTCTCGGACTTTTTCAGCGTGATCAGGAACGCGTCAGTGTTGAGCTCCGAGCTCCACACGACGCCCTCGCGCATGGTGCTCGGGGTGCGGTTCTGCGCGGCGTAGTCCAGAGCGGCCAGGATCTCTTCGCGCGAGTACGTCGCGTGTACCTGCAAAGGAACCTCAGCCAAGGACGGGATCAGGCCCCCCAAGTCATAGGTGGTGCGCCGAGCGGTATCGAAGGCGAGATCGATGACCTGCCGCATCTCGTCGAGAATGGGCTCGCCGACCAGCGCATCTAGTCCGGCTGCAACATCAGGGAATCCGCCGCCGTTCGGGAACAGCGAGTAGAACAGCATCGCGGCCAGCCGCCGTTCGATGGGGCCACTCAAATCGACGGTCCCGTCGAGGATGCCCCGATAAGCCTGCCAGCGCAGTCGGTCGTCAGCATGCGCGAGGGCACGGACGCGTTTGACCAAATCTGCCTCGCGCGGCCCCGCATCGGAGGTCAGCTTGCCCGCCTCGCGGCACAGGGTGGTCCAGGATCGGTTGTTCTTCAACAGGTCAGGAAGGTCGCGGCCATAGGCGTCGAGATACCCCGCCAGCCGGTCATCGGGGTGTGCTCGCACCTCGGAGACCAGCGCCGCCCAGCGAGGCGCCACCTGCTGTCTGATGTTTTCCAGCACTAGTTTCTGTGCGACGCGGTCGAGCACGATCTGACTGCCAGAAGGCAGGAATGGAAAGCCCTGCTCCACCTGGTGCTGCAGCGCTTTGCCGCCCGACCCGGTCAGCGCCCGGAAACGCTGATCAAAGCGGAACTCGCGGCGCTGGTGCCCGACGAAGTCCAGCGCGGTCAGCACGGTCTTGCCGTGTGTGAGCCGCAGTCCGCGACCCAGTTGCTGCAGGAAGACAGTGGCGCTCTCGGTGGGGCGCAAGAACAACACAGTGTCGACCTCGGGGATGTCCAAGCCCTCGTTGAATAGGTCGACGGCGAAGAGAATATTGACGTCACGACTACGTAGCGCAGCTAGAGCGGCGCGGCGGTCATCGGCGGTTGTCTCGGCCGAGACAGCCAGGGCGGGGACGCCGGCGTCGTTGAAGCACTGAGCCATGTAGCGGGCATGGTCGACGCTGACGCAGAATCCCAAGGCACGCATCGCCGCAACATCGGCAACCTTGTCGTGCAGTTGCTTGAGCACGATGCGGGTGCGGGCGTCGTTGCCGGTATAGACCCCGCTCAGGGCGGCGAGGTCGTAGCCGCCACGCTTCCATTTCACGGATTCCAGGTCGGTACCGTCGTGGATGCCGAAGTAGTGAAACGGGCAGAGCAGGTTCTGTTCCAGGGCTTCCCACAGCCGCAGTTCGGCTGCGACACGACCGTCGAAGAAGGCCCGCACATCCACTCCGTCTGCACGTTCCGGGGTGGCGGTCAAGCCCAGCAGCTCCATCGGCTGCACGTGGTCGAGCAGTCGACGATACGACGCTGCTTCAGCGTGGTGGAATTCGTCGACCACGACGACGTCGAACTGAGCGGGATCGATGTCCGCCAGCCGACTGGCCGATAGCGATTGGATACTGGCGAAAACGTGGCGCCACTTAGCCGGCTGCTGCCCGTCGACCAACAGTTCCCCGAAGGTGGCGTCGGTGAGGACTTCCCGGTACGTGCGTTGGGCCTGACCGAGGATTTCCTTGCGGTGTGCGACGAACAGCAGGGTTAGGTCGCGGCCGTGGATGTCGCGGGCCAGCCGGCGGTAGTCTAGGGCAGCCATGACGGTCTTCCCGGTGCCGGTGGCGGCAACGATCAGGTTGCGGTGTCGATCATGCAGGGTGCGTTCGGCGTCGAGCTGTTCGAGCATTTCGGCTTGAAAGGGTTTGGGTCGCACTTCCAAGCCGGACAGGATGACTGCCATCGGGTCGCGGGTGCGGGTGCCCGAAGCAGTCTGCAGGGCTTCGCGCAACTGCTCGCCGTTCTCGGCTGGGTTGTAGAGCTCAAATTCCCGGCTCTCCCAGTAGGAGTCGAAGGTAGCTCGGAACTTCTCCAGCAGGTGCGGGGTAGCGATCGCCGATAGCCGCACGTTCCACTCCAGTCCGTCGACCAGGGCGGCGTGCGACAGGTTGCTTGATCCAACGTAGGCAGTGTGAAAGCCAGTGTTGCGCCGCAGCAGCCACGCTTTGGCATGCAGGCGGGTCTGATTGGTGTCGTAGTTGATCCGAACCTCGGCGCCGTACTCATCGACTAGGGCGTCCAGGGCCCGGGCGTCAGTAGCACCGAGATATGTGGTGGTGATGACGCGCAGCGGGATGTTGCGCTCTCGTAGCTCGGCAAGCTCCGTTTCAAGCAGACGCAGCCCTTGCCATTTGACGAACGCACACAGGAGATCCACCTGGTCGGCGCTGGCCAGCTCAGCACGCAACTCGGCGGCCAGGGTGGGCTCGCCACGGCCGTTGGTCATGAGCGCGGCGTCGGAGAACGGTGTTGCCGGGCGCGGGAGTCGGTGGTTGCCCAATCCCCCAGCCTTGCGAACCTCATCGAGACGCGCCACCTTGCCGGGCTCTGCCGCGTGTAGCTCGGCACCGTCTGTGAAAGCCTCGGGTAGCACCGCGAGGATGCGCTGCGCCAGCTCGATGCGGCGTTCACCGCTTCCCGCCGTACGCAACGACCGCTCAATGATCGGCGCCAGGTGCCGGGTGATGGCCAGCGCCTGTTCGGCATCGTCGACCGCGCCGAATTCGGCGCGTAGGTCGTCCCGGTGTTCGAGTTGGGTGTTGAGCCGCTCGGTGAGCAGCGATTCGTAGACGCCGGTATCCATGGCCGGCAGGTTAACTGATGTAACTGACACTGGAGTCGTTCCTCGACGGGATGATCGTGATCGATGGCATCTGGGCGATTTGCGTTGTGGCTCATGCGTCCGCGAGCAGCGGGTGCCCCTGGTCGTAGGCGGCAAGGTGGACGATGCGCCAGAAGTTGCCGTCGATCGATCGGTCCGGTTCCGGCAGCGCGATCCCGCTAAGGTGCAGCGAGCGCTGGTCGGCCGTCAGGTTCACCGTGGCCGGCGAGTAACCGGCCACCTTGACGTGCGCACACTCCACGCTGACGGCGAAGTCACGGGCCCGCTGACCGGAAGTCCCGGCCTCTGGAGCACCGTCGGCGTCGAAGCGGGCCGCCTCAAGGATGCCGGTCCAGCGTGTGGCGAGCGCTGTGGGCGTTGCCAACAGCTCCATACCGAGCACCCGGCCGCCGATACCGACGATTACACCGCGCTGGCCTGCCAGCGGCTTGGCCGGAAGCGGCCGCTCGCTGCGCTGGCTGCGTTCTCGGGCAACGCGGTCGAGGTGGTCGGCGAAGGAGTGAGAAGCCGTCCGCACGGTTGTTTCGTAGCGGGAGGTGATCCCGTGCCAGACCGCGTGCTGGGCGTCCTCGCCTTGGCGATAGGCGCGGTCTCGGGCGGCCCGAAGTGAGGTCGAGACGCGGCGGCCGCCGGCGCGGTGGCCGCGGTTGCCGCCTTGCTCCCACCGGCCTTGCTCTACGCAGAGCGCCGCAAGATTGGCGGCTTGGCGCGGGGCGAGGACGGTCGAGCGGGCAATCATCCTTGTCTGCCAACCACCTTCGAGCAGGTCGCCTTCGAGCAGAATCACCGGCTTGTCGCCGGCATTAACCGCGGCCAAGGAGTTCACCCGCCCACCACCGTCGTGCTCGGCGATGTCCAGCGTTCCCAGGTCCCACTCAAGACCGGTGGCGGCGCCGCCGTCGGCCCACACAGGAAAGAGGGTCAAGGCGCCGCACTGGGTGCCCCGGCCCACGTGAAGAAGGGGAAGGGAGGGGTTGCGTGTTGTGGACATAACGACTCCTATGCTGTTGGCATTATCCACCTGGTGCGCACAGCATAGCCGAAGCCGCGCCGCAATCTGCATACCTACCCTTTTGCCACTGGCATAACTGTTGGTAGTTTGGCGGCATGACGGACCAGCTCCGGCCAGAAAACCCCCGCAGAGGGGGGACCTCTCCCCGCAGGGGTGACGCGGGCGTTGGCGAAAGGATCAGGCGCCGGCGCGAAGAACTCGGCATGGACCGCCACGCGCTTGCCGACGCGGCGGGCATCTCCTACCCCTACATTTCGCAGCTCGAGACCGGATACCGAAACGCCTCTCATCCCACGCAGCTCGCCATCGCCACCTCACTCGGCGTAGGCCTCGATGACCTCTTCGCCACCGAGGAGCTGCGTGACTCGCTACCGACCAGCAAACCGGATGCGGGACGCGACTCCCCGGCCGCGACTCCCAACCTGCCCTCGTCAGCGCGGCCGACACTGAGCGAGGTCGTCACCGTCGCCGTGAACGCGATCGAGTACCTGCCGCGCAGCGTGCGCCTGGATGCGCTCAGTCAGATCCAGCGCCGCGTCAT
Source organism: Mycolicibacter engbaekii (assembly GCF_002101585.1). GTDB lineage: Bacteria > Actinomycetota > Actinomycetes > Mycobacteriales > Mycobacteriaceae > Mycobacterium > Mycobacterium engbaekii. The sequence continues at coordinate 10,149 of NZ_LQOT01000067.1, read as the reverse complement.
GGACTCCCTGACCAGCAGCCGCATCGAGCGGCTGGCGCCCAACGAGGTGTTCGTCTTCGGGTCCAATGCGCACGGATTTCATGACGGCGGGGCCGCCCGCGACGCATTCCAGAAGTTCGGGGCCGTCTGGGGCGAGGGCCACGGCCACCACGGTCAGTCTTATGCCATCGACACCATGAGCGGGTTCCCTACCCTAGCCTCCGAAGTGGACACGTTCCTGGACTATGCGCGCGCCCATCCCGAGTTGCGCTTCCAGGTCACACCGATTGGCACCGGCATCGCCGGCTACCGTTTCGACCAGATAGCACCGCTGTTTGCCGACAGCCCTGAGAACGTGGTGCTACCTGTGGAATTCAGTACCTGGTTGGACGAGCAGACCTGACGTTTGTCAGGGATTCAGCGGCGGGTTCGACGGGAACACGCTGGAGCGCTTGGAACTTGAGCGGCTGCTCGGCCTCGCCACTGATGCGCAGCGGCGGCGCAGCCGCTCCGGATCGTCGTTCCATAGCAGGAACTTCAGGTCCTTGCCGTCGAGGCTGATACGGCCGGCGTTGCACACGACAACGCCTTCCATTTTGGCACTAGGCCGAGCGGGCTGATGCAACTTGTTCAGCTGAACCAGTTTGGGCGCTTGCAGCATTTGCAGCATTTGGCGTACTCCCGACATGTCAGGCCTCCTCGTCGGAGGCGCTCTTGCCCATACCGGCTGGTTCGGGCCGCGTCCTCATCCGAGCCACCCACGAGCATGGGGTTGGCGTGCCGTCCAGTCGGAGCTTGGCGACGGCATCTCCTGACGCACCGCTAGTATAACCGGCTACACCGACACATCGTCGCAGGCGCGCCGCCCTTACCTCTCGCAGACCGCTTCACCAAAAGCTCTGCTGGTCAATCGATTCCCGGCGGTAACAAGACCGTCGCGACCGAACCCTTAACCGTATCCTCGTTCTGGTCAGCGCTCAGCGTCACGTTGCCTCAGGTCAATTCGAAAGTCGAGATGCCCGGTCATGTGGGCTGCGAACGACATCAGCACCGCCAACCAGCTGACAACGCCGAAAAGGCCCACGCAGTGTTGGCGCCCTGGCATATAACTGACCCAGCAGGTAATCGAGAAGGGATACGTAGGGTGACTGACATCGGATTAGAGCTGCTGGATCACCTCTACGACCAGTTGATGATCGACGAGCAGTGGTCGGTGCGCCGGGAACGCGGCTTCACCTGGTGGGGTTACCGGCTAGCTCAGCACGTCGAGGTGAGTCCACCGATCCGTTCCCACGATCTGGATGTGCACATCGTGCGGATCTGGACCGACGTTGCCCGCGAGGTGGACACGTCGACCGACGCCGCTCGGCTGTTGGGCCCGCTGAACATGCAGGCGACAATGAGTGCCCTGGTTTTCGACCCCGACAACGCCACCATCAGCGAGTGCTGCACAGCAGTGGTGCACCGGGAAAACATCGCCTGGCTGTGGAAGATCCTGATGACTGCCGCGGTGTTGCAGAACGCCACCGCACACTCGCACGCCCACTCGATCGCCCGAGGGTGCAACGGCGAACCAGCCGCCTCGAATCACCCGGTCAGTGGGGAGCGCCCCGAGCTCGATGACATGCTGAACGTACCTGAGCAGGTGATCATTCCGCTCGGGTCCGAGCCGTCCCGATTCACCGGTCCCCTCGCTGAAGGCTTGGGCAAGTGCGCTGTCGAGATGGGCTGGTTCGGTAGCGCTGATGAGACCGGAATTACCTGCGAGGTGCCCTACACCGCTAACTCGCCGGCCTTCCTGCAGGATCCGGAGTCTCCGGGCACCAATCACCTCACCGCTCTGGTACGCATCTTCACCGACCAGCCACATCCACGCTTCGGCAACGGCGCCCTGACACTGATGCAGCTTCCAGTCGCGACGGACGAGGGACAGGCAGCGGAGTTGGCCAACCATCTCAACACGGTGGAATCGCGAGGCGACTTGAGCGCACCGTTGCTGGGAGCCTGGTGCGCTGACCAAAGTCGCGACGGTGGTAGGGGGCTGGCATTCTGCAGCTTCCTGCCCAACGCCCTGGCCCGGCCTGGCCTGTTGGAGAACCAGCTCATGTATCAGGCTGCACGCGCCCAGTTTGCGCTTCGGCAACTGCGGAAATGATTGTCTCGGACGGCCACCGGGATGACAACGTACTCGGCGGGACATCCGATGACAGATCCGCTACCAAGCGAACATCTGCTGGCCCCGTTGAAGATCACCATCTAGCTGGTTTCCGCCCACTAGTTATTGCGGTGCATCGAGGCCAATGCCGGAACCCTGCCGAGACCGAAGGTCGCCCCGCGTATCGATGTCACCGAATCTGCACGAAATTCCCATCCCGGATCACGTCCTCCCCCGACCATCGATAGGCGGTCAGCGCCCCGCCCTTCACTGCACTGAAGTCCACGCAGGCTGTGCGTGCGGTGAAGTCCTCGCCGGGTGTCGGCGAATTCTGCCGCCAGTAGTGGCCGTAGAACACCGGGGCCCTGCCGGTGTAGGCGACAGAACGGTCTGCGGGTGGCAACTCCTTGTCCGGCAGTTGCGGGTAGGGCTGGCCTTCCACGGTGGTCCAGCTGCCACTGATCACAGCGACATCGCGCAGCGTGCGCGCCTCACTGTTCCACCATCGGATGCGGGCCTGCTTTCGCGTGTGGCCATCCGTGTCCACGTATTCGGGCTGGCCGTGTTTGAGCAGATTGATCTCCGGACCTTTGAGCAGGTTTTCAATCGCGTCGTAAAGCTCATGTGTCTGGTCGTGTGCGTCCACCAGATGACGCGGGTCTGCAAACGGGGCATTGGACTTGCAGTGTTCTTGCACCACCGCCATCGACGCCTCATGCCAGCAGGCGTGAACGACGCGCAGACCGTCGAGATCCAGCCACAACGGCAGCGAGGCGAACCATTCGAGGTAGTGGCGCTGTTGGTCGTCGGTGAGCTGGTCTAGGAACTCCTGGTGCTGCTTGGTGTGCTTCGCGTTGCGGCGTCGCAGGTATTCCCCGCTGCCGGCAGGGTGTTCGTGGTGGTAGCCCAGCGCGTTGAACTCATGGTTACCCATCACGATCCGAGCACTGCCCTGATCGACCATGGCTTTGACCACCTGTAGAACCCGCAACTGGCCGGGACCACGATCAATCAGGTCGCCGACGAACACCGCCTGCCGGGTCGGGTGGCGGTACTCCCCTGCACCGACGGCTATCTCGTAGCCAAGCTTCACCAGCAACGCCTCCAACTCGTCGGCGCAACCGTGGACGTCACCGATGATGTCGTATCCCGCTGCCACCGAGTCAGCCATCTGCAGTTCTCCTATCTCTCTTTCCGGTTCGATTATTTCAACGAGCACTGACAGGTCTCGTTCGCTTGCCGAGCGAAGCAATGTGATTCATGGTGGAACACGATTTGGGCACCGCTATATGGATCACTACCGTCCGATTCTTCGGCGATCGTGTTGTAGTTCCGGCAGCGCTGCTCGATGTTCTCGGCCAGCCGATGCCGCGGCACTGTGTAGCCGTGGCTACCCCGAACCTCCCGCTCGATGCTCTAGCGGACTGTTTCGCTCCTTCGCCGCCAGATCGGCGGGACACAAGGCGAAGCGTCGGCCGGGCCGCCTACGCACAACATCCCGCCCACAATCGGGCTCAGCACGTGAAATCTAGGACGCCACAACGCCTCGATTCCGACGGGCGGCAGCGCGTCGACACTGTGGTGCCACAGCGTGACCGTCAGATCTCGCCCTTCGAGGTCGATCTGACCATCACCGCGTACTGCAACGACTCTCACCGCAATGACGGGTTGGCCCGGTTCCCGGGCCTTCTTCCCCTGGATCCAGTGGATCAGGTGACCCGGACGATACAATCCGCAGGTTTGATGGGATGACATGGCAGCACTCCCGAGTTGTCGGGCCCCTGCCGACAGGGGCGCTCTTGCCGGCACCGGTCGGTGCGGGCCGCGTCGTCATCCGAGCCACCCACGAGCGTGGGGTTGGCGTGCCGTCCAGTCGGAGCTTGGCGACGGCATCTCATGACGCACTGTCAGGGTACCAGCGAGCACTGACAGGACAGACGGTGCTGCCGCGTAACTCCCGTCCTCCTGTTCGGCTCCGAGTGTCTGCCGATCGCTCACGGAAACCATTTCGTGGCAGCACCGTTCCGGTTCCTATGCGCTAAAGCAGTTGCGCTTTAGGGCTATACACGTAGGCAGGGAGTGGTCGTGAATCCGGACTGACGGTCGGGCAGCCCGGCCAAGATGCGCGCAGGCGATTGTCGCGCCATGCAGCTGGCTGCTCGGTCAACCGGCCCGGGCGACGCAGTGACGTTCACCCGTTCGATATCGGCAACTCGGGGACTGTCACCGCCCAGTGTCTTAGCGCCGTTCGTTGGGCCATTGCGAACAGCTGATAGCCCCGAGCGGACGCCACCCGAACGAACGGCGAGGTACGCGCCACCGAAAGTTGTCGGCGCCCCTCGGTACCCTGATATCAGCTTCAAGAGATGCCGTCGCCAAGCTCCGACTGGGCGGCACGCCAACCCCACGCTCGTGGGTGGCTCGGATGACGAAGTGGCCGGCACAACCCGTGCACGGCAAGAGCTGTTCTGGATGTGAGACGGTCTCATGGTTCTTACTGCCGTACAACGTGATCGAGATCGTGGTGCATTGTTGGCCACGGCCGCCGGTGACGCCTTGGGTGCCGGCTACGAATTCGACGGTCCCCGCGGCCCGAACGAGCTAGACATCTCCGATCCCCCGTCGCCTTACGTCTCAGCGCCTGAGAATCGTCGACCGCTACACAATGGAAAGGAACCGCACCCAATGAGTGACGAAGGCTGGGACTTCCCGGCAATCAGCTACCTATGGGATCCACGGATGGGAGCGATCAACGCCGGCGCCGACAAACTGGACACACTGTCCGCGACCGCACGGCAGCGCAGCGTCACGGCGCTGACCGAACGGGTGGCGGACCAGGTGACCCGACTGGACGACGGGTTGCTGGTCGGTGCGGCCTTCTTCATGGTCGATGACCTGTACAAGTCCTACTTCCACCAGCTCAAGCTGTCAGGCACGACCGTGGAGTACATCCGGGCCACCGCGGGGGTAGTCATGGCAGAACTGGCACGTCGGGACTTCGTAGTGCATTACGTGATCGACAACATGGAGAGCGAAGCCAAAATCGCCGACCGACTGACGGGAGTTCCGCTGCAACTGCGCGCGGCGGGCTTTATGGTGACCGGGCCCCAGATCATGGCACTGGAGCTGATGGTGCGGGCGGACCACCGGCCGCGAGATGTCCGTGCCATTCCGATCTATCGCGACGAAGGCAAAGACCTCGCGGATCGCGTGATTCAAAGTTGCCACCAGGAGCGCCGGCCGTCGGTGTACCTGAATATGGATCTCGACGATGGCGCCCCACCCCTGTCACTCGAAGTCGCGCTGTCCGTAGCGGGTACACCGGGCGCCATCGTGATCTACCGCAACGAAGCCCCGGTGATCGGCTCTAAGGCGCACATCTCACTGCCGCCGGGAGTTAGCCTGCCGCACGGCTGACTCGGCCGTCCCAACAGGCCAGTTGCCGCTAGATTTCGCTCATACAACAATACGTTGGAGGACTACCCGGTGAGTGACGCTGTATCTACTGGCCAGTTGCTGACGCCGTCCAAGATCACCGCGTGGCTGGACTGTGCGCACTATCTGACGCTGCGCAACCTGGTCGACAACCGAACACTCCCGCAGCCGCAATCGACGTTTGGGGAGTTCGCGAAGCTGCTGCTTGAAAAGGGACAGCAGCATGAAAGGCAATGCCTCGACGAGTACGAGGCCAACGGTAAATCGATTCTGCGGGTGCCCGACCGGCTCAAGGGCGAGACGTTCGAGTCCTGGGTGATCCGCGTCGGTGACCGCCTCGGCGAGGGCTACGACGTGATCTATCAGATGCCGTTGATTCATGATGGGGTTCGCGGTATCGCCGATTTCCTGGTGCGAACCGATGCCGGCGGCTACGAGCCGGTGGACGCCAAACTTGCCCGCGCCGAGGCCAAGCCCGGGCATGTGCTGCAGTTGTGCTTCTACGCTGATGCATTGGAGGCGCTCACCGGGGAGCGCCCCGAGCGCATGCACCTGTGGTTGGGTTCGGGAAAACCGGAGACGCTTCGGGTCGACGACTTCAGCCCATATTGGCGACGGCTACGAGGGCAGCTGACAAGGACCTTGCTAGCCGGCCCGGAGACCGGCACCGCTCCCCGCCCCTGCACGCACTGTGGCTTCTGCGAATTCCGAGCGCTCTGCGACGAGCAGTGGCATGCGGCGGGTGCACTCAGTTTGGTGGCCGGAATCCGCCAGCCGGAAGCCGCGGCCCTGGAGGCAGCCGGAATCACGGACATGACCGAGCTGGCTCAGACCCAGCCGACCGCGGTGCGGATCGGCCCGCGTCGGCTGGACCGGCTGGCCACACAGGCGCGGCTACAGATACAAGCAGCACTGTTGTCGTCCGAGGACGACGTACCACCGTTCCAGTTCATCGAACCCGGCGAAGATCCCGTGTGGGGCCACGGATTCGAAGAACTACCTCGCCCGGACGACGGTGACGTGTTTCTTGACTTCGAAGGGCATCCTTTCTGGCGTGTCGAGACGGGACTGTTCTTCTTGTTCGGCCTACTGGAACGCGACACCAATGGACAGTGGCGATACCGCACATGGTGGGCGCATGACCTTGCCGCGGAAGCCGAGGCGGTATCGAAACTTGTGGACTACCTTGCGCAGCGGCGTTCGACCTTCCCCGGGATGCACGTCTACCACTACAACCACACCGAACGATCAGCTCTGGTGGCCCTCACCGAGACGCATAACGTCGCCCAGCGCACATTGAGCGAACTGATCGAGACTGGTTTGTTTGTCGACCTTCTCCTGGTGGCCCGCAACAGCATCCAGGTCGGTACTGAATCCTACGGGCTGAAAGCCCTGGAGCGGCTCACCGATTATGAACGTAGCCACGACATCGACAAAGGCGCCGGCGCGGTACTGCAGTACGAGCGGTTCCTGGAGGACAGGGACGAGAGCCGCTTGGACAGCATTGCCGTCTACAACGAAGACGACGTCCGGGCGACGATGGCGCTACGGGATTGGCTGGTGCAGCACCGACCGGCTGAGCTGGCGTGGCGAGAGAGCATCTTCGAACCCGACCCCCGACTGCCGGAGCTTGACGAGCACGTGGAGCAGTTGCACGCGTTTCCTACCAATGATCCTCGCTACCTACTCGGTGATCTGCTGGGATATTGGCGCCGGGAATGGCTTGCCTATATCGGACCGAAAATGGCCAAGCTGCAAGGTGACACCACCGCGCTGCATGACGACCCGGAGGCTTTGACAGAGCTGCAATGCGTCGGTGCGGTCGAGCGACTGGGCAAGAGAGGCACACCAATCACACCTGCCATGCGTTTTTCCTTCCCCCCGCAATCGCTCGAGCGGTTCCCCTACGACGGCGGCAGTGTCATGTTGGTCGATGCTGAAGACCAACGGCACTATTCGAGTTTCGAAAACTTTGAACGCAGTACGCGCACCTTGGACCTGGTGTGGAATACGGCACTGCAAGAGGTCGGCACGCTTCCCAGCGTGGTGCTGTTGCACGACTGGGTCGAGCCATGGCCAAAACCCCAAACGCTGTCGGATTTTGCCACGCAGCTCCTCGTGGGTGACGAGACCAACGCGGTGACGATGGCGCTGCTGCGCAGAGACTTGCCACGTTTCACCACACGCGGCGTGTTCACCGACGATCTCGCCGACATGACTCGCTGGGTGACCAGCCTGGACAACAGCTACGCCGCGATCCAGGGTCCGCCCGGTACAGGGAAGACCTACAGCGCAGCACATCTCATCCATGCGCTGATTCTGGCGGGCAGACGCGTCGGGGTCACCGCAACTACGCACCACGCTATCGATAACGTATTGGGGAAGGTGGTGCAGCTATTCCGGGACAACGGCGCCACGGCGAAGCTCAACGCGGTGAAGAAGCCGAAGACGGGTTCGACATGGGTACCCGCCGGCACCGTACCCGGCAATAATGCCAAGTGCGCACGGCCCGAGTTCAATCTCGTCGCCGGCACAACGTGGTTGTTCGCTTCGCAGGAGATGCGCGCATCCCCCGTCGATATATTGCTGGTCGACGAAGCCGGGCAACTGTCGCTGGCCGATGCCCTCGCTGCGTCGTTGGCAGCCCGCAATGTCGTCCTGTTGGGAGATCCACTGCAGCTGCCGCAGGTCGCCCAGGCCAGCCACCCCAACAACAGTGGACGCAGCGTTCTGGAGCACATCCTCGGCAAGGAAGAAACGATGCCCCACGACCGTGGTGTCTTCCTGTCGAAGACCTTCCGCATGCATCCCGACATCTGCCGCTTCATCTCTGATGAGATCTATGCTGGCCGACTCACTCACGATGTCAGCTGCGAGCGGCAGACCACAGCGGCTGGGACAGGCCTGCGCTGGTTAAAAGCCCAACATCATGGCAACAGCACATCTTCGTCGGAAGAAGCCGAGCTGATCGCGGCCGAGATCGCTCAACTGGTCGGCACCATCTGGACCAATCAGGAAGGCGATAACAACCCTCTGACGGTCGCGGATTTCATGGTGGTCGCCCCTTTCAACGATCAGGTGCGGATGATCCGGGACCGGCTCAACGCTGACACGTCGACCCGTGGCATAGCGGTGGGCACCGTGGATAAGTTCCAGGGCCGCGAAGTGGCGGTGGTCTTCTTCTCCATGACGACATCGACAGGTGAGGACATATCCCGTGGCGCCGACTTCTTGTTGTCCCGCAACCGACTCAACGTTGCGATCAGCCGGGCCCGATGCCTGGCGTACCTTGTGTGCACTGAGGAGTTACTCAATACCCGAGCGCGCAATGTGGTGGACATGCGCTTGATCGCGACGCTGAATGCGGTGGTGGAGTATGTCGAACGGGGTCCTGGCACCAGCGCTAGTACATAAGTCCGGTGTCAGGCGCTGGCCGCGTCCCCACCAGCAGGTTCCCTCCCCGACGGAACCCCGACGAACACGCCTGCTGCACCGCGCCGCCTTGGTAGGCGTTCAGGTGGCAGAAACCACGCAACTGACGCCAGGCGTTTATGAGGCGAGCGCCGACGGCTTGGATCAGGCACACGGCGCACATTCGGTTGTGCTGGGCAGCGCTGAGCGAGTGGATGGCCGAAACGATCTAGTTCGCGGACTGCGACGCCGGAGCCGACAGAGCGCATGCTAGTCACCACGCTGGAATGGCCGCTGAATCTTCAGAACTATCCGCATAGCCCATTTCACAAGGCGCTAACTGACGTGCCGGCTGAGCAGGAGGCGCAGGTGCGGCACATGACTGGGACGGCCGAAATCAGTCCTGAGAGTGTCTTGACGTTAGAAAGTTTGACCGCGTCAACAATGGTGGTCGTTGTCACCCTGGAATGCCGACGCGATGCATCGCATGATCCCTCTCAGTCGGGGCTGTGCGCGAGTCCCGGGCGATTCCAAACCCACTCAACCCGGTCACCACATATGGCACGCTTTGGCGGGTGGACACCGAGACTCTCTACGAGATCGCCCGCTATCGCGAATTTGAACGGCCAGATGACCTAATCGACCGTATCCAGCTTCTCCGTGAACCCGGCGGCCCCCTTAGCGTGCGGTACGCCGACGGACGCGACATACCTTGCGCCGAAGATGACCCCCTGGCGGTCATCGCGTCCAACCAGGACTTGCACACTGTCCGTCCTCATGAGCTAACCCATATCCAAAGCACGAAGGATTTACGTGCCGACCTGCCCCTGGTGTTGCGGGCACTCGACAAGGAGGTACACGGCGAAGAATACGAAGTGTTCGTCGACTATGAATTCTGGGGCGTGATAGGTGCCGCCGACCGGATGTGGGTATTGCCCTCCGACTGCTACGAGCCGGATTTCGTCGACGAATGGGCGCGAATCTCCTTCATCGAGACTGGCAGCAGGACCTCCGGACTCGACACGGGATACCTGGGCATGATCACCCCGACCTTGGTCGCCGACTTCTGCAACCTCGACGGCGAAGACGCACTGAGGTGAGCCCCTCGTAGTGGTCCAGTTGTTGTGCGACTCTGATGCCCGGTGTTCGGGCAGGAAGAATCAGCAACG
>NZ_LQOT01000066.1 GCF_002101585.1 Mycolicibacter engbaekii | reverse complement strand
AGTTCGCCTTACAGTGGACCTCGACCCACCAACCCCAAGCCGCATAGCGACTGGACCACCAAACGGGTCCCCCTCACACTCTCAAACCGGCGTTCGTTCGGCTTAAACTTCGAACGTCACGTGCCCGAAGCTGTCGAACTTCCAGGGCGAACGGTGAGGCGGGGCGATAAGGTACGGATACTCCCGCCCCGGGGCGCCGAAGCAAACGCTGGCGACGCCCGACTCTGGCGAGTCGCAGCGATTACCAAGGACCGTTCCGGCACGCGCACGGCGTTGCTGGAATTGCCGGACTACGGCGCAACCGCTGAGGCTGCGGTCGATGACCTTGTCGTGGTCGCGGAATTTCGCGATCCGATCTACCCGGGACTCGTCTCGACCGGAAGGGTCGAGCGCGGCGGCGACAAGCCCTACCACACGATCATCAACGCCGAGAACTACCATGCACTCCAGACTCTTTTGTTCACCCACCACGCGAAGATCGATGTAATCTACATCGACCCGCCCTACAACACAGGCGCGAGGGACTGGAAGTACAACAACGACTACGTCGAAGGTGAGGATCTCTATCGCCACTCGAAGTGGCTCGCGTTCATGGAGCGGCGCATCAAGCTCGCCAGCGAACTCTTGAACCCAGAAGATTCAGTCCTCATAGTAACGATTGATGAAAAGGAATACCTGAGATTAGGACTGTTGCTAGAGCAAACGTTCCCGGGTGCGCGCATCCAGATGATCTCATCCGTAATCAACCCCAAGGGGGTTTCGCGGGGTTCTGAATTCCGTCGGACAGACGAATATATTTACTTTGTAATGTTGGGGGACGCAGCACCTGCTCGACTGCTACTCGGAACAGAATGGTCTAGCTCAGCAACCGGCGCCGATGGAGTTCCGGCCGAGGATCCGAACGACGAACCTGAGCTCCAAACGCCCGAATGGACGTCAATGATGCGTCGTGGTTCGAATGCCGCCCGCGCCGATCGCCGTTCAATGTTCTACCCAATCTATGCAGACCCCTCGATTCCCAAAATTGTCGACGTTGGAGACGCACTTCCGGATGGCGTTCACGTTGCGCCGACGCGAGAGGGGCTCGTCGCAATACTGCCGTTGCGCAAGAATGGAAGTGAGGGACGGTGGCAAATCTCAGCACCCGAACTGCGCACCCGTATAGAGCAGGGGCGCGTACGACTCGGGCGCCCAACAAGATACGGATACGTCGTAAATTATTTGCCGGACGGCGCGTATGAGGCAGTGCTATCAGAACGTTTTGAGATCACTGGACGCGCCACGGATGGATCGCTCATCGCAGTTGGACGTCGCGACCGGCGAAGAATTGCTCCAACGCAATGGAAGCTCCGTTCCCATAATGCTTCTGAACATGGATCCACACTACTGTCTTGTTTTCTTCCAGGCCGCAGCTTTCCTTTCCCAAAATCACTTTACGCCGTGGAGGATGCGCTTCGCTTCTTTGTTGACAGCAAGCCAAATGCAATCATACTAGATTTTTTCGGAGGGTCAGGCACGACGACGCATGCGACTATGCGACTAAACAAGCAAGATAATGGTAGGCGACAATCAATATGCGTTACTAACAATGAGGTGGCGGCAGAAGATCAGGCCACATTGCGCGCCCGAGGCTTGCGCCCTGGCGATCCCGCCTGGGAGGAAAACGGTATCTGCGAATACGTCACGAAGCCACGCGTAAAGGCCGCGACGACTGGCATGACGCCAGACGGCGACCCGATCAGGGGGGATTACAAATTCGTCGATGTGTTCTCGATGGCAGACGGCCTCACGGAGAACGTAGAGTTCTTTACGCTCACCTACGAAGCACCACTGCGCGTGTCGTCCAACCGCGAGTTCAGAAAAATTGCGCCGCTGCTCTGGCTGCGCGCAGGATCAGAGGGGCGCCGTATAGAGAACGTCTCGGCAGGCTGGGATGTCGCTGACACGTACGGCGTGCTTGCAGACCTGAACCAGTCGGAGGCATTTGTCAAAGCTGTCGCTTCAAACGAGAGGGCACGGATCGCGTTCATCGTGACCGACGAGGACCGCCTGTTCGAAGCAATCGTCCGTGAACTTCCTGACCACGTCGAACCAGTACGCCTCTACGAGGCATACCTCCAGAATTTCGAGATCGAGGCGGGGCGGAGCGCACTGTGAAGTTCACCCTGAAGGACTATCAAGAAGACGCCGTTGATGACGTCCTGAACACTCTGGAACGCGCACGGACCGCATGGGAGCGTGACGGCGACAAATCGTCGGTCGCGCTCACGGCTCCGACTGGTGCCGGTAAGACCGTGATGGCAGCCGCAGTCATCGAGGCACTGTTCTACGGATCCGAAAAGTTCAATTTTGATCCGGACGACGGCGCCGTCGTGCTGTGGTTCTCGGACGATCCGAACTTGAACGACCAGACACGCATGCGCCTGATGGATGCGTCTGAAAAGTTCACATCGTCCGATCTGATCACGATCGAACCACCTTTCGACAAGCCGGCGCTCGAACCGGGTAGGGTCTACTTCCTGAACACGCAGAAACTATCGAAGAACTCTAAGCTCACACGCGGGCATGAGGGGGACCCGTTTGGTGGTCCAGTCGCTATGCGGCTTGGGGTTGGTGGGTCGAGGTCCACTGTAAGGCGAACTC
>NZ_LQOT01000065.1 GCF_002101585.1 Mycolicibacter engbaekii | reverse complement strand
TGGCAATGTCAACTTGAACTGGCCCCGGTGTGACGGTTGGATTTGGCCCCATCCGGTGAGGTTCGGTTGAGGTGGTTCAGCCCCAGAAGATGCCGGTGGGGTCTTGGTCGATTTCGGTGAGTAGGTCGGCGATGTGGGCTGAGGGGTTGAGTAGGTCGTAGCGGTGGAATCGCTGGTGGCGGTCACGCCAGTAGAGGGTCCAGGTTTTGGTGGTGGCGGTGTAGCGCAGGCGGGCGATCGGGAAGCTGATCCAGTCCGGGCCGAAGTCTTCACGCCAGGGTGGGCGGTTCTCGGTGATGGTCAGATGCCTGGATGCGATCTCGCATTCGACGCGTACTTCGTGGCGTGCATCTTCGGGAACTCTTGCCACACACCATCGTTGCACGCGTACGACGTCAAGGTCGGGCAGTGCCATGCTGATTACCAGCGGGGTTGGCCGGCGGCGGCGGTGAGGCGGTCGTAGGCGGTGTCGAGTTGTCGTTGGCGGCGCCGGTTGGGTTCATGGTTGGCTTCGGCGGCCAGCGAGTCGATCAGTTCGTCGAGTTCGATGTCGGTCAGCGTGAGGTGAAGTTCGTTGCCGTGGGTGCGGATCGCGTAAACTGCTCGCTGGCAGTCGTGGTCGAGGAACGGCAGGGTCCGCAGCGCCGCGGCGGTGTCAGCATCGACAACGACGTCCCTGACGGGTTGAGCCGCGCTGAGCTGTTGGCGACGTAGGTCGTAGATCGAGGTGGCCCAGTTGCTGATGGTGCCGTCGTCATCGCAGTGACTGCAGCACCAGTTGATGGGGTGATCTGGTTGGGTCCAGCCCACGACGATGCGGCCGGGGCAGGCGCGGTGGGCCGGACGGCGTCGGCAGGGCAGGGCGGTTTCCCAGCGGGTGTGCGCGTCCCCGGCGGAGGCTGCGGCGACGATCGCGCTCAGGTGCTCGGCGAGCTTGCGGGCCGGTCCCGGGGTTTCGGGTCCCACGTCGAGGAAGTGTTGCAGATCGGCGACCAACATGACCTGGTCACTGTAGCCGCCGCAGACTGTAAGGGCGTGGGTCAGCTGCTGGTTGATTCGGTAGTGGTGCTGCGTCGTTTGCGGGCATGGGCCAGCCGGTAGGAGGTGGTGCCGGTTTCGATGATCTGTCCGGCGAAGGTCAACCGGTCGACGATCGCCGCGCACAACCGCGGGTCGGTGAATGTCTTGGTCCAGGCTGAGAATGGTTCGTTGGAGGCGATCGCCACCGCCGAGCGTTCTTCGCGTTCGGTGAGCACTTGGAACAACAGTTCGGCGCCGCGGCGATCCAATTGCAGATAGCCCAGCTCGTCGATCAGCAGCAGATCGACCCGACCGTAGCGGGTGATCAGCTTGCTCAGTTGGGCGTCGTCGGCGGCTTCGACGAGTTCGTTGACCAGCTTGCTGGCCAGGGTGTAGCGGACGCGGTAGCCGGATTCGGCGGCCAGGGTTCCCAGGCCGATCAGCAGGTGACTCTTGCCGGTCCCGGAGTCCCCGATCAAGCACAGGGGTTCACCGGCTTTGACCCACGCCAAACTGCGCAGGGTGCCGATAACGGCGGGGTTGATCGCCGGGTTGGCCTCAAAGTTGAACTCCTCGAGCCGTTTTGGTCGGGGAAACCCCGCGTCGTGCACGCGGCGTGCGGCGCGGCGCCGATCCCGGTCGTCGCATTCGGCGATCACCAACTCCGATAGGAACCCCAGATAGGACTGCTGTTCGCGTTCGGCGGCCGCGGCGATCTCGGCGAAGCGGTCACGCATCGTGGGCAGCCGCAGCATTCGGCAGCCCTGCTCGATCGCTGCGACCGCGGCCTGCTCGGTGACATTGCGTCGCGCGGTCATGACGTCTCCCGGCCCAGGAGACTGTCGTAGGGGGCAACTGAGGGCAACCCACGCGCATCGAGCAGACGGTGCTCGGCCAGCACCAGCACCTGCCCACCGGCGGTGGAGTCGGTGCAGCTGCCGGCGCGGCGTCGTTCGGCAGCTTTGCGTGCCTCCAACGCGACGACATCGGCGTTGGTGGCGCCCACCGACAGTGCAGCGGTGATCCCGGCGAGCACATCGGCGTGGTCGAGGTGGCGATGCAGCAGCAACACCTCCACCAAAGCCCGGGTGCCGGCGGCGTCGCCGTGGGCCCGCCGCGCGGCCGCCCACCAGGTGTCGTGCTCGGCGGTGAACACCTTGGCCGCCCGGGCCTGCAGCAGTGCGGTGGCCCCGGGCAGTGCCCCGGGTTTGCGGGCCAGGATCTCCAGGTAATGATCCAACTCCAGCACCTTGGTGCCCTTACCGACCGCCCGCGGATGGCGTGCCACCACAGTCGTGCGGTCATAGACGGTGACATGGGAGGCCGACAGTTTCACCCGCAGCCGATGTCCGATGAACCGTGCCGGCACCGAATACTGATTGCAGCGCACCATGATCTGGGCGTACCGGTCCACCCGCGGAGTTAACGACAGGGCCGTATCGAACGGTTCACCGGTGACCGGCTGCAGGGCCGGTTTCTCGGTCTGCCAGTCCTGGCCAACGGTGTTGGCGCGGTTGGCGATCCGTCGCCGATCATCAGCGTCGTCGGCGGCGGCGAGTATCGCGTTGAGTTCATCGATGGATTCGACCACCGGCATCGGCACGCAATGGGTTCGGCGAAACCGCCCACCTTCGCCTTCCACACCACCCTTCTCGTGGCTGCCCTCGTGACCGGGCTGGCAGTACCAGGCTTCGAAACCGTAGTGCGAGCGAAACGCGATCCAGCGCTCATTCTCCTGCCGGGAACGCCCGAACAGCACCTGCTTGACCGCGCTGTTGAGGTTGTCATAGCGGATCTTGTCGACCGGCACACCCCCGAGCCGGTCAAACCCATACACATGGCCTTCCAGGAACGCCTCCTGACCCTGGGTCGCGAACGCCCGATGAGCCGCCCGACCCGAGAACGACAACCGCATCGTGAACAACGCAGTCTTGGTCTTCACCCCGGCCAGCACTACCCACAGATCATGGAAATCGACCTCGGCCTCCGCGCCGGGCCGATACGTCTGCGGCACGAAACCGGCCTCCAACGCCCGCCCCGCCTCCGCAGCGATCTGCGGGCGCCGCTTGCGGACATGGTCACGCACCGTCGAATACGACAACCCGGCAGCATCGTGCTCATCGACCAGACGCGCCAAAACCCTTCGGGCAGTGTGCCGTTGCTTCTTCGGAGCCTCCAGATCCGACCGCAGCATCTCATCAATGGCAACCTTGAACGGCTCCAGTCGCGGCGCCACCCGCACCGGAACCTTGCGGGCTGGCGGCACCGCCGAGGCCAACGCCTGACGCACCGTGCGCCGATGCACCCGATGCTTATCGGCCAACTCCCGGATCGACAACCCCTCGACCCGGCGATCCCGCCGAATCGCCGCAAACTGCTCCACCTTCGACCTCACCCTCCAGCGCCTCCACCTTCATCACCAGCGAACCCGGGACCTCCGGAACGCACGTGATCACCGTCAGGTGGGGCCAATCCACGTCGTCAGAACCAACGCGGCGTGTCGTGAAGACGGGGCCAGATCAGACCGTCACAACAGCACACCCGCGACCACACAGGTGGAGCCACTTCAAACCGTCC
>NZ_LQOT01000064.1 GCF_002101585.1 Mycolicibacter engbaekii | reverse complement strand
GAGTTCGCCTTACAGTGGACCTCGACCCACCAACCCCAAGCCGCATAGCGACTGGACCACCAAACGGGTCCCCCTCAGCACGGATCACGGTCTGCCAACGTGACGACGACGCCAAGATCCTTGCCGACTGGCTTCTGAAAGGTCACTTCAGCAAATACTTCGGCACCCAGGAGCTGATCGTGCAGCTGTTCATGGAGGCGGTGAAATTCCATCGAACATCGGTGGAAATGAGAGGAGATCGATTGGCCGCTGGTGTCGTTCCGTACGGGAACTTCGGTACCAGCCCTACCGCCGAATGGTCCCTGGATCTCAAGCTACACACAGACGTCACAGACCCCGTACTGGCAAGGCTCCTTGCGCACGGAGGTCAGATCGCCGCGGTCGTGGAGGGCGCGCTGAATCCTGATTCAGTCATCGGACGCGCTCGGGCGACGGCGCTCAAGGAGCTGGGCGAGCCGAAAGACGATGAGAACGAGGACGAGAACCAGTACGATGATGACGACGACGACTGGGACGACGATGAAAACGATGACCCGGATGCCCCGTGGAACCAGTCCGCGGTTGAGCGTCTGCCCAAAGCCATCAGTCCAGGTGAGATACCGGTCCAGTTCTGGCGTCGAGTCGCGGGGGAAGCCAAGCCGATTGCCTACGATTTTGTCTTCAGCTGGAGTGGCGATCGCGCAGCGGATTGGTCCTATGGGATCAGTCCTGATAACGCTGACGTGTCAGCCAGGCAATTTTCTTCGGGAACTGCAACGTGGGCAGACGGCGTGAACGTTCACCTCACGTATTCGTCTCCAGATTCTGGATTGGATGGCGAGGCGACGCTGAGCGCAGCTGCCCCCATGTTGATGAACCCGAGTTCGGATGACTACATGAAGAGACCGATGTCGTGGGTTGACCTTGCCATGCGGATCATCGCGTTCCTCGCTGAATTGCGCCGCGAGTAGACCAGAATACGCACAACCCCCGCCCCTGCGGCGGAATCCAGTGCCGGCCGGCCACCTCTCAAAGTGTCGTATCAGAGGTGTAACTTGCCGATCGACCACTACCGACACCTAGGAGCTGCATGTATACAGACGTGGATCCAGATCGGGTTTCACCATTTCAGATCGCACGAGTCGTGCCCGAGGACGAGTTGGGCGGGACAGCCAAGATTGTGGTCCTCGATCCGCTGGAGTTGAGGGGGACCCGTTTGGTGGTCCAGTCGCTATGCGGCTTGGGGTTGGTGGGTCGAGGTCCACTGTAAGGCGAACTC
>NZ_LQOT01000063.1 GCF_002101585.1 Mycolicibacter engbaekii | reverse complement strand
CGCGACTGAGGCCTTGGCAGCCATGAACGCTCCTCTATTCGAAAACCAGCCGGACTGAACCCAGCCCGGAAAACTCGGCGACGCAGTCGTCTCCGGCGTGTACGTCGATGGCCCGGGTGGCGGTGCCCGGCAGCACGATGTCGCCGGCCTTCAACCGCACTCCGAAACTCTCCACCTTGCGAGCGAGCCAGGCCACCGCGGTGACCGGGTTGCCCAGCACCGCATCACTGCGACCTTCGGCGACTACCTCGCCGTTCTTGATCAGGCTCGCATCGATGTTCTTGATATCGATGTCTCCGGGCTTGACCCGCTGCTTGCCCAGGACGAACCCGGCCGACGAGGCGTTGTCGGCGATGGTGTCGCAGAGTTTGATCTTCCAGTCCCGAATCCGGCTGTCGATCAACTCGATCGCCGGGGCGAACGCCTCGGTGGCGGCCAGCACATGCTCTTCGGTGCAGTCCGCCCCCGGCAGGTCTTCGGCCAGGATGAACGCCACCTCGACCTCGACCCGGGGGTAGAGGTAGTTCGACGCCTTGACCGGGGCGTCCTCGAAGACCTGCATCTCGTTGAGCAGGTGGCCGTAGTCCGGCTCGTCGACGCCCATCATCTGCTGCATCGCCGCACTGGACAGGCCGACTTTGTGCCCCACGACGCGTGCGCCTTCGGCGATCCGCTGCCGGATGTTGATCAGCTGGATCTCGTAGGCGTCGACGACGTCGATGCCGGGCTGCGCCGCCGTCAACGGAGCCATCGGTACCCGGCTGCGTTCGGCTTGCGCCAACTCGGCAGCGAGCTCCTCGCGGATCTGGGCGCTGAGCATAATGGTCCCCTCGGGTGGTGGTGCGCGGGTGAAACGGGCCGTTCAGCGGCAATTCTAGGACGTGTTCTAATTTTTCGTTCTGGCGGTCCGGGCGCGGCCAAAACCGGTGGTGAGCAGCCCACCGGCCCGGCGACTGCACAGAACTACGATTTGCCGGCGTAGTCGACGTGCCAGTGCTTGATGCCGTTGAGCCAGCCTGATCGCAGCCGCTGGGGGCGGTCCAGCGGGGTCAGGTCGGGCATGTTGTCGGCGATCGCGTCGAAGATCAGCCCGATGGTCATCCGCGCCAGGTGCGTGCCGATGCAGTAGTGCGCACCGGTGCCACCGAAGCCGACATGCGGGTTGGGTTCACGCAGGATGTTGAAGGTGTACGGGTCGTCGAACACGTCCTCGTCGAAGTTGGCCGAACGGTAGAACATCACCACTCGCTGGCCCTGCTCGATCAGCGTGCCGTTCAGGTTGTGGTCGCGGGTCGCGGTGCGCTGAAAAGCCGTCACCGGCGTTGCCCACCGCACCACCTCGTCGGCCGTGGTGGCCGGACGCTCGCTGATGAACAGCTCCCATTGGTCGGGATTTTCGGTGAACGCCATCATTCCCTGCGTGATCGAGTTGCGAGTGGTCTCGCTGCCGGCCACCGCGAGCAGAATGATGAAGTAACCCAGCTCGTCGTCATTGAGCTTCTCCCCGTCGAGATCGGCTTCCACCAGGGTGGTCACGATGTCGTGGCCCGGATTGCGGCGCTTGAGCTCGGCGAGTTCCAGGCCGTAGCCGATGATCTCCAGCGCTGATGTCGCCGGGTCGTAGTGCGCGAACTCCGGGTCGTCGTAGGAGGTCATCTGGTTGGTCCAGTCGAACAGCTTTCCGCGATCCGCCTGCGGCACTCCCATCAGGCCCGCGATGGCCTGCAGCGGCAATTCCGAAGCCACCTCCACCACGAAGTCGCCGCTGCCCCGGGCGAGCGCGTCCTTGGCGATCTGTTGCGCGCGCGCCCGCAGATCGTCGTGCAGCGGCAGGATGTGGCGCGGCGTGAAGCCGCGGGAGATGATCCGGCGCTGCCGCGTGTGTTTCGGCGCGTCCTGATTGAGCATCAGGATCCGCTGCGCGTCGAGTTGTTCACGGGTGGTCTCGTCGTGGAACCGGGGAATCGCCCCGTTCACCTCGCTGGAGAACACCTCGTCGAGCAGCGAGATCTCCTTGATGTCCTCGTGCCGGGTGATAGCCCAGTAACCACCGTCTTTGAAGCCGCCGCTCTTGTCATCCGGTTGCGCGATCCACTTGATCGGTTCGTTGCGCCGCAGTTCGGCGAACTCCGCGTCAGGTAGTCGCTCGGCGTAGATCTCCGGATCGGTGAGGTCGAATCCGGCGGGAAGGCGAGCGGCTGACGAGACGGCAGGGCTGGCCACGATGGCGACTCCTCACTGGTGAACCGGTGCCGACCACGATACTTTTTCGCCTGCCTCAAGCAGGGCTTTACCAGAGGAAAAGGGCACAAAGACCCAGCTGACGAGGCAGAACTGAAACACGTTCTACCCAGCGGCCGACTTCGCTCAACCGGCCCGGAACAGCGGTATTACCAGCAGGCTGGGGAGTCGTTTCCCTAGGGCCGACCGGGCAGTACGGCCAGCCAACTGGCGCCCGGGCGGGGCAGTTTTATAACGTGTTCTACATGGCCGAACAGGAGTACGACGTCGTCGTGGTCGGAAGCGGCGGCGCCGGTATGGTCGCCGCGCTGACTGCCGCCCACCACGGACTGTCCACCATCGTCATCGAGAAGGCTGCCCACTTCGGCGGCTCGACCGCCCGCTCCGGCGGTGGCGTGTGGATTCCCAACAACGAGGTGTTGCAGCGCGCGGGGGTCAAAGACGACCCGCAGGCGGCGCGCACCTACCTGCACACCATCATCGGCGACGTGGTGCCGGCCGAGAAGATCGACACCTACCTGCAGCGCGGGCCGGAGATGCTGTCGTTCGTGCTGAAGCACTCACCGCTGAAGATGTGCTGGGTTCCCGGCTACGCCGACTACTACCCCGAGCAGCCCGGCGGCAAGCCGACCGGCCGTTCCATCGAGCCCAAGCCGTTCAACGCCAAGAAACTGGGCGCCGACATGGCCGGCCTGGAACCGGCCTACGGCAAGGTGCCGCTGAACGTGGTTGTCATGCAGCAGGATTACGTTCGGCTCAACCAGCTCAAGCGCCACCCGCGCGGGATGCTGCGCAGCCTGAAAGTCGGCGCCCGCACCATGTGGGCGCAGGCCACCGGCAAGAACCTGGTCGGCATGGGCCGCGCCCTGATCGCGCCGCTGCGCATCGGCCTGCGCGAGGCCGGTGTCCCCGTCGAGCTCAACACCGCGCTGAGCGACCTGCATGTCGAGGACGGCGTGGTCCGGGGCGTTTACGTACGCGGGGCATCCGACCCCGAATCGGCCGAGCCGCGGTTGATCCGGGCCCGGCGCGGGGTGATCCTGGCCAGCGGGGGCTTCGAGCACAACGAACAGATGCGGGTCAAGTACCAGCGCGCTCCGATCACCACCGAGTGGACGGTGGGGGCAAAGGCCAACACCGGCGACGGCATTCTGGCCGGCGAGAAGCTCGGGGCCGCCCTGGACATCATGGAGGACTCCTGGTGGGGGCCGACGGTGCCGCTGCCCGGGGCGCCGTGGTTCGCGCTCTCGGAGCGCAACTCGCCCGGATCGATCATCGTGAACATGGCCGGCAAGCGGTTCATGAACGAGTCGATGCCCTACGTCGAGGCCTGCCACCACATGTACGGCGGCCAGTACGGTCAGGGCCCCGGACCCGGCGAGAACGTGCCGGCGTGGCTGGTCTTCGACCAGCGCTACCGCAACAACTACATCTTCGCCGGTCTGCAGCCGGGGCAGCGGATTCCCAAGAAGTGGCTGGAGTCGGGCGTGATTGTGTCCGCCGACACCCTCGAGGAGCTGGCAACCAAGACCGGCGTTCCGGCCGCCGCATTGACCGCGACCGTCGAGCGCTTCAACGAGTTCGCCCGCAACGGCGTGGACGAGGACTTCCATCGCGGCGAGAGCGCCTACGACCGCTACTACGGCGACCCGACCAACAAGCCGAACCCCAACCTGGGCCAGATCGCGCAGGGCCCGTTCTACGCCGCCAAGCTGGTGCCGGGAGACCTGGGCACCAAGGGCGGGATCCGCACCGACGTCAACGGCCGGGCACTGCGCGACGACGGCAGCGTCATCGCGGGGCTGTACGCGGCCGGCAACGTGAGCGCTCCGGTGATGGGCCACACCTATCCGGGGCCCGGCGGCACCATCGGCCCCGCCATGACATTCGGCTATCTGGCCGCTCTCGACATCGCTGGCGCGCAACCCGGAAAGGCTTGATATGGCGATCGATCTCGACGTCGCACTGGGAGCAGAGTTCGGTCAGGTCGAATTCTCCTGGACCGCAACCAATGTGCAGCTCTACAACCTGGCGCTGGGCGCTGGGTCGGACCCGATGGACCCGCGGGAGCTGAGCTACGTCGTCGACGGCAGCCCGCAGGTCCTGCCCACCTTCGGCTGTGTCGCCGCCTCCTTCAACGAAGTGGATCCGCCGAAGGTGAGCTGGCCCGGTGTCGAGATCGACCTGGCCAAGATTCTGCACGCCTCGGAGCGGGTCACCGTACCGGCGCCACTGCCGCCGTCCGGCAGTGCCCGCGCCATCAGCCGGATCTCCGACGTGTGGGACAAGGGCAAAGCCGCGGTGGTGGTGCTCGAGACCTCGGTCACCAGTACGGACGGCACTCCCCTGTGGACGCAGCACCGGTCGATCTTCGCCCGCGGCGAAGGCGGCTTCGGCGGCGAGCGGGGACCGTCGACGACGAGCGAACTGCCTGACCGCGCACCGGACTTCGAGATCGATATTCCGGTGGCGCCGCAACAGGCGCTGTTGTACCGACTCTGCGGCGACCGCAACCCGCTGCATTCGGACCCCGCTTTCGCCGCCGCGGCCGGTTTCGACCGCCCGATTCTGCACGGACTGTGCACCTACGGGATGACCTGCAAGGCAGCGGTCGACACCGCGCTGGGCGGTGACGCCGGAGCGGTCCGCTCCTTCGGCGCCCGGTTCGCCGGCGTGGTCTTCCCGGGCGAGACCCTGCTGGCCCGGCTCTGGAAGGACGACGACCGGCTGGTGGGCAGTGTCGTGGCACCCTCACGCGAGGACGCCGCCATCCTCAACGACGTGGAGCTGATCCCGGCTTAGCCTCCGCCGCTGCGCCCCCGCGCCGGCGCCCGCGCCCCCCGCGCACCTAATTGAAAATGACTTTCATCTTCGATATGGTGAGCGGCATGACCGCGCCGGTATGGATGGCATCTCCGCCAGAAGTACATTCGGCCGCACTGACCACCGGCCCCGGGCCGGGCCCCCTGCTGGCTGCCGCCAACGCATGGTCGTCGCTGAGCGCGGAGTACACCGCTGTCGCCGAGGCGCTGCGGGAGGTGCTCGGCGCCACCGCGGCGGCGGCATGGCAGGGACCGAGTGCCGAAAGCTATCGCGCCGCGCATCTGCCCTACCTGGCCTGGCTGGCGACCGCCAGCGCCGACAGCGCCGCGCACGCCGCCCAGCACGAAACGGCGGCCGCCGCATACGTCAGCGCGCTGGCGGCCATGCCGACGCTGGCCGAACTGGCCACCAATCACGCGGTCCACGGGGTGCTGGTCGCCACCAATTTCTTCGGCATCAACACCATTCCGATTGCGCTCAACGAGGCCGACTACGTTCGGATGTGGGTTCAGGCCGCCACCACGATGGCCGGCTATGAAGCGGTCGCCGGCGCAGCGCTCGCGTCCGCTCCGCAGCTCACCCCGGCACCGGCCGTCGTCCATCACGACGAGCACGGCCATGACGACCACGACGACCACGACCACGACCACGACCACGATCACGACCACGGCGATCACGACGACCACGGCGATCATGGCGATCACGACGACCACGACCACGACCACGGCGGCGGCGATCACGACCACGACCATGGCGGCGGCGGAACCCACGACGGCTCGCTGACCCCCGCCGACCTGCGATGGTGGACGGAATTCTTCGGCGAGCTCGGCCACTACGGCGAGATCCTGCTGAACGACCTGCTGACCAATCCCGGGGCGTTCATGGGCGACCTGTCGTGGATCATGGCGGATCTGACCTTTCACGCCGCCCAGATCGCCTCCACGCTGAATCAGTTCGCACCGGCGCTGCTTCAGCCGGCTCTGACGCTGGCGGTAGGCAACCTGGGCTGGGCCGCGGGCTTGGCCGGACTGGCCGGAGTCCAGCCCCCGCCGATCGCCGCTGTCCCCCTGGAACCGGTCACTCCGATGCTGCCGACCGCCGGCGCCACCACGCCCGCCCCGGCCCCTCCCGCGTCGGCGACCGCCGCACTGCCCCCGTCGGCGTCGGTGCCGGCAACCAGCGCTCCGCCCAGTTCGATGCCGCCGTCGTCACCGCCGCCCGCCGGTGGCCCGGCCTTCTTCCCGCCGTACGTGATCGGGCCTCCCGGCTCGGCCGGCTGGATGGCGTCCAAGGCCCGCACCCGCGGGGTGACCAAAGCGGTGACCCCGGAGCAGGCCGCCGAAGAGGCCGCGGTGGCCGCTGCCGCACGGGACCGGGCCCGCGGCCGGCGACGCCGCAGTGCCCGGGGGCACGCAGACGAGTTCATCCGGGTCTATGCCGACAGCACGCCGTCTCCCGACGCCGGCCGGGACACCTGCACGCGGCCCTCTGCTCGCAGTGCCGGCGGACTCGGATTCACCGGCGCTTACGCCGCGGCGAACACCTCCGCAGCCGGATTGACCACGCTGGGCGGGAGCAACTTCGCCGACAGCCCGACCATGCCGCTGCTGCCCGAGAGCTGGGGCGAGGGAAACTAACCCAGGATCAGGCCAGAGGTGGGAACGCCGGTCCCCGCGGTGACCAGTACGTGCTCGACGTTCTCGACCTGGTTGACCGAGGTTCCGCGCAGCTGGCGCACGCCCTCGGCGATGCCGTTCATGCCGTGCACATAGGCTTCGCCGAGCTGGCCCCCGTGCGTGTTGATCGGCAACCTGCCGCCGAGCTCGATGGCCCCGGCGGCGATGAAGTCCTTGGCCTCCCCCTTGCCGCAGAAGCCCAACTCCTCCAGCTGGATCAGGGTGTAGGGGGTGAAATGGTCGTAGAGCACGGCGGTCTGGATGTCGGCCGGTGTAAGTCCCGACTGCGCCCACAGTTGCCTGCCGACCAGGCCCATCTCGGGCAGCCCCAGCTCCTCGCGATAGTAGGAGTACATGGTGAATTGGTCAGCCCCTGCGCCCTGGGCTGCCGCCTCGATGACTGCGGGGCGGTGCTTGAGGTCGCGGGCCCGCTCCGGGGTGGTCACGACAATCGCCACCCCGCCGTCGGTCTCCTGGCAGCAGTCCAGCAGGCGCAACGGTTCGGCGATCCATCGCGAGTTCTGGTGATCCTCGATGGTGATCGGCTTACCGTAGAAGTGCGCCTTGGGGTTGGTGGCGGCATGTTTGCGGTCGGCCACCGAGACCACGCCGAAATCGGCGCTGGTGGCGCCGTATTCGTGCATGTAGCGCTGGGCGATCATCGCCACCGAGGCCGCCGGGGTGCTCAGCCCGTGCGGATAGGACCAGCTGTACTCCACACCGCGGGAATCGGCGTTGACCGTCAGGCCGGTCATCACCTGACCGAACCGGAACTCCGAACGCTCGTTGAAAGCCCGGTAGGCCACCACGACCTCGGCCACGCCGGTCGCCACCGCCAGCGCAGCCTGCTGCACGGTGGCCGCGGCGGCGCCGCCGCCGTAACCGATCTGGGAGAAGAACGTCAGATCGCCGATTCCGGTGGCGCGCGCAACGGCGGTCTCCAGGTTGGAGTCCATGGTGAAGGTCACCAGGCCGTCGACGTCGGCAGGCGCAAGGCCTGCATCGTCAAGGGCATCGAGCACCGCCTCAGCGGCCAGACGCAGTTCGCTGCGCCCGGACGCCTTGGAGAAGTCGGTCGCGCCGATGCCGGCGATAGCCGCCTTGCCGGACAACATCATGCCTCCCCGAGGGTGAGAGTGGCGGTAGCGATGACATGGTCGCCGAGACTGTTGTTTCCGACGACTTTGACCGTGACCACCCCGTCGTCCACGGCGGTCACCTCGCCGCTGAAGGTGACGGTGTCGTAGGCGTACCACGGCACGCCCAGCCGCAGCGCGATCGAGCGGATCACCGCGTTGGACCCGGCCCAGTCGGTGATGTAACGCTGAACCAGTCCGGTGTCGGTGAGGATGTTGACGAAGATGTCCTTGGATCCCTTGGCCTGCGCCTTGTCCCGGTCGTGGTGCACGTCCTGGTAGTCGCGGGTGGCGATAGCCGTGGAGACGATGAACGTGGGATCACCGTAGATCTTCAGCTCGGGCAGCTTGGTGCCCACATCGGCAGTCGGAGCGCTCACGCCTGGTCTCCTTCCACCGGCTCCCAGGCGTAGAGGCTCCACGCCGGACCGGCATCGCTGGCCGGGAAATCGAGATAGGTTGCGCGCACGGGCATTCCGATCCGAACCGTCGCGGGGTCGGCGCCGCGGAGCTCGCCGAGCATTCGCACGCCCTCCTCCAGCTCCACCAGTGCGATCACGAAGGGCAGGCTGCGGCCGGGAACTTTCGGAGCGTGGTGCACGACATAGCTGAACACCGTTCCCCTGCCGCTGGAAACGACGTAGTCGGTGGTCTCGGTCTTGTCCTTCCAGACTGCGGGCACCGGCGGATGCTGCAGACTGCCGTCCGGCCGCTGCTGAATACGCAGTTCGTGCGCGGCCACCCCGTCCCAGAAGTACTGGGAGTCCTTCGACCACGACGGGCGCATCATCTTGTCGGGATCGAGATCCTCCGGTACCGCCGCTGACGAGCCCGGGTTCTCCTTGTCGGCGGGCAGGAACTTCAGGATGCGCCAGATCATGTCGGCGACGTTCTCTTCGCCGACCCACCACCGGATCTTCTGAGTGATGAAGTAGCCCTCGCCCAAGCCGGTCTTCTTGGGACCCACGATGTCGGTCACCTCGGCGGTGACACTGACCTCTTCGCCGGGCCGCAGATAGCGGTGGTAGGTCTGCTCGCAGTTGGTCGCCACCACTCCGACGTAGCCGGCGCCGTCGAACAGGTCCATGACCTTGCCCAGCGGGTCGTCGGCGGGCCGCTGTCCCCCCAGGCCCATCATCGTCCACACCTGGATCATGGCCGGCGGTGCGACTATCCCCGGGTGTCCCGCCGCACGGGCGGCGTCCTCGTCGGTGTAGATCGGGTTGGTGTCACCGAGCGCGTCGACCCAGTGGCGGATCATGGGCTGGTTCACCGGATCCCGGCCGACCCGCGGCTTGCTCCGGCCCGACGCCAGTATCTGTTCGATCCCGGAGGAAAGGTCGCTCATCGGTCTCCTCGACTCATCGTGGCACCCGCGGGACCCTGAGGCCCGAGGCGGCGATCATCTCGCGCATCACCTCGTTGACCCCGCCGCCGAAGGTGATCACCAGGTTGCGCTTGGCCATCTTGTCCAGCCAGTTGAGTACCTGGGCGGTCTCCGGGTCCGCCGGGTTGCCGAACCTGCCGACGATCTCCTCGGCCAGGCGGCTCACTTCCTGGATCCGCTCGGTGGAGAAGACCTTGGTGGCGGCGGCGTCCGCAACGGCGATGGTCTCGCCGGACGCGGCGACCTGCCAGTTGAGCAGCTCATTGATCCGCCAGATCGACTTGATCTGCCCCAGCAGGCGCTTCACGTCGTCGTGCTCGATCGGGGTGACGCCGTCGGAACCCGGCTTGGACGCCCAGGCGTGGACCTGGTCGTAGATGCCGGCCACGCGGCCGGCCGGACCGAGACCGACCCGCTCGTGGTTGAGCTGAGTGGTGATCAGCTTCCAGCCGCCGTTCTCCTCACCGACCAGCATGTCGGCCGGGACCCGCACGTCGTTGTAGTAAGAGGCGTTGGTGTGATGCGCCCCGTCGGACAGAATGATCGGGGTCCAGGAGTAGCCCGGGTCCTTGGTGTCGACGATGAGGATCGAGATGCCCTTGTGTTTGGCTGCGCTCGGATCGGTTCGGCATGCCAGCCAGATGTAGTCGGCATCGTGGGCACCGGTGGTCCACATCTTCTGCCCGTTGACGATGTACTCGTCACCGTGCCTGACCGCAGTCGTGCGCAGCGAGGCCAGATCGGTCCCGGCATCGGGCTCGGAATAGCCGATGGCGAAATGCACGTCACCGGAGAGGATTCCGGGCAGAAACTTCTTCTTCTGCTCTTCGGTTCCGAGCGCCTGCAGGGTGGGTCCGACGGTCTGCAAGGTGACCATCGGCAGTGGGATGTCGGCCCGGTTGGCCTCGTTGATGAAGATCTGCTGCTCGACGGGGCCGAACCCCAGACCGCCGTACTCCTTGGGCCAGCCGACCCCCAACTTGCCGTCGCTGCCCATCCGCTTGATCACGGCGCGATAGGCCTCGTTGTGCCGATCGGACTCCATCGCTTGCGCCTCTTCAGGCGTGATGAGAGTCGAAAAGTACTCCCGGAGTTCGGCTTGCAGCGCCCGCTGCTCGGGCGTGAGGTCGATGAACATTACGCTCCCACCAAGTCGAGGCGGTGGCTCGGACCACCCAACAGCCGAGTCACGTCTTTGATCGAGGAGTAGTAGCGGTCCATGGGATAGGTGATGTCCATACCCATACCGCCGTGCAGGTGGTGGCAGAGACGCATCGCCGGCGGGGCCTGCGAGGTCAGCCAATAACCCAGAATGTTCAGGTCTTCGTCGGCGTCGAGGCCCTCGGCCAGCCGCCACACCGTGGAGACGGCCAACAAATCGATTGTCCGAGAGGCGATGTAGACCTCGGAGAGTTGTGCCGCCACCGTCTGGAACGTCGACAGCGGGCGACCGAACTGCTCGCGGGTCGCGACGTAGTCGGCCGTCAGCCGCAGTGCCCCGGCGACCAGTCCCGCCGCGAACGCACCCGTGGCCGCCAGCACCAATTGGTTGAGGCGACGCGCCCCGGCGCCCTCGAGGACGTCGGCCTGCCCCACCGCTACGTCGGTGAAGGTCACCACGTATTCGTCGGATCCATTCGACGTCGGCGTCTTGGTCAGCGTGACACCGGCAGTGTCAGGAGAGACCACCACCACGCCCTGATCGCAGGAGACGATCAGCCATGCTGCCGTCTCGGCGTACGGCACACCGGTTTTGATGCCGTTGAGCTTTCCGTCGGCGTAGCTGGTCTTGGGGTGCTCCGGCAGCTGTTGTCCGGGCTCGTTCAGCGCAGCCGAAAGCACCGCGCCGGTGGGGACTTCGGCCAGATACCGGTCCTGCTGAGCTTCCGACGCCAGATCCAGCAGGGGTATCAGGCCCAGCCCCAGGGTTGCCAGCGCGGGACCGACGGTGCCGTGCCGGCCGATCTCGGTCAGAGCGGTGGACAGCTCTGCAAGCCCCAGGCCGTCGCCGCCCAGTCGCTCCGGCACCCCCAGCGCCGCCACGCCGCCGGAGACGAGCGCTTCCCAGGTGTTCTCTCGGTCGAGCACCGACGTCACCACATCGGCGACAGCCTGCTGCTCGGGGTTCGGTGTGAAATCCACCCGAATCCTCCTTGATTCGTCTACGCCGTCAGTCTGCTCAGTGCGCGACCGGGCACTTACCCGTGTAGTCGACCTGCCAGTGCTTGATGCCGTTGAGCCAGCCCGACTTCAGCCGCTCCGGCTCGCCGATCGGCTGCAGGTCGGGCATGTGGTCGGCGACCGCGTTGAAGATCAGGTTGATGGTCAGGCGGGCCAGGTTGGCGCCGATGCAGTAGTGCGCCCCGGTGCCGCCGAAACCGACGTGCGGGTTGGGGTCGCGAAGGATGTTGAAGGTGAACGGGTCGTCGAAGACCTCTTCGTCGAAGTTGGCCGAACGGTAGGACATCACGACGCGCTCGCCGGCCTTGATCTTGACGCCGGAGATCTCGGTGTCGACGCTCGCCGTCCGCTGGAATGCCGAAACCGGTGTGGCCCAACGGATGATCTCGTCCACGGCGGTCTGCGGCCGCTCCCGCTTGAACAGCTCCCATTGGTCGGGGTTCTGCGAGAACGCGATCATGCCGTGGGTGATCGAGTTGCGGCTGGTCTCGTTGCCGGCCACCGCCAGCATGATGACGAAGAAGCCGAACTCGTCGTCGCTGAGCTTCTCGCCGTCGATGTCGGCCTCGATCAGCTTGGTGACGATGTCGTCGGTGGGGTTCTTGCCGCGCTCCTCGGCCATCTTCATGGCGTAGCTGATGACCTCGAACGACGACATCGCCGGGTCGACGTCGGCATACTCCGGGTCCTCACCGGCGGTCATCTCGTTGGACCAGCGGAACAACTTGTCCCGGTCGTCCTGGGGCACACCAAGCAGTTCGGCGATGGCCTGCAGCGGCAGTTCGCACGACACCTGCTCGACGAAGTCACCGGTGTTGGCCGCCGCGGCGGTCTGAGCGATCTTCTGCGCGCGCGCCTTCAGTTCGTCCTCAAGCCGCGACAGAGCGCGCGGGGTGAAGCCCCGGGAAATGATCTTGCGCAGCCGGGTGTGGTGCGGCGCGTCCATGTTCAGCAGGACCGCGCGCTGCAGGTCGACCGCCTCACGAGTCATCTCCTGCGGCCAGACCGGGATGGCGCCGTTCATGGCGCTGGAGAAGACGTCGCTGCGCAGCGAGACGTCCTTGACGTCCTTGTGCTTGGTCACCAGCCAGTAACCCTTGTCGCCGAAACCTCCAGTTCCCCCGGGAACGTCGACCCAACGCACCGGTTCAGACTTACGCAGCTCAGCGAGCTCTTTGACCGGTAGTCCCTTCAGGCTCATCTCGGAGTCGAGGAAGTCGAAGTCGCTGGGGATGGCGGGGCAGCCCATGTGCCTACTCCTAGGGTTCGGTGGGTAACGGTGTGGGTTCGACAACGTTTGAACGATGAAGCGCCGAACAACGCCGTCTAGTGCCTCATTCCGACCATTGAAACACGGCCCGACCGCAGATCAAAGGCGGTGGCGCATCCTCGCTTGTCAGACTAATGAAACGTGTTCTAGCCTGGCCGCATGGGTAATCCTGTCATCGTCGAAGCCACCCGCAGCCCTATCGGTAAACGTAATGGCTGGTTGTCCGGCCTGCACGCCACCGAACTGCTCGGGGCGGTGCAGAAGGCACTGGTCACCAAGGCCGGGATTGACGCGGGCAGCGTCGAGCAGGTCATCGGCGGCTGTGTCACCCAGTTCGGCGAGCAGGGCAATAACGTCACCCGGCAGTCCTGGCTGGTGGCCGGGCTGCCCGAGCATGTCGGCGCCACCAGCATCGACTGCCAGTGCGGCAGCGCGCAGCAGGCCAACCACCTGATCGCCGGTCTTATCGCCACCGGCGCCATCGACATCGGCATTGCCTGCGGCGTCGAGGCGATGAGCCGCGTGCCGCTGGGCGCGAACGGCGGCGGCGCCCGCGCGGCGTCCTGGGACATCGACCTGCCCAACCAGTTCGAGGCCGCCGAGCGGATCGCCAAGCGCCGGGGTATCACCCGTGCCGACGTCGACGCCCTGGGGCTGCGGTCGCAGCAGCTGGCCAAGCAGGCCTGGGCCGAGGGACGGTTCGACCGCGAGATCTCCGCGATCGAGGCCCCGGTGATCGATGAGAACAAGCAGCCGACCGACCAGTTGAACTTCGTCAGCCGCGACCAGGGTCTGCGCGACACCACGGCCGAGGGCCTTGCGGCACTCAACCCGGTCATGGAGGGCGGTATCCACACCGCGGGTACCTCGTCGCAGATCTCCGACGGCGCCGCCGCGGTGCTGTGGATGGACGAAGACAAGGCCAAGGCCCTGGGCTTCAAGCCACGGGCCCGGATCATCAGTCAGGCCAACGTCGGCTCCGAGACGTACTACCACCTCGACGGTCCGGTGCAGTCCACCGCGAAGGTGCTGGAGAAGGCCGGCATGAAGATCGGCGACATCGACCTGGTCGAGATCAACGAGGCTTTCGCCTCGGTCGTCCTGTCCTGGGCTGCGGTGCACAAGCCGGACATGGACCGCGTCAACGTCAACGGCGGGGCCATCGCCCTGGGCCACCCGGTGGGCTCGACCGGCGCCCGGTTGATCACCACGGCACTGCACGAGCTCGAGCGCTCGGACAAGTCGACCGCGCTGATCACGATGTGCGCCGGCGGGGCGCTGTCCACCGGCACCATCATCGAGCGCATCTAGTGGTTCCGGTTCCCGAGAGCGAGCGCATCGCCGCGGCGCAGGCCTACATCGACGCGCTGGTCAGCCATGACGCCACTGCGGTCCGGTTCAGCCCGGACTGTGTTCGCATCGAGGTCGGCATCAAGACCGGATTCTCGGGAAACCACCTGCGCCGCAGCCTCAACCGCGGTCCGCAATTCCGATTGATCTCGGCGGCGACGCTGCCGAAGTACAGCATCGACGGCGACGACGTGCGGGCGGTCTACGACATCATCACCAAACCGTCGCTGCTGGGGGCCCGGGTGTGCTCCCATGTCGACGAGGTTTTCCGGATTCCCGCCGAAAGCCCCGACGGCACTGCTGTCATCCACCACATCCGCGCGGGGATTCGTCCGTTCATCCACCGTTAGAGTGAACCCGTGAGCAACGGAGACATACCCGAGAAGCCGAAGGCGCTCGATTCGCCGGCCACTGGGAAATTCATCAAGTGGATGTCTCGCGCCAACACGTGGGCCTACAAGGCGACCGGTGGCCGGGTCGGCCGAAAGTGGCGGCTGGGATCCAAGCGTTTCGGTGACGTTCCCGAGGTGGGCATCCTCACCACGACGGGTCGCAAGTCCGGCCAGTTGCGGGAGTCCCCGCTGTTGTTTCTGCGGGAAGGCGACCGGGTGATCCTGGTGGCGTCCCAGGGCGGACGCGCCAACAACCCGCAGTGGTACTTCAATCTCAAAGCCAACCCGCAGGTGAGCTTCCGCATCCGTAACGAGGTGCTGTCGCTGCGTGCCCGCGAGGCCAGCGATGCCGAGCGGGCCGAGTACTGGCCCAAGCTCGACGCGATGTACCCCGACTTCGCCAATTACCGGGCCTGGACCGATCGGGAGATCCCGATCGTCATCTGCGAGCCCTGACGAGGCGTCGCCGCAGGCTCCCGCATGTGAGCCCTCAAGCGCCCATGGTCGGTGGCCGCGTTGTCACTGTTGACCGCTCGTCATGTTGATCGTGAGCGGTACTGATCAGTGGGGGCACTGTCCCCGTTTGCGAGGGCGCGGCCCTTGCCGATCGGCACATCTGCGGCGAGGCCGTTCGACGATCTGCGCACCAGGTTCCATGCCCACGTAGCCGCCCACCGCGCGAAGGCCGGGAGGCCCCACACGCCATGCGTGCGGGGCCTCCCGGTACTGCTTCTCTGTCGAGAGTCGCCCGTCCTCGATCAGTAGTTCGCGCCGTACGCGCCCTGGTGGCCCATACTGCCGCCCTTGCCCGTGCCGCCGTCGGAACCGTCCTGGCCGTTCGGCCCGCCGATACCACCGGAGCCACCCTGACCACCGATCGTTCCGGCGGCGCCACCCTGACCACCGGGACCGCCCTTGCCGCCGTCCGGGTGTTCTTCGGTGCCCTGGCCGCCGGTACCGCCGGTACCGCCGCCGCCGCCCGTCCCGGCGCCACCGCCGTTGCCGCCGTTACCGCCGGCGCCGGTGTTGCCGTTGGCTGCGGTGCCACCGTTTCCACCATTACCGCCGTCGCCGCCGATACCGCCGCCGCCGCCGGGGCCGCCCTGGTAGCCGGTGCCGCCACCGGCTTCACCGGTCTCACCACTTTGGCCCGGGCCGCCACGGCCGCCGGAACCGCCGACACCGCCGTGACCGCCGGCACCGCCGTCGCCCGAGTTCCAGCCGCCCAGGCCGCCGTCGCCGCCGTCACCACCGACACCGCCGATTCCACCGGTGTAGCCCGGGCCGCCCCTATCCGGCGAGGTACCGCCGGTAACGCCCTGGCCACCGGCGCCGCCGTTGCCGCCCTTACCGCCGTTACCGTCGGGTCCGGCGTTGCCGCCCTTACCGCCGTTGCCGCCGGCTTGACCGGTCTGGTGCTCACCGTTGCCGCCGTTGCCGCCGTTGCCGCCGTTACCGGTGTCGAGCGCCTCAGCGCCCTGCTGGCCGTCAGCAGCCTGACCACCAGCACCGCTGCCGCCCTGACCGCCGGCCCCTGCGGCACCGCGCTCACCGCCGTCACCACCGGCACCACCGGCGCCCGCAATCGGGTTCAGGCCACCGCCGGCACCGGCACCGCCGTCACCGCCGTTGCCCGCGGCACCGGCCGCACCACCGTCGCCACCGACACCGCCGACACCCTGGCCACCGGCACTGCCGTTGGTCGCCGAACCACCGGCGCCACCGTCGCCACCGGCGCCACCCTTGCCGCCGTCGCCACCATTGCCGCCGTGGTCACCAGCCGAACCATTGCCGCCACTGCCGGCCACCGCGTTGTCACCAGCCGAACCGTTGGTCCCGGAGCCACCGGCACCGCCGACGCCACCCGCGCCACCAGCACCACCGACACCGCCATCACCCGACAGTGAGCCGCCCTTACCGCCGGCACCACCGGCGCCACCAGCACCGGCGTCACCACCAGCAGTGCCGTTACCGGAACCATCGGTGATACCCGCAGCACCATCAGCACCGGCACCACCGGCGCCACCTGAACCACCGTTACCGATCGTTCCGGCGTTGCCGCCCTTACCGCCGTCGCCGCCGGCCTGACCAAAGCCCTCGCCGTCGCCGCCGGCGCCGCCGTTACCGCCGTTGCCGGTGCCGACTGCCTCAGCACCCTGCTGGCCATCAGCAGCCTGACCACCAGCACCGCTACCGCCCTGGCCGCCGGCACCACCGGAACCGCGCTCACCGCCGTCACCGCCGGCACCACCGGCACCCGCAGTCGGGTTGGCCCCGCCGCCGGCACCGGCACCACCGTCGCCACCGTTGCCCGCGGCACCGGCAGCACCACCGTCGCCACCGACACCGCCGACACCCTGGCCACCAGCACTGCCATTGGTCGCCGAGCCACCGGCACCACCGGCGCCACCCTTGCCGCCGTCACCACCGTTGCCGCCATTGCCGCCGTGGTCACCAGCCGAACCGCTGCCGCCGCTGCCGGCCACCGCGTCGTCACCAGCCGAACCGTTGGTCCCAGAGCCACCCGCACCGCCGACACCGCCGGCGCCACCAGCACCACCGACACCGCCATCACCCGACAGTGAGCCGCCCTTACCGCCGGCGCCGCCGGCGCCACCAGCGCCCGCGTCACCACCAGCAGTGCCGTTACCGGAACCATCGGTGATACCCGCAGCACCATCAGCACCGGCACCACCGGCGCCACCAGCGCCACCGTCACCGACGGTTCCGGCGTTGCCGCCCTTACCGCCGTCGCCGCCGGCCTGACCAAAGCCCTCGCCGTCGCCGCCGGCGCCGCCGTTACCGCCGTTGCCGGTACCGGCTGCCTCAGCACCCTGCTGGCCGTCAGCAGCCTGACCACCAGCACCGCTACCGCCCTGGCCGCCGGCACCACCGGAACCGCGCTCACCGCCGTTACCGCCGGCACCACCGGCACCCGCAGTCGGGTTGGCCCCGCCGCCGGCACCGGCACCACCAGTACCACCGTTGCCCGCGGCACCGGCAGCACCACCGTCGCCACCGACACCGCCGACACCCTGACCACCAGCACTGCCATTGGTCGCCGAACCACCGACACCACCGACGCCACCGGCGCCACCCTTGCCGCCGTCGCCACCATTGCCGCCGTCGCCACCAGCCGAACCGCTGCCGCCGCTGCCGGCCACCGCGTCGTCACCAGTAGAACCCTCGATCCCGGAGCCACCGGCACCGCCGACGCCACCCGCGCCACCAGCACCACCGATACCACCATCACCCGACAGTGAGCCGCCCTTACCGCCGGCACCACCGGCGCCACCAGCACCGGCGTCACCACCAGCAGTGCCGTTACCGGAACCATCGGTGACACCGGCAGCACCCGAGGCACCCGTACCACCGGCGCCACCGGCGCCACCGGCGCCGACGGTTCCGGCGTTGCCGCCCTTACCGCCGTCGCCGCCGGCCTGCCCAAAGCCCTCGCCGTTGCCGCCGTTGCCACCCGTTCCGCCGTTTCCGGTGCCGGCTGCCTCAGCACCCTGCTGGCCGTCAGCAGCCTGACCGCCAGCACCGCTACCGCCCTGGCCGCCGGCACCACCGGTACCGCGCTCACCGCCGTTACCGCCGGCACCACCGGCACCCGCAGTCGGGTTGGCCCCGCCGCCGGCACCGTCACCGCCAGTACCGCCGTTGCCCGCGGCACCGGCAGCACCACCGTCGCCACCGACACCGCCGACACCCTGACCACCAGCACTGCCATTGGTCGCCGAACCACCGGCACCACCGACGCCACCGGCGCCGCCCTTGCCGCCGTCGCCACCATTGCCGCCGTCGCCACCAGCCGAACCATTGCCGCCGCTGCCGGCCACCGCGTCGTGACCAGCGGAACCCTCGATCCCGGAGCCACCGGCACCGCCGACACCGCCGGCGCCACCAGCACCACCGACGCCACCATCACCCGACAGTGAGCCGCCCTTACCGCCGGCACCACCAGCGCCACCAGCACCGGCGTCACCACCAGCAGTGCCGTTACCGGAACCATCGGTGATACCCGCAGCACCCGAGGCACCCGTACCGCCGGCGCCGCCAGCGCCACCGTTGCCGATAGCGCTGCCGTTACCACCGGCACCACCGTCACCACCGTTGGTGCCAGACGCCGCCAACGGGTCAGCGGCCGCGTCGTAGCCGGCACCACCGGCACCACCATTGCCCTGCGGACCATAGGCAGCAGAGTCGTCGC
>NZ_LQOT01000062.1 GCF_002101585.1 Mycolicibacter engbaekii | reverse complement strand
GGTGGTCTGGGTGGTGTGAACACCGATGGCTCTCGGGCGGTCACTGGTAATGGTGGCGCCGGTGGTGCTGGGGGCCGGGGTGGTAACGGTTTCAACGGTGTCAACGGGTTGGCGCCTGGTGCTGATGGCACCCGCGGTGGCAATGGCGGTGCCGGTGGTGATGGTGGTGTTGGTGGCACCGGCACGCTTGCCGGTGCGCATGGTGCCGGTGGTGTGGGCGGTAACGGCGGCAATGGTGGGCATGGTGCGCAGGGTGCGCATGGCGCCGACGGCACCGCCGAGCAGATCCACGGGCAGGCCGGGCAGGCCGGTGGTGCCGGCGGCGACGCCGGTATCGGTGGTGTCGGGGGCGCCAGCGGCAACGGCACCACCGCCGCCAACGGCAGTCACGGCAGTGCCGGGGTGGGCGGTAGCGGCGGCAACGGCGGCAGCGGCCTTGATGGTGCTGATGGCGTCGCGGGTGCGGTCGATGGTGCTGCTGGTGGTCATGGTGGTGCCGGTGGTGATGGTGGTCTGGGTGGTGTGCAGGCCGATGGGACTCGGGCGGCGCAGGGTGATGGGGGCAATGGTGGTGCCGGTGGTGCTGGGGGTGCGGGGCTCTCGGGTGCGGTCGGTGTTGCCGGTGGTGTGGGGTCGCAGGGTGCTGCTGGGACGGCGGGGGCCGTTGATGGTGGTGCGGGTGGCCGGGGTGCTGATGGTGGTGCCGGTGAGCGTGGTGGCCATGGTGGTGCCGGGGGTAATGGGGGTGTGGCCGGTGCGGGTGCCCGTGATGGGGTGGCCGGTGTTGGTGGCGTGGGCGGTGCTGCCGGTGATGGTGGTGCTGGCGGCGATGGTGGTGCTGGTGGCGCGGGCGGGGATGGTTTCGCTGCGGTGGATGCTGGTGCTGCCGGTGGTCATGGTGGTGCTGGTGGCGCTGGGGGTGATGGCGGCGCTGGGGGTGCGGCCGGTACCCGGGGTGCCGGTGGTCTTGGTGGTGATGGCGTCCGGGCTGCTGATGGTGCGGCCGGGGTGGATGGGCTGCAGGGCCGCGGCGGTGTGGGCGGTGATGCCGGTGATGGTGCCGATGGCGCGGATGGGGCGGCCGGTCGTGACGGGCTGAGTGCGGGTAATGCGTCGCTGGATGGGGAGGCCGGGCAGGCCGGTGGTGCCGGCGGTAACGCCGGTGTCGGTGGGGCCGGCGGTATGGGCCGGACGGGTCAGGCCGCTGCCGGTGCTGATGGCAGTGCCGGGGTCGGGGGCAATGGTGGCGCCGGGGGCGCCGGCGCCGATGGTGC
>NZ_LQOT01000061.1 GCF_002101585.1 Mycolicibacter engbaekii | reverse complement strand
TATTTCGCGGCTCGCTCCCGTTGGATCTCCAGGGCGATGTCGATGAGTTGGTCCTCCTGGCCGCCGATCAGCTTGCGCTGTCCGGCCCGGTGCAGCAGCTCATGGGCGGGCACGCCGTAGCGCTCGCCCTGGCGCACCGCGTGCTTGAGGAAGCTCGAGTACACCCCGGAATACCCCATGATCAGCGCATTGCGGTCCAGCACGCACTCGGCCGGCATCGCCGGGCGAACCACTTCCTCGGCGGCATCGGCGATGTCGAAGAAGTCGATGCCGGTCTTGATCCCGACCTTGTCGAACACCCCGATCAGCGCCTCCACCGGGGCATTGCCCGCCCCGGCACCGAAGCGCCGCACCGAACCGTCGATCTGCTTGGCACCGGCACGCACCGCCTCCAGGGAGTTCGCCACACCCAACCCGAGGTTCTCGTGACCGTGAAAGCCGACCTGCGCATCGTCGCCGAGTTCGGCGACCAGCGCCGCCACCCGATCCCGCACACCCTCCATCACCAGGGCCCCGGCCGAATCCACCACATACACACACTGACAACCCGCATCGGCCATGATGCGGGCCTGGGCGGCCAGCTTCTCCGGGGTCACGGTGTGGGCCATCATCAAAAACCCGACGGTCTCCAACCCCAGCTCGCGGGCCAGCCCGAAGTGCTGAATGGACACATCGGCCTCGGTGCAGTGCGTGGCGATCCGGCAGATCTGCCCACCGTTGCCCTGCGCCTCCTTCATGTCGTCCTTGGTGGCCACCCCGGGCAGCATCAAAAAGGCGATCCGGGCATCACGCGCGGTCTGCGCCGCAAGCTTGATCAGCTCCTGATCGGGCGTCTTGGAAAACCCGTAGTTGAAGCTCGACCCACCCAGGCCGTCCCCATGGGTCACCTCGATCACCGGCACCCCCGCGGCGTCGATCGCCGCCACGATCGCGCCGACCTCCTCCGGGGTGAACTGGTGGCGCTTGTGATGCGAACCGTCACGCAGCGAGGTGTCGGTGATCCGCACATCAAAAATGTGATCAGACATGACGATTACGCTCCTCCAGCCTTTGCCGCCGCCATCTCCCGGGCGATCTCCTCGCCGACCTTGGTCGCCGCGGCGGTCATGATGTCCAGGTTGCCCGCATACGGCGGCAGATAATCACCGGCACCCTCGACCTCCACAAACGTGGTCACCACCGCACGCCCACCGGAGTTCAGCGACGGCTCGTCGAACTGCGGCTCATTGAGCAACCGATACCCCGGCACATAGGTCTGCACCTGGGCCACCACATCCTTGATCGACGCGGTGATCGCATCCCGGTCGGCGTCCTCAGGAATCTGGCAAAAGATCGTGTCGCGCATGATCATCGGCGGATCAGCCGGGTTCAAGATGATGATCGCCTTGCCGCGCTGCGCACCACCGATGGTCTCCACCCCCCGCGAGGTGGTCTTGGTGAACTCATCGATATTGGCCCGGGTTCCCGGACCCGCCGACACACTGGCGACACTGGCCACGATCTCGGCATAAGGCACCACCCCGCCCTGCTCTGTGACCGCGCGGGTGACCGCATACACGATCGGAATGGTCGCCTGCCCGCCACAGGTGATCATGTTGACGTTCGGGGCATCAACATGGGCATGCAGATTCGCCGGCGGGATCACCGCCGGACCCACCGCCGCCGGCGTCAAATCAATAGCCCGGATACCGGCAGCCTCATACTTGGGCGCATAGGCCTTATGCACATAGGCGCTGGTGGCCTCAAACACGAAGTCCGGCTTCTCATCCAACGCCAGCAACCAGTCCGCACCCTGCGCTGAAGTCTCCAGCCCCAGCTTGCGGGCCCGCGCCAGACCCTCCGACTCCGGGTCGATCCCGATCATCCAGCGCGGCTCCAGCCACTCCGAACGCAACAACTTGTACAACAGGTCGGTACTGATATTGCCCGAACCGACAATCGCGACTGAGGCCTTGGCAGCCATGAACGCTCCTCTATTCGAAAACCAGCCGGACTGAACCCAGCCCGGAAAACTCG
>NZ_LQOT01000060.1 GCF_002101585.1 Mycolicibacter engbaekii | reverse complement strand
AACCGCAGAGGTGGGGGCGGGTGGAGTCCGACCTCGTTTGGCGGCTCCTCGTCCGGTGGCGGCTTCTTCGGCGGCGGCGGCCGGTTCTAGCCCACCGGAACGATGTCGGTGCTCATCGATGTCGCCCTGGTGGGGGTGCTGGCGGCGTGCGGGTGGGCGCTGTGGGCCCGCCGGCACACCTGGGGTTCGCGCTGGGACACCAACCCCTCCCGCGTCCTGGTCCTGATGTGCTGCGCGGGCCTGCTGCTGTCTCCGGTGGGGTCACTGCGCCTCGACCCGCTCGTGCACCGCGTGTTCGGGTTGTTCAACGTCGCCGGGCTGTTGGCGGTGCTGTGCATGTTCGGTGCGGTAGCGCTGATGTTCGAGCACCTGGTGACGCGGTTGGACGACGAAGACCACGCCCGGCGCCTGCAACGCCGGCAGATCATGGCGCCGCTGAAGCTGGGCCTGCCACTGGTGGTGATCGTGTTCTGCATCGCCGATCGCGGACAGCCGCAGTATCTGGATGCTTTCGCGCCCCGCGGGCCGTGGTTCGCGGTGTACTGGGCGCTGGTCGGCGTCTTGGCGCTGCCGCTGTTCGGGTTCACCGGCCGGGTGCTGCTGGCCCTGCGCAGCGATCCGCGCTCGAAGACGACGGTGCGGTTCTACCTGGTCTGGGTCGCCTTCAAACTCGCGGCGATCGTCACACAGCTGGCCAGTGTGCTGCTCGGCAGCGCGGTCACCCTGCCCACCTGGATCTGCGCAGGCATCAGCAGCTCCGCCTTCGCCTATGCTGCCGCGCTGTCCTGGCGCAGCCGCACCGACTGGTTCAAGCCCGTCACGCCGAAAACCCCGGAAGTCGCCGAAGACTGACCTCGATCAGCAGCCCTTGAGGCGCACGGCCAGGTAGTCGGAGACCGCGTCGATGGCCACCCGTTCCTGAGCCATCGTGTCGCGCTCGCGGACGGTGACGGCGTGGTCTTCCAGCGAGTCGAAGTCGACCGTGATGCAGTACGGGGTGCCGATCTCGTCCTGGCGGCGGTACCGCCGGCCGACCGCCCCGGCGTCGTCGAATTCCACGTTCCAGGACTGACGCAGCTCGGCCGCCAAGTCCCGGGCCTTGGGCGACAGGTCGGCGTTGCGCGACAGCGGCAGCACCGCCGCCTTGACCGGCGCCAGTCGCGGGTCCAGCCGCAGCACGGTGCGCTTGTCCACGCCGCCCTTGGCGTTGGGCGCCTCGTCCTCGTGGTAGGCGTCGACCAGGAAGGCCATCAGGGAGCGGGTCAGGCCGGCTGCCGGTTCGATCACGTAGGGCACGTAGCGGGTGTCGGATGCCTGGTCGTAGAACGACAGGTCCACCCCGGAATGCTCGGAGTGCGTAGTCAGGTCGAAGTTGGTGCGGTTGGCGATGCCCTCCAGCTCCCCCCACGGGTTGCCGGCGAAACCGAACTTGTACTCGATGTCGGTGGTGCCGGCGGAGTAGTGCGACAGCTTCTCGAGCGGGTGTTCGTAGAGGCGCAGGTTCTCACGGTTGATGCCCAGGTCGACGTACCACTGCAGGCGCGCGTCGATCCAGTACTGGTGCCACTCCTTGGCCGTGGACGGCTCGACGAAGAACTCCATCTCCATCTGCTCGAACTCGCGGGTCCGGAAGATGAAGTTGCCGGGGGTGATCTCGTTGCGGAAGCTCTTGCCGATCTGGCCGATTCCGAACGGCGGCTTGCGGCGTGCCGTGGTCACCACGTTGGCGAAGTTGACGAAGATGCCCTGCGCGGTCTCGGGCCGCAGATAGTGCAGCCCCTCTTCGGACTCGATGGGACCCAGGTAGGTCTTGAGCATCATGTTGAAGTCCCGGGGCTCGGTCCACTGCCCCTTGGTGCCGCAGTCCGGGCACGCGATCTCGCTCATCGGCACGTCATCGGGGTTGCCGCCCTTTTTCAGTGCCACCGCTTCCTGCATGTGGTCCTGCCGGTGCCGCTTGTGGCAGCTCAGGCACTCCACCAGCGGGTCGTTGAACACCGCGACGTGTCCGGAGGCCACCCACACCTGACGGGGCAGGATGATCGCGCTGTCCAGGCCGACGACGTCGTCCCGGGAGGTCACGACCGAGCGCCACCACTGCCGCTTGATGTTCTCCTTGAGCTCCACTCCGAGTGGCCCGTAGTCCCACGCCGACTTTGTGCCGCCGTAGATTTCGCCCGACTGGAAGACCAGGCCACGTCGCTTGGCCAGGTTGGCAACGGTGTCGATGATGGACGCCACGAGGGGGTGCACTCCTGTCTTGACGGAACCGCGCCGGCAACGCCGACGCGCAAAACATCAGTCATCGTATCGATACCGTCCGCGTTCTTTGACATGCGTCATCACGCATGGAACAGTGGATGCCAGCTGAAAATGATTTCCAACGTGTCCGGAGGTGGTGTCATGGCCTCCTCAGCATCGGGCCTGGTGGGCCACCGACACGCCGGCCCAGCCTTTCCCGCGACACCGCCGCGGGAGATCCTCGACGCGGCCGGAGAGCTGCTGCGCGCGCTGGCCGCCCCGGTTCGCATCGCGATCGTGCTGCAGCTGCAGGAGTCACAGCGCTGCGTGCACGAGCTCGTCGACGCGCTCGGCGTGCCGCAGCCGCTGGTCAGCCAGCACCTGAAGATCCTCAAGTCCGCCGGAGTCGTCGCCGGGGAAAGGTCTGGTCGCGAAGTGCTCTACCGACTGGCCGACCATCACCTGGCGCACATCGCCATTGACGCGGTGGCGCATGCCGGTGAGGACCGTTGAGCGCCCCCGGGGTGCGCTCCACCCGGCAGCGGGCGGCGATCGCGGCGCTGCTGGAGACCGTCGAGGATTTCCGGTCGGCCCAGGAACTGCACGACGCGCTGCGTGAGCGCGGCGAGAACATCGGGCTGACCACCGTCTACCGCACATTGCAGGCGATGGCCACGGCCGGACAGGTCGACACGCTGCGTTCGGACACCGGCGAATCGGTGTACCGGCGATGCTCGGATCACCACCACCACCATCTGGTGTGCCGGGGCTGCGGGGCCACCGTCGAGGTGGGCGACCGCGAAGTCGAAGAGTGGGCGGCGCGCATCGCCGCCGAGCACGACTACTCCGACGTCGGCCACACCATCGAGATCTTCGGCACCTGCCCCGCCTGCCGGAACTGAGCCCCGCCCGCCATCAGGCGGTCAGTGCGTCCCGGATGTCGACGCCCTTGGCCAGCACCATCAGGACCAGGGTGCGCAGTGCGCCATCGCTCAGCCCCGATCCGGGAAAGTTGTACCGCAGGATCACGTCCGCGGACGCGTCCTTACCGACGAGGGACACGGTGCCCAGCTGACTGAGGTCGGCCTGTTCGGCGGCACGGATGCGCAGCTGCTCGGTCAACGGCAGATCCCACGCCAGGATCGCGGTGAGCGACACCAGCTCCAGGTCCTCGGCGATCGGCACCACCCGCAACGACGCCAGCATTCCGTCGTGCCGGACGGTCAGCGCACCGTCGGGTTCGGTGTCGACCGCCAGCACCTCGGCGAGCGCCGCGGCGAGCCGGTCGGCCAGCGTGGACATCAGGCCGTTCCGAACCGGCGCTGCCGCGAGGCGTACTGCTCGCAGGCCTCCCACAGATCGCGGCGGTCGT
Source organism: Mycolicibacter engbaekii (assembly GCF_002101585.1). Taxonomy (GTDB): domain Bacteria; phylum Actinomycetota; class Actinomycetes; order Mycobacteriales; family Mycobacteriaceae; genus Mycobacterium; species Mycobacterium engbaekii. The sequence goes on along the minus strand of NZ_LQOT01000060.1, from coordinate 203,569 downwards.
AGTCCGGCCACAGCTTCTCTTGGAAGATGTACTCGGCGTAGGCCGCCTGCCACAGCATGAAGTTGGACGACCGCTGCTCGCCGGAGGTGCGGATCAGCAGGTCGACGTCGGGCATGTCCGGCCGGTGCAGGTGCCGCGCGATGGTGGCCTCGTTGATCCGGCTCGGGTTCAGCTTGCCCGCCACGGCCTCCTCGGCGATGGCCTTGGCGGCTTCGGCGATCTCGGTGCGCCCGCCGTAGTTGACGCAGTAATTGATCGTGATGACGTCGTTGTCCACGGTCATGGCCTCGGCGATCTCGAATTCCTTGATCACACTGCGCCACATCTTCGGACGTGAGCCCACCCAGCGCATCCGCACGCCCATCGCGTTGAGGTTCTCGCGCCGCCGGCGCACCACCTCGCGGTTGAACCCCATCAGGAAGCGCACCTCCTCAGGGGAGCGCTTCCAGTTCTCGGTGGAGAACGCATACACCGTCAGCCACTTGATGCCCAGTTCGATGGCACCGCAGGTGATGTCGATGAGCACCGCCTCGCCCATCTTGTGCCCCTCGGTGCGGCCCAGCCCGCGCTGGGTCGCCCAGCGGCCGTTGCCGTCCATCACGACCGCGACGTGGTTCGGCAGCGCCTCGGCGGGGATCTGCGGCGCCACGGCCTTGGACGGGTGCTGCGGGGGGCGGCACGGCCCCCCGCCTGGCGGCGACGGCAACTGCGGGAAGACCACCGGCCAGGTGGATTTGTCCGGGAATACCGGATAATCCGCAGGCGCCGCGGGCAGCTGCGGGAAGCCCGCCTTCCGATTTGCCCGGTTCAACACCATGCGCCTTATCCTGCCCGACCGTGCCGGCGCCGCCCGCGGCGACCATACGGCCGCCGCGACGGCTTACCGACCATGCCGACGATCAGGAACGGGCACTCAGATCGACCGCGACGAAGTCCAGCCGCCACAGCGACTGGAACAGCTTCCGCCCGAACTTCTCCAGGTCCGCGAGGCTGCCGCGCGAGGGGCCGCTGGCCTGCGCCAGGTCCGCGGCGATCTGACGAATGCTACGCCGACCGTCGATGCTCTGAACGAACGGCAGCTGCGCCGGGTTCAACGGCATACGCCAGCCCGAACGGTAGATCTCGTCGTTGTTCAAGCCACACTTCCAGCGGAACAGCGGTACGTAGTCGAGGCTCTCCGGCGTGGAGAAGTCGATCTTGTAGCTGCTCTTGGGCCGATCGGACCGAGTGGCGATGAAGAAGTGCCGCGCGTTGAGGGTGTGGATGCGCTCCATCACCGACCAGATCTTCTCCTCCGGCAGGGCGTTGATCCTGTCGTAGAAGCCGGCCGATGGCACCACCACATCGTGCGCGTAGTACGGCGCCTTGAGCAGCCAGTCCTGGAACTCCAGGCCGGCCGACTTGGCCAGCTCGATGCAACCGTCGACGTCGTAGCTCTTCGCCCGACCGTGCAAGAACGTGTCCACCAGGCCCGAATCCGAGTGCAGGTCGCCGGCGATCTTGATGTACGGCTGCACCGGGTGCTCCGGCGACAGCACGCGGACGGCCTGGCGGACGGTCTGAATCGACTCGTCGTTCTGCTCCAACCCGAGGTCCCGGAAGACCGACTCCAGGATTTCGATACCGATGCGGCCGTAGCGCGCGTAGAGCATGATGCCGGCCACGCCGTCGGGCCGCAGCCGCTCGGCGATCGCCTTCATGCCCGTCTCCGGGTCGGCCATGTGGTGCAGCACGCCCGTCGAGATCGCCAGGTCGAATTCCCGGTCGAGCGTGGAAAGCTCCTCAATGGGCAGCTGGTGCAGCTCCAGGTTCCACAGACCGTGCTTGTCCTTGAGGTACTGCTGGTGCCCCAACGACGATGCGCTGATGTCGACGGCCACAACCTTGGCCTGCGGGTTGTTGTAGGCGAATACCGCCGCCTGGTTGGTACCACAGCCCGCGATCAGGATGTCGAGGTCGGGACGGTATTCACGATCCGGCCACAGCACCCGGTGCGCGTGGCTCGGGTCGAACCACTCCCAGTTTGTGGTCGTCCAGGCCTGCAGGTCATGGATGGGCGGCGGGTACGTCCACCGCTCGTACTGCCGGGAGACGACGTCTGCACGTGGATTCTCGGTCACTTTTGTTGTGGCTCCTTGTCGAATTAACCCCCCGCCGGATCGGATCAGACTTTAGCGGGGGCTTGTTGGGTCGGCGCGCCCGGAGGCGACTGCAAACGCAGTGTCCGACGCGCCGGAACGAGTCAGTGGGGCAGGGTCAGCCGGCCCGACCGGGCTCACCGGGCTGACCGGGCTGGCCTGGGGTTCCACCCGGTCCGGGCGCACCGCCCAGACCACCGGCACCGCCCTCACCGGGCTGACCGCCGGGTCCCGAAGCGCCACCGGCGCCACCGGCCCCGCCGGCCCCACCGTTACCGCCGTCGCCGCCGCGGCCACCCTGGCCGCCCTTACCGCCCTGGCCGCCCTGGCCGCCGGCACCGCCCTTACCGCCCTGGCCGCCCTTGCCGCCTTGGCCGCCCTTGCCGCCCTGGCCGCCCAGGCCACCGGCGCCGGGGGCCCCGTCGGCTCCGGGAGCGCCGTCCGCCCCGGGAGCGCCGTCGGCGCCGTCCGCCCCGTCAGCGCCGGGGCCGTTCACCGGCAGCGGTGCCGTGATCCCGGCCGCCGGGCCGGGCTCGGCGGCCCGCGCGCAGGAAGCCACGGCCGGCATCATTCCCACGACGAGTAGCGCTCCGGCCGCCACACCGAAACCGGCTCCGTATCCCGGCATCGTTCTGTGCGCCCAGCGCCCCCACCCGGTGTCGTGAAACATTCGGCCTGCCTTCCTGGTTGAACATGCGGATCGTGAAGTCGCATCAGCCTACCGCCGAGCACCGGACAGTCCACCGAAACGGACAGATTTCGGGTTCGGGGACCCCGATGTGTCAGCTGCCGGTGGCGCGGGACTGCGCATCCGCGTCGTCGGCGCCGCGCTGCGCCGGCTGCTGGGAGACCCGCTCCACCAAGGGCAAGGTCCGCAGGCGCCGCTCCAGGTGCCACTGCAGGTGCGCGGCCACCAATCCGCTGGCGTGGCTGCGATGCGCCGTCGTGGACAGCTCAGCGGCTTCCCAGTCACCGTCGTGCAACGCCGACATCAGATCCAGCACCCCCATCGGCGGGGTGGTCGCCCCCGCCGGGCGGCAGTGCGCGCAGACGCTGCCACCGGCCGCGACGTGGAATGCCCGATGCGGGCCCGGGGTGGCACACCGGGCGCACTCGGTCAGCGCCGGTGCCCACCCCGCCACCGACATGGCCCGCAGCAGGTAGGCGTCCAGCACCAGCTCGCGGGGGCGGCGGCCGTCGGCCACCGCGCGCAGCGCACCGACGGTGAGCCGGTGCAGTGCCGTCGCCGGGGCCCGCTCGGCACCGGCCAGGCGTTCCGCGGTCTCCAAGATCACGCAGGCGCAGGTGTAGCGGCCGTAGTCGCTGACGATGTCGGTGGCGAACGCGTCGACCGACACCACCTGGGTGACGATGTCGAGGTTGCGGCCGGGATGCAGCTGCACATCGATGTGGGCGAACGGCTCCAGCCGGGCCCCGAACTTGCTGCGGGTACGACGCACTCCTTTGGCCACCGCGCGGACCAGCCCGTGGTCGCGGGTGAGCAAAGTGACGATCCGGTCGGCCTCGCCGAGCTTGTGCTGGCGCAGCACCACCGCCCGGTCCCGGTACAGCCGCATCGGACCAGTTTCGCATCGGATGCGGGCGTTTCGAGGACCCCCACCGGCGTGGCACGCCGATACTCTCGTCACCGATGAGCCACCCGTCCGCGACGTCTGCAACCCGCTTCCCCACCCTCACCGAGCAGCTCTACCAGCTGGCCAGCGGTGAGGCCACCTCGGTGGACCTGGTGCGCCGGTCGCTGCACGCCATCGACGCCAGTCAGTCCACCCTGAACGCCTTCCGGGTGGTCTTCACCGAGTCGGCACTGGTCAGCGCCTCAGAAGCCGACCGGCTCCGGGCGGCCGGGCACCGCGCCCCGCTGCTGGGCATCCCGATCGCGGTCAAAGACGACACCGACATCGCGGGGGTGGCGACCTCGTTCGGCGCCTCCGGATACGTCGAACCGGCCGGCCACGACTCCGAGGTGGTACGCCGGCTGCGGGCCGCCGGCGCGGTGATCGTCGGCAAGACCAATACCTGCGAATTGGGCCAGTGGCCGTTCACCAGCGGTCCCGGTTTCGGCCACACTCGCAACCCCTGGTCGCGCCGGCACACCCCCGGCGGATCCTCGGGCGGCAGTGCCGCCGCGGTGGCCGCCGGCCTGGTGACCGCGGCCATCGGATCCGACGGCGCCGGCAGTGTGCGTATTCCCGCGGCCTGGACGCATCTGGTCGGCATCAAGCCGCAGCGCGGCCGCATCTCGACATGGCCGCTGCCGGAGGCCTTCAACGGGCTCACCGTCAACGGGGTGCTGGCCCGCACCGTCGAAGACGCCGCGCTGGTGCTCGACGCGGTCTCCGGCAACGCCGACGGCGACCTGCACAAACCGCCGCCGATGACGGTCTCGGACTACGTGCGGACCGCACCGGGGCAGCTGCGTATCGCGCTGTCGACCCGCTTCCCCTACACGGGGTTCGCGGCCCGGTTGCACCCGGAGATCCGGGCCGCCCTGGAGCGCACGGCCGAACAGCTGCGCCTGCTCGGGCACACCGTGGTCCCGGGCAACCCCGATTACGGGCTGCGACTGTCGTGGAACTTCCTGTCCCGGTCCACCGCCGGGATCCTGACCGCGGCAAACGCGCTGGGCAACGGGGTCAACCTCGACCCGCGGACGCATGCCAACATGCGCACCGGACGGCTGCTGTCGCAGGCCGTGCTGCGCAAGGCCCGCGCCCACGAGGCCAAGGACCACCGCCGGGTGGGCTCGATCTTCCGCATCGTCGACGTGGTGCTGGCGCCCACCACCGCTCAGCCACCGCCGCTGGTCAACACCTTCGACGACCTGAACAGCTGGGAGACCGACCGCGCGATGATCGCGGCCTGCCCGGTGACCTGGCCGTGGAACCTCTTGGGCTGGCCGTCGATCAATGTCCCCGCCGGGTTCACCTCCGACGGACTCCCGATCGGGGTGCAGCTGATGGGGCCGGCCAACAGCGACGGCCTGTTGGTGTCGCTGGCCGCCGAACTGGAGGGCGTCAGCGGGTGGGCGGCGCGCCAGCCCACGCCGTGGTGGCGCACCGAGCCCGGTCACAGCTCCTGATCCGCGCCAACCGGCCCCAGCTGCGACTTCAGCGCGCCGCGCGCAGTTCGGTTAAGCTTGGCCAGTCTTTGAGTTAGGTCTTCAAATCCCCGTAAAAGATGCACTGGTGAAAGGCGTCCGCAAAATGGCCTCTCTGTCGTTGACCAGGATCACTGTCGCAGCCGGCAGTCTGGCTTTGGCGTTCTGCGCCGGATCCGGGATCGCGTCCGCCAGCCCCGACCTCGGCCCGATAATCAACACCACCTGCACCTACTCGCAGGTGCACGCGGCGCTGGCCGCGGAGAACCCGGCCGCGGCAGCGGAGTTCGACGCCAGCCCGAATGGCCAGGGCATGCTGCAGATGTTCCTGAACGCTCCGCCCGCCAAGCGCCAGCAGCTGGCCAACATGGTGCAGGGCATGCCCGAGGCGCAGCAGTACGTGGGGACGATCGTCCAGGTCGCCAACAGCTGCAACAACTACTGAGCTGGTCCGTGCGGTGGATCCGCGCAGCAAGATCTTTATCACCGCCGCGGAGTTCGCTGAGCTGCTGCGTGCCGGCAAACCGGTAACCGTCCTCGACGTCCGCTGGAGCCTGGAGGCACCCGACGGGCGTCCGGCGTACCTGGGCGGCCATCTACCGGGCGCGGTCTACGTCTCGCTCGAGGACGAGCTGTCCGACCACACCGTGCCCGACCGGGGCCGGCACCCGTTGCCCACCGGCCGCGATCTGGAAGCCGCTGCCCGCCGGTGGGGGGTGCGGCGCAACGTGCCGGTGGTGGTCTACGACGACTGGCACCGGGCCGGTTCGGGGCGGTTGTGGTGGCTGCTGACCACCTCGGGGGTCGCCGACGTGCGCATCCTCGACGGCGGCCTGGCGGCCTGGACGCAGGCCGGCGGCGAATTGCACACCGGCGAGGTCTGCCCCGAGCCGGGCAACGTCACCCTGCTGCCGGAGGACCTGTATGAGGGCCTTCGGCCCACGCTGACCGCCGACGAGGCCGGCGAAGGGGCCCGGACCGGTTCGATCGCGTTGCTCGACGCCCGCGCCCCCGAACGGTTCCGCGCCGAGGTGGAGCCGGTCGACGCCGCCGCCGGTCACATCCCCGGCGCGAAGAACCTGCCGTTCACCGCACTGCTGGGCGCCGACGGAACGCTGCTGTCCGACGAGCAGATCATCGGGCTGCTGGCCGAGCGCGGCATCGGAGACGACGCCACGGTGGGGACCTACTGCGGTTCGGGGATCAGTGCCACGGTGATCGTCGCGGCCTTGGCCGCCGTCGGCCGCTCGGCGGCGATGTTCCCGGGATCGTGGTCGCAGTGGAGCTCGGATGCGTCCCGGCCGGTGGCCCGCGGCGCGCACTGAGCCGCCTCAGCCGAGGTGGAAATCCGCCGGATCGGGGCTGGCGAGCATCTTCTTCAGCGTCGCGCGGTCGAACGGCCACAGATCGATCGCGCCGCTGCCGGTCAGGTACCAGGAGTTGCACCCGGTGTTCCACACCGTCGGGACCATCGCGGCGGCGACGTCGTCGTTGAATCGGGTGGTGGCCTGCTCGGTGACCTCCACCGTGGTCAGCTCGCCGTTCCGGAACTTGGCCAACCACTGCGCGATGTAGCCGGCGGTGAGCTCCGAGGTGTACTGCAGTGAGATGGACCCGGTGGGCGAATTGGGCCCCAACACCGTGAACAGGTTGGGGAAACCGGGGATGGCGGTCATCCGGTAGGCGCGCGGGCCCTTGGCCCAGGCATCGTCGATGCTGATCCGGTCGCGGCCGCACAGGCGCATCGGCCGCATGTAGTTGTGGGCGTGAAAGCCGGTCGCCAGCACGATGACGTCGGTGTCGCGGTGGGTACCGTCGGCGGTGCGGACGCCGGTCGGGGTGATCTCGGTGATGTCCTGGGTGACCACGTCGACGTTGCCGGCCCGGACGGACCGGTAGTAGCTTCCCGACACCACCTGGCGTTTGCACAGCGGCTCGTAGTCCGGACGAAGTCTGGCCCGCAACGCTTTGTCGCGCACCTGAATCCGCAGGCACGCCCGGGCGTAGGCCTGCACGGCCCGGCGACGCCACGTCGGACGGGTGGTGACATCGGTCAGCAGGCGCGAGCCGCCGAACGTCAGCAGCCGGTGCAGCGCTCGGTGCAACGCCGGGAACCGCCGCAGCACCGCGGCGACGCCGGGCAGCTGCCGCAGCGACGTGGGCGCCCACAGAATCCACTGCGCCGACCGCACGTAGTGGTCGATCGACGCGGCCTGCGGCGCCAGCGCGGAGACCACCTGCACCCCGGTGGATCCGGTGCCGATCACCGCGATCCGCTTGCCGCCGGTGTCCAGCTCGTCGTCCCAGCGGGCCGTGTGGACCACCGGTCCGGCGAAATCGGCGAGTCCGGGGATCTCCGGGACGAACGGGTGGTGCAGGACGCCGGTCGCACAGATCAGGAAATCGGCGTCCAGCTCCTCCCCGGCGGCGGTGGTGACGATCCAGTGCCGGTGCTCGTCCCAGCGCGCCTCGCTCACCTCGGTGTTCAGCCGGATCAGCGGGGCCAGCCCCAGCCCGTCGACGACATCGCGGTGGTAGCGCTGGATGGCCGCGCCGGTCGCCCAGGCGTGCTGCCAGTCGGGTTTGGGGGCGAACCCGAACTGGTAGATCTGCGACGGCACGTCGCATCGCAGGCCCGGATAGCGGTTCCAGTACCAGACCCCGCCGACGTCGGAGCCCTTCTCGAGCACGGTGACGTCGGTGAAGCCCTGTTCACGCAGGACGTGCGCGGTGGTGATCCCGGCGATGCCCGCCCCGACGACCAGGACGCGGGGCTCGCGCTCGGTCACGTGGCGGCTTTCCCGGCACTGCTAGTCGCGCAGCGCTGCCACCGCGTCGACCAACAACTGCCGCGCCCGGTCGGCGTCGACCATCGCCGGCGCCTGGCCGCGGACCGCCTGCGGGTTGGCCGTGACCTGCACCAGTGCGGTGCCCAGGTAGGCGGTGAAGGTGTAGGACTCGCGGGACTGCTGCTGGCCGTCCTTGCCGGTGATCTCGATCTCGGAGTGCGATCCCACCGTCTTGGCGTTCTCGATCTCCGGGGCGTCGACCTCGTCGAGGTAGCCGGTGAGCTTGCCGGCGTTGAACGAGACGTGGCTGCACTTCTCGGCGTCGGTGTCGTCGTAGGGCAGGTCCTGATCGGACTGCATGGCGATCGCGACCAGCTGGTTACCCTCGCCGACGATCGACACCATCGACATCTTGCCCTCGATGCCCTTGGGCGGCCGGCCGGTGTTGGCGGCGTAGTCGGCGCAGTCGGCGGGGTCGAACGTCACGCCGGGAGGCATCTTCTGCGGTCCCAGAATCTTGGGGTCGATGTTGTCGGGACCCTTGGTCTGGGTCTTGTAGTCGGAGCCGAACGTCGACTGGACGTTGAACAGCTTGGTGGTATCGATCGGCTTCTGCGCGCCCCCGCAGCCGGCCAGTGCTTGTGCACACACCAGCAGGCCGACCGAGGACACGAGCAACGACTTGCGTACGGACATCCCTGGAATCTACCAATGCCGTTTCGGCGGGCGCGGGCGGTGGCATCCCCGGCCCGTCCGCCTAAAAACCGAGCCGTCCGAGCTGCTTGGGGTCCCGTTGCCAGTTCTTGGCCACCTTCACCCGTAGATCGAGAAATACCTTGGTACCCAACAACTTCTCGATCTGCGTACGCGCGGAGGTGCCCACTTCGCGCAGCCGGGATCCGCCCCGGCCGATCACGATGCCCTTCTGGCTGTCGCGTTCGACGTAGAGAACCGCGTAGACCTCGATCAGATCGTCGCGATCCTCCCGCGAGCGCACTTCCTCGATCACCACCGCCAGCGAATGCGGCAGTTCGTCGCGCACGCCCTCCAGGGCCGCCTCCCGGATGAACTCGGCCATCAGGGTCTCTTCGGGCTCGTCGGTCAGCTCGCCGTCCGGATAGAAGGCCGGACCGACGGGCAGCGCGGCGGCCAGCACGGAAATGAGCACGTCAACCTGCTCGCCGCTGACCGCCGACACCGGGACGATCTCGGCTTCCGGAGCCAGCTCGCCGACCGCGACCAGCTGCGCGGCGACCTTGTCGCGAGTGGTCTTGTCGATCTTGGTGACCACGACCACCAGGGTGGTCTTGGGTGCGACGGCGCGGATCTGCTCGACGATCCAGCGGTCGCCGGGGCCGATCGGTTCGTCGGCCGGGATGCACAGGCAGATCACGTCGACCTGCGAGTAGGTGTCGCGGACCAGGTCGTTGAGCCGTTTGCCCAGCAGGGTCCGCGGCCGGTGCAGGCCGGGTGTGTCGACCAGGATGATCTGGAAGTCGTCGCGGTGCACGATGCCGCGAATGGTGTGCCGGGTGGTCTGCGGGCGGTTCGAGGTGATCGCCACCTTGGCGCCCACCAGGGCGTTGGTGAGCGTCGACTTGCCCGTGTTGGGCCGGCCGACCAGACACACGAAGCCCGAATGGAACCCGGAATCAGACTCGGTCACGAGCCGCCTTTCGCCGAACGTGTTCTCAGCGCGAGAATTCGGGTGCATTGTCGCACTGAGTACACGTTCGGTGCGCACACCGCGGGTCGCTCACCGCTCAACTGCGGCCTCTTCACCGGCGGGCTGGACCTGGCTGACCAGAACCGTGCTGATCCGCACCCGCCCGCGGGAGTCGCGACTGCCCTCGGCCCGCAGGCGCAGGCCGTGCGAGATCACCTCGGCGCCGGGCAGCGGAACCCGGCCCAGCTCTAAGGCGAGCAGCCCGCCGACCGTGTCGACGTCGAGGCCCGGATCGAACTGAACGCCGTAGAGCTCCCCGACGTCTTCGATGGGCAACCGCGCCGAGACCCGGAACCTGTTGTCGCCCAACTCCTCCACCGGGGCGACTTCACCCTGGTCGTACTCGTCGGCGATCTCGCCGACGATCTCCTCCAAGACGTCCTCGATGGTGACCAGTCCGGCGATCGCGCCGTATTCGTCGACCAGCAGCGCCATGTGATACCGGCTGCGCTGCATGTCTTCCAGCAGCGCGTTGAGCGCCTTGGAGTCGGGCATGAAGACCGCCGGGCGCATCACCTGCGCCACCGTGGTGTCGCGCCCCCCGTTGGTGGAGTAATAGGTTTGCTGGACAAGGTCTTTCAGATAGACCACGCCGAGAATGTCGTCGACGTTCTCGCCGATCACCGGAATGCGGGAATGCCCGCTGCGCACCGCCAGCGCGGTGGCCTGGCCGGCGGTTTTGTCGTGCTCGATCCACACCATCTCGGTGCGCGGCACCATCACCTCGCGGGCCGGGGTGTCGGCGAGTTCGAAGACCGACTGGATCATCCGGCGCTCGTCGGCCGCCACCACCCCGCGCTGCTGCGCCATATCGACCACTTCGCGCAGCTCGATCTCGGAGGCGAACGGCCCGTTGCGGAACCCGCGCCCGGGCGTCACCGCGTTGCCGAGCACCACCAGCAGCCGGCTGATGGGGGCGAGCAGCACCGACAGGACCTGCAGCGGAAGCGCGGCGGCCAGCGCGATCGAATACGCGTTCTGGCGGCCCAGGGTCCGCGGCCCCACCCCGATGACCACGAAGCTGACCACCACCATGATCGCCGCGGCGGCGAACAGGCCCCAGTCCAGTCCGAGCACGGCGCTGAGCAGGAACACCAAAAGCGCGGTCGCGGTGACCTCGCAGGTGATGCGCAACAACACCACGAGGTTGATGTAGCGCGGACGCTCGGCCATCAGCTTGACCAGCCAGACGGCGCCGGGCCGCTTCGCGCGCACCAGCTCCTCGACGCGCGCCTGGGACACGGTGCTGACCGCGGCATCGATCGCCGCGAACAGACCACCCAGGCCGATCAGCGCGATCACGCCGAGGAGCAGCGGTGTCTCGGTCACGGTTCGTCGAAGTACCGCGTCTTGTCGAGCAGGCGACGGTCCTTCTCGCTCTGGGTCTCGGCCCGATAGGCCTCCACCTGGTCGGCGACCCACTCTTCGAGCAGGCGGCGCTGCAGCGCGAACATCTCTTTTTCCTCGTCCGGCTCGGCGTGGTCGTAGCCCAGCAGGTGCAGCACGCCGTGCACGGTGAGCAGCGCCAGTTCCTGGCCGAGCGAATGTCCGGCCGCCGCGGCCTGCTCGGCGGCGAACTCCGGGCACAGCGCGATGTCGCCGAGCATCGACGGGCCGGGCTCGGGCGCATCCGGCCGGCCGCCGGGCTCCAGCTCGTCCATCGGGAAGCTCATGACGTCGGTGGGCCCGGGCAGGTCCATCCAGCGCATGTGCAGGTCGGCCATCGCGGCTTTGTCCAGCAGCACCATCGACAGTTCGGCACCGGGATTGACGTCCATCTTGGCCAGCACGAACTTGGCGACGCTGATCAGCTCGACCTCGGAGACGTCCAGGCCCGACTCGTTGGAGACCTCGATGCTCATCGGCGTGACCTGCCCGATGCGCGCCGCGACGCGCGGTTCATGGCCAGTCCCGGCTGGACCTGTTCGGATTCGTGGCGTGCGTAGGCGTCGACGATCTCGGACACCAGCCGGTGCCGGACGACGTCGACGCTGGTGAGCTCGGCGACGTAGATGTCGTCGACGTCGTCGAGGATGTCCACGGCGGCCCGCAGCCCGGACCTCGCCCCGCCGGGCAGGTCGATCTGGGTGACGTCACCGGTGACCACGATCTTGGCCCCGAAGCCCAGCCGGGTGAGGAACATCTTCATCTGTTCGGCCGTGGTGTTCTGCGCCTCGTCGAGAATGATGAACGCGTCATTGAGTGTCCGCCCGCGCATGTAGGCCAATGGCGCCACCTCGATGACACCGGAACTCATCAGCTTGGGAATCAGCTCCGGGTCCATCATGTCGTGCAACGCGTCATAGAGCGGGCGCAGGTACGGGTCGATCTTCTCGCTCAGGGTGCCGGGCAGAAACCCCAGCCGCTCACCGGCTTCCACCGCCGGGCGGGTGAGGATGATGCGGGTCACCTGCTTGGTCTGCAGCGCTTTGACCGCCTTGGCCATCGCCAGATACGTCTTGCCGGTACCGGCCGGGCCGATACCGAACACGATGGTGTGAGCGTCGATGGCGTCGACGTAGCGCTTCTGGTTGAGCGTTTTGGGCCGGATGGTCTTGCCGCGCCGCGACAGGATGTCGAGGCTGAGGATTTCGGCGGGTGACTCGTTGCCGGTGCCCACCAGTATCCCGACGCTGTGCCGCACCGTTTCCGGCGTCAGAGACTGCCCGCCTGCCACGATCGCCACCAGCTCGGAGAGCACCCGCTCAGCAAGCGCGACATCGGCCGGCGCTCCGGAAATGGTGACGGCATTACCGCGTACATGCAGGTCGGCGGTGAGCAGGCGTTCGATGGCGCGCAGGTTCTCATCCGCAGAACCCAGCAGACCCATGACCAGGTCGGGTGGAATATCGACGCTGCTGCGAACCTGCGAGGCCGGCCCTGCAGCGGGGGTATCGCGGGGCGTCACGGGGCTTCCGATGCCTGCTTCCTGGGAGTTTGTGCCGTGGGTACGGCGATGGGTCGGACGCTTGAGTCTACCGCCTGCCGTGACCGATGAGCGGTTCGTTCAAGACGGGAGGGTGGCCCGCGGGTGAAACTGCCGGGTATGAACGAGGAAGCCTTCACCCCGGCCCTGGGCCGCTTTGCCCCGGCCCGGTTCGTCGACGCCCGCCTGTTCGACACCGTGGTGGCGATGACACGCGAGCGGCTGTGGCGAGGCCTGACCGTCATGCACCTGGCGCCGCGCGCCGACGAGCAGATCCTGGACGTGGGCTGCGGCACCGGATCGTTGGCGCTGCTGGCCGCGCGGGTCCAGCCGCAGGCGAAGATCGTCGGCCTGGACCCCGACCCCAAGATCTTGGCGGTGGCGCAGCGCAAGGCCGCGGCGTCCGGTTCGGCCGGCCGCGTCCGTTGGCTGACGGGGATGGGCGACACCCTGGTGGAGTCGGTGGGCGCGGAGTCGATCGACGCGGTGATGTCCAGCCTGGTGTTGCATCAGTGCCCACTGGCGGTCAAACGCGCCATCCTGGCGTCGATGTTCGCGGTGCTGCGACCGGGCGGTCGACTGGTGATCGCCGACTACGGACTGCAGCGGACCGCGCTGATGCGCCTGGCTTTTCGGTTCGTCCAGTTCGCCGACGGCAAGACCGACACCCAGCCCAACGCCGATGGTGTTCTCCCGGAGCTGATTTCGGCGGCTGGCTTCGTCGATGTGCGCGAGGCGGAAGTGATTCCCACCATCACCGGGTCGATGTCGATCTATGTCGGCCGCAAGCGCTGATCGCCCAGCGCGTAGCGCACCACCGACGGCGTCAGGCCCATCATTTCGCGCATCTGCCGGGTGAAGTGGGCCTGGTCGGCGAAACCGGCGGTGATCGCGGCCTGCGTCAGCGGCGTACCCGACTGCAGGGCTTCGACGGCCCTGCGCAACCGTGACCAGACGCGCCAGCGGGCAAGCGGCATCCCCAGCTCCCGGCGCGCCAGCGCGCGCAGGCGCTGCGGCGAGAGGCCGACCTCGGCGGCCAGGCTCGGCATCGTGATGTTGGTGTCGGCCAGCATGGCCAGCGCCGCCACCAGGCGCGGATCCAGCTCTTCGGACTGCCCGCGGCAGGCCGCTGCGACCTGGGGCTCGCACAGGTGCGCCAGCTCGGGGGCGGCGGCGAAGCCTGCGCCATAGCGCTGCCGCAGGTCATCGGCGAACAGGCAGTGCGGCTCGATGAAGTAGGTGACCAGGTCGCGAATGGCCAGGATGCGATGCGGCGCCATCGGTGCCACGACCAGCGCGGTGGCCTGATGGCGGGTGCCGGCGAGGTCCACCATCGCCACTTCGTGGTGCCCGGCGACGACGATCTGGAAGGCGCCGTGGCGGTGAATCGGGCCGCCCCCGCCCACCGGCCCGCGATACACCGCGTAACCGTCGCTGATGCTCAGCGACGGCGCCGAACCCGCCCGGCTATTCACGCTCCCAGCGTGGGGTCAGCACCCCGAGCGCGCCCAGCGCGACGGCCGCCGCGGTCGAGGTGCGCAGCACGGTCGGCCCGAGCCGCGTGGCCACCGCGCCGGCGCCGGTCAACGCCGCCAGCTCAGCCTCGGTGATTCCGCCCTCGGGCCCCACGATCAGGGCCAGGGCCGACGCCGAAGGCCCGACCGCGTCGGCCAACCCAGCTCCCGCTGCGTCGTGCAGGACCAGCACCGTCACCCCGGCGGCCGCCTGTTCGCGGACCCACGAGACCAGCTCAGCGCCGGTGCGCACCCCGGCCACCGGTGGAATGTGGGCCCGGCGCGACTGCCCGGCGGCCGCCCTGGCGACCGCCTGCCAGCGCCGCACGCCCTTGTCTGCGCGCTGGCCTTCCCAGCGGGCCACGCATCGGTCGGCCTGCCAGGGCACGAAGGCGTCGGCGCCGGCCTCGGTGGCCAGCTCGATCGCCAGCTCGGATCGTTCGGATTTGGGCAGCGCCTGCACCACGGTGACCGACGGACTGGGGGGCTCGACTTCAGAGCGCTCCAGCACTCGGGCTCGCAGCCCGCCGCGGTCGGCGTCCTCGACCTGGCATTGCGCGACCACCCCCGCACCGTCACCGAGGGTCAGCCGCTCTCCGGGCCGGATCCGGCGCACCGTCGCGGCATGAAACCCGGCGTCGCCGTCGAGCATCGCCAGCGCTCCCACTTCGGGCAGCGTGTCGACGTAGAACAGCCCTGCCACTGCGGGCTCAGCGCCCGCTGAAGGTTTCGCGCAGTCGGCTGAACAGGCCGCCGCCGTTGTGTGGCGTGTTCGCCGAGCGAACCTCGGCGGTCTCGCGGTCACGGTGCTCTTTGAACTTGCGCAGCAGCTCGGTGTCGTGGTTGTCGAGGCGTTCGGGGACCACCACCTCGATGTGAGCGTGCAGGTCACCGCGGACCCCGGTGCGGACCTGCGGCATACCGTGGCCGCGCAGCACGATGGTCGCACCGGGCTGGGTGCCGGCCGGGATGGTGATGTCGGTGGCGCCGTCGAGGATCGCGTCCACGGTCACGGTGGTGCCCAGTGCTGCGTCGACCATCGGCACCGAGATGTGGCAGTGCAGGTCGTCGCCGTCGCGGGCGAAGATCTCGTGGGGTTGTTCGTGTACCTCGACGTAGAGGTCACCGGCCGGTCCGCCGCCCGGGCCGACCTCGCCCTGGGCGGCCAACCGGACGCGCATACCGTCACCGACTCCGGCCGGGATCTTGACGCTGATCTCACGGCGCGCGCGCACCCGGCCGTCGCCGCCGCACTGATGACACGGGTCCGGGATCACTTCGCCCACGCCGCGGCAGGTGGGGCACGGCCGCGAGGTCATGACCTGGCCCAGCAACGAACGCTGCACGCTCTGCACCTCGCCGCGTCCGTGGCAGGTGTCACAGGTCGCTGGGGCCGAGTCGCCGTGGGTACCGCGGCCCTGGCAACGGTCGCAGAGCACTGCGGTGTCGACTGTGACGCGCTTGGTCACACCGGTGGCGCACTCGGTGAGGTCCAAGCGCATGCGCAGCAGGGAGTCCGACCCCGGCCGCACCCGGCCGGTCGGGCCCCGGGAGGCCGCTCCGCCGCCGAAGAATGCCTCGAACACATCCCCCAGGCCCCCGAATCCCGAGGCGCCTCCGAATCCGCCGAACCCGTTGCCGCCGCCACTCTCCAGCGGGTCGCCACCGAGGTCGACGATGCGGCGCTTCTCCGGGTCGGACAGCACCTCGTAGGCGGCGGTGATCTCTTTGAACTTGGCCTGCGCCGCCTCGTCGGGGTTGACGTCGGGGTGGTAGGTGCGCGCCAGCTTGCGATAGGCGCGCTTGAGCTCGGTGTCGGTGGCGCCCTTATCGACGCCCAACAAGCCGTAATAGTCGCGTGCCACGCCTGACCTTCCCAAACTTCTGTCGCCGGGGATCAGCGAGCCCCGAGCACTTCACCGATGTACATAGCAACTGCTGCAACACTGGCGATGGTTCCCGGATAGTCCATCCGGGTGGGACCAAGCACCCCCATACCCCCGTACACGGTGCCCTGTGACCCGTAGGCGGTGGACACCACCGAGGCGCCGGCCATCTCCTCCGCCTCGGTCTCGTGACCGATGCGCACCGTGACTTTACCGGCTTCCTGCTGCACCGCGAGCAGCCGCAGCACCACAACCTGCTCTTCGAGCACTTCCAGGACCGATCGCAGCGAATTGCCGAAGTCGGCGGCATTGCGGGTCAGGTTGGCGGTACCGCCCAGCAGCAGGCGTTCCTCGCGGTGATCGACCAACGACTCCAGCAGCACGGTGGCCGAGCGCCCCACCGCGTTGGCCAGGCCGGGAGCCAGCCCACTGCGGCCGTCGAGATGCCCGGCGAGTTCGGCGACGGCGGTGGAGGCCGCCGAGATCCGCTTGCCGTCCAGCGCGGCGCCGAGCATCTCCCGCAGCTGGCTGAGCTGGTGGTCGTCGATGGGCTCGCCCAACTCGACGATGCGCTGATCGACCCGGCCGGAGTCTGTGATGACCACCAGCAGCAGCCGCGCCGGGTTCAGCGCGATCACTTCGAGGCGCCGCACCGTCGACACCGACAGCGTCGGGTACTGCACAACGGCCACCTGGCGGGTCAGTTGCGCCAGGGTGCGCACCGCCCGGCGAAGCACATCGTCGAGGTCGACACCGGAGTCCAGGAACGACAGGATCGCCCGGCGCTCCGCGGCTGACAGCGGCTTGACCTCGTCGATTCGGTCGACGAACTCCCGGTACCCCTTCTCGGTGGGTACCCGGCCGGAACTGGTGTGCGGTTGGGCGATGTACCCCTCGGCCTCCAGTACCGCCATGTCATTGCGCACGGTGGCCGGTGAGACTCCCAGGTTGTGCCGTTCGACGAGGGCCTTGGAGCCGATGGGCTCCTTGGTGGCGACGAAGTCGGCGACGATGGCACGCAATACCTCGAAGCGTCGATCATCTGCCACGCCCATGGAGCTCACCTCCTGATTCGCACAGCTACGGCCGTCCTCGATTTTACGGTGAAGCCGCAAACAGCCGGTGTTCGATGCTGTGCACGATGCCAGGCGCGCGATCTCGCCCCACCCAGGCAACCTCGACGAAACAAGCGGCGGGCGGCGACGGCTCGTCTCGCCTTCGCTGAATTCAGGTATTCCACCTCCGGCCACGGTAGGTCAGCAGGGGTGATACCCACGGTGGGGCGCGATGCGCTGTGACGCCGCGTCGGTCGCTCATGGTTAGCTCAGGTATTGCGCGTGCGAACAACGACATGACGATTCCTCAGGTCTGTGACCATCAGGGATCTTCAAGATGGAGGATCTGCTCTCACCATGTCCGACTTCCCCTACACGGACCGCTTCACCGTCAACCGCACGCTGCCCGAGCAGGGCAGACCGCGTGAGGAAGTGCTGGCGGAGCTGCGTGAGATGGCGCAGGCCGAGGATCCCACCTGGGAGACCGGCAAGGTGTCCGGAACCATGTACTGCGGCGACCACGAGCACTACCGCTTCCTCGATGAGGCGTTCGGACTGTTCGCCCATGTCAACGTGCTGCAGCGCGACATCTGCCCGTCGGCGACCAAGTTCGAGGGCGAAGTGATCGCCATGGCACTGGATCTGATGCACGCCGAGGCCGTCACCGACGGCGAGCCGGTCGGCATGGTCACCACCGGCGGCACCGGCAGCATCATCCACGCGCTGCTGGCCTACCGGGAACACGCCGCCAAGCACCGGGGCATCACCCGGCCGAACTTCATCAAACCCGAAACCGGTCACCCGGCGTTCGACAAGGGCTGCCACCTGTTCGGCATCGAACTGCGCAAGGCTCCCATCGATCCGAAGACCGCCCAGGCCGATGTCGACTGGGTGGCCAACAACATCGACGAGAACACCATCGCGATCATGGGCTCGGCGTGCAACTACGGCTACGGCACCGTCGACCCGATCCCGGAGCTGGGACAGGTGGCCGCAGAGCGCGGGGTGGGGCTGCACGTCGACGCCTGCCTGGGCGGTTTCGTCCTGCCCTTCGCGAACGAGTTAGGTTATGACGTACCAATTTTCGACTTCCGCGTGCCCGGCGTCACCAGCATCTCCGCCGACAACCACAAGTACGGCTACGCCCTGAAGGGCGCCTCCACGCTGCTGTTCCGCGACAAGGCGTACCGCAACGCCCAGTACTTCTACCTGCCGGACTGGACCGGCGGCAAGTACATGTCCCCCGGCATCGAAGGATCGCGCTCGGGCGGACTCATCGCTGCCGCATGGGCGTCGATGGTGCAGCTTGGCCGCGAGGGATACCTGCGCTACGCCAAGGCGATCCTGGAGACCGCCTCGGCGATGCAGGATGCGGTCCGCAGCCACCCCGAGCTGACGATCATCGGTTCGCCCACATTCTGCTTCAGCTTCCGGTCCGACGAATTCGACATCTACCACGTCGCCGATGCCATGAAGCCCAAAGGCTGGCGGTTCAACGGCCAGCAGTACCCCAACGCCATCCACATGGCGGTGACCCGGCCGCAGACCCAACCCGGTGTGGTCGAAGCCTTCGCCGCCGACCTCGACGAGGCGATCGAGTACGCCAAGAAGAAGACCGCCGCCGGTGAGTCACCGATCAGCGCCGCGGTCTACGGCGGTGTCCCCGGCGGGATGACCGATGAGGCGGCTCAGTTCATCGAAAGTCTTATGGAACAGATCCTCGACACCCAGCAGTCCCTGCCGCCCCTATGAGCGGAGCGGAGCGTGTAGAGCGCGTCGTTCTGGCCGTCGACCTCGGCACTGGGGGACCCAAGGTCGGTTTCGTGTCGTTGGACGGCACCGTGCTGTGGTCGGACCTCATCTCGGTCTCGACCGAGTATGGGCCGAACGGAACCGCCATTCAGGACGCCGGTCTGTGGTGGGAGATCGTCCGCGAAGCCACCAGACGCGGCCTGACCGAGAGCGGCGTGCGCGGCGAACAGGTGGCCGGCGTGTCGATCACCGGACAGTGGGCCAGCACCGTTCCCGTCGACGCCGACGGACATCCGGTGGGCCCGTGCGTCATGTGGATGGACACTCGAGGTGCGCCCTACAGCCGCAAGGCATTCGGGGGCTGGCTGGCCGGCTACCGGCCACGGGCCCTGGCCAGCTGGCTTCGTCGCAATGGCGGGGTGCCCTCACCCAGCGGCGACGACCCGGTCGGGCACATGTTGTACCTGCAGCACGGCGACCCACAGGTATTCGCGGCCACCCGCTGGCTGCTGGAGCCGGTCGACTACCTCAGCATGCGTTTCACCGGCCGCGCGGCCGCGTCGCGGGCCTCGATGATGGGCACCTGGCTCACCAACAACCGCAACCTGGACGTGCTCGACTACGACGACGTTCTGGTGCGACTGACCGGTCTGGACCCGGCGAAACTTCCCCCGCTGGTGCCGATCGGCTCCATCATCGGTCCGGTGGCACCGGCAGTCGCCGCCGAACTCGGCATATCGCCTGCGGCCCAGGTGGTCACCGGTATCCCGGACCTGCACAGCGCGGCGGTGGGTTCTGGTGCGGTGCGCCATGGTGAGCTGCACATAACCATCTCCACCACATCGTGGATCAGCTGCCCGATGGCGTTCAAGAAGACCGATGCGTTGCACCAACTGGCCACCGTTGCCGGCCTCGACCCGACCTCCTATCTACTGGTCAACAACCAAGACACCGCCGGCCGGGCGCTGCAGTGGTTGCGCGACACCGTGTTCGACGATCTGGACTACGACACGCTGACCGCGGTGGCGGCGGGCGCACCAGCCGGCTCGAACGGGGTGATCTTCACGCCCTGGCTCAAAGGCGAGCACTCCCCCGTCGATGACCGCCGCGCCCGCGGCGGATTCCATAACCTGTCGCTGGCCACCACCCGGGCCGACCTGGTGCGCGCAGTGCTCGAAGGGGTCGCCTACAACAGCCGCTGGCTGCTCGACTGCGTGAACCGGTTCACCCCCAACGCCGGACCGATCCGGATCGTCGGCGGCGGGGCACGTTCAGATCTGTGGTGCCAGATCATGGCCGACGTCACCGGTCGGACCTGCGAGCGGGTGGCCGACCCGCTCAACGCACAGTTGCGCGGCGCGGCACTGTTCGCCGGGATCGGGATGGGCGAGTTGGATCGCGACGCGTTGCGCGACCTGATCCCGCTCGACGGTGTATTCGAGCCGGTGGCGGCCAATCAGGCGGTCTACGACCGGCTCTTTGCCGAGTTCCCCAGGCTCTACAAGTCGCAGAAGGGCATGTTCGGCCGGCTCAACCGCTGACCCGCCGACTCCTTCGAACGATGCAGCCCGGCTACCCGCGCTCGGCCGCCATGGCCTCACGAAGACTCTTGGGCCGCAGGTCGTTCCAGTGCTGCTCGACATACTCCAAACAGGCCGCCCGATCGGCGCCGTGTTCAGCTCCGTAGACCACTCGCCACCCGGCGGGAACATCGGCGAACGTCGGCCAGAGACTGTACTGCTCCTCGTCGTTGACCAGCACGTAGAAGCTGCCGTTCTCGTCGTCAAAGGGATTGGTGCTCATCGGATCTCCTCGGTATCGGTGGCGTAGCAGAAAGGTGGGCGCCCAGCACCCGGTCGGACAGCAGGCCCAAGCAGCTCAGGTTGGGAAAACCGGGTCCCTGGGTGAGCCCGGCCAGGTTCGGCAGGAAGAGTTTCGGCGCGACGTCGGCGACGGCCAGGTCATGTCCGATCGCCTCGGCCAGCCGGTCACCGGACAGCGGCCCGCCCAGGCCCAACTCGAGCAGGTCCAGCGTGTCCTGGCCGAACAGCGACACGAACCACAGAGGGTCGGCACCGGAACCATCGATGACCAGGTCAAAGCCGTGCACGGTTTCGAAGTTCTCACCGGCGCGGTTGGTGCTCAGGGTCAACCGGATTCGGCCGTCGCGAGCCACGGCGTGCGCCACCCGGCCCCGCAGGTGGCGGATCCGGTCGTCGGCCAACAGCGCATCCTGTACCCGGGCCGAGAACACCCCACGATCGGTGCGGGCCAGCGCATCTCGACGCTCAGCCAGGGTCAGAGCAGCCCAGTCCACGGGATCGGAGAACAGCGTGTTCTCGAAGAAGCTCTCGCCCCGGGTGAACAGGGTCACCTGTGGGGAGATCACCGTGATCGTCGAAACGCGATGGCGGAACAACTCATTGAGCATCGACGCGGCGGTCTCGCCGCCCCCGATCACGGCGACACGCTCCGCGCTGATCCGGTCGGCTGCGGCCCGGTGCCAGAACTGCGCAATGGAGAGCACCAGCGGGTTGCCCGGCAGAATCGACTTCTCGGCCTGGCCCGGCCCGGTGATCATCACCGCGTCCGCGGCGACCGTGGTCTCCCGGGTGCGCAGCACCCAACCGGCGCCACTCACCCCCAGCCGCTCCACCTCACCGGGAATCACGCTGAGTGCCACCGCGTCGGCCACCCAGCGCAGGTACTGGCTCCACCGCAGGTGCGTGGGCGCCGGCCGGCCGCGGTCGACCCACTCGGCGAACTGACCGGTGGCGATCAGATAGGACTGCCAGCCATAACGAGTCATTCGCTCGTCGAGCTCGGCGTTGCGGCCGGCCACCAGGGCGGAGCGGTACGGGAAGCCGACGTCCTTCTCCGGACTGGTGCCCAGCCGGTGCGCGCCGTCGGTCCAGCCCCCGGAGGCTCGCCAGTTCGCGGCGACCTCGGTGCGTTCGACGGCGACCACGTCCGGTGCGGCAACGCCCATCTCGCGCAGCACGGCGGCCTTCGCGGCCACCGCGACGGCCTTGGCCCCGGCGCCCACCACCGCAAGTGTGCTCACAGAGCCTCCCCGAGTGCCGTTACCGCGTCACACCACAGCGCCGCCAGATCAGCGGCTTCCGACGCGGTGGTCAGCTGCTCACTCCAGCACCAGGTGGTCCGCAGCTGCGGACCAGCCGCGCCAATGTGCACCGCAGCGATCACATCGAACGTATAGCGCAGCGGGAGATCGGGTTCGGACACCAGCGGCAGCAGCGCGTTCAATTCCGGATCTGAGCACAGTGTCCATGGCGCCGCATGCGGAGTCAGGTCGAGCCGTCCGACGTAGTTGAACTCCACCTGTGGGTGCGGCGCGGCGACCAGTTCGGGATCGCGGCGCTGGTAACGCAGCAACCCGTAATCCAGCCCGTTGCCGGGCACCGTGGCGAGGTGCTCCACCACCGCGCGCAGCAGGGCACGCGCGGCGGCCGGCTCGTTGCGCGCCGCCGCAATGTCCACCGGCGCCGCTCCGCCGAGCCTCACCGGGAACACGTTGGTGAACCACCCCACCGTGGCCGAGGAGTCCAACCCCGGCAGCAGAGCATCTTCGCGTCCATGGCCCTCTAGGGCCACCAGAATCCCGTTCTCGGTCGGTTCACCGCGCTGGACCCGCCACGCCGTCAGCGTCATCGTCAGCGCAGTCAGCAGGAATTCGCGGACCCCGACACCGGCTGCGGCCACCTTGTCCAGCATCACCGTCGTGTCGCGCACCTCACTCAACGCCTCTGTGGTTCGCAGTGAGGCCCAGGTATCGCGACGCGGATCAGGCAACCGAGCACCCAGCGGGAGTTCGGCCCCGCGCAACTGCTCCAGCCAGTAGTCGCGTTGCGCAGTCACCTCCGCGCTCGCCGCGCGCTGCTTCAATGCCTGCGTCCACTGCCGGTACGTGTTGTACTCCCCAGGCAAACAGGGCGGTTCGGAAGCGCCGACTTGCGCCCATGCCGCAGCCAACCCCGACAGCAGCACATACCAGGAAACCACATCGGTAGCCAGGTGGTGCACCACGAGCAGCAGACGACCCTCCGCTTCAGAGTCACACCACAGCGCCCGGATCATGGCCCCGGCAAACGGGTCAATACCGTCCACCACCTCACGGGCATGGACGGCTAAGGCGTCGGCCGCCCGCCCGCTCACCCGAGTCAGCACGTCGACCACGGCCACCGCACCCGGCGGTCTGGTGACTAGCCGGTAGTCCCCGTCGACGAAATCCAGACGGGATCGCAGCATATCGTGCCGGTCCACTACCGCCTGCAGCGTCGATTTCAGTTGCGCCTCTTCGATGCCCGGCGGCAACCTGATCAACATCGTCTGGGCCAGTCGGCGAAAGTTACCGTATTCGTAGAGCCACGAGACGATCGGCACCGGCACCACCTCGCCGAACCGCTCTGCACCCTCGGTTACGGGCAATCCGGGTGTTTCCTCTGCAAGATCAATTGCGGCAGAGAGTAATTCAATAGTGGGGTTTGCCAGAACCATGCGCGGTGTCACCGCTAACCCGCGCAGCTTGTTCGCCAGGGAAATCGCCACAATGCTGTCCATACCCAGCTCGAACAGGTCCTGGGTGACGCCGGGCGCGGCGCCGTCGAACAGCTCGGCCAGCGCAGCCGCCAACATCCGTTCAGTGTCGGTGCCCGGCGCCCGACCTGCGTCGTCGGACGCGACGTCGCCGGCCCGAGCGAGTAACGCCTCAACATCTAGTTTTCCGTTGGCCGTCAACGGCATAGCGGCTACCGCGATAAGCCTTGATGGCAACATATAGACCGGTAGGCGGGCACCGACGTCGGCCCTTACCCGAGACAGGTCCGCGCCGGCTGGGCCCGCAACGAAGCCGACCAGCCGAGTACCACTGTCACTTCGCAGGGGCAGAACCGCCGCCGCCGCTACGCCTGGGAGCGCCGACAGTGCGGCTTCGATCTCAGCGATCTCCACTCGAAATCCGCGCACCTTGACCTGGTCGTCGCGACGCCCCAGGAAACTGAGCTGCCCGTCGGCACGGCGCCGAACCAGGTCCCCAGTGCGATACATCCGGCCGCCTGCGAGAAACGGATCCGCGACGTAGCGGGCGGCGGTCTCCCCGGAACGGCCCAAGTAACCGCGCGTGACCTGAGCGCCTGCCAGGTATAGCTCGCCAGCAACGCCGTCGGGCACTTCGCGCAGAGAGGAGTCCAGCACGCGGGCGATCATGCCCCGCACTGCTTCTCCGATGACTGGGACATCAGCGTCGGCAACGTCGGCGACGACGGCCTCCACCGTGGTCTCGGTAGGCCCGTAGCAGTTATGGACGGCCGTCGCGGGGGCCGCGCGCAGTCGCGCCCACGTATGCGGGGCGATCGCCTCCCCACCAAGCGCCAGCACGGTGAGCCGGTGCTCGGAGCCGGCATCCAGCAGGCCGGCATCGAAGAGTTGGGTGAACATCGACGGCGAGGTATCGATCATGTCCAGGCGGTGCCGGCGAATGCCATTGATGATCGCCTCGGCATCACGCATCTCCTCGGCGGAAAACAGGTGCACACTCTGGCCGCCCAGCAGCCCGACCAGCGGTTGCCAGCTCGCATCGAAGCTCAGTGACCAGGCATGCGCGACTCGCAGTGGCCTTCCCAGCCGCGCGATTGCAGGTGCGTACATGCGCTGCTGATGATCGGCGAAGTACGACGCCAGCGCACGGTGCGTGCCGATGACCCCCTTGGGTTCGCCGGTGGAACCGGAGGTGAAGATCACATAGGCGGCCGAGTCCGGGTGGATCGCTTCCGGCGTCGGGATCTGCACCGCATCGTCGGAGCGCAGTTCGGCCAGTAGTTCGCCGGTCAGCGTCAGCTTCGGCTCAGCTTGGCGCAGAATCGATTCGATGCGCGCATTGGGCAGGTCGATATCGATAGGCACGTAGCCAGCCCCGGCCTGCAGCACCGCCAGAATCGCGATCACCGAGTCCAGCGAGCGCGGCAACGCTATCGCGACCCGGTCTTCGGGACCGATCCCCCGCCCGGCGAGCGCCCGCGCCAATCCGGCGGATTCGACCGCCAATTCGGCGTAGGTCAGGCTGCGGTCCTCGCCGGTGAGCGCCGGCGCGTGCGGGTGAGCCGCGGCTGCCGCAGCGAACAGCGCGGGCACCGACAAGGCCGGGTCGTCCCCGCTCTGATTCGCCGAACCTGCCTGGGGCGCCGGATTGATGCGGGCCCGCTCACCGGGCAGCAGCACGTCCAAATCGGCGACCCGGGACCGTGCCGGATCGGGAAGCTGGCGCAGCACCTGCAACAGTCGCTGGCCGAGATCGGGAACCGACAATTCTCCCAGCGCATCTGGGATGGCCTCGAGCAGGACGGTGAGCCGGCCGTCGCGGGGCGGGTAGCTGACCAGGGTCAGCGGATAGTGCGTGAGGCTTTCCACCGTCACCGGGATGAAACGCACCCCGTCATCGGTGGTGACCCCGGCGGTGGCCGAGCCGATGGGCGCATTCTCGAATACCAGCAGGGTGTCGAACACCGCGTTGCCGCTGGCCCGCTGCACCGCCGACAGGCTCAGGTACCCCAGGTCGCGCATCGCAGCGGCATCGCGTTGCAGCGCTTGGCAGGTGGCGACCACCTCGGCGCGCGGCGGTGTCGACGCGGCCACCGGGACGGTGTTGATGAACAGCCCGACCATGGTTTCGACGCCGGTGAGCTGTTGCGGGCGGCCCGACACCACCGCACCGAACACCGTGTCGGTCCGGTCGGTGAGCCGGCCGAGCAGCACCGCCCAGGCGAACTGCAGCACGGTGTTGAGCGTCAGACCGTGCCGGCGGGCCCACTCGGTCAGACGCGCGGTGGCGTCGGTGTCCAGCGCAATCTCGGAGGTCTGCGGGATGGCACTGCCCACGGCGGCTCGGTTGCCGCCGGCCAGCATGGTCGGGGCGCTCACCGGATCCAGGTACTCACGCCACCGCTGTGTGGCTGCGGCGCTGTCTTGTCGGGTCAGCCAGCCGATGTAGTCGCGGTAGGGCCGCGGGGCGGGCAGCGGGTCGACGCCGCCGGCGCGGTAGATCGCCACCATTTCGTCGAAGAACACCGCCATCGACCACCCGTCGATCAGCAGGTGGTGCACGGTGAGAATCAGCCGGTACTGCTTGGGGGCCGACTGGACCAGTACGAAGCGCAGCAGCGGTCCGCGACCCAAGTCAAAGTTCGTGGTGCGTTCGATGCGGGCAATTTCATCGAATTCACTTGTGGAGGCTTCGATCTCGCGCCAGGGAAGGACCACCTTCGCCGGTATGATCTGCACCGGGTGCGGCAGGTCGACGTCCCAGAATGACGCTCGCAGGTTCGCATGCCGGGCCAGCATCGCCTCGGCGCTGCGGCGCAACAGCCCGGGATCGACGGCACCGACAATGTCGATGACGAACTGCACGGTGTAGACGTCGACGCCGTCGCGCTCCCCACCGTCATCGGTGACCAGCTTCGCCAGCGAGAACAGCCCCTGCTGCAGCGGGGAGAGTGCCAGCACGTCCTCGATCGCCGCAGCGGGCGCAGCGCTGCGCGCGGATGCGGTCTCGGTCACGGCGAATCGCCCCATGCCGCGGTCAGATTGGCCAGCGCGTCGTTACTCAGCCCTGAGACGCTCATCGGCTCGAATGCCGTGTCGGCGGATTCGACGGTGCCGCCGGCCGCGGCCTGAAGGTCGACGGCGGCGGCCAGTTCGGCGAACGTCGGGTGCTCGAAGATCATCCGCGGGTCGACGTCCAGGCCCGCCGCGCGCGCCCGAGCGGCAAGCTGCACCGACAGGATGCTGTCACCGCCGAGTTCGAAGAAGCCGTCGCTACGACCGATCGCCGCGACTCCCAGCAGCTCGGCGCAGATTCCGACCAGGGTCTCTTCGGTGGCGGTGACCGGGGGGTCCGATGCCCCGCGGGTGGCCACCGCGGGCTGCGGCAGTGCGGGCCGGTTCAGTTTCCCGGAGTCCGTCAGCGGCATGGCGTCGAGCACCGTCAACGACGAGGGGACCATGTAGCCGGGCAGGCTCGCGGCCACGGCAGCGCGCACCGAGGCGATGAATTCTGCCGCGTCGGAGACGGGGCCGGCAGGCACCAGGTAACCGGCCAGGGTGGTGACACCGCGCTGTTCCCAGGTGCGGGCGGCGGCGGTAGCCACACCCGGCGCACCGCGCAGCGCGGCCTCAACCTCGGCCAGCTCCACCCGGAAGCCACGCACCTTGACCTGGTGATCGGTGCGACCGACGAATTCCAACACCCCGTCCACGGTCCAACGGGCTCGGTCGCCGCTGCGGTAGAGCCGGTCGCCGGGCGTGTCGGAGAAGGGGTTGGCGACCAACCGGGTCGAGGTCAGGCCCGGCCGCTTCCAGTACCCGCGGACGACCTGTGGGCCCGCGTAGTAGACCTCGCCCACCACCCCGGGCGGAACCGGCTGCAGCGCGTCGTCGAGCAGGTAAGCCTGCGCCCCGGGCGTGGGCCGGCCCAGTTTGGGTGTGGGTGGCTCCAGTTCGCCGCGCACCACCGCACCCGAGGTCTCGGTGGCGCCGAAGTTGTTGAGCAGTTGAGCATTCGGGTCGAGCGCGTCGCCGAGGCGGGCCAGCAGGTCCGCCGAGACGGGTTCACCGCTGCACACCAGTCGGCGGAGGCCGCGCAACGTAGCGTCTGGTTCATGCGGCGGTCCCAGCTTCGGCTCTCCTCCGTCGAGCCTCGCTGAACCGCCGGACTCTGCCAGCACCGAGATCAGGCTGGCCACCGCGGTCACCTGCGCCACTCGTTCGTCCACGATCAGCCGAGCCAGCGCTTCGGGGTTACGGAACTCGTTGTCGTCGGCCAGAATCAGGGTCGCCCCGGCGGCCAGCCCGGCCAGCATCTCCATGCCGCCTTCCAGGAACGTCATCGACGACTGGGCCAGCCGGATGTCCGCACCGGTGACCGGGTAGTGAGCGATCTGCCAGTTCAGGCGTGCGCTCATCGAGCGGTGGGTGCCCAGCACGCCCTTGGGCACACCGGTGGACCCGGAGGTGAACACCAGGAACATCGGGTCATCGGGGTGCGGCACCGGAAGGTTCAGCCCGGCAACGTCGTTTGTCAGCTCCGCCTGGACATCGGCGTCATCCAGGCACAGCAGCGTGACACCGTCCGGTGCCGGAATCGCTTCCCGGGTGGTCGTGCTGACCAGAATCACCCTGGCCGCTCCGGGCGCGAAATCGGTGTCGGACAAGACGGTGTCGGACAAGACGGTGTCGGACAAGACGTCGCCGATCATGAACTCGAGGCGCTGACGCGGATAGCTCGGGTCCAGCGGAAAGTAGCCGGCGCCGGCCTTCATGATGCCGACCAGCGCCACCGGCAGATCCAGGTCGCGTCGCACCGACAGACCCACCAGGGTTCCGGGTTGCACGCCGGCGTCGATCAACAGCTCGGCCAGCCGGTCGGACCGGCTGTGCAGCTGTGGGTAGGTGAGCTCGGCTCCGGCGCATCGCACGGCGACGCCCTCAAAGCTGCGGCTGGGTGCCAGCACGTCGGCGATGGTCTTCGGATCGCCGGCGGGAATCTTTGCACCGCAGCTCCACTGCTGCAGGATGCGCCTCCGTTGGTCATCATCGACCAGGCTGATGTCGCGCAGCGTCTGTCCCGGATCACCTGCCATGGCTGCCAGCACCCGGCCCAGCCAATCGGCCAGCCGCTGCACGGTGGCACGCTCGTAGAGGTCGGTGCGGTAGATCAGGTGTCCGTCATAGCCCGCTCCGTCGGCGTCCGCTGTGGCGAAAAGATTCACCGACAGGTCCGCGTGCGCGATGTCGAACGTCGGCATCACGGTGCGGAAGACCAGGTCGCCGTCGGGGCCGCTGTCGATCACGTGGGTGACGTCGGCCGCCTCGCGTACGTGGACCACCACCTGGAACAGCGGGTTACGCGACAGCGTCCGGACCGGGTTGAGCGCCTCGACCAGCCGGTCGAACGGAAGGTCGGCATGGGCGTAGGCGCCCAGCGCGACTTCCCGCGCCCGCGATACCACTTCGCGCAGTGTCGGGTTGCCCGCCAATCGGTTTCGCAGAACCACGATGTTGACGAAGAAGCCGACCAGGTGGTCCAGTGCGCTGTCGGTTCGTCCGGCGATCGGCACGCCGAGCGGGATGTCGTCGCCGCTGCCGGCCAGATGCAGCAGCACCGCGACCGCGGACTGCACCACCATGAACTCGGTGGCACCGGTCTCGCGGGCCAGTGCCGCCAGTCCTGCTCGCACCTGCGGGGGGACGGTGAATGCGACCGAGTCGCCGGAGCCGTTGGCGGTGGCGGGACGGGGATAGTCCGGCCGCGGCCCGGTGTCGTCGGCCAGGCCGGTCAGTTGCTCGATCCAGTAGCGGCGCTGCGCCTCGATCAGCCCGGACTCATCACGCAGCAGTTCGCCCTGCCAGTGCGCGAAGTCCGCGTACTGCAACGGCGGCGGCTCCCATGCCGGCGCGGAGCCGACCGCGCGGGACCGGTAGGCGATCAGCAGGTCGGTGAAGAGCACCTCGACCGACCAGTGGTCGGCGGCAATGTGGTGCACCACCAGGGACAACACCCGTTCGTCGCCGGGCAGGTGCAGCAGCGCCGCCCGGATCGGCCAATCCCGTTCCAGGTCGAATGCGACGCCGCGCTGCTCGTCGAGCCGGGCTTGAGTCCACGCCGCAACGACATCCGGATCGGTTTCGGGGCACTGCAGTTCGGTCACCGGCACCGCCGCGGGTGCGTTGATGACTTGGTGGGGCACGCCGTCGATCTCGCGGAACGTGGTGCGCAGACTGTCGTGGCGGGCCACCACGTCGCCGATCGCGGCGGTCAGGGCGGCCGTGTCGCACGGGCCGGTGAGCCGGGCCGTCAGCGGAATGTTGTCGCCGGTGGCGGTCGGGTCCAGTCGGTAGGCGAACCAGGTTCGCAGCTGCGACGCCGAGACCGGAAGGTCACCGGAGCGCGGTACGGCGACCAGCTCCGGTCGCCCGGCCCCGGTCTCGCCGAGCTGCGCCGCCGGCGCCCGGTCGATCGCGGCCGCCAGTCGGGAAACCGTGCCGGCTTCGAAGATCTCCCGGATACCGATCTCCACCTCGCAGCGGGCGCGGATCGCCGCGACCAGTTTCGTGGCCAGCAACGAGTGACCGCCGAGATCGAAGAACGAGTCGTCGGCACCCACTTTGTCGCGGGAGAGCAGCTGGGCGAACAGCTGCGCCACCACGTGTTCGGTGTCGGTCTGGGGCTCCCGGTAGGGCGTGCTCTCGATCGGCTGCGGATCGGGCAGCGCAGCGCGGTCGATCTTGCCGTGCGCGGTGATCGGGATGTCGTCGACCACCACGTACGCTGCCGGCGCCATGTACTCCGGCAATGCCGCGGCCACCCGGGCCCGGATCCGAGCTACCTCCACCGTGTCTTCGGCTGCGCCGGCGCCGGGGGTCAGGTAGGCGACCAGGCTGCGGCCCAACCCGGGAAGGTCCGACACCACCACCACGCACTGGCCGACGCTGGGGTCCACCGAGATGGCAGAGGCAACCTCCCCGAGTTCGATCCGGAAACCACGGACCTTGACCTGGTCGTCGGCGCGGCCGATGAACTCCAGGTCGCCGGCGGCATTGCGCCGGGCCAGATCACCGGTGCGGTACAGCCGCTGGCCGGGCGTCCACGGGTCGGCGACGAACCGCTCGGCGGTCAGACCGGGGCGGTCGAAGTAGCCGCGGGCCATATGTGTTCCGCCGATGTAGATCTCGCCGATCACCCCGACCGGCACCGGCTGCAGGGCACCGTCGAGCAGCCACATGGTGGTGTTGATGTTCGGGCTGCCGATCGGCACGATCCGGTTGCCCTGCGGGCCTTCCACCTTGTGCCGGGAAGAGTTCACCACGGTCTCGGTGGGGCCGTAGAAGTTGTGCAGCAGGGCATCGAAAGTGGCGTGGAACTTGTCTGCGAGTTCGCCCGGCAACGGTTCGCCACCGATCGGGATGCGCCGCAGGGTGCGCCATTGGTTGACGCCGGGCAGCGAGAGGAACAGTCCCAGCAGCGACGGCACGAAGTGCATGGCGGTGACGCCTTCGCGCTGCAGCAGGTCGGTCAGGTAGCCGATGTCGCGCAGTCCGTCCGGGCGCGGAATCACCAGCCGGGCACCGCTTCCCAGGGTTCCGAACAGTTCCCCGATCGACACGTCGAAGCTCGGCGATGCGACCTGCAGCAGCACGTCGGTGTCGTCGACACCGTATTCGGCACCGAACCAGAGCAGATATTCGGTGATCGGGGCGTGCGATACCTCGACGCCCTTGGGCAACCCGGTCGAACCCGAGGTGTAGATGAGGTAGGCCAGATTCTCCGGGCGCAGGGGGCGCACCCGGTCGGCGTCGGTCGGGTCGGTGTCGGGCCGCCCGGCCAGCTCGTCGGTGGTCAAGGGTTCACGCAGCACGATCGACGGCCGGGCGTCACCGAGGATGAATTCGATACGGTCCGGCGGATATTCGGGGTCGACGGGAACGTAGGCGGCGCCCGCTTTGGCGATGCCCAGGGCGGTGACCACCAATTCCGTGCAGCGGCCGAACAGCACCGCGACCTTGTCCTCGGTGCCGATTCCCGCGGCGATCAGGTGGTGCGCGACTCGATTGGCGCGCGCGTTGATCTCGGCGTAGCTGTACCTGCCGTGGTCGTCGACGACGGCGATGGCGTTCGGGGTGGCCGCTGCCCGGGCGGCCACCAGCGCACCGAGGGTGGCCGGCGCCTCGGGAGCCGGGATGAAGTCCGGTCCGCGGGATATCGCTTCCAGCCAGGCGCGGTCGTCATTGCCGAGCATGTCCAGCTCGCCGACGGTCGTCTCCGGCTTTGCCACCGCGGCGGACAGCAGCTGAACCAGGTGCCGCAGCAACTGCTCGACCAACGGCCCGTCGAGCACGTCGTGCAGATATTCGGCCTCGATCAGTGCACCGTCGGCGTCGGCCTCCACCATGATTCCCAGCGGAAGCTGGGCCACCTTGCCGCGGTAATCGGCACGGGTGCAGGTGATCCCGTCCGGCTGGAAGCCGCCGCCCTGGGTCGATCGGAAGCCGAAGCTGAGTCGGGTGAGTCGTTCCACTCCCCCGTGCCGACGGTCCGGGTTGAGTTCACGCACCACCCGGTCGAGGTTGATGCCCTGGTGGCCGAATGCCCCCAGTGCGGCGTCGCGGGTACGCGCCAGCAGATCGCTGAACCGGGTAGCAGCGTCAACTTTCGCGCGTAGCACCACGGTGTTGCCGAAGTAGCCGATGGCCCCTTCGGTGCCGGCGGTGCGGTTGAGCACCGGTGAGGCGATGAGGAAGTCATCGGTGGCGGTGTAGCGGTGGATCAGGGCGGACAACGCCGCGGCGATCACCATGTAGGGCGTGGCGCCGTTGCTGCGGGCCAGCTCGGCGATGTCGGACATCAACTCGGCGGGCAGGGCGTGGGTGCACAATCCGGCGCGCAGCCTGCTGGGTATCGCCGAGCCGTGCGGGCCGGGCAGCTCCAACGGGTCCGGTGGGTCGGCCAGCAGGGTCCTCCAGTAGTCCAGCTCCGCTTCGTGGCCGAAGCCCGTCGCCGGGACGGGGTGCGGCACCGGCGCACGGGTGGCGAACTGCTCCGGGTCGGTATAGGCGGCGGTGAGGTCGGCGAAGAAGACCGCCCAGGAGTCGTCGTCCCAGGCGATGTGGTGGGCCACCAGCAGCAGAATGTGTTCGTCCGGCGCGATCCGGACCAGGGTGAGCCGCAGCGGGGCATCGGATTCCAGCCGGAACGGGGTGGCGAATTCTCGCTGGGCAAGCACTTCCAGGCGCAGCGCCCGGGCCTGCTCGGCGAGGTCGGACAGGTCGTGTGTGGCAAAGCCGGGCGTGACCTCGGCGATCACCGGGTTCGGCTCGCCCGCCTCGTCGACGGGATAGACGGTGCGCAGCACCGGATGGCGGGCAGCCACTGCGGCCAGCGCGGCCTGCAGCCGGGTGCCGTCCAGCGGCCCGGTGAGGCGGTAGGAGACCGAGATGTTGGCCAGGGCGCCGTCCGGGTCGAGCGCCTGCACGAACCACATGCGGCGCTGCCCGTCGCTCATGGTCAGGGGCTGCGATTCATGGTCCGGCGGGGACTGCGGCTGCGCCGGTGTCGATGCGGCCAGCCCGCGTTCGGCGAGGCGGCGGCGCAGCAGTTCGAGCCGCAGCTCGTCTGCGTCAGTCGCCTGGTCGACGGCATCAGTCATGGGTGAACACAGTCCTTTCCGTAGCCGCGGCCGGCGCTGCGTCATCGGTCAGCGTCGCCGTCAGCTGGGCTCCGGTCATTCCGGCCAGCAGCGGACCGAGCGCCACGCGCAGGCCAGTGGCCCGCCCCAGGCGCTTGCGCAGGTCCAGTGCGAGAAGTGAATCCAGGCCGAGGTCGACCAGGGCCCGGTGCATGTCGATGTCGTCCGGGCCTTCCAGGCCCAACACGGTCACCAGTTCGTCGGCGACCACCTCCCCGATCGGGCGGTCGGCCCGCCCATCAGACCTTGCGGCGGTCAGTGATTCGTCGAACGGCGAGGGCACGCCCTGGCTGTCGAAGAACACCGCCAGTCGGTCGAAATCGGCGGCCAGGATCGCCGGGTCGTCGAGGGCGGCACGAAGTCCTGCGGTGATCGCGGCTTCCGGGGCCATCGGCGTGAGGCCGGTCCGCGCGATCCGGTCCTTCTCCTCGCCGCTGACCACCGCCACGCTGCGCCACAGTCCCCAGCGGATGGAGTTGGCGTTGCGCCCCTGTGCCCGCAGCTGACCCACCAGCGTGTCAGCCATCCGGTTGGCCGCCGCGTAGAGTCCGTGTCCCGACCCGCCCCACAGCGCCAGCACCGAGGAGCTGACCAGCACGCGTGCGTCTGCGGTCAGTGGCCACCGGCGTGCCAGGTTTTCCAGTCCGATCACCTTGGCCCCGAACGCGGCCCGGACCGCATCGTCGGTGACCTTGGATGTGGCCACGGCCTCTGCCGACGCCGTGTGGACCAGCAGCCCTGCCGGCGCGGGTCGATACTGCTCGATGACCGCTGCGACTGCGGCCTCATCGGTGATGTCACAGCACACCGCACGGATGCGCGCCCCGGTGCGCGCGCGCAGCGCATCCAACTGCGGCGTCGTCGCATCGCCGGCCCCGCTGCGGCTGAGCAGGACGATGTCGCGCGCACCGTGGTCGGCGCAGAACGCCGCGTAGGCCAACCCGATGGCACCGGTTCCGCCGCTGATCACCACGGTCTGCGGGACGGTAGGCGGCGTTGCCGCGGTGGTGGATTCGACGAATCGTCGCGTTGTCAGGCGCCCCGCCCGCACCGCCACCTCGGTCTCAGTCAGTGACAGTGCGGCGCCGGCGGCGCGCAGATCTGCGGCGGTGGGGTGCGCCGGTAGATCCAGATGCGCGAACGTGTGATCGGGGTAGTCGAACCCGGCGCTGCGATGCAGCGCGGCCAGTGCGGCGCCGCCCGGGTTCGGCGGTGGGTCACCGTCGAGCTGCTCGGCACCACGGGTCAGCAGCCATACCCGCCGGCAGCCGGGTCCTGGAGCAATGGCGGTCTGGGCGGCCGCGTGCGCGGCGAACTCGGCTGTCGCCGAGGCGATATCGGTATCGTCGGCGAGCGGAGCCACCAGAACCAGGAATTCGGCGTCGGCCGGGTCCACCGCTTCGACGTCCAGCGCCGCCCGCAGTTGCGCGGTCAGCTCGGCCGATTGCCCGGCATAGTCGACCACAGCCACCGGGGCGGACCGCTGCTCGGGTTCGGTGACCGGCAGCCATTTCTCAGTCATGACGACCGGGATGTGCGGGCGCGGCGGAGATGATTCCGTGCCGGCCCACAGCCGGTTGGTGTGCATCGGTGCGTGCGGAAAGTGCCGCAGCAGCGCGGGAGCGTCCGGCGGGGCGAAATCGCGCCAGCGGTAACCGGGATCGGCGATGGCCGCGGCGGCGATGTTGGCTGCCAGTGCCTCACCGGCCGGCTGGTCACGGTCGGTGCTGCCCAGCACCTGGGCCGCACCGACGGAGTCGCCGAGTGCCACCAGCAGGGTCGGGTGCGCCGACATCTCGATGAATGTCGTGACGCCGCGCCCGACCGCGGCAGCCGCGGCCATATCGAATCGGACTTGGCGGCGCAGATTGTCGAACCAGTACTTTCGGAACGTGGTGGCGGGCGGAATCGGGCCGCCGTACACCGATCCGATGAATTCCACCGGGGCGCTGTGGAATTGCGCTTCGGGAATTTGCCCGGTCAGCTGGTCTCGCAGCGGCTCCAGGGCGCTTGTGTGCGCCGGGTAGCGCACCGGCAGTTCGCGAGCGAAGACTCCACACCGGCCGGCGGACTCCAGAATCTGTTGTATTGCCGCCAGTTCTCCCGAGACGACCACCGATTCCGGCCCGTTGACCACCGACAGTTCCAGCCAGCCGGGGGTTGCGGCGATCAGCTCGCTGGCGGCGTCGGCGTTCACCGCGATCATGGCCATGCGGAATCGGGTCGGTGCGCCGGCGGCCAGCTGGTCGGTCAGCTGCGCCCGCGCGGCCACCACTGCCACGGCGGCATCCAAGTCCACCACGCCGGCGGTGTAGGCGGCGGCCAACTCCCCCAGGCTGTGGCCGACGGTGATGTCGGGCAGCACACCGAAATGCCGCCAGGTGGCTGCCAGCGCCGCGGCGTGGGTGAACTGGGCGGCCTGGACCACCACGGGATTGGTGTCTTCAGCACCCCGCAGGTAGCCCAGCGGCGACGGGTGACCAGCGCGCCGGAAGGCGTCATCGCAGCGGTCCGCCTCGGCGCGGTACGCGGCTATGCCGAGCAGCTCGGATCCCATTCCGGGCCATTGATTGCCCTGGCCGGGGAACACGAAGGCGGTGCGAGCGGCCTCAGGTTGATGCGACTGAGCCACCAACGGGTGTTCGGCGCCCCGGTAGACGGCGTCGAGGCCCGCGGCGAGCTCGGCGGTGTCGCGGGCCCGGATCACCGCACGGTAGCGGCGCACCGGGCGGGTGGATCGCAGAGTCTGGGCGACCGCCTCGACCGAGGCGGGACGGGACTGCAGGTAGCGCGCCAGGCCACCGGCCTCGGCTGCCACCAGGTCGCGGGCGTGCGCCGAGATCAGCACGGGGGTCCGGCCGTCGGGCAGGACAGTCGGGTGGCTGCTCAGCATGGGGCCGCCTCAACAACGTCGTCCACCCCGACGATCAGATGTGCGTTGGTGCCGCTCATTCCGAACGCCGACACCGAGCCGATCCGTCGCCCGTCGCTTGCCGGCCAGGGGGTGATGGTCTCGGCCAGCGTGATTGCGTGGCCGTCCCAGTCGATGCCGTCGTGCCAGCCCTCGCGGACATGCAGGGTGGGTGGGATCGCCTGATGCTCGGCGGCCAGGAGCACCTTGGTCAGTCCGAGTGCCCCGGCCGCGGCCTGGCTATGCCCGATGTTGGATTTGACCGAGCCCAACCGCGGACCGGCGCCCCCGGTGGTGTCGGCGCCGTAGACGCTGATCAGCGAGCGCAGCTCCACGGGATCTCCGACCCGGGTCCCGGTTCCGTGGCCCTCGATCATCCCGACCTGGCCGGGATGCACGCCGGCGTCGGCCAGGGCGTGCCGGTAAAGCCGCTGCTGGGCCTGCTCGCTGGGGGTGAGCAGGCCGGCGGTGTGACCGTCTTGGTTGAGCCGACTGGCCAGGATCTCGCCGTAGATGTGACGGCGATCGCGCAGGGCAGCTGATTTTCGTTGCAGCACAAAGATTCCAGCGCCTTCAGCCCACACCGTTCCGGTGGCGGCGGCACTGTAGGGCCGGCAGTGGCCGTCGTCGGAGAGCGCGTGCTGCTTGGAGAACTCGACGAAGAATCCGGGCGAACCCATCACGCACACCCCACCGGCGAGCGCCATGTCGGTGTCACCGGTCGAAATCGCCTGCACCGCCAGGTGCAACGCGGACAGCGCCGACGAGCACGAGGTGTCGACGGTGATCGCCGGGCCGGCCAGGCCCAGGGTGTAGGCGATCCGGCCGGAGATCACCGACAGTGCGGTGCCGGGCAGCAGGTGGCCGCTGTGTGCGCTGAACTGCGTCATGTCCGGGCCGTAGCCGGTGACCGACGCGCCGAGGTATACGCCGACGTCGTGCCCGTTGAGCTCGTCGGGATTGATGCCGGCGTCTTCCAGTGCGCGCCAGGCCACCCGCAGTGCGACCCGCTGCTGCGGGTCCATCGCGACCGCCTCGCGGGGTGCGATACCGAAGAAGCCTGGGTCGAATTCGGCGGCACCGGAGAGGAATCCGCCTGCGTTGCAGATCGGCTTGAAACCGTCGCGGCGAGACCCCTCGAGGAGTTCGCGCACCGCCCAGTCACGGTCCTCGGGGATGGCGCTCAGCGCCTCTCGACCGTCGGCAAGAAGTGACCAATACTGCTCGGCGGTGTCGATCCCACCGGGAGCCTCGAGGGCGAGGCCGGTGATGACGACCGGGTCCTCGCGCCGATCATTCATCGGCGATGATCCGCTTCGCCAGGGTCTCGATGTGCTCGTAGTGATAGAAGTGCCCGCCGTCATACAGCGACATCGACCAGGCGCCGGTGGTGTGGTCGGCCCAGCGTTCCAGCAGGTCGGTGCCGATCCGGTCGTCGGAGCGGCCACCCAGCACCGTGATGTCGGCACCGATGGTGGCATCGGGTGCACACGAGTAACGGTTGAACGCCAGGTAATCCGAGCGCACCGGGGTCAGCAGCAGGGTCAGAAACTCCTCGTCGGCCAGAATTCGCGGGTCGGTGCCGCCCAGCTGGGCGAGTTCGGCGCGGAGGTCGGCATCGCCGGTGGGCACCTTGCGCAGCCCGGCCACCAGGCCGGGTGCGGGCGCGGCCGAGGCCCATAGCCGCGGGATCTCGATCCCCCGCTCCTCGGCGAGCCGGGCGAACTCGAACGCGACCAGCGCGCCCATGCTGTGGCCGAACAGGCGCAGCGGCCCGAGCTGGTGCCAGGGCGCGGCATCGAAAAGGCTGCGCGCCAATTCCGGCAGGGTCTCGACGGCCGGCTCGCGGAAACGGTCGGCACGCTGGGGATACTGCATCACGTAGGTGTCGGCACCGGCGGCCAGGGCCAGCGCCAGCGGGCGGTAGTTGACCGCGGTCCCGCCGGCGTGTGGGAAGACCAGGACGGGGGCGCCGGGCCCCGGAAAGCGGCCCATCCAGGAGGGGAACTCCGCGACGGCCGAGGTGTCGTCGACGGCCATTCGATCCCCTCGCAAGTATTAGTAAAGGCTGCCCTAATTTCCTCGCGTTAGGTTACCCCTACCGGGGGCGGGCCGGAAACTGGGGCGTCCGTGGGCCCCATCGAGGCCCTCCCCCGCGCCGAGCGTGATTTGAGACCGGGTTTCTGCCCTCGGTTTATCGCGCTGAATGCACGTTCGGCGAAAGGCGGGCGTCGGATCAGAGCAGACCGGCGACGAAGGCCGCGGCCTGAGCGGGCATCGGCGACTGCGCGTAGGACAGGTGGGGCGCGGAGAACATCTCGTCGTGCGAAGGCAGCGCCAGGGCTCCCGGAGTGCAGATCGGATCACCGTCGACACACAGATCAATGGCTTTGGCTCCGTACCAGGGGCTGATCTCACTGATCGGTCCGCCCAGGTAACGGTCGGTGGGATTCCCGAAAACTGCCACCGCAGCTACGTGCTCGGCATCCTCGGCAGACAGGGTCGCGGCGTTGAAGCCCGCCACCGATGCCCGCGCGATGGTGACCAGGTCGATGACCATGGCGCCTTGGGAGTAGCCGCCGAGCACCAGCTTGGTATCGGGGCAGGTCGCCGCCATGGACTGCACGTGCGTGCTGGCGTCGCGGGCGCCGTCGGACGCCGAAGGCGGCCAGTCCTCGCCGGCCGGGTAATTGACCGCATACACACCGACGGTGCGCCCTTTGACCTGCGAATCCAACGCGTCGATGAACTTCTGGCCGACTTCGCCGACACCGGGCGGTTCGGCGGTCCCGCGGGCAAAGGTCACCTCGATGTCGGGACAGTCGGCTGCGGACGCGGCCGGAACCACGACCGGGACACCGGGCACGGCCACCAGGGCGGATGCCCCCACAGCAGCAAACAGCGCGACCACCCCGGGCGCCTTCATGTCATCGATGCTGGCACACCGAGCCAGCCGGGCACCAGCCCCTCAACCCGACATTTGTCTGTCGGTTTGAGACCACCGGGTCACGTATCGGACTCGGGCTCGGTGAGCCGCTGGGTGCGCAACCGCAGTGCATTGCCGATCACGCTGATCGAGGACAACGACATAGCGGCCGCGGCGATCAGCGGAGACAGCAGCAGGCCGAATGCCGGGTACAGGATCCCGGCGGCGATCGGGATGCCCACCGCGTTGTAGCCGAAGGCAAAGAACAGGTTCTGCCGGATGTTGGCCACGGTCATCTTGGAGAGCTCGCGGGCACGCAGGATGCCGGTGAGGTCACCGTTGAGCAGGGTGACGCCGGCACTTTCCATCGCCACATCGGTTCCGCCGCCCATGGCCAGGCCGACGTCCGCGGCCGCCAGCGCGGGAGCATCGTTGACGCCGTCACCGGCCATCGCCACCACCCGGCCCTCGTCACGCAGCCTGGTGACCACGTCACTCTTCTGATCGGGGAGCACATCGGCTTCGATGCGGTCGATGCCCAGACGGCGCCCGACCGCCTGCGCGGTCA
The DNA here is from genome assembly GCF_002101585.1 of Mycolicibacter engbaekii. GTDB lineage: Bacteria > Actinomycetota > Actinomycetes > Mycobacteriales > Mycobacteriaceae > Mycobacterium > Mycobacterium engbaekii. The sequence goes on along the minus strand of NZ_LQOT01000060.1, from coordinate 164,005 downwards.
CGCGGTTGTCACCGGTCAGCATGACGATGTCGATGCCTTCGCGGCGCAATGCGGCCAGTGCTGCCGGCGTGGTCGGCTTGACCGGATCGGCGATGGCGAAGATGCCGGCTGCCCGTCCATCGACGCCGAGGTAGATGGCGGTGGCTCCATCCGAGCGGAGCCGGTCGGCCTCGGACTCCAGCGCACTGACGTCGATCCGCTGCGAGGTCAGGAATTCCGCGTTGCCGGCAACCACGTGACGTCCATCGACAACTCCGACAACACCCCGGCCGGCCGGCGCCTCGAAGCTGTCGACGTCGGGAACGCCGACGCCGCGTTCGGTCGCCGCCGCCACGATGGCCTGCGCCAGCGGGTGCTCAGAGGCCCGCTCGACACCGGCGGCCCATCGCAGGATCTCGTCGGGGTCGAAGCCCGATGCCGCAAGGGTGTCGGTCACCGCGGGACGGCCCTGGGTCAAGGTGCCGGTCTTGTCGACGACCAGGGTGTCGACCTTCTCCATGCGTTCCAGCGCCTCGGCGTTCTTGATCAAGACACCCAGCCTGGCCCCGCGACCCACTCCGACCATGATCGACATGGGCGTGGCCAGTCCCAGCGCACAGGGGCAGGCGATGATCAACACGGTGACCGCGACGATCAGGGCGTGCGCCAGTTTGGGGTCGGGGCCCACCAGGGCCCAGACGATGAACGCGATCACCGCGACGGCGATCACCGCGGGGACGAACACCCCGGCGACACGGTCGGCGATCCGCTGGATCGGTGCGCGAGAGCGTTGCGCCTCGGCCACCATGGCGACGATCCGCGCCAGCATCGTGTCGCGGCCGATCTTTTCCGCACGCATGACCAGCCCGCCGGACTGGTTGATGGTGCCGCCGATGACGGTGTCACCGGCGGTCTTGGTGACCGGCATCGATTCTCCGGTCACGACCGACTCGTCGACGGTGGAGCTGCCCTCCTCAACGGCGCCGTCGACCGGCACCCGCTCGCCGGGCCGTACGCGTAGCCGATCCCCGATCTGTACGTTCTCGAGGGCGATCTCCTCGTCGGCGCCGTCGGGACGGATACGCCGGGCAGTCTTGGGAGTCAGATTGAGCAGGGCCTTGATGGCACCCGATGTCTGTTCGCGCGCCCGCAGTTCCAGCACTTGGCCGAGCAACACCAAGACGGTGATGACCGCTGCTGCCTCGAAATAGACGTCGACGACGCCCATCTCGCGAAACGAGTCGGGGAAGACATCGGGCGCGACGGTGGCGACGACACTGTAGCCCCAGGCCACCCCGGTACCCATCGCGATGAGAGTGAACATGTTCAAGTTCCCGGTGCGTACCGAGTCCCAGCCGCGGACGAAGAACGGCCACCCCGCCCACAACACGACCGGCGTGGCCAACACCAGCTGAATCCAGGCCGACACCGGCGCCGAGATGACACCCGGCACCAATCCGATCAGGTGACCGCCCATCGACAGCACGAAGACCGGCAGCGCCAGGGCGAGGCCCACCCAGAATCGGCGAGTCATATCGGCCAGCTCGTGGCTGGGGCCGGTGTCGGCGGTGACAAATACCGGTTCCAGCGCCATGCCACAGATCGGACAGGAACCCGGGCCCGGCCGACGAATCTCGGGGTGCATCGGGCAGGTGTATTCCGCGATCTCCGCCGCGCCCGAGTGCTCGACACCCACGCTGGGGCGGCCGTGGTCGTGCCCTTCGTGGCCGATGTGGGCCGTCATGGTCGGCAATCCCCCATTGCCGGGCGCCCCACCCGAGCCGGGGCGGGCGGGCCGTCGATCGTGGTCAGCACGGTGAGCTCACCTCCGCACAAGCGAATGACTGATCGTCGCAGCCCATCTTGCCCGCCATGCGCTGGTCCCTCGGTGAATTCGGCAAGATCGTGCGACCCGGCCTATCGGTGCCACCACATACAAGGGATCGCCGATCACCGGGAGATGTTGGGTGACAAAGAATTAGAGGCTCATGGCGACCGGGCACGGTTGCCCGGAACTCATTCCTTTCCGATTGCCGCCAGCACGTCGGCGGCATCGAGCTGCGCCACTTCCAGATACACCTCGGCGACCGCGTCCAACCGTCTCGGTGCGTCCTCCGCAGCAGCCAGCCGGGCGGCCAGCCCTGCGACGGTTCGGGTGGCGAAGATATCGGCCACCACGGCGCCCGGGGCGTCCAGCCAGGTGCGAATACGGGACACAGCGGCCGTGGCCAGTACCGAATCCCCTCCCAGCGCGAAGAAGTCGTCGTCGGCCCCCACCCGGGCGACGCCGAGCACCTCGGCGATGATCGCGGCCAGGGCGCGCTGCAGCGGGCCGGCCGGCTCGCGGTAGCCATCGCCTGCCGCCATGTCCGCGGCCAGCTCCGCCGTCACCGCCCGCCGGTCGATCTTGCCGGAAACCGTGTAGGGAATCGCCGCAACCAGGCGCAGCTGTCGGGGAATCATGTGCTCAGGCAACGACTCGGCCAACCCGGCCTGCAATTCGGCGACGCTCACCGCTGGATCACCGGTGCGCACCGCGGCTGCCAGCACCTCACGCCCGCCGGCGTCGGTCAGCGCCACCACGACCGCCTCGGCAACCCCGGGCAGCCGGCGCAGCGCGGATTCGACCTCGCCGAGCTCGATGCGATAGCCGCTGACCTTGACACGGTGATCGGCCCGGCCGACGAACTCCAAGGTGCCGTCGGGAAGGTAGCGGGCCAGATCGCCGGTGCGATACCAGGTTCGGCCGGCGTGCTCGACGAACTTCTCGGCGGTCAGATCGGGCCGGCCGCGGTAACCCGAGGCGATGCCGCGCCCGGCGACCCACAGCTCGCCGGCCACCCAGTCCGGGCGGTCGGCTCCTTCGGCGCCGACGACCCGGCAGGCGATGTTGGGCAGCGGGGTGCCGTAGGGGACCGCGGCCCAGTGCGCCGGTGGTTCACCCTCGACCTCGCACAGCGTGGCGTGGATAGCGGTTTCGGTGGCCCCGCCAAGTCCGGCGAACCGCACACCGGGGGCCACCTCGGCGAACCGTCGAGCCAATTGCGGGCGCACCCAGTCGCCACCGGTCAATACCGCCCGCACCGAAGACAGTTCACCGCCGGTGGCGGCCAACATCTCCAACGCCCCCGGCATCAGATTGAGCACGCTGACCCGGTGCCGCGCCACCAGTTGCGCCCACACGTCGGGGCTGCGCCGGTCAGCCTCGTCGACCATCACGATCGCCGCGCCGGCACGAAGCATCGCGAACACGTCGAGCACCGACATGTCGGCGTCCAGGGTCAGCAGCGCCAAGCTGCGATCGCTCGGAGCGAATCCGAAGCGAGCGCTGAGGGTTTCGACGGTGTTCATCGCGGCGTCATGGGTGACCTCGACGCCCTTGGGCTCGCCGGTGGAGCCGGAGGTGAACACCACATAGGCCAATTCGGCCGGATCGGTGCGAACCGGTTCCACCGCAGCGGAGTGCTGCAGTGCTTCGGAGACCGCCAGCGCCGGAATCTGCAGGGCGGGCACCGCATCCCCGGTCACCAGGGCCAGCGCAGCACCGCCCAGAGCCAGAATTCGTTGTCTGCGCTCGGGCGGCTGATCGGCGGCGATCGGCAGATAGACCGCACCGGCGGCCAGGATTCCCAACAGGGCCGGGATCTGCTCGGCACCCTTGGGGCCCAGCAGAGCCACTGTGGCACCGGGTCGCACGCCCCGCTCTCGCAGCGCGGCGGCCACCGCCAATGCCTGATCGCGCAGCTGTCCGTAGCTCGACTGCCCCGAGGCGTGCAGCAGCGCGACGGCATCGGGATCGCGGTCGGCTTGGCGAAAGAAGCCGTCCTGCAGCGCTTCTCCGCTGGGCTCAGCGGTACCCGAGTTCACCGAGTTGCGCACCTGGGCCTGGTCGACCGGCAGCGCTGCCGGCGCCGGCTCCGCCCAACCCTCGCCGCCGGCCAGCCGGGTCAGGTCGGCGATGTGGTGAGCGAACATGGCGTCGATCACGCCCGGCGCGAACATGTCTTCACGCACATCCCAATTGACCAGGACTCCACCGTCGAGCTCGGTGACCTGCGCGTCGAGCAGCACTTGCGGGCCCTGGGAGATGATCCAGACCGGGGCGCCGAACGCCCCGGTGACCTCATCTGCGAACAGCTCCCCGAGACCCAGCGCGCTGGTGAACACCACCGGCGCCAGCACCTGCGTGCCGCGGTGGCGGCTCAGGTCACGCAGCACCGCCAGGCCGGGGTAGTCGGCGTGGGCGGCGGCGGTGCGCATGGCGTCCTGCAGGGCGTGCGCGCGCTGAGCGCCGGTGCCGGCCTGACTCAGGTCCACATCCAGCAGCAGTGATGAGGTGAAATCCCCGACCAGTTTGTCGACGTCGTCGTGCAGCGGTTCCCGGCCGAACAACGGCACATTGAGCAGGAACCGGGGTGCGTCCGACCAATTGGCCAGGGTGTGGGAGAACGAGGCGGCCAAGGTCATGGCCGGTGTGACGCCGTGGGCGCGGGCCTGACCGTACAGCGCGTCGCGGGTGTCCTGGTCCAGCCAATGCCACCGCCGAGTACTGCGTCGCGGGTCGGCGGGGGCGCCTGCGGGCGGGGGCAGCTTGGGTGGGTCGGGCAGGTCGGGGATGCGCTGCGCCCACCACTGAGCATGGCTCTCGTCGGGCTGGTGTTCGGCGGTGGCCTGGCGGTACTGCCGGTAGGTGTAGCCCAGCTCGGGCAACGTCTCCCCCCGGTAGGCCGCGGCCAGATCCGCCATCAGGGTTCGGTAGCTCATGGCGTCGGCGGCCTGCATGTCCAGGTCGACGTGGAGGCGCGTGGTTCCGTCCGGCAGCAACGACACCGTGAGCTCGAAGACCGCGTCGTCGAGCTGCTGGTGCGATTTCGCCACGCGGGTGGCGTCCAGCCGCTGGGCCACCGCGGTGGCATCGAGTTCCCGTAGATCCTGCACGGCGACGGGCAGTTCGGCATCGGGCCGGATGTGCTGGGTGCCATCAGGTGAGAACTGCACCCGCAGCATCGGGTGGCGCGCGGCCAGTGCACTCGCTGCGGCGGCCAGCCGGCCCGGATCGATTCCCGGGTCCCCGGGGCGGGTGTGGAACTCCACATACAGGTGCCCGGCCACCCCGCCGAGCGCGACGTCGTCGTCGCGGCCCACCCACATGGCGTGCTGCATGGGAGCCAGCGGAAAGGGTGCGCAGGCATCAGCGGGATCGACCATCGGGGCGGTCTCCGGCGCCGGTTCGCCCCGGCCCAACAGGTCCTGCCACGCGGTGATGCGGGGATCGGCGGCCAGCGTGGCGAAGTCGACGTCGATGCCCTGCTTGCGCCAGCGACCGGCCAGGCTCATCATCCGGATCGAGTCCAGACCCTGTCCCACCAGATCTGCCTCGGGATCGACGGCGCTGGCGTCCGCGCCGAGCAGGTCAGCGACCTGTGCGCGTATCTCGTCCGGCCCCACGACGCGACTCCACCCTTCGTTAGGCTGCCCTAATTTCTCGAAGCTACTCTATCCAGGTTCGGTCGTCGGCACGCCAGGGAGTACACATGCACGGGTTCGTACCGTTTCCCGACGAGCGGGCCGCCGCCTATCGTGCGGCCGGCTACTGGAACGGGCGGCCCTTGACGTCGCTGCTCGACGACGCCGCGACGCGTTGGCCCGAGCGGCGCGCGGTGATCGATGACGGCACGACGCTGTCGTATGCGCAGTTGGATGCGGCCGCCGATCGTGCGGCGGGCAGTCTGCACCGGCTGGGTGTCGGCGCCGGCGACCGGGTGTTGCTGCAGTTGCCCAACAGTTGCGCGTTCGCGGTCACCCTGTTCGGGCTGCTGCGGCTGGGCGCTGTTCCGGTGCTGTGCCTACCCGGACACCGTGCTGCCGAGATCGGGCATCTGGCCGAGGTCAGCGATGCTGTCGGGATCGTGATCCCCGACGCCACTGCGGGATTCGACTACCCGGCGATGGCCGCCGAGCTGGGGCTCAGACGACTCATCCTCGACCAGGCGGGCGAGAGCGCCCCCGCGCCGCGGGTCGCCCCCGACCCCGCCGCGCCGGCGCTGCTGCTGGTCTCCGGTGGGACCACCGGGATGCCCAAGCTGATCCCCCGCACCCACGACGACTACGTCTACAACGCCACCGCCAGTGCGCAGCTGTGCCAGCTGACCGCCGATGACGTCTACCTCGCGGCACTGCCGGCCGCCCACAATTTTCCGCTGGCCTGCCCGGGGTTGCTGGGAGCCATGTCGGTGGGCGCGGCCACCGTCTTCGGCGCCGACCCCAGCCCGGAGGCGGCATTCGCCACCATCGCCCGGCACCGGGTGACGGTCACCGCGCTGGTGCCGGCGTTGGCCACGCTGTGGGCGCAGGCCTGCGACTGGGAGCCTCAGAGGCCGACGACCCTGCGACTGCTGCAGGTCGGCGGCGCCAAGCTGGCCCCGGGCGACGCCCGCCGGATTCGGGAGGTTCTGACGCCGGGCCTGCAGCAGGTGTTCGGCATGGCCGAGGGGTTGCTCTGCTACACCCGGCCCGGCGACTCAGCGGAGTTGCTCGACACCACGCAGGGCCGGCCACTGTGCCCCGCCGACGAGGTGCGGGTGGTCGACGAGACCGGCGCCGAGGCATCCGAGGGCGAGCTGATGGTGCGCGGGCCCTACACGATCAACGGCTATTTCAACGCGGCCGAGGCGAATGAGCGATCCTTCAGCCCGGACGGCTTCTACCGCAGCGGTGACCGGGTCCGCCGGTTGGCGAATGGCTACCTGGAGGTGACCGGCCGGATCAAGGACGTGATCGTCCGCGGCGGCGAGAACATCGCTGCCGACGAGCTGGAGTCGCACCTGCTGCAGCATCCGGCGGTTCGCTCGGCCGCAGCGGTCGGCTTGCCGGATCAATATCTGGGCGAAAAGATCTGCGCCGCAGTGGTCTTCAACGGCTCACCGCTGACCTTGGCAGAGCTCAACCGCCACCTCGACGAGTCCGGGGTCGCAACCCACATCCGGATCGATCAGCTGGCGGCGCTACCGGCACTGCCCACCACGGCGGTCGGCAAGATCGACAAGAAGGCGTTGATCAACCAGCTCGGGTGACGCGAGGTGACCTAGCCCGCCTCAACCACGTTGTCGAGTCCCGAGGTGCTGACTTCCGGGTTCCCCGAGTGGTAGGTGACCCGGTTGTTGAGACCAGATGCCGTGACCGTGGGCGTCGATTCGACGGTGATGATGTTGCCGATGCCCGACACGGTCAGACCGGCGCACTGACCGGTGAGCTCCACCGTGTTGCTGACCCCGCTGATCGAAACGTAGCGGCCGGCGCAGTCCAGCGTCTTGTTCTCCCCGGCCCCGGTGATGCTCAGCGTGACGTTGCCGTCCGGCGCCGGTTCGGCCGACACCACCGGGTTCGGGATCGGCGGCAGGGTTGGGGCGACGACCGGCGGTACCGCGGACGGTATCGGGATGAAACCGCTGGGCACAGTGGGGTGCCCAGCGGAGGTGGTGAAGCCGCGAGCGGCCACGAAAACAGCGATCGAGCCTGCTATCACCAAGGCCGCTGCGATCACACTGACGACGACGGCGAGAATCCTGCCGTTGCCCGACCCCGGCGGCCTCCCGTCGATGGAGCCCGATGAGACGGTCAGTTCCACCGGACGGGCGGAGACCGACACCGGGCGCTCCAACTCCCGTATGCGGGCCTCCGGGTCATCGTCGGCGTTCACGACTGAATGATCGCACAGCTGACGCGACGACGAGCCCTGTTGCGTCCGGTTGGGTTCGGCTACCCGGCGTGGATCTGCCATCCGGCGGCATCGTGTTGCTGCCGCCAGAACTCGGCGAAACGTCCACCGGCCGCGCGCAATTCATCGATGGTCCCGTCCTCGATGACCCGACCGTCGTCAATGAACAGCACGCGGTCGGCCTGGGAGATGCTGGCCAACCGGTGCGCAACGATCACCCGGGTGCGCGGTCGCGGTTCGGAGCTCAGGGCGGCGACGATCGCTACCTCGTTCTCGGTGTCCAGGGCGCTGGTCGCCTCATCGACGAGCAGCACCGGGGCGGGTTTGAGCAGCGCCCGAGCAATGCTGACCCGTTGGCGCTCACCGCCGGACAGCGCCGCGCCGGCTTCCCCCACTCTGGTGTCAGGGCCGTCGGGCAACCGGGCGACCAGCTCGTCGACACGGGCCAGTTCGGTGGCCCGCTCGACTGATGCCTGATCGGCGTCGGGGTCTCCGACCAGGATGTTGTCGCGGATCGTGCCGTCGAGCAGGTAGGGATGCTGGAACACCACACTGGTGACGGCCCGCCGCGACGGAGCGTCCAGCTCGGCCGCGTTCCCACCGTCGAGCATCACCCGGCCGCCGGTGGGCTCGTGCAGTCCGGCGATCAGCGACAAGATGGTGCTCTTGCCCGAGCCGGACGGCCCGACGATAGCCGTGGTGGTGCCGGGCTGCAGGGCGAAGCTGACCCGGTCGAGCACCGGGGGGCCGGCCGGGTCGTAGCCGAACGTGACGTCGTCGAACTCGATACGCACCGCGCCGCTGTCCTCCGATGCCCGGCGGGGGCCGACCGTGACCTCCGGTGCGGTGAGCACGGCGCGGATCCGCGCAAGAGAAGCCCGTGTCGACTCCAGGGCCGGCGCCAGCTCGCTGATGGCGGTGAACGGTTCCAGGTAGCGAGCCGCCACCACGATCAAGGCGATGGCCTCGGGCACGCTCAGTGTGCCGGTCACGGTCAACGCGGTGGTGCTGCCGGCGAGCAGGATCAGGGCACCCTGGCTGGCCAGGCTGAACAGCAGTTGCCCGGGAATCTGCATGAGCAGCAGCCGCATCGCCGCGCCGTGCTGGGCGCTCAGCGCCTGCCCGACGGTGCTGCGCTCGGGCTCGACGCGCCGTGCCGCGCGCAGCGCCTGCTGGGTGCGGGCGAACTCGATGATCCGTTCGGTCAGGGCGGTGTTGGCCTCGCCGGCCGCGGCGTCCGCGCGGGCGCTGAGCCGGTTGGACGCCCACAGCGCCCCCAGCAGCAGCGGGACACCGCCCAGCGCCGCCAGACCGAGCTGCCAGGACACCCCGAGCAGGGCCAGTGCGATCGCCGGCGGCAGCAGGATGGCACTGATCAGGGGGGTCAGCAGATTGACCACCAGGCTGACCAGTTCGGGGCCGGTGGCGGCGATCGCCTGTCGCGCGTCGGCGGTGTTGGCGGGCGTGAACCAGCCCAGCCGGACGCCCGGCAGCCGGTCGGCCACGTCATGTTGAGTGCGATCGAGGACGGCGAAACCCAGGTCGAATCCGATTCGGGCGCAAGCGAAGTCGATCAGCCAACCCGCGGCGGTGGCGACGGTCAGCCACCCCAGCCATACCACCGCCGAACTCGGGGTGCCGGAGAAGAGTGCGCTCACCAGCGGGACCAGCAGCACAGTCCCGGCTGCCCGCACCGCCACCGACGCCAACGTCAGTGCGACGTAGCGGGACATCTGGCCGCGGCGCTCGCGCGGGATCAGCTGGATCAGGGTGCGAATCATCGGCCTGCCTCCGCGCCGACGGTGGCCGCGGCACGGCCGGTCTGCCACAACTGCAGGTAGCGACCGCCTGCTGCCAGCAACTGGTCGTGGTTGCCCTGTTCGACGATCCGACCGTCGTCGAGCACGACGATCTGATCGGCTCCGGTGATGGTGTGCAACCGGTGGGCGATCACGAGCACGGTGCGGTCCCGGGTCAATCTGTTCAGCGCTTGCTGCACCAGGTATTCCGATTCCGGATCGGCGAACGCGGTGGCCTCGTCCAGGATGAGCACGGGTGTGTCGGCGAGGATGGCGCGAGCGATGGTGAGCCGCTGACGCTCCCCACCGGAAAGCGCCGCCGCGGCGCCGAGCACGGTGTCGTAGCCGTCGGGCAGCCGCAGAATCCGGTCGTGGATCTGGGCTTCGCGGGCGGCGGCGTGTACCTGCTCGTCGGTGGCGTCGGGGACGGCCAGCGCGATGTTGTCCCGCACGCTGCCGTGCACCAGCTGGGTTTCCTGCAGGACGAATCCCACCCGCTGGTAGAGCTCCTCGGCTGTCAGCGACCGGATGTCTTGTCCATCAACCGATATCGAGCCGGCCTCGACGTCGTGAAACCGGGCCAGCAGCGCGGCCAGGGTCGACTTTCCCGAGCCGGAGGGGCCGACCAGTGCGGTCACCGTGCCCGGCTGCAACGTCAGGGACACATCGCGGATCACCGGGACGCCGGGGCGATAGCCGAAGGAGACCGCTTCAAAGCGCACCGTTCCGACCTCTGCCGTCGGCACCGCAGTGGCGTGCTGCTCGACCGCGAGTTCGGGTTCGTCGAGGGCGATCTGTAGCCGCCGCGCGGCGAGCATGCCGCCGCGGATGCCGCCGACGCCCAGGCCGATACCCAGGAGTCGCGCTCCGAAGGTGGTGCCCAGCAGCAGGAACGGCAACAGGTTCACCGGGTTCATTCGGCCGGCGATGATCAGCGGGGCGCCGGCCAGCATGATCAGCCACAGGAAGGTCGACGGGCGGGTCACCAGGTCCATCAGGGTCTTCTTGCCGACGAAGGGCCGCTGCCAGTCCACGAGAAAGTTGATGTAGCCGTCGAGGCGGCGGCGGAAGGTGGAGGCGGCGGCGCCGCCGAACACCCGGATCACCGGCTGACCCTCGAGGTAGGTGCCGGCCTCGCCGTTCATCCGCTCGGCCCAGCGTTGCGCCTGACTGATCTTGGGGCCGGACTGGGTCATCATCATCGACGTCAGCACCAGGTAGACCAGCACCGGCAGGAAGAGCACCAGGGCCACCCGCCAGTCCACCACGAACAGGTAGACCAGCACCGCGACCGGTGCCACCACGGCGGCGACGGCGTCGGGGATGGCGTGGGTGACCAGATAGTGCAGGGACAAGGTGTCGTCGGCGACCAGTTGCTTGATAGAGCCGGATCCGCGAGCGGTGAACCAGCCCAGCGGCAGCCGCGAGAGCTTGCTCAGCAGTCGTGTCCGCAGCTCGCTGGCGAAGCGGGCGTCGACGACGTGCAGCCACAACGTCAACCCGGCGCCCAGCAGGGTGCCCAGCCCCAGCAGGGAGAGCGCGGCGACTCCGACCGTCCACAGCCGTGACTCGTCGGCGCCGGCGACCAGTAGCCGGGCCAGCTCAACCAGCAGCACAAACGGCGCCAACTGCAGCAGCGTGATCAGGGCCTGCAGGACACCGGAGACGATCAGCGGTACCCGCAGCCGACCGAGCAGCCGACCCGCCGCCTGGGCCCGCCACGCCCCCTTGGCGTTGACTCTGCGTTCACCGGGCGCCTCACTCGCATGTGTGTCAGGTGCCGGCAGAGTCAACGGCGTCTGCGGGGTGGCCTCGGCTTTCTCGGGTCCGCGCTGGGTGCCCATGGCGCGTCCGGCGGTCCAGTAGGCCTGCGCGTGGATCTCGGATTTGGGGAATCCGAACTCGTCGCGCAGCCGCGTCCGCAGCGCCTTGAGCGTCGCGGCCTCCGGGGTGGCCCAGGCATACCAGTCCGACCAGTCCCGGGCCTCGATCGCCGCGGCCAGCGAATTCGCGTCGCGGCGGGGTACCCAGTGCACCCGCAGCCGGGGGTGCTCGCGCAGCGGGATCAACAGATCATCGTCGGTGTGCTGCTCGAGGTAGAGCTCGATCGGTACGTCGGGCGCGATGGTGTCGATGATTCCGTTGATGCCCGGAATCGATGCCGAGTCCCCCATCAGTAGGTAGCCGGCGGGCTGCGCGTCGGCGTCGGGCACCTCGAAGCGCGACGAGCCCATCAGCGACACCGCCGCGATAGTGGCTCCGGGTTCGACGGTGCGGGCCCAGCGGGTGGCCGGCCCGGCGGGTTCGTGCAGCATCATGTCGACCGCGAAGCGCCCGCTCTCGGCGTCGCCCTCGGCGATGGTGTAGGCACGCTGGAATTCGGTGTCCGATCCGTCCGGGTCCGGGAACCAGAATCGCAGCCAGGCACTGGGTTCGACGGCCGCGTCGGTGAACAGGGTGGGTGAATGCATCCAGACCCGGATGCAGTGTGGAGCGATCCAGCTGGTCTCGAGCACCGTGACGATGTGGTCGCGAGCGCCGAACCCCCGCAGAATCGCACCCTGCAAGCCGCGCGCCATCCCGGTCCTTTCGCCAACGGTGGCCCACCCCGCGGAGTCGGGCTCGACGACCCGCCCCCGAGCCGAACCTAGGTTACCCTACCCTCAGTTGTCGGGATGGCTGCTCGGGGTAGGCTCGCTGCTCGTTATGACTGACCCGGCAACCATCCTGCACCGCGAGCTGACAGATCTTTCCGACGAAGTACGCCGCGTCCCGCCGCCCCCGATTCCGGCGCTGGCCGCGCCCTACGAGATCCGGGTGGCCGACCCGGACTCCGACGCGGAGATGATCTCTGAATGGATGAACCGACCGCACCTCGCCCAGACCTGGGAGTCCGCCTGGCCATCCGCCCGCTGGCGCGCCTATCTGTCCGCCCAGGTCACTGGGAGCTATTCGCGGCCACTGATCCTCAGTCGGAACGGGCAAGACGGCGGCTATATCGAAATTTACCGGGCTGCAAAGGATTCCATCGCCAAATACTACGAGGCCGACCCGCATGACTTGGGCATTCATGCCGCCGTCGCCGATACCGCGGTGGTCAATCGTGGGTTCGCAGCAATCCTGTTGCCGCGCATCATGAACTACGTCTTCGAGCTCGAACCGCAGTGCCGGCGGATGATGTTCGAACCCGAGTACCGCAACACGGCCATGCGCCGGCTGGCCGAATATGTCGGCGGCGTCTTCCTCGGCGAGCACGACATGGGTTATCGCAAGATGGCGCTCTACGCGGTGCTGCGCTATCCCGACGACGATCCGCTGTCGAACAGCTCAGCGTAGCCTTCGTAGTCGGGTCGCATCCCGGCTGCGACCAACTCCCAGAGCACCTCGTCGGTGCCGCCACCCACTCGAGCCAGCTTCATGTCCCGCCACCAGCGCCCCAGCGGCGTCTCGTCGACCAGGTAACCGGCCCCGCCGAAGATATGCATGCACTCGGCGATCACCTCTTCGCCCAGTCGCGCCGCGGTGACCTTCATCGCCGCGGAGGTTCGCAAGTCGAGCTTGCCCCCCGACGCGAATCCGTTGAGCCCGTGGCGAAGCAGATCGACTCGCGCCTGCATGTCGGCCATTCGCAGCCGCAACGCCTGATGTTCGAACAAGGTGGCGCCGAACTGGGTGCGGTGCATCATCCGCGCGTGGGTGATGCCGAGAACTTTCTGCGTGGACGAAGCGACCTGCCCGGCGATCGACATACGCTCATGAGCCAAGCCCCAGGAGATGGCGGCCAGCCCGGTGCCCGCGCGGGCGATCAAAGCATCGGCGGGCACCCAAGTGTCGATGTCGACAGGTGCGGTATCCAGCGGCCCCGCGCCCACCTTGCTGAACGGCTCCTGCACCTGCACCTGATCGGTCGGTACCGCGATCATCATGACGTTGCCGTGCCCACTGCTCTCATCGTGGTCCATGCTGCGCGCCAGCACCAGTATGTGGTCGGAGATGGGCGACAGCGATACGAACTTCTTGCGGCCACGCACCTCGAAACCGTCGCGCACGGAGCGGGCCTCGGTCTGCACACGCTGCAGGTCCGATCCCCCCGACTCCTCCGAAGCACCGATACACAACACCGCTTCGCCACGGATGGCCCGCTGACAGATGTCCTTGAGATAATCGGATCGGCCGAAGCGGTGCAGAATCGAGATCGACGAATCCTGCAGGCTCACACCGACTCCGATGCCGGCAGACCCGAGCTGCCCCAGTGCGTAGGCCAACTCCAGAAGCTTGGCCACGTCGGTAGGCTGTGCTCCAGCCCATTTCCGAGTGAAGACTCCCGCCCGGCCGAGGTGCTCGATCAGTTTGCGCGGAAAGCGCCCACTGACCTCGGCTTCGGCCGTCCAATTCTGCACCTGCTGATCGAACGCTTCGTTGAGCAGACCGCGGTAAGCGTCGATATCCGACTCCGCAATCACCTGAGTCATTTCATAACCTCCATGTTGCGTTTGACCTCGAGCCGCCGGAGCTTCCCCGACGACGTCCGGGGCAGCGATCCCGGAGCCAGAAACACCACAGCTGCCGGCACCACCCCGCAGTGCGACGCCACCCGGGAGATCAGGTCGGCCCGTGCGCCGGTCTCATCGCGGCCGCGGAACTCCGCGGCGATCACCAGTCCCGGGCGGAGCCCGTCCGTGCCGACCGCCACCACTGCGCCCTCACGGACCCCTCGCACCTCGGCGGCTACGCGTTCGATCTCGGTGGGAAACACGTTGCGTCCGGCGATCGAGATGATCTCCTTGGCCCGGCCACAGACCACCAGCCCGGCATCGGTGAAGTAGCCGAGGTCACCAGTGGCAAACCAGCCATCCGGGTCCAGCGCCGACTGACCGAGGTAACCCGACATCATCGACGTGCCGCGGATTTCGATCTCGCCGACCTCACGCCCGACCAGTTCCTCGTGGTCATCGGTCACCGGGCGGATCCGGACCTGCATCCCGGGGATCGGTTCACCGAGTACCGCGTGCCTTCGCATGGCCGCGGTGTCATTGCTTGGCACGCCGACGATTTCGTCGCACTGAAGACCGACGCCAGGCAGCGGCGCGGTCACCGCGCAGGTGGCTTCGGCCAGGCCGTAGGATGGCATGAGGGCACCGGGATCCAGACCGAATTTGGCGAGCTCGGTGACGAATCGCTCCAGCCCCGCGCAGTCGACGGGTTCGCCGCCGTTGATGGCGACCCGCAGCCGGCCCAGATCCACCTCGGGGACGCGCCGGGCGTATTTGCCGATCACGGCGTAGGCGAAGTTGGGCGCGGCCGTCATGGTGGCGCGGCTGTCGTGCAGCCAGCTCAGCCACCGAAATGGCGATGCGGCGAATGCCGCGGTGGGGGCCAACCACTGTTCCGAGCCGGTCAGCGCCGCGCTGAGCAGGAAGGTCAGCCCCATGTCGTGGTAGAGCGGCAGCCAGCTGCAGCCGACATCGTCCGCCGGATCGACGCCGACATGCATGCTCAAGCCGGAGACGTTCGCCAGCACCGCAGCCGGTGACAGCTGGGCGGTGCGCGGGGTGCCGGTGGACCCGGCCGTGCCCTGCAATACCGCGGGCACGTCGGTGTTGGGAGTGACCGGATTGACCGAGCGACCGGTGCCGGCAGCTGCGGCAACGTCATCCACCGCCAGGCTGCGACCGCTCTCCTCGGCGCGTAGCAGGTCCAACACGGGTCCGTGGCTCAACACGGTGCTGACCCCGATTCCGTGGAAGCGATCCAGCGTGGCCTGCGCCCATTGCCGGGGGTCGGCGCCGCGCACCGGCCCGGGCAGTACCGACACGCTGCGACCAGCCAACCACGCCCCCTGAATCGCGGCGACCAGATCTGCGGTCGGCTCCCCGACCAGCCCGACCGCCCCGGCGTTATCGCCGTCCAGAATTCGGGCGGCCACGCTTTCGGCCCGGGCGTGCACCTGCTGCCACGGATGGCGGTTCCAGACGCCCGCGTCGGGGTCGAAGACCACCAGGTCGTGTTGCGACCCGGTCATCGCCCGGGTCAGGGTGCTGGCCAGCACACTCACGCGTCGGCGGGGGCTTTCGCCCGGATGGCGGCCTCCAGGTCCCCGACCGTGTCGCAAGTCAACAGGTCTTCCTCAGACAGCGCTACACCCAGCCGATCCTCAATGGCGACCATGCCGATGGCGAAGGCCACCGAGTCGAGGCCGACGTCGTCCACCAGCCGTGATTCCGGAGTCACGCGGTTGAGGTCGACCTGCAGGTCGTCTCGCAAGATCTCACGCAGCGCAGCGGTGATGACATCGGGGGATGAAGCGCTCATGGTGAGGGACGCTACACCAGATTCGAAACTAAGGTTAGCTTGCCCTATCCTGTGACTCGCGCCACGTTTGGTAAGGTAAGGCTTGCCTGATAACTTCCGCTTTGGTTAAGTGAGCCCGCGTTGTAGGTAGATAAAAACCTCACGTCAGATGAGGTCACGATAAGGAGAAGCGATGCAGCTCGCCCTTGCCGCCGGTTCAACCGACCGCGGCACCCCTTTGAACACCCGTGCCACGGGCATTTTGGCCGCGGGTGTCGCCCTGGCCGGCGCCGGCGTGATCGCCGTGAACCCGGCCGCTCCACTGACGACGGTCAACCAGGCCGACGTGCAGCTCACCAGCACCTCGGACAACCTCGAGCACGTATTCGACCTGATCACCGGCCCGAATCCGATCTTTTCGGCCCTCGGCGAACTCGGTAGCTACTACGGTCAAGTCGCCAACGACAGCTTCGAGCAGGCATGGGCGGGCGTCGAAGGCATCTGGTCGGGCTTGGGCGGTTCAAAAGGCCTCGAAACCATCATCCCCTTGATCATCGAGCAGATTGAAGAAGGCGACTTCTCCAACGCCTACAACCTGCTCAACAACGACATGTTGTTCAACACTCAGAACATCTTCCAGCCGTTGTTCAACCACATCCCGCGCGGGGGCACCGAGGAGATTCCCGGCATCCTCAGCATGGGTAGCGAACTGGCTCAGGTGTGGGCAAACGTTTTGGATGTATTCAGCGACTTCAGCTTCTGGAAAGACGCCTCGCGCTACATCATCGAGCCGCTCGCCGGCTTCCAGTTCGCTCTGGCGGACAATTTCACCGACACCGGTGACCACATAGCGCAGAACCCCTTTGACGCCTTGCTCAACGGCTACGTTCCCTGGGGTGTTCCCGACGGCTCCACGGCCGAAGAGCCCCATGCCGCATTCATCGGCCTGATCTCCCCGACGGGCAGTTTCAACTACTTCTTCGATGCATTCCCCTCCCTGATCGCGGAAGCGTTGACCAAGGAACTGCCGGTACCGGACGTCGATGTTTCGATCGACAGCGGCGTGGGTGGCGCGCTGGCAGACGCCAGCCTATTCGACTGGACTTGGCTGACTGATCTGTTCAGCTAGTCGCTGGGCCAAGCGTCCCGCGCGAGAGCTGGAAACTCCAGCGCTCGCGCGGAATCAGAGCCTGGTGCGGGCCGGACCGGCCCGCACCAGGCTCTAAAACATTGCCATTGACTAATGGCACCATTGATTGTTGACTCGGTCACATGATCCTTGGCCGATCTCCCAAACGCAGCCATGGGGCCTCCGCCGTCGTCACCGGCGCCGGAAGCGGTATCGGAGCGGCCTTCGCCGTCGAGCTCGCGCGCCGCGGCAGCGCCGTGGTCTGCAGCGACATCGACGACGAGGCCGCTGCACGCACCGTCGAGGCCATCGCCGGCGCAGGCGGTCGCGCCACCGCCGTGCACTGTGACGTCTCGGCCATCGATGAGGTCGCCGCGCTGGCCGAGGCCGCGCAGTCCTGGTTCGGCCACTCGCCCACCCTGGTGATCAACAACGCCGGTGTCGGCGCCGGCGGGCTGCCGATCGGCGAGATGGCGCTGGACGACTGGAACTGGACGCTGGGCATCAACCTCTGGGGCCCGATCCACGGCTGCCATGTCTTCACGCCGCTGCTGCGCGAGGCCGGCTCCGACCGACCCCGCGGCATCATCAACGTCGCCTCCGCCGCATCGTTCGGCGCCGCCCCGGAGATGGCGGCCTATAACGTCAGCAAGGCCGGCGTGCTGTCGCTGTCGGAGACGCTGGCGGCCGAATTGTCCGGTACCGGAATCGGCGTCACCGTGCTGTGCCCGACGTTCGTCAAGACCAACATCGTCGAATCGGGCCGGGTCACCGCCCAGTCCGGCGAGGCCGCCAACCGGCTGATGCGCTTCGGCTTCTCCGCGGAACGCGTTGCCCGCGACTGCCTGGACACCTACGACCGCGGCGGTCTGTACTGCATGCCGCAGCTGGACGCCAAGATCGGTTGGAGTGTCAAGCGTTTCGCGCCGGAGACATTCACCCGAACCATCGGGCTGGCATTCCGGGCCAGTGCGGCATTGCCAGGTCGGTCCGACTGAAGGAGATCACAATGGCTCTCGACATGGACGTCATGCTCACCAAGATCAAGGACCGGCAGTGGGCACTGGCCGATATCGACTGGGACGCACCGGGAGCCGAGCTGATCCGCCCTGAGATGGTGCCCAAGCTCAAGAAGTTCATGGCCGACCTGTGCTGGATCGAGAACATCGGCGCCCGCGGCTTCGCGGCCATGGCACGCAAGGCCCCAACCGCGACGCTGGCCGAGATCTACCGGTACTTCCACGCTGAGGAGCAGCGCCACGCCAACGCCGAGCTGGCGCTGATGAAGCGTTGGGGCATGCTCGAAGACGGCGAGATGCCCGAACCCAATGTGAATATCCGGCTGGCGATGCAATGGCTCGACGACTACTCCGACGACATGCCGCTGTCGGTACTGGGCACCGTGATCCCGATGCTGGAAGTCGCCCTCGACGGGGCGCTGCTGAAGTTCCTGCTCGACGAGGTCGACGACCCGGTCTGCCACCAGGTGTTCGAGAAGATCAACAACGACGAATCTCGGCACATCGCCGTTGATTTCGAGGTCCTGGAGATGATCGGCCACGCCGACGCCCGCAGGCTGGCCATCGAGTTCGTCGGCACCGTCGCCTCCCCGTCGCTGATCGTCGGTGCGCTGATCTCGATCCCGTTGCTCAATCGGATCCGCAACGAGGTGATCGGCATGGGCTTGGATCCCCAGCGCCTCTACGCCGCCCTGTCTCGCTTCACGCAGTTCGGTGAGCGCGGCGAACATACCCGGCGGGTGCCGGCCTACCAGGTGGTCAAGCGCTACTCCGGCTGGATGGCCAACCCGAACAGCCCATATCACCTCGTGGCCAATCCCGCGGTCTGGCTGTCCGGCTTCTACCCCAGACGGCTGCTCAAACCGATCCCGAGCTGGTTCAAAGAGCTCACCCACGAGCCGGCCGCCTGATATGGCACGCGCACACGTCTACCAGACCCTGATCGTGGGCGCCGGCTTCAGCGGGATCGGTGCGGCGATCAAACTGGCGGAGGCCGGCCTGGCAGACACGGGCGAGATCATCATCCTGGAGCGCAGCGATCGGGTCGGGGGAACCTGGCGCGACACCCGCTATCCGGGTGCCACATGCGACATTCCGTCGCTGCTGTATTCGTTCTCGTTCGTCGCCAACCCGGACTGGTCGCGGGCCTATCCGTCGGCCGGCGAGATCTGTGCGCACATCGAGGACATGGTGGATCGCTTCGACCTGCGCCGCCACATTCGATTCCGCACCGAGGTCACCAGGCTGACGTTCGATGACGACGAAGGCGTGTGGACGGTGTCCGCCGGGCGCACGAAATTTCGGGCCCGCACCGTGGTGCTCGCCTCGGGCCCGTTGCCGGACTCCAGCTTTCCTGCCATCCGCGGCCTGGACTCCTACACCGGACGCAAGATCCACAGCGCCCGGTGGGACCCCGACTACGACTTCACCGGTAAGAAGGTCGCGGTCGTCGGCACCGGAGCCAGCGCGGTACAGATCATCCCGGAACTGGTCGACCGAGCCGGTTTCGTCAAAGTCTTTCAACGCACTCCGGGCTGGGTGATCCCCCGTCTGGACGTGGCGATGCCCGCCGCAGTGCAGGGCCTGTTCGCCAAAGTGCCGGCGGCCCAACAGCTTGCTCGCCAAGCACTGTTCTGGGGACATGAGGCCAGCGCCACCGCGCTGGTGTGGAACACCCCGCTCAGCGGCCTGGTGGCCCAGCTGGGCAAGGCGCACCTGCGGGCAACGGTCAAAGACCCGTGGCTGCGCCGTCAGCTCACCCCGGACTTCACCCCCGGCTGCAAGCGCATGCTGGTCTCCAGCGACTACTACCCCGCCCTGCAGCGCGACAACTGCAAGCTGATCTCCTGGCCGATCGCCACGCTCAGCCCGTCAGGCATCCGCACCAGCGACGGCGTGGAACACCAGCTGGACGCCATCGTGTTCGCGACCGGCTACGACGTGCACCTGACCGGCCCGCCGTTCCCGGTCACCGGGCTGGGCGGTCGGTCGCTGGCCACGGACTGGAGCGGTGGCGCCCAGGCCTTCAAGAGCATTCAGACCCACGGCTACCCGAACCTGTTCTTCATGACCGGCCCCAACTCCGGTCCCGGCCACAACTCACTGCTGGTGTACGTCGAAGGACAGATCGACTACGTGGTGCGTGCCGTCAACGCGATCCGCACCAGGAGTCTGCGCTACCTCGACGTACGTGCGGACGTGCAGCGTCGTCACAACGAGCAGATCCAACAGCGACTGCGCAAGACAACCTGGATGTCGGGGTGTCGCAGCTGGTATCTGACCGAGGACGGCTTCAACGCGTCTATGTACCCGGGGTTCGCGACCCAGTACCTTCGGCAGATGCGTAGTTTCCGTCTCGCCGACTACCACGCAGTGGCATGACCGCCGCGGATCGCCCCGCCAAGCCGGACTCCATCGCCGGGGTGCTGGCCAACCTCCGGCGGGTTCCCCGCCGGGTGCGGCGCGAGTCCCGCGGGGTGATCGAGGCCGCGGTCACCCAGCTCTTCGAGATCGTGGTCCGTCATCCGGGCGGCAGCACGGCATCTCGGGAGTACCGGATCGACGAGCTAGCCCGATTGGGCGGCACTACCTCCCGCAACGTGCGGGTATACCGGGACCGGGATCTGCTGCCGCCGCCGCGGCGGGTCGGTCGGATCGCGTTGTACAACGACACCCACCTGACCCGGCTCCGGCTGATCACCTCGATGCTCGACCGCGGCTACACCCTCGCGCACGTCAAGGAGATGATCGGCGCCTGGGAGCAGGGCAAGGATCTCGGCGACATCCTGGGATTGGAAAGCGCGCTCGCCGGCAGCTGGACCACCGAACGGCCCGAGACCATGCCACGGGCGGAGGCCGAGCGCCGGATCGGCGACCCGCCGGCGATGCGGCGACTGGTGGCGCTCGGGGTGATCCGACTCAACGAGGCCGGCTCCGTTGCCACCATCACCCGGCCCAAACTCATCGATGCGTTCAATGAGGTCCGCGGCTACGGGATCGCCATCGACAAGCTCATCGACCTCTACGAGCAGTCCCTGCCGCACATCGATGCGATCAGCCAGATGCTGGTGCGCGCCGGAGCCGAGCATGTCCTGACCCGGATCCAGCCCGGCGCGCCCCTGCCGGCCGACACCGAGATCGCTGAGCTGATCGGCATGCTGGTGCGGCTGCGCACCCAGGCCGTGGCATCGGTCACCGCCACCCTGGCCTCATCGATCGAATCGACCATCGAGTCGATGGTCAGCGGCCTGCTCGCCGACTCCCTACTGCACTGACCGCTCGGCGCGCGCCGGCTCGCCCTAGGCCAGGGCGAGGAACAGCTTCTCGAGCTCCTCTTCGGAGATCGGCGGTCTGCCGCTGGCGGATTCACCGGCCAGGCATTCGCGAAGCCCGCTCGCGACGATTTTGAAGCCCGCCCGGTCCAGCGCCCGCGAGACCGCGGCAAGCTGGGTCACCACGTCCTTGCAGTCGCGGCCGGCTTCGATCATCGCGATCACTCCGGCGAGCTGGCCGTGGGCCCGGCGCAGCCGGTTCAACACCGACTTGACGCTGTCTTCGTCATCGAGCACGTGAGGTCCTTCCCCGAGCCGCCTTCTATACCCTCTAGGGTATAGCACTCCGCGTGTGATGCGGCGGTCTCAGCGGTCGGCGATCAGATACGGCGCCAGGGTGGCCAGCTTCTCGCAGGTCTCCTCGAATTCCCGCTCCGGCCGCGACTCGGCAATGACACCCGCTCCGGCCCGCAACCAGCAGCGCGTACCGTCGTCGTAGGCGGCCCGCAGGGTCAGCGCGGCATCGAGGCCGCCGTCGGCCGAGAACGTCACCACCGCACCGGAGTACAGACCGCGTGGGCACTCGTCGAGCCGCAGGATGGCGTCGATTCCCGCCGATTTGGGAATCCCCGACGCGGTCACCGCCGGGAACAGCGCTTCGAGAGCATCCATCCGATCGCGGGCAGGATCCAGGCGACCCCGCACCGTCGACCCCAGATGCTGAACGCTCCCCCGCTCCCGAACGGTCATGAAGTCGGCGACGACGGTTGTGGCGGGCTCGGCGATCTCAGTGACCTCGTCCACCGAGGTGCGGACCGAGATCGCGTGCTCCACGATCTCTTTGGCGTCGGATTCCAGCTCGGCTCGCACCGCTGCGTCGATCGCGGGATTCCCGGTACGTGCCCGTGTCCCGGCCAGGGGCTCGGTGACCACCACACCATCGCCGCGCACCTGAGCCACCAGCTCCGGGCTGTACCCGAGCGCCCGGATCCCGCCCAGCCGCAACAAGAATGAGCGCGCCGGAGTGTTGTGCCGCCGGCCCAATCGGTAGGTCGAGGGGAAGTCGAGTGCGAACGGCACGTCGACGCAGCGGGACAGGATCACCTTGCGGTAGCCGCCGGCGCGAATCTCCTCGACCGCGTTCGCCACCCGGCCGCGGTAGTCGGCACCGTCGGCGTCGACCACTATCGGTGACGGCTCGGCCAGCGCGGGAATCCCGTCGGCCAACAGCCGCTCCACCACCTCGACCGCGTGGTCGGTGGGGCCGAACATCTCGACCTGCTCAGCGGTGATCACGATGCGGGTCTGCGGCCAGAACACTCGCGCCAGCGCGGTCCCCGGCGCCAGCCGATCCTGCAGCCCGAAGCGGTAGGTGCCGAATTCGAAAGCCACCCAGCCGAATACCTCAGCCGCCTCGAGCAGCAACCGGTCCACTGCCTCGCCGAGAACCGCGGCGGGCCGACCCCGCCAGTGTTCGCGACGTACCACCCCGTCGCGCACCGTGCGCAGCTCGTCGCTGTCCAGTTCGACGGCCGCACGCACCCCGGCGGCCAGGGTCCAGCTTCCGGCCCGCTCATAGAGCAGGTAGTCCTGACCGTCGCGTTCCGGCAGTTCCGCGGCCAGCGCGGCCGCCAGCTCGGCCGGCTCGATGCCCGGCGGCAACGGCACCGACGACGCAGCTTTGACGACTGTTTCGACACCGACCTCGGACACGTTAGTAAATGTAGCCTTACCTACCACGAGATGCGCACCCCACCCCACCGATCCGTCGGTGAGCAGGGCTTTTGCCGCTGGTCGAGGCCCCCGCTAGCCCAGCAGGGAACGCACCACCGCATCGGCCAGGAGCCGACCGCGGTCGGTCAGCACCAGCCGCTGACCGTCGTCGTTCAGCAGTCCGTCGCGGACCGCGGTTGCGGCGCGCTCGCGCTCGCTCTCATCCAGAACCGCCAGCGCCAGCCCCTCACGCATCCGCAGTCGCAGCATCACATCCTCGGTGTGCCGGTCGGTGTCGGAGAGCTCCTCGAAGCCGGCCACCGGCAGCGTGTTGCGCTCCAGCAGTTGCGCGTAGGTGTTGGGGTGTTTGACGTTCCACCAGCGCAGCGCGCCGTCGTAACTGTGCGCGCCCGGGCCCGCGCCCCACCATCGGCCGCCGTTCCAGTAACCCAGGTTGTGCCGGCAGGCCGCGCCGGGCCGGCTCCAGTTGGACACCTCGTACCAGTCCATGCCGGCCGCCCGCAGCTGCCGGTCGACCAGCTCGTAGCGGTGCGCCGCCACGTCGCCCTCGGGGGCGGGCAGCTCTCCACTTCGCACCCGACGTGCCAGCGCGGTGCCGTCTTCCACAATCAGGCTGTAGGCCGACACGTGATCAACGCCGGCCTCGAGCGCGGCGTCCACCGAACGCAGCAGGTCGTCATCGGTCTCGCCGGGGGTGCCGTAGATCAGGTCCATGTTGAGGTGCTCGAACCCCGCGGCGCGGGCCTCCCGTGCGGCCGCCACCGGCCGACCCGGCAAATGAATACGGTCCAGGGTGGCCAACACAAACGGCGACACCGATTGCATGCCCAACGACACCCGGGTGTAGCCGGCGGCCAGAATCGTCTCGAAGAACTCCGGCGACGTCGACTCCGGATTCGCCTCGGTGGTGACCTCGGCGCCGTCGGCCAGCCTGAAGTGTGCGCGGACGCGATCGAGCACGCGCGCCAACCGGACCCCGCCCAGCAGCGACGGCGTTCCGCCTCCGACGAACACCGTGTCGACAGCCGGCGTGCCCAGCCGGGCAGCGGCCAGTTCCAGCTCCTTGTCCAACGCCGTCACCCAGGCATCCGGGTTCGCGCCGCCGAGCTCCGCCGGGGTGTAGGTGTTGAAGTCGCAGTAGCCGCACCGCGAGAAACAGAACGGCACGTGCACATACACCCCGAACGGGCCATCGTCGCCGCGTCGGGCCGTCGCCACCTCGGGCAGCTCTACGGCAGTCGGGGTCGGTGTCATGGGGCCCGATCATCCCATGGAGTGCGGGACGGTGCCGTCAGTCAGTCGGTCGGCGCGCCGGTCCCAGGGGTGTCTGCGTAGAGCGTCGTCACATAGTGGGTCAGCGAGCCGACCGGCGCGCCCGCCGCAGTACTTCCGCGCGACACACATCCCGCCCATGCCCCGGGACCCCGGGCGGCCATGATGCGCTTGGCGACGACGATCTGCTGTTGCCGGGTGGCCTGCGAGGGCAGTCCCACACCGTTGGCGTCCCAATCCGCCGCACTGATCTGCAGCCCGCCGTAACCGGCGCCGGTGGCGGCCGACCAGTTCCCGCCGGACTCGCACAGCGCGATGGCCTCCCAGTCAATGGGGTCGGCGCTGGCCGCACCGGACAATTCGGCCGCGCCTGCCACCAGCACACCGGCCGCAAGCGCTGTGAACTTCCTCATACCAACTCCACCCTGCTGGCCAGCCAGCGACCGTCGACCTTGTCCAGGGTCATCCGGATCCGGGTGTGGTCGAGCACGGGTTCGGGGTTGTCGGCGTTGCGCACGGCCTGGTCGACCAACAACACCACGACGGCGTGGGTGCGGTCGGCGGACTTCAGCACTGCCTCGGCGACGTGGCCGCGCGCCGTCGCCTGATTGTCGATCAGTTGCTGGCGCAACCGCACGCTGGAGCGGGTGTGCATGGTCTGGAACTGACCGGTCGAGCCATCGGTGATGTCGGCGAAGTTGCGATCGATGTTGTCGGCGTCGAAACTGCTGAGCCGCAACACATATGCTTCGGCTGCCGCCAATGCCTGTTCACCGGCGAGGTGAGTTTGGTAATGCTGGACGGCCAGCCATCCGCCGCACCCGACGGTGGCCGCCAATGTCGCCACGGCCAGCCAGCGGCGCAGCTGAGCCCGGCCGCTCGTACGCGACGGCGGGTCGGCGGCCGGCGGTGGATCCCACGCCGGTTCCCATCCGAAGTCGACACTCACCTGTCCCACCCGCCTTCCGATCGGCTGTCCCGCTGCGGTGGCCCGGCCCCGGAGTTTCCTCACCCCCGAACCGTTCCGACCCGCTCCCCGCCCCACCGCCTCAGCATCGGGCCCCAAATGAGTTTTGCTCACGACGATCACAACTTTGCGCCGGTAAGGAAGATTTTTGGCATCCATGGCATAATCGCCCGTGTGACCGCCGCCTACTGCACCTCGTCCGGGGTTGCCTTGGTGGCTCGGCGGCATATCGATCTCAAGCGTGTATGCAGCTGTCGCTGTCTGCCTTGATGTCGTAGAACCGCCCCACCTGTTTTTGCCAGCTGGCCGTCGGATCTGCGCCGCCGGAGACAGTTGCCGGCAGACCGCGCTCGATCCCGCCGGCTCCCCTTTTAAGGAGAATCGATGACCGCCACTCCGACTGCTCCACCGAGCCGGCCCAAGCGCAGTGAGGCCCAGTGGGCGCTCGGCGAGACCGAACCGGTCAACCACAACGAGCAGTTCAAGCAGGAAGACCCGGCGCTGAACGTACAGGCCCGGATCATCGATGTGTACTCCAAGCAGGGGTTCGACTCCATCACCAAGGACGACCTGCGGGGGCGCTTCCGCTGGATGGGCCTCTACACCCAGCGTGAGCAGGGCTATGACGGCACCTTCACCGGCGACGAGAACGCCGACCTGCTCGAGGCCAAGTACTTCATGCTTCGGGTGCGTTGCGACGGCAAGGCGCTGTCGGCCGCCGCGATGCGGACGCTGGGCCAGATCTCGGTCGACTACGCCCGCAACACCGCGGACATCTCCGACCGCAACAACCTGCAGTACCACTGGATCGAGATCGAGAAGGTCCCGGAGATCTGGGACCGGCTGGACGCGGTCGGACTGCAGACCATCGAGGCCTGCGGCGACTGTCCGCGTGGCCTGCTCGGGTCGCCGCTGGCCGGTGAATCGCTCGACGAGGTGCTCGACGCCACGCCCGCGCTCGACGAGATCGTCCGCCGTTACATCGGCAACCCGGAGTTCGCCAACCTGCCGCGCAAGTTCAAGACCGCGGTCTCGGGCCTGCCGGATGTCGCCCACGAGATCAACGACATCTCGTTCATCGGCGTCAACCACCCCGAGCATGGGCCCGGTTTCGACCTGTGGGTCGGCGGCGGCCTGTCCACCAACCCGATGCTGGCTCAGCGCCTGGGCGCGTGGGTGCCGCTGGACGAGGTGCCCGATGTCTGGGAGGGCGTCACCAGCCTGTTCCGTGACTACGGCTACCGCCGGCTGCGTTCCAAGGCGCGGCTGAAGTTCCTGGTCAAGGACTGGGGAGTCGAGAAGTTCCGCGAAGTCCTCGAGACCGAGTACCTCAAGCGCCCGCTGATCGACGGGCCGCCCACGCCGCAGCACACCGCGACCGTCGACCACGTCGGGGTGCAGAAGACGCGCAATGGCCTCAACGCGATCGGGGTGGCCCCGATCTCCGGCCGGGTGAACGGCGCCACGCTGCTCAAGGTTGCGGAATTGATGGAGCAGGTCGGTTCCGACCGGGCCCGGTTCACGCCGTACCAGAAGCTGGTCATCCTCGACGTTCCCGACGAGAAGGTCGACGACCTGGTCGCGGAGCTGGATGCCCTGGGACTGCCGGCCAACCCGTCGCCGTGGCGGCGCAACCTGATGGCCTGCACCGGCCTGGAGTTCTGCAAGCTCTCGTTCGTTGAGACCCGGGTGCGGGCCCAGAGCCTGGTCCCCGAACTCGAACAGCGACTCGACGACCTCAACGCCGTGCTGGACGTGCCGATCACGGTCAACATCAACGGATGCCCGAACTCGTGTGCCCGCATCCAGGTGGCCGACATCGGCTTCAAGGGCCAGATGATCGACGACGGCAACGGCAATTCGGTCCCCGGCTTCCAGGTGCACCTCGGCGGCAGCCTGGGCGCCGACAGCGGATTCGGGCGCAAGCTGCGCCAGCACAAGGTTTACAGCGACGACCTGGGCGACTACATCGAGCGGGTGGTGCGCAACTTCATCAAGCAGCGCAACCCTGGCGAACGGTTCGCGCAGTGGGCGGTGCGTGCGGAAGAAGATGATCTGCGGTGAGGCCCCATAGCGAAGCGGAGCTGCGCGAGCTGGCCGCCAAGGGTGCGGCCGAGCTCGACGGCGCTTCGGCCCGGGAGTTGCTGGAGTGGACCGATACCCACTTCGGCGGGCCCGGCGGTTCGGCCGCCGACTGCAACTATGTCGTGGCGTCGAACATGGCCGACGCCGTGCTGGTGGACTTGGCGGCCAAGGTCCGCACCGGTGTGCCGGTGCTGTTCCTCGACACCGGCTACCACTTCGCCGAGACCATCGGCACCCGCGATGCGGTGGAGTCGGTGCATGACATCGCGCTGGTCAATGTCACCCCGGAGCAGACGGTCGCCGAGCAGGACAGCACCCGCGGCAAAGACCTGTTCGCGTCCGATCCGGCGACGTGTTGCCGGCTGCGCAAGGTCGAGCCGCTGGCTCGCACCCTGCGCGGCTACTCGGCGTGGGTGACCGGGCTGCGCCGGGTGGAGGCCCCGACCCGCGCCAACGCACCGTTGATCAGTTTCGACGAACAGTTCGGCCTGGTGAAGGTCAACCCCCTGGCGGCGTGGACCGATGCGGAGATGGACGCCTACATCGTGGCCAACAACGTGCTGGTCAACCCGTTGATCGAGGAGGGCTATCCCTCGATCGGCTGTGCACCGTGCACCAGGAAACCCGAAGCCGGCGCCGACCCGCGCAGCGGGCGCTGGGCCGGCCTGGCCAAAACCGAATGCGGGCTGCACGTCTCGTGACCACCACGCTGGTGTTGACCGCCCACGGCAGCCGCGATCCGCGCTCGGCGGCCAACACCCATGCGATCGCCGGCCACTTGCGGCGGGTGGCGCCCGAATACGCCGTGCGGGTGGCGTTCTGCGAGCACAACTCCCCGAAGCTGCCGGACGTGCTGGGCGAGCGCCCCACCGAGGGTTCCGACACCGTCGTGGTGCCCTTGCTGCTGGCCAGCGCCTACCATGCCCGCGTCGATATTCCGGCGATGATCGCGCAGTCCGGTGCCGCCGTTCGGGTTGCGCCCACACTGGGCGAGGACAGCCGCCTGGTCCAGGTCCTCGGGCAACGCCTGACCGCCGCCGGCGCGTCGCGGTTCGACCCCGGCCTGGGTGTGGTGGTGGTCGCCGTGGGCTCCTCGCATGCCACGGCCAACGCCCAAACCGCCACGATCGCTAACCCGCTGGCTCGCGGAACACGGTGGGCGGGAGTCGAAGTCGCCTTCGCCACCAGCGGACCGCAGCCGTCGGTGCCCGAAGCGGTCGAACGGCTGCGCGAGCGTGGCGCCACCACGGTGATGATCGCGCCGTGGTTCTTAGCCCACGGCCAGATCACCGACCGGGTCGCGGCCTATGCCGCCCGGGCCGGCATCCCGATGGCCGAGCCGCTGGGCGCGCACCGCCTGGTGGCCGCCACCGTCCTCGACCGCGTCGAAGGTGTGCTCAACGCACGCAGCGCCGCCTGATCCGGCGAGCGCCTGGGCGAAAAAGCCTGTTGCATACCGCGTTTCCGCCGGGGATTCTCAGCTCCCGGTTGTCGCCACAGCCGCGTCGGCGGTAGCCACGTCACTGAGCGGGGGTACCCGGGTGGCCCGCGCGTAGACGGTGTCTCCCTCGGCCAGCGCGAGCGCTTCGGCATCCCCCCGGGTGATCTGCGCGGTGAACGGCATGTTCGTGGCCGCGTTGGTCAATTCCACCCGAACCTCGAAGCCCAGGACCACCACACGGTCGACGATGGCGCGCACCACCCCGACTCCGTCGGTCCCGTCGACGCCCGCCGGCGGGACCGCCATGTCCGGAGTACGGCCGACCCGAATGTCGTGCGGCCGGACCAGGGCTCCGTTGAGCGAGGACACCGCCCCCAGAAACGACATGACGAACGCGTTCGCCGGGGCGTCGTAAACCTCGGTGGGACTGCCGAGCTGCTCGATGCGCCCCTGGTTCAGCACGGCGATCCGGTCCGCGACGTCCAGCGCCTCAGCCTGGTCGTGCGTGACCAACACGGTCGTGACGTGCACCTCGTCGTGCAGGCGGCGCAGCCACGCCCGCAGGTCCTCGCGGACCTTGGCGTCCAGCGCGCCGAACGGCTCGTCGAGCAGCAGCACCTGCGGGTCCACCGCCAGGGCCCTGGCCAGAGCCATCCGCTGACGCTGACCGCCGGAGAGCTGGTTGGGATAGCGATTCTGGAAACCGCTGAGCCCCACCACTTCCAGCAGGTTGTCCACCTTCTCCTTGACTTCGGCTTTGGGCCGCTTGCGAATCTTGAGCCCGAACGCCACATTGTCGCGGACCGTCATGTGTTTGAACGCCGCGTAGTGCTGAAAGACGAACCCGATACCGCGGCGCTGCGGCGGGACCCCGGTGACGTCGGCGCCGTTGATGGTGATGGTGCCGCTGTCCGGGTGGTCCAGGCCGGCGATCGCCCGCAGCAGAGTCGACTTACCCGAGCCGCTGGGGCCGAGCAGCGCCGTGAGCGAACCGGCCGGGACCGCGAAGTCGACGTTGTCCAGTGCCACGAAGTCGCCGTAGCGCTTGTTCGCCCCCTGCACCGTGATTGCGTTGCTCATTTGCTCACCTTTCCGGCCCGGCGCATGTCGAGCACCACCTGAACGATCAACACCAGCACCGACACCGCCATCAGCAGTGTGGACAGGGCGTAGGCGCCGTATTCGGCGCCGCGGTTGTAGCGGTCGGACACCAGAAGCGTGAGCGTCTGGGACTTGCCGGGCAGGTTCGACGACACGATCAGCACCGCGCCGTACTCGCCGAGGGTGCGTGCGACGGTCAGCACGATCCCGTAGGTCAGGCCCCACCGGATGGAGGGCAGGGTGATACGCCAGAACGTCTGCCACCCGCTGGACCCCAGCGTCGCCGCGGCCTCCTCCATGTCGGTGCCCAGCTCGTGCAACACCGGTTCGACTTCCCGGATCACAAACGGCAGCGTGACGAAGATGCTGGCCAACACGATGCCGGGCAGACCGAAGATGATCTTGAAGCCCCAGTCGTTCTCGACGAAGCCCAGCAGCCCCGACGATCCCCACAGCACGACGAGCGCAACGCCGACGATCACCGGCGACACGGCGAACGGCAGATCGATCACCGCCTGGAGCACGCCCTTGCCCCGGAACCTGTTGCGGGCCAAGACCAGCGCCGTGGGTATCCCGAAGATGACGTTCAGCGGAACCACGATCGCCACCACCAGCAGCGACAGCTGCAGCGCCGAGATCGCGGCCGGAGTCGAGATGTAGGCGAAGAACTGTCCGAAACCCGGGGCGAAGCTGCGCCACAGGATCAACGACACCGGGACGATCAGCAGCAGGCCGATATAGCTCAGCGAGACGAAGCGAATCAGGTACCGGACTTTCGGCGACGACGTCATGACCGCTCCTGCCGCTTGGTCACCCGGGCTCCCAGCACTCGCAGCGCGAGCAGCACCAGGAAGGAGATCCCCAGCAGCACCAACGAGATGGCCGCCGCGCCGGTCCGGTCGTCGTTCTCGATCAGAGTGCGGATCCACTGCGAGGACACTTCGGTCTTCCCGGGCACCGCACCGCCGATCAGCACCACCGAGCCGAATTCACCGATCGCCCGCGAGAACGCCAGTCCCGCTCCGGTCAGCAGCGCCGGTGCCAGCGAGGGCAGCACCACCACGCGGAAGATGGTGAACCCGGAGGCCCCCAGGGATGCGGCCGCCTCCTCGACTTCGCGATCGATCTCCAACAGCACCGGCTGCACGGACCGCACCACGAACGGCAGCGTGACGAACGCCAGCGCCAGGCCGACGCCGGCCGCGGTGTGCTGCAGGTGCAGGTTCACCGGGCTGGCCGGACCGTACAGTGCCAGCATCACCAGGCTGGCGACAATGGTCGGCAGCGCGAACGGCAGGTCGATGAGCACGTCGATGAAGCGTTTGCCGATGAAGTCGTCCCGCACCAGCATCCAGGCGATCAGGAGCCCGAAAACCACGTTGACGGCCGTGACGCCGGCCGCGATCGTCAACGTCACCCGGAACGACTCCAGTGCGGCGTGCGAGGTCACCGCCTGCTCGAAAGCCCGCCAGCCGCCGCCGGCGGACTGCCAGGCGATGGCCGCCAGCGGTGCCAGCACGATCAGTGACAGCCACACCACCGCGGCGCCCACCCGCAGGGAGACGGCCTCGCGCCGCAGCCCCGAGGAGCCCCGCGTCGCCGGCGGCGACGCCTCGTCGTCGACCACGGGCGCACTCATCCGGTGGCCTGGGTGTAGATCTTGGTGATGGATCCGCTCTCCTTGTCGAACAGCGCACTGTCGACAACGCTCCAGCCGCCCAGGTCGGCGACGGTCCAGAGTTGGTCGGGAGCCGGGAACGAGCCGCTGAACTCCGCGGCGACGCTCGGGTCGGCCGGGCGGAAGCCGGCTTCGGCCCACAGGCGTTGCGCGGCGGGGGTGTACTGGAAGTTCTTGAACGCGGTGGCGGCTTCCAGGTGCCTGCTCGAACTCACCACCGCCAGGGGATTCTCGATCTTGAAGGTCTGCGGCGGGTTGACGTGCTCCACCGGCTTGCCCTTGCGCTCGACGGCGATCGCCTCGTTCTCGTAGCTGATCAGCACGTCCCCGCTGCCCTGCAGGAAGACGTCGGTGGCCTCGCGGCCTGAGCCGGGACGCAGCTTGACGTGGTTGCTGACCAGTTGATCGACGAAGTCCAGACCGGCCTGCGGGTTCTTGCCGCCTTCGCTTTTGACCGCATAGGGGGCCAACAGATTCCACTTCGCCGACCCCGAGCTCAGCGGACTGGGGCTGATCACCTCCACCTCGGGGCGCAGCAGGTCGTCCCAGTCCTTGATGTGCTTGGGATTGCCCTGCCGCACCACCAGCGTGACCACCGACCCGAACGGGATGCCCCTGGTGACGTCGGCGTTCCAGTCCTCGGCGATTTTGCCGGCCTTGACCAGCCGGGTGATGTCGGGTTCCACCGAGAAGTTCACCAGGTCCGCGGGTTTGCCGCTGACCACGCCGCGGGACTGGTCCCCCGATGCGCCGTAGGAGGTGACGACCTGGACGTCAGCCCCCTGTTCGGTGGCGTAGAAGGCCGGAATCACCTTGCTCCAGCCCGGCTCGGGGACCGCGTAGGCCACCAGGGTCAAGGTGGTGTGGGCCTCCGACCGCCCGCCGCCGCCGACCACGTCGCTGGGACCGCCGCCACAGCCGGTGAGCGTGGTGAAGGCCAAGGCGGCTGCCAGCGCCAATGCGGCACTGCGCGCGATGGTTCTGGGCATTGGTGACCTTTCTCGGCGATCCGTACGAACCTCAGCAGAAGTGCTTGTCCGTCGGATCGCGAAAAGGCATTCGCTGGAGTTTTTGTGCGTCAGCAATGACGACACCGTGCGCCGACGGGTGGCGATGTCAGCGACAACAGTGCAGGTCGGCCACAGCGGAAGTGATCACGGCGAGCATCGGGAACGCCACAACCTGGCGCCGCCGGTCACCGGTCGCTGCGAACATGCCGGGAAGCATAACAGAGGCTCAGCTTCTCACCAGTTGGTCAGCGGGTCAGCAACCAGCTGACGATCACCAGCAGGATGAGACTGACCAGCACCAGGGTCACTTGTGAGCGCGGCATCAGCGGGTCCCGCCGTCACGACCGTGCCGGACACGTTCGAGCACCCGGATTCCCTCCCCCAACAGCGCATCCAGCAGCGACGCCAGACCGTAGGCCAACAACAACACCACCGGCATCACCACGGCGGTCTGGACCACGAAGCCCAGGCCGGACAGCCAGAGCTCGACGCCGTCCCACCAGCTCAGGAAGCCCACCACCCAGCCCACCTTAGCGGTGATCGCGAGCGCGGCGAAGCCGGGCGAAGCGGGTCACCGCCGATCAGCACCGCGGTGATCGCGAGCGCGGCGAAGCCGGGCGAAGCGGATCACCGCCCACCAGCACCGCGGTGATCGCGAGCGCGGCGAAGCCGGGCGAAGCGGATCACCGCAGCCCCGGGCCCCGGTCCGCCCGGGTAGACGTGCGGCAGGCCGCCAGCGATGATGACCGCATGGACCTGCACACCCCGCCGGGCGATGCACCCGCTCCCGCCGCTCCCGAGGCCGCCGGCACGGTGGCCACGCCGCCCCTGTCGGCCACCGCACCGGTGCCCTATGCGGCGTCACAGAGCCAGGTCCGCAACCCTTTTCCGCCGATCGCGGACTACGCCTTCCTGTCGGACTGCGAGAACACCTGCCTGATCTCGGCGGCCGGTTCGGTGGAGTGGATGTGCCTGCCGCGTCCGGACTCCCCCAGCGTCTTCGGCGCTCTGCTGGACCGCAGCGCGGGGCACTTTCGGCTCGGCCCCTACGGGGTGTCGGTGCCCGCGGCGCGGCGCTACCTGCCCGGCAGTCCGATCATGGAGACCACCTGGCAGACCCACACCGGCTGGCTGATCGTGCGGGACGCGCTGGTGATGGGTAAGTGGCACGACATCGAGGCCCGGTCGCAGACCCACCGCCGGACCCCCACCGATTGGGACGCAGAACACATCCTGCTGCGCACGGTGCGCTGTGTCAGCGGCACCGTCGAACTGACCATGAGCTGCGAGCCGGCGTTCGACTATCACCGCACCAGCGCCACCTGGGAGTACTCGTCGAACGCCTACGGTGAGGCCATAGCGCGGGCCCGGCAGAATCCCGACGCCCATCCCACCCTGCGCCTGACGACGAACCTGCGGCTGGGGTTGGAGGGCCGCGAGGCCCGCGCCCGGACCCGGCTGACCGAGGGCGATGACGTGTTCGTCGCCTTGAGCTGGTCGAAACACCCTGCACCGCAGAGCTACGCCGAAGCCGCCGACAAGATGTGGAACACCACCGAGTGCTGGCGCCAGTGGATCAACGTCGGCAACTTCCCCGACCACCCCTGGCGTTCCTATCTGCAGCGCAGTGCGCTCACACTCAAGGGCCTGACCTACTCCCCGACCGGGGCCCTGCTGGCCGCGCCGACGACGTCGCTGCCCGAAACGCCTCAGGGCGAACGAAATTGGGACTACCGCTACAGCTGGGTGCGGGACTCGGCGTTCACCCTGTGGGGCCTGTACACGCTGGGCCTGGACCGGGAAGCCGACGACTTCTTCTCCTTCATCGCCGATGTGTCCGGTGTCAACAACGGCCAGCAGCATCCGTTGCAGGTGATGTACGGCGTCGGCGGGGAGCACGAGCTGGTCGAGGAGGAGCTGGACCACCTGTCCGGTTACGACAACGCCCGTCCGGTGCGGATCGGAAACGGTGCCTACAACCAGCAACAGCACGACATCTGGGGCACCATGCTCGACTCGGTCTACCTGCACGCCAAGTCTCGCGAGCAGATCCCCGAGACCCTGTGGCCGGTGCTCAAACGCCAGGTGGAGGAAGCCATCAAGCATTGGCGCGAACCCGACCGGGGCATCTGGGAGGTGCGGGGCGAACCGCAGCACTTCACCTCCTCGAAGGTGATGTGCTGGGTGGCGCTGGATCGTGGGTCGAAGCTGGCCGAACTGCAGGGCGCGGTGTCCTATGCCAAGCAGTGGCGGGCGATCGCCGAGGAGATCAAGGCCGATGTACTGGCCAACGGGGTGGATTCCCGGGGTGTGCTGACCCAGACATACGGCAGCACGGCGCTGGACGCGTCCCTGCTGCTGGTGGTGCTGACCCGGTTTCTGCCGGCCGACGACCCGCGGGTGCGCGCCACCGTGATGGCGATCGCCGAGGAACTCACCGAAGACGGTCTGGTGCTGCGGTATCGGACCGAGGAGACCGACGACGGCCTGTCCGGGGCCGAGGGCACCTTCACCATCTGCTCGTTCTGGCTGGTGTCGGCGCTGGTGGAGATCGGCGAGGTCAGCCGCGCCAAGCACCTGTGCGAGCGGCTGTTGTCGTTTGCCAGCCCGCTGCACCTCTACGCCGAGGAGATCGAGCCCCGCACCGGCAGGCACCTGGGCAACTTCCCGCAGGCCTTCACCCACCTGGCGCTGATCAACGCCGTTGTGCACGTGATCCGCGCCGAGGAGGAGGCCGACTCCACCGGAGGCTTCCAGCCCGCGAACGCGCCGATGTAACCTCAGCCGCTGAGGTTGCGGACCTTGTCCAGCATTGCCCGCACCATGTCGGCGGCGGTGGTGTCGCCGGCGGGCGGAACGTCGGAGTCGTCGTCTTCGCCGGCGAACCAGAACACGTCGACGTCGACGATGCAGTTCACCCGCGATCCGAGTGCGCGGGAAACCCGCAGTCCGGCTTCGCCGTCCACGCTGGTGCGCACGACGGCGACCAGGACCGCGTCCTCGTCGGAGACGTCGGTGATCTCCCCGCTGGCCTCGCTGTCGGTGCCGCTGTCACGGGTCACCACCACCCCGTCGCAGCTGCGCCACTGCTGGGCGAACTTCTCCACCAGCGCGTCGGCTTCGGTGGCGCTGTCCAGCGCGATCACCGCCTCACCCACTCCGGTCAGCGGCGAGTCCTCGGCGGCGGAACTGTCCCAGAACTCATGGGCGGCGTCGCGCACGTTCGCGGAGCTATACACGCTGCGCTGACCGCCCACCGCGGCACCGACGCAGTCCTGCGGCGCGGCCGACTCCCAGGCGTCGGGCAGCTCGTCGAGACCGCCGTACCGCGGCGGCAGGGAGGGGTCGCTGCGGAAGGGCTGACCGGTCAGCTTGGTGAGCTCGGAATCGTCGAGCAGCACCTCCCGGACCGCTATCCCGGTGACTGGGGTGGGCGCCAGATCCGCTGCGGGCCGGACAGTCCCGGAGACCACCGTGGTGCACCCGCTGGACAGCAGCACGAGCGCCGCGGCGCCCAGGATCGTGCGTGCCCGGGCGGTCACTACTTCTTGGCCTTGTCGCCGGTCGAGCCGCCACTGTCGGTGGACAGCGCCGCGACGAACGCCTCCTGCGGCACATCCACCCGGCCGATGGTCTTCATCCGCTTCTTGCCCTCTTTCTGCTTTTCCAGCAGCTTGCGCTTGCGGCTGATGTCGCCGCCGTAGCACTTGGACAACACGTCTTTGCGGATAGCCCGGATATTCTCGCGGGCAATGATTCTCGAGCCGATGGCCGCCTGCACGGGCACTTCGAACTGCTGGCGCGGGATCAGCTCCTTGAGCTTGGTCGTCATCTTGTTGCCGTAGGCCGAGGCCGCGTCTTTGTGCACGATCGCACTGAACGCGTCCACCGCTTCGCCCTGCAGCAGAATGTCGACCTTGACCAGGTCGGCCTCCTGCTCGCCGGCCTCCTCGTAGTCCAGGCTGGCGTAGCCGCGGGTGCGTGACTTCAGCGAGTCGAAGAAGTCGAAGATGATCTCGCCCAACGGCATCGTGTAGCGCAGCTCGACACGCTCCGGCGAGAGGTAGTCCATTCCGCCGAGTTCGCCGCGGCGGGACTGGCACAGTTCCATGATGGTGCCGACGAATTCGCTCGGCGCGATCACCGTGGTTTTGACGACCGGCTCGAAAACCGTGCGGATCTTTCCTTCCGGCCAGTCCGACGGGTTGGTGACGATGATCTCGCTGTTGTCCTCGGCGATCACGCGGTAGACCACGTTGGGCGAGGTGGAGATCAGATCCAGGTCGAATTCGCGTTCCAGACGTTCCCGGGTGATCTCCATGTGCAGCAGCCCCAGGAAGCCGCAGCGGAAACCGAAGCCCAGCGCCACCGAGGTCTCCGGTTCGTAGGTCAAGGCGGCGTCGTTGAGCTGCAGTTTGTCCAGGGCGTCACGCAGGTTGGGATAGTCCGAACCGTCCACCGGGTACAGCCCGGAATAGACCATCGGCTTGGGCTCGCGGTATCCGGTGAGGGCCTCGGTGGCCCCGCCCCGCGCGGTGGTGACGGTGTCGCCCACCTTGGACTGCCGCACATCCTTGACGCCGGTGATCAGATAGCCCACCTCGCCGACGCCCAGCCCCTTGGCGGGCTTGGGTTCCGGGGAGACGATGCCGACTTCGAGGAGCTCGTGGGTGGCACCGGTGGACATCATCGCGATCTTCTCGCGCGGCAGGATCTTGCCGTCGACGACCCGGACGTAGGTGACCACGCCGCGGTAGATGTCGTAGACGGAGTCGAAGATCATCGCCCGGGTCGGCGCGTCGGCGTCGCCGGTGGGCGGGGGTACCTGCCGGACCACCTCGTTGAGCAGCTCGGCCACGCCCTCGCCGGTCTTTCCCGACACCTTCAGGACGTCTTCGGGCTCGCACCCGATGATGTGGGCCAGCTCGGCGGCGTAGCGCTCCGGGTCGGCGGCGGGCAGGTCGATCTTGTTGAGCACCGGGATGATCGTCAGGTCCCGGTCCAGTGCCAGGTACAGGTTGGCCAGGGTCTGGGCCTCGATGCCCTGGGCGGCGTCGACCAGCAGGATCGCGCCCTCGCAGGCCTCCAGCGCGCGGGACACCTCATAGGTGAAATCGACGTGGCCGGGCGTGTCGATCAGGTGCAACACGTAGTCGCCGGCCGCCGGCCCTTCCGGGCCCCGCTCTGCGTCCTCGGTGACCGTCCAGGGCAGCCGAACGTTCTGCGCCTTGATGGTGATGCCGCGCTCCCGCTCGATGTCCATCCGGTCCAGGTACTGGGCCCGCATCGATCGGTCGTCGACGACGCCGGTGAGCTGCAGCATCCGGTCGGCCAGGGTCGATTTGCCATGGTCGATGTGGGCGATGATGCAGAAGTTCCGTATCTGCGCCGGCGCGGTGAAGGTCTGGTCGGCGAAACTGCTGATGGGAATCTCCTGGTGAACCGGGGGGCGGTGATGCTTTCTGCCTAGTCAGGGTAGCGAGGCGGAGGCCGCAAAACGAAACCCCCGGAGACGCATCTCCAGGGGCTTCGCGTTTCGCGGCGGCAATCACAGGTCGATCGCCAAGTAACCACCGATGTCCGCGATGCCGGCCATGAAGAAGTTTGCGGCGTCTTCCCAGGCGGTGTCGCCTGCCAGACCGGCCGCGATCGCGGCGTCGGAGCCGAACAGGTAGTCGGCGGCATCCTCGAACTCGATCTGGTCTCCCCCGTTGAGGATCGCGAAAAGCAGCACGTTGTTGGCGTCGACGAACTGGGTCACCGCGCCGTTGAACAAGCTGTAGGAGCCGGGGTCAGAGGAGATCTCGTCCTCCCAGTTGAAGCCGTAGAGCAAGGTGCCCAAGGCGGCGTTCACGTCCTCGGGATCGATGGTGAGAAACGGGTTGGCGTCAGTGGCGTCGATGACCTTGTCGCCGACGCCGGCCAGAATGGCCTGCGACTCGAACAGGAAATTCATCGAGCCGATCTGGAAGTCCAGCAACGGGCCGAAGTCCACAACGTCGGACTCCTCGGCCGCCGCCACCGGCGCCAACGCCAGTGCCAGACCCGCAGCGAAGCTGCCCACCACGCCCAGTTTGCGCATTGTTGATCCCCCCACGTCATTCACGTTGGCCCTTCCGGCGACTGATTCCCCAACCAAACGCCGGCCCCCCAGCACCATTGCTGCAAGCCGCGTTAAATCTAACAAGCACCTGTGATCAATACAAGTGAATGCTTGCCCCTTGTGCACCGCATCACCTCCGGCGGTCCCGTGCCCTTGCCGCGAGCGGGGCGTTTTCCCAGCAGAGCGGGCGGCAACGGTGCGCCACCAGGCATCTTCGACGGCGCGCCGCGAGCACCTGAAGACGCGCGCAGGGAGACCCGTTCCGCTGGTGGCGCCTGCCGATTCATTAAGTGAATACCCAGGCCGGAAGTCCGCCTGGCGGGCGGCCGGCAGCCGGGTCCGATCCGTGCAGGGGTGCCGGCGCCGGGTGCCCAATCGGTTTTCCGCCTATGCTGCGAGCATGGCTTCCCCGCGGAAGACCCGATGGCAGACGATGCAGCGATTCGCGGAGAACCTGGTGTTCAACGAAGCTCCACGGTTCATCCGCCAGCTCGAGCAGGCACCGCTGGTACAGCAGCGCGTCCAGCGCGGTATCGAGCAGGGCATCAGGATCGGCCTGGAGATTCTCGGCGGCGCGACCGCAGAATCGCCCACGGCGGTCCCCTCCGGACGCCCGGTGACCAACAGCAGTGTCCCCACCGCGCAGCGCGCCCGCCGGCTGGTGTACGCCCCGAACCTCAACGGACGCGCCGATCCGGGAGAGATCGTCTGGACGTGGGTGGCCTACGAGGACGAGCCGGACCGCGGTAAGGACCGGCCGGTGCTGGTCGTCGGCCGCGACCGGGACGTGCTGCTGGGACTGATGGTGTCGAGCCAACAACGGCATGCCGAGGACACGAACTGGATCGGCATCGGGGCCGGCAGCTGGGATGAGTCCCGCCGGCTCAGCTGGGTGCGGCTCGACCGGGTGCTCGACGTTCCCGAGGAATCGATCCGGCGCGAAGGCGCCATCCTGGCGCGTGCGGTGTTCGAGACGGTGGCCGCCCGGCTGCGCAGCGACTACTCGTGGAGCTGAAACCTGGGCGCGGCGCCTAGCCCTGGCTGATGTAGGAACGCAGCGCCGCTTGTTCGGCCTGCAGCTCCTCCATCCGGGACTTCACCACGTCACCGATGCTGACGATGCCGGCCAGCCGGCCGTTGTCGAGTACCGGAATGTGACGGGCCCGATGCTCGGTCATCAACATGCTGACGTCGTCGGCGGTATCCGCCTTGGTGCAGGTCGCCACGACGCGGGTCATGATCGCCGACACCGGCCGGGCCAGCAGACTGGCGCCGTGCACGTGCAGCTGGCGTACCACGTCACGCTCGGATGCCACCCCCTCGAGCCCCTCGCTTCCGATCACGACCATGGCGCCGATGTTGTGCTCCGCCAGGCCCGCCAGCAACTCCATGACGGTGGCCTCCGGATGGATGGTCACCACCGCCGCACCCTTGTTCCGCAATACGTCCGCGATCCGCATCGAAGCCTCCCGCCGCAGTGATCTGCTTCACACCAGGCTA
This sequence comes from Mycolicibacter engbaekii, assembly GCF_002101585.1. GTDB lineage: Bacteria > Actinomycetota > Actinomycetes > Mycobacteriales > Mycobacteriaceae > Mycobacterium > Mycobacterium engbaekii. Next base: position 123,908 of record NZ_LQOT01000060.1, on the reverse strand, counting down.
GGCCATCTGCCCAAATCGCGGGGCGGCGATAAAGAAACTGCACCGAAGGCATGACGGCAGAGACATTTGTGTGGCATATGTGACGTCATGACGATCGAGATCACCCTGCTGGGCACCGGAAGCCCCATCCCCGACGCGAACCGCGCCGGCCCGTCGACCCTGATCTGCGCCGGCGGCCAGCAACTGCTGGTCGACTGTGGACGCGGAGTGCTGCAGCGGTTGGCGGCCGTCGGCGCCGGGGCCAATACGCTCTCCGCGCTGCTGCTGACCCATCTGCACAGTGACCACATCGCCGACCTGGGCGATCTGCTGATCACCCGCTGGGTCACCACCTTCACCCCGGACGCCCCGCCGTTGCCGATCATCGGGCCGCCCGGCACCGCCGAGGTCGTGGAGGCGACGCTGCGCGCCTTCGGCCACGACATCGGCTACCGCATTGCCCACCACGATGATCTGACCGCGCCGCCGGGAGTCGACGTGCGGGAACACACCACCGGGCAGGTGTGGGACCGCGACGGCGTGAGCATCACCGTGGGGCCCACCGACCACCGGCCGGTGACTCCCACCATCGGCTTCCGGATCGAGCACCGCGACGAAGACGGGACCGCCTCGGTGGTGATGGCCGGCGACACGGTGCCCTGCGAGGGCCTCGACGAGCTGGCGGCCGGGGCCGACGCGCTGGTGCACACGGTGATCCGCGACGACATCGTCGAGGTGCTGCCCCAGCAGCGGATCCGCGACATCTGCGACTACCACTCCTCGGTGGCGCAGGCAGCCGCGACCGCCAAGCGGGCGGGCGTGGGCACGCTGGTGCTGACCCACTATGTGCCGGCCCTGGTGCCCGGGCAGGAGGACCAGTGGCGGGCGTTGGCGGCCGCGGAGTTCGACGGGCCGATCGAGCTCGGCAATGACCTGCATCGAGTCGAGGTGAGCGCGCGCGGATGAGTCGAGTTGGGGACTTGCCGGGCCAGCTGCTACCCTGAACAGCTGTTGCTCCCGCGTCGGGAGGCCAACCCAACTCAAGCTTTTGCGAAGGAATTACTCCGTGGCCAACATTAAGTCGCAGGTCAAGCGCAACCGGACCAACGAGCAAGCCCGGCTGCGCAACCAGTCGGTGAAGTCCGCGGTGCGCACCGCGATCCGCGCATTCCGCGAGGCCGCCGCCACCGGTGACAAGGACAAGGCCGGCGAGCTGCTGGTCGCCACCAGCCGCAAGCTGGACAAGGCCGCCAGCAAGGGCGTCATCCACAAGAACCAGGCCGCCAACAAGAAGTCGGCACTGGCCAAGGCGCTCAACAAGCTCTGATAGCCCCGAGCGCCGTCGGCGTAGGCCCCTGATTCCTCGCGGAACAGGGGCCTTCGTTTTCGTGCCTTCGTTTTGGGGCCTTCGTGTTGGGAAGGGATCAGCGAGCGGCCAACTCGGCGACCCCGCGGACGGCGCTTTCCAGAGCGTGATCGGCATCCGCGGCGGCCCCTTTGACGTCAGCGTTGAGCGCGGCCACCATCCGCACTGCTGCCGCGAGGGAATCCCTCGACCAGTACCGGGCCTGCTTCTGCGCCTTCTGCACCCGCCAGGGCGGCATGCCCAGTTCGCCGGCCAACCGATAGGGGTCACCGGACCTGGGCCCGACCCGGGCAATGGTGTGGATCGCCTCGGCCAGGGCGTCGGCCAGCACCACGTGCGGCTCCCCCCGGATCATCGCCCAGCGCAGCGCCTCGGTGGCACCGGCGACATCGCCGACCACGGCCCGCTCGGCGATGTCGAACCCCTTCACCTCGGCTTTCCCGCTGTGGTAGCGGCGCACGGCGGCGGCGTCGACATGCCCGCCGGTGTCGGCGACCAGCTGTGAGCACGCCGACGCCAGTTCGCGGATGTCCGAGCCCACCGCGTCGAGCAGCGCCGTGACGGTGTCGTCGTCGACGCGCACCTTGAGTCGGCGGAACTCGGCTCGGACGAAGTCGGCCCGTTCGCCGGCCTTGGTGATGCGGGCGCAGGGATGAACCTGTGCGCCGAGCTCCTGTAACCGCCCGGCCAGCGCTTTGGCCCGCCCCCCACCGGTATGTACGACCACCAGGATGGTGCCCGGCGGGACGTCCTCCGCGGTGGCGGCGATCAGCGTCACCGCGTCCTTGCCCGCCTCGGCCGCTGCCTCGAGCACCACCACCCGCTCGTCGGCGAACAGCGACGGACTCAGCAGTTCGGCGAGCTCGCCGGCCTCAACCTCGCCGGCGCGCAACCGGTCAACCGGGATGTCGGTGCTGCCGGCTTGTGCGCGCACCCCGGCCAGCACCTGACCGACGGCGCGTTCGACCAGCAGTTCCTCATCCCCGAGGATCAGGTGCAGCGGCGCAACCGGTTGCCTCACCCAGCAATCGTGTCACGGTGGCCCGACAGCGGCCCATCCGGTCAACACCTCGGTGACCGACCACGCCAGCACGCCCAGCATCAACGCCGTCAGCCCCCACCGGCACCACCGCCACCGCCAGCACACCACCACCAGCACCGCTGCGGCGCCGACTCCGACGACTCCGCCCACTCCCCCGGGCACCGGCACGGCCGCCGCGGGAAGTCCACCGGCCCAGCGGGCGACGGCACACACCCACCACAGCTCCGGCCCGGTGAAGCGGATCAGCAGGTCGGCGCCGGTGGGCCACCACCCGCACAGCACCGCCGCCGCGCTGCCCAGCACGGTGATCGGCGCGACCAGCACCGCCACCGCCAGGTTGGCGACCGTGCTGACCAGGCTCAGCCGCCCGGAGATGCCGGCGATCAACGGCGCGGTCACCAGGTTCGCCGCCCATGCCACGCAGACGGCGGCGGCCAACGACCGCGGCCATCCGCGTTCCACCAGTCGTGCCGTCCACACCGGGGCGATGAGCACCAACGCCGCGGTGGCCACCACCGACAGCGCGAACCCGATGTCAACAGCCAGGTGTGGGGCCAGCGCCAGCAGCACCAGCACAGCCGCGGCCAGACTCGGCACGGCCTGGCGGCTGCGGGCCGAGAGCACACCCAGCAGCGCGATGGCTCCCATGACCGCCGCGCGCAGCACGCTGGCCGTCGGCTGCACCACGATCACGAAGGCCACCAGTGCCACCGCGGCCAGCAGCGCCGCCGGCCGCGGACCGACGAGGCGCGCCGAGAACAACACCGCGCCGCACACGATGGTCACGTTGGCCCCGGAAACCGCCATCAGGTGAGTCAGCCCGGCGGCCCGGAAGTCTCGGCCGGTCGCCGCGGTGATCGCCGCGGTGTCGCCGAGCACCAAAGCCGGCAGCATCCGGGCCTGCTCGTCGGGCAGCACGCGCGCGGCGGCGGCGGCGAAGCGGACCCGGACCCGGTGTGCCGTCCGGGCAACCGGGCCGGGCCTGCCCCGCACCGGCGGGCCGGCGGCCGTGAGCACCGCGACCGACAGGTCGCGCCGGGCCGGGTGGGAGACCTTGGCGCGAAACGCCATCGGCTGGCCGACCATCACCTCGTCGAAGTCGGCGCTCGACGCGAATACCACCACCCGGCCGGACGCGACGGCATCGTTGAGCCGCTGCAACGTGGCCCGAAACATCACCCGGCGGGCACCGACGGGCAGCGCGCTCTCGCTGGCGGTCACCGTCACCGACGCGGTGGTGCCGACCGCCGCGGCGATCGGGTGATGCTCAACCGCGTCGCTGCGCAGCGCAACAGCCCAGCCGAATCCCCCGCCGGTCAGCGCCGCCACGGCCGCCGCCGCGCCCGCCAGTCGCCAGCCGGGGTGCCGGCGCCGCCCGGCGTACCGCCAAAGCGCTCCGGCAGCCACCGCCAGCAGCGCACACAGCACCGCCAGCACCCCGCCGATCCGCCACTGAATGCCGGCCGCCGCCACCAACCAGCCGGCCGCCGCTGCGGGCACCAGCCGGACATCGAGCCGGGCCGCCGGCGCGGCCGCTGCCTGCGTCACGGTCAGACACGGACCAGGGCACGCAACTTCTCCAGGCGCGCCGGGCCGATCCCGTCGACCTCGCCGAGCTGATCGACGCTGGCGAACTTGCCGTGGGTGTCCCGCCAGGCGACGATGGCGGCCGCGGTCACCGGCCCCACGCCCGGCAGCGCGTCGAGCTGCTCGGCCGTCGCGGTGTTGAGGTTGACCGGCTCGCCCCGGCGCGGCTCGGGCCCGGTTGCTGTCGGCGCGGTGCTGGTACGCGGCGTGTCCGGCACCGCCGGAGCCGCACCGGCCGAACTGCCCAGCACCGGCAGCCCGGCGGGCGGCGCCAGACCGACCACGATCTGTTCGCCGTCGACCAAGGGACGGGCCAGGTTCAGCCCGAGTGTGTCGGCACCGTCGAGAGCCCCGCCGGCCGCGGTCAGCGCGTCGGCGATGCGTGATCCCGGCGACAACGTCGCCAGGCCGGGCTTGCGCACCAGTCCGACCACGCTGACCACCACCTGCTCGGCGGGCGGCGCCCCGGTGCCCGCTGCCGGCTGGTCGGAGGGCGGGCCGGCCGGCGAAACCGCCTCCACCGGAGGCAGTTTGGCACTGACTACCGGCGCGGGCCGGTCCCGCAGCATGGTGAACACCGTGATCAGCACCGCCACCGCGGCAATCACCGCCGTGGCGATCACCCCGGCCCGGCCCGGGTCGGCCCGTACCTTGGCGAGCCAGCCCGCTTCGGTGGCGCCGTCGGGCAGCCAGCGCGGCAGCGACGCGGCGGCGCCGGATGCATCGTCGGCTTCGGAGCCGCACTCGTCAGGGTCGGGTTCGGCCAGCAGGCCCAGCCGGCGCTGCAGCCGTTCACCCGGTAGTTCTGATGCCATAGCGCCGACGGTAGGTGCGGGCCCCGGCAGCGCACTGCGCTCACGGCCCGGATACCGACGGCGCTGTGGATGCAACGCCAGCTGTGCACAACGCCGATGCGGTCGCCGCTACGGGTTCAGGGGTTCAGCCACTCCCCGACATCGTGGGAGATCCCCGACGACGGCGTATAGCGCACCTTGGCCGCGGTGACACCGGTGGGCAGTGCGAAGACCACGCAGCCGGCCTTCGATGACCCGGCGGCGATCAGAAACCAGCCGTAGGCGAAGTCGTCGCACTCGGTCACCGTGGCGAAATCGGCGTGGTAATCCTGGCCGTCGGAACCGACCACCGTGACATCGCTGTTGCTGTTGCCGACGATGGTCGTGGTCCCGGTGTTCTCGATCCGCAGTTTGGTGGCCAGATAGGTCTTGCCGGCCGCCCCCCAGCCGTTCGGGACGGTCGCCGGGGCGATCACCTCGGTCAGGGTCACCGCGATCTGCTGCCCGCCGATGCGCATCAGCTCCAGCGTCTGGCCGGTATGGGCGGCCGGCCGTGGCGCCGCCGCAGGCCGGGCATCCGCGGGCTCCGGCTGGGGCTTGGGGGCCGGCTCCGGCGAACACGAGACCACCGACAAGGCCAGCACACCGAGCGCGACGCCCCACCGTCTCATGAGGTCCAGACTACAAAGGTGCACGCCAAGCCCTCCCCCGCAGCGACCGGGAGCGCGCCGATTAGGGTTCATACCAACCGTGACTTCACCCACCTGATCGGGAGGCCGACGTGAGACTGGCATTGACCGCGGAGGAGGCAGCATTCCGCGATGAAATGCGCACCTTCTTCACCACCGAGATTCCCGCCGACATCCGCGAACGCAGTCGGCTGGGACACTCGATCTTTCCCGACGACATCGTCACCACGCAGCGCATCCTCAACGCCAACGGCCTCGCGGTACCCAACTGGCCGGTCGAGTGGGGCGGCAAGGACTGGACGGACACCCAGCACCAGATCTGGCACGACGAGATGTCGCTCGCATCGGTGCCCGAGCCCCTGACCTTCAACGCCAAGATGGTCGGCCCGGTGATCGCGGAGTTCGGCTCCCAGGCGATCAAGGAGCGCTTCCTGCCCGCCACCGCCAACCTCGACATCTGGTGGTGCCAGGGCTTTTCCGAGCCCGACGCCGGCTCCGACCTGGCCAGCCTTCGCACCACGGCGGTTCGCGACGGCGACAGCTACATCGTCAACGGGCAGAAGACGTGGACCACGCTCGGCCAGTACGCGGACTGGATCTTCTGCCTGGTGCGCACCGACCCGCAGGCGCCCAAGAAGCAGGCGGGGATCTCCTTCCTGCTGTTCGAGGTGTCGACGCCCGGCGTGACCATGCGCCCGATCAAGATGATCGACGGCGGCTATGAGGTCAACGAGGTGTTCTTCTCCGACGTCCGGGTGCCCGCCGACCAGCTGGTCGGCCAGGAGAACCACGGCTGGACCTACGCGAAGTTCCTGCTGGGCAACGAGCGGACCGGCATCGCCGGAGTGACTCGCAGCAAGGTGCGGGTAGCCGAGCTCAAGCAGCGCGCCAAGGACCTCGGCGCGCTCGACGATCCGCTGTTCGCCGCTCGGGTCGCCGAGCTGGAGAACGATCTGCTGGCACTGGAGCTCACCCAGATGCGCGTGTCGAGCGACTCCGCGGACGGCAAGCCGAACCCGGCGTCGTCGGTGCTCAAGCTCCGCGGCAGCCAGCTGCAGCAGGCCGTCACCGAGCTGTTCGTGGAATTGGCGGGCCCCGACGCCCTGCCTTTCGAGGCAGGCGATGGCATCGCTACGCCGGCCTGGGCCCAGGAGGCCGCGCCGACCTACCTGAACTACCGCAAGACCTCGATCTACGGCGGCAGCAACGAGGTGCAGCGCACCATCATCGCGTCGACCATTCTCGGCCTTTAGGAGGCATGACGGCATGGACTTTCAACTCAGCGACGAGCAGGTTCTGCTGCGCGACACCACCCGGTCGATGTTGTCGGGCTATGACACCGAGACCCGCAACAAGGCCATCGAGACCGAACCCGGTTTCAACCCCGAGGTGTGGCAGCAACTCGCCGAGATCGGGATTCTCGGGCTCGGGTTCGACCCGCAGGAATCCGGCCCGCTGGAGATCATGGTGGTGCTCACCGAGGTCGGGCGCCGGCTGGCACCCGAGCCGATCGTGCACGGCGCGCTCGGGCCGGGCGCACTGATCGCCGCACGCGGAGATGCGCAGCAGCGCGCGTTGCTCGATGCCGTCGCCGGCGGCGAGCAGATCCTCGCGTTCGCCCACACCGAGCCCGGCTGGCGCGGTACGGCAGGCACGGTGAACACCACCGCCGCCGCGCAGGGTGATTCGTGGCGGCTGAACGGGCGCAAGAACCCGGTGCTGACCGGCGACCGCGCCGACACCCTGGTGGTCAGCGCCGCCCTGCCGGACGGTGGGACCGGACTGTTCCTGGTCGACGCAGGCGCCGACGGCCTCAACCGGCAGCCCTACCGGACCTTCGACGGCCAGCGCGGCGCCCAGATCGACTTCGCCGACACCCCGGCCACCGCCCTCGGCGAGGCGACCGACGCCACCGACGCCATCGAGCGCGCGCTCATCGGCATCTCCTCGGCATTGTGCGCCGAGGCCCTCGGCGCCATGGAAGAGTCCCTGCGGCTGACCACCGAATACCTCAAGACGCGCAAGCAGTTCGGTGTGACGCTCAACAACTTCCAGACACTGACCCAGCGGGCCGCCGACATGTACGTGTCGCTGGAGTTGGCACGCAGCATGAGCATGTACGCGGCGATGTCGCTGGCCGACGACAACGTCGACCCGCTGATCGCCGCGCGCGCCAAGCTGCAGATCGGACGGTCGGGGCGCCACATCGCGCAGGAGTCCATCCAGTTGCACGGTGGGATCGGGGTGACCTGGGAGTACCCGGTCAGCCACTACGCGGCCCGGCTCACCGCGATCGAGCACACCCTGGGTTCGTCGCAGGATCAGCTGCATGTGTTGATCGACAACCTCGGCGGCTACGACCTGGCCAAGCTCTAGCCCGCCAGCAGCCGCCGCCGGCCGCGCCGCCGGCGCGGCCACTGCCCGCACCCGCTACCGAGGAGCACGATGTCTGTTTCCGGGTCTGTTTCCGACACCCCGGCGACGCGCCCACTGCGCGTCATCCAGTGGACCACCGGCAACATCGGCCAGCGCTCGTTGCACGCCATCATCGGCCGGCCCGACATGGAGCTGGTCGGCGTCTACGCCCACGGCAAGGACAAGGTCGGGGTGGACGCAGCCGAGCTGGCCGGCTGGCCCGAACCCACCGGGATCACCGCCACCGACGACATCGACGCCCTGCTGGCACTGCGCCCGGACGCGTGCTGTTACAACCCGCTGTGGCCCAGCATCGACGAGCTGGTCCGGCTGCTGGAGGCCGGGGTCAACGTCTGCTCGAGCGCGGCCTGGATCACCGGTGGCAAGCAGAGCGCGCAGGACCGGCAGCGCATCGAAGACGCCTGTCGGGCCGGAAACGCCACCATGTTCGGCGGCGGTGCTCACCCGGGACTGACCAACATGGTGGGCATGGTGCTCTCCGGTTCGTGCGAGCGGGTCGACGAGATCCGGATCACCGAGTCGGTGGACTGCTCGACGTATGAATCGGCGGCCACCATGGCGGCGATGGGCTTCGGCCAGGATCCGCAGACCCCCGGCCTGGCCGAAAGCGTGCGCCGGGAGAGCGAGGTGTTCGCCGAGTCCGCGGCGATGATGGCCGGTGCGATCGGGGCGAAACTCGACCGCATCACGTTCGACGTCGAGTTCACCGCGGCAACCGGCGACAGCGACCTGGGCTTCATGCAGATCCCGGCCGGCACGGTGGGCAGTGTCCTGGGTTATCACCGCGGTTGGGTGGGCAGCCGCAACGTGGTCAGTGTGGGCTTCAACTGGATCATGGGCGACCAGGTCACCCCGCCCAAGCCGGTGGCGCACGGCCACGTCATCCAGGTGTTCGGGCGGCCCAACATGCGCACCGTGATCCACTGCCTGCCCCCGAAGGACTGGAGTGAGCCGAACCTCAACGGGCTGGGTTCGATCTACACGGCCATGCCGGTGACCAACGCGGTGCCGGCGGTGGTGGCCGCCGAGCCGGGCATCGTGACCCTGGCTGACCTGCCACCGATCACCGGGCGCGTCGCCGCGCCCAGCGACTAGACCTGCCGGTTGGCGGTGACCGTTCCAGAAGCCGCGTCCACGATCACGTCGTGTTCGGCGAGCTGGTCGTCCCACACGTCGGCTTCCCACACCACCGTGCCGTTCATGTCGAGCAGGCTCAGCTCGGTGATGGAACCGTTCGGCACGGCCTGTAAAACCCGGCCCACAGCGCCGTGATAGTCCAGGTGGGCCCCGTCGACGTTGGCGCGCCGCTTGGCCTTGTCGGCGTCGCTGTCCTCGGTCGCGGTGGGACCGACAAGCACCGTCAGGCCGTCGGATGCGACCTTGAGCTGGTGTTCGGTGCCATCGGGGGTGACAAGCCCGGCCTTCCAGGTGCCGCTTTCCTGACTCTCGATGAAGATCAGCACGCCGGCGGGCAGCTGCGAAACCGCGAGGTCACCGGCGCGTAGCAGGGTTCGGGGGTCGGGCGGCGCGTCGGGGCGCGTCCACGACGCGTCCGGGGCCGCCGATGCCTGCGACGACGCGCCGGACAAGCCCTTCCCGCTGCACCCGGACAGCGCCAGCGTCACCACGAGGACGACCGCACCGAATCGGACGACATTTCCCAGAGCGTGCATCAGCGGCCATGCTACTGAAGTCCCGGCATCGGCGCTCAGTCCGAGGGGCCCTGCGGGCATCCGGGCCCCACTGCGCCGGAAAAACGTGGGTTGCGTTCCTTAGCTAGTCGAAGGTTATGCTGCCCCCAGGCGCGATTCGCGGAACCATCGATGCTTCCCGCGAAACCGGGGGGCAGACCGCCGGCCGCCGACGTTCAACCGCGCGGCAGGCGGAAGGCGGTGAGATGGGGCGAACATCGGTCACCGCCGTGCTCAAGCGGTATTGGATTCCGCTGGTCTTCATCGTGGTCATCGCGATTTCGACGGTCGTCGTCACCCGACTGCACAAGGTGTTCGCCTCCCAGGACCTCAATCCCCATGCCGGCACGGGCATCGAAATCGTGCAGTTCAACCCGAAATACGTCGCCTACGAGGCCTTCGGGCCGCCGGGCACCGTCGCCGACATCAACTACTGGGACGCCGAGGCCAACGTCCACCAGCTCAACAGCGTCCCGCTGCCGTGGACCTACACCGTGGTCACCGTGCTGCCTGCCGTCATGGCGAACATGGTCGTGCAGGGCAATACCGGTGAAATCGGTTGCCGGATCAAAATCGACGACCGGTTGCTCGACGAGCGCCGCGCCACCGGACTCAACGCCCAGACCTTCTGCCTGGTGAAGTCCGGATGATCAAACGGATCACCGCGCAGCCCGAGCACCCGAACGAGCGGCCCGCCAAGCGGCCGTTCTTCGCCCACCTGCTGCGTATTTTCGCGGTGCCGATCATCATTGTCTGGATCGTGCTCACCGTGCTGGTGAATGTCCTTGTGCCCCAGCTGGAAGTCATCTCCGAAGAACACTCCGCACCGCTGGCGCCCATCGACGCCCCCTCGATGATCGCCAGCAAGCTGGTGGGCGAGAACTTCGAGGAATACCAGTCCAACAGCACCGTGATGATGGTGGTGGTCGGCGAGGAAGAACTCGGCGAGGCCGCCCACCACTACTACGACGAGATCGTCGCGAAGCTGGTCGCCGACACCGCCCATGTCGAACACGCCCAAGACTTCTGGCGTGACCGGCTGACCGCCGCCGGCGTTCAAAGTTCCGACGCCAAAGCCGCTTACATCATGCTCAACCTGGTGGGCAACCAGGGCATGACCGAGGCGAATGACTCGGTGGTCGCGGTGCGCAAGGCCATCGACGACACCCCTGCGCCGCCCGGCGTCCAGGCCTATGTGGCCGGGCCGGCCGCGTTGACCGCAGACCTTCGTCAGATCGGCGATGCCAGCCTGGTCAAGATCACGCTGTTCACCATCGCGGCGATCGCGATCATGCTGCTCATCGTGTTCCGGTCGGTGGCCGCGATGTTGACGCAGCTGTTCCTGACCCTGCTGGAGCTGATCTGCGCCCGCGGCGTCGTGGCGGTCCTCGGTTTTCACGACGTCATGGGCCTGACGACGTTCGCGGTCAACATCATGGTGATGCTCGCGATCGCCGCCGGCACCGACTACGGCATCTTCCTGATCGGCCGCTACCGGGAGGCCCGGCTGGGCGGCGAGGACCGGGTCGAGGCGTACTACACCACCGTTCGCAGTGTCACCCCGGTGGTGCTGGGGTCGGGACTGACCATCGCCGGAGCGTCGGCCATGCTGTACTTCACCCGGCTGCCCTACTTCCACACCATGGGCATCCCGGTCTCGGTGGGCATGCTCGTGGTGGTGGCGGCGGCGCTCACTCTGGGACCGGCCATGCTGGTGGTGGTCAGCAGCTTCGGCCTGCTGGACCCCAAACCCGCCAAGCCGGGCGGGTTCTGGCGCCGGGCCGGGGTCTCGGTGGTGCGCTGGCCGGGACCGATCGCGGTGGCCAGCCTGGCGATCATCATGATCGGCCTGGTGGCGCTGCCGGGATTCAGACCCGGCTACGACGACCGTAAGTATCTGCCCGCCGACACCCCGGTCAATGTGGCCTACGCCGCCGCGGAGCGCCATTTCTCGGCAGCCCGGATGGCACCCGATATCACCATGGTGGAATCCGACCACGACATGCGCAATCCGGCCGACATGCTGGTGCTGGACCGGGTCGCCAGGAACATCATGCGGGTGGTCGGGATCGGGATGATTCAGGACATCACCCGTCCACTGGGAATTCCGCTGCAGCACAGCTCGATTCCGTTCCAGATCAGTGTCTCCAACCAGCTGATGATCCAGAACATGAAGTCGCTCAAGGACCGGATCAAAGACATCGACACCATCTCCCAGCAACTCGACAAGGACATCGAGCTGCTGATCCAGATGTACGGATATCTGCAGGAGGTCGACCGGACCTTCGACGACACCGCCGAAGTGACCCGCAACACCGTGGACGTCTCCGACCGGATCCGCGACCACATCGCCGAGTTCGACGACCAGTTCCGGCCGCTGCGCAGCTATTTCTACTGGGAGCCGCACTGTTTCGACATCCCGATGTGCAACGCGCTGCGCAACACCTTCGACGCGACCGACGGCATCGACCAGCTCGCCGAGCAACTGCACTACCTGTCCGACGACATCACCAAGACCGCGCGTCTGTTACCCCAGGCGGTCGAACTGCTGCCGGCGGTGGTCGACACCATGCGGATCATGCGGGCTCTGGTGCTGACCGTGCATTCCACGTTCTCGGCGTTCATCGACCAGATGGAAGACCTGAGCAACACCCAGATCATGATGGGTCAGAGCTTCGACGACTCCAAGAACGACGACTTCTTCTACCTGCCCGCCGAGGCGTTCGACAACAAGGACTTTCAAACCGGCCTGCGCCTGTTCATGTCGCCGGACGGAAAATCGGCCCGGTTCTTCGTCACTCATCAGACGTATCCGGCCACGGCCGAGGGCATCAAGCGGGTCGAGCCGGAGCGGATCGCTGCGCAGGAGGCCCTGAAACAGTCGTCGCTGGCCGACGCCAAGGTCTACATCGGCGGTATGGCGGCGCTCTACGAGGACATGCAGAACGGCGCCAAGTACGACCTGATGATCGCGGTCGTGGCGTCGCTGACCCTGATTTTCCTGATCATGATGATGATCACCCGTTCCCTGGTGGCCGCCGTCGTCATCGTCGGCACCGCATCCAGTTCGATCGCCGCGTCGTTCGGCATCTCGGTGTTGATCTGGCAGCACATCTTCGGCCAGCACATCTACTGGGTGACGCTGGTGCTGGCGGTCATCGTGCTGCTGGCCGTCGGCTCGGACTACAACCTGCTACTGGTCTCCCGCTTCGAGGAGGAGATCCACGCCGGGCTCAAGACCGGCTACATCCGGGCGATGGCCGGCAGTGGTGGCGTGGTGACCTCGGCCGGCATGGTCTTCGCCGCCACCATGGGCATCATGTTCTTCAGCGACCTCAAGGCCATCGGCATGTACGGCACCACCGTGGCGATCGGACTGCTGCTGGACACCTTCGTGGTCCGGGCGTTCTTCATGCCGTCGATCGCGACCTTGCTGGGCAAATGGTTCTGGTGGCCGCAGGTGGTCCGGCCGTGGGGACCCAACACCAACATCCGCGGCATCGCGGCCCACTCCGGTGCGCAGCAGCAGGTCGCCGGCGAGGCAGCGGCCACGCCCTGATCCCTCAACTGTGAGCCGAGGAATCCGGTTGCGCCGCAGCGACATCGGCACACACCGCGACCGCCCCGGCGCCGACATGCAGGGCAAGCGTCGGGCACAGGCTGGTGATCACCGCGGGCTCACAGCCCGGCAACCGCTCGGCCAGCGCAGCGGCCACCTCCTCGGCCCCCGCCCTATTGGCGACGTGATGCACGGCAAGGGACGCCGGGCCGTCCCCGACCACCTCACAGACCCGGTCGATCATCGACGCGACCGCCTTACCGACGGTGCGCACCCGCTGTGCCAGCACGAGCTTTCCCTCATCGACTGCCAGCAGCGGCTTCAGGGACAGGGCGGTTCCCAGCCACGCCGCTGCGCTGCCGATCCGGCCGCTGCGCCGCAGGTTGTCCAGCCGCTGCACCACCATGTAGGCGTGGCCGCGCCGCACGGCGGCATCGGCCGCCGCCGCGACCTGCTGCAGGTCGGCGCCGCCCGCGGCGGCCCGGGCGGCGGCCAGCGCCACGAAACCGGTGCCCATCGCCGCGGACTTCGAATCGACCACCTGCACGGCGGGGCCGATCTGTTGGGCGGCCTGCCCGGCGGTGGCGACGGTTCCCGACAGGGCTGCGGAGATGTGTACCGCCAGCACACCTGAGCCGGCGCTGTGGGCGAGCGCGGTGCGGTAGGTCTCGGCCAGGTCCTCCGGCGCCGCACCGGCCGTGGTGACCCGCTCGCGCAGATAGAGATCGTCGGGCACGTCGTCGACGCCGTCGCGCAGGTCGGCCCCGTCGAGCAGGATGTGCAGCGGCACCGTGCGGATGCCCCAGCGGTCCCGCAACTCGGCAGGCAGGCAGGCCGACGAATCGGTGACGACGACAACGCTCATCGGATGCTCATACCGGCGGGCTGGGGACGCCGGCCTCGCTGAGGGCTTTGAGCATCAGGTCGGCGACCGCCCGGTGCGCTTCGAAGTTCCAGTGGATGCCGTCGGGATTGGCGCGCCCGCTCAGGACTTCATCGGCCACCGCGGCCTTGAGGTCCACCAGCGGGACGTCGTGTTCGCGCGCCCAGGCCGTGATGGCCCGCACCGTGGGTTCGCGTCCCTGGTGGGCTCTGCCGTAGGTGTCGGCGATGTGCACCGACGGCAGCGAGGCGACGATGGGAATTCCCGGACGATTGAAATCGATGGCACCCCTGGTCATCTCGAGATAACTCACGGTGAGGTGCGGCGGCAGGGCCGCCCGCGCGAAGGGCGAGAACCGCGGTTGCAGCCAGCCGTAGAAGTCGCGGACCCAACGCCGCAGACCGGAGGGACGCACGTAGCGGATCAACTCACGCAGCGCCGTCGGCCACACCGACGGCAACGAGTCCATCCCGCTGGTGGCGAAGATGACCGCGCCCGCCCGGGGCAGTGCGGCCCACGCCCGCGGGTCCTGGGTCGACGCCCACCACACGTCGCGGCTGGTCCAGCCGATGCGGCCGATGAGTTCGACATCCCAGCCCAGCTCGCCGGCGACCAGGTTCGGCCAGATCCGCGGGTGGTCGGCAGGCAGGCCGCCGGTCGGCCCGTAATAGGACAGCGAGTCGGCGAAGATCAGCAGCGTGGGCCGGGCTTCGCGCGCCTGCCCGTCAGAAGACTTAGAGTTCACAATCGGCCACCTGTGCTGAGGCATTCCAGACATCGAGACGCCAGCGTACGGCGTCGAAGTCGTCGGGCCCCTGATCGTCGGAATAGCCGCTGAGCTGGGTCCAGCTGGCGTTGGCCATGCCGCCCAGGATCGGCCAGTTCTCCACCGGAAGGCGCAGCAGGGCCGCGGTCAGCGCGGCGATCAGCCCGCCGTGGGCCACCAGCACCACCGGCTGGTCGGCGTGGTCGGCTCTGCCCCACTCCGGCTCCCCGGCCACCAGCTCGCGCACCAGCGGGACGCTGCGCTCGGCGACGTCAATGCGGCTCTCTCCCCCGTGGGGTGCCCATCGGGCGTCGTCGCGCCAGGCCAGCCGGGCACCGGGCGCGGCGGCGTCGACCTCTTCGTGGGTCAGGCCCTGCCAGTCCCCCAGGTGGGTCTCCCGCAGCCGCGTGTCCACCCGGACGTTCAGCCCGTTGTGCTCGGCCAGCACGGTGGCGGTGTCGTAGGCCCGCCACAGGTCCGACGACACGATCAGCAGCGGATGCCGCTTGCGCAGCACTTCGGCGGCCGCCCCCGCCTGCGCGCGGCCCAGGTCACTGAGGACGGTGTCCAGCTGGCCCTGCATGCGGCTGCCGGCGTTGAACTCCGTCTGGCCGTGGCGCAGCAGGATCAGCCTGCGGACCCTCACGACGCGTCCTCGGGCGCCGCGGCACCGGCCGCGTCGATCGGCACGACCGGACAGTCCTTCCACAGCCGGTCCAGCGCGTAGAAGTCCCGTTCGTCCTGGTGCTGGACGTGCACGACGATGTCGACGTAGTCCAGCAGCGTCCAGCGCCCCTCCCGGGTGCCCTCGCGGCGCGCCGGTTTGTACCCGGCCAGGCGCATCTTCTCCTCGATCTCGTCGACGATGGCGTTGACCTGCCGTTCGTTGGACGCCGAGGCGATCACGAAGCAGTCGGTGATCACCAGCTGGGCCGAGACGTCGATGACGACGACATCGTCGGCCAGTTTGTTCTCGGCGGCGCCGGCCGCCACGGCGGCCATTCGCAGAGCCTCGGGTGTCGCGGTCATTGTGGGTCTCCGGGGGTCGGTTGGTAGAGCCGGCGTTTAGACACGTACTGGACCACACCGTCGGGGACCAGGTACCAGATCGGGCGGGATTGGGCTGCACGCCGCCGGCAGTCGGTCGACGAGATCGCCAGCGCCGGCACTTCCACCAGCGTCAGCGCGTGCTCCGGCAGGGAGCCGAGCGCCTCGGCGAGGTGGTCGCCGTTGAGCTCATAACCGGGCCGACTGACCCCCACAAACCGCGCCATCTCGAACATCTCCGGCCAATCCTGCCAGGTCAGGATCGTGGCCAGTGCATCCGCACCGGTGATGAAGTACAGCTCGGCGTCGGGGTGCTGCTCGTGCAGGTCGCGCAGCGTGTCCTTGGTGTAGGTGGGTCCGCCGCGGTCGATGTCGGCGCGGCTGACCGAGAACCGGGGATTGGACGCGGTGGCGATCACCGTCATCAGGTAGCGGTCCTCGGCGGCGGTGACCCGGCGCCCTTTGAGCCAGGGCTGGCCGGTCGGCACGAAAACCACCTCGTCGAGCCCGAACAGGTCGGCCACCTCGCTGGCGGCGACCAGGTGCCCGTGGTGGATGGGATCGAATGTCCCACCCATGACTCCCAGCCGCCGTTTTCGCACGATAGGCCAGCTTACTTGGGGTGCCCGCCCGTGCGAGCGTGTGCCGGGGGCACCGCAGGCGACAACCGGTTCGGCCGCTGCGGCCAGCCGATTTTGACGCCGACGTTAACTTACCGGCCGGGCCAACGCGGGATTGGTACCGCGAACCGGATACCCATCGTGTAAAAGATATTTGTGGAAGATTTTCCGTTGAGCTCACTCGATCGCCTCGAGGCGGCCAAAGCCGCCATGGTGAAGCGATTTCACACCCGTGCCCAGATCAGCGGTGACATCCGGCTGCCGGCCGTGCCGAGCATGCTCGAGGAGTATGTGGCAATGTGCTCGGATGTTTTCGCGGGACTGGGCAAGCCCTTCAGCGACGACGAGCGCGAGCGACTCCGGGAGGTGCTGCGGGGCCAACTCGCCGAGGCGTACTCGCACTCGGTGCGTTCGCACATCATCATCTCCTACAACGCCCCGGTCGGCCCGACGCTGAACTACACGGTGCGGGCTCAGTGGAGTTCGGTCGCCCAGGCGTACGAAGCCTGGCTGAACGAGCGCAAGCCGCCGTTGTTCGGCACCGAACCCGACGCACGGGTGTGGCACCTGGCCGGTGAGGCCGCTGATCCGGCCAGTCACCGGGTGCTCGAAATCGGCGGCGGCACCGGCCGTAACGCCCTGGCGCTGGCACGACGCGGCCATCCGGTCGATGTGGTGGAGATGACCCCGAAATTCGCCGAGATGCTCGTCGCCGACGCCCGGGCCGAGTCCCTGGACGTGCGCGTCATCGTGCGCGACGTGTTCGCCGACGCCGACGATCTGCGCGACGACTACCAGCTGATGGTGCTCTCGGAGGTCTTGACCGATTTCCGGTCCACCACCGAGGTGCGCAAGCTGTTCGAGTTGGCCGCTCGTTGCCTGGCCCCCGGCGGGCTGCTGGTGTTCAACAGCTTCCTGGCCCACGAGGGCTTCGAGCCCGACAGCGCGGTCCGGGAGTTCTGCCAGCAGGTCTACTCGGGTCTGTTCACTCGTGCCGAAATGGCCGCCGCGTCGGCTGGACTACCGCTGGTGCTGCGTTCCGACGAGTCCGTCTACGAATACGAGAAGGCTCATCTTCCCGAGGGCGCCTGGCCGCCCACCCACTGGTACAGCGACTGGACCAGCGGACTCGACGCTTTCCGCACGACGCGGGAAGAGTGCCCGATGGAACTGCGCTGGCTGATCTACGAGCGGACGCGCTGAGGTCCGGCCGGCGCCCGGATGCGCACTCGTGGCGGAGCTCACAGACCCGCTTTCCGGCTGTCCCACAAGCCTTTTTACGTGATCGTCAACCTTTGTTCGACAGGCCGGTAACGTATACACCCCCTGGTACCTCGGCGTAGATTCGGATGCACGCGGTTGTCCGGGGGGAGGTCGGGAAACTTTTGCGTGCACGGGGGGATGGCGGTTCTGCGTGGCCACTGGTCGGCCGCGACGATGAAATGCGCCTGGGAATGGCGACACTCGGTCCCGATTCGGAGTATCGGGGCATCGGGTTGGTCGGCGAAAGCGGAGTGGGCAAATCGACTCTGGCCCGCGCGCTCGGTGCCCGGCTCGCCGAAGCCGGGCGCAATGTGCGGTCTGTGCTGGGCACCCAGACGGGCCGCGATGTACCACTGGGGGCGTTCTCCCGATCGGTGACCGTCGATATGGCCCCCGAACCGGCAGCGATGTTACAGGTGGCGCACAAGAACATTGCCGCGATGAACAACCCGGTGGTCATTGTCGATGACGCTCACCTGCTCGATCCGCTGTCGGCCACGCTGGTCTATCAGATGGCGGCCGAACGCACCGCGCAACTGATCGTGGTGGTCCCGTCCGGCGCGACACTGCTGGATGCCGTGACTGCATTGTTCAAAGAACGGCTGCTGTTGAACCTGCACATCGGCCGGTTCACCCGAGAACAGACCGCCGAACTGACCTGCCGCGTGCTCGGCGGTGTCGTCAGCCCGGCGATGATCAGCGATTTACATAACCGAAGTGCGGGAAATCCGTTGTACTTGAGTGGAATTCTGCGGGCCGGCCGGGAAAGCGGCCTCCTGGTGCACGACGACGACGGCTGGCAGATCAAGGGCGCACTGCAGGCCGACCAGGAACTGTCCGACCTCATCGAGTTTCGGCTGCAGGCGCTGAACCCCAAAGAACTCGAGGCGCTGCAGATTCTGGCGACCGCAGAACTGCTGGACTGGGAGGTCTTCCGCGAGCTGTGCTCGGTCGAGGCGGTTTCCGCCCTGGAGCACCATCGATTGATCCGGCTGGTTTCCGACGGCGCGGGGACCGTGGCCCAGGTGACCTACCCCCTGCTCGGCGAGGCGGTGCTCGAACGTGCCGGGATGGCGCGTTCGCGCCAGCTCAACGGCGTGCTGTGCCAGGCGTTCAACAAATACCTACAGGAAAGCGGGAGCCGTCTGCAGATACCCGACCTGCGCGGAAGAATCCGGATGGCCCAGTTCATGATTCACAGCGATCTGAAACCCGACCTGGACCTGATTCTCAACGCGGCAGTGGACGCCGCGGCCATGTCGAACCTCAGCCACGCCGAGGAACTGGCACGGTTCGCCTTCGACCGTGGCGGGGGTCTGCCGGCCGCGCTGGTCCTCGGCGAAGTCCTGGTCTGGCAGGGCCGAGGCCAGGACGCCGAGGCGGTTCTCGCCCAAGTCAACCTGGACGGTGCCGACGACACCTCGCTTGTCCTATGGGCGTGCACGCGGGCGCTGAACCTGTTCTGGAACTGCGGCGAAACCGAATCCGGCCGCCGCATCCTGGCCGAGGTCCGGGACCGCGCCCGCGGGGCGAGCGCCGCGACGGTCGAGGCGCTCGAATTGGCTTTCGCGTTCTTCACCGGGGACATCACCGCGACGATCCGCAGCGGGCCGCCGCTGTGTGAGGCGCACGTACCAGCGATCGCCACCGCCCTGACCGCTCTCCCGACCGCGCACGCGCTGGCCAAAGCGGGACAGTTCGGCGCGACCGCCACAATCGCCCAAGCCGGATTGCAGGCCGCGGCAAACAGTCACGCGGGAATGGTCCGATTCGGCATCGGTATCGCCGAGGTCATGGCACTGGTCACCGCCGGTGACCTTCCGACCGCCGAGCGGGTCGCCGAGCGCTACACCACGATGGCCGCCGGCATCCCCGAACCCGATGCGATGGCCAAGCTGCTGTCCGGTTTGGTCCACCTGGCCGGCGGGCGACTTCCGCTGGCGTGCTCGCTGTTTCAGGACTCAGCGCGGGTGTTGTCGAGTGCCGCCCCGAAGCTGTGGCCGATGCTTGCCAACGCCTGGGCCACCCATGCCCAAGCGGCGCGGGGCAATGCCGCAACGGCGGCCTCGGCCGCACTGCGACGCTGTGAAGAGGTCTACGGCCCACAGATCGCCGCATTCCTCCCGGAACTGGAGCTGGCCCGCGCCTGGGAAAGAGTGGCGCACGGCCAGACCTCCGACGGCCGGGTGCACGCCCTGCGGGCCGCCCAGGTCGCGCGCCGCTCCGGGATGCTCGCTGTTGAGATGCGGGCGCTGCACACCGCCGTCCGGTTCGGCGACCGCACCCAGGCCGACCGACTGACTGAACTCGCCCAGGCATTGGACGCTCCGTTGCCCGATGCGGTCGCTGCGCATGCGCGTGGCCTCGCCAACCGCGACGCCGACCTGCTCAGCACCACCTCGGACAGATTCGCGGCAATGGGAGCCTCCGCCCTGGCCGCCGATGCGGCAGCCCAGGCTTCCCTGGAGTACGGCCACGCAGGTGAACGGGGCAAGCAGTTGGAGTCGGCGACGCGGGCCCGGCGGTTGGCCGGACAGGGCGACATTCACACTCCCGCAGTCGAGGCGGTGAGTCAGCCGTTACCGATCACCGACCGTGAGCGAGAGATCGCTGCCCTGGTCGCCGCCGGCCTGTCCAACCGCAAGATCGCCGATCGGCTCTCCGTCTCGGTGCGTACGGTGGACGGGCATCTCTACCGGATATTCGCCAAACTCGGTATCGAGCGTCGAGACGAGCTGGTCCGGCTGCTCAGCCGGCCCCAAGCGGGAACCTAGGCCCCTACCACGACGGCGACCACGGCCGCCGGATTCAGATCTCCGACGACCGTGGTCGTATGCAACCGGCTGCTATGCCGGCGATATGCCGTTGCCGCGCGCCGGCGCCCCCCTTGCCGCTGGACCCGCCGGTGGCACCGGCGCCGCCATCGCCGCCAGCGCCGCTAGCAGCGGCGTTGACGCCGGCGCCGCCGGTGCCACCGTTCCCCCCGGGCCCCCGGTGCCGAACCCGGCGATTCCGCCGGCGCCCCCCTTGGCACCGTCGCCGGCGAAGCCGGTCCCAGCCGCGACCGGGCCACCGGTGCCCCCGTCATCCCCGATGCCGGCGGCACCACAATTGCCGCCGATGGGGAAACGGTCACCGGAGACCCGGCGACCGCAACGCACCTTTGCCCTGCGTGAGAAATTCCGCTTCGCAACGCGGTGGCTCCCAGCCATCACACGACCTCCCCGTTGCCCGGATGCTTAAAACACGCTAAGACGCCTTAGGTTATTTCGCCGGCGGCGTGGGTTCATAGAGCAACGAACTACCCTAGTTTTCCGGCGAAAACCGGCCCGTCTACTCGAATCGGCGTCATGCCTACTCCACCCGCCGGGGAGGGCAGTGGACGGCCCGCCTTTGCGCCGGACAACTTGCTACGACCGCGGCCCGGCCGGCAGATCGGGCTAAACCGGCAGCAGGGCGTCGATGACCCCGGCGAGCTGCTTGGCCGAGCGGCACTCATGCATGGCGATCACCTCGCGGTAACGCGGAATCGCCGAATCGCCACTGCCCCAAAGATGCTCGGGCTCGGGGTTGAGCCAGTGCGCGTGCCTGCTGGCGGTCACCAGATGCGACAGCACCTGCACCCCGGGATCGCGGTAGTTCGTCCGTCCGTCCCCGAGCACCAGCAGCGCGCTGCGCGGCGACACCACGTTGGGATAGTTCTCGGCGAACGAGACGAAGGCGTTGCCGTAATCGGAGTGGCCGTCGCGGGTGTAGACCCCGGACTCCCGGGTGATCCGCTGGATGGCCACCGCCAGGTCGGCGTCCGGGCCGAACAGGTGCGTGACCTCGTCGGTGGTGTCGATGAAGGCAAAGACCCGGACCCGGGAAAACTGTTGGCGCAGTGCGTGAACCAGCAGCAGGGTGAAGTGGCTGAACCCGGCGACCGAGCCGGACACGTCGCACAGCACCACCAGTTCGGGGCGGGCGGGGCGCGGCTTGCGCAGCACCACGTCGATCGGAACCCCGCCGGTGGACATCGACTTGCGCAATGTCTTGCGCAGGTCGATGGTGCCGGCGCGGGAGCGCCGCCGCCGTGCGGCCAGCCGCGTTGCCAGGGTCCGCGCCAGCGGCGCCACCACTCGGCGCATCTGGCGCAGCTGCTCCCCGGACGCGCGGAGGAACTCGACGTTCTCGCTCAGTTGCGGGATGCCGTACATCTGCACGTGTTCGCGGCCCAGCTGTTCGGCGGTACGCCGCTTGGTCTCGGCGTCGACGAGCTTGCGCAACGCGGCGATCCGCTGCGCGGCCATCGCCTTGGCGATCTGTTCCTGGGTGGGGCTGGGCTCCTCGCCGTAGGGGGCCAGCAGCCCTGCCAGCAGCTTGCCCTCCAGCTCGTCGAGCGCCAGCGCCTTGAGTGCCTGGTAGGCCGAGTAGGACGGTCCGCGGCTCGAACGGTACTGCCCGTAGGCCCCGACGATCGCGGCGATCATGGCCGACAGCCGCGGATCGGTGTCGGCGAGGTCGGGATTCGCCGTCAGCAGGTCGACCAGCATTGCCCGCATGTCCTCGGCGTCCTCTGGCAGCGGCAGGTCGTCGACCGACTGCGGATCGTCGGAGGTCACCACGGTGCGCCCGCCCAGGGCTGCGGGAAACCACAGGTCGAACATGGCGTCGTAGGTGTCGCGGTGATCCGGCCGGCGCAGCACCGCGCAGGCCAAACCCTCCCGCAGCACCTCCCGGTCCCCCAGCCCGATCACGGTGAGCACCCGGCCGGCGTCGACGGTCTCCGAGGGCCCCACCGAAATCCCCTGCGCCCGCAGGGCTTCCACGAACCCCACCAGATGGCCCGGAATCCCGTGCGGGGCGAGCGGCTGCGCTGGGTGGATGCGGCGCACCATCAGTTCAGTCGCAATTCTCCGGATGCCCGCACCTGATCGGACTGGTGCTTGAGCACCACTCCCAGGGTCGCCGCGACGGTGGCGTCGTCGATGGTGTCCATGCCCAGGGCCAGGATGGTGCGGCCCCAGTCGATGGTTTCGGCAACCGACGGCAGCTTCTTGAGCTGCATGCCGCGCAGCACCCCGATGATGCGCACCAACTCGGCCGCCAGGTGCTCGGGCAACTCCGGCACCCGCGACAGCAGGATGCGGCGTTCCAGGTCGGGGTCGGGGAAGTCGATGTGCAGGAACAGGCAGCGGCGCTTGAGCGCCTCGGACAGTTCCCGGGTGGCGTTGGAGGTCAGCACCGTGAACGGGGTGCGCGTGGCGGTGATGGTGCCCAGTTCCGGCACGGTGACCGCGAAGTCGGACAACACCTCCAGCAGCAGGCCCTCGATCTCGATGTCGGCCTTGTCGGTCTCGTCCACCAGCAGCACCGTCGGATCGGTTCGCCGGATCGCCGTCAGCAGCGGACGCGACAACAAGAACTCCTCGGAGAACACGTCCAACTTGGTGTCGTCCCAGTCGCCGCCCGTACCGGCGGCGTTGCCGGACTGGATGCGGAGAATCTGCTTGGCGTGGTTCCACTCATAGAGCGCCCGGGCCTCGTCGACACCCTCGTAGCACTGCAGGCGCACCAGCCCGGCGCCGGTGGCCGCGGCCACCGCACGCGCCAGTTCGGTTTTGCCGACCCCGGCCGGGCCCTCCACCAGCAGGGGCTTGCCCAGCCGGTCGGCGAGGAACACCGCGGTGGTGGTGGCGGTGTCGGCCAGGTAGCCGGTCTCGGCCAGCCGGCGCGCCACGTCGTCGATGTCGGAGAACAGCGAGGCGTGTTGCGCGGGGGTGGTGGGGTTGTCCATGCGGTGCGGGCTCCTTAGGCGGGACGGGTGTGGCCGTCACCCCACACGATCCATTTGGTCGACGTCAGCTCCGGCAGCCCCATCGGGCCACGGGCGTGCAGTTTCTGGGTGGAGATGCCGATCTCGGCGCCGAAGCCGAACTGTTCGCCGTCGGTGAAGGCCGTCGAGGCGTTGACCATGACGGCGGCGGCGTCGACCTGCTCGCTGAATCGCTGCGCCGCGGCCATGTTGGTGGTGACGATGGCCTCGGTGTGGCCGGTGCCGTACTCGTTGATGTGGTCGATGGCGTCCTCAAGCCCGTCGACCACCGACAGGGCGATGTCCATCGCGAGGTATTCGCGCCGCAGGTGGTCTTCGGCGGCGGCGGCGTCGGCGTCGCCGTGCACCGCCACCCCGGCGGCACTGAGCGCATCCACCAGCCGGGGCACCGCCTCGGCGGCGATGGCCTGGTCGATCAGCAGTGTCTCGGCGGCGTTGCAGACGCTGGGCCGGCGGGTCTTGGAGTTGAGCAACACCTGTTCGGCGACGTCGAGGTCGGCGGCCTCATGGATGTAGACGTGGCAGTTGCCGACGCCGGTCTCGATGGTCGGCACCAACGCGTCGCGCACCACGGCTTCGATCAGGCCCGCGCCGCCGCGCGGGATCACCACGTCGACCAGTCCGCGGGCCTGGATCAGGTGGGTGACGGTGGCGCGGTCGACCGACGACAGCAGCTGCACGGCGTCGGCGGGCAGGTCCTCATCCACCAACGCGCCGCGCAGCACATCCACCAGGGCCTGGTTGGAATGGGCCGCCGAGGAACTGCCGCGCAGCAGCGCGGCGTTGCCGGACTTCAGCGTCAGCCCGAATGCGTCGACTGTGACGTTGGGCCGGCCCTCGTAGACCATGCCCACCACACCGAGTGGGACGCGCTGCTGACGCAGGAGCAGGCCGTTGGGCAGGGTGTAGCCGCGCAACACCTCACCGACCGGATCGGGCAGACCGGCGACCTGGCGCAGCCCCGCGGCGATCCCGTCGACTCGGGACTTCGACAGGGCGAGCCGGTCCAGCATGGCCTCGGGAGTGCCCGCGGCCCGGGCGGCGGCGACGTCACGCTCGTTGGCGGCCAGGATGTCATCGGCATGGGCCAGCAGCGCATCCGCTGCGGCGTTCAGCGCACTGTTCTTGGCCGCGGTGGACAACGCCGTGAGGGAGCGCGAGGCGATCCTTGCCCGCCGGGCGGCGTCATGGACCTCTTGGCGCAGGTCGGGAAGCACGGGGACGCTCATCGTGCCAGAGTATCGGCGAACGCCCGATCAGGTAAAACGGCCCCGGTCTTCGGCCGGCACCCGCCGTCGCTGATCGATGATGCGGCCCAGTTCCTGCAACAGCAGCGGCTTGGCCGTCACCAGATCCTCGATGTGCTCGCGGTCGATGACCACCGCGGTCACTTCCTGCAGGGCGCGCGCGTCGAACTGACTGGGCTGGCGGGTCAGCGTGGTGACGCCGAGGAACCCGCCCTGGCGCAGCGTGGTGTCCGGCACGGCCGGATCTGCGGCGGTGAGCCGGACTGTGCCGTCGGTCAGGAATGTCATGGCGGTCGGCACCTGACCGGCCCGCTGCAGCGGTTCGTCGCCGGCGTAGCGGACCATCCGGGCGTGCGGCACCAGAGCCTGCTGGTCGGCGTCGGTCAGCCGCAGCACCGGCGCCACGACCATGCGCAGCGCCTCGGCGACGCGCTCGGGTGTGCCGAAGTCGTCGTCGGCGTCGTCGAGGTGCAGTCCCTCCCGGCGGGAGGCGTACCACAACCACCGCAGGAAGGTGGCCTGCACCGCGCTGTCGTCGCGCGGGGAGTCCACCGCGATCGTGGTGCGGTACTGGCCGCCACCCAGGGCCGCCGAATCCGCCGCTCCGATGCTCAGCGGCAGTTCGTCGGCAACGCGCGACAGCAGTGCACATACCCGGTCCGGCGGGTCGCCCACGGCGAACGTCGTGGTGATCGACACCCGGTGCTCGCCGCCCGAACGGCTGATATTGGTGAATGAAGTGGCCGCCAGCACGGAGTTGGGTGTGACCTGCAGCCCCTCAGCCGTGCTGATGTGCACAGCGCGCCAGTTCACCTCGACGACGCGGCCGCGCGCGGCGGGCGTGGACAACCAGTCCCCGATCCGGAACGGCTGCTCGAAGAGCATGAACAGGCCGGAGACGATCTGGCCGACCGAGTTCTGCAGCATCAGGCCGATGACCACCGACGTCACGCCCAGCGCGGTGAACAGCCCGCCGATCTTGGCCCCCCAGACCAGCGACAGCGTCAGGGCCAGCCCCGCACCGATCAGCAGGAACCGGGCCACATCGATGAAAATGGTCGGTATCCGGCCTCGCCAGGAACTTGTGGGGGCGCTCTGGAAGACCGTGACGTCGAGCACCGAGAGCACCAGGACCAGCAGCACCAGGCCGAACGCGGTGTAGATGACCCGTAACGTCGGATCCTGTTCCGGTACCCCGGCCACATTCGCCAGCAGCACCAGCAGCGCGGCCAGCGGCAGCAGATAGTTGCGGGCCAGCGCCACGGGCCGGGCCAAAAAGCTGTCTCTTCGGGCCAGAGCCCCATGCCATTCGGTGAGCAGGATCAGGCCCGCGGGGAAGCCGATGCCGACCCCGATCGCCCAATACAGCCACGGACCGAAGACGTTCACGTCGCCGCCGACAATCTCCAGATCCGCTGCCCGCCATCACCGCTGCCCTCCAGCACGAACTCCTCGGTGTCGCCGAGCATGTCACGCACCGCGGCGGTCACGAAGATCCCGGATTCCGGTGTTTGCCTGCGCAGCTGGTAGGCGTCGTTGACTGCCGATCCCCACAGGTCGTAGGTGACGCCGGAGCGGCCCACCAGGCCACTGACGACCTCCCCGGAGGTGACGCCGGCCCAGAGGCTCAGCCGGTAACCGGATTCGATGGCGAACCGATCCACGATGCGCTGCATCTCGCAGGCGAATTCGACGATGCGGTGCACACCGTCCAGCCGGGGGGTGGTCAGCCCGCAGCCGGCGAGATAGCCGTTGTACATGGTCCGGATTCGCTCGACGCCAACGGCTTCGGCCGCGGCATCGAACTGCCGCACCAGGTCGTCGACGATCGTCACCAGCTCGCTCGCACCGACCTCGGCGGACAACTGCTCGATACCCTGCAACTCGGCGTAGACGATGCTGACGTTGTGATGCTCGTCGGCGATGGCCTGCTCACCGCCACGGTAACGCCGCACCAGGGGTTCGGGCATCAGCGACAACATGAGTTCGTCGTTCTGCCTGCGCTGGGCGGTGAGCATCTCCTCCTTGGTACGCAGGCTGTGGCTCATGTCGTTGAACGCCCTGGTCAGATCTCCGATCTCATCTGCCGTCCGGACCGGCACCACGGCACTGTAATCACCGGCGCTGATCCGCTGTGCGGCTTCCTGCAGCCGCCGGATCGGTCGCAGCAGAAGCCGGGCGAACACCATCGCCAGCACACAGATGGCGAAGATGACCGCGGTGGTCGCCAGCACCACTCTCCTGCTGAACGCGGTCACAGCGGAGTACGCCTCGGAATACTCCCGCGTCGCCAGGATCGACCACTGCAGGTCGGAATTGGGCACCGTCAGCGGCGCGTAGGCGGTCAACTCCCGGTTCCCCAGATAGTCGTATCCGGCGGTGAGCGTGCCGGTCTGGCCCCGGTGGGCGGCCTGCAATCCCGGACCCCCGACGGGTTGGACGATGGTGGTGGTCCCCAGTCGCAGCGCGCGGTCCACCGTCGACTCCGAGGTCCCCGCTGCCACCGCCTCCCGGCGGTACCGGTCGGGGTCCTCGAGGAACATGCGGGAATCCGAACGCATCAGATCATCCGGACCGGCCAGGTAGGTCTCGGTCGTATGCCCCAGCCCGGCGGCTTCCCAGTCGCGGTCGGCGGTCATGATCCGGGAGATCTTGGCACTGGGCAGGGCCAGGGCCAGCACGCCCTCGACGGTGCCGTTGGTACCGACCGGCGACACCAGCCAGGCGATGGGTTCGTCCAGGGCGGGCTGGTACTGCTGGAAATCGGTGATCCACACGAAGTTGACCGCGTTGGCGCCCAGCGCTTTGCGGTAGGCCTCGCGCAACCCGGACTCGCGGTAGGGGCCGGTGAGCACGTTGGTGCCCAGGTCCACGCCCTTGTTGACCGAGTAGACCACGTTGCCCCGGGAGTCCAGCAGTAAGGCGTCGCGGTAGGCGTTGAGTTCGACGACTTCGGAGAACGCCTCGTTGAATTGGGCGTTCGCCGCCGACCAGGCACTGCCGTCGCCGGCGTCGGCGGGTTTCGTCGCGTCCCCGGCGAATCGTGCGGTGTAGTGCGCCTGCAGGTAACGCTGTGCGTTGGAGCCGGGCAGCAGCGCCGGGACGTCGGCCTGCTCGCCGGTCCGCTGCGCCAGCGCCTTGGTGAAGTCGTCCCGATAGTGGGCCACGATGGCGCGTTGCTGCTCGGGAGTGACCACGGCGCTGGCGAGTTCGTCGAACCCCGCGGTGAACGCCTTGAGCGCGGTGGCCGCCGTCGCTCCCCCGCTGAACAGCACCAGCGAATCGGTCATGTCGGCGAACAACGCCGTGACCGCGCGGCGCTGCGACTCCCGGGCCTGCACCAGCATTTTGGTAGCCGCGTGCTGCAGTTGCGTTGCGCCATACTGAAGCTCGACGAACCCAACCACGGCGACCGAGCCGATGCTGGTCAGCAGCAAGATGATCACCAGCTTCGTCTTGATACTCAGCCTGGCCGCCAGGCGCCGGTACAGGCGCTGTTCGGTGGCCGTGGCCGGTGTCGACGGTGCCGAGTCCACGCAGCGGCTCCCTTCCCGGTTGTCGAATGGCATCTCACCCTAGGGGATGCCCGGCATGACGCGGCTGCAAATGCGAAGCTGGATCTCATGGCGGCGGCGCGCGTGTGTGTGGTGGGCAGTGTCAACACCGACACCGTGTTCCGCGTTGCCGCCCTGCCCCGTCCGGGCGAGACGGTGCTGGCCGAGATGCCGCGCACCTACCCCGGCGGCAAGGGCGCCAATCAGGCGGTGGCAGCGGCGCGGGCCGGGGCACGGGTGCAGTTCGTGGGCGCGGTCGGCGACGACGACGCCGGACTGCGACTGCGCGGGCACCTGCGCGACAACGGGGTGGGAACCGGCGGGCTGCGGACGCTGCCGGAACCCAGTGGCGCAGCATTCATCACCGTCGATCCGGCCGGGGAGAACACCGTGGTGGTGGCGCCCGGCGCCAACGGCTCGTGGGCGCTGGATTCCGGCCAGCGCAACCTGATCGCCGACTGCGAGGTGCTGTTGCTGCAGTTGGAGATTCCGCTGGCGGTGGCGGCCGCGGCCGCCGGGCTGGCCCGCACGGGCGGGGCGACGGTGATCCTCAACGTGTCTCCCCCGCCCGCCGACTCGGCCGAGCTGACCCGGCTGGCCGCCCTGACCGATGTCGCCGTGGTCAACGAGTCGGAGTCCGCGCAGCTGCATCACCGGGTTCCGCACCGGGTGGTCACCCTCGGCGCCCGGGGGGCCCGTTACCGCGGACTCCAGGGCGCCATCAGCGCTGCCCCGCCGGTGGTGCGGCCGGTCGACACCACCGGCGCGGGCGACGTCTTCGCGGGCGTGCTGGCCGCCGGGTGGCCCGGCGGCGTCGAGCATGCGCTGCGCCGTGCGTGCGTGGCGGGGGCGCTGGCGACCCTGGTGCCCGGTGCCGGGGACTGCGCGCCGAGTGCGGATGCCATCACCGCGGCACTGCCGGGTTGAACCCTCGCCCTACCCCTGCGGGATGTCGCGTTCGATCGCGTCGAGCCAGACCTGCGCCGACATGTCCGACGGAGCCCGCCAGTCACCCCTCGGCGACAACGCTCCGCCATGGGACACCTTGGGCCCGTTGGGCAGTGCGGACCGCTTGAACTGGCTGAAGGAATAGAACCGCTGGGCGAACACCTTCAGCCAACGGCGGATCTCCGCCAGCGAGTACGCCTGCCGTTTGTCCGCGGGGTAACCCGGGGGCCAGGAGCCGCCCTCGACGTCATGCCAGGCGTGCCACGCCAGGAAGGCGATCTTGTCCGGCGGGAATCCGAAACGCAGCACCGAGAACAAGGCGAAGTCCTGCAGCGCATAGGGCCCCACGGTGTCCTCGCTGCGCTGGATCTCCTCCCCCTCGCCGGCCGGGACCAGCTCCGGACTGATCTCGGTGTTGAGCACCGACGCCAGCACCGCGCACACGTCGGCGTCGAACTCGCCCGCGTTGATCACCCAGCGAATCAGGTGCTGGATCAGCGTTTTCGGCACTCCGCCGTTAACGTTGTAGTGCGACATCTGATCGCCCACCCCGTAGGTGGACCAGCCCAGCGCCAGCTCCGACAGGTCACCGGTGCCCAGCACGATGCCGCCGTTCTGGTTGGCGATCCGGAACAGGTAATCGGTGCGCAGCCCCGCCTGCACATTCTCGAAGGTGACGTCGTAGACCGCTTCCCCCCGGGCGAACGGGTGCTCAAGCTCGCGCAGCATCAGTGACGCGGTCTCGCGAATGTCGATCTCCGCGAAGGTCACCCCCAGCGCCTTGCTCAGGGCGGCGGCGTTGGCCTTGGTGCGTTCCCCGGTGGCGAAACCGGGCAGCGTGAAGGCCAGGATGTCGCTGCGCGGCCGGTTCTGCCGGTCCATCGCGCGCGCGGCGACGATCAGGGCGTGCGTGGAGTCCAACCCACCCGACACCCCCAGGACCACCTTGGGATGACCGAGTGCGCGCAGTCGCTGCTCCAGGCCCGACACCTGAATGTTGTAGGCCTCGTAGCAATCCTGCTGCAGCCGCTGGGGATTCGCGGGAACGAACGGGAACCGCTCGACCACCCGGCGCAGGCCGATGTCGCCGGCGGGCGGCTCCAGCCGGAACTCAACGGTGCGGAACTGCCGCACCGCCTCGGGCTGCTGGCGGCGGTTGTCGTCGAAGGTCCCCATGCGCAACCGCTCGGCCCGCAGCAGCCCGAGGTCCACATCGGCGACCGACCGGCGCGCTCCGCTGGGGAACCGCTCGGTATCGGCCAGCAGGTTGCCGTTCTCCCAGATCATCGTCTGGCCGTCCCAGGCCAGATCGGTGGTCGACTCGCCCTCTCCGGCGGCGGCATAGACGTAGGCGGCCAGGCATCGCGCCGACGCCGACCTGGCCAGCAGGCGGCGGTCATCGGCCCGGCCGACGGTGATGGGACTGCCGGACAGGTTGACCAGGACCGTCGCTCCGGCCAGGGCGGCCTGCGCGCTGGGCGGGACCGGGACGAACATGTCCTCGCACACCTCGGCGTGCACCACGAAACCCGGCAGATCGGTGGCGGCGAACAGCAGGTCGGGCCCGAACGGCACCGGCACCCCGCCCAGTTGCACCGTGCCGCGCTCACCGGCGCCGGCCGCCATCTGGCGGCTCTCGTAGAACTCCCGATACGTCGGCAGGTAGGACTTGGGTGCCACCCCGAGGATGCGCCCGCGGTGGATCACGACCGCGGTGTTGTAGACGCGGTGGGTGTAGCGCAGCGGTGCGCCCACCACCAGCACCGGCAGCAGCTGCGCCGACTCGGCGACGATCTGCAGCAGTGCCGCCTCGACGGCGTCGAGCAGCGTGTCCTGCAGCAGGATGTCGTCGATGGAGTACCCCGACAGGGTGAGCTCGGGGAACACGGCCAGGGCGACACCGTCGTCATGGCAGTCGCGGGCCAGCCGTAGCACCGAGGCGGCATTGGCAGCCGGTTCGGCCAGCGTGGTGTGGTGGGTGCACGCGGCGACCCGCGCGAACCCGTGCCGGTAGGCGTTGTAGAAGGCTCCAGAAGAGTTCATCGCCTGTCATTGTCGCCCCCGTTGTGTCGATTCGCAGCTTTCGGGTATCTCCAGGGCCATGACCGATACCGCATTGGTGGTCGTCGACATGCTCAACAGCTATCGGCACCCCGACGCCGAGCCCCTGGCAGCCAACGTCGCCACGATGGTGCATTCCCTGGCCGAACTGGTCGAACATGCCCGGGCCACCGACGCGGTCGACCTGATCTACGTCAACGACAACTACGGTGACTTCACCGGCGGATTCGCCGATATCGTCGCCTCGGCGCTGGACGGCGCCCGCCCGGACCTGGTCCGCCCGCTGGTGCCGCAGCGCGGCGACCAGACGATGACCAAGGTGCGGCACAGCGCGTTCTACGCCAGCCCGCTGGAGTATCTGCTGGGCCGGCTGGGCGCCCGGCGGCTGATCCTGACCGGCCAGGTCACCGAACAGTGCATCCTCTATACGGCACTGGACGCCTATGTCCGGCACCTGCCGGTGGTGATCCCCGTTGACGCGATCGCGCACATCGATGCGGAACTGGGTGCGGCGGCGTGCGAGATGATGCGCCGCAACATGGGGGTCGAGGAGTCCAGCACCGCCGAACTGATCGGTGAGATTTCGTCGCGTTAAATCGGCGTCAGTCGCCCACAATCGCGCCCGAAATCCGGCACTATGCTCGGGTGGCGAAGCAGCGACTCACTCCCGACCAGCGCAATTCCTTCCTCGCAGCGGTGCTGGGCTGGTCGATGGACGCCTTCGACTATTTCATCGTGGTGTTCGTCTACGCCGACATCGCCAAGACCTTCGGCCACACCAAGACCGAGGTCGCGTTTCTGACCACCGCCACCCTGATGATGCGCCCGCTGGGCGCGCTGCTGTTCGGCCTGTGGGCCGACCGGGTCGGCAGGCGGATACCGCTGATGGTCAACGTGATCTTCTACTCGACGGTGGGATTCCTGTGCGCCTTCGCGCCCACCTTCACCGTGCTGGTGATTCTGCGCCTGCTGTACGGAATCGGGATGGGCGGCGAGTGGGGGCTCGGCGCGGCGCTGGCCATGGAGAAGATCCCCCCGGAGCGGCGCGGGTTCTTCTCCGGGTTGTTGCAGGAGGGGTATCTGTTCGGCTACCTGGCAGCCACCTTGGCCTCGCTGCTGGTCAACGACGTCCTGGGACTGTCCTGGCGCTGGCTGTTCGGGCTTTCCATCCTGCCGGCGTTGGTGAGTCTGCTGATTCGCTACCGGGTGACCGAGTCCGAGGTGTGGCAGGCCACCCAAGACCGGATGCGGTTGACCAGCACCAAGATCCGTGACGTCTTCACCGAAGGCAAGGTGCTGCGCCGGTTCTGCTATCTGGTCCTGCTGATGACCGCGTTCAACTGGATGAGCCACGGCACCCACGACATCTACCCGACCTTTCTGACGTCGGCCGACGGCGCGGGCCTGTCCCACGTCACGGCCAAGTGGATCGCGGTGATCTACAACATCGGCGGGATCATCGGCGGGCTGTTCTTCGGCTCGCTGTCGCAACGAGTGGGCCGGCGCCACGCGATCATCTTTGCCGCGGTGATGGGTTTGCCGATCGTGCCGCTGTTCGCCTTGTCGCAGACCGCGGGCATGCTGTGCCTCGGCTCCTTCCTGATCCAGATCTGCGTGCAGGGCGCCTGGGGTGTCATCCCGGCACACCTGACCGAGATGTCGCCCGATGCGATCCGCGGCTTCTATCCCGGGGTGACCTACCAGCTGGGCAATCTGTTCGCGGCGTTCAACCTTCCGATCCAGGAGCACATCGCGGCCAGCCGCGGCTATCCCTTCGCCCTGGTCGTCACCCTGGTGCCGACGCTGATCGCCGTCATCGTGCTCACCGCGATCGGCAAGGACGCCACCGGCCGGCGATTCGGGCAGCCGGCGGTCTCAGCCAACTCAGAAGGTGCAGGGCATAGCCCGGATCCCGTGGATGAAGCTGCCCGCTAGGTACTCCGGCTCACCGGCCTCGATGTTCGGCAGCTGCACAAGCAGCTCGCCGAATATGGCCCGCAGCTGGGCCCGCGCCACATGGGTTCCCAGGCAGTAGTGCTGGCCGCCACCGCCGAAGCCCACGTGCGGATTCGGGTCGCGGCTCAGGTCCAGGCGATCCGGCTGGTCGAACACCTGCTCATCCCGGTTACCCGAGGAGTAGAACATCGCCACCTTGTCACCGGCCCGAATCGTCTGGCCGCCCAGCTCGTAATCGGTTGCCGCGGTGCGCCGGAAGGTCATCACCGGCGTGGCGTAGCGGACGAACTCCTCGACGGCGGTCCCGATCCGACGGTCGAAGTCCGCCAGCAGCCACCGGCGTTGGTCGGGGAAATCGGTGAGCGCCCGCAGGGCGTGACTGGTGGCCTGGCGGGTGGTGTCGTTGCCGGCCACCGCCAGCAGCACGAAGTAGGCCGACACTTCGGCGTCGGTGAGCCGATCGCCGTCGACCTCGGCGTTGACCAGGCCGCTGAACAGATCGTCGCCGGGCGACTCCCGGCGCTGCGCGGCCAGTGCGCCGGCGACCTGGTGCAGGTACATGATGTTTTCACCCATCACCGCCAGCGGGTCGCGCCCGGCGAGAAACACCGGGTCGTTGGTGGACACCAACGCATCGGCGGCGTGGGCCACCTGCTCGCGCTCGGAGTCCGGGACGCCGACCATGTCGGCCAGCGTGCGCAGCGGCAGTTCCTTGGCGCAGTGCTCGACGAAGTCGGCTCCGCTGCCGGCGGCGGTGAGTTCTTCGACGATCGCCTTGGCGTTCGCCTTGATCGAGTCCTCGATGCGCCTGATCTGTCGGGGCGTGAATGCCGCCGTGGCCAGCTTGCGCAACTTCGTGTGCCGGGGCGGGTCCATGGCCAGGAAGGACTGCGTGGTCTCCAGCGTCTCTTCGGGAAAGTTCTCGAACATGACGCCCTTGCCCGACACGAACACATCGTTGGCGCGACTCACCGTGACGATGTCGGCGTGGCGGGTGATCGCCCAGAAGCCGGGATCGTCGGGATCGTTGAGCATGGCGTCCTCGACCGGCGGATGCCAGCTCACCGGACGCTCGGCGCGCAGGGCGGCGAAGGATCGCTCCCGATGCGCGGCGGTGGCAGACCAGAACGCGCGGGAGGACAGGTCCACGTTGTCGTAGGTGCGTGCGGCGGGCGGTGCGGTCACGAGGCCTCCTGGGGATATGACCCCGGTCACAGCGGGATTCTCCGACGATAGGTCTAGACATCTTGTCTAGTCAAGGCGTCTTTTCCTCGGTAACCTCGGCGTTGTGGCTTCTGTGACCCGCAAGCCTCCCGGCGGCCGGCAACAGCGGCGCCAGGACATCGAGCGCCGCCTGCTCGACGCCACCGAACGGCTGATGGGCGCCGGCGCCAGTTTCACCGAGCTCAGCGTGGACCGGTTGGCCACTGCGGCCGGCATCTCACGCGCCAGCTTCTACATCTACTTCGAGGACAAGGGCCACCTGCTGCGCCGGCTGGCCGGTCAGGTCTTCGGCGACCTCGCCTCGAGCGCACAGCGATGGTGGGACGTGGCGCACCGCCATGATCCAGCCGATGTCGGCGCGGCGATGGCCGCCATCATCGCCAGCTATCGGCGCCATCAACCGCTGCTCATCGCGCTGAACGAAATGGCCGCCTACGACCCGCTGGTGGGCAACACCTACCGAGAGCTGCTGACGTCGATCGCCGGCCGGCTGACCGGGGTCATCGAAGCCGGCCAGGCCGACGGCGCCATTCGCCGCGCGCTACCGGCCGCCGCCACCGCCAGTGCGCTGACCTGGATGGTGGAGCGGGTCTGCCAGCAGGACCTGCCGTCCCGGGACCCGCAGCACGACGCCGAGATCGCCCGGACGATCACCGAAATCGTATGGGGCGCATTGTATCTGACACCGGCACAGTAGTACCCGACTAGTTCGCGACGGGACGGGCCCAGGCCGAGCGATCGTAGGAGTTCTCGATCTTCCGGCGCCGCCTTTCCCGCCGGGCCGGCGACAGCGCACCCAGAGCGCAGGCCGGCGGCCGGCGCGTCGGGGCCATGACGTAGGTGACATTGCCGCGGCGGGTACGGAGGTTGTCGGGGCTGTCGATATCGACGCGGAAGTAGTTGTTGTGGATCGTCACCAGGCCCGCCAGGGCGTTGACGACGGCCACGGCGGGGACCTGCGCGGCCGGGAGGTTGGGAAAGTCGGCCATGCCGTCGTACTGCCGGCACAGATCGGTCACCGGGTATCGGGTGTCCGGCGGAACCCCGACGCCGCCGTAATCGGGCAGGGTCATGAACGTGACCAGCTTGGGGTCGGCCCGATAGATGCCGTGGAACGGCTGTTCCGGGTTGGCCAGCAGCACAAACGACACCTTGTCGGTGGGCACCGGCGATGCCGGCCCCCGCTCGCGCAGCCATTTGCAGGCGACCTGGGCCCCCATGCTCACCCCGTAGACCAGCACGTCGTCGGCATCGGGCGCGGCGGCGAAGTGGCCGGTCAGCATCTCGTCGAGGGCGGCAGCGCCGCGCTGCACCGCCCGTACCGCAGGGACGTAGCGCAGGCCGTCGCGGTAGGCGTTGGGGTAGGCGACGCGACGGATGGTCTTGCCCCTGGTGACCGCGCCGCGGCACATGAACCGCAAAAAGCCGCTCCAACCCGCGCCGTCGATGGTGAATACCGTGCTCATGGCCGGTACCTACAGCGCCACCAGATCGTCGGCGTGGACCACCGGGCGCCGCGCATCGGGTGCCAGGTCGGCGGTGGAACGGCCGATCATGGCGTCCAGCTCCGCGGCGTCGTAGCCGACAACGCCGCGAGCGACCACCGAACCGTCCGGGCCGCACAGTTCGACGACGTCGCCGCCGTAGAACCTGCCCGACACCGCGACGATGCCGGCGGGCAACAGCGACCGGCGGCGCGCCAGCACCGCCTCGACCGCCCCGGCGTCCAGCGTCAGCAGCCCGGCCGCGTCGGCGGCGTGCCGCACCCAGAATTTGCGTGCCGAAAGCCGCTGAGCCCGGGGGGCGAAGACGGTGCCGACCGATGCCTCCGACAGCGCCGCAGCGGCATCGTCGGCCGCGGCCAGCAGTACCGGCACGCCTGCGTCGGCGGCCAGCAGCGCCGACGACAGCTTCGAGACCATGCCGCCGGTGCCCAGGTGACTGCCTTCGCTGGCGACCACGCCGGCGAGGTCGTCGGGTCCGGACACCTCCGGGACCAGTCGGGCCGGGCCCTTACGCGGATCGGAGTCGTAGAGGCCGTCGATGTCGGAGAGCAGCACCAGCGCGTCGGCGCCGACCAGATGCGCCACCAGGGCGGACAACCGGTCATTGTCGCCGAAGCGAATCTCGTTGGTGGCCACCGTGTCGTTCTCGTTGACGATGGCCACCGCGTGCAAAGCGCGCAGCCGGTCCAGGGTGCGCGCGGCGTTGGTGTGCGACACCCGCATCGAGACATCCTGGGCGGTCAGCAGCACCTGCCCGACGGTGCGGCCGAATCGGCCGAAGGCGGCACTCCAGGCGTTGACCAGCGCCACCTGGCCCACGCTGGCCGCGGCCTGCTTGGTCGCCAGGTCGGTGGGCCGCCGGCTCAACCCGAGTGGGTCCAGGCCGGCGGCGATGGCCCCCGAGGACACGATCACCACGTCCGAGCCGGCCTTCATCCGAGCCTCGATGGCCTCGGCGAGTCCCGCCAGCCGGGCCGCGTCGAACCTGCCGTTGTCGGTGGTCAGCGCGGTGGTGCCGATCTTGACCACCACACTGCGCGCAGTCCGGACCGCCTCGCGCGCATCCGAGGGCACGCGGCTCATGAATCCTCCGAGTGCTCGCGCCGTTGCTTGCGCGCGACCTTGCGCTCGGCGGCCCCCACGCGGTCGGTGCGTTCCAGCCTGCTGTCGGTACCCCGGCCCGACAGCGTGACGTCCACCCCCGCCGGTGTGGCCGGCTCCCAGTCGAAGGTCATGTCCCCGATGGTCACCGCACACCCCGGGCGGGCGCCCAGCCGCAGCAGCTCTTCCTCGACCCCGAGCCGGGCCAGCCGGTCGCCCAGGTAGCCGACCGCCTCGTCGTTGTCGAAGTTGGTCTGGTGCACCCAGCGCTCGGGACGGGTGCCCCGCACGACGAAGCCACCGTCGCCGTCGGGTTCGACACTGAAGCCGGTCTCCCCCGCGACCACCGGGCGGATCACCGGCCGGCGCGCCACCGGCTCCGGTTGCGCGGCGCGGTAGTCGCGCACCATCTCGGCCAGTGCAAACGTCAACGGCCGCAGGCCAACCCGGCTCACCGTGGAGACCATGAACACCGGCCAGCCGCGCTCGGCCACGATGTCGTCGCGGACGAACTCCGCCATCTCGAGCGCCTCAGGCACGTCGATCTTGTTGAGCACCACCGCCCGCGGCCGATCGATCAGATCGCCGAGCACCGAATCCCCCTGCATGGTGGGGGTGTAGGCGGCGAGTTCGGCCTCGATCGCCTCGATGTCGGACAGCGGATCCCGACCGGGCTCGGCAGTCGCGCAGTCCACGACGTGCACCAGCACCGCGCAGCGTTCGATGTGCCGCAGAAAATCCAAACCCAGGCCGCGCCCGGTGGAGGCACCCGGGATAAGGCCGGGGACATCGGCGACGGTGTAGGTGTCCTCACCGGCCGAGACCACGCCCAGGTTCGGCGCCAGGGTGGTGAAGGGATAGTCGGCGATCTTCGGCTTTGCCGCCGAGATCACCGATACCAGCGCGGATTTGCCCGCGGAGGGGAACCCGATCAGGCCGACGTCGGCGACGGTCTTGAGTTCCAGGGTGAGGTCGCGGGTTTCGCCCTTCTCCCCCAACAGCGCGAAGCCGGGCGCCTTGCGGGCCCGCGACACCAGAGCGGCGTTGCCCAGCCCGCCACGCCCGCCGGCCGCCGCCTCGAAACGCGCGCCCGCGCCCACCAGGTCGGCCAGCAGACGGCCGTGTTCGTCGAGGACGACGGTGCCGTCGGGAACCTTGATTTCCAGGTCCGCGCCGGCGGCGCCGACCTTGTTGTTGCCCTGTCCCTGCTTGCCGGACGCCGCGGAGATGTGCGGCCGGAAGTGAAAGTCCAGCAGCGTGTGCACGCCGGGATCGACGACCAGCACGACGCTGCCGCCGCGGCCGCCGTTTCCACCGTCGGGGCCGCCGAGCGGCTTGAACTTCTCCCGGTGGATCGACGCGCAGCCGTTGCCCCCGTCGCCGGCGCGCACATGGATGACAACGCGGTCGACGAACCGGGACATGGCGTTACTACCTATCCGGCGCGCGAAGGCGCCCAATCACGCCCGGCGACTAGTCGCGGGCGACAGGCACGATGTTGACGGTCTTGCGGCCGCGCTTCAGCCCGAACTCGACCGAACCGGGTGCCGTGGCGAACAGGGTGTCGTCGCCGCCGCGCCCGACGTTGATGCCGGGGTGGAAGTGGGTGCCGCGCTGACGGACCAGGATCTCGCCGGCCTTGACGACCTGGCCGCCGAACCGCTTGACGCCGAGCCGCTGGGCATTGGAGTCGCGCCCGTTACGTGAGCTGGAAGCGCCCTTCTTGTGTGCCATGTGGTTGTCTCCTGCTCAGTGTTATCTGTTCTTCGCCGGACGGCTCATCACGCGATTCCGGTGACCTTGAGCACGGTCAGCTGCTGACGGTGCCCCTGCCGCTTGTGGTAGCCGGTCTTGTTCTTGAACTTGTGGATGCGGATCTTGGGACCCTTGGTGTGCTCGAGCACCTCACCGGTGACCGATACCTTCGCCAGCTTGGCCGCGTCGGTGGTGACGGTCGCACCGTCCACGACCAGCGCGACCGGCAGCGAGACCGACGATCCCGGCTCGGACTCGATCTTCTCGACCTTGAGCACGTCACCAACGGCAACCTTGTACTGCTTGCCGCCGGTCTTGACGATTGCGTACGTCGCCATCGTTGGTTTCTACCTCTGCTTCTCGGGCGCGCACGCCATCGGGACTTGCGCAGGTGTCTGGGGTTCTGTCCGCCGAGCTGTGGTTATTCCCGCCTGGCGACAACTGGTCAAGGGTACGTGACCAGCGTCTAAGGGGTCAAACCGGCACGACGTTACATCGGTGGCCCCGCTGGCCGGGCTGCCGCACGCCGCCGACGCGGACGCTCGACCACCGCCACCTCGGGCTCCTCGAAGTCCGACTCGTCGGAATCCTCGTCATCGTCGTCGTCGTCGTCGTCATCGTCGTCGTCATCCTCGGAGTCGTCGTCATCGTCGTCATCGTCGTCGTCGTCGGAGTCGTCGTCGGAGTCGTCGTCGGAGTCGTCGTCTTCGTCGGAGTCGTCGTCCTCGTCGGCGTCATCGGACTCGTCGGCGTCATCGATGACGTCCAGGTCCTCGTCGAAGTCCTCGTCGTCATCGTCGTCGAGATCGACTTCGTCATCGTCGTCGGACTCGTCATCGTCGGACTCGTCGTCGGCGACATCGTCGACCAGGTCCTCGGCCGTCTCATCGCCATCCTCGGCCACGGCCTCGGCGTCCGGCTCCACGTGCACCGCGGCGGCCTCGCCATCGACAGCGAGCTCGTCGCCCTCGACCTGCACGGCGACGTCCACCGCCAGCTCATCGGCGCCGGGTTCGGCACCGTCCTCGTCCGGCGCGTCCTCATGCCGGTCGCTGGCCGCAGCCATCGCCTTGAACATCGGATGGTCACCGGGGGTGTGCACCGGGACCTTGGCGACTGCCGGTTCGTCGACTTTCGGCTTCTTCGAGCGCTTGCTGCGGCGGCTGCTGGCGGTACCCGGCTCGGACTTGCGTCCCGGTGCGGCCGAGTCCACCGGGTCGGCGTGCAGCACGATGCCACGCCCGGCGCAGTGCTGACACGACGTCGAGAACGCCTCGATGAGCCCGGTGCCCAAGCGCTTGCGGGTCAGCTGGACCAGGCCCAGCGACGTCACCTCGGAGACCTGGTGGCGGGTTCGGTCGCGGCCCAGCGCCTCGGTCAGACGGCGCAGCACCAAATCCCGGTTGGACTCCAGCACCATGTCGATGAAGTCGATGACGATGATGCCGCCGATGTCCCGGAGGCGAAGCTGCCGCACGATCTCCTCGGCGGCCTCCAAGTTGTTCTTGGTCACCGTCTCCTCGAGGTTGCCCCCGGAGCCGGTGAACTTGCCGGTGTTGACGTCGACCACCGTCATCGCCTCGGTCCGGTCGATCACCAGCGTGCCGCCCGAGGGCAGCCAGACCTTACGGTCCAGCGCCTTGGCCAGCTGTTCGTCGATCCGGTGCACAGCGAACACGTCCGGACCGGGCTGACCGTCCGGGCCGGTGGGCGGCTGATAGCGGGTCAGCTTGGGCACCAGTTCGGGGGCGACCGAACCCACATAGTCGTTGATCGTGTCCCAGGCCGCGTCACCGGAGACCACCAGTTCGGTGAAGTCCTCGTTGAACAGATCCCGGATCACCTTGACCAGGACGTCGGGCTCCTCGTAGAGCGCCACGGCGGCACCGGCCGCTTTCTGCTTGACCTCGGCGGCGGTGGCCTCGATCTGAGTCCAGCGCTCTTGCAGGCGCTCGACGTCGGCCCGGATGTCGGCTTCCTTGACCCCCTCGGAGGCGGTGCGAATGATCACGCCGGCGTCGGCGGGCACCACCTCGCGCAGGATCTCCTTGAGCCGCTGACGCTCGGTGTCGGGCAGCTTGCGGCTGATACCGGTCGACGACGCACCCGGGACATAGACCAGGTAGCGGCCGGCCAGCGAGATCTGGGTGGTCAGGCGGGCGCCCTTGTGCCCGATGGGGTCTTTGCTGACCTGCACGACGACGTAGTCGCCGGGCTTGAGCGCCTGCTCGATCTTGCGGTTGGCGCCCCCGAGCCCGGCGGCTTCCCAGTTCACCTCGCCGGCGTAGAGCACGCCGTTGCGGCCGCGCCCGATGTCGACGAAGGCGGCCTCCATCGACGGCAGCACATTCTGCACAATGCCCAGGTAGACGTTGCCCACCAAGGAGGTCGACGCCGCAGAGGTCACGAAATGTTCGACCATCACGCCGTCTTCGAGCACAGCGATCTGGGTGTATCGGGCACCGGGATGCGGCGGCTCGGTCCGGACCCGGTCGCGCACCACCATCCGGCGCTCCACCGCCTCGCGGCGGGCCAGGAACTCGGCTTCGCTCAGGATCGGCGGGCGGCGGCGCCCGGCGTCGCGGCCGTCGCGGCGACGCTGCCGCTTGGCCTCCAGCCGTGTCGAGCCGGTGATGCCCTGGATCTCGTCGTCGCCGGTACCCCGCTCACTCTTGGCGGCCCGGCCGTTCTTGGCACGCGGGGCGCGTTCGTGCACGACGGTGTTGGGCGGGTCGTCGGAGGAGCTGGTGTCCTCTTCCTCGCCCGTTCCCGCCTTGCGACGACGGCGACGCCGGCGACGGCGGCTGCCGGCTTCCTCGGCCGAGCCGCCGTCCTCCTCCTCGGTGGCGTCCTCGGCGTCCCCGGACTCCTCCGCCTCCACGGCGGGGTCCTCGTCGTCGTTGTCGTCCTCGGCGTCCTCGGCGACCGCGCCCTCGGACCCGCGGCCCCTGCCGCGACCCCGGCGACCACGGCGGCGGCGCCGGTTGGCGGGCCGGTCGCCGCTGTCGTCCTCAGCGTCGGCCTCAGCACCACCGAGGTCCTCGTCGTCGTCCTCGTCCTCGTCATCGTCGTCGCGCAGCACGGTGCGCTCGAAGGCAACGGGCTGCGGCGCGACGAACAGCGGCATGTAGTCGGCGCGGACGGTCACCGGTTCGGCAGCGGTCTCCAGCAGCAGCCGGGACTCGGGCTCGTCTGGAACGTCGTCGGGCGCCTCGGCCTGCCCGGCCTGCTGGAACAGGCCGGCAGACGCGGGTTCGGCGGCCGCACCCAAAAGGTCGCGGACCCGTACGGCCTCGACCCGGTCCACGCTGGAGTGGGCGCTGCGCGTCCGGCCGTCCAGCTCGGTCAATGCCTCCAGCACCCGGCGGCTGGTGGTGCCGAGCACCCGCGCCAGCGAGTGCACGCGCAGGCGATCGGGCAAGTCCTCATGCTCGGTCGGCGGTCCCGACGGTGCGGATTCCGTGCCTCTAAAAAGGGAGGGATCTACCACGTACGTCTCCTCAAGCCCCCGGGCGCGTCGTTGCGACGCGGCCACGCGAGGACTTCTCGTTATGGGCCCGACTCACTATCCCGGGCTTGTGGTGGTCTCGCTCCGAGGGGCTCTGGTTGAACCGACTCGGTGCCTGGCTGAATGACGACCGGCGATCGGCGCCGCATCACGTATCGCGACCGTCGCACTCGCCGAAATCTTCATTCGGGTGTCGGAAACCGGTCCGGTCACGTTCACCCGTTAGCCAGTATCCCACACAACCCACAGGCGCCGGACAAAAGGCGCTAACTGGCGTGGTCAGGCCAGTGTCATCGGCGACGTCGGCGCCGACGGCTTCAGGTCGGGGAACCACAGTGCGATTTCCCGCTCGGCGGACTCCGGCGAGTCCGAGCCGTGTACCAGGTTGTACTGGGTCTCCAGGCCGAAATCGCCCCGAATGGTGCCCGGGGTGGCCTTGGCCACCGGGTCGGTGCCACCGGCGAGCTGCCGGAACGCCTCGATCGCGCGCGGGCCCTCTACCACGGCGGCGACCACGGGTCCCGAGGTGATGAAGTCCAGCAGCGACGCGAAGAACGCCTTGCCGTCGTGTTCGGCGTAGTGCTGCCGGGCCACCGCCTGCTGCACCGGCCGCAGCTCCAGGGCCGCCAACGTCAGGCCCTTCTTCTCGATCCGGCTGATGATCTCGCCCACCAGCCGCCGGTTCACACCGTCCGGCTTGATCAGTACCAAAGTCCGCTCAGTCATGAAGCGCCGCTCCTCATCCCTCGCCCCGCCCTGCATCGTCGCCAGCGGCACGGCCGACAGCGTACCGGCCCGAAGGCCGGATGACCTCACGAGCGTCGCATGACCACGGCACGGAAGTAGGCGATCAGCACCCACACCGCGGTGAACACCAGGCCCATCACCCCCACGCCGGGGTAGACCACAAATCCGGCCACCAGCACCGCTTGCAGTGCCAGATTGGCCCAGATCGCCCAACTCCGGCCCTGGATGCCGGCGAACGCCAGCAGCACCAGCGCCAGGCCGAGCAGGTAGGCCAGCGAGAACGGGGTCAGGCCGCCCCCGACGACGCTGACCACCGGCAGGGCCAGCAGCACCGTGATGGCCTCCAGGATCAGCGTCGCGGACATCACGCCGCGAAAGCCCCGCCACGGGTCGGGAGCGTCTGGACGCTGGGTCATGTGGGCCGCCTTCTCCTCGTCGCTGCGCTGCACCTCGTCGTCTCCGGTCATGCCGGGTCCTTGCCGAACAGCGAACGCGCGGCGCCGGCGGTGACCACCGAGCCGGTGATCACGATCCCGGCCCCCGACCCGCCCTGCTCCGCCGAGTCGAATTCGTCGACCAAAGCGGTGGCGGCGTCGATCGCGTCCTCGAGCGTTTCGGTGGTGACCACCCGGTCGTCACCGAACCACCGCGCTGCTGCCACGGTAAGCCGCTCGACATCCAACGCCCGCTCGGAACCGTTGTGCGTCACCACAATCCGATCGCACACCGGCTCCAGCGCCGCCAGTATGCCGTCCACGTCCTTGTCCCGCATCACGCTGACCACACCGACGAGATAGCGGAAGTCGAAATCGTCGGTCAGGGCCTGGGCCAGCACGGCGGCCCCGGCCGGGTTGTGGGCCGCATCGATGAAGACGGTGGGCGAGCTGCGCATCCGCTCCAGGCGGCCGGGGCTGCGCACCGCCGCGAAGCCCGCCCGGACCGTCTCGACGTCGAGTTGACGGTCGGCGCCGGCACCGAAGAATGCCTCCACCGCCGCCAGCGCCAGCACGGCGTTGTGGGCCTGGTGCTCGCCGTGCAGCGGCAGAAAGATCTCGGAGTACACCCCGCCGAGGCCCTGCAGTTCCAGCACCTGCCCGCCGACCGCGAGTTGACGGCTGCGTACCGCGAACTCGGAGTTCTCCCGTGCCACGGCGGCATCCGCGCGCACCGACTCGGCGAGCAGCACCTCCATCGCCTCGGGCGTCTGACGGGCGATCACCGCCACGGTGTCGGTCAGTTCGTCCGGCGAGCGGTGAATGATGCCGGCCTTCTCGGCTGCTATCCCGGCGATGTCCGCACCGAGGTAGTCGACGTGGTCGATGCCGATCGGGGTGATGACGGCCACCGGGGCCTGCACCACGTTGGTGGCGTCC
This sequence comes from Mycolicibacter engbaekii, assembly GCF_002101585.1. Lineage (GTDB taxonomy): Bacteria > Actinomycetota > Actinomycetes > Mycobacteriales > Mycobacteriaceae > Mycobacterium > Mycobacterium engbaekii. Next base: position 79,389 of record NZ_LQOT01000060.1, on the reverse strand, counting down.
CAGCGACCGCCCATGCCGACCTCGACCACCGCGACGTCGACCGGTGCGTCGGCGAAGGCCGCGAACGCCATGCCGGTCAGCACCTCGAACTTGCTCATGGCCGGTCCCCCGTCAGCTTGGGAGGACGCGTCGACCATCTGAACGAAGGGCTCGATCTCGGTGTAGGTCTGCACGTATCGTGCCGGGCTGATCGGCTCGCCGTCGATGGCGATGCGCTCGACCGCCGACTGCAGGTGCGGGCTGGTGGTGCGCCCGGTACGGCGGGAGAAGGCGGTCAGCAACGCATCGATCATCCGCGCCACCGAGGTCTTGCCGTTGGTCCCGGCGACGTGAATGGCCGGATAACTGCGCTGCGGGGAGCCGAGCAGGTCCAGCAGCGCGTTGATCCGGGCCAGGCTCGGCTCGATCTGGGTTTCGCCCCACCGCTGATCGAGAAGGTGTTCCACCTGCAGCAAGGCCGCGATCTCGTCCGGTGTCGGTTCGGAGCCGGCGGCCGGTTCGGGGTTCATGCCAGGGCCGCGAGACGTGCGGTGATCCGGTCCACCTCGTCGCGGGCCAGCTGCTGGCGGCCCCGGATCTTGTCGACCACCGCCTCGGGCGCCTTGGCCAAGAACGCCTCGTTGCCCAGCTTCGCCGACGTGGCCTCGAGTTCCTTGTGGGCGGCGGCCAGATCCTTCTCCAGCCGCCGGCGCTCGGCGACGACGTCGACGGTTCCGGAGGTGTCGAGTTCGACCACGACCGTGCTGGTCTTGGCGCCGGCACCGAGCCGCACCTCGACGGTGGCCGACGGCGTGAATCCCTCGCCGGGCTCGGTCAGCCAGGCCTGGGAGGCCACCGCGGCCACCTGGGAAGCCAGGTCGGCGTCGTCGATACCGGTCAGCCGGGCCGGCACCTTCTGCCGGTCCCGCAGGCCCTGGTCGCTGCGGAATCGGCGCACCTCGGTCACCAGCTTCTGCATGTCGGCGATCCGCTGCGCGGCAACCTGGTCCACGGCGATTCCCGACGGCACCGGCCAGTCCGCGACGACCAGCGACTCCGCGCCGGTGAGTTCCTGCCACAGCGTTTCGGTGACGAACGGGATCACCGGGTGCAACAGCCGCAACAGCGTGTCGAGCACCGCCGCCAACACCGCGGTGGTGTGTGCAAGCCCTTGTCCCAGCTGGGTTTTGGCCAGCTCGACGTACCAGTCGCAGAATTCGTCCCAGGCGAAGTGGTACAGCGCCTCACATGCCCGCCCGAACTCGTAGGCGTCGAACGCCGAATCGACTTCAGCGCGAACCTCCTCCAGCCGCCCGAGAATCCACCGGTCGGCGTCGGTCAGTTCCTCGATCGCCGGCAACGGTGCCGGGGCGGCGCCGTTGAGCAGGGCGAAGCGGGTGGCGTTGAACAGCTTGGTGACGAAGTTGCGGGAGGCGCGGGCGTGGTCCTCCCCGATCGACAGGTCGCTACCGGGACTCGACCCGCGCGCCAGGGTGAACCGCAGGGCGTCGGCGCCGAACTTCTCCACCCAGTCCAGCGGGTCGATCCCGTTGCCGCGGGATTTGCTCATCTTGCGGCCGTGCTCGTCGCGGATCAGGCCGTGCAGGAACACGTCGCGGAACGGAACATCGGCGTCGGGCAGTGCGGCGTCGCCGCCGACGAAGGTGCCGAACATCATCATCCGCGCCACCCAGAAGAACAGGATGTCGTAGCCGGTCACCAGGACGCTGGTCGGGTAGAACTTCTTCAGCTCCGGCGTGGCGTCCGGCCAGCCCAGCGTGGAGAACGGCCACAACGCCGAGGAGAACCAGGTGTCGAGCACGTCGGGGTCCTGCTCCCAGCCCTCCGGCGGGGTCTCGTCCGGCCCGACGCAGACCTTCTCGCCGTTCGGCCCGTGCCAGATCGGGATCCGATGTCCCCACCACAGCTGCCGGGAGATGCACCAGTCGTGCATGTCGTCGACCCAGGCGAACCAGCGCGGCTCCAGGCTCTTGGGATGGATGACGGTGTCGCCGTCGCGGACCGCATCCCCGGCGGCCTTGGCCAGCGAGGAGACGTCGACCCACCACTGCATGGACAGCCGGGGCTCGATGACTTCGCCGCTGCGCTCGGAATGCCCGACGCTGTGCAGGTAGGGCCGCTTCTCGGCGACGATGCGGCCTTGCGCTGCCAGTGCTTCGCGCACCGCGACGCGCGCCTCGAAGCGGTCCATGCCGTCGAACTGGGTGCCGGTGCCGGTGATCCGGGCGCGTTCGTCGAGGATCGTCGGCATGTCGAGCTGATGGCGCAGCCCGATCTCGAAGTCGTTGGGATCGTGGGCGGGGGTGACTTTGACCGCACCGGTGCCGAATTCCGGGTCGACGTGGGTGTCGGCGACCACCACGATCTCGCGATCGGCGAAGGGGTGCGCCAACGTGGTGCCCACCAGGTCGCGGTAACGGTCGTCGTCGGGGTGCACCGCGATCGCGGTGTCGCCGAGCATGGTCTCCAGCCGGGTGGTGGCCACCACGATGTGCGGCTCGGAGTCGTTCATCGAGCCGTACCGGAACGACACCAGCTCGCCCTCGATGTCCTCGTATTTGACCTCGAGGTCGCTGATCGCGGTCTGCAGGACGGGCGACCAGTTGACCAGCCGTTCCGCCTGGTAGATCAGCCCGGCGTCGTAGAGCCGCTTGAAGATGGTGCGGACCGCCCGCGACAGGCCCTCGTCCATGGTGAACCGTTCGCGGCTCCAGTCCACGCCGTCGCCGAGCCGGCGCATCTGGCCCCCGATGGTGCCGCCGGACTCCCGCTTCCAGTCCCACACCTTGTCGACGAACAGTTCGCGGCCGAAGTCTTCTTTGGTCTTACCGTCGACCGCGAGCTGGCGTTCCACCACGCTCTGGGTGGCGATGCCGGCGTGGTCCATGCCCGGCAGCCACAGCACCTCGTAGCCCTGCATCCGCTTACGCCGGGTCAGCACGTCCATCAGGGTGTGGTCGAGCGCGTGGCCCATGTGCAGGCTGCCGGTGACGTTGGGCGGCGGCAGCACGATCGAATAGCCGGGTTTGTCGCTGGTGGGGTCCGCGGTGAAGTAACCGGCGTCCACCCAACGCTGGTAGATCGCGCCCTCGACCGCGCCCGGCTCCCAGGACTTGGGCAGGTTGGCGTCGGCGGCGTTGGAGGTGTCAGTCACCGGTCAATTCTAGGAACGACCGGCGGGCCATCCCCGCCGAGGGAGGTGTCGTCGAGAAAAGCCCCCGGATCAGCACTGATCCGGGGGCTTGACGCGATGCGCTGGTGGGCTACTTCTTGCCGCCCAGCAGGCCGCCGAGGATGTCGCCGATGGCGCCGCCGGTCTTGCCGCCGAGCATGTTGCCCAGGATGCTGCCCATCGACTGGTTCTTGGCGTTGCCGCCCCCGGCCAGTCCGCCCAGGATGCCGCCCAGCACATCGCCGAGGCCGCCACCGGAGGCCTGCTCCTGGGCCGGCTCGGCCTTCTGGCCGCTCAGCTGCTTGCCGATGTAGGCCAGCACGATGGGCGTGATGATCGGCAGCAGCTTCTGCAGCAGGTCGCTGTTTCCCGCGCCGGCACCCGAAAGCGCCGAAGCCACCTGGCTGGTGTCGTTGCCGCCGAAGAGGGTGGAGACCACCTGTTGGCCTTGGGCCTGGCTGGCGCCCAGGGCGTTGTCCAGCAGGCCCTGGGAGGCGAAGGTGGCGGCGGTGTTGACGATGCTGTCGGCCTCCCCGGGTTCCTGAGCCTTTTGGCTCAGCCCGCCGACAAGCACCGGCACCAAGGTGTGAATAGCGCTGTCCACGTCGGCCGAGTCGGCGCCGAGCTGGTTGGCAATGTCCTGAACTGGGATCGAAGCGAAGAGGTCGTCGAGGCCGGCCATAAGAGTTTCCACCTCCGTTGCTGGGTGCTGCCGGGGGCAGCGGTCGAAATCGACACTAGCCCAAACACCGGCGGCCGACACCGGCAAATTCCGGCCGCGATCAGCGCAGCCGGGTAACCGTCAGCGTCACTCCGGCCGCGGGCAGTCGCTCCAGCAGCACGTCGCCCATGGCAGCCGCCGGGGTGAGCACGCCGTAGCGGTCGGGCAGTGCGTCGCGGTCCAGTGCCAGGGCCAACCCGCTCTCCCCCAACATCACCGAGGTGGCCTGGTAGCCGGGGTCGCCGCGCTGCGCCATGTCCGCCCGGTAGCGGGCGCCGCTGCTGGTGGTCGTGTAGGTCTCCAGGCAGTAGAAGCCGTTCTCCCGAACGCTGCGGCTGGGACCGGTTCCCGGCTTGGGCAACACCCGCTCCAGCAGGCCGGCCGGCAGCAGCCGGAAGAGTTGGCCGCCCAGGTCGATGGTCACCTTGCCGATGCCGGTCACCAACCCCGACAGCACCGGCGCCGCGGCCGACGAGCCGCAACTCATGTGCTCGGCGTAGCGGAAGCGCCGACCGTAGGCCCAGTCCAACAGGCCGTTGCTGCGCCGCACGACCCGCGTGTTGTAGGGCGCCATGGCAAAGCCGGCGGTCCAGATACCGTTCAGCTCCGGCGCGATGTCACGACCCCGTCGCCAGGACAGGTCCGGCTCGGGGCCCAGCTGCGGCTCGGCGGGCCGATCAGAGCTGAGCGTGTAGGGATCCAACAGCTGGCGCCGGGCCTCCGGGTCGTTGGCAGCGGTCGTCAGCACTTCGATCATCGACGCCAGGGTGCCGCCGGATGCCCCGCCGGAGAAGCCCCGCACCACCAGGTCGGTGGCCAGCAGCTCGCCGGTGCCGTCCTCGCGGGCGGCCCGGTAGAGGGCGTACACGCTCATATCCGAGGGGATGGAGTCAAAGCCGCAGGCGTGCACGATGCGGGCCCCGTTGTCGGCGGCCTGCTTGTGGTACAGGTCGATGCTCTGCCGCACGAACATCGCCTCGCCGGTGAGGTCGACGTAATCGGTGCCCGCCGCCGCGCATGCGGCGACCAGGGGCAATCCGTAGCGGGTGTAGGGGCCGACGGTGGTGATCACCACCCGGGTGCGCTGCGCCATCGCCTCCAGCGATGCGGGCCGGTCGGCGTCGGCCACCACCAGCGGCCAGTCCTGGGCAGCCGCGCCCAGTTCGGCGCGGACCCTGCGCAACCGCTCCTCGGAGCGGCCCGCCAGCCCGATCCGGGCGGCACCGCCGGCGCGGGCGAGGTATTGCGCGGTCAGCTTTCCGGCGAAACCGGTCGCTCCGTAGAGGATGATGTCGAGCTCGCGTGGCGTGTCTGGCACCCGCCCGACGTTACTCGCCGCCTGGAAAGCCGGTTGCGACGGCGACGGCGCCGGGCTGCTCGCCCGGCGCCGTCGTCACCATCGGTGGTCAGCCGCGACGGCCGCAGACCGGCCACGCGCCGATGCCCTGGCTGCGCAGAACGTTCTCGGCAACCCGGATCTGCTCGGCACGACTGGCGGTGTGCGGCATACCGGTGCCGCCGTTGGCGCGCCAGGTGCCGGGGTTGAACTGCAGTCCGCCGTAGTAGCCGTTGCCGGTGTTGATCGACCAGTTGCCGCCCGACTCGCAGGCCGCGATGGCGTCCCAGTTGACGCTGTCCGCCTTGGCGGTGGCGTCGGACAGGGCGACCGCGCCGGTGATCATGGCTCCGGCGATCGCGGCCATGGTGAGGGGCTTGCGGACGTTCTTCAACTTCGTTCCTTTCGCGGCGCGCACTCCGAAGCTCACGAAAGACGGCCCGGATTCCGGGCGAGGGTGGTCTTCGAGACGTGCCGTCTAGGTCAGGCACGACAGCAGGGGCAACCGGGCAGGCCGGGAGGCACCCGGCGCCCGCGGGAGGCGTTGCATCGGCCGCCCGCCTCCCCCGCTCGCACGCGTTTGGAGGGATTCAATTTGTTTGCCTCACATGAGGGCGAAGGGAACTTACGAAATGTCAGGACGCCGCGTCGAATTGCATGGCGCGAATATTTCGGTCCGATAACGAAACAATCACCCTGACATCACCGTGGGTTTAAGCAGGTCAGGGCGAATTCACCCGGACCGCACCAGCGCTGGCACGCCGACGGGATTCGTGAGTCAGATCACGGTGATTTTGTGGCCCAGACCACGGCAAATGCGCCTATTGGGGCCGTTCGAACGGCCGTCCGCGGGCGCAGCAGCGCCCCCACAGGGGTCTCAGCAGCATCTTTGGCCCCAAAAGGCACAGGTCATCGAGTCGGTACCGCTCGGCCGGCCATCACGCTGCTCGGCGCACCACCGCACTGGGCGCGTGCGTTGCGGCGTGCGGTTTCCCCCCGCCCCCGCCGCTGCGCCGCCATTTTTGCCGCGCCGTCCATCGGGTGTGTGAATCAGGTTGCACCGCAAGGTGATTCCGGCACGCACGACCACCTCGACAAAGCCCCGATCCGGTACCACCCAATAGTCGTTGTATATCGGTCGGATAATTCGGCGGTAACCCCCGCCCTCTCGAGTACGGGAATTGCGCTTTATTTCCAGGGAAATAGCCGAATTTGCTGCCGGTAGGCCTCAGGGCAGCCCGGCGATGTCGTCCGGGGAGTTGAGATTGACCAGCGGGGACGCGTCGGCCAGCACGACCCGGCGGACGTCGACGGCATCGATCAGGGCGCCCACCCGTCGTTGGCCGGCAGCCACCAGGGTCTGGACCGTCGGGGCCAGGCCGGTGCGGTACACCCCGGCCAGATAGTGGTCCCGGCCGGCGCGCGGCAACACGATGTCCGCCGCTGCGGCCCCGGCGAGCAGGTCGATCAATTCCGTTGTCAGGTAAGGCATGTCGACGGCGCAGACAAATGCCCTGGGGGCACCCTCGAGCTCGGCGGCGCGCAGCCCCAGCCCGATGGCCGGCAACGGCCCCAACCCGGGAACTTCGTCGCGCAGCACCCGCGCGGGCACGGTCGGCAGCACTTGGCCCTGGGCGGCCACCACGAACACCGGATCGCAGCGCTGCGCCAGCACCGAGACCAGATGCTGCACCAGGGTCCGGCCGGCGAATCGGCCCGGCACCGTCAGGGTGGCCTTGTCACGGCCCATCCGGCGGGAATCGCCGCCCGCCAGTACCACGCCGGCCAACCGACCAGCGGTCATCGCGTCAGTCGACGGTCCAGGTGTCGCGACCACGCAGCAGCGCCTGGAGTGCGGCGGTGTCGTTAGGGGTCGACTGCCGGGCCTCAGCCACCTGCGCGCGTGCCAGGTCGTCGTAGGTGGGCTTGGCGACCTTGCGGAAGATGCCCATCGGGAAGTGCGACAGATCCTGCTCGGCAAGCCGCGACAGCGCGAAGGCATACGAGGAGTCGGCCAGCGTGGCGTCGTGCACCACGATCTGCTCGGCCGAGACGTCGGCGGTCTTGGCGACCTCGAGCCCGAAACCGGACTTGATGACGCAGTACTCCCCCTCGGCACCGAACACGATGGGTTCACCGTGCCGGACATTGATGATGCGGCTCTCCGCACCTTCCTTGCGCAGCAGGTCGAAGGAGCCGTCGTTGAACACCGGGCAGTCCTGCAGGATCTCCACCAGCGCCGAACCGCGGTGCTCCATCGCCCCTTGCAGGACCTCGGTGAGGCCCTTGCGGTCGGAGTCCAAGGCGCGACCGACGAACGTCGCCTCGGCGCCCAGAGCCAGCGAGATCGGGTTGAACGGGTTGTCCAGCGAACCGAAGGGTGTCGACTTGGTGACCTTGCCGGTCTCCGACGTCGGCGAGTACTGGCCCTTGGTCAGGCCATAGATCCGGTTGTTGAACAGCAGGATGGTGATGTTGACGTTGCGTCGCAGCGTGTGGATCAGGTGGTTGCCGCCGATCGACAGCGCGTCGCCGTCACCGGTGATCAGGAACACCTTCAGGTCTTCGCGGGCGGTCGCCAGACCGGTGGCGAACGTCGGGCCACGGCCGTGGATCGAGTGCACGCCGTAGGTGTTCATGTAGTACGGGAACCGGCTCGAGCAGCCGATACCGCTGACGAACACCACGTTCTCCCGGCGCAGCCCCAGCTCGGGAAGGAAGCCACGGATCGTGTTGAGAATGACGTAGTCACCGCAGCCCGGGCACCACCGCACCTCCTGGTCGGAGGTGTAGTCCTTGGCCTTCTGCGGCTCGTCGGTGGTGGGCACCCCGCTCAGCGCGGTCAGTCCCAGCTCGGTACCGACGAGCGTGCCGACAGGTTCGGTGGTGGTCATGAATTCGCTCCTGCTGTACCCGCAATGGTGACCGCCGCGGCCCTGGCCAGCGACGCCTTCTCGTTCTCCCGATCGGCCAGCGTGCCGGCCAGCGCGTCGTCGATGATTCCCTCGATCTCATCGGCCAGGAACGCCTGGCCGGTCACCTTGGTGACCGACTGGATGTCGACCAGGTAGCGACCGCGCAGCAGCAGCGCCAGCTGGCCCAGGTTCATCTCCGGCAGCACCACCTTGGGGTAGCGTCGCAGCACCTCGCCCAGGTTGGCCGGCAGCGGGTTGAGGTTGCGCAGGTGGGCCTGAGCGACCTTGATACCGCTGCGCCGGACCCGCCGGCAGGCTTCGGCGATCGGGCCGTAGGAACTGCCCCAGCCCAGCATCAGCAGCTCGGCCTCCCCGGACGGGTCGTCGACGACCAGGTCGGGGACCTTGATGCCGTCGACCTTGGCCTGCCGCAGCCGCACCATCAGGTCGTGGTTGGCGGGCTCGTAGGAGATCGCCCCGGAGCCGTTGGCCTTCTCCAGCCCACCGATCCGGTGTTCCAGGCCCGGGGTTCCGGGGATGGCGAACTGCCGGGCCAGGGTCTCCGGGTCACGCGCGTAGGGCGCGAAGTCCTCGCCGGCCTTGGCCAGGTTCTGATCGATCGGCTCCATGGAGGCCACATCCGGGATGCGCCACGGCTCGGAACCGTTGGCGATCGCGCCGTCGGAGAGCAGCACCACCGGGGTGCGGTAGGTCACCGCGATCCGAACGGCCTCGACGGCCGCGTCGAAGCAGTCCGACGGGGTGCACGGCGCCAGCACCGCAACCGGCGACTCGCCGTTGCGTCCGTACAGCGCCTGCAGCAGGTCGGCCTGCTCGGTCTTGGTGGGCAGACCCGTGGACGGGCCGCCGCGCTGGACGTTGATCAGCAGCAGCGGCAGCTCGGTCATCACAGCCAGGCCCAGCGCCTCGGCCTTGAGCGCCAAACCGGGACCGGAGGTGCTGGTGACACCCAGTGCGCCACCGTAGGAGGCGCCGATGGCCGCGCCGATACCGGCGATCTCGTCTTCGGCCTGGAAGGTGAGCACGTTGAAGTTCTTGTACTTGGACAGCTCGTGCAGGATGTCCGAGGCGGGGGTGATCGGGTAAGTCCCCAGCACCACTTGGGTGTTGGCCAGCTGGCCGGCGACGATCACGCCGTAGGCCATCGCGGTGTTGCCCGAGATCTGGCGGTACTCGCCGGCCGGCAACTTGGCCGGGGCGATCTCATAAGTGGTGCCGAAGGCCTCGGTGGTCTCGCCGTAGTTCCAGCCCGCCTTGAGCGCCAGTACGTTGGCGTCGGCCACATCGGGCTTCTTGGCGAACTTCTCCCGGATGAAGCGCTCACTGCTCGAAAGCTCGCGGCCGTACATCCACGACAGCAGGCCCAGGGCGAACATGTTCTTGGCGCGGGCGCCGTCCTTCTTGGTGGCGCCGATCGCCTCGACCGCACCCAGCGTCAGGGAGGTCATGGCGACCGGGACCACGACGTAGTCGGAGAGCTCTTCGGTCTCCAGCGGGTTGGTCTCGTAGCCGATCTTGGCCAGGTTGCGCTTGGTGAACTCGTCGGAGTTCACGATCACCATGCCGCCACGCGGCAGGTCGCCGATGTTGGCCTTGAGCGCCGCGGGGTTCATCGCCACCAGGACGTCGGGGCGGTCACCGGCGGTCAGGATGTCGAAGTCGGCGATCTGGATCTGGAACGACGACACACCGGGCAGGGTGCCCTGAGGTGCGCGGATCTCGGCCGGATAGTTCGGCTGGGTGGCCAGGTCATTGCCGAACAGGGCCGCCTCGGAGGTGAAGCGATCGCCGGTCAGCTGCATGCCGTCGCCGGAGTCCCCGGCGAAACGGATGACGACCTTCTCGAGTTTTTGGCGTCCCGGTGCCGATCCGACTCCGTTACCACTCGGCCCCACGGCCCCGCCTTCCCTCGTGTCCGACCCGGGCCCGCGCAGCACGTCCGGCGCACCCACAAGTTTTTCTGTCACTAGCAGTACCGATTATTGCACCGCTCTTATAGACCATACGACGCCACACCGTGTCGAATTTCGGGTTACTCAGTGTTAAATGTCGATGTCACAGCGGGGTTCACGGACAAGTTGGGGCGTAAATGTGGTTTTCATCACGTCTGCCCACGGGCCAAGTCTAAGAAAACGCCCGTACTGTTCGAAAACCCGCCGCCGAGCGGTCGGCGCGGTGTTCTAGGCGCTCTTGTCGCGACGCTCGCTGCGCGACGCCTTGCGCGGAACGATGGTCGGCAACACGTTGTCCTGCACCGTTTCCTTGGTCACCACGACCTTGGCGACGTCGTTGCGGCTGGGGATGTCGTACATCACCGGCAGCAGGACTTCCTCCATGATCGCCCGCAGACCACGCGCACCGGTGCCCCGATGGATCGCCTGATCCGCGATGGCCTCCAGGGCGTCCTGGGTGAACTCCAGCTCCACCCCGTCCATCTCGAACAGCCGGGTGTACTGCTTGACGAGGGCGTTCTTGGGCTCCGAGAGGATCTTGACCAACGACTCCATGTCCAGGTTGGTCACCGAGGCCACCACCGGCAACCGGCCGATGAACTCGGGGATGAGCCCGAACTTGATCAGGTCCTCGGGCATGACCTCCGCGAAGTGGTCGGTGGTGTCGATCTCCGCCTTGGACCGGACTTCGGCGCCGAAACCCAAGCCGCGCTTGCCAACCCGGTCCGAGACGATCTTCTCCAGTCCGGCGAAGGCCCCGGCCACGATGAACAGCACGTTGGTCGTGTCGATCTGGATGAACTCCTGGTGCGGGTGCTTGCGGCCACCCTGCGGCGGAACCGAGGCCTGCGTGCCCTCCAGAATCTTCAGCAGCGCCTGCTGCACGCCCTCACCGGAGACGTCCCGGGTGATCGACGGGTTCTCGCTCTTACGGGCGATCTTGTCCACCTCGTCGATGTAGACGATGCCGGTCTCGGCGCGCTTGACGTCGTAGTCGGCCGCCTGAATCAGCTTGAGCAGAATGTTCTCGACATCCTCACCGACGTAGCCCGCCTCGGTCAGCGCGGTGGCGTCGGCGATCGCGAACGGCACATTGAGCATCTTGGCCAGCGTCTGGGCCAGGTAGGTCTTGCCGCAGCCGGTGGGCCCGAGCATCAAGATGTTGGACTTGGTCAGTTCGACTGCCTCACCGGAGCGGGAATCCCGGCTCTTCTCGCCGGCCTGGATCCGCTTGTAGTGGTTGTAGACCGCCACCGCCAGGGTGCGCTTGGCAGTGTCCTGACCGATGACGTAGCCCTCCAGGAACTCCCGGATCTCCGCGGGCTTGGGCAGCTCGTCGAGCTTGACGTCGTCGGCGTCGGCCAGCTCCTCTTCGATGATCTCGTTGCACAGGTCGATGCACTCATCGCAGATGTAGACGCCCGGTCCTGCGATGAGCTTCTTGACCTGCTTCTGGCTCTTCCCGCAGAACGAACACTTCAGCAAGTCCCCGCCATCTCCAATGCGCGCCATAGTGCGTTAGGACCTACTTCCTGTTCGCCGTCTGTCGTCGGGGAGCCGATGTCTGCTCCGACGCTACCCGTTCATTCCGGTGCGAGGCGACCGATAAGGCCGAATCGCGTCGTTGGTATTCATCACTAGCCCGTCTGCCTGCCCAAGAAGATATCGCCCGGGACGCCGCTCCCGGCGGTGTGACGCGCTGGCGTGGCGTGAGCGATTCGGGGGTGTTACCCGACTGTGAGACACAGCAGAGCATCGGGACCCTACAGTGGCGACCGTGGGGTTCGCCGTGCCCGACGATACCGTGCTCGTCGCCGATGGGGGGCTGGCGAGCGAGCTGGCGGCCCGCGGAGCCGACCTGTCCGATCCCCTGTGGTCGGCCCGCCTGCTCATCGACGACCCGCGCGCCATCGTGGGCGCCCACAGCGCCTTCTTCGCCGCCGGCGCCCAGATCGCGACCACCGCCAGCTATCAGGCGAGCTTCGACGGTTTCGCCGCCCGCGGGATCGGCCGCCACGACGCCGAGGACCTGTTGCGGCGCAGCGTGGACCTGGCGCGGCAGGCCTGCGGCCCGGTGCCCGGGCGCTGGGTGGCGGCGTCGATCGGTCCCTACGGCGCCGCCCGCGCCGACGGTTCGGAATACCGCGGCCGGTACGGGCTTTCGGTGGCCCGGTTAGCGGCGTGGCACCGGGAGCGACTGGAGGTGCTGGCCGACGCCGGCGCCGACCTGCTGGCCGTGGAGACCGTCCCGGACCTCGACGAAGCCGCGGCGCTGGTGGAGTTGATCCGCGAGGCCGATGTGCCGGCCTGGCTCAGCTACACCATCGACGGCACGGCGACCCGCGCCGGGCAGCCGCTCGCCGAGGCCTTCGCGGTGGCCGCCGGGGTGCGACAGCTTGTCGCGGTGGGGGTGAACTGCTGTGCGCCCGCCGACGTCCTGCCGGCGATAGAGATCGCCCGCGCGGTCACCGGTAAGCCGGTGATCGTCTATCCCAACAGCGGCGAGCGCTGGGAACAGGGCGCCTGGACCGGACCGAGGGGGTTCTCCCCCGCGCTGGTTCCGCAGTGGGTCGCCGCGGGCGCGCGCATCGTGGGCGGGTGCTGCCGGGTGTCGCCGGCGGACATCGGCGCGGTGGCCGAAGTGGTCGCCGGGTTACGCCGAGCGTGCACTCAGGGCGAAAATCCCACCGGAAATTCGCCCTGAATGCACGCTCGGTGCGAAGACTTACGCCGTCTGCGCCGAGAGCTTGCGGTACTCCAGGACGGTGTCGATGATCCCGTAGTCCTTGGCCTCGGGGGCGGTGAGGATCTTGTCGCGGTCGGTGTCCTTGCGGATCACGTCGGCGTCCTTGCCGGTGTGCCGCGCCAGGGTGGCCTCCATCAGCGTCCGCATCCGCTCGATCTCGGCCGCCTGGATCTCCAGGTCGGAGAACTGCCCCTGGATCACGCCGGACAGCGACGGCTGGTGGATGAGCACCCGCGCGTTGGGCAGCGCCATCCGCTTACCGGGCGTTCCCGCCGCCAGCAGCACCGCGGCCGCCGAGGCGGCCTGGCCCAGGCACACGGTCTGGATGTCGGCCCGCACGTACTGCATGGTGTCGTAGATCGCCATCAGCGAGGTGAAGGAGCCACCCGGGGAGTTGATGTACATGGTGATGTCGCGGTCGGGGTCCAGCGACTCCAGGACCAGCAACTGGGCCATGATGTCGTTGGCCGAGGCGTCGTCGACCTGCACGCCGAGGAAGATGATGCGCTCCTCGAACAGCTTGTTGTACGGGTTGGACTCCTTGACGCCCCAGCTGGAGTGCTCCACGAACGACGGCAGGATGTAGCGCGCCTGCGGCTGGATGTGCGGGTTCATGATGCGGCTCCGTTGGTGTGGGCGCGAGTGATGATGTGGTCGACGAAGCCGTACTCCAGGGCTTCCTGGGCGGTGAACCAGCGGTCGCGGTCCGAGTCGGCCTCGATGCGCTCGATGGGCTGACCGGTGAACTCCGCGTTGAGCCGGAACATCTCCTTCTTGATGACCGCGAACTGCTCGGCCTGGATGGCGATGTCGGCCGCACTGCCGGTCACGCCGCCCAACGGCTGGTGCATCAGGATGCGGGCGTGCGGAAGGGCGTAGCGCTTGCCCTTGGTGCCCGCCGCCAGCAGGAACTCGCCCATCGAGGCGGCCATCCCCATCGCATAGGTGGCGACGTCGCACGGTGCCAGCACCATGGTGTCGTAGATCGCCATCCCGGCGCTGATCGAACCGCCCGGAGAGTTGATGTAGAGCGAGATGTCCTTGGTCGGGTCCTCGGCCGCCAACAGCAGGATCTGGGCGCACAGCCGGTTGGCGATGTCGTCGTCCACCTGCGACCCCAGGAAAATGATGCGTTCTCGCAGTAGCCGCTCGTAAACCGAGTCGACGAGATTCAGACCAGGCTGGCTCACAGTGGGGTACCTGCTTTCTCGAGATTCATATGCCGAGACATGTTTAAGACCCTAACCAACCGGCGCGGCCGAGGGCGTCCCAAACTGGGTTCGTTCGCTTACAGCGTCACTCGTCGGACGCCGGCGCGGCCTCGTCGGCGGATTCCTCGGCCACCTCGGTCTCGTCGGCGGAAGCCTCGGCCACCGCGGCCTCGTCGCCCTCGTCGGCGGATTCGTCGGTGCCGAAGAACTCAGCGGTGTCGACCTCGTTGCCGTCGGTGTCCTTGACCGTGGCGGCGCGCACCGCCGCAGCCAGCGCCATACCGCGGCGCACATCGGCCAGCACCGCGGGCAGCTGGTTGTTCTCCTGCAGGAACTGGATCAGCTGCTGGGGGGCGACGCCGTACTGGCGCGCCATCAGCACCAGGTGCTGGGTCAGGTCGTTCTGGCCCACCTTGACCTCGAGCTTGTCGCCGAGCGCGTCGAGCAGCAGCTGGGTCTTCACCGACTTCTCGGCCTCGCTGCGGGTCTCGGCGTCGAACTCGGCCCGCGAGGAGCCCTTGTCGACCAGCGACTCGTTGAACTTGTTCTCGTCGTGGTCGACCGCGTGCAGGGCGTTGTGCAGCGCGTTGTCGATGTGCGCCTGCACGACGGCCTCGGGAAGCGGCATCTCGACCTGCTCGACCAGGGCCTCCAGCGTCAGCTCGCGGACCTTCTCGGCCTGCTGGATGCGCTTGGTCCGGCTCACCTGCTCGCTGAGGTTCTCGCGCAGCTCCCCGATGGTGTCGTATTCGCTGGCCAGCTGCGCGAATTCGTCGTCGGCCTCCGGCAGCTCGCGTTCCTTGACGGACTGGACCGTAACGGTGACCTCGGCCTCCTTGCCGGCCTGCGGGCCGGCCGCCAGCTTGGCGGTGAAGGACTTGCTCTCACCGGCGGACAGCCCCACGATCGCGTCGTCGAGTCCGTCGATGAGCTGCCCCGATCCGACCTCATGCGACAGGCCCTCGGTGGCGGCCCCTTCGACCGCTTCCCCGTCGATGGTGGCGTCGAGGTCGATCGAGACGAAGTCGCCCTCGGCGGCCGGGCGGTCGACACCGGTCAGGGTGCCGAAGCGGGCGCGCAGCGAGTCGAGTTCGGCGTCGACCTCTTCGTCTTTGATCTCGATGGGGTCGACGGTGACCGCGAGCTGCTCCAACTCGGGCAGGGTGATCGCCGGACGCACGTCGACCTCGGCGGTGAAGGCGATCTGCTCACCGTCGTCGAGCTTGGTGACCTCGATGTCGGGCTGACCGAGCGGCTTGAGGTCCGAGGTGGTCACCGCCTCGCTGTAGCGACTCGGCAGCGCCTCGTTGACGACCTGCTGCAGCACCGCTGCCCGGCCGAAGCGGGCCTCGATGAGCTTGGCCGGCGCCTTGCCCGGCCGGAAACCCGGCAACCGCACCTGCTTGGCCAGCTCCTTGTAGGTCCGCTCGAAATCCGGCTGAAGCTCGGTGAACGGCACCTCAACGTTGATGCGAACCCGGGTCGGGGTCAGCTGCTCGACGGTGCTCTTCACGGGTTACTCCTCGATATGGTTGACGTGGTCAGTCGTGTGCCGGTGCGGCGCGCGCTGCTGGTCGGGGTGACAGGATTTGAACCTGCGGCCTTCCGCTCCCAAAGCGGATGCGCTACCAAGCTGCGCTACACCCCGCACTGACCAGGCGATCCTACGGCCCGGTAGATCGGCAGTCGCAAAGACCTGCTGTCAGCGCCCCACAAATGGCCCCGCGGCGGGGCAATTGGATTTCGAGTCCGCCACGCCGGTACAGTTTCGCTCTAGCTATTCATGCGGGCGTAGCTCAATGGTAGAGCCCTAGTCTTCCAAACTAGCTACGCGGGTTCGATTCCCGTCGCCCGCTCTGCAAGGGCCGCCGAACAGCGGTTCGGCGGTCTCCGCCACGGTCGATCTGGGCCGTGAGCCGGGGCCGGGGCCGCTGTACGCGCACCCGGCCCGCGACTTATCCTTCGAACGCGGGTCCGATCGCCCCGTCGCCCCCGCGGAAGGGGATTCTCCCTAGCAGGAAGGCACTCGATGGGCGGCACACGGCACGTCCAAATCCATGGAACGTGCTCCCCGCGCTTTGAGAAGGTGCGGTACGAGTTCGAGCGCAACTTCACGCTGCGCGACGAGCTCGGCGCCGCCGTCGCGGCCTATGTCGACGGCGAACTCGTCGTCAACCTGTGGGCCGGCTCCGCCGACGTCGAGGGCCGGCGCCCCTGGCAGGAAGACACCCTGAGCACCGTGTTGTCCGGCAGCAAGGGCCTGACCAGCACGTGTGTCCACCGCCTCGCCGAAGCCGGCGTGCTCGACCTGCGGGTGCCGGTGGCGCACTACTGGCCCGAGTTCGGCCAGGCCGGCAAGGGCGACATCTCCTTGGCCATGGTGCTGGCACACCGCTCCGGGGCCATCGGGCCGCGCGAACCGATGCACTGGCGCGACGTCACCGACTGGGGCCTGGTCTGCGAGCGCCTGGCCGCCGCCGAACCCTGGTGGCGTCCCGGCAGCGCGCAGGGCTATCACATGACCAGCTACGGCTTCATCATCGGTGAAGTGGTCCGGCGGGTCACCGGCATGACAGTCGGTGAGTACCTGCGCAATGAGGTCGCCGGTCCGCTGGGCGCCGAGGTGCACATCGGGGTTCCGGCCGAGCAGCAGCCGTACCGCTGCGCCGACCCGGTGGGCAAGCCGACGATTCGGGAGATGCTGGCCTCGGCCGGGGCGCCCAAGCGCCCGACCTCGCTGGACGACCACCCGAAGGCGGGGCTGGCGGTGGCGATGGGGTTCGCCCCCGACGACGAGATCGCCACCAACGACCTCACCCTGTGGCGCCAACTGGAGTTCCCCGGCACCAACGCCCAGGTCTCCGCCCTGGGCATGGCCACGTTCTACAACGCGCTGCTGCAGGAGAAGCTGCTCAGCCGTGCCGCGATGGACCGCCTGCGGGTGCTGCAGGGCGGCACCGAGACCGATCTGGTGCTCGGACCCCGGGTCGCCGAGCACGGCTGGGGCCTGGGATACATGCTCAACGCGCAGGGCGTCAACGGGCCCAACCGCCGGATCTTCGGGCACGGCGGCCTCGGCGGGTCGTTCGCCTTTGTCGACCTTGAGCACCGGATCGGTTACGGCTACGTGATGAACCGGTTCGACCACACCCAGGCCAATGCCGATCCGCGCAGCGTGGTGCTGTCCAACGAGATCTACCGGGCGCTCGGCGTGCCGATCCGGCCCCGGCGCGAATCGGTCTACGACGACTGACGGCCCCTACCGGCCGGACGTCACGCCTGGCACGACGGGCACCAGAACACGTTGCGGCCCTCCAGTTGCGCGGTGCGCACGGCGGTACCGCACAGCCGGCAGGGCTCGCCGGCGCGGCGATAGACATAGGTACGCGGCTTGCCGGGCGCATACGCCGGTGCTCCGTGGTCGTCCTCGGGCCGCACCACCACGATGCTGCCGCGCCGCAGGCCGACCTTCATCAGCGCCACCAGATCCGTCCAGATCGCGGCGAATACTGCTTCATCGATCTGCACGCCGGGCCGATACGGGTCGATCCGGTGCCGGAACAGCACCTCGCTGCGGTAGACGTTGCCCACCCCGGCCATCACCGACTGGTCCATCAGCAACGCTGCGATCGTCTTGCGGGACTTGGCTATTCGCTTGAAGGCCAGCCCCGGGTCGGCCTCGCTGCGCAGCGGGTCGGGCCCTAACCGCGCAATCACGTCGGCGACCTGTGCCTCGTCGACCAGCTCGCAGGCGGCCGGTCCGCGCAGATCGGTGCCGTACCCGGTGCCCACCATGCGCATCCGAACCTGGCCGACCGGTTCGGGCAGGCCACCGTCAGCCAGGTCGAACTCGGTGAAGTGGCCATAGATCCCCAGGTGCACGTGCACGATCGGCCCGTGCGCGTAACGGTGGAACAGGTGCTTGCCCCAGGCCTCGGCGCGCCGCAGCGGCCGCCCGTCGACGGCTGCGGCACCGGATTCGAACCGGCCCTGCGGGCTCGACACCGCGACCGGTGCACCGGCGAAGCGGCGCTGATGCAGCCGGGCCAGCCGGTGCAGGATGTGCCCCTCCGGCATGTCAGGCCGCGGAAACCGGGGGTCAGGCCGGCGCGCCGGGTACCGGAGGCGCCTGGTGGTCGCGTTCGTAGGCGGCCAGGATGTCGATACGACGCTGGTGCCGTTCGGCCTGCGACCAGGGCGTGCTCAGGAACGCGTCGACGATCGCCAGCGCTTCGGAGGTGGTGTGCATCCGTCCGCCGATGCCGATCAGCTGGGCGTTGTTGTGCTCGCGCGCCAGCTGCGCGGTCTCGGTGCTCCAGGCCAGCGCGCAGCGCGCCCCGGGCACCTTGTTGGCCGCGATCTGTTCGCCGTTGCCCGAGCCGCCGATCACGATGCCCAGGCTGCCCGGGTCGGCAACCGTGCGGGTGGCCGCCGCGATGCAGAACGCCGGGTAGTCGTCTTCGGCGTCGTAGGCGAAAGCCCCGCAGTCGACCGGCTCATGGCCGCCCTGGCGCAGGTGCTCGATGATCTGCTCTTTGAGTTCGTAGCCGGCGTGATCGCAGCCGAGGTAGACGCGCATGGACGTCATTGTCTCAGAGTCGGCCGCCGGCTTCTGACGAGCCTGCGCCCCGCGGCGACCCCGCGGCAGGGCGCCGCGGGGATCGCCGGGTCGGCCGGGGTCAGTCGAACTCCGGCGCCTCGGTGCGGGAGCGCTTGAGTTCCCAGAAGTGCGGGTAGGACGCGAAGGTCACCGACGCGTCCCACAGCTTGCCCGCCTGCTCCCCGCGGGGAATGCGCGACAGCACCGGCCCGAAGAACGCCACCCCGTTGACATGGATGGTGGGGGTGCCGACGTCGTCGCCGACCGCGTCCATCCCGGCGTGGTGGCTGGCACGCACCGCGTCGTCGTAGGTGTCGGTGGTGGCGGCTTCGGCCAGTTCGGCCGGTAGCCCGACCTCGGCCAGCGACCCGGCGATGACGTCGGGGAAGTCCTTGTTGTTCTGATTGTGGATCCGGGTGCCCATCGCGGTGTACAGCGGCCGCAGAATCTCGTTGCCGCGCAGTTGTTCGGCGGCGATCGCCACCCGCACCGGCCCCCACGCGTCCTTGAGCCGCTCGCGGTACTGCTCGGGCAGGTCGCGTCCCTCGTTGAGCACGGCCAGGCTCATCACGTGGAAGGTGACGTCGATATCCCGGACCTTCTCGACCTCAAGGATCCATCGGGAGGTGATCCAGCACCACGGGCACAGGGGGTCGAACCAGAACTCGGCGTGCGACTTCTCGGGCATGGGAATCCTCTCGGCCTACAACGGTTACGTCCGGGTCTAACGCGGCACCGGGCACATCTATGCCCTCCCCCGCATCTACCGGCCCAGTACCAGCAGTACCACCGCGACAGCCGGGAAAGCACCCTGGACGATCGCGGCGCGCGCCCGCTCCGGCGACGACGCCACCAGTACCAGCGCCGCCGCCAGCATCGATCCCACGCCCGCGAAGATCAGCGCCAGGCCCACCGCGCAGTGACCACCGGCGACGGCACCGATCCCGACAGCCGTCACGATCGCCAGAAACAGGTTGTAGAAGCCCTGGTTGAAGGCCAGCGCCTTGGTGGTCTCGGCCTCCTCGGCGGTGGTGCCGAACACCGCCCGGGTACGCGGCGCCGTCCAGCTCAGCGACTCCAGCACGAAGATGTAGACATGCAGCGCGGCCGCCAGCGCGGCGAACGTCACACCGGCGATGAGCATGGTCTCCATTAAACGCCGTCCGGCGTCCGCTCACGGTGTTTGGCGGCTACTGTAGGCGGGCGTGGCACTTCCTAATCTCACCCGCGACCAGGCCGCCGAACGGGCCGCGCTCGTCAGCGCCGTCAACTACCGGATCGCCCTGGACCTGACCGACGGCAGCGGCGCCCCGGGCGAGCGCACCTTCCGCTCCACCACGACCGTCACCTTCGACGCGCTGGCCGGCAGCGACACCGTCATCGACATCGCCGCAGAGACGATCCACAGCGCCACCCTCAACGGCCGCGCCCTCGACGTGTCGGGCTACGACGAGTCGGTCGGCATCGCGCTGGACGGCCTGGCCGAGCACAACACCGTCGAGGTCGACGCGCAGTGCTTCTACTCCAACACCGGGGAAGGCCTGCACCGGTTCGTCGACCCGGTCGACGACGAGGTGTACCTGTACTCGCAGTTCGAAACCGCCGACGCCAAGCGGATGTTCGCCTGCTTCGACCAACCGGACCTCAAGGCCACCTTCGACATCACGGTCACCGCGCCACCGCACTGGCAGGTGGTGTCCAACGGCGCCACGGTCGACGTGCGCGACGGCGTGCACACCTTCGCCACCACCCCGAAGATGAGCACCTACCTGGTGGCCCTGATCGCCGGTCCGTACGCCCGATGGGACGACGTCTACCGCGACGAGCACGGCGAGATTCCGCTGGGCCTGTTCTGCCGGGCCTCGCTGGCCGAACACATGGACGCCGAGCGGCTTTTCACCGAGACCAAACAGGGATTCGGGTTCTACCACAGCAATTTCGGCGTGCCTTACGCGTTCGGCAAGTACGACCAGCTGTTCGTACCGGAGTTCAACGCCGGCGCCATGGAGAACGCCGGCGCGGTGACGTTCCTGGAGGACTACGTCTTTCGCAGCAAAGTGACCCGGGCGTCCTACGAGCGGCGCGCCGAGACCGTGCTGCACGAGATGGCGCACATGTGGTTCGGCGACCTGGTCACCATGCGCTGGTGGGACGACCTGTGGCTCAACGAGTCGTTCGCGACGTTCGCGTCGGTGCTGTGCCAAAGCGAGGCAACCGAATACACCAGCGCCTGGACCACATTCGCGAACGCCGAGAAGTCCTGGGCCTACCGCCAGGATCAGCTGCCGTCGACGCACCCGATCGCCGCGGATATCCCCGACCTGGCCGCGGTGGAGGTCAACTTCGACGGGATCACCTACGCCAAAGGCGCATCGGTGCTCAAGCAGTTGGTGGCCTACGTCGGCCTGGATCACTTTCTGGCCGGCCTGCGCGACTACTTCGCCGCGCACGCGTTCGGCAACGCCACCTTCGACGATCTGCTGGCCGCGCTGGAGAAGGCTTCCGGACGGGACCTGTCCGACTGGGGCCGGCAGTGGCTCAAGACCACCGGCCTGAACACCCTGCGGGCGGACTTCGATGTCGACGCCGAGGGGCGGTTCAGCCGGTTCGCGGTGTCGCAGAGCGGGGCCGCCCCCGGCGCCGGCGAGACCCGGGTGCACCGGCTGGCGATCGGCATCTATGACGATGACCCCGCCGGTTCAGCGAGTCTCGACGGAGGAGAGGGGAAGCTGGGACCGGCGCATGACACAGCCGGCTCGGGCCGGTTGGTGCGCGTACACCGCGAGGAGCTGGACATCGAGGGTCCCAGCACGCCGGTGCCGGGCCTGGTCGGCGTCTCCCGCGGCAAGCTGATCCTGGTCAACGACGACGATCTGACCTATTGCGCGCTGCGGCTGGACCCGCAGTCCCTTGCCGCGGCAACCGAACGTATCGCCGACATCGCCGACCCGCTGCCCCGCACCCTGGTGTGGTCGGCGGCCTGGGAGATGACCCGCGAGGCCGAGATGCGCGCCCGTGACTTTCTGGCGCTGGTGCAACAGGGTATCGGCGCCGAGACCGAAGTCGGTGTGGCGCAACGGCTGCTGTTGCAGGCGCAGACCGCACTGGGGTTCTACGCCGAACCGGCATGGGCCGCCGAGCAGGGCTGGCCGGCGTTCGCCGACCGGCTGCTGGAGCTGGCCCGCGCCGCCGAGCCCGGCTCGGATCATCAGCTGGCCTTCCTCAACGCCCTGTGCACCTCGGTGCTCGCCGAACGGCACACCGCGGTGCTGGCCGCGCTGCTGGACGCCGATCCGGCCGGCCAGGGGCTGGCCGGACTGGCCGTCGACACCGACCTGCGGTGGCGAATCATGGTGGCGCTGGCCCGAAGTGGTGTGGTGGACGCCGCGGAGATCGACGCCGAGATCCAGCGTGACCCCACCGCGGCCGGAAAGCGCCAGGGCGCCCAGGCCTCGGCGGCCCGGCCGCAGGCCGCCGTCAAGGAAGCGGCCTGGCGGCAGGTGATCGAGGACGACACGCTGGCCAACATCACCGGCCGGTCGATCATCGCCGGGATCGTGCAGCCCGGACAGGGTGCGTTGCTGGCGCCGTTCACCGCCCGCTACTTCGAGGCGATCCTGGGCGTGTGGGAGCGCCGATCCAGTGAGGTGGCGCAAACCGTGGTGGTGGGTCTGTACCCGGGCTGGGAGGTCAGTCAGGCCGGCCTGGACGCCGCCGATGCCTTCCTCGCCGACCCACAGGTGCCGCCGGCGCTGCGCCGGTTGGTGCTGGAGGGCCGGGCCGGGGTGGAGCGGTCGCTGCGGGCACGCGCCCTTGATAGCGCCTGATCAGCGGTAGCCGCCGTCGCGCAGGCCGGCCTCTTCCTCGAAACGGTTGACGCCGCCCCGGATTCGCGCCCTGGCCTCCTCGGCGAGGTAGCGCGCGGGCATCCGCAGCGGCCCCAGGTCAGCCCACTGCTGGGCGTGGATCTCCTCGTGATGCAGCAGCGAATCGAGCCCCGGCCCGTGCCGGCCGAGCCGGCCGGATTCGACGATCTCGCGCATCCGGCGGGCCGGGTCACTGACACGCTGGCTGTTGACCAGGAACAGATCGCCCCACATGGTGCCGCCGCGATGGCTCAGCGAGCCGTGAATCCTGCCGCCCACGACCATCAACACCCCGTTCGGGGTGGTGACTACACAACCGCCGCTGTTAGAGATGCTCCACACCGTGGTGTAGCTCCAGCGGTTCGCGCGCTGCCGATCGGCGATCCGTCGCACTTCGGCGGCGCCGTAGGGCGTTTCGGGAAAATCGCTGGGAGCACCGGGCCGGCCGTAGCCGGTGCCCGCGTTGAGAATGTAGTTCAGCAGTACGGCACGGCGCGCGTCATCGCCGCCGGCCGTCGGGGGGATCACGAAATAGCTGCGGCCCGCCGGATCGACGAGGCGTTCCATCGCGTCCAGAGCACGGAAGCTGTCCCGCGTGATGCGCCGCTCGCGGACGATCTCGGCTACCGCCTGCGGGGCCACCCCGCGCCGGTCGATGTTGCCCAGCCAGGCACGGTGCGCCGCCGAAGCGGCCTGCGCAGCGACGGACTCCCCCACGGTAGGGCGATCGGGGACGCGCACGCGGTGTCAGCTCTGCGGGCGCCCAGCGGCTAGGCCGGGGTGACTCCGGCGCTGATCACCTGAACGGCGCTCACCAGACCGTCGATCAGGTGGCCGTCCCGGAATGCCGCAGCCGCCGCCGCCACGCCCTGCGGGGCCGCGGCCGGGGCGATCCGGCCGGCCACACCGGCACCGTAGACCACCTCGATGGCCTTCTGATCCGGCGAGACCGCGATCAGCACCGCGTCGTTGGGAGTGGGCACCTTCGCGAGGATCTCGCGGGCCCGGGCGGCGGTGTCAGCACCCAGATCGCCGATGTAGGTGGCGAACCGGGCACCGGTCCCCCGCGACGCGTAGGTCAGTGCGTCGTCGAGGGCCACCAGCTGCTTGACCGGGAACGGGTAGTGCGTCGACGCCTCGCCGGGCTCGGTGACGCCCGAGACCCGACCGCTGGTGGTGATCACCGAACCGTACGGCAGGTCCGCCGGGTCGATAGTCGTGACTTCACCAGTTGCCACTGGCTCCACCCCCCACGCTGAATTCCGAATTGCCATGGCCATGCCCGCCGCCGACGGCCTCGTCGGTCGCCGCCCACAGGATCGGCGGATGCGTCCACCGATCGCCCATCTGATAGGTGGCCGCGCGCGGCCCCTTCTGCGTCAGGGTCCGAGCGGCAAGCAGTGCGAACAATGCCACCGGGATGCCGATGAAGATGCCGAGGGTTTCCAACACGCTCACGCCGTAGACGGTATCCCACGGCCGATGGTGCGGTGCGAGAACCCGGCCCGATAGGGCCCGCGTGGCTTAGGCGGCGCCCTCGCCCAGATAGCGCATCCACACCGGGTCGAGGTCGTTGATCACCGCCAGCAGCCGCCAATGCTGCCCCTTGGGCGAGGTGGGGACCAGCCGCAGCGTCCAGCCGATCTCGTTGAGCAACCGGTCCGCCTTGCGGTGATTGCACGTCGAGCAGGCGGCCACGCAGTTCTCCCAGGAGTGATCTCCACCACGGCTGCGCGGCACCACGTGGTCGACGGTGTCGGCCTTGCCGCCGCAGTAGGCGCAGCTGTGCTGGTCGCGGTGCATCAGTGCGGCCCGGGTCAGCGGGATCCGGGCCCGGTAGGGCACCCGCACGTAGCTGCGCAGCCGGATCACCGACGGGACCGGCACCGCCCGGGTCGCCGAGTGGATGACCGGGCCGGACGGGTCGTCGTGCACCGCGTCGGCCTTGCCGCAGATCAGCATCACCACGGCGCGCCGCAGCGGCAGCGCCGTCAACGGCTCAAAGGTGGAGTTCAGCAGCAGGACCCGGCGGCGGTTCCAGATCGAGGTGGTCTCGGTGGTCCCGGCGGCGACCGAGTGCAGGCATGGCGCGCTGGCAAGCCCGCTCAGGCTCGCCGGTGGGGCACCGGGGGTGCGGTGGCCCCGACGTTTCATATCCGGTCTTGCAGCCGGTTGAGATGTCGCACCATTGACCTCCGCCGAACAGTTCACCACGATTCGACGCTGGTCGCACGCCTATTTGCTGTGTGTTCACCGGCAGGCGGCGGCGATGCCCCACAATGGTGGGCGATGCAGCCGATAGAAGAACCCTCGTTTTATGACGCAGTCGGCGGCGCGAAGACGTTTCAGGCCATCGTGTCGCGGTTTTACCAACTGGTCGCCCAGGATCCGATCCTGCGCCCGATGTATCCCGCTGACGACATGGCCGGCGCCGAAGAGCGGTTGCGGATGTTCCTCGAGCAGTACTGGGGCGGGCCGCGCACCTACACCGAGCGTCGCGGGCACCCGCGGTTGCGGATGCGCCACATCCCGTACCGGATCGGACCCATGCAGCGCGACGCCTGGCTGCGCTGCATGATGACCGCCGTCGACGAGATCGACAGCGACACCCTCGACGACGCCCACCGCGCCGAACTGCTGCAGTACCTGCACTCGGCCGCCGATTTCATGGTCAACGCACCCATCTGATGAGCGCAGGCGAGGGTTCCGGCCACGCCCCGTGGTGGGCCGACAGCGTGTTCTACCAGGTCTATCCCCGCTCGTTCGCCGACAGCAACGGCGACGGGGTGGGCGACCTCGACGGCATATCCGCGCACCTGGACTACCTGCGCCGGCTCGGCGTCGACGCGCTGTGGCTCAACCCCGTGACGGTGTCGCCGATGGCCGACCACGGCTACGACGTGGCCGATCCCCGCAACATCGATCCCCTCTTCGGCGACCTGGCGGCGCTGGATCGGCTGGTGGCCGCCGCCCATGCTAGCGGCATCAAGGTGACCATGGACCTGGTGCCCAACCACACCAGTTCGGCGCACCCGTGGTTTGTCGAGGCGCTGGCCGCCCAACCGGCCAGCCCTGAGCGGGATCGCTACATCTTCCGTGACGGTCGCGGCCCCGACGGCGAGTTGCCGCCCAACAACTGGGTGTCGGTGTTCGGCGGCCCGGCCTGGACCAGAGTCGCCGGGTCCGACGGCCCCGGCCAGTGGTATCTGCACCTGTTCGACGTCGCACAACCGGATCTCAACTGGGACAACCCGGAGGTTTTCGCCGACTTCGAGGCAACGCTGCGGTTCTGGCTGGACCGCGGCGTGGACGGTTTCCGCATCGATGTCTCGCACGGCATGGCCAAGCCTCCGGGCCTGCCGGACATGCCGGAGGCCGATCTGAAACTGCTGGCCCATCGCGACGACGACCCGCGGTTCAACCGGCCCGGGGTCCACGCCATCCACCGGGCGATCCGGGCGGTCATGGACGACTACCCGGACGCGGTGAGCGTGGGCGAGGTGTGGGTGCACGACAACGCCGCGTTCGCCGAATATCTGCGGCCCGACGAGCTGCACCTGGCCTTCAACTTCCGGCTGCTCCAGGCCGACTTCGACGCCGCGGAGATCCGCAGCGCGATCGACAACTCCCTGGCCGCGGTCGCCTCGGTGGGCGCCGACGCCACCTGGGCGCTGGAGAACCATGACGTCGAAAGGGCGGTCACCCGCTATGGCGGCGGGGCTCTCGGGCTGCAGCGGGCGCACGCCATGGCCCTGGTGCTGCTGGCCCTGCCCGGGGCGGTGTTCGTCTACAACGGCCAGGAGTTGGGTCTGCCGAACGTCGAGCTGCCCGACAGCGCCCTGCAGGACCCGGTCTGGGAACGCTCCGGGCACACCGAACGCGGGCGCGACGGCTGCCGGGTGCCCATGCCCTGGTCGGGTGACGCCCCGCCGTTCGGATTCTCCGACAACCCGCACACCTGGCTGCCGATGCCGCCGGACTGGGCGCAGTGCACGGTCGAACGGCAACGCCACGAAGCCGGATCCACCCTGTCGCTGTACCGGCAGGCGCTGGCTATCCGCCGGCGCCGCGAAGAACTCACCGGACGCCACCTCGACTGGCTCGAAACACCGCCGGGAATGCTGGCCTTCCGGCGCGGCGGCCTGGTGTGTGTGCTCAACGCCGGTGACCGCCCGGTGGATCTGCCGGAGGGCCGGCTGCTGCTGTCCAGCGCCCCGGCGACCGACGGCCGGCTGGTGCCCAACGCCGCCGCGTGGCTGGACTGAGCGGGAAGTCGGGTCAGCGCCGATCGCTTGTGGCGCCGGCGAATTCGGCGACCAGGTCCGCAAGCCGTTCCGGCTGATCGATCATCGAATAGGTGCGCGCGCCCTCGATGAGTTCGAAGCGGGAGTCCGGCAGCACCTCGGCCAGGCGCCTGCCGTCCTCGACGGGAAAGAACAGATCGTCGACGGACCAGGCCACCAGGGCGGGCTTGGTGAAGCCCCAAAGTCGGGCCCCGGCATCTAGGGAGGTCTGCTGGTTCAGGGACTTGGTGAGCTGACGGAGGTCCTCGGCAATTGCCGAATCCCGCAGCGGGGGTTTGACCCACTCTTTCACCAGGTGGTCGATGTCGCGGTGTGCCAGCTTCCCGTAGGCATAGTGACGAAATGCCCGCAGCCGCATCGGTTGCAGCGCAACCCGAAAGGTGACTGCGGTTTTGGCCGCCACGATGTACGGATTGATGATCGGAGGCGGGAAATGCGCGAAGGCATCGCAGCTGGTCAACACCAGGGCGCCCAGTCGGTCCGGGTGGTTGACCGCGACCAACTGGCTGACCAAGCCCCCGGTGTCGTTGCCTACCAGCACCACGTCTTGCAGGCCGAGCGCTTCCATGAATGCATCCACCATCGCGGCGATGCCCGGCAAGGTCCGGTCAGCTCCGGGGCGCAACGCCGTCGGATGGGCGCCCAGCGGCCAGTTCGGGGCGATACAGCGCAGATTGCGCGCCGCCAGCCGATCGCTCACCGGACCCCACATGGAGGCGCCCATCGCGTAGCCGTGGACGAACAGCACCGGGCGGCCGTCGCGCGGGCCCGCGGTGTCGTAGTGGATTGTTCCGGCGTCAATGTCAACGGTGGGCATGGGACGCTCCTACCATAGTTACGTGCAACCTGCCGATAACTTACCGACAGCCTGTACGGAAATCAAGCGTCGGACGCAAGCGGAGCGTTCGGCCGCAACCCGTGCCGCCCTGATGACCGCGGCCCGCAAACTCTGGGGTGCGCGTGGCTACGCGGCCGTCGGGACCCCCGAGATCGCCGAGGCCGCCGGGGTGACCCGCGGCGCGATGTACCACCAATTCCCGGACAAGGCCGCGCTGTTCCTGGCGGTCGTGGAGGCCGTGGAGGCCGACGTCATGGCGCGGCTGGCCGAGGCGGTGGCCGGTTCGGCGGCAACCACCCCCGCCGCAGCGTTACGGTCGGCGGCCGAGAGCTGGCTGGTAGTGGCCGACGACCCGGAGGTGCGCCAGCTGCTCCTGCTCGACGCGCCCACGGTGCTGGGCTGGGACGGCTTTCGTGATGTGGCCCAGCGCTACAGCTTGGGCATGACCGAGCAGCTGCTGAGCGCGGCCATGCAGGCGGGCCAACTACCCCACCAGCCGGTCAGGGTCCTGGCTCACGTACTCATCGGCGCACTCGACGAAGCAGCGATGGTGATCGCCACCGCCGATGACGCCGAGCAGGTACGCGCCGACGTGGGCATCGTCGTGCACCGGCTGCTCGACGCCATGCTCACCGAGGACTGATCCAGCCCCGGCGCACTCAGCGCAGGAACTTCTCCAAGTACGCGCGATGGTCGGCAGACAGCCGCACCAGCTTCTGCTCGTCGATGCTGAACGTGGCCAGCTGCGTCTCGGCGATCACCGCCGGCCGGGAATCCGGGGCGGCGTGCACCGAGCGCACCTCGTAGCCGATGGTGAAGTCCACCGTGCGCAGCCGCGACACCCACATCGTCACCTGCAGCGGCGAGTCCGTGAGCCGCAGTTGCCCCTTGTAGGCGACTTTGACCTCGGCGATCAGCAGACCGATGCTGGTGATGTCGACGGCGAAGGCCGGTGACAGGAAGGGCACCCGCGCCTCTTCGAGCATCGTCACCATCGTCGCGTGGTTGATGTGCTGGTACATGTCGATGTCCGACCAGCGCACCGGAACCGATGCCACAAAACCCGCGGGCTGCCCGGCGGGTTCGCCGGCGGCAGTCACGACACCGCTCCTCGCCCGCTGGCGCGCGTCATGCTGCGGATCTGGCGCGCCGCCACCGACAGTGTCGCCAGATCTCGCTGGTCGGACTCATAGATCTGGGTCAGCGTGCGCTGCGCCCGCTCGACGCGCGAGGCGTTGGTCGATTCCCATTCGGCGATTTTCTGCATCCCGTCCTCATCCGGTTCCCCGACCGCCAGCACGTCCAGGCACAGCGACCGCACCGAATTGTAGATGTCGTCGCGGATGGCCAACCGCGCCAAGGCATGCCAGCGGTCGTTGCGGGGCAATTGGGCGACCGCGGTCAGCAGCCCGTCGGTGCCCAACCGGTCCATCAGCGCAAAGTAGGTGTCCGCCACCTCGTTGGCGTCGCGTTCGGTGATGTCGGCGATGTCGATGACGTCGAGCAGGCTGTAGCGGTACAGGCCCATGGCGACGTCGGTGGCCAACTCACGGGGCACGCCCTGGGCTTCGAACTCGCCGACGTGCTTGGCGACGATGCCGGCATCGTCACCGCGCAACCAGTCCATCATCCGCGGCGACAGTTCGGCGACCTGCCCGGCGAACCGATTGATCTCGGCGCCCACTGCCAGTGGCTGGGGCCGGTAGTTGAGCAGCCAACGGCCCGCCCGGTCGATGAGCCGGCGCAGGTCCAGGGTCATCCGGTCGGTCACCGCCACCGGCAGGCCGTCGCGCTCCCCGGCCGCGCGAATCCGGCGCCACAGCTCTCCCACCCCGAAGATGGCGTCGGTCGCGACGTAGGCACGCACGGCATCGACCGGGTCGACACCCACATCCTCGGTGATCCGGTAGGCGTAGGTGATGCCCGCGGTGTCCACCACATCGTTGACCAGCATGGTGGTGACGATTTCGCGGCGCAGTTGGTGCTGGCGGATCTCGGCGCCGAAGCGCTGCTGCAGGATTCGCGGGAAGTACTGCGGCAGCCGGGCGGCGAACGCGTCCTGTTCGGGCAGATCGGTGGCCAGCACCGCCGCCTTCAGCGTGAGCTTCACGTGCGCCATCAGCGTGGCCAGTTCCGGGGAGGCCAGACCCAGCCCGGCCTCGGCCCGCCGCATGATCTCCTTCTCCGACGGCAGTGCCTCCAGTTCGCGGTGCAGGCCGTGGGCGGCCACCAGATGCCGGATCTGGTCGGCATGCACCGGCAGCAGACTCGCCGCATTGGCGCGGCTGGTGCCCATCAGGTCGTTCTGGGCGGTGTTGTCGGCCAGGACCAGAGCGGTGACCTCATCGGTCATCGACGCGAGCAACTGCGGACGATCCGCGGCGTCGAGCTTGCCGACGGTGACCAGGGCATCGATGAGGATCTTGATGTTGACCTCGTGATCGGAGCAGTCCACTCCGGCGGAGTTGTCCAGCGCGTCGGTGTTGATCCGGCCGCCGGCCAGGTCGAACTCCACCCGGCCCAGCGGGGTGACGCCGAGGTTTCCGCCCTCACCGATCACCTTGGCGCGCACCTGGTTTCCGTTGACCCGCACCTGGTCGTTGGCGCGGTCACCCACGTCTGCGTCGGACTCGGACTCGGCTTTGACATAGGTGCCGATCCCGCCGTTGAACAGCAGGTCCACCGGTGCCCGCAGGATCGCCCGGATCAGCGCGGGCGGGGTCAGCTCGGTGACGTTCGCGTCGAGACCCAGCACCGCGGCCACCTGCGGGCTGACCGGCACCGACTTGCGGTCGCGCGCATACACACCGCCGCCGTCGCTGATCAGGGACTTGTCGTAGTCGTCCCAACTGGACCGGGGCAGGTCGAACATCCGCTGCCGCTCGGCGAAGGAGCGGGCCGGATCGGGGTCGGGGTCGAGGAAGATGTGCCGGTGGTCGAAGGCGGCGACCAGCCGAATGTGTCGGCTGCGCAGCATCCCGTTGCCGAACACGTCGCCGCTCATGTCCCCGACGCCGACGACGGTGAAGTCCTGGGTCTGGGTGTCGATGCCCATCTCGCGGAAATGCCGCTTGACCGATTCCCAGGCGCCCTTGGCGGTGATCCCCATCTCCTTGTGGTCGTATCCGACCGACCCGCCGGACGCGAACGCGTCGCCCAGCCAGTAGCCGTAGGACTCGGCGACCCCGTTGGCGATGTCGGAGAAGCTCGCGGTGCCCTTGTCGGCGGCGACCACCAGGTAGGCGTCGTCGCCGTCGCGGCGCACCACCTGCGGCGGCGCGCTGATGGTCCCGGTGGCGTGATCGACGTTGTCGGTGACGTCGAGCAGGCCGGAGATGAACAGGGTGTAGCAGGCGATCCCTTCCTGGCGGGCTGCCTCGCGGTCGGCGACCGGGTCGCCGGTGGGCGTCGGCGGGCTTTTGACCACGAATCCGCCCTTGGCCCCGGTGGGGACGATGACGGCGTTCTTCACCTCCTGGGCTTTGACCAGCCCGAGGACCTCGGTGCGGTAGTCCTCACGGCGGTCCGACCAGCGCAGCCCCCCGCGCGAGACGAAGCCGAATCGCAGGTGCACACCCTCGACGCGCGGCGAGTAGACGAAGATCTCGAATTTGGGGCGCGGCAGCGGCAACTCATCGATCAGGCGGGCATCGAGCTTGAGCGCCAGCACATTGCGCGCCCGTGCCGACTCGGTGCGGGTGACGAAGTAATTGGTGCGCAGGGTGGCCTGAATCAGGGAGGCGAAGGCGCGCAGCACCCGGTCGGTGTCCAGGCTGACCACCGCGTCGATTCCGGCGGCGACCTCGGCGGCCGCGGCTTGCGCGTCGGTGTTGCGCTGCACGCGGGACGGGTCGAACAGGGCCTCGAACAGTGCCACCAGGGCCCGCGCGATGCCGGGGTAGTCGTTGAGCACCGCGGCGATGTGGCTCTCGCTGTAGGGGAATCGGGCCTGACGCAGATATTTGGCGTAGCCGCGCAGCACCACGACCTGCTGCCAGGTCAGCCCGGCGCGCAGCACCAATTCGTTGAATCGGTCGGCTTCGACCCGGCCCTCCCAGATGGCGGTGACCGCCTCGGCGAACCGCTGCTCGGCGTCGACGCGCGCGGGGCCGGTCGCCGGGATGTCGATGGTGGGGTGCGCCGACACCCTGAATCGGTAGATCCACACCGTCAGGCCGTCGGTGCGGGTGACGGTGAACGGCCGCTCCTCGAGCACCGCCACCCCCATGCACTGCAGCATCGGCAGCAGACGACTCAGCGATGCCCCGTGCCCGCCGAGAAACCAGGCCAACTGCGCTCCGTCGGCCTCGCCGTAGCCGGAGAACACCAACGTGACCGAGCCATCGGTCAGCCGCTCGACGATTGGGATGTCGCCGACTGCCTCGGCCGGGGTGACGGCCTGCTTGTAGCTCTCGTCGAAGGCGGCGGCATAGTGTTCGGCCAGTTCGGCGTCGATGGAGTCCTGCGCCGCCGCCTCGAGCAGCCGGTCACCCCAGGTGCGCGTGGCCTCAGCCAGCAGCCCCTGGATCCGCAGCCGGGTGGCCTCGCCGCAGTCGACCGCGCGGGCGTCGGGTTCATCCGACATCCGGACCATGAAATGCAGTAACGCCCAAGGCGCTTCGCTGACGCGGGCGCTGTATTCCAGCCCTACCCCACCCAACTCGTGGAGCAGGATGTTCTCCATGTGCACCCGCACCGGCGTGGTGTAGCGGTCGCGGGGCAGATACACCAGGCAGGACACGAAGCGCCCGGTTCGGTCGCCGCGGAGGAACAGCAGGGTGCCGCGCCGCGAACCAAGGTCGGACACCGCCATCGCCATGGCCAGCAACTGCTCGGCGTCGATCGCGAAAAGCTCTGAACGGGGGATGGTCTGGATGATGTCCAGCAGCAGCTGCCCCGGATGGCCGGGCTCCTTGTCCGCCAGCGCCAGGGCCTCGCGGACGGTGCGGGAGATGACGGGGATCTCGAAGACATCGGCGTTCATGGCCCCGGCGGTGAACAACCCGACGAAGCGGTGCGCGACGACGCTGTCACCGGTGTCCTGACGAATCACCACCACATAGGTACGCGAACTGAACCGCATGAAGCTGGGCACGGTCGCCTGCGCCAGAGTCAGCAACTTGTCGCCGGTAAGCCTGGGCCGCAACGACTTACGAAGGCGCAGCACCCCCAGCCGGGCGTCGTCGTCGACCAGCACCTGCCCGTCGCGCACCACGCCTTTCTGGTAGCCGAGCAGCACGAAGTGCCCATCGGCCAGCCAGTGCAGCAAAGCGGCGACGTCGTGGCGATCCGGCGCGCGGTAGCGCCCGTGGGGGTCAGCCTCGACCTCGGCGGCCAGCTCGGTCAGCGCGCTGCGCATCGCGTGGGAATCGACGGCTACCTGCCGCACGTCGGCCATCACGTCCGGCAGCAGCCGTTCGATCTCGGCGAGGGTGTGCCGGTTGACCGTCGGTGACAGCTGGACATGGATCCACGCCTCGGCACCCGCCGCGCCGTCCGTCTCGGCCGGGGAGACGCTGAGCAGCTCCCCTGCCGCGTCGCGCTGCACGGCGAACACCGGCGTCATGATGCCCACGAAGGCCACCCCGAGGCGGTGCAGCAGCACCGCCAGCGAGTCCATCAGCATGCCGGCGTGCTCGGTGACCACCTGCAGCGCCGGCCCGAATGCCCACCTGTCGTCGGCGGGGTACACCGCAACCCGGGTCTGCCCGGCGAGCCGGTGCGACGCCAGCCGGGCCTGCGCGGCCGCCAGGGCCGGGGTCACCACGGCGGTGGCGGCGGCCCGGCCGGCCGGATCGGTACCGATGAGTTCGTCACCGACCAGCGAGTCGCTGTGCGACCCGCGGTAGGCCTCGACGTAGGCAGCCGTTACCCAGGCGGGAATGCCTTGCGGTTCAGAGGGATCGGGAAATATTGTCCACGCGGTCGATTCCTTGGTGGACCTTGTCATCCCCACCCCTCCTGACCCGTGTCAGTGCCGGCAGCGCCGCTACCGGACCAACCTTAGTCGCGGGTGAGTCTGCGGTGGGTCACTCGATGCGGACGCGCCGCTTCGGCCCCGAGCCGTTCCACCTTGTTCTCCTCGTAGGCGCCGAAGTTTCCTTCGAACCAGAACCACTTGGCCTCGTTGTTGTCGTCACCCTCCCACGCCAGGATGTGCGTGCAGGTGCGGTCGAGGAACCAGCGGTCGTGGCTGATGACCACCGCGCACCCGGGGAACTGCTCGAGGGCGTTCTCCAGCGAACCGAGCGTTTCGACGTCGAGGTCGTTGGTCGGCTCGTCCAGCAGGATCAGGTTGCCGCCCTGCTTGAGCGTCAACGCCAGGTTCAGCCGGTTGCGCTCACCACCGGAGAGCACACCGGCAGGCTTCTGCTGGTCGGGGCCCTTGAAGCCGAACGCCGAGACGTACGCCCGCGACGGGATCTCGTTCTGGCCGACCTCGATGTAGTCCAGACCGTCGGAGACCACTTCCCAGACCGTCTTCTTCGGGTCGATACCCGCGCGATTCTGGTCGACGTAGCTCAGCTTGACCGTCTCGCCGACCTTGACCGTGCCGCTGTCGGGCTCTTCGAGACCGACGATGGTCTTGAACAGGGTCGTCTTGCCGACGCCGTTGGGGCCGATCACACCGACGATGCCGTTGCGCGGCAGTGTGAACGACAGGTCCTTGATCAGCAGGCGGCCGCCGAAGCCCTTGTCGAGGTGTTCGACCTCGACCACCTGGTTGCCCAGGCGCGGGCCGACCGGGATCTGGATCTCCTCGAAGTCGAGCTTGCGGGTCTTCTCCGCCTCGGCAGCCATCTCCTCGTAGCGCTGCAGCCGGGCCTTGTTCTTGGCCTGGCGGGCCTTGGCGCCCGAGCGCACCCAGGCGAGTTCGTCCTTGAGCCGCTTCTGCAGCTTCTGGTCTTTCTTGCCCTGCACCTCGAGGCGCTCGGCCTTCTTCTCCAGGTAGGTGGAGTAGTTGCCCTCGTAGGGGTAGGCCCGGCCGCGGTCGAGCTCCAGAATCCACTCCGCCACGTTGTCGAGGAAGTACCGGTCGTGGGTGACCGCGAGGATCGCGCCCGGGTAGGAGGCCAGGTGCTGCTCCAGCCACAGCACGCTCTCGGCGTCGAGGTGGTTGGTCGGCTCGTCGAGCAGCAGCAGATCGGGCTTGCTCAACAGCAGCTTGCACAGCGCCACCCGCCGCCGCTCGCCCCCCGAGAGGTGGGTCACCGGCTCGTCGGGCGGCGGGCAGCGCAGAGCGTCCATCGCCTGTTCGAGCTGCGAGTCGATGTCCCAGGCGTCGGCGGCGTCAAGCTCCTCCTGGAGCTTGCCCATCTCCTCCATCAGCTCATCGGTGTAGTCGGTGGCCATCAGCTCGGCGACCTCGTTGTACCGGTTGAGCTTGGCCTTGATCGGCACGCCCTCTTCGACGTTCTCCCGGACCGTCTTGGTCTCGTCCAGGGGCGGCTCCTGCAACAGGATGCCGACGGTGGCGCCGGGCGCCAGGAAGGCGTCGCCGTTGTTGGCCTTGTCCAGGCCGGCCATGATCCGCAGGACGCTGGACTTGCCGGCACCGTTGGGGCCGACCACACCGATCTTGGCGCCGGGCAGGAAATTCAGCGTGACATCGTCGAGGATGACTTTGTCGCCGTGTGCTTTGCGCACCTTCTTCATCGTGTAGATGAACTCAGCCATGCCGGGGTGTCGCCTCCTGGTCTCGCGAAATTGCTCGCTGACCATCCTAGGGGGTCACCCGGCACCGCTGTCGGCTGCGCTCACGGCGCCAGGGCCATGCCCGCCATCTCGGCTCCGGCATCGGCGTCGGTGTCGGTGTGCGCGCTGTCCGGGCCATCGGCGTGCTCACCGCGTGCGGCGACCAGCGGACTGTCCGGTCCGGCGGCGATGATCTTCTCCACGCGGGCCGCGCACCGCGCCAGGTCGGGGCCCACCGCCGTGGCACGCAGCTCGACCGAGGACCGGCGGACTCCGTCCTTGTCCTCGTATTCGCTGGTGAAGACGTGCCCGACCACGATCACCGGCAATCCCTTGCTCAACGACGCACCCACTCCGGTGACCAGCCGGTCCCAGCAGTTGACGGTGATGAACAGCGTGTTGCCGGTCTCCCAGCTTCCGTCGGCGCCGCGCCGGCGCGAGTTGCTGGCGACCCGGAATTTGATCAGCTCGTGCTCACCCACCCGGCGGCGGATGGGGTCGGTGACGATGTTGCCGATCACGGTCAGCGTTGTCTCGAACATGGGTGCTTCCTTCCTGGTTGCGGCGAACCCGAGGAGCCCGCCGGTGCTGCACCCATTGGGCCGGTCGGGGCCGACAACGAGCCCCGCCGGGGATCACCCGCACCGGTCATCTGTGGAAGAACGGCGAACTGGGGATAGCGCCGCGCACCGGCTAGGTGCGCGGCCGCCCGACGATCACCGGCGCTCCCCAGTTGGAGAACCCCAGCTGCACAGCGGCGTCGTCCCCCGAGGCCAACTCGAGTGCGACCAGGTGATGCGCGTCGGTCTCCTGGATCCAGGCCGTGCACGCGGTCCGCTTGGTGGCCTGCAGCTGGGGCACGATCTTCTTCGCCGCGTCGGCCGAGACCTCGCCGGTGATCCGGACCGTGGGCACGTCACCGACCATCTCGCGCTGCACCACTTCGGGGTCCACGAAGCCGGTAAGCAGGTCCGCCAGGCCGGTGTCCGGGCTCAGGATGCGCGCCGGATCATAGAAGTTGGCGGCCGGCCCGTAATCGACCCACCGGCCCGGCTCCTGCGACACGTAGAGGCGGCCGCCGAACACCACGACGGCGACATAGGCCGCCGCGCCCCGGTAGCCGATCTTGGCGTAGCCCCGGGCCGCCGGGGCCGGTTGCTCGGTCACGTCCGCATCGAGCGCCGTGACGCCCATGTCGTCGATCTCACCGATCACCGACAACGACAGGTGCACACTGCCCGATTGCGCGGTGGCGACGCCGGACTCCTGGAGGATCGCCGCAGCATCGGGCAGCGGCTCGCTGAATTTCTTCGTCGGGCGCGGCGCGGCGCTGGCCCAGGACCCCGGCGGTGCGGCGGGCGCCGCCGGCGCGACCGCTGACGACGAGGCCGCCGGACCGCTTTCCGGCGGCGTCACCGCGCATCCGGCCGTCAGGGCCGCGACAGCGG
This sequence comes from Mycolicibacter engbaekii, assembly GCF_002101585.1. Lineage (GTDB taxonomy): Bacteria > Actinomycetota > Actinomycetes > Mycobacteriales > Mycobacteriaceae > Mycobacterium > Mycobacterium engbaekii. The sequence goes on along the minus strand of NZ_LQOT01000060.1, from coordinate 42,564 downwards.
TGGCCACGGTCAGCACGCCCGGCAGCCTGCGCATATTCGCCATGGTAAAGGCCACCCGGCCGGCCGGGCAGGAGTTGCCGTGGCGGGGCAGGGTAGTTGGTATACGTTGCTTGCGGTGGGTACCAAGGGCCGAACCGGCAGCGGTGAACACACGGGCCGCGGCACCTGGGCGCGCGACGATATCCGGGTCGCGGACCCGGTAGCCATGCGGCGCTCGATCGCGGGCACCGCCATCGGCAACTTCATGGAGTGGTACGACTTCGGCATCTACGGCTTTTCGGCCACCACCATCGCCCAGGTCTTCTACCCCAGCGACAGCTCCAGCGCGGCCGGTCTGATCGCCACGTTCGGGACCCTGGCGGCGGCCTTCGCGGTGCGACCGTTCGGCGGCATCATCTTCGGCGCACTGGGTGACCGGATCGGCCGCAAACGCGTGTTGATCATGACCGTCACACTGATGGCGGTCGGCACGACGGTGACGGGCCTGCTGCCGCCCTTCGAGGAGATCGGGATCTGGGCTCCGGTCCTGCTCCTGGTCACCCGCATCATGCAGGGGTTCTCCACCGGCGGCGAGTATGTGGGCGCCATGACCCACATCAGCGAACACGCCCCGGATCGCGATCGCGGTGCGCTGACCGGATTCCTGCCGTTGGGCACCCTGGGCGGCTACGTGATGGGCGCGGCGGTGGTGGCCGTCCTCAAGGCGCAGCTGCCGGTGGCCGAGATGCTGCGGTGGGGCTGGCGGGTGCCCTTCCTGCTGGGTGTCCCGCTGGCCGTCGTCGCGCTGTACATGCGCTTGCGCATCGACGAGTCACCGGTCTACGAACGACTGCACGCCGACGCAGGCACCGAACCCGGCAACGCGCCGGCCTGGCGGACGGTGCTCGGGCTGCGCAGAAGCCTGCTGATCTGCATGGGCCTGGTGCTGGCCGAGAACGTCACCAACTATCTGCTCACCGGTTACCTGCCGACGTACTTCAAGCAGGTCGGCCGGATCAGCGGCAGCCGCGGGCTGGGGATGATCGTGGTGACGCTGGTGCTGATGCTGGTCACGGTGGTGCCGCTGGCCAGGCTGTCCGACCGGATCGGCCGCAAGCCGATCCTGTGGACCGGCAGCGCTGTGCTGATCTTCGGCTCCGTTCCGGCATTCTTGTTGATCGGCCAGGGCGGCAGCTATCCACTGCGTCTGCTCGGTGTGCTGCTCATCGGGCTGGGGCTGCTGTGCTTCTACAGCACCACACCGTCGACCCTGCCCGCGCTGTTCCCCTCCCCCGTGCGCTACTTCGCGGTGGCGATCGGTTTCAACATTTCGGTGTCGCTGTTCGGCGGCACCACGCCGTTAATCGCCGAGACGCTGGTGGCGGGGACCGGCAATGTGCTGATGCCGGCCTATCTGTTGATGGGCGCCGGCGTCGTGGGAGCGATCACGGTGTGGTTCACCCCGGAGGTCGCCGGTAAACGACTCCCGGGATCGGGACCGTCGGTAGCCACCGAGCACGAAGCTGAGGCGATCGCCGAAGCGGGCCTGCGCGAGTAGCGCGCTGACGCGTCGCCGCCGATGCTGCCGTAAGCACTGTTAACATTGCTTGCCACGTCGCCCGGTGGCGACAACTTCCTGCGCCGACTCACCGACGCCGGTATCGAAGGTCGTGTGGTGGAGGAGAAGCGGTGAGCACAACCCCGGACCCCTTCGCGCCCCCTGAGACCGCCGAGGCACTCGCGGGATTGAACATGCCGCTCGCCGAGGCCATGCGCTCCCAGCGGGCGATCCGCCGGCTGCACTTCTCCCCCGTCGACCAGGAACTGCTGCGCGAGGTGCTGGCGCTCGCACTGAAGGCTCCTACCAGCTCGAACAGTCAAGACTGGGCATTTGTCGTCGTCAATGACCCCGAGCAGAAGCGGCGCCTGGTGCGCAGCTACCAACGCATGTTCAAGCTGTTCGGGTGGTTTGCCAGACGCGCTGCCGCCGATGATGCGACACGACGCCAGTTGCGGGTGTCCGAATGGCAACGCGAGCACTACCACGAGCTGCCGACCCTCGTGGTGGCCTGCTACCGGCGCACCCTGCTCCACCGGCCGGCGGGCTGGCCGCAGATCTCCATCTCGGCGTTCCACGGTTCGGTCTTTCCCGCGGTGCAGAACCTGCTCCTGGCGTGCCGCGCGGTGGGCTTGGGCGCCTCACTGCAGACGCTGCCCGTGTGGTTGGTCCGCCGCACACGCCGTGTGCTGGAGCTGCCGCCCGAGATGGTGCCGGTGTGCGTCATCCCGATCGGCTGGGCGCGCGGGCGATACGGCCCGACCCAGCGTCCACCGATCGAAGACGTGGTGCACGTCGACCGCTTCGGTCACCAGCCGTGGCGATCAGTCCAGCCCGACAAGCTCGGCGGAGATGGTCCATAGCCCGTCGATGAGCTTGGGGTCGCTGGCTTGCCGATTCTCCCGGCCGTTCGCCCGGTGCCGGTCGAAGTAGACGCCGTTGATCTCCGGGTCGGCGCCGCGGTTGGCCAGTTCGATCAACGGCGCGGCCCCCTGGACCGGCGTGATGGCCGCGAGGTGGCGCAGCGGAGTGCGGTAGAGCAGGCCGACAAACCATGAGTCGCGACCGAAGCTTGACGCGACCGGACCGGGATGCACCGCGGCCGAGACGATCCCGTCGTCAGCCCAGCGCGCAGCGATGCCCCGGGTGAACAGGATGTTCAACAGCTTGCTTGTCCCGTAGGCCCGCGTCTCAAAGGCGCGCCGGCGGCGATAGTCCAGGTCATCGAGGTCGACGTGTCCCAGCCGGTTGCCAATGCTGGAAGTGTTGAGCACCAAGGCGCCACCAGCTGCGGCCAGCCGATCGCGTAGCAGGTTCGTCAGCAGGAACGGCGCGAGGTGGTTGATCCCGAAGTTGGGTTCATGGTCCTGGGCAGTTCGCAGCCTCGGCGCGAAGGTTCCACCCGCGTTGTTCAGTAGGACGTCGATGGGGCCGACCTGTTCGCGGATCTGTTCGGCCAGTTCGCGAACCTGGTTCAGATCGGCGAAATCAGCGGTGAACGCGGTGGCACCGGTGTCGGCGGCGACCGGCGCCAATTTCTGGGCCGAGCGGCCGGTGACGACGAGGTTGACCTCCGGTCCGGCCAGGGCGCGCGCGGCGACGGCACCGATGCCGTCGCTGGCGCCGGTGATCACGATCGTTCGCGGTGAGCTCACTGCACGGTCTCCTTCGGTGAACGCCGCCGAGCGCCTTATGTTAGCGGCGCTTACACGGCGGGCGCTGCTAACGTTAGGAACTCATGTAAGCGGCGTCAACACGGGGTAGTCGAGAGATGTCAACGTCGACCAAGGCCTACCACCACGGTGACCTGCCCGGAACCCTGTTGCGCGCAGCTATGGATCTCCTTGAGGAAAACGGCGCCTCGGAACTGTCGCTGCGTGCCACGGCCCGCCGCGCCGGGGTATCGACCGCCGCGCCCTACCGGCACTTCGCCGACCGCGAGGCGCTGCTGTCGACGATCGCCGCCGTGGGTTATCGCGAGTTGGCGACCGACCTGATCGCGGCACATCCCGAGCCGAAGACGGCCGACGATCTCGCCACGATCGCGATCGCCTACGTCCAGTTCGCCGTGAACCGCCCTGGACTCTTCCGGGTGATGTTCGCCGAGAAGTGCGATCCGGCCAACCCGGAGCGATCGGCGGCGGTGACGGCGATCCAGGATCGCCTGAACTCGATAGTGCAGCAGGTTTTTCCCTCTTCCGACCCGGAGGCGATGGCCATCGCCGTGTGGGGGCTGGTGCACGGCCTGGCCTTCCTGTACCTGGACGGCAAGCTCGACACCTCCTCGGCACAGGCCCTCGCCGACCGGGTGCGCGCGGCGGTGCTTGTCACAGCCGGGCAGATCGCCTAGGCGGTCGCCGCGCTCGGCTCAGCGCTGCACTGTGCCGTCGCGCCGGGACATCTGCGCCAGCATCGCGTTGTAGGCGGCCAGGTCGGCGTCGTCGTCGCGGGCGGCGGCGCGGTCAAGTCGCTTCGCGGTGCGGCGATCACTGCGATGCCACTGCACCAACAGGGCGATCATCACCATCAGCAGCGGCAGCTCCCCTGCCGCCCAGGCGATTCCGCCCCCGAGATGCTGGTCGCCGGCCAGGTCGGTGTGCCAGGGCAGACCCAGGGAACCGTAGAACCACTCCCCCAGCACTTTCTGCATGCCCATCAGGAAGACCCCGAAGAAGCCGTGCAGGGGCAGCGATGCGAACACGACCGCCAGTTTCGCCAGCGGCGAGATGGGCCGGGGCGTCGGATCCACGCCGATCACCACCCAGTAGAAGAGATAGCCGCTGAGCAGAAAGTGCACGTTCATCGCCAGGTGCCCGGCGTGGCTGCCGACGATCGAGTCGAACAGACTGCTGAAGTACAGGCCGTAGAAACCGACGACGAAGATCACCGCCGCAATGATCGGGTTGGTGAGGAACCGCGAGAACCGGCTGTGCAGCGCGGCCAGCAGCCACTCCCGCATACCGGGCGGCTCGCCGCGTCCGGCGACCGGTAACGCCCGCAACGCCAGCGTGGTGGGCCCGCCGAGTACCAGCAGAATCGGCACCAGCATCGACAGCAGCATGTGCACGACCATGTGCATGCTGAACATCGCCGGCATGTAGCGGCCGGTGCCCGACGAGGTGGCGAACAGCAGCGTCAGACAGCCCAGCATCCAGGCGGTGGTGCGGCCCGCGGGCCAGGCGTCGCCGCGCCGGCGGAGCCGCAGTACACCGGCCAGGTACACACCCGCCAGCACCAGCGCGGCCGTGCCGAACACCACGTCGAAGCGCCAGTCGAACAGGATGCGCGCCACGGTCGGCGGACCGGCGAAGTCGTAGCCGATCTTGACCATCGGGATCGACGGGTCGAGCACCGCCGGCGGAGGGGGCGGGGTGCGCCCCAGCCCCACCGCGATCCCGAACGTGACCGCGAAGACCACCGCCTCCGTCAGGGCCAGCCGGATCAGCGGAGCGCGCTGGTCGGGGTCTTCCTGCAGCGCCGCCACGCCGCGGCGCCGCTGCCAGATCCCGATGACGCCCAGCACGCACAGGGCCACGAACTTGGCCGTCACCAACCGGCCGTATGGGGTGGTGAACAGTTCCGCGGGGGTCACCCTCACCAGAGCGTTGAGCATCCCCGAGAGGCCCATCGCCACGAAACCCCACAGCGCCACCGTGGAGAATCGCCGTGCCGCCAGGTCGGCGTGCTCGCCGCCGCGCAGCGCGTGGACCAGCAACGCCAGCAGACCGCCGGCCCACAGGCCCGCGGCGATCAGGTGGATGAGCAGGCTGTTGGTGGCCAGGTCGTGCGAGCCGCCGGCCGCCGAGTGACCGGTCAACCCCAACGGCAGCAGGGTCAGCAGCGATCCGGCCAGCAGCACGGGCGTCCACGACCAGCGCAGCACCGGCAGGCTCACCAGGGTGAGCAGCGCCGCCAAAAAGGCTGTCCAGCGCCAGGCCGACGCGGTGTCGAGCAGGCCCGCCAGCGACCACACGGTCGACGGTTCCAGCAGCTGCGAGAACCGGTGGCCGGAGACATCGGAGATGGTCAGGGGAACGAGCAGCGCCGTGCAGACCGCCCAGGTGCCCGACGCGACAGATCCCAACCGCAGCGCGCGGTAGCCGGCGGCGTCGAGCACCCCACTTTGCTGCGGCGGCACCAGAAACGCCGCGAGCAGGAATGATCCCACCGCCAGCGCGGCGGCGAACTCGCCGACCGCCCGCACGAAGGGCAGCCCCAGAGTGGTCACCGGCCCCGGGTCGGGCAGGCCGGTCGCCGTCAGCGCGTCGGTCAGCGACAGCGCCCCGATTCCCGCGGCGGTGCCGCCGGCCAGCAGCGCCAATCCGGACAGCATCGGCACCAGGATCGCCGCGCGGCCGCGGATCGCCGAAATCGCCGTCATGGCTTCCAGGGTATGGTGCGCGCCCGCCGCGGCGCATACCAGGCGGAACACCGCACCGGCGGCTACCTGATCAGCCCCCGCCGACTCCCCGCCAATGCCGCCGCACCTCCATGTCCCGGGCGGCAAACGCATCCCGGGCGATGCCGGCGATGCGGTCGGAGTCGTGCAGGATCTGGCGCAGCTCGGCCCGGAACGCCTTGCGGCGGTCGGCCAGGTCCGGCGCGGGCTCCAGCAGACCCTGATCGGCGACCACCTGGCAGGCGGTGGCGAACAGCAGCGTGGACACGGACTCGCTGCTGCGGACGCGCCCCTGTGCCACATACTGGCGGCCGACGCCCAACGCCATCTGGATCAATTCGTGCTCACCGACGTCGGCCGGTGCGTCGCACAACACGTCGGCGATGATCGCGTAGGACTCGAAGAACACCCGCAACATCACGTCGGAGGTCACCGGGGTCTTCTCGGACAGGATCTTGTCGATCTCGGCGCCGCCGGCGGCGACCCGTGTCTGCCAGTCGCCGAACCACGACATCTCCTCGGCGAGGTTCTCGCGGAACGCCGCCGAGTCGGCGAAGTAGAAGTCGAACTTGAGCAGGTCCCGCAGCCGCATCGCCTGGGTCCAGAACGCGTCCAACCGGTCGCCGTCGCTGCTGCCGGCATGGGCTAGGGCCAGCTCGACGATCGAGGTCTCCAGGAAGGCGTGGATCACCGAGTTGCGGTAGAACGACGCGGCGTGTTCGTCTTCCGGGGCGATCCGCCACACCGACTCGCGTCCGCCGTCGACGCGGGTGACCGGATGCCCATTGGACATCGCGTCGACGGCCGCGCGTACCCCGTCGCGGCTGCGCAACCGCAAGGCACTGGTGGAGATCGGGGTCTGCTTGCGTTCCAGGTAGTCCAGCCCGGCCTGCAGCGAATGGTGAATCTGCTCCAGCGTCAGCGCCAGCCCGTGCGTGGTCAGCAGCAGGGCCGACACCAGGCCGGTGGCGCTGATCGGGGTGACGCGCTGAATCCGCCAGGCCACCTCGATCGCCATCTTCTGCATGGCCAGCCGCTTGGCGTCGGGATCGGTGGCCGCGGCACTGTCGGGGGCACCGAGGTACTGGCGCATCGATACGGCCTCGGGGAACCGCACGTAGATCTTGCCGTAGTTGCGTTCGCCCTGCGCCTTGATGAACCGGTAGAGCCAGCGCACGCCCTCCGGGGTCTTCTCGCCGCCGCGGGCGTAGGCGGCGTACTCGTCGGTCTCGTGCAGCTGGTCGAAGCTGATCGAAACACCCTGCAGGAGAACGTCCTCGGTGCGCTCGTCCAGGTACGCGTCGGCCACGTAGGTCATCAGCCCGAGCTTGGGGGGCAGCATCTTGCCGGTGCGCGACCGGGTTCCCTCGATGGACCAGCTCAGGTTGAACCGTTTCTCCATGACATAGCCGACGTACTCCTTGAGCACGTACTTGTAGAGCGGGTTGTTGCCGATGTTGCGCCGGATGAAGATCACCCCGGCGCGGCGCAGCAACGGCCCCATCAGGCCGAACGACAGATTGATGCCGGCGAAGACGTGCACGGGCGGCAGCCGGTTCTCCTGCATCGCCACCGGCATGACCGCGCCGTCGATGTAGGACCGGTGGGAGAACAGCAGCACCGCAGGATGGTTCTCCAGCGCGGTCCGCAGCGCCGCCACCTGATACTCGTCGTAGTCGATCTGCGGGTCGAAACCGCGGCTGAGCAACCGGGTCAGCACCGCCACCAGGTCCACCGATACCCGGCTCCAACCGGTGGAGAGCTCATCGAGCATCGTGCCGGCCTCATCGAGGGTGGCGCCCGGTATGGCCTCCAAGCCCTCCCGGAAGCGCGCGGACGCCAAAATCTCGGGCTTGACCAGTCGCGGCGACTTGTACTGCGGCCCCAGGATCCGGTTCTCGGCGCGCGCCAGGGCCAGCTTCGCCCGGCGGGTGACGAAGTGCGCGAAGTCGCGGGGGTGCTCACCGACGGTGTGCTCGGTCCACTGGCTGCGCAGCTCGGCGACGCTGGCGGGTTCACCGACGACCACCCGGGCCAGCGACGCCTCGGTGCGCAGGATCTGCCGTTGTTGGCGTTCGCTGGGCCGGTAGGGATTGCGGCCGGGAAGCAACGCGGCCACCCGCTTGAGGGCGGAGGCTTCGGCACGTGGCATCCAGAACACCCGCACCGGCAGGATCGACCGCCGTTCGTCCTGTTGAAGGTGCCCGACCAACCGGGCCATGGCCCCGCCGGAGCGCTGTGCGGGGTCGAGCTCCAGGAGTTCGACGCGGGCGCCGGGCCGGCCGTCGCGGTAGCGTTCCAGCCACTCGTGGACGAGGTCGGCCTCCACCGGCGACGACACGTAGGCCAGGACCAGCGTGTCGGCGCTCGCGGCCTCCGGGGGCGGCGCGGCCGGCGATGTCGTCACAGGTCCCCCTTCGGAGTCGGCGGCTGGTTGTCGGGTGCCTTCTTGGCCGGCGCTTTTTTGGCCGGCGCTTTTTTGGCCGGCACTTTCTTGGCGGGCACTTTCTTGGCGGGCGCCTTCTTGGCGGGCGCCTTCTTGGCGGGCGCCTTCTTGGCGGGCGCCTTCTTGGCGGGCGCCTTCTTGGCGGGGGCCTTGGGGGCCGACGGTTCGGAGGCCGGCGGCAGCCCGTCGTCCGGCCAGTGCGCCAGGGTGTCCAGATACAGCTGGCGAACCTCGGCGATCCGCTCGGGCAGCGTGTCGAGGGTCCAGTCTGCGACGGAGATCGGGGGGAACACCGCGACGTCGACGGTGCCCGGGTGGGCGCTCATCGAGTCCCGGGCCGCGACCACCTCGGCATTGCGGATGACGATCGGCACGATCGGGAGCCCGGCCGCCATCGCCAGCCGGAACGGCCCCTTCTTGAACGGGCCCACCCCGGTGGTGTCGACCCGGGTTCCCTCGGGGGCGATCATCACCGACAGGCCGCGCCTGGCGCGCTCTTCGACCTGCTGCAACGACTCCACCGCCGATTCCGGGTCGTCGCGGTCGATGAACACCATCTCGGTCAGCTTGCCCAGCGGCCCCGCGATCGGGTCCTTCTCCAGTTCCCGCTTGCCGACACTGATCCAGTTGTCGCGGACCAGTGCGGCGGTGATCACCGGATCGACCTGGTTGCGGTGGTTGAAGATGAACACCGCCGGCCGCTGGGCGGTGAGGTTCTCCTTGCCGATGACGTTGAGGCGCACACCGTTGAGGGCCAACAGCACCTGCGGGAAGACGGTGGTGAAGAAGTTGACGCCCCGGCGGCGGCTGCCGCTGAGCAAGCCCAGCCCGACCGCGCCCGCCCCCACCGGGAGGATCGAACCGATCCCGGCCAGATTGCGCAGCTGGCCCACCACGCCGCTGCCGCGACTGCTGAACCGCAGGATCGGCCAGCCCCGCTTGCGGGCGACGGCGGCCATCTTACCCTCCGGGTTGGTGGGCCGGGGATTTCCGACCAGGTGCATCAGCGCGACGTCCTCGTCCCCGTCGGCATAGAAGTAACTGTCCTGCAGGTCGATGTCGTGCTCGGCGGCGAACTTCTGTACCGCCGCGGCTTTGCCGGGTCCCCACAGGATCGGCCTGACCACTTCGCCGGTGAGCACACCGTTCTCGTCGGTGACGAATTCGTTCGTGAGGGTGTTGGTGATACCCAGGAAACGGGCCACGGGTTGCACCTGAATGGTCAGCGCCGACGAACTCAGCACCACCGTGTGCCCGCGCGCCTGGTGGGCCCGCACCAGTTCGCGCATCTCGGGGTAGATGCGCTTGGCGATCTTCTGGACGAACAGCCGCTCACCGATTTCGTCGAGGTCGCTGATCGAGCGCCCGCGCAGTGCCGCCGAGGCCGTGGTGATGAGTTGCTCGAACTCGATACGGCCGAGCTGGTGGTTGAGCCCGGCCTGGATCATGCCGAACAACTCCCCCAGCCCCATGTCGCGGCTGCGCACTCGCTCCCTGGTGAGGATCACGGCGGTGAAGCCGGCCACCAGGGTGCCGTCGAGGTCGAAGAACGCCCCGATCTTGGGACCCGGCGGACTGGCGGCTATCTCGGCGACTGAGCCGGGCAGCCGCATGTCGCGTGGCGGCCGGGACTTCGCACCGTCGCTCATGACTGGCCGCCCAGCTGGAATGACGCGGGAACACAGTGCGGCGCCGGGTCCCCGGCCAGCGCCAGCACCTCATCGAAGCCCTGCACCAGGCATGCGGCGAACAGCTTCTCGTCGCGGACCGCGGCGCGGTCATAGCGGACCGTGACCGTGCACTCGCCGCCGCGCGAGATCAGCACCACCATCATCGCGATGCCCGGCAAGGGACCGATTCCGTAGTGCCGCAGCACCTTTGCTCCCGCAATGTAGGTCTCGCCCGGATAGAACGCCACATTGCTGGCCTGCACGTCGGCGTTGACCACCGACTCGGACATCTTTTCCAGCACCGGGTCCGGAAAGACGCTGAGCAGCGGTGCGATGGAGTCGAGCACGCCCATCGCCGGCTCGTCACGACGCTCGATCATCTGGGCCCGGATTCGTGTGATCCGCTCAGCCGGGTCGAGGACCCCGATCGGGGCGGCCAAGTTCACCCCGGTGAACCGGTTGCCCCCGGCCGGGTCCTCCTCGGCGCGCAGGTTCACCGGGATCGCCATCGGCAAGGCGGCGATCGGCACGCCCAGCGCCCGGTGGTATCGGCCCAGCGCACCCGACAGCGCTGCCAAATACGCGTCGTTGATGGATCCGCCGCCGGCCTTGGCCGCGCGGTGCAGGTCGGCCAGGCGCATGTCGATGGCCTCGGTCCGGCTGCTCAGACTGCGCCGGCGCAGCAGCGGGGACGGCTCGGCCGCCTGCCGCACCACGCGCGCTCCGGAGCGGGCGTAGGAGATGGCGCCGGTGACCGCCGACAACGGGTCGCGCACCGTGCGGGTGGCCATCGACAGCGCCCCCGCCAGCGCGTCGCGGGTGCCGCCGAGCAGCGACAGCGGCAGATGGGTGATGCCGTCGCGCATCAGGTCGTTGGCCGACAGGTCTTCCGGTACCGGCTGCGGCGGCATCGGCCGGGCCGGCGGATTGCGTTCCAGGTCATAGATCCTGCCGAACATCGCCGCACCCCCGACGCCGTCGGTGACCGCGTGGCTCAGGTGCATGATGGTCGCGGCCCGGCCGCCGGTCAGCCCTTCCACCAGCGTGGCCGACCACAACGGGCGCTGGAGGTCCATCGGTGACTGCAACGACACCTCTGCCATGTCGAGCACCTGACGTAAGCCGCCGGGCTCGGGCACCCGGAGCCGCCGGACGTGATAGTCGAGGTTGAAGTCCGGATCCACCACCCAGCGCGGGGCAGCGGTCGGCAGGGTGGGCACCACTACTTTCTGACGCAGTCGCAGGACTTTGCGGGAGACGCTTTCGAACAGGTTCCGGAACCGATCCCAGTCCGGGGTGGTGTCGAGCAGCTCCACGCCCATGATCCCCGAGCGGGTGCGCGGGTTGGCCTCACCGCGGTGCAGCAGGTAGTCCAGCGGCCCTAGTTCGGTGGGCAGGCCCGCGGCGTCGACGAGCTCACCCACGCCGCGCCACCCCCTCTGGCGCTCCGCGCCGCCCTCCTGGACAAACCGAGGCGGCCGCCACCACACACTCCTGCTGATTCACACACGTCACGGGCACTATTCAACGCTAAATGCTGGCTGACGGCGACGGGTGCCGATTGGCGCAGATCCGCAGCGTCGCCGCCCGACCGAAATACCGTGTTGGCCGGTTCAATTGGCAGTGCCGTCCGCCGGCGCGCTCGGTCGGCTCCGGGCCCCGGTGACCAGCGGATAAACTGGGCCGGTATTGCCTCCGTAGCTCAGGTGGATAGAGCACATGACTTCTAATCTTGTGGTCGCAGGTTCGAGTCCTGCCGGGGGCGCGTCAGCCGGGTTGAAGCGCTAGAAGTCCGAAGAACATGACATGGTGTCAGCGAACGGCGAAGATACCCCGAAGTCGCCGCGATCCCGGAAAGGTGGGCCAATGGGCCACGAACGTACGATCATCTTCTACACCCTGTTCATGATCGCGCTGGTGGTGCTGTCCGCAGTGCTCGTCGCGCTGATCGCCTGATCCGGCGCACTCACCTCATCGGCTCATGACCCGTCCCGATCTGGTCCTCTACAGCGTCACCGACCGGGTGGCCCTGATCACCGTCAACGATCCGGACCGCCGCAATGCGGTCACCGACACGATGTCGGCGCAGCTGCGGGCCGCCGTCGAGCGGGCCGAAGCCGACTCCGGGGTCCATGCCGTGGTGGTCACCGGGGCAGGCCGGGCGTTCTGCGCCGGTGCCGACCTGTCGGCTCTCGGGGCCGCCACCGAGGCCGGGCTCCTGGCGCTCTACGACGGTTTCATGGCGGTCGCCCAGTGCACGCTGCCCACGATCGCCGCGGTCAACGGCGCCGCTGTGGGCGCGGGCCTGAACCTGGCACTGGCCGCCGACGTCCGCGTCGCCGGGCCGGCGGCGGTGTTCGACGCCCGCTTCCAGCAATTGGGTCTGCATCCCGGCGGCGGCGCGACCTGGATGCTGCACCGCGCGGTGGGTCCGCAGGTGGCACGGGCCGCGTTGTTGTTCGGCATGCGGTTCGACGCCCAGGCCGCGATGCGCCACGGCTTGGCGCTGCAGCTCGACGACGACCCGGTGGCCGCGGCGTTGGCGCTGGCCGCGGGGCCCGCCTCGGCGCCCCGGCAGGTGGTCCTGGCGACCAAGGCCACTATGCGGACCACCGCCAGCCCCGGTGCCATCGAAGGCGAGCAGCACGAGTTCGCCAAACAGTCAGAGCTCGGCCCCCAGGCGGCCACCGTGGAGTCCCCGGAGTTCGCCGCCCGGTTGGCAGCGGCCCAGCGCAGGTAGCCGCGCCCGCCTAGAGGTCCAGCAGCGCGATCTCGGGCTGCTCGATCAGATCCCGTAGCGCACAGAGCAATTGGGCGGCCTGCGCGCCATCGGCGATCCGATGGTCAAACGCGCATGTCACGCTCAGCTGCGGCCGCACGGCGACACTGTCGCCGACCGCGACCGGCCGCGGTTTCACCGCACCGATTCCCACGACGGCGGCTTCCGGGTAGTTGATCACCGGAACGCCGTCGTCGAGGCCGAGCGCGCCGAAGTTGGACACCGTGAACGTCGAGCCCTGCAGTTCGGCCGGCCGCAGCGTGCCGGCCCGGGCCCCGGCGGCCAGCCGGGCCACTTCGGCGGCGAGCTCGCGCGTGGTCATGCGGTGCGCGTCGAAGATCACCGGGACCAGCAGTCCGCGGGCAGTGGCCACCCCGAAGCCCAGGTGCACCGCGCGGTGGGTGCGGATCTTCGGGCCGCCGGGCGCTTGCACCCAGGTCGCGTTGAGCACCGGGTGGCGGGCCAGGGCGACGATCAGCAGGCGCAGGATCAACACGAACGGGGTGATCTCGGCGCCGCCCGCCGCGGCAAGGCGATCCCGCAACGCCAGCAGGTTCGTCGCATCCACGTGTACACGGGCATGTGCGTCGGGAATCGTGCTGCGCGACAGGGCCATTCGCTCAGCCATGGCCACCTGTACCGGGCTCGGTGAACGAAGTTCGTCCTCGAGCGCCGACTGCCCGACGGCGGCGCGCACACCGTCGGCGGTGATCACGCCGCCCGGGCCGGGCGGTACCGCGCTGAGGTCGACGCCCAACTCGGCGGCCAGCTTGCGGGCACCCGGTTTGGCCTTGGGCCGCCCGGTCGTGGAGGTGCAGGCGCGGGTACTGGTGTCGAAGGTGTCGTCGGCGCCGTAGCCGACCAGTACCGGAGTTCGGCCGGCGGGCGCGGGCTGCGGGGCCGAGGCGCCGGTGTCGATGCGCACCAGCGGTGCCCCGACCGCCAGCACGTCGCCGACCGCACCGCCGAGTTCCACGACCCGGCCGGCGTACGGGCTGGGGATCTCCACCTCAGCTTTGGCCGTCTCCACCGAGCACAACGTCTGGTTGAGTTCGATCACCTCGCCGACCGCGACGTTCCAGCTGGTCACCGTCACCTCTTCGAGCCCCTCGCCGAGGTCGGGTACGGCGAAGGTCGAGACCGTCTGCGGGTTCATGGCGCCTCCAGGACCTGCTGGACGCAGTCCAGCAGCCGGTCGGGGCCGGGCAGCCACAGGCGCTCCAGCCGGGCCGGCGGATACGGGGTGTCGAAACCGGTGGCACGCAACACCGGTGCCTCCAACTCGTAGAACAGCTCCTGTTGCAGGCGCGCGGCCAGCTCGGCACCGTAGCCCAGGCTGCGCGGCCCCTCGTGCAGCACCACGCATCGCCCGGTGCGCCGCACCGACGCCGCGACGGTGTCAAAGTCCAGCGGGGCCAGGCAGCGCAGGTCGACCACCTCCAGGCTCCACCCGTGATGGTGCGCCGCGATATCGGCCGCCGACAGCGCGGTGGCCACCCCACCGCCGTAGGTGAGCACCGTGACATCAGAGCCGGGCCGGCGCACGGCAGCGCTGCCGATGCCCGGCGCTGGGTGCGCCGTGTCGACAGGGCCCCGGGCCCAATACCGCCGCTTGGGCTCCAGGAACATCACCGGGTCGGGCGCGGCGATCGCATGGCGCAGCAGCCAATAGGCGTCGGAGGGATCGGCCGGCACCACCACCTTGAGGCCGGCGGTGTGCGCCCAATAGGTTTCGGTGGATTCCGAATGATGCTCCGCCGCGCCGATTCCCCCGAAGGACGGGATACGAACGGTGACCGGCATCGACAGCGCGCCGCGGGTCCGGGTCCGGTACTTCGCCAGGTGACTGACCACCTGATCCAGCGCCGGGTAACTGAACCCGTCGAACTGAATCTCCGGGACGGGGACGAATCCGCGGATGGCCAGGCCGATGGCGATGCCGATCACCGCCGACTCAGCCAGTGGCGTATCGAAACACCTTTGCTCCCCGAAGGTTTCGGTCAGCCCATCGGTCACCCGGAACACCCCGCCCTGGACGCCGACATCGGTGCCGAAGACCAGGACTTTGGGGTCGGCGTCCATCGCGTCACGCAATGCCCGGTTGAGTGCGGCCACCATGGTCAGCTCGCCGGTAGGTGCTGGCTGCTCCGGGTGGCTTGCGGCGGGTCCGGTACCGGCCGGCCGCGAGGCCGGTTGGAGAATCTGGGTCACTGTTGCCCCCTGTCCAACTCGGCACGCAGCTCCGCGCGCTGCTGCCGCAGGTCCGGGGTGGTCTCGGCGTAGACGGCGGTGAACACCTCGTCGATGTCGGCGTCGGGGGCGCCGACGGTGGCCTCGCGCAGTTCGGTGCGCGCGCGCTCGGCTTCGGCCTCGACTCGATCCTGCAGTCGCTGCGACCACACGCCGACAGTGCGCAGGTAGCTGCGATAGCGCGGGAGTGGGTCGAGCGCCGTCCACTGGTCGAGTTCGGCAGTGCTGCGGTAACGCGTCGGATCGTCTGAGGTGGTGTGCGGGCCCAGCCGGTAGGTGACGGCCTCGATCAGGGTCGGTCCGCCGCCGTTGCGCGCTCGTTCGGCTGCCTCGGCCATCACCGCATAGCAGGCCAGCGGATCGTTTCCGTCGACCCGGATGCCCGGCATGCCGTACCCGATCGCCTTGTGCGCCAGAGATGCAGCAGCGGTCTGCTTGCGCAGCGGCACCGAGATCGCCCACTGGTTGTTCTGCACATAGAACACGCACGGGGCGGTGAACACCGCGGCGAAATTCAGTGCCTCGTGTACGTCTCCTTCGCTGGTGGCGCCGTCGCCGGCGAAGGCGACGGTGACCGAGTCCTCGTGCAGCAGGCGGGCCGCCATCGCCGCGCCCACCGCGTGCGGCGCCTGCGTGCCGATCGGAACCGCGATCGGGGCGCAGCGTTTCGCGGTGAAATCCAGCCCGCCGTTCCAGGTTCCACGCCAGGAGGCCGCGACATGCCACGGCGGAATCCCCCGGGTGAGGAAGACTCCCAGCTCCCGGTACTGCGGAAACAGCCAGTCGGTGTCGCGCAGGCAGGCGGCCGCACCGACTTGAGCCGCCTCCTGACCGCGACACGACGCATAGAGCCCCAGCTCTCCCTGGCGTTGCAGATTGACCAGCTCGGTGTCGATCTCGCGGGTCAGCACCATCAGCTCGTAGAGCCGGATGAGAGTCGTCTCGGGCAGTTCTGGGCTGTAGCGACGCTCGCCGGTGGGCTCGCCGTCCGGCCCGATCAGCTGCACAGGTTCCAGGGCGACCTGCGGACCGGTACTCCCTGGCAGCTGGCCCATGCGAGCCTCCTTGTGACGCTGATCTCATTATGCCAGCGCCCACCCCGCTACCCCTGCGGCCGCGACACTCGACGGTGCGCGTGTCGGCCCGTGCGCAGGGGCGAAAAAGCTGTCGCCCGGCGGCGCCGGCGGCCCTATAGTCCCGATGTGGCGCACAGCGACGAACTCCAGCGGTTCACCCCCGTCACCGATCCGCGCCCGCACGACACCGCCTGGCCGGAGATGACCTGGCCCGTGCCGGCCGGTACGGAACTGGTCGGGGAAGCGATCCGGTTATCGGCCCTGGATCCGCAGACCGATGCCGCGGAGTTGCTGGCGACGCTGGATCACGACGCGGTGTGGGCGCACGTGCCCGGCCGCCCTACCGGCCTGGCGGAATTCCGCGCAACTCTGCAGCAACGATGCGACCTCGCCGACTGGCAGCCCTGGGTGGTCCGCACCCGCCGCAGCATCGGCGGGCTTGCCGCCGGGGCGGTGGTCGGGACGACCTCCTTCCTGGATGCGCACCCGCGCGACGCCTGGCTCGAAGTCGGCTTCACGCTCTACACCCCTGCGGTGTGGGCGACCGCGGTCAATCCCGAAGCCAAGCTGCTGCTGTTCGGCTACGCCTTCGACACGCTGCACGCCGGGCGGATTCAGCTCAAGACCGATACCCGCAACCATCGATCGCAACAAGCCATCGCTCGGCTGGGCGCCCACTACGAGGGCACCCTGCGCCGCAGCTTCCGCCGCGACGACGGCACCATCCGCGACTCGGTGTTGTTCTCGATCACCGCCGAAGACTGGCCCGAGGTGCGCCGGCGACTCGCGCAGCGAGTCCGGGACGCGACGGCCTGACCTGCGTTAGCCGGAGACCTCGAATATGCCGTGGGCCCCGTTCTCGGCATGCCGCATGTCATGGTCCATGAACGGATAGTGACCCGGTTCGCCGAAGCTGAGCTCGACGAAGCCGCCCTGCGCCGGTGCCAGGTCCAGGACCTGGGAACCCCCCGCCGAACCGGTGGGTTCAGGAGGCAGCAGCCAGGCGCCCTCCTTGTAGACGGTGTCGAACTGGGCACCGACGACGTGGAACGCGATCGCATCTGCGGGCCCGGCGTTGACCACCCAGATGCGTACCCGCTCGCCGGTACGTGCCCGCAGCGGGGAGTGCAGGTACTGGCCCGCGGTCCCGTTGAACATCCAGCCGTCCGGCCGGCCGGCGCGGATCGCGGCGGGCTTGGCGTCGGAATCCGGTGCGCCGGCATACAGTTCGGCGCCCACCAGCACGTACTCCCGGTCCACCGCGGGCAACCCCGGCGGGTCGATGATCACCGCTCCGTACATGCCGTTGGCGATGTGCAGGGACATCGGCGGGGTGCTGCAGTGGTACAGCCAGGCGCCGGCCCGGTGCGCCGTGAACCGGTACACCAGCCGCTCCCCCGGCGCCAGCGTGCGCATCGGCTGATCGGGGGCCAGCGCGCCGGCGTGGAAGTCGATTCCGTGGCCCATCTCCGCGTCGTTGATCACGGTGATCTCAAAGGTGTCGCCGACCCGGCCGCGCAATATGGGAGCCGGCTCCGTGCCCGCGAAGGTCCAGCGGATCTCGCGGCGGCCGGGCGCGATCTCCAGTTCGCGGTCCACGGTGTGCAACTCCACACGATGCACACCCGGGGTCGCAGCGGCCAGCGCCGCGTCATACGGCGTCCACCCCGGCGACGGCTCGGCGGCCAGGTCCAGGGGCATGGGGACCGGGGCCATCGGGTCGGGGGCGGCAGGTACGGGCGATCCGGCATCGGAGTGCTGATGACGCGGGGCGGCGCCGACGGCGTGGATCCGCATCGTCATCCCGGCGGCTCGGTGGCCGGGCACATCGCACCAGACGTCCCGGTCCTGGTGCACCGCGCCGAGATCCAGGACAGCGCTCTGACCGCGGCTGAGCCGGGGGGTGCGCTCGCCGGTGTCGACGTGCACGTCGTGTGGCAGCCCGTCGTCGTTGGTGACCCGCAGCACCAGGCGATCTCCGGCCGGCACGTCGATCACGTCCGGGGAGAACCGCATGTTGTCGAGCCGGAGCTCGACCGTGCGTGCCGCACCGACGACACCGGCGGCCACCGGGGGCGCCGGGGCGCCCGTTCCCCACGCCAGCGCCACCGCGAGCGCGGCCGCGGCGGCCCCGGCAACCAGCCCCGTAACGGCGCGTGGGTGCGGCGGGATCGCGTCGGCGTCCAGCGGACCGCGCAGCGCCACCGGAAGCGCGAGCCGCAGGGCCAGCACCACGAAGCCGGATGTCGAGACCGCTGCCAGCACCCAGCCGATCAGCGGCAGCGGGGCCGGCCAGGGCCCGGCGACCAGCGGCACGGCCAGGTTGATCGCGCACACCCGCACCTGCCAGCCCTGTTCCAGATAGCTCATCACCGCCTTGCGGATCGGCGGGCCGTGGGCCACCAGGATCGGCAGCAGCTGGCTCAACGCGCCCAACAGGATCTGCGCGACGAATCCGACCGCCAGCATCGGCAGCAGGGTGCTCTCTACGAAGCCGGGCAGCAGGTCAAACGACCGGCCTGCGATCAGCACGCCCGCCTCGATCACCACGGCGACACCGAGCCAGGCCGTCGCACCGGCCAGCATCCACGCCGCGGGCCCGGTGAAGCCGCGGCCCGGCCACAGCCCGGCCATGCACAGCACGACTCCGGCCGCATAGCCGAGCAGACCTGTCGCGGTCAGCAACGGGCTGCCGCCCAGCAGGCCGGCCGCGACGACGATCAGGGCGACTGCCAGGGTCGGCAGCGCCCGCCGGGCCATCGCGGCGTGACGCTCGCTGATCTTGTCCCGGATCGTGGTGGGCCACAGAGTGAACAGCGTTCCCAGCACCGTCAGGCCGATCCAGCCGTAGAGCATCACATGCACGTGGGTGGTCCACAGCCGCTCATACCACCGGGCGACGCCGAAGGCCATCGCAGCGCCCGCCGCCGAACCGGCCAGCAGGGCTGCCGCGGCGGCGACATAGAAACCCACCAGGTAGTCGAAACGCGCGGACAGTGCGGATCTCTTCATCGCGAGCAGCTCGGCGCCGTGGGCAACCGCGAGCAGGGCAACGCCGGCGCCGCCGATCCCGGTCAGGAACCCGGCGCCAGTGACGACGCCGAGCACGCTGGCGATCGCGGCGATGTTGAGCACGCCCAGCTTGGCCACCAGGTGCCACTGCGGCGGATCGGGCACCCGGCACAGCGTGGTGGTGAAGTGCCCTGACCAGGTCACGATCGCCGTGCTGGCGGCACCGAGCAGCAGGGCGTGCACCGGCAGCCACATCGGTTGCGCCAGGGCCCGGTGCGCGATCAGCAGTACCACGGCGAGCGCCAGCCAGCCCAGCACCACGAGGTTGGCGCCGAGGAAGACCGGCCCGCGTGGGCCGCCCCGACGGCGGCTTGGGCCGGCCGACACCGGGGGCGGTGGCCCCAACTGGATCATGGCGTCAGGCTACGGCGGGATTCCGCCCGGCCGTAAGTGTCCTAAGGCATCAGTCGGCGATGAAGCGGTTGTGGTAGTCGCGCAGGCGGTTTGCCACCTCGTCGTCGTCGAGCCCCAGGTCAGCGGGCCGGTAGTCCACCGCGCCGTGGCGCCCGCGCGGGTGCTCGACACAGAACTGCTTCATCGCCGCGCGCGCCTGGGTGTCGAGCGGCTGACCGGCCAGTTCGTAGATGCGGGCGACGGTGCCGTCCTCATCGGCCATGAAGTCTTCGAATCGCACGTCCACGGACTGGTCCGCCGGTAGTACGTCGCGGTCGCGCAGGCACCCGCTCAGCAGGTCGTCGGCCCGGTCCAGCCAGTACTTCGAGATCTTGACCGGGTCGGGACGGTCGCAGCCCATTCGCGCGGCGTAGCTGATCATGGTGGCCATCGATCGCGTCACCTCGACCGGGTCCCGGTGGGTGACAACGAAGGTCGCGTCGGGGAAGGTCGCATACAGCGCCGGGAACTGCTCCAGGTGTTGGGGCGATTTGAGCACCCAGCGCGTTCCGCCGCGCAGCCACTGCAGCGCCTGCAGGGTGCGTTTCAGGTAGGCGTACGACGCGCTCTGATCGTGCGACTTGTAGTGCTGGGCGAAACTCGGCAGATAGTAGCTGCATTCGAAGAGCATTCCGGAGATGTCGTTGGCCAGCAGCTGGATCTCTTCGTGCGCATGGTCGACGGTCATGTCGTGCATGCGCTTGAACTCGGGCATCGAGGTGTTGATCAGGTCCAGCCCGACCGCGCATCGGTCCCGCCGCTCCTGCTCGGCCTCACCGGGAGCGGCAATGGGTTCCATGCTCTCCCAATAGGGCAGGTGGCGCAGCGCCGGGTCGGCGGCGATCAGGTTGTGCAGATGGGTGGTGCCGGTACGCGGCAGTCCGGCGATGATGATCGGTCGTCGGATGTCGATGTTCTCGATCTCCGGGTGCGCCGCGATCAGCGCCTCCAGCCGAAGCCGGTTGACCAGATGGCCCACCAGTTGTTCGAACGCCATCGCCCGACCGACACCGGACAGCTCGGCCTCGTCGGTCAACGACCCGCAGAGCACCTCGAGGCGTTCCCGGAATGCGTTGTCGCCCCAGTTGTCCAGGCCGGTTCGCTCCGCCGCCGCCTGCAGCAGCGCGTCCGGGTGCAGTCGCACCACCGCGCCGTAGCCGGCCAGGCCGTCGCGCATCGGGCGGGCAGCCTCGGGGAACACCGGATCGGCGAGGTCGTCGAGCCGGATCGCGCTCACGAGGCCGACTCCGCCACGTCGACCAGCCGGCAGCTCAGCGGTGCCGGGGTGGACTCGGGCAAGAACCAGCGCAGCCAGATCAATCCCTTCGACCGGCCCGCCGTCGACACCCAGTTCGGATGGCCGGGATCGGTGTCGCTGATCACGATCTGCCATGACCCGTCCGGGGCGTAACTGACCTGAGCGCCGTTGATGGTGACGCGTTCGCGGGTGTAGTCGTAGGTGTGCAGGAACGGATTCCACAGGCACAGGTTCCAGAACACGCACTCCGGCGACGTCCCCTCGATGAGCAGTGCCTGGCCGGGCTGCAAGTCGTAGGCGCCCATCGCGTAGGCGGCGTCGCCGGCAGCCCAACCGACGGTGCGACTGGGCACCGGGTAGGGCTCCTGGAGGGTGTTGGGCGGCAGCCGTACCGGGGCCATGGCGGCCTGTTCACGAATCCAGGTGCGGGCGGCCCGCATTCGCCGGCTCAGATCCGCCGGGCTGTCGAGACGGCGCCCGGCGCCGTCGAGGGGTTCGATCTGCCAGCGGACCCGCCGGCCGGTGCCCGGCTCGGTGACGTAGTCGCGGGTGAGGACGAACACGGCGTCGGGTTCCAGTTTCAGCCAGTTGCCCGGCTGTTCGGTGGCGCTGATGACGAAGTCGAAGTTGCCGTCGGCGTCGCAGCCCAGGTCGCGGTCGTTGATGGTGTCGATGATGCGGTCGCTGTAGCGCCCGTCGTCGGGGCCGCCGTAGACGGTCATGGACAGGTAGACCGCGTCGCCGCGGTTGCCGGTGACGCGGTAGCTGCGGCTCGGGTCGATCGGCGCGAGCTGGTAGAAGGCGTCCGAATTGTCGCCGCCCCATTTCAGGTAGGGGCCGATCACGTCGGTGAGGATGGGCTTGTCGGCGTCTCCCCAGATGTAGGCGTCCGCCGCCACGCGCAGCAGGCTCAGCGCCCATCGGTAGCCGTCGAGCAGGTCTGCCTCCTCCAGCGGTGGATCGGCGCTCAGCAGCCGCTGCTCGACGGCACGGACTTCGTCGAGCAGCTCGCCGAACGCCGTTGACAGTTGCGACTCGTGGTCACTCACCACGGTTCTCCTTCGTTGTCATTGCCCGCAGCAGCAACGAGCACAGCCGATCGGGCGCATCGGCGGTGTCACCGGCGAAGCCGTGGGCCAGCGCGAAGCTGGTGCCCACCACCGCGTCGTAGGCGATCTCGGCATCGACGTCGGCGTCGAGTACGCCGCGTTCGATGCCGGTGCGGACCAGCGCGCCGAAGGCGGCACGGGTCTTTTCGTCGAGCAGCTGTTGGGTGCGGATGAACAGCTCCGGATCGCGGTGCCGATCCGCCAGGATGCCCAGGGCCGCCGCCGCCACCTCCGGTGCGCTCCAGAACGCGAACACCCCGGCGACGAAGTGGCGCAGGTCGGCCTCGAAGTCCCCCGAGCCGGTCAGCACGTCGCCGGCCTCGGCGGCTCCGAAGACCGCGTCGAACACCAGGTGGGTCTTCGACGGCCAGCGCCGGTAGATGGTGGGGCGGCTGACCGCCGCCTCGCGGGCGATCGCCTCGATGGACAGCTGGTCGTAGCCGTCTCGGGCCAGGAGCCGCCGGGCCGCCTCGGTGATGGCCTGTTCGGTGCGCGGATCGCGCGGGCGTCCGCGGGGCGCGGCGGACCCCGGCTCTGTCATCACGGCGTAGACGTCCGGCGTCGACCACTCACGATCAATATCGTTACAGTACGTAATGTAAAAGAGCAAGGGTTCGCCGTACCGCCTGCGGTCAGCGGATCAGCAGTGCCCGCAGCCTCTTGCCGAACATCGTTGGCCCGGGTTGCTCTCGGCGATCAGTCCGGTCCTGGCCATCACCCGGTCCATCACGAACGCTGCCCGCGACATGTAGCCGATGACCTCCAGCAGCGGCATCAGCACGAAAAGCAACGTGATCTGCGCCGTCATCTTCTTCGCGGTGATGTTCGCGTCCTCTTGACGGCGTGGGTATTCCGGTCAGCGTCGTCGCCGCAGGCAGCGGCGTCGGTGTCGAGGGGCTAGGAGCACGGTGCTCACAGGCAAAGCGAAACGGGACTACGAGTTGATGTCGCGGGCGACGAATTCCTCGAGATCGAATCGGTTGTCTCCGGCGCGTTCGGCCACGTTCAGCAGTGTGGTCATCACGGCCTCTTCTTCGACCTGTTCGCCCAGGAACCACCACATCAACTGTTCGCCGAGGTAGTCGCCCTCGTCGCGGGCAGCGGCCGACAGCGCGATGCATTCCTTGGTGACGGTGCGCTCGAACTCGAGCGCCAGCCCGATCGCGTCGCGAGGACTGTCGAACTTGTTGCGCACCTCGCCGGTTCCCGGGATCTCGACCGCGAAATGGCGGTCGATGAAGTACTTCACGATCTTCATCGCGTGCTCGCGCTCCTCATGCGCGTGGTGGTAGAAGAATTTCGCCAACTGTGGCAGGTCGTCATTGTCGAAATACACCGCGATTGCGAGGTACTGCTGTACCGCGTGGAATTCGCTCCGAATTTGCCCTTGCAGGAGCTCGTCAAATTTGGTGCTGAGGGTGTTGTTCTTACTCATGCAGAGCACGTTACTGCAGCTCACAACGGTGCACAACGAAGGCGATACTCACTCAGGAGAGGTATTCCTAAGTAAAGGAAACCTATTCTGAATCGACACCCGAGACCATTTCCCAGAAAAGGGAAAGATAGGCATCCCTAAATTAAGAAATCCTCACCACGACTTCCCGCGCCTTGCAAGGGCGACGATGCGGGCGCACAGCCTCAGAAGGCATAGCGGTGGTACTGCGACATGTTCGCAACCGCTGGAATCACCGACATCGCCTTGCCCAGCGCCCGGTAGCGGCGGGGAAGTCGCGCGAAGGTGTCCGACTCGAACCAGCGCACCCACTCCAACAGCCGCACGCCCGGGACCGCGCCCAGGATCTCGCGTGGCTCGTTGATCGCCCAGTGCAGCCTCGCCCCGGATCTGCGCACCACCGCGTTGGACCACTGGGACTTGATGCCGAGCCAGTTGAAAGCGTCGAACTGCAGCTCCCCGCTCGGGGCATGCTCGACGACCCGTTGCAGCAACGCCACGCCGTCGGCCTCGGTCAGATACATGGTCAGCCCTTCGCCGAGCATCAACGCCGGACGGCCGGTGGGGATGTCGGTGAGCCAGGACGGGTCGGTGACGCACGCCGCGACCACGTGGTTGTGCCGCTGCTCGGGAAGCAGCTGCCGGCGCAGGTCGACCACCGCCGGATAGTCGATGTCATACCAGTCGACTCCGTCGCCGGGCTGCAGCCGGAAATAGCGGGCGTCGAGCCCACAGCCGACATGCAGCACCACCGCATCGGGGTGGGCCGCCAGAAATCGGCGGGCCCAGTTGTCGAAGTGCGCCGAACGGGTTGTCACCGACGGGGATCGCGCCGCCGTGATAGCCGTCTGAGACCAGTCGTAGTCGATGCGTTCGACCACTGCCTTGGCGTAGCGATCGCCGAGGATGGGGTCGGGCCGGTCAGCGTCCAGGGCTTTGGCGTACAGCGTCGCGAGCATGGTCTGCGGCGCGCCGCGCAGCTGCACCCGGACCTTGTCCTGCGTCATAGCACCCCACGCTAGCGCCGCCGTGAAGGCCGGGCGCAAGATCGAGTGCGATGGCTTTGAGCGCTACCGCGCCATCCACTGCCGCTCAACGGCTTTGACCAGTGCGGTCAGCGTGGAGTTCACCGGGGCCTGCACCCCCACTTGAGCGGCCGTGCGCACCACGGCGCCGTTGATGACGTCGATCTCGCTGACCCGGCGGGCCAGGTGATCCAGCAGCGCCGACGGTTTGGCATCGGGCATCTGGGCGCCGAATGCCCGGACGTGGGCCACCGGATCTGTCACCGCGATGGCGATTCCGGCGGCCCGGGCCACCGTCCACGCCTCGGTTGCGGTGGCGCGGCTGACCGGCCCCATGGCCGTGTCGTCGTCCATGACCTGCCCCACCGTCATGCCGGTCAGCGCGCACGGCGCACTGTAGGCGGCGTTGCAGATCAGCTTCTCCCATTGCATGGCCGCGATGTCGGCGACGGCGGCGGCGTCGAAACCGGCTTCCGACCACACCTGGGCGATCGTGTCGACGACCGGCAGCGGCAGCCCCGCGTAGGCGCCGAAACGGACCGCCCGCATCGCGTTGTGGTGCACATGGCCGGGTGCGGGCCGCGAGGCCCCGAATCCGCTGGCGATGCCGACCGCGACCCGGCCCGCGCCGACGATGTCGGCGACGGTGTCGGCCGAGCCGAGCCCGTTCTGGATGGTCAGCACCGGGGTGTCCTCGCCGAGCAGCGGCAGTGCCTGCGCGGCCCCCGCGGCGACGTCGGCGGCCTTGACCGCCAGAATCACCAGGTCCATCGGCTCGTGGGGCGCGGTGGTGACCGCGCGCATGGGCACCACCTGGTCGGGCTGGGGTCCGCTGACCCGCATGCCGTGCGCGGCGATGGCTTCGACGTGCGCGCTTGACCGGTCTACCGCCAGCACGTCGTTGCCGGCCGCCGCCAGTCTGGCCGCGTAGATGGAACCCATGGCGCCGCAACCGATGACCGCGATCTTCATCTGCTCATCCCACCAGGTCGGCGATCACGGCGGCCAGGTCGGGCTTTTGTTCCAGACCGAAACCCGGGGCGTCGGTGGGCGCGATGGTGCCCCGCTCCAGGACGCAACCGGGCGCGTAGCCGCCGAACGGCGCGAACACCCCCGGGTAGGACTCGCAGCCGCCCAGGCCGAGCCCGACCACGATGTGCAGGTTGATCAGGTGTCCGCCGTGCGGGAAGGCGCAGCGGCGGTCGAAGCCGTTGTTCTCCAGGACCTCGATCATCCGGGCGTACTCGGTCAGCCCGTAGCTGAGCCCGGCGTCCATCTGGAAGATGTCGACACCGGGCCGCATACCTGCGTAGCGGACCAGGTTGGTCGCATCGCGCACCGAGAAGAGGTTCTCCCCGGTGGCGACGGCGCCGTCGTAGCCGGCGATGACTGCGGCGTTCAACGCGAAGTCGAGCGGGTCGCCGGGCTCTTCGTACCAGCGCAGCCCATAGGGGTGCAGCGCCTTGGCCCACTGGACCGCCGCGGCCTCGTCGAACCTGCCGTTGGCGTCGACCGCGACCCGGTCACCGCCGCCGAGGATGTCGATCACGGCCTCGATGCGCGCCAGGTCCTCGCTCATCGGGGCGCCACCGATTTTCATCTTGACCGCGTCGTAGCCCTGATCGAGGTAGCCGCGGATCTCGGTCCGCAGCCGCTCCAGGCCGGTCTGCGGGCCGTCTCCCGGGTAGTAGTACCCGCCGGCGGCATACACCGGCACGGCGGGGACGGGGTCTCCGACCAACTCCCTGCCGAACGACCGGGCGATGGTGCGGTAGGCGGGTTCGTCGGCCAGCTTGGCGTTGAGGTCCCAGCAGGCCAGTTCCAGCGCCGCCGCCGCACCGGCCCGGTCGCCGTGCCCGCCGGGCTTCTCGTCGGCCATCGCACACTGCAGTACCCGGGCCGGATCGATCCGGCCGGTGTCGTCGAGCAGCGCATCGGGGGCCGCGCGCAGCACCCGCGGGATCATCCGATCGGCCAGGATGCCGCCCTGGGCGAACCGGCCGATCGAGTTGAACGCGACACCGGTCACCGGCCTGCCGTCGCGGATCTGGTCGCTGACGACCGCGACCAGCGACACCGTATGGCGGGAGAAGTCCACCAGGGCGTTGGCGATCGCACCACGCAACGGCACCGATGTCTCGACGATCTGGGTGATGCGCATGCGCGGTCAGTCCTCCTGGTGGATCATTCCGCTCGCCGCAGGATCGCTTCGGCGTGGCGCAGCACCGGCGAGTCGACCATCTGCCCTTCGAACGCGAACACCCCGCGCTCGCTCTGCGCGGCGGCAAGCACCCGGCGCGCCCAGTCGACCCGCTCCGGGGCCGGCCGGTAGGCGTCACGGACCACCGCGACCTGGCTCGGGTGGATGCACACCGTAGCAGCGAATCCGACCGCGGCGCCATCGAGCGCTTCGGCCCGCAGTCCGTCCAGGTCGCCGATGTTCAGATAGACGGCGTCCAAGGCGGTCCGGCCGAATGTCGAGGCCGCCAACAGGACACTGGAACGCACATGCCGGGCCACATCGCGGTACCGGCCGTCACTGTGGCGACTCGAGCCGCCGCCCATGGCCGCCACCAGATCCTCCGCTCCCCACATCATCGCCACGCACTGCTCTGCGGCGGCGATCTCCGCGCAGAACACTGCGCCGCGCGGGGTCTCGATCAGGGCCACCACGTGGCGAGGCGCCAGGGCGTCTACCTGCGCGGCGGATTCGGTCTTGGCCAGCATCACCGTCGTGTAAGCGGTGTCGGCGAGGGCCTCCAAATCGCGGGCCTGGTCCTCGGTTCCGGCGGGGTTCACCCGCACCACGGTCCGCTCCGGATCGAGGGGGGTGCTGCGCAACGCCTCGCGCGCGGCGGGCCGATCTGCCACGGCCACACCGTCTTCCAGGTCCAGGATCACCACGTCGGCCACCGCGGCCGCTTTGCCGTAGCGCTCCGGGCGATCCGCCGGGCAGAACAGCCAGGCCGGCCCGGTGCTGCTCATCGCGCGTCCTCCGCGGGACGCTTGCGCACCAGTGTGGTGCGTACCGCCCGGGCGACGACGTCGCCGTTCTGGTTACGCCCGACGTGCTCCAAGGTCACGATTCCCTCACCGGGACGGCTCTTGGACTCCCGCTTGTCGGTACAGACCGTCTCCGCGTACAGGGTGTCGCCGTGAAACACCGGGCGAGGGAACGACACCTCCGAGAAGCCCAGGTTGGCCACGATGGTGCCCAGCGTCAACTGGGCCACCGACAGACCGACCAGCGTGGAGAGGGTGAACATCGAGTTCACCAGGCGCTCACCACGAAACCCCGGCTGTTGAGCCGCCCACGCCGCATCCAGGTGCAGTGACTGGGTGTTCATGGTCAAGGTGGTGAACAGCACGTTGTCGGCCTCGGTGATGGTGCGCCCGGGCCGGTGGGCGTAGACCGTGCCGATCTCGTACTCCTCGAACCACAGGCCCCGCTGCTCGACCGTCTTGCTCATACCGCTTCCCTCTCCGTTTGGCTCGCCGTTGTGCATTGCGCGCACTGGCCGGTGGTCACAGGCCCAGCGACCGCGCGATGAGCATCAGCTGCACCTCGGTGGTGCCCTCGCCGATCTCCAGGATCTTGCTGTCCCGGTAGTGCCGGGCCACCGGGTATTCGTTGATGA
This sequence comes from Mycolicibacter engbaekii, assembly GCF_002101585.1. Lineage (GTDB taxonomy): Bacteria > Actinomycetota > Actinomycetes > Mycobacteriales > Mycobacteriaceae > Mycobacterium > Mycobacterium engbaekii. The sequence goes on along the minus strand of NZ_LQOT01000060.1, from coordinate 14,459 downwards.
AGCCGTAGCCGCCGTGAATCTGGGTGGCATCGCGGGCATTGTCCATCGCCGCCTCCGAGGAGACCATCTTGGCGATCGCCGCCTCCTTCTTGAACGGCTTGCCCGCCAACATCTTCGCGGCAGCGTCGTAGTAGGCGGTGCGCGCCACGTGGGCGCGGGCCTCCATCCGGGCGATCTTGAAGCTGATCGCCTGATAGGAGCCGATGGTCTGGCCGAACGCCTCGCGCTGGCCGGCGTACTTGACGCTCTCATCCACGCAGCCCTGCGCCACTCCGGTCGCCACGGCCGCGATCGCGATGCGGCCCTCGTCGAGGATGGACAGGAAGTTGGCGTAACCCCGGCCCTCCTCACCGAGCAGATTGCCCTGCGGTACCCGGGCGTCGGCGAAGGTGAGCGGGTGGGTGTCCGAGGCGTTCCAGCCCACCTTGTTGTAGGCCGGTTCGACGGTGAATCCCGGCGTGCCGGACGGAACGATGATCGTGGAGATCTCCTTCTTACCGTCCGGGCGGGCTCCGGTGACCGCGGTGACGGTCACCAGTGAGGTGATGTCGGTTCCCGAGTTGGTGATGAACTGCTTGGTGCCGTTGATGACCCACTCGTCGCCGTCCCGGCGGGCGGTGGTGCGGGTGCCGCCGGCGTCCGAACCGGCACCCGGCTCGGTGAGACCGAACCCGGCCAGTGCACGACCGGTCACCAGGTCCGGCAACCAGGTCTGCTTCTGCTCCTCGGACCCGAACCGGTAGATGGGCATCGCGCCCAGGCCCACGCCGGCTTCCAGGGTCATCGCCACCGACTGGTCGACTTTGCCGAGCTCCTCCAGGGCCAGGGCCAGGGCGAAGTAGTCGCCGCCCATGCCCCCGTACTCTTCGGGGAACGGCAGCCCGAACAGCCCCATCTCCCCCATCTTGGCGACAACTTCGTAGGGGAAGCTGTGCTCTTCGTCGTGTTTGGCCGCCACCGGCGCAACAACGGTGCGGGCGAACTCCGCGACGGTGTCGCGCAGATCCTGATAGTGGCTCGGCAGTGTTCCCGCCTCGGTCGTCATGATGTCGCTTCCTCGATCTGTTCCTCTGGGATCAGCCGCGCCAGCACCTGATCCACCTTCACCTGCTCGCCCACCGACACCAGCACCTGCACCCGGCCGGAAATCGGGGCGGCCAGGGTGTGCTCCATCTTCATGGCCTCCACCACCACCACCGGATCGCCTTCGGCGACCGCCGACTCCGACGTGACGCCCACGGCGATCACGGTGCCCGGCATCGGGCTGACGATCTCGGCGCTGCGGGGCCCGCCGCTGCGCTGCACCCGCACCACGTCGGCCTCCCGCAGATGCCAGATTCCGCGTTCGTCCCCGATCCACAGGTGGCCGTCGTCTTCGGCGAACAGGTACCGGCGCCGCCGCCCGGCCACCGTCGCCGTCAGCCGATCGTCGGCGACCTCGACTGCGGCACTGTGGATCTCGCCGTCGCCGACCTGCACCTGTGCGGCCTGCGGCAGGCCCCACACCGACACGGTCTCGGTGCGCAGCGCTGTCTGCATCTGGGTGCGCACCGGTGCGGGTGCGCCGATCCGCCATCCGCTCGGGGCCGCCCACAGCTCCCTCGGGGCCCCCCGATCCCCGCCGGCCAGGGCCCACTGGCGGTAGAGGCCCCCGGCGGCCAACACATCGTCAGGGGCGGGCAACGGGGCGAAATCGCCGGCTCGCGAGTCCAGCAGTTCGGTGTCCAAGTCCCCGGCCTGCACCCGTGAATCGGCCAGCAGGAACCGCAGGAACTCCACGTTGGTCTGCACCCCGAACACCGCCGTGCCGGCCAGCGCCGCATCCAGACGGGCCAGTGCCTGCGCCCGGTCGGAGCCGTGCGCGATCACCTTGGACAGCATCGGGTCGTAATCGCTGCCGACGACGGTGCCGTCCTGCAACGACGAATCCACCCGCACACCCGGACCGCCGGCGGGTTCATGCACTGCCAGCACGCGCCCGCCGGTGGGCAGGAAGCCGCGAGCCGGGTCCTCGGCGTACACCCGGGCCTCCACGGCATGGCCGGTGAGCGTGATGTCGTCCTGGGTGAAGGACAGTTTCTCCCCGGCGGCCACCCGCACCTGCCATTCGACGAGGTCCAGGCCGGTGATCGCTTCGGTCACCGGATGTTCCACCTGCAGGCGGGTGTTCATCTCCATGAAGAAGAACTCGTCGGGCCGGTCCGCGGAGACGATGAACTCCACGGTGCCCGCGCCCACGTAGTCCACGCTGCGGGCGGTGTTGCAGGCCGCCGCGCCGATCCGGTCGCGGGTGGCGGCGTCCAGGAGCGGCGACGGCGCCTCTTCGATCACCTTCTGGTGGCGCCGTTGCAGGCTGCATTCGCGTTCGCCCAGGTGCACCACGTTGCCCTGGGTGTCGGCGAGCACCTGTACCTCGATGTGCCGGGGCCGCAACACGAATCGCTCCAGGAACAGGGTGTCGTCGCCGAACGCCGACGCCGCCTCGCGGCGCGCGGTGACCAGCGCCGACCGCAGCTGCGCGGGATCGTCGACCAGGTGCATGCCTTTGCCGCCCCCGCCGGCCGATGGCTTGATCAGCACCGGGTAGCCGATCTCGTCTGCGGCGGCCACCAGTTCGTCATCGGTCAGGCCGGGCCTGGCCAGACCGGGCACAACCGGCACCTCGAAAGCGGTGACGGTGTTCTTCGCCGAGATCTTGTCGCCCATCACCTCGATGGCCCGGGCGGGCGGCCCGATGAAGACCACTCCGGCCTGCTCGCAGGCGGCCGCGAAACCGGCGTTCTCGGAGAGGAACCCGTAGCCGGGGTGAATGGCCTGGGCACCGGTGTCCGCGGCAGCCGCGAGCACCTTGGGGATCGACAGATAGCTGTGCAGCACCGGGGCAGGCCCGAGGCGCACCGCCGTGTCGGCTTCGCGCACATGGCGCGCGTCGGCGTCGGCGTCGCTGTAGACGGCTACCGATCGAATGCCCATCCGGCGCAGGGTGCGGATCACCCGCACCGCGATCTCGCCGCGGTTGGCCACCAGGACTGTGTCGAAAGGCGTCGAACTCATCGTGGTCACATCCGGAATACGCCGTAGGAGACCGGACCCAGAGGCGCGTTCGAGCAGACCGAAAGCGCAAGGCCCAGCACTGTTCTGGTGTCAGCGGGGTCGATGATCCCGTCGTCCCACAATCGGGCGGTGGAGTAGTACGGGTTGCCCTGGACCTCGTACTGCTCGCGGATCGGGGCCTTGAAGGCCTCCTCGTCGGCCGCCGACCACGGCTTGCCGGCGGCGTCGAGCTGATCGCCGCGCACGGTGGCCAGCACCGACGCGGCCTGCTCGCCGCCCATCACCGAGATGCGGGCGTTGGGCCACATCCACAGGAACCGCGGCGAGTAGGCCCGGCCGCACATGGAGTAGTTGCCCGCCCCGTAGGACCCGCCGATCACGACCGTCAGCTTGGGCACCCGCGCGCAGGCCACCGCGGTGACCATCTTGGCGCCGTGCTTGGCGATTCCGCCGGCCTCGTAATCGCGGCCGACCATGAATCCGGCGATGTTCTGCAGAAACACCAGCGGGATCGAGCGCTTGTCGCACAGTTCGATGAAGTGCGCCCCCTTGAGCGCGGACTCACCGAACAGCACGCCGTTGTTGGCGATGATCCCCACCGGGTGGCCGTGGATGCGCGCGAACGCGGTCACCAGCGTTTTGCCGTACTCGGCCTTGAACTCGCTGAACTCGCTGCCGTCGACCAGCCGGACGATCACCTGCCGCACGTCGTAGGGCACCCGCGAGTCCGGGGGTACCACGTCGTAGAGCTCCGCCGGATCATGGCGGGGCTCAACGGTTTCTCCGATCTCCCAGGGGCTTTCCGGGCGCGGGCCGAAGGTCGCCGCGATCTGGCGCACCATCCGCAGGGCGTGCTCGTCGTCGTCGGCCAGATAATCGGTGACCCCGGAGACCTTGGAGTGCAGGTCGCCGCCGCCGAGTTCTTCGGCGGTCACCACTTCGCCGGTGGCAGCCTTCACCAGCGGCGGCCCGCCCAGGAAGATGGTGCCCTGTTCGCGCACGATGACGGCCTCGTCGCTCATCGCCGGGACGTAGGCGCCGCCGGCGGTACACGACCCGAGCACCGCCGCGATCTGGGGAATGCCCGCAGCACTCATGGTGGCCTGGTTGTAGAAGATGCGGCCGAAGTGCTCACGGTCGGGGAAGACTTCGTCCTGGCGGGGCAGGAACGCACCCCCGGAGTCCACCAGGTACAGGCACGGCAGCCGGTTGGCCAGCGCCACCTCCTGGGCACGCAGGTGCTTTTTGACCGTCACCGGGTAGTAGGTGCCGCCTTTGACCGTGGCGTCGTTGGCGACGATCACGCACTCGCGCCCCGCGACCCGGCCGATGCCGGTGATGATCCCGGCTCCGGGGCACTCGTCGTCATACATCCCGTCGGCGGCCAGGGGCGCCAGCTCCAGAAACGGGCTGCCGGGGTCCAGCAGCCGGTCGACCCGGTCGCGGGGCAGCAGCTTGCCCCGCGACACATGGCGCTGCCGGGACTGCTCGTTGCCGCCCAGGGCGGCCGTCGCCAGTTTGGCGTTGAGCTCGGCAACCAGTCGACGGTGCTCGTCAGCGAATGCCGGTGCTGTCATGACAGGGCCGAAAGGTCCAGCGCCGCGTCGGTTTTTGCGACGACCTCGTCCACGGAGACACCCGCAGCGGTCTCGACCAGCTGAAGGCCGGCCTCGGTGACGTCGATGACGGCAAGGTCGGTGATGATGCGGTTGACGCAGCGGGCCCCGGTGAGCGGCAAGGTGCACTGTTCGACGATCTTGGCGCTGCCGTCTTTGGCCGCGTGCTCCATCATCACGATCACCCGGCGCGCGCCGTGCACCAGGTCCATCGCCCCGCCCATGCCTTTGATCATCTTGCCGGGGATCATCCAGTTGGCCAGGTCGCCGGCGGCCGAAACCTGCATGGCGCCAAGGACCGCCACGTCCAGGTGGCCGCCGCGGATGACCCCGAAGGAGGCCGACGACGAGAAGAACGAGGCGCCGGGCAAGGTGGTCACGGTCTCCTTGCCCGCGTTGATCAGGTCGGCGTCGAGGTCCCCGGGCAGCGGGTATGGGCCGACCCCGAGGATGCCGTTCTCCGAGTGCAGCACCACGTTGACGCCATCGGGGATGTGGTTGGGAATCAGGGTCGGCAGGCCGATGCCCAGGTTGACGTACTGCCCGTCGCGCAGCTCGGCGGCCACCCGCGCCGCCACCTCATCTCTGGTCAGGGTCATGACGCGCGCACCGTCTCTCGCTCGATTCGCTTGATCGGATCCGGCACGTGCACCACGCGGTGCACGAAAACCCCCTGGGTGTGCACGGTGGCGGGGTCGATCTCGCCCGGCTCCACCAGATGCTCGACCTCGGCGATCGTGATCCTGCCCGCGGTGGCGCAGTCCGGGTTGAAGTTGGCGGCGGCCTCGCGGTAGACCAGGTTGCCGTGCCGGTCCCCTTTCCAGGCATGTACCAGCGCGAAGTCGGTGCGGATCGCACGTTCCAGAACGTAGGTGCGTCCGTCGAACTCCCGGGTCTCCTTGGGCGGTGAGGCCACCGCAATCCCGCCGGCACCGTCGTAGCGCCACGGCAGGCCGCCGTCGGCGACCTGGGTGCCCACGCCGGTGGGCGTGTAGAAGGCCGGGATTCCGGCGCCGCCGGCACGCAGGCGCTCGGCGAGCGTCCCCTGGGGGGTCAACTCGACCTCGAGCTCGCCGGACAGGAACTGCCGGGCGAACTCCTTGTTCTCGCCCACATAGGAGCTGATGGTGCGGCGGATCCGCTTGTGTTCCAGCAGCACGCCCAGGCCCACACCGTCGACGCCGCAGTTGTTCGACACCGTCTCCAGATCGGTGACGCCCAGCTGCAGCACGGCCTCGATCAGTGCCTCCGGGATGCCGCACAGCCCGAATCCGCCTACCGCCAGTGACGCGCCGTCGGTGATGTCGGCGACGGCCGCTGCTGCCGTGGCCACGACCTTGTCCATCGCCACGCGCGCCTCCTCATTTTCAGTTAATGTCCATTAACTGATGTCAGAGAATACCATTCTCGGACACCCCTGTCAGCCGCCGGCCAAATGCTCGATCGCCTGCCGGCGCATCTCGTCCTTGCGGACCTTGCCGGTGACCGTCATCGGAAACTCGGTCACGACACGCACGTATCGCGGCACCTTGAAATGCGCGAGCCGCCCGGTGCAGAACTCCCGCAGCCGCTCGGCGGTCAGTGCCGGCGCCCCGCTGCGCATCACCACGACGGCCATCAGCTCCTCGCCGTAGATGTCGTCGGGCACGCCGATCACCTGGGCATCGCGGATGTCGGGATGGGTGTAGAGGAATTCCTCGATCTCGCGCGGATAGATGTTCTCCCCGCCGCGGATCACCATGTCCTTGATCCGCCCGGCGATGCGCAGGTAACCGTCGTCGTCCATCACGGCCAGATCGCCGGTGTGCATCCAGCCCTCGGCGTCGATGGCCGCCGCGGTCTTGTCCGGGTCGTTCCAGTAACCGGTCATCACCGAATAGCCGCGGGTGCACAACTCGCCGACGTCGCCGCGCGGCACTGTCGCACCGGTGACCGGGTCGGTCAGCTTGATCTCCAGGTGCGGGCAGACCTGCCCGACGGTCTCGACCCGCTGCGTCAGCGAGTCGGTTCCGCGGGTCTGGGTCGACACCGGCGAGGTCTCGGTCATGCCGTAGCAGATCGCGAGCCCGGCCATGTGCATGTCGTCGATGACCTGTCGCATGACCTCAGCCGGGCACGGCGAGCCCGCCATGATCCCGGTGCGCAGGCTGCTCAGGTCGTAGTCGGCGAAGTCGGGCAGGCCGAGCTCGGCGATGAACATCGTGGGCACCCCGTAGAGGCTGGTGCATGCCTGGTCCTGCACGGCCCGCAGTGTGGCCGCCGGATCGAAACCGGGACCCGGCAGGATGATCGCCGCGCCGTGGCTGGTGGCCGCCAGGTTGCCCATCACAAGACCGAAACAGTGGTAGAGCGGCACGGGCAGGCAGACCCGATCTGCTTCGGTGTAGCCCAGGAGCTCACCGACCAGATAGCCGTTGTTGAGGATGTTGCGGTGACTCAACGTCGCGCCCTTGGGGTAACCCGTTGTGCCCGAAGTGTATTGAATGTTGATCGGGTCCTGGGCGTGCAGCGTCGCGGCCACCTGCGCAAGGGCCGTCGCGTCGATCGGCGCGCTTGCCAGCTCCTGCCAGCGGGAACTGCCGATGAACACCACCTCGCGCAGGTCCGGGCATTGCGGGGCCACCTCACCAAGCAGTGCGGCGTAGTCGGTGGTCTTGAAACGCGATGCCGAGATGACCATGGCCACCCCGGACTGCTTGAGCGCGTAGGCCAATTCGTAAGAGCGGTACGCCGGGTTGATGTTGACCAGAATGGCGCCGATCTCGGCGGTGGCGTACTGGTTCATAACCCATTCGGCACAGTTGGGCGCCCAGATGCCCACTCGATCTCCGGTGCCGATTCCGGCCTGGAGCAGGCCGGTTGCCAGTCGGCGCACATCCATCGCGAGCTCGGCGTAGCTCCAGCGCCGGCCTGACGGAACGTCAACCAACGCATCGCGATCGCCAAACGTGCTCGCGATGGCAGCGAGATTGGCGCCGATCGTCGTCTCCAACAGGGCGGGGTGCGCCTCGCCACGGGCGTAGGACAAAGCGGCTCGCGTCGGGGGTACCGCAGTTGCCATCGGTTCCTCCACCGGCGCCGCCAGAAGCCGGATGCGTTCCGAGGCGATCCGGTGTTACGTTAGTGGCCATTAACTCAAGATGTCCACCACGAGCGGAGGCGTGATGGCAGCTTCCCTCTCCCCGGCGGGCGAGAACGAACCGGCCAGCCGGCGCAGCCGGCTCAAGTCCGACCGGCGCAGCCAGTTGCTCGCGGCCGCGGAACGTCTTTTCGCCCAGAGCGGCTACCCCGCGGTGCGGCTGGAGGACATCGGCGCCGCCGCCGGCGTCAGCGGCCCGGCGATCTACCGGCACTTCCCCAACAAAGAGGCTCTGCTGGTCGAGTTGCTCGTCGGCATCAGCACCCGACTGCTCGCCGGCGCGCGGGCCGTCGAAGCGCAGGGCGCGGGCCCGCGGGAGGTGCTGGACGCCCTGGTCGACTTCCATCTCGACTTTGCCCTCGGCGAACCGGACCTGATCCGGATCCAAGACCGTGACCTGGCCCACCTGCCGGCCGCCGCCCAGCGGCAGGTGCGCAGCGCCCAGCGGCAGTATGTCGAGGTGTGGGTGGGGGTGTTGCGTGCGCTGCACCCCGGCCTGGCCGAAGCCGATGCGCGGCTGATGGCGCACGCCGCGTTCGGCCTGTTGAACTCCACACCGCACTCCATGAAGGCCCGCGCGAAATCGGCCGGTCCGGAACGCTCACGAGCGGTGTTGCGGGCGATGACGATCAGGGCCCTGGGCGCCGCGGAAACATAGCCGGGCGCAGAGGTCCCGGCCGCAACCGCCCGACACAGGTACCCTGCAAGCCATGAGGTGGGCATGACCGATCCGAACCGGCCGGAGGGCTCCAATCAGCCATGGCAAGGCGGCGGCGGATCCGAACCGCCGACTTACGGCTTTCCGCCCTACGTCGACCCGGCCTACGCCGGGCAACTCCCGATGTATCCGCCGCAGGCCCCCCAGCCCACCGAACAACTGCCCCGGCAGCACTGGGAAGCGCCCCCGCCGGGTGGCCAGTGGGAAGCGCCCCCGCCCGGTGGTCACTGGGAAGCGCCCCCGCCGGGTGGTCCGGCGGGCGGTGGCCAGGGTGGACCGCCGGAGCCCCCGCGGCTGCCGAACTGGCTGTTCCTGGTAGCCGGCGCTGCCGTACTGCTGGTGGTGGGCATGGTCGCCGCGTTGGTGATCGTCAATGGCTCCCAGCGCAATTCGGCCACGGCTACGTCGGTGCCCCCGTTGCCGACGGCTCCGAGCACCCCGGTGCCCAAGCGCGTTCCGACCACCACACCCTCCCCGACACCGACACCGGCGCCCAGCACGACGACAACGCCGCCTCCGACGACGTCCACCACCGCGGGTGCGGCGGAGACGATCGTCTACAGCGTCAGCGGTAAGGGCAAGGCGCTCAGCATCGCCTACATCGACACCGGCGGGATCCTGCAGACCGAATTCAATGTGGCGCTGCCGTGGAGCAAACAGGTGACGCTGACGCCACCGGCGACGACCGCCGCGGCGGTCACCGTGGTCAACTTCGGCGAGCAGATCACCTGCTCGGTGTCGGTGGACGGCACCCAGGTGCGTCAGCGCACCGGTTCGATCCTCACGGTGTGCGCAGCGGCCGGCTGACCCGGATCGGCAGCAGCGCCAGCAGGCCGAGCAGCAATACGGTGCACAGCCCGCCCATACCCGCCCGTTCGGTGTGGAAGATGTCGACGAAGACCGAGAACAGCCACGGCGCCAGGAACGACACCGCCCGGCCGGTCATGGTGTAGAGGCCGAAGGCCACCGCTTCCATGCCGTCGTCGGCCATCCGCAACAGCAGGGTGCGCGCTGCGGACTGGGTCGGCCCGATGAACAGACACAGCAACAGTCCGCACGCCCAGAAGGCTTTCGGACCATTCAGCGCCATCAGGGTGGTGCCGGCGGCGATCATCGCGACCAGCGATCCCACGATGACCGTTTTGGATCCGATCCGGTCGTCGAGCAGGCCGCCGGCCACTGCCCCAACCGCGGCGACCACGCTGGCAGCGATCCCGAAGATCATCACGTCGCCGGGCGAGATGCCGTAGACGGTGACCCCCAGCACCGCACCGAAGGCGAACACCCCGGCCAGGCCGTCCCGGAAGATCGCGCTGGCCACCAGGTAGAAGACCAGGTTGCGATCGCGCTGCCAGGCACCCGTGATGTCACGCCACAGCTGGCGGTAACCGCCGAAGAACCCCAGCCGCGGTGCCGGCGCCTGCGGCTCGCCGCCCAGGCGGTGCGTGGTGAACAGCAGCGGCAACGCGAACACCGTCAGCCAGGCCGCGGCCACCAGCATGGCGACCCGCACATACTGACCTCCCTCGGTGGACAGGCCGAGCAGGCCGCGGGTGGGACCACTGCCGGAGATGCAGCCCAGGTAGACCAGCAACAGCAACAGCACGCTCCCGACATAGCCTGCTGCCCAACCGAAGCCAGAGATCCGGCCGGAGTTCTGCGGCGTCGACACCTGCCGCAGCATGGCGTTGTAGGGCACGCTGGCCAGGTCGCCGCACGCGGCTGTCAGGGCCAGCAGCACCAGGCCGGGAGCCAGATAGCCGGGCTCGTCCCGGATCAGGCTCATCGACGCGGTCAGTACCGCCGCCGTTCCGGTCAGCACCGCCAGCGTCACCCGGCGCCGGTGCGGCGCGGCAACCCAGACCCCGATCACCGGTGCCACCGCGGCCACGGTCAGCCCGGAGATGGCCAGGGTGCGGCCAAGCCAGCTGGCCGGTGACACCGGCCCGGCCAGGTCGCGGCCGACACTGCTGGTCAGATACACCGAGTACACGAATGTGACGACGATCGCGCTGATACCCGCGGCCCCGGTGTCCCACAGCGCCCATGCCACGATCCGGGATAGCCCCGGCTTGTCCGCCCCAGGGTGTCCCATGACTGGCACTCTACGATTGCCGCATGCCCATTCCTGCTCCCAGCCCCGATGCCCGCGCCGTTGTGACCGGAGCCTCCCAGGGGATCGGTGAGGCGCTGGCCGCCGAGCTGGCCGCCCGCGGCCACTCGCTGCTCATCACCGCGCGCCGCGAAGATGTTCTCAACACCGTGGCGGCGCGGCTGCGCGACAAGTACGGGGTCACCGTGGACGTCCGCGCGGTCGACCTGGCCGATCCGCCGGCGCGTGAGGCGTTCTGCGCCGAGCTGGCCGAGCAAGAGATCTCGGTGCTGTGCGCCAACGCCGGTACGGCGACGTTCGGGCCGATCTCCGGTTTGGACCCGGCCGCGGAGAAGGCCCAGGTGCAGCTGAACGCGGTAGCGGTGCACGACCTGGTGCTGGCGGTGCTGCCGGGCATGTTGCGCCGGCGCGCCGGCGGCATCTTGATCTCCGGTTCGGCGGCGGGCAACTCGCCGATTCCCAACAACGCCACCTACGCGGCCACCAAGGCCTTCGCCAACACGTTCAGCGAGTCGCTGCGCGGCGAGCTGCTCAAGACCGGGGTCCATGTCACCTTGCTGGCGCCCGGGCCGGTGCGTGCCGAGATGCCCGACGCGGCCGAGGCGTCATTGGTCGACCGGCTGATCCCGGACTTCTTGTGGATCTCCACTCAGCACACCGCGAAGCTGTCGCTGGATGCCCTGGCGCGCAACAAGATGCGGGTGGTGCCCGGGATCACCTCCAAGGCCATGTCGATGGCCAGTGGCTACGCGCCGCGCGCCATCGTCACCCCGATCGTGGGGGCGGTCTACAAGAAGCTCGGCGGGGGCTAGGCCTTCAGCGCTTGCGCTGGCCGGTGCCCATCGCGCCGCGCGAGATCTGGCCCACCACAACGGTGGTCACCGCCGTCACCACCCGCTTGCCTTCTCGGGTGGTGAGGAAGTGGGCCAGCCAGCGTCCGAAGCGCCGCCACCACGGTGGGCGCTCCGGCACCGGCGGGGGCACGCTGCCCTGGCCCGCCGGGGGCCGGTTGCCCTGCCCGGCTGCCAATTTCGCCGAGAGCATCTCATAGGCCGATTCGCGATCGATGGTCTCGCCGTATTGGGCGTGCAGCGGGCTGGCCTTGGCCGCCGCGCCGATCGCCTCGGCGCCGATGGCCCCCATCAGCGACCGCGGAGCCCGCAATCGGGTCCACGCCACCGGGGTCGGCGCGCCCCGTTCGGAGAGCACCGTGACGATCGCCTCGCCGATACCCAGCGACGTCAGCGCGGACTCCAGGTCGTAGACCTTGGTCTTCGGGTAGGTGCGCACCGTCTTGCTCAGCGCCTTCTGATCGTCGGGGGTAAAGGCCCGCAACGCGTGCTGGATCCGGGCACCCAACTGGGAGAGCACACTGTTGGGCACATCGGTGGGCAGCTGGGTGCAGAAGAACACCCCGACGCCCTTGGAGCGGATCAGTTTGACGGTCTGCTCGACCTGCTGCAGAAACGCCTTGGATGCGCCGGTGAACAGCAGGTGGGCCTCGTCGAAGAAGAACACCAGCTTCGGCTTGTCGAGGTCGCCCACCTCGGGCAGGAAGGTGAACAGGTCGGCCAGCACCCACATCAGGAACGTGGAGAACAACACCGGACGCGCCGCCTGGTCACCGAGTTCGAGCAGCGAGATGATGCCGCGCCCTTGGGGGTCCAGCCGGATCAGATCCTTGGGGTCCAGTTCGGGCTCGCCGAAGAAGGTGTCGGCGCCTTCGGCCTCCAGGTTCGCCAGGGCACGCAGGATCACCCCGGCCGTCGCCGCCGAAACCGCGCCCAGCTGCTTGAGCACCGGCTTGCCCTCATCGCTGATCAGGTAGCTGATCACCGAGCGCAGATCCTTCAGATCCAGCAACAGGTAGCCGTTGTCGTCGGCCCAGCGGAAGATCAACCCCAGCGTCGACTCCTGGGTGTTGTTCAGGCCCAGCACCTTCGACAGCAGAATCGGGCCGAAGCTGGAGATCGTGGCCCGCACCGGGATGCCGGCGCCGCCGGTGCCCAGCGACAGGAACTCCGTGGGGAACGCCGTGGGAGCCCAGTCGTCGCCGGTCTCGGCGGCCCGCTGGGTGATCTTGTCGCCGGCCTGGCCGGCCCGCGCCAGACCGGACAGGTCGCCCTTGACGTCGGCCATCAGCACCGGGACGCCCGCGGCGGACAGCTGCTCGGCGATCACCTGCAGCGTCTTGGTCTTGCCGGTGCCGGTGGCGCCGGCCACCAGTCCATGGCGGTTGACGGTGGCCAGGGGAATGCGGACCTGCGCCGAGGCGTCGGCGATGCCGTCGATGACCACCGTGCCCAGTTCCAGGGCCTGGCCGTCGGCGGCGTAGCCCGCCGCAATCTGCTGCGCGGCGTTAGCCGCCGAGTCGGGACTCACAGGTCACGACACTACTTGGCCGGTCGGCACCGCTGTGCGGCTATGGCCGCGGGCAGCGGCTAACGTTGGCTAACTGTGAGTGCTGCACGAGACGAACTCGTCTGGATCGACTGCGAGATGACCGGCCTGGATCTGGGCTCGGACAAGCTCATCGAGATCGCCGTCCTGGTCACCGACGGCGAACTGAACATCCTGGGCGACGGTGTTGACGTGGTGATCCACGCCGACGACGCGGATCTGGACGCGATGAGTCCGGTGGTGACCGACATGCACACCCGATCCGGCCTGATCGAGGAGGTCCGGGCTTCGACGGTGGATCTGGCCACCGCCGAGGCCATGGTGCTCGACTACATCCGCACCCATGTGCGGCAGGCCAAGACGGCACCGCTGGCCGGCAACTCGATCGGTACCGACCGCGGCTTCCTGGCCCGCGACATGCCCGCCCTCAACGACTACCTGCATTACCGGATGATCGACGTGAGCTCGATCAAGGAGTTGTGCCGCCGCTGGTACCCCCGGATTTACTTCGGCCAGCCGGAGAAGGGCCTGGCGCACCGCGCGCTGGCCGACATCCACGAGTCGATCCGGGAATTGAAGTACTACCGGCGCACCGCGTTCGTCGCACCGCCCGGGCCTTCTACCAGCGATATTGCCGCCGTCGCCGCGGAACTGGGGCCGCAGGGGGCGCTCGATTCGGTCGCTGAGCATCCGAGCGGTTAGTATCAACGACGCTGCTTGCTTGGCTCGCCTCGCCGGCAGCAATGGTGGCTGTAGTTCAGTTGGTAGAGCACCAGGTTGTGATCCTGGGTGTCGCGGGTTCGAGTCCCGTCAGCCACCCCGCAGGTGGGAGAGGTTTTTTAACCTCTCCCACCTTCTGCGTTCTGGGGCGGCTTGCACCCTGTATCGCGCCCTTGTTGAACAAATGAAGCTGTTTAATTCGTTGGTGCTTCCATCCAGCCAACTGGAAGGGTGACGCCCACCTTTTGTGCGTGATCTCGCATGTCTCTGAGCTGAGGAGGTCTTAGCCGAAATCGGAGCCGTTCAAGCTCACTCAGACCTTCTTGCTGCTGTTCAGCGGGAAGGCCCGAAATGTAGTCGAGCACCGCTATACCCACCGTACGCGCCTCACTTCGGTTAGGAATTTGACAGGCGATATCCAGCGCTGCAGCTATGTATCCATGCTGAAGCAACGCGGTTGCAGTCTGGCGCTGCTTCACTGGGGAGTTGCTTTGCAGGGCTTCTGCGACAAGTCTTGTGGGACCATCAGCCTGGACGATAGTCGCGACGTCGTCAGGGTTAATGTTGCCTGCACCGGCCGACATGTTGCGCGCAAGCCGCTCTTGCGCCTCGACGACAGAGGGATAGTGCCCCGTGGGGTGGTGGACTTCGGATCGGCGTGAGTCACGCGTGGTGATCAACGAGTCATGCTGGATGCTA